>NZ_JALLJA010000001.1:0-1501433 GCF_023242385.1 Pseudomonas sp. MWU12-2345 | reverse complement strand
GGCGCAGCCGTCGAGGTACTTCTGCCAGGCCCAGTCGTACTTGAACGGCACGAGCTGGTTGAGGTCGGCGCGGCAGTTGATCATGCGCTTTTCGTCGACCGCGACACGGGCCGAGGCGCCTTCGAGTTCAGCCAGGCCTTCGGCAACGTCCAGGGCATCGAGGGCCGCCTTGGCGCGGGCGATGGCAGCCGAGTCGGAAGCGGTCACGGCACGGGCCTCCTGGGCCGCGGCGCCACCGGCGCTGTCGAGGCGGTCCATGTTGGCTTCGGTGGCGTGGCCGGCGTTGGCGCCCTTGATGGCGGCTGCGCCTTCTTCCTTGTCGAATTCGTCCCAGCTGAGCATCGGATGTTCCTTGTGTGGGGGTGTGGGTAGGCCTGGTTCACTGCCTGTTTGTCAGGCAGGTAGACACGTGTTTGGAGCTCCCGTTCAACAGGATTCACGGCACAAGCAGGCATTGGAAAACCCTGGCGCTCCAGGGGGATGAGAGGTGCCGTAGGAGAAGCATGGCACATCATGTAGTGTTTTTATGTGAAGTTGGCACACTATATGGTGGTTTTTGCGGTCGGTCAATCCGCTGGGGCGCAACGCGCTGTTTCGTCGCAGCTTCTCGGTGAGGTGTCTAGAGGGCGGCTTTCAGGCGGCGGGTTTTGAACAGATGCAGGTAAACCGTGAGGTTGAGCAAGAGCACCAAGGCACCAAAGCCAAGCTGTATCGTCGGTGTCAGCCCGGCGGGGTAGATCAGCGGAATCAGGTAGTGCTCGATAAAGCCCTCGCCATAACCGCCTTGTCCGGCGGCCTGGCGAAAAAGGTTTTCCCAGCGGGTCAGCGGGCATTCCAGGTGAAAGACTTCGACAATCACACCCCAGGTCGCGGCGGGCAGGTGCAACCAGATCAACCGGCGCCATTTGAGCACCAGCAACCCGCCAAACAGCACGAACAAGATGAACAGCAGGTGAAACGACACCAGCCCGTCGGCCGCTATCCGGTAGAACATCTCGACTTCCTTTTCTGATCCATGACGTAAGTGCGGATATCCTACCCGGGTCGCTGGTCCGACCTCTACCGCGCGTTGGACTTGAGCGTTGCGAGGATGTCTTTCAGGCGCTGGGCCGTGGCTTCACTGCTGGTTTGCATGGGCGCGCGCAGTTCGTCACGAATCAACCCCTGAAGGGCGAGGGCGGTTTTCACCGGACCAGGGTTGGGCTCGACAAACAGGGCCTGGATCAGCGGCGTCAGTTGGAAAAATGTCGTCCTGGCAGCTGCGAGCTGCTGCTCCTGGATCTGCCGGTACAACTGGACGAACAACTCGGGATGGATATGCGCCGAAGCCGCAATTGCACCGGTTGCGCCGAGGCACATTGCATTGAACATCTGGTTGTCCTCGCCACACAGCACATCGACCAGGCCGCTGGCCAGCACCGCCAGGGTGTTGTTCAGGTTGCCGCCGCAGTCCTTGATGGCGACGATATTGTCATGGGCGACGATCCTGAGCAGGGTTGCCTGCTCGAAGCTCACCCCGGTGCGGTAGGGAATGTCGTAGACAATGATCGGCACGCTGGAGGCATCGGCGACAGTCTTGAAAAACGCTTCCAGGCCGGCCTGGGACGGGCGGATGTAATAGGGCGCAGGCACCAGCAGCCCGGCCAGGGGGCGCTTGAGTATCTCGCTCTGGAACTGCAGCAACTCGCTGAGGTTGTTGCCCGCCAGGCCCATTACCACCTTCTGTGGCGGGACCAGCTCCAGTACGGCATCCAGCACCGCCAGCTGTTCATGTTTGCCCAGTGCGGCGGCTTCCCCGGTGGTGCCACAGACCACGATGCCGTCGACGCCGCTGTCCAGCAGATGGCTGACCAGCCGCCGCAAGGCGACGAAGTCGATGGCCTGGTTCACGAACGGCGTAACGAGGGGGACCCAGATACCTTGAAACGATGACATGCACTTTCTCCTGATGGTTGACCGTGTCGTCACCGTCAGAAGCGTAGAAGGAAGTTGGCAGAAGAGGAGGGGTGACCCGTCGTCGCGCTCAATGTCCTGTCAGCTCATCTGACGGGACAGCGCGCCCCGGTCACATGAGCGACTGTTTCTTCGATTTAGGGGCAAACGCAACGCATGCCGGGGCCTTGGCATTCAAGCCAACGGCGACAGCAATGAGGTTGAGCGTTGCGCACATATTTGTTTACACCCTGGATCAGGCGTCCATTTTTAAAAGCTGGCGCCGGGTTTGTCAATTGCCGATGTCGATCGAGTGTGGCTCAGGCTTCGGCGCCCAGATGACTTTTCATCAGTTCCAGGTTTTCTTCGACCGAGTCGGCCATCATCATTTTGTCTGCCTCGACGGCAGCCAGGGCGGCGCGTTCGAACATCACCCGTTCATGGGCTCGAACCGCGGTTTTCCAGTCCTGGTCGTCCAGCAGCGCATCCGCCAGATCCACCGCATCGCGCAACGCCAGGTTGGCGCCTTCGCCGGCGGGTGGCATCAGGTGCGCGGCATCGCCCAGCAGGGTGACGCCGTCGCGGTGCTCCCAGCGATGACCGATCGGCAGCACATGAACCGGCCAGGGGCGTACAGGTTCGTCCGCTACGTGAAGCAGTTGCAGCAATGAGGCGTCCCAACCCTTGAAGTCTCGGAGCAGGTCGCTCCTGGTTTTTGCTTCGTGCGCTGTTACCTGCCGATGCAAGGCGGCATACACGCGGATATGGGCGTTTGCGTTGCGTTGGGCAAAGATTGTCTGGCGTTTGCCCTTGGCAATCAGCATGCCGCGCCCGACCCGTTGCGCGACCTCAGGATAACGGGCATCGGCGTCGGGGATCGACAGTTCATGCAAGGTGAGTCCGGTGAACGCGGGCTGTGTTGTCGAGACCAGAGCGCGCACCTTGGACCAGGCACCGTCGGCGCCGACCACCAGCTCAAAGCGCTGATTCAGACCGTTGTCGAAGCGCAGCTCGGTATAGCCGTCGTCCTGTTGTTCGGCTTCCCTGAGGGTGTGGCCCCAGCGCAAAGTGTCTTCCGGGATCGATTCCAGCAGCAGCTCCCTGAGCTGGCCGCGATCGATCTCGGGGCGGTCGCCGCTGGCAGCATCGGCTTTTTCCATCTGCAACGTACCGTGCTGGTCGAACAGCCGCAGGCCCTGGTCTTCGTAGCGGGCCAATTGCTGAAAGGTTTCGAACAACCCGCCCAGGCGCAGCGCGTATTGGCCGGTTTCCACGTGCAGGTCGAGCATGCCGCCCTGTGGCCGCTGCGAGATGGACTCATCACGCTCGAAGATCAGGAAAGGCACGCCTTTGAGGTACAGCATACGGGCGAGCATCAAGCCGCCGAGGCCGGCGCCGACGATGGCGATACGTGGAGTCGAGACCATGGTGTCATTCCAGAGCGCGGTTTGTCATAGGCACCTATGATGAATTAGCATAGGTGCCTATGACAAGGGGTCGTTAGATGAACAATTTAGATCTGAACCGGGTGCCGTCCTTCCTGATCAAGCGCGTGTCGCAGGAGTTGATCCGGCAGGCCGAGGTGCGTTTGCGCCCGCTGGGAATCGGCATGGCCAGCATGCCGGTGTTGGGTGCGCTGCAGCGGGGGGAAGCGCGGACCCAGGCTGAGCTCGCGCGTTTGCTGCAGGTCGAGCAGCCGTCGATGGCCCAGACCTTGGTTCGTCTGGAGCGGGATCAACTGATCCGCCGCCGGCCCGATCCGGAGCACAAGCGCGTTCAGATCGTGGAGTTGACCGAGCTGGCGCTGACCCGGATACCGCAGGCGAAAGAGATTCTGTGGGAGGGCAATATCAAGGCGCTGGCGGGTTTCAGTGATGAGGAGGTGGAGCGTTTTGTGGACTTTCTGCAGCGGGCCAATGCCAATTTGCGCGTTGATTCCTGAAGCCACTCACACGGGACGTACGGCGTGGGTACGTCTCGACAGGTCGGAAAACGCTCTAGGTTAAAAGGTAAGACCTTCCGCCAGACGTATGAGCATTTCCTCTACCTGACGGGTTCCCTGAATAGTCGACAGCATGGTCATGGGACTTTTCCCCGAGAAGTGTTCCTTGGGTTTGGACAACCAGCGCTTGGCTTTCTCATCATTGCCGAAAAGCGTATTCGCTATGGCGGTGATGCGAACCGCACGAAGCAATGGGTCGCTATCATTGATAGTCAGCCGCTGGTCCTTGGCTGTACGTGTCTTGAGGGGGGTGAGAGGAATGATGGGGACACCTCTTTTTATACGGCATTTATCGAATAGAGTCCGGTAAATGCCGGATAATTGAAAGTGCCAGTGCTTTCAGATTTGCGCTGATGGGGTCTCCATTGCCGCCGCCTCGATCACCAACTCCCGAAACCGCCGCAGTACCGACGAGCTATCGCCCACGCGGGTCGCCAGGTGCAGCGGTGCGATCAGTCCCGGACACTGTGACAGCGCGCGATAGGCAATCCCGTCGCCCCGCAGGCGCTGCATCGAGGCCGGGACGATGGAAACCCCCAGGCCGGCGGCGACCAGACTCAGGGTGGCGGCCATGCGTGGGGCTTCCTGAATCACCTGTGGGCTGAATCCCGCCTCGCGACACGCCACCAGAATGGCGTCGTAGAGCCCCAATCCCACCCGACGTCGATACAGCACAAAGGCTTCGCCGGCGAGCGCGGACAAGGGCAGGGGGACGCGGGTGTCCTGTGCCAGGGGATGATCCATCGGCAGTGCCAGCAACATCGGTTCGACCAGAATCGGCTCGGCCTGCAAGGTCGGTGTACCGCTCAAGGGCGAGCGCACGAAGGCGGCATCCAGGCGTTCGTGCACCAGCGCATCCATCAACTCCCCGGTGCCGGCTTCTTCCAGAATCACCGAAACGCCGGAAAACGCCTCGCGAAAGTGCCGCAGCACGCCCGGCACAAACGGGTGCAGCGCTGCCGAACTGGTGAAGCCGATACCAAGCCGCCCCTGTTCACCCCGGGCAGCGCGACGCACCACCTCGGTCACGCCCTCGGCCCGTGCCAAGACAGCACGGGCTTCTTCCAGCAACGCCAGGCCCGCGGTGGTCGGGCGAACACCCCGTGGCAGGCGTTCCATCAACGCCACGCCCATCTCGGCCTCCAGCTTCTGCAGCAGGCGGGTGAGGGGCGGTTGTTGCATATGCAGACGCTCCGCCGCCCGGGTGATATGACCTTCTTCAGCGATCACGACAAACGCATGCAAGCGACGCAGCTCTAACATTTCGATACCTTTTCAGTATGGCAGCTTGTCATTATTAGCATTTGTCATCATGGCGTGCAAAACCTACGCTTGTGCTCACTCCCCATGCACAAGAGGAAGCGTGATGACCTGGTCAGCCAAGCAATATTCGACATTTGAAGAAGAGCGCACCCGTCCCGTCCGCGATCTGGTGGCCGCCATTCCTACCGGCACGGTCGGCGTGGCTGTCGACCTGGGTTGCGGTCCGGGCAACTCCACCGAAGTCCTGGCCCAGCGTTTTCCCGAGGCGCGGGTCACCGGCATGGACAGCTCCGAGGATATGCTCGTCAGTGCTCGGGCGCGCTTGCCCGCGTTGAATTTCGAACTCGCCGATATCGCCACCTGGAACCCGGATCAAACCTTCGATGTGATCCTGGCCAATGCCTCTCTGCAATGGGTGCCGGATCACGCCACGCTCTATCCCCATCTGGTGAGCAAGTTGGCGGCTGGTGGCAGCCTGGCGGTGCAGACTCCGGACAATATGCAGGAGCCATCGCACCGGCTGGCGCGGGAAGTGGCCGCCAGCGGACCGTGGGCGGACAAGATCGCGACGGTTCGGCACCCGCCGCGGCACGACGCGAGTTTCTATTACGAACTGCTGCGTCCGCACTGCAGCCACGTGGATGTCTGGCGCACCACCTATCACCACCCGTTGGCCGGCGGTCATGCCGCCGTGGTGGAGTGGTTCAAGGGCTCGGCGCTACGGCCGTACCTGGCACCCTTGGATGAGGGGCAGAAAGCGGCGTTTCTGCAGGCTTACCTGACGGCGATCACCGGGGCCTACCCGGCGCTCGCCGATGGAACGGTGTTATTACCGTTTCCCAGGTTGTTCGTGGTCGCGACGCGCTGAAACCTGCTCAAGGGTCTCTGCTTGAGTCGATCAGGCATGCTGCAGCAGATACTCGCTCAGGGCCTGACGGGTCAGGTCATTGAGCGTCACCTTCTGGCGCGTCGCGGTCAACGCGGCGGCCAGATGGAGATCGTGACCCACGCGCACGTTGAATGAGCCCTTGCAGGGCATCTCGGGCGCCTGGTTCAACTGTTTGCAGGTGTCGAGGTAGTCGTCAACGGCCTCCTTGAACGCCGTTTCCAATTCCGCCACGGTTTGCCCCTCATAACTTACCAGCGCGCGAATGAACTGGAGCTTGCCGAACAGGCAGTTGTCCTCGACGCTGGCTTCGATGGAGCCGTAATAGCCTTTGTAATGCATCTGATTACTCACGAAATCAGTCCTCCTGAACGCAGGTGATCAATCACCTGACGCTTGATATAGGTTTTCAGCTCGTTGCCAGGATGAGGTTTGTGCAGGTTGATCGCTGCCTGCGGGTCGCCGTTGTCGAATTTGACCCGGCTACCTGGGCCTTCGAGCCGACGGTAACCAAAGTGACCCAATAGCGTCACCAGCTCCGTCCAGCTAAAGCTCGACCAGGGGTTGAGCAGTTTAGCGAGCAATTTTTCATTCTTGGACACCAAGCCTTCTTGCTGCAACTAAATATAGTTGCACTGATGTTGAGGGTCAAGACTGAAGGGTTTTGCCGGGGCGTTCAATAGGGGTTTCGGGCTTGCTTACGTTTCCCGAGGGATTTTGGGACGGGTCCTACAGGATCGATGTATTGGGCGCAGGAGGGCGATCTGTTTGCACCGGCTTGGCAGATACAAACAGATCGTTGTCGCGGGTTTAGCTCACTACGCGATAGCAAGGCACATAAGCCGCGCCACCGGGGAGCTTCATGCGGTGTTGTTCAACGAAGGCCTTGAGCAGCTTGTCCAGCGGCTGCATCACCGCCGCGTCGCCATGGATCTCGTAGGGGCCGTGCTCCTCGATCAGGCGGATGCCCTTGTCCTTGACGTTGCCGGCGACTATCCCGGAAAACGCCCGGCGCAGGTTGGCCGCCAGTTCGTGGGGGGGCAGGCTGCGGCTGAGGTTGAGGCTTGCCATGTTGGCGTGGGTCGGATCGAACGGGTGCTGGAAGCCGCCATCGATCTTCAGCAGCCAGTTGAAGTGGAAGGCGTCATTGCGTTCGCGGCGGAACTGTTTGACCGCCTTCAACCCGTGGGCCATCTGCCGGGCCACCTGGGCCGGGTTGTCGATGATGATTTCGTAGTGCTTCTGCGCTTTTTCACCCAGGGTCGCGACCACAAAGGCGTTCAGTTGCTGAAGGTAGGCTTCTGCACTGCGCGGGCCGGTCAGGATCACCGGGAACGGCAGTTCGCGGTTGTCCGGGTGCATCAGGATGCCGAGCAGGTAGAGGAATTCTTCGGCCGTACCGGCGCCGCCCGGGAAGATGATGATGCCGTGGCCCACCCGCACGAACGCCTCAAGGCGTTTCTCGATGTCGGGCATGATCACCAGCTCGTTGACGATCGGGTTCGGCGCCTCGGCGGCGATGATCCCCGGCTCGGTCAGGCCCAGGTAGCGGCCGGTGGTGATGCGTTGTTTGGCGTGGGAAATGGTCGCGCCTTTCATCGGCCCCTTCATCACCCCAGGACCGCAACCGGTGCAGACATCCAGACTGCGCAGGCCCAGTTCGTGGCCGACCTTCTTGGTGTACTGGTATTCCTCGGTGCTGATGGAGTGACCGCCCCAGCACACCACCATTTTCGGCTCCAGGCCGGGGCGCAGGGTGCGGGCGTTGCGCAGCAGGTGGAAAACGTAGTCGGTGATGCCCTGGGAGCTGTCCAGATCAATGCGCTGGCTCTCCAGTTCGTTTTCGGTGTAGACGATATCGCGCAGGGCACTGAAGAGCATTTCGCGGGTGCTGGCGATCATTTCGCCATCAACGAAGGCATCGGCCGGGGCGTTCAGCAGTTCCAGGCGGACCCCACGATCCTGCTGGTGAATACGGATCTCGAAATCCTTGTAGGCTTCGAGAATGGTCTTGGCATTGTCGACATGGGCGCCGGTGTTGAGGATGGCCAGGGCGCACTGGCGGAATAATGTGTAGATGCTGCCGGAGCCGGCTTCGCTCAGTTGCTGCACTTCACGTTGGGAAAGGGTTTCGAGGCTGCCCTTGGGGCTAACCGAGGCGTTGATTACCGATCGTTGGGTCATGCTTTATTCCATCAAGGCGATGTCGCCGGGCTGCTAAGGCGCCGGCTGCACCAGAAAGGCTTCGCGCGCACGCGTGTTCCTAGCATAGCTAAATCGGGCACCCAGGTGGTTGGTGCCGGTTGGCTCAGCTTGCAGGATTTTAACGCGTCGCGAAACCCGCAGGCGTATCGCCCATGTTCAGCTCAAGCTCCGCACACAGCCCTCCGCCATCACGATTGCTCAGGGTCAATGTGCCGCCCATGGCGGTTGCCAGTTGCTGGGCGATGGCCAGGCCCAGGCCGGTCCCACCGGTGCTGCGGTTGCGCGAGCTTTCCACGCGATAGAAGGGCTTGAGGACTTCTTCCAGTTCCGCCTGGGCTATACCCGGGCCGCGGTCCAGGACCAGGATCGACAGTCGTCGGTTTTTCTGGGGGGTGATGACGATCTGCGCGCTGCCGGCGAATTTCAGCGCGTTGTCCACCAGGTTGACCAATACGCGTCGCAGGGCATGGGGGCGGGTGTCGATCAGCCCGCCGTTCTTGCCGATCAGCTCCACGGCTTGACCGGTGTCCTGATAGTCGAATACCAGGCTGTCGAGAAAGGCGTCGAGGTCGATGCGGCAATTGGCTTCGGTGGCGCCATGCACGCTGCGGGCATAGGCCACGCCTTCACGCACCAGGTGTTCGATTTCGCCCAGGTCCTGCCAGAGCTTGTCCTTCTCGGTGGAGTCGTCCATGAACTCGGCCCGCAGCTTCATGCGCGTGATGGGGGTTTGCAGGTCATGGGAAATCGCCGCCAGCAGTTGCATGCGCTCCTTGAGATAGGCGGCGATACGCGCCTGCATGGCATTGAAGGCCGCCGCCGCGTGGGCCACTTCGGTCGGGCCGGTTTCGTCCAGGTGTACACCGTGGGTATTGGGGTCGAGGTTTTCCACGGCATGGGCCAGGCGGGTCAACGGGCGCACTGCAATCCGCACTGCCAGCCAGGCGCAGCCGAGCATCAGCAGCAACTGACCGAGCAGGACAAAGGGCAACCAGGGCGACATGGGCATGACCGATGGGGTGATGTCGAGAGTCACCGGACTGCCGTCACGCAGTTTCAGATGGGCCTGGAAGTGTTTGCGGGGGCCGGGAATGTCGCTGAAGGTCAGCGGGTAGTCACGCCCGATGGCCTCTTTGAGCGAGGGGACGGCGATCGGCACTTCATCCGGTTGCATGGGAATGCCGGGAACACCCTCGTTCAGCAGGTAGCGGTAGTTGTGCCGTTCAAGGCGTGGCAACCAGCTTTCGCGTTCGCTCGCCGGCAGGCGTTCAAGAATGGCGATGGAGGTCGAGACATCGGTTTCCAGGTTGCCGAGCATGGCGGTCTTGGCGCTCTGATAGCGCTCGTAGGACTGCGCGCCGAAGGACAGCGCCTGGGCGAGGATCAGCCCGGCGAGGAAGATCAGCGACAGACGTGAGCCCAGCGTGCGCGGCCAGAGCAGGACCGGTTTCATTGGGTTGCACCGAGGATTTCCACCGGCAGTGAGAACACATAACCCTCACTGCGCACGGTCTTGATATAGGCCGGCTCGCGGGCATCGTCCAGCAACCGTTGGCGCAGGCGGCTCACCAGCAGGTCGATGGAGCGGTCGAACAGATCGGCGTCGCGGCCCTGGGTAAGGTTGAGCAACTGGTCGCGGTTCAGGACCCGCTGTGGATGGTCGAGAAACACCCGCAACAGGCGATATTCGGCGCCGCTGAGGGCCACCAGGGTGCCGTTTTCATCCAGCAGGTGGCGGGCGCTGGTGTCGAGCTTCCAGCGCCCGAACCCCAGCAGTCGACCACTTTCGGTGACGATCAGGTTGGGTGGCAGCATCCGTGTGCGGCGCAGCACCGAGTTGATCCGGGCCAGCAGCTCGCGGGCGGCGAAGGGTTTGACCAGGTAATCGTCGGCGCCCATTTCGAGGCCGATGATGCGGTCGGTTTCGTCGCTGCGGGCGGTCAGCATCAGCACCGGCGTGGCCTTGTGCTTGCCGGCGCGCAGTTCACGGCACAGCAGCAGGCCGTCGTCGCCGGGCATCATGATGTCCAGCACGATCAGGTCCACCGGCGTGGTTTCGAGGAAGGTACGCATCTGCCGGCCATCGGCGACCACCGTGGTACGCAGGCCGTTCTTCTTGAGGTAGTTGCCCACCAGCTCTCTGATCTCGCGGTCATCGTCCACGATCAGGATGTGATCGACATGATCCATGGGGCCGGGCTCCGTCAATGTTGGTTTAGGGCACAGTCTAGCGAGGGCTGTGGCGGCTGGCATCGGGCCTTTGTATTGCAGTGTATCTGGCGGGCTACGGATACACAGGCATGCAAAAACGCCTGGCGATGGCGGAGCAAGGCTGGCCCTTGGCCGAGGGATTTGTATCGATCTGTATCTTGAGGCCCTTGGGACACTTGAGCTTTAACGGCGGCCGGTTCGCGACACATTCGGGATACCTCAAGGGCATTCAATGAACTCCATCGAGGCGATGCGGATCACCTCGACCTCACTGAACAACCCACCCTTGAACCGACAGGAATCGACCGTGAACAGCAAAGCCCTCTACGCCGCCTGCCTTTTTGCCGCCCTCAATATCTGCACTTTGTCGGCTCGTGCCGAATCCCAGGTGCAGCCTGAGACCTACACCTACGGCAGCCATCTGGATGTCCGCAAAGTACTGTCCATCACCGAGGGCGACGATGCCGCCTGCAGTATCGTCAACGCCCGGATGACCTACCTCGACTCCCAGAGCCGGGAGCACGTCCTCGACTACCGCAAGTTTTCCGATCACTGCAATGAAGGCAGCTGAATTACCGTCGTTTTTTTTCGCCCCTTGCCAGGCACTGTTTGCAGCGCCATGAAAAAGTAGCGCCCACGACAAGTGCCTTGGATTAATCAAGTTCGAGTATTTGAATGAGCTAAAAAAAGCCACCGCACAAAGTGCAGGGCACTCGGCGCAGTAGCTAAAACTTACCAAAGGGATGATGAAGTCGAGATGACTCAATAACTGTTCCGCGCAAGTGCCCGGAGAATAGTTGAGGCATAACGTTGCCATCGGCGCGAACAGTAGCATTGTCGCCGGATGATGGCTTATCAGCTGTATTGATAGTCATTATTGATACAAATCTGCGCAATTGTATCGGCAGCGACATCGGAGCGTCCGACGCCGAGCCTCGATATCCAGTGAATCCATCGGTCAGTCGCTGAAGTTGGCGTACTCGGCCCCCATACGGCCGTTGCGTTTGACCTTGTAGAGCAACTCATCGACTTTCTCGACAAAACCCAGTGCCGCTTCATCGACGGCGGGGCGTATGGTGCCGACTCCGAGGCTGAGACTCAGCAGCCCGGAAATCGCCGACTTCTCATGTTCGATCTGCTGCTGGCGAATCAGTTGCAGGCATTTATCCGCCACTTGCCGAGCCTTGTCCGCCGGTGTTTCGGGCAATAGCCAGATGAACTCTTCACCGCCGATCCGGGCAATAAAGTCCCGTGGCCGATTGGTCGCCTGGGACAGGGTCTGGGCCACTTGTCGCAGGGCCTCGTCACCCCTGATATGCCCGTAGTGGTCGTTGTACTGCTTGAAAAAGTCGATATCCAGGATAATCAGCGACAGCGGCAGTTGATTGCGCTGGGCATGTTCCCACTCCCGGGCGAGCACGGTGTCGAACATACGACGATTGGCAATACCGGTCAGGCCATCCTGGAACGAGTACTCCTCCAACTGCTTTTGCAGGCGGATCAGGTGTTCCTCGGTTTTCTTGCGTTCGCTGATATCGAACATGAAGCCGATCAGCGCCTCGACTTCGCCGTCCTTGCGCACCACATGCACCACATCGCGGATCCAGACGTATTCGCCGTCGCGGGTCAGCGCCCGGTAGTCGGCCTCGTGGTCGACGCCAGCCTTGGACTGCGACACACAGAAGTTCACCACATACTCCCGATCATCCGGGTGCATGCGTGACACCCAGTCATCGATCCCGACCCAACTGTCCGGTGTCCAGCCGAGCAGGGTCTCGATCTGCGGGCCGATGTAGCTGAAGGTCATGGTTTGCCAGTCGATTCGCCAGGGAATGGCCTTGGTCGATTCGAGCAGGGTTTTGTAGACGTCGCTATCGGTTTCGGTAGAAGGCGTGGCGCTCATGATCGATCAGGCTTCGCTGGCGGAGGTGGGCGCTAGAATGTTGCGCGCACGGCGGCTAATCAAGGTCCAGGCGATACATGGCAGGGGAATTTGCTTTCCCCGCGCGGGCCTGTGTTGTAAAAGCAGTGACGCATCGGCTTTTTGAACGTCTATGACTAGAATCCGCGACGCTGCTTACCGTCAGTGTCGATATCGGCCTATGAAAAAAGGGAACCTTATGATCATCAAACCACGCGTTCGTGGCTTTATCTGTGTGACCACCCACCCAGTGGGTTGTGAAGCCAACGTCAAGCAACAGATTGACTACGTCACCCAGCAAGGCCCGGTCAGCGACGGACCGAAGAACGTCCTGGTGCTCGGTGCATCCACCGGTTACGGCCTGGCAGCGCGCATCACTGCGGCTTTCGGCTGCGGTGCCAACACCCTGGGGGTGTTCTTCGAGCGTGAAGGCGACGAAGGCAAGCTCGGCACCGCCGGTTGGTACAATAGCGCCGCGTTCCACAAGTTTGCCGAAGAGAAAGGCCTGTACGCCATGAGCATCAATGGCGACGCCTTCTCCGATGAAGTCAAGCGCCTGACCATCGAGACCATCAAGCGCGACATGGGCAAGATCGACCTGGTGGTCTACAGCCTGGCGGCCCCGCGTCGTACCGATCCGAAAACCGGTGAAGTCTACAGCTCGACGCTCAAGCCGATCGGCAAGTCGGTCACCCAGCGCGGACTGAACACCGACAAGGAAGAGGTCAACGTCACCACGCTGGCCGAGGCGACCCAGGAAGAGATCGACGGTACCGTCAAGGTCATGGGTGGCGAAGACTGGCAGCTGTGGATCGATTCCCTGGACGAGGCCGGTGTGCTGGCTGACGGCGCGAAAACCACCGCCTTCACCTACCTGGGCGAAAAACTGACCCACGACATCTACTGGAACGGTTCCATTGGCGCGGCCAAGAAGGACCTGGACCAGAAGGTCCTGAAGATTCGTGAGCGTCTGGCGGCCAAAGGCGGCGACGCGCGGGTTTCGGTGTTGAAAGCCGTGGTCACCCAGGCGAGCTCGGCGATCCCGATCATGCCGCTGTACCTGTCGCTGCTGTTCAAGGTGATGAAGGAGCAGGGCTCCCACGAAGGTTGCATCGAGCAGGTCTACGGCCTGTACAAGGACAGCCTGTACTCGCCGACCCCGATCCTCGACGAAGACGGCCGCCTGCGTGCCGACTACAAGGAACTGCAGCCGGAAGTCCAGGCGCAGGTGGCGAAGCTGTGGGATGCGGTCACCACCGAAAACCTCAACGAACTGACGGATTTTGCCGGCTACAAGGCCGAGTTCCTGCGTCTGTTCGGTTTCGGGGTCGAAGGGGTGGATTACGAGGCCGACGTCAGCCCGGACGTGGCGATTGCCAAGCTGATCCAGGCCTGAATCAGCGCCCGCGTCCTGCGGGGTTGAGGCGGTCACTTGAGGGGCTGGTCAATCCAGCGCCTCAAGGCTATTGCCGGGTTTGGCCGCGCAGCTTCGAAGGCGCGGCGCAACCTCCAGCCGTTATTACTTGATGACCTTCCAGTTCTTGTAGAAGCCCTGGCGCAGGGTGAACGCCGCGCTGGCGAACGCAGCGATCGCACCGCTGATAATGCGCGGGGCGTAGGACGGGCGGACGATATCGATGAACAGGCAGTAACGTTTGGCGTCGTTCTTGTTGAACGAGGCGTGCAGCAGCGTGTCATCGAAAATGAACAGCGGGTCGTCATGCCAGTAATGCTTTTGCTTGCGGCACTGGATGTAGACGCCGTCGTGGTGCGGCGCCGGGGCCATGTTGTAGAGCACGCGGAACATCATGCGCAACGGGCCGAAGTGGAAGGACGTCGAGCGGTTTTCATTGAAGACCGACACGCCCACGGTCTTGACGTAGGGGAACTTCTGCTGGAGTTCCGAGATATCCAGTTCGGTGTCGATCTTGCGTCCGTACCACTGGAAGAACAACATGCCGCGCTTGTTTTCCGCCATCCGTGAGTCGAGGTACTGGATGATCTCGTCCTTGTGGCTCATCGCCTTGTCGATGACTTGCTGCAGGTCGCGCTGGCAGTCTTCTGGCAGGTCCTGCATCTTGTAGATGCCGCGATTGGGCTTGCTGATCAGGTCGAACAGCGAGTTGAAGGGCGACAGTACCCAGGTGTTGCGGCCGTTGCCGATAAAATACTTCTTCGCCAGTTCGGCGGTGTAGATGCCGTTGCGCAGGAAGTCATAGACACCGCAGACACCAACCAGGAGCAGAAAACCGAGAATGGTTTTCGGAAAGCAGTAGATCAGCAAGAGTACGGCCAGGGTCCAGAGGGCGGAGACGACTTTCTTGCGGATGTTGCGAATACTCATGAAACCTGCTCCTAGAGCGACTACGTCAAGTGCGGCGTGCGCCGGGACGGCGCGGCAAAGCCTGGAAAAAAGTGCTGAATGTTACTGTTTTGCAGTGACATTTAACAGTTATTGTTCAAGACAGACCTTGATCTGACGCTATGGTTACGATGTTTTGAGCGCCATGATGGCGCCCGATGGGATAGGAAAACCAATGAAATTATCTTCTGTAGTCGTCTTGTTCATCGCCCTGACGATGGGCCATGCAAGTCTCAGCGAAGCCCGGCAATCGAGGCAGCAGACGGAGTCGGTGGCGGGGGTCTTCGATTACTACCTGCTGACCTTGTCCTGGTCGCCGACCTTCTGCCTGACTCATGCCAAGGATCAGCAGTGCAGCGGCAAGGGTTATGGTTTTGTGCTCCATGGCTTGTGGCCGCAGTATGCCAAGGGCGGCTGGCCACAATCCTGCCCGCCACTGACACCCTTGACGCAGCAGGAGCGGCAAAAGGGCCTCACCCTGTTTCCCTCGGGCAAACTGCTGGAGCATGAGTGGGACAAGCACGGTACCTGCAGTGGCCTGGGCGCCTCTGGCTACCTGAATGCGGCCGACAAGGCGCTGGGGACAGTGGTGGTTCCAGCCGCCCTGCAACCTTCGACGACGCCACGGGAATACTCCGCCGACCAGATCGTCCAACTGTTCCGCCAGAGCAATCCGGGGATGCCGGAGGGTGGGGTGACGGTGCGTTGCAGCGGACCGGAACTGGCCGAAGTGCGTGTGTGCCTGACCAAGGACCTGGGCTTCGGCGAGTGCGGCAAAGGCGTCAGGAATCAATGCCGACAAGGGCCGGTGCGCGTGCCGCCGATTCGCTGATTGCTCCGGGATACCTGGGCGGCGCTTGATTCGACGCGCGGCTCAAGTGCCCGTTTGTGCACAAATGTTCAAGACAGGCGTGCGGCGGGCTGGCAAAGTCGGCGTCTTTTTCTGTGTGCCCGAGTCTTATGTCCGATCATCTGTTACCTCGCACCGCTTTCCTGCGCGGTGCCGTGGCCATCATGCCGCTGTCCCTGGCGACCGCGCCCTGGGGATTGCTGGCCGGTTCCATGGCCATCGAGGCCAACCTGACGCCGCTGCAAGGCCAGGGCTTGTCCAGCATCGTATTTGCCGGTGCCGCGCAACTGGTGGCGATCGGCATGCTCAAGGGCGGCGCGGGGATTTTCTCGATCCTGCTCACCACCGCGCTGCTGACCTCGCAACACCTGTTGTATGGCATGAGCATGCGCTCGGTGATTTCCCCGTTGTCCGGCCGCTGGCGGGTCGGCCTGGGCTTCCTGCTGACCGACGAGCTCTTTGCCTTGACCAGCCAGCACGACAAGCGACAGTTCAACCGCTGGTATGCGCTGGGGGTGGGGTTGACGTTCTATATCGCCTGGAACCTGTTCACCCTGGCGGGGATCGTGCTGGGCCGCAGCATTCCCGGTCTTGAGCATCTGGGGCTGGATTTCTCCATCGCGGCGACCTTTATCGCCTTGATCACCCCGGTGGTACGCAATGTGCCGACCGTGGTCTGTGTGGCGGTGTCGTTGTTCTGTTCGGTGCTGTTCAGCTATTGGCAGTTGGGTTCGGCCCTGGTGTTGTCGGGGCTGGCGGGAATGACGGCAGGATTTCTCTGCAACAAGCTGTATCGGGGGCACGAATGATCGTCTGGGCAGTGATTTTCGGGATGGGGCTGCTGGTGTTCCTCAACCGTTACGTGTTTCTCGAACCCCGCTTGCCGGTGCGCCTGAGCAGCAATGCCCGGCAGTTTCTCGGTTTTGCCGTGCCGGGCATGCTCACGGCGATCTGCGGGCCGATCGTGTTCATGCCCGATCACCAGTTGAACCTGCAGTACGACAATCCGTACCTGCTCAGTTCGCTGGTGGCCATCGGCCTGGTGCTCTACACCCGCAACACCTTGCTCAGCATGTTGCTGAGCATGGCGTTCTTTTTTCTGCTGCGCTGGTGGTTGGCGTGATCTTGGGCTGAGCGGTCTTCACACCGATCACGGACCGGCGTGCTTCAACAACTCCTTGCGCAACTTGCCCGGTGACAGACCGAACAGGCTCTGGAAATGCCGGATGAAATGCGGCGCGTCGGCAAAGCCGCATTCAAAGGCGATTTCGCCGATCTGTCGATCCGAGCTGACCAGCAGCCAGCGCCCGAAGCGGAGCCGCACCTGGCGATAGAACTGCGCCGGGCTGGTATCGGTTTCCGCCATGAACAACCGTTCCAGCTGGCGCTTGCTGGTGCCGACCCAATGGGCGATGGCCTCGATTTCCAGCGGTTCGGCCATGTGTTTTTCCATCAGCATCACCGCCTCGTGCAAACGCCGGTTGGACGAGCTGGCATAACCCAGGGCCTTGCGTCGGTCGAGAAAGCTGCCGGTGCCGCTCTTGGCCACGGTCATCTGGTGCACCACCTTGCCGGCGCGGTCCGGGCCGCAGTGCATGCCGATCAGATGCACCGCCAGCTCGATCACCGACACACCGCCGGCACAGGTGATGCGGTCCTTGTCGATCAGAAAGTCGTTGTGGGTGATAAACCGCAGGGTCGGGAACAGGCGTTTCCAGTCATCGGCATGGTAGGCGTGCACGCAGGCGGTGTGGCCATCCATCAGCCCGTGACGGGCCAGGACGAAGCTGCCGGTGCACAAGCCGATCAAGGGCACGCCGGCCGCCGCCGCCTGGTGCAGGAACGCCGGGTAGCTTTTCGGCACATCGGCCAACGAGTCCAGCAGGCCGCCGATCACCACGATGTAGTCGAAGCGTTGCGGGTCGCCCATTTCGCTATCGATCGGCACGTCCAGTCCACCGCTTGAGGCCACGCGTTGCCCCGGTGTGCCCAGCACCTTCCATTCGCAACGGATCGGCCGGCTCTGGTCGCCGGTGTCGGCGGCGTGGCGCAGGGCATCGGTCAGCCCGGACAAGGACAGCAACGGAAAACGCGGCCAGAGCACGATGCCCACCGACAGTTCGGCCGTTCCGCGGCGCTTGTGCGGGGCGGGTGCCGGTTGCTGGTCGAGGCGCGCCACCAGGCTCGGCTCGCCGGCCTCGTTCGCGGTTTCATGCAGATGTCGCAAATATTCAATCATTCGTGCAAAGCATCCAACTGATTTATGTGCCCTCGGCCCTAGGATGGAGGCCTGCCCAACATCCTGTCGTTCAATAAGAAAACCAACGAGGTGCACACGATGAACAAGCCTGACATGCAACGTTTTACCGGCCTCTGCGCCGGATTGATACTGTCCCTGCTGGCCGCGGGACCGGCGTTCGCGCTGGACACCGTGGAGCCGGGCAGCCTGACCATCGCCTTCAGCGGTGACATGCCGGGGACTGGTTATCAAGATAGCAAGATGGTCGGTTATGACGGTGAAATCCTTCAACAAATTTCCGAGAAACTCGGGATGAAGGTCAAGCCGGCGCTGATGGAGTGGTCGGGAACCATTGCCTCGGTGCAGGCCCGCCGCGTCGACGTTATGGCCGGGACCATGGGCTGGACCGAGCAACGCTCGAAAATCATGGCCCTGAGCGATCCGATCCACTATTTCAAGAACGGCATCACCCAGACCGACAAGACCGATTGGAAAACCCTCAAGGACCTGCAGGGCAAGAAGGTCGGGACCATCACCGGGTTCTCCTTCATTCCTGAAATGCGCAAGATCCCGGGGCTGCAAGTGACGCTCTACGATACCTCGGACGCCGCCGTGCGTGACCTGCTGGCCGGGCGTATCGACGCGGTGATCGGTGATCCGCCGGTCATGCAGTACGCCATTTCGCGCAATGCCCAGTGGCACCTGCACTTCAACGCCTTCACCGACAACGACCCGGATTTCCCCCTGCTGACCGGGTTGGGACAGGTGGTGTTCGGTTTCAACAAGGACAATCCGCAGTTGCTGGCGGCGGTCAATGCGCAGATCGAGGCGCTCTGGAAAACCTGCGAGATGCGCAAGATCGGCGCTCGCTACGGCCTGACCCAGGATGTCTGGTTCATGCCCCAGGGCAAGGACCTGCGCCTGAGCGTCGACCGTCCGGCGGATTGGAAACTGCCTGGCTGCCAATAATAAAGCGTGGTGCGCAGGGTCAGGTGGTCGACCCTGCGCCGGACCGAGAAAAAGCGGGTGAGCAAGATGTCCAACCTGGTAGAACCTGCGCTGTTGCGCGTGTGTGATCTGTACAAGAGTTATGGCGACCTGGAGGTGCTCAAGGGCATCAGCCTGGAGCTCAAGGCCGGGGAAACCCTGTCGCTGATCGGCCCCAGCGGTTCCGGCAAGTCGACCTGCCTGCGCTGCATCAATTACCTGGAGAAGCCCAGCCGGGGCGAAATCTGGCTCGGCGATGAACTGATCGGGCAAGCCCGGGACGGTTCGCGCCTGCGTTTTCTGAGTGACCGGGAAATGGCCCCGCAGCGGCTGGAGATCGCCATGGTCTTCCAGCTGTTCTACCTCTGGCCGCACTTGAACGTACGCGACAATGTCGCGCTGGGCTCGATCAAGGCCCGTGGCATGCCGCGCAAGCAGGCTTACGAGCTGGCCGAGGCGATGCTGGAGAAGGTCCATCTGCGGCACAAGGCCGATGCCTACCCCGAGCAGTTGTCCGGCGGGCAACAGCAGCGTGTGGCGATTGCCCGGGCTCTGGCGCAGCAACCCAAGGTGATCCTGTTCGATGAGCCGACCTCGGCCCTCGACCCCGAACTGGTGGGCGAAGTCCTGGCGGTGATCCGCGAACTGGCCGAAGAGGGCCGGACCATGATCATGGTCACCCACGAAGTGCGCTTTGCCCGCGATGTGGCCGATCGGGTGATCTTTATGGACGGCGGCCATATCGTCGAGCAGGGACCTTCCGCCCAGGTGATCGACACGCCCAGCCACGAGCGCACCCGCAGCTTTCTCGGGCGCATGGCCATGGAGCAGGCTTGAATGAGCAGCCTCCAGACCTTTTTCGGCTTGTTGCCCCTGCTGTTGAGCGGTGCCCTGACGGCACTGGAAATCGCCCTCTGCACTCTGGTGCTGGCCAGTATCGGCGGCCTGGCGCTGGCGGTGTGGCTGACCTTCAGCCGTTCGCGACTGGTGCAGGCGGGCATTGCCTGTTTTATCGAATGGATGCGCAACGTGCCGGCCCTGGCGCATTTGTTCCTGATCTACTTCGGCCTGTCGTACCTGGGGATCAATCTGCCCGCGTGGCTGGCGGCCATCGTCGGCCTGAGCCTGGTGGGCAGTGCCGTGCTCTGCGATATCTTTCGCGCCGGCCTGCAGTCGTTGCATGTCGGGCAATACGAGGCCGGTCTGGCGGTCGGGCTGACCCGGATGCAGATACTGGCCAACATTCTTCTGCCGCAGTCGCTGCGCCGTTCGCTGCCGGCCTTCGCCAACTATGTCACGCAGTTGATCAAGGACACCTCCATCGCTTCGGCCATCGCCGTGCCGGAAATCATGTTCCTGGCGCGCAACCTGGTGACTTCGACCTTCCAGACCTCTCTGATCTACTTTGCGGTGATGTGCATCTACGCCGCGATGATCCTGCCCATCGGCCTGGGTTTTATCCGTCTTGAACGGCATTGGGGGAGCGCACGATGATCAGTTTCCTTGCGCAATACCCCGAGTACTGGAGCGACTGGACCGCGCGCCTGCTGCAAGGCGGCGTGGTCACCGCGAAGTTGTCCCTGGGCGGTTTTGCCCTGGCGGCGCTGCTCGGCAGCTTGCTGACCTGGGCCTTGCGCGGCCCGTTTACCTGGCTGCGTCGCTCAGCGGTGTATTTCATCCAGGGCATGCGCGCGCTGCCGTTGTTGGCGTTGTTGCTGGCGCTGTATTTCTCCTTGCCGAGCCTGGGCCTGACCTTGTCCGGCTTCGAGGCCGGCATTCTCGGGTTGGGCTTGCAGGGCAGTGCCTATATCGCCGAGATCCTGCGCGGCGGCCTTGATGCCCTGCACCGGGGGCAGCGGGAGTCGGCGATTGCCGTCGGCCTGACGCCGTTCCAGGCGTTCACCGCGGTGATCCTGCCCCAGGCGATTCGCGGGATGTTGCCGCCATTGCTCAACGCCTATGTGTCGATCCTCAAGGACAGTTCGCTCTGTGCCCTGATCGCCACCGATGAGCTGATGCTGGCTGCCCGGGCGATTGCTTCGGAGAGCTTTCTGCCGATGCACATCTTCCTGTTGGTCGGCCTGTTCTATTTCGTGATCGCGTTCCCGCTTTCCCTGCTGTCGCGAGTGCTTGAGAAGCGCTTTTCCCGTGGCCGCAAAAGCCTGAGAGGTTGACTGGATGAATTCCCTGGATCACAGCACTTTCCACAGTATCGGCCAGTTGCAGCAGGCGCTGCGCAGCGGCCGACTGACCAGCGAGGCCCTGGTGCGCGGCCAACTGGCCCGTATCGAACGCTTCAACGGCCAGCTCAATGCCTATGTCGAGGCGTACACCCAGCGTGCGCTGGGGGCGGCGATCGCTGCTGACCAGCAGCGTGCCGCCGGGGTCGATCTCGGGCCGTTGCACGGCATTCCGGTGGCGATCAAGGACCTGTTTGAAATCGCCGGGCAGGCCATTACCGGTGGCTCGCTGGCGCAGCGTCCGCGCATCTCCCGCCTCACGGCAACCGCCGTGCAGCGTCTGGAGCGGGCCGGGGCGATTATCCTGGGCAAGACCCACACGGTGGAGTTCGCCTTCGGCGGCTGGGGCACCAATGTGGTGATGGGCACGCCCTGGAATCCCTGGGACCGCGAAGTCCATCGGGCGCCGGGCGGTTCCAGCAGCGGCTCGGCGGTGGCGGTGGCCAGCGGCCTGGCCAGTGCCGCCCTGGGCACCGATACCGGCGGATCGGTGCGGATTCCCGCCGGTATGTGCGGCCTGGTCGGTTTGAAAACCACCCGTGGGCTGATCAGCCGTCATGGCCTGATCGAACTCTGCCCGTCGCTGGACTCGGTGGGGCCGATCACCCACACCGTCGAGGACGCGGCCTGGATGCTCGATGCCTTACTCGGCCCCGATCCGCTGGACCCGGTCTCGGCCCAGGCCCCGGTGTTCAGTGCCGCGGCGGGACTCAATCAAGCGGTAGCGGGACTCAGGATCTGGGTGTTGCCACAAGCCGAGCGCGCCGCCATTGCCCCCGATATCCTGGCGGCCTACGATCGAGGGCTGGAGCAGTTGGCCGCGTTGGGGATGCATCTGGTGGAGCAGCCGTTGCCACGCTCGCTGGAGTTGTGCATGCGGGTGGCCGGCGGGCTGATGAGTGCTGAAGGTTATGCCAGTCTCGGTGCGCTGTTCGAACAGCGCGACCTGCGCTTCGACCCCCACGTTCAGCGTCGTGTATTGAGCGGCAAGGCCATCGATTCGGCGGCCTATATCGATCTGCACAATCAGCGCCGCGCCGCGCGCAAGGCCATGCAGGAGGCGATGCTGAATCTCGACGCCTGTGTGTTCCCGACCAATGCCGTCGGCAGTGTGCCGCTGGATCAAGTGGATGAGTACGGCACGCCGCTGGCGCTGCTGGGGCGTTTCGCCAACCTGCTCAATCTGTGTTCGGTGGCATTGCCGGTGGGTTTTGACGGCCAGGGCATGCCGGTGTCGATGCAGATCGTCGGCAAGGCGTTCGCCGAGCCGCTGATCCTGCGCATCGGTCATGCCTATCAGCAGCAGACCGACTGGCATCAACTGACGCCGAGCGGCTGGGCCCTGGACAAGGAGGCGGTGTAATGGAGATTTGCGTGGTGGGCGCGGGGATCGTCGGGCTGAGCAGTGCCTGGTTCCTGCACCGGGCCGGGCATCGCGTCACGGTGATCGACCAGGCGTCCGGTCCCGGCATGGGCGCGGTGGGCGGCAACGGCGCGCAGTTGAGCTACAGCTATGTGCAGCCGCTGGCCGATCCGTCGCTGTTGCCGGGGATCCCCAAGCTGTTGCTCGACCGTAGCGGGCCGTTGCGCTTCACCCCGCAGTGGAGCCCGGAACAATGGCGCTGGTGCATGGCGTTCCTGGCGGCCTGCCGGACTTCGGTCTCGCGCCAGACCACGGTGGAGTTGTTGGCGCTGGCGGCCGAGAGCCGTCAGGCCCTGGACGGGTTTATGCAAGAGCAGCGTCTGGACTGCGATTTCACCCGCACCGGGAAGCTGGTGCTGTACCCGGACGCCGAAGGGCTGGACAAGGCGCAGCGTCAGGTGCGGTTCCAGGCGGGGCTGGGCTCGCGACAACAGGTGGTCAGCGCCAGTGAGGCGGTGGCGATAGAGCCGGCGCTGGCCGGTTATCAGTCGGCGTTTCATGGCGCGATTCACACCGACAGCGAATGCGCGGTGGACGGTCTCAAGCTGTGTCGCGAAATGGCCCGGATCATGGCGGGCGAGGGCGTGCAGCTGTTGTTCGAGCGCAAGGTCGAAGGTTTCCAGCGCCGTGCTGAGCGGATCACCGCGCTGAACCTGAGGCATGCCGATAAAGGGGCCGAAGTGCTGCACAGCGAGGCGGTGGTCCTGGCCGCGGGCGCCTACAGCACCGGCTTGCTGGCGCAACTGGGTAGCCGTTTGCCAGTCTATCCGCTCAAGGGCTACAGCATTACCTTGCCGATTACCGGGCACACCCGGGCGCCGACGGTCAGTATCACCGATATGCGCCGCAAGACCGTGTTCGCCCGCATCGGTGACCGTCTGCGGGTGGCCGGGATGGTGGAGTTGTGCGGGATGGACGCGTCGATTCCGGCGGCGCGGATCGAGCAACTGCAAGCCTCGACCGAGGCGTTGTTCGGCGGCGGTTGGCACACCGGGGATTGTCAGCCCTGGAGCGGCTGGCGGCCGGCGACGCCCACTGGCAGACCTGTGCTTGAACACCTCGCAGGCAGTAACCTGTACCTCAACACCGGGCATGGCGCACTGGGCATGACCCTGGCCTTTGGCAGCGCGCAGCGCCTGGTGCGGTTGGTCGAACACGCGGCCGGCTGACGTTTATCCAAGGAGAAAGACCGATGACGATTCAACGTTTCCAGAGCAATGCGCGGATGTCCGGCGTGGTCAGCCATGGCGATGTGCTTTACCTCGCCGGCCAGGTACCGGGCGATCTGCAAGGCGACATTGAGTCCCAGACCCGCCAGGTGCTGGAGAAGATCGAAGGGCTGCTGGCCCTGGCCGGCAGCGACAAGAACCGTTTGCTCAGCGCGCAGATCTGGCTCAAGCATATCGACCGCGACTTCGCGGCGATGAACGCGGTCTGGGATGCCTGGTTGCCGGAGGGCGGTGCCCCGGCACGGGCCACGGTAGAAGCCAACCTGGCGCGGCCTGAAGTGTTGGTGGAAATCATGGTGATTGCGGCCAAGGCCTGAATCCAACCCCTGTAGGAGCCGGCTTGCTGGCGATGGGATCGACGCGGTGTCCTGTCAGACCGCGTCGCCTGGATCGCCAGCAAGCCGGCTCCTACAGGGGCACCTCAGCCCAGCGCTTCACGCAACCGATGCCACAGCATCCCCAGCGCCAGCAACGGCGAGCGCAAGGCCTTGCCCCCCGGGAAGGTCATATGCGGCACCGCGCTGAAGATATCCATGCCTTTGCTTTGCCCTGCATGGATAGCCTCGGCCAACAACCGCGCGGTCCAGTGGGTCACGTTGACGCCATGCCCCGAATAACCCTGGGCATAGAACACATTCGGATGCTGTTGCAGGCGCCCGACCTGGGGGAAACGATTGGCAGTGATGCCGATCATGCCGCCCCATTGATAGTCGATGCGCGCATCCGCCAGTTGCGGGAACACCTTGAGCATCTTCGGTCGCATATAGGCGGCGATATCCGCCGGGTCGCGTCCGGAGTAATGGCAGGCACCGCCGAACAACAGGCGCTTGTCGGCAGAAAGACGGTAGTAATCCAGCCCGACCTTCTGGTCGCACAGCGACAGGTTCTGCGGAATCAACTCGGCCGCCACCTCGGCGGCCAATGGTTCGGTGGCGATGATATAGCTGCCGGCGGGCAGCACCTTGCCGCTCAAACGTGGTTCCAGATCTTCCAGGTGCGCGTTGCAGGCCAGCACCAGGCTGTTGGCGCGCACGCTACCGGCGGCACAACGCACCTCCACCGTACTGCCATGGATCAGCTCCAGCACCGGGCTATGTTCGAAGATCTGAACCCCCAGCGCCTTCGCCACCCGCGCTTCACCGAGCACCAGGTTGAGCGGGTGCAAATGCCCCGAACCCTTGTCGATCAGACCGCCCGCATACGCCGTGCTGGCCACCACCTGGGCCATGTCCTGGGGCCCGACAATCCGGGTTTCATGGGCATAACCCAGTTCCGCCAGATGCGCCTGCTCGGCGCGGAACGCCGCGAACTGCGCCGGGGTGTTGGCCAGTTCGCAGAAGCCCCAGCGCAGGTCGCAGTCGATGGCGTGCTCGCGGATGCGATTGCCCACCACCTCGACCGACTCGATACCGGCACGCTCCAGATAACGCACGCCTTCCGTGCCGACATACTTGGCAAAACCGCTGACATCATGGCCGATGCCCCGAATCAACTGCCCGCCATTGCGCCCGCTGGCGCCCCAGCCGATCCGCCGGCCTTCCAGCAGCACCACCGACAGCCCACGCTGCGCCAGTTCGATGGCGGTGTTGACGCCGGTTAAACCGCCGCCGATCACGCACACATCGGCAGTCACCTGGGAGTCGAGCCGGGGATAATCCGGCATCGAACCGGCGGTCGCCGCGTAATAGGAGCGAGCGTGTTCCATTGGGCTGGCTTGACTCATTTGTTGGACTTCACTTTGCTCCAGGAGCGGGTCATCAGGCGCATGATCTCAGGTGTCGGTGTGGTGGAGATGTAGAGCTTATCGAGGACTTCCTGGGAGGGATAGACCTCGGGGTTGTTCACCAGCGCTTCGTCCATGTACTGCTTGGCCGCCGGGTTGGGGTTGGCGTAGCCGACGGTGGCGCTGACCTTGGCAATCACCTGCGGGTCCAGCAGGTAATTGATGAAGGCATGGGCCTCTTTCACATTGGTCGCATCGGCGGGAATCGCCAGCAGGTCGAACCACAGGTTGCTGCCCTCCTTGGGAATCGAATAGGCGATGTTGATGCCGTTCTTCGCTTCCTTGGCCCGGTTCGCGGCCTGGAACACATCACCCGAGTAACCGAAGGCAATGCAGATATCACCGTTGGCCAGGTCCGAGATGTACTTGGACGAGTGGAAATAGGTGATATAGGGCCGCAGGGTCAGCAGCTTGGCTTCAGCCTTCTTGTAGTCCTCGGGTTTCGAACTGCGTGGGTCCATGCCCATGTAATTGAGCACCGCCGGGAACACTTCGTCGGCCGAGTCCATGAACGAGACGCCGCACTGGGTGAGCTTCTTCAGGTTCTCCGGTTCGAACAGCACCGCCCAGGAATCGATATGGTCGATGCCCAGCACCTGCTTGATCTTGTCGACGTTGTAGCCGATGCCATTGGTACCCCACAGGTACGGCACCGAGTGTTCATTGCCCGGGTCGTTTTTCTCCAGCAGCTTGAGCAGTTTGGGATCGAGGTTCTTCCAGTTCGGCAGCTGCGAGCGATCCAGTTTCAGGAAGGCCCCGGCTTTCACCTGGCGGCCGAGAAAATGGTTGGAAGGCACCACCACGTCGTAACCGGTGCGGCCGGCGAGCAACTTGCCTTCCAGGGTTTCGTTGGAGTCGAAGACGTCGTAGATCACCTTGATACCGGTCTTGCCCTGGAAGTCGGCGAGGGTGGTATCACCGATATAGTCGGTCCAGTTGTAGACGCTGACGGTCGGCTCGGCTTGTGCGGTGGCGCTGAACAGCAAGGCCAGTGCTAGCGGAACGACGGATTTCAATAGACGCATTCGACACCTCTTGTTGGGGTTGTTTTTCGGTCTGGGTAAAGGTTCTGGATCAGACGCTCAGCAGCAGGAACTCCCGCTCCCAGGAACTGATCACACGCTTGAAGTTTTCGTGTTCGGCACGTTTCACCGCCACATAGCCACGGACAAACTGGGTGCCCAGGTAGCGTTCGATGGTCGGGCAGTCTTCCATGTGCGCCAGCGCGTCCTCGATGGTGATCGGCAGGCGCAGATTGCGGCGTTCATAAGCGCGGCCTTCGACCTTGGCGCTCGGTTCGATCTGCTCGACCATGCCCAGGTAGCCGCACAACAGGCTCGCGGCAATCGCCAGGTAAGGGTTGGCATCCGCGCCCGGCAGGCGGTTTTCCACGCGCATGGCGTCGGGGCTGGAGGTCGGCACCCGCAGGCCGACGGTGCGGTTTTCCTCGCCCCACTCGACATTGACCGGCGCCGAAGTGTCCGGCAGGAAGCGGCGGAACGAGTTGACGTTGGGGGCGAACATCGGCAGCAGCTTGGGGATGTACTTCTGCAGACCGCCGATATGGTGCAGGAACAGCTGGCTCATCTGTCCGTCGGCATCGACGAAGATCGGTTTGCCGGTGACGCTGTCGACCACGCTCTGGTGCAGGTGCATGGCGCTGCCGGGCTCGTCGGCGATCGGCTTGGCCATAAAGGTCGCGGTGACGTTGTGCTTGAGCGCGGCTTCGCGCAGGGTGCGCTTGAACACGGTGATCTGGTCGGCCAGGTCGAGGGCATCGCCGTGACGGAAGTTGATTTCCATCTGCGCCGGGCCGTCTTCGTGAATCAGCGTATCGAGGTCCAGGCCCTGGGCTTCGCACCAGTCGTAGACGTCTTCGAACAGCGGGTCGAACTCGTTGGCGGCATCGATGGAGAACGACTGCCGACCGCTTTCCGCGCGACCCGAACGCCCCAGCGGGGCCTTGAGCGGCAGGTCCGGGTCTTCACAGCGCTGGGTCAGGTAGAACTCCATCTCCGGAGCGACTATGGGCTGCCAGCCTTTGTCGGCATACAGCTTGAGGACCTTCTTCAGGACATTGCGCGGCGACAACTCGATAGGGTTGCCCTGCTTGTCGAAGGTGTCGTGGATCACGATGGCGGTGGGCTCGATGGCCCATGGCACCACATACATGGCCGACGAATCCGGCCGGCAGATCATGTCGATATCGGCAGGGTCGAGCAGGTCGTAATAGACATCGTCGTCGACAAAGTCCCCTGTTACCGTTTGCAAAAGCACACTTTCCGGCAGGCGCATGCCTCGCTCATGCAGGAACTTGTTGGTGGGTGCGATCTTGCCGCGGGCGATACCGGTCAGGTCACTGACCACGCACTCTACTTCGGTAATCTTGTGTTCTTTCAGCCACGAAGACAGCTGATCGAAAGGGGCATTCATAAAGACCTCGTTGTTGGTTTTTTTCTGCGCCGGGTGATCTGTCTGCATCCCGGCCGAGCGGCGAGAGACTTCCCCTGCGGCGCATTGGCGACTATCTTGGGCGAGCGATGGGGGTCCCATCTATCCACTTTATGACGGCATAAGACGCACCAAATGAGTGCGAACGGTCATCCGATGACAGAGTCAAACGCCTTGCGGGTTCAAGCGTTCAATACCGCCGATGTGGCCGAACAGATACGCGCCACACCGGGTTGGGTGCAGCATTACCAGCAGATGTCGCCGGGGCATTTCGCCGGGCAGATTCGTTACCTGGACCTGCAAGGGGTGCAGATCTACGAGGAGTGCATGAACACCCGGGTCGAGCAGAATTTCAGTGCGCCGTCGGGGGCGCTGGCCTTCTGTTTCGATCGCAGTGACAACGCCTTGTATGTGCTCAACGGCGAGAGCTGCAATATCTGGATCACTCCCGAGAACTACCAGGAAGTGGCGGTGGTGTTCGGTCCGGAGTTCGTGCAGCACCATGGCCTGGATGTGGCACGGCTGGAGGGGTTGTTCATGGCGCCGCTCAACTCGCAACAGAACGGCTTGTTCAGCCGCTGGCTGAGCGGGACCTTGACCCGCCTGGCGCAGACCTTCGATCCGCCGAGCCGGGAAAGCCTGACCCAGCAACTGCTGGACGACTGCCTGTACATTCTCGATAACGCTGTCTGCCTGGACCCAGGTTCCTTGCAGCGCCGCGCCGAGGAGCGTTCGATCATGAAGCGCATCGGCGAGTGGGCGGCCGATTCGCCTGATGAAACCCTCAACCTGCTGGAACTGTCCGGTTTCGCCGGGGTTTCATTGCGTCAGTTACAGCACACCTTCAAGGCCTACACAGGCATGACGCCGAGCCATTGGCTGCGCTTGCGCCGGCTCAACAGTGCCCGCCATGAACTGCTCGGGCGCAATGCCTTGGACAAGACGGTGGCCGAGGTGGCGATGAATTGGTCGTTCTGGCACCTGGGGCGGTTTTCGAACAGCTATCGGGCGCTGTTTGGCGAACTGCCCAGCGAGACCCTCAAGCGCGGTCAGCGGCTGCGCTGAGACCGCGTCTCAGGCATCACGCAACAGGTCATTGGCGTTGAGCAGGGCGTAGGCGATCTCCGGGTTTTTCTCCAGGCCACGGCGGATCGCGGCCGGAATCGACTGGCGGGTCTTGCGGCACAGGCCGGGGTGGTCGGCGATCTGGATATCGATGCCACGCATGGTGCGTACTTCATTGAAGCCCGGGACGACGGACACCCGCAGGCCCAACTGTTCGTATATCCGTTTTTGCAGGTGTTCGAGGTCGGCCAGGCTCTTGAGGTTTTCCAGACGTTCGAGCAGCACCTTTTCCTGCTGGCGGGTCAGGCCCAGGATGCGCAGGTCGGCGCCGGCTATTTGCAGCAGTTGTTCCCGCTCGCAAATGCAGGCGCCGGGTGGGCAGGGCTGACGGATCGGAAGTGAGACTGTCATGGTCTCCGATCATAGCCAACCCGGCCGGCCTTTGCCTATCCGCTTACTTGACGCCCTCCAGTGCGTTCAGGATCTGGTAGGCGGCTTTTACCCTGACCGGGTTGGGATAGTTTTTGTTGGCCAGCATCACGATGCCGATTTTCTTCGCCGGCACGTAGACGACGTAAGCGCCGAAGCCACGGGTCGCCCCGGTTTTGTTGAACAGCGCATTCTTTTGCGGCGGCTGCGCGGGGTTGAATGGAGTGGTGATCTTGTGGGCCTCGTAGGCCATTTCCGAGGAATTACCCGTCACTAACTGCTCAAGTTTGATCGGGTAGGGGTAGAACTCCCATCCCAGCCCCTGGGTGGTCCCATCGATCTGGTAGTAGCCGCTCTGCGTCAGGTCGATGGCTTTGTGCAGCGGGGCTTCGAGGGTTTCCGGCTGGAGGTTGGCCTCGACAAAACGCAGCAGGTCGGTTGCGGTGGTCTTGATGCCGTAGGCTTCGGCATCCAGTGCGCCCGGGCCGACCCGGACGGATTGGTCATCCTGGGTGTAACCCTCGGCGTAATGGCCCATCTGTGCCGGCGGCACGTGGAGATAGGTGTGCTTCATGCCCAGCGCCGGCAGCAGGGTTCTTTCGATCAGTTCGTCGTAGGGTGCGCCGAGGCTTTTCGCGGCCACATAACCGAAGAGCCCCAGGCTCGGGTTCGAATACTGCCGATAGGTGCCGGCCGGATAGGTCGGTTTCCATTGCTTGAAGTAGTCGAGCATCTTGTCCTGGGCGTCGAACGCGTCCGGGAACTGCAGGGGCAGGCCACCTGCGGAGTAGGTGCCGAGTTGCAACACCGTGATGTTGTCGAAGGCGCTGCCTTGCAGCTCCGGCAGGTAGTGGCTGACCCGCTCCGACGGGACGAGCTTGCCCTGGGCCTGGGCATAGCCGGCGAGGGTGGCGGCGAAGGTCTTGCTGACCGAGCCGATCTCGAACAGGGTGTCATCGGTCACCGCTTGCCGATTGCTCTTCGAGGCCATTCCGTAGTTGAAGTGATATGGCTTCCCGTTCACCAGCACGGCCACCGCCATGCCGGGAATATTCTGCTCCTGCATGATCGGGGCGATAGCGGCGTCGACGATGGACTTGACGTCGGCCTGGGGCGTGTCCGCCGCGAAGCTGTTGCTGGCGCCGATCAGCAGGAGGGAGGTCACCAGGACTTCCAGTTTGGCAAGGTTCTTCTTGAACATGGTTCAAAGGCTCCCAATATGTTTCATTATGTTAACCGCTCGCCCAGGAGCGGTTTTTTGTGTCGAAAATACGCCGGTGCGATTATCCGGCTGCACTGACGAGTGGGGAAAATCCCCGATTTACGCGGCTTTCCGTGAGTTTCAGCGGCCCATGCAAATGCCAGGACGCCGAATGTAGTCAGTGGGCAGGAAATCGACAAACAATGAAATTTCGGATTAGCTATTAGAAAAATTAGGGGCTTGATCATGGTTCGACCGCACTTGCCGTTGAATGCGCTGCGCGCTTTCGAGGCGTCCGCGCGGCACCTGAGTTTCACCCGGGCGGCGATTGAACTGTGCGTGACCCAGGCCGCGGTGAGTCATCAGGTCAAGAGCCTTGAGCGCCAGTTGAAGGTGACGCTGTTCAAGCGCGTTGCCCGCGGACTGATGCTGACAGCCGAAGGCGAAAGCCTGTTGCCAGTGCTCAACGAGTCCTTCGACCGGATTGCCCAGACCCTGGGGCGGTTCGAGGGCGGGCATTATCGGGAGGTGCTCACGGTGGGTGCGGTGGGGACTTTTGCGCTGGGCTGGCTGTTACCGCGCCTGGCGGACTTTCGCGCCCGGCATCCCTTTATCGATTTGCGGCTGTCGACCCACAACAACCGCGTCGATGTGGCCGCCGAGGGCCTGGATTTCGCCATCCGCTTCGGCGCCGGGGCCTGGCACGGGGTAGAGGCGATGCACCTGCTGGAAACGCCCCTTTCAGTGCTGTGCACCGCGCCGATTGCCCGGCAACTCAAAGCCCCCGCCGATGTGCTGAAGCAGACGCTGCTGCGCTCTTATCGGACGGACGAGTGGCCGCGATGGTTTCAGGCAGCGGGCTTGCCGGACGAAGGGCGGGTACCGGAGAGCATCGTCTTCGATTCCTCGCTGGCGATGATGGAGGCGGCGCTTCAGGGGGCGGGTGTGGCGTTGGTGCCGGTGATGATGTTCGCCCGGCAATTGGAGGCGGAGCTTGTTCTACAACCCTTCGATGTCGAGATTGCCACGGGCAGCTACTGGCTGACGCGTTTGCAGTCGCGTCCTGAAACCTCGGCGATGGCGGCGTTCAGGAGTTGGCTGGGTGAGGCCGTGGCCACGCCTTGAGTCGCGCTCAGGCGTGAAGCAGGGCAATGGCGAAGGACACGACAACGGCGCAGGCAATGGCAAAATTGAGATTCATGGGGGCTTCGTCCGGGACTGTGGAGGCGGGCCTATCCTGGACGGATCGCGGGCAAATAAAAAATTCTGTTTTGCGATTTGAATGATCAATCGAAATGATGATTCAAACGCCGGGTTATATGTACGGCGAAGCGGGCAGGGCCGCAACGGGCTCCGGGCTCAGGCGGTTGTACATTTTGACCCGACGGTGGTTCTTGGCAAAACCGCCGGTTGCCGCCACTGTCCCGCTCTGGATATGGTCCAGATAGCGAAACAGCTGGCGCGGCGCAATGCACTCGACCCGGTAGCCGAGTTCGGTCATACGGTCTTGCAGTGCATAGCCGGGATTGCCGCCGTTCATATGGAAGTGCAGTCCATGGTGCTTGATAAGGCGTGCATTCCACAGCGTGCAAAAACTCTTCAGGTGCTTTTCCCGGAACGGCCTCGGCTCCCTGGCATTCATCCCCAGGGCGCGCAGGCCGCGTCGGGTGTAATGCTTGGCAAAGCGTGAGGTCAGGCGCCAGGCCGAGCGGATCACGCCCCGATTCAACTGCTCCATGCAGCCGACCGCGACGACGTCCTCCGGGGTCGAGCACTGCCGGATCATCAGGCCGAACACGTCCGGATCATGGATAAAGGTGTCGGTGTGCAGCAGAAACAGGTATTCGGTTTCGACTTCCGCCAGGGCCAGGTCCAGAGCTCGGCCATGGGCGGCGCTCCCGCATTCAGGGGCGCCACTTTTGCGCTCGATCAGGTTGATCCAGTCCAGGCTGTGCAAATACTCGAGGCTTGCGTCGTTCGAATCGTTATCCACCACGAATACCGGGACATCGGTTCCATGCAAGGCGGTCTTCAGCAATTCCAGACAAGTCCGCGTCAGCTCATGGGTCTTATAGTTGACTAGCACAATGCTGTAATTCGCTTGCAGGGGACGCGTGCGCACCATCATGGAAAGCCTCGCTTATGGGCCGATGTAAGTGCCTGGGAGGTCAGGCGTGGGCGCATTCTGCAAGGGGCCAGGTTTCAGGCGTTTCTCCGTTGGGTAACTTTTTTGACACCTGCCCGTACCATTGATTGTCAGGTGAAAGTCGGCAGTACGGGGGCCATCAGGTTCGCGACCTATACTCAAGGCAGGTGATGCCGGCGGCACGACCGTGCTTGAACCGGTTTTAGGGAGTTGCGACCTTGAGCCTGCGTGCGCTGATTGTTGCCTTGATGGTGCTGCTGGCCGGGTGTGCCGGCCATGAGCGCGCCTCTGAGGTCGCGGCAGCGGCTGCGGTTTCGCCGGGGATCTGGCAGCAAGTCGATGTCGATCTGATCCAGGCTTCCGAGCAAGCCACCGTGCAAGCGGACGCCTGGGCACGCAGTACCATGGAGTATTGGCGTACGCGGATCTATCAGCAGACTGACGAAAAATTCATCCCCTGGTTCGACGGTTACTGGACCCAGGAGTGGTTGTCGATCAAGGTCGGTTGGTACCGGCTCAATGACCAGGGCGAGCAGGATCCATCGGCCAAGCGTCTGGCGAGTTACCTGCAGGAGCAATATCGCGCGCGGGTGCTGGCCCCGGTGGCAGTGGAGATCGATCCCGACTCGATCATGGATCAGGCGGCGCAGTTCTATCTCGAACAGATGGGCAAGCAACTGGCGGTGATCGCCCAGCGGTATGGCGTACCGGCGGACCAGCTCGCCCAGCACATCAATCAGATTCCGGCGATCTCCCTGGCTCCGCCCGCCGACCACAATGCCTCACTCTATCAAGCGCTGCATGCCGCGCCGTTGAGTCAGTTGCCGGCCTATCTCGCCTTGAACGCGCGTACTCACCTGGGGGGAGGCGCAAATGACGGAACATCGAGTGCGGGGATCAATTCGGTCGCCCGGCAGACCAGCGAGAAGCTCCAGTCCGAGTTCACCAGCCGTGGGGTGGCCGGTGCGGTCGCGACGGCGGTCGGTCGGGTTGCCGGGGCGATGATTTCCCTCGGGGTCGCGGGTTTTCGCGCGATCGTCCACGAGCATGAGCAGCCGGATACCCGGGTGCGCATTCGCAAGACCCTGGGGGAGGCGTTCGACAAGGCGTGGCTCAAACTGGTGTCGGACCCGAGTGGCGGGGTGACGGCCACGACCCACTATCTGGCGGCCCAGATCGAAGGCTATCTGGCGACCGCGGTGGAGCAGCGGGTGCTGGTCGAGCCGCCAGCGAAAGTGACGCCGCATCCTTGATCAAGACGAGGAAAATTCAACACGGTCGGCGCTATAAGGTAGAGTCGGCGAGCACGCAGATGTAATTATTTGGAACTCGACCCCTTCATGCAAAAAAATGCTCAGCGCCCGCTTTGGCAGCTCTATCTGGTTTTTCTGGCACCCATGGTGCTTTCCAACTTCCTCCAGTCGCTTTCCGGTACGCTCAACAGCATCTATATCGGCCAGATGCTCGGCACCCAGGCATTGGCCTCGGTGTCGGGGATGTTTCCGATCGTATTCTTCTTTATTGCCCTGATCATCGGGTTGGGAGCGGGGGCCTCGGTATTGATAGGGCAAGCCTGGGGCGCCCGCGAGCCCGACTCGGTCAAGGCGGTAGCCGGCACGACGCTGGCGCTGGGCGTCCTGATCGGCTTGGTCGCGGCAGTGCTGGGCAGCGTGTTTGCGCGCCCGGCGCTGATCGGCTTGGGTACGCCCGCTGATGTGCTCGACGAGGCAGTCGGTTATGCCCAGGTGATGATGCTGATCATGCCGCTGTTGCTGGTCTTCGTGCTTTTTACCCAGTTGTTGCGGGGCATCAGCGATACGCTGTCGCCGCTGCTGGCCTTGGCGGTCTCCACCGCCACCGGCCTGCTCCTGACCCCGGCGCTGATTCGTGGCTGGCTCGGTTTGCCGCAGATGGGTATCAAGAGCGCTGCTGTGGCGGGGTTGCTGGGCACGGCATTGGCGATGGTTTTCCTGGCCTTGCGCCTGCGGCATAAAGCCAGTGTCATGGCCCCGGACTGGACATTGCTGAGGGCGATGCGCCTGGATTGGAGCATCTTGAGCAAAGTCCTGAAGATCGGCCTGCCCACGGGGTTGCAGATGGTGGTGTTATCGCTGTCCGAACTGGTGATCCTGTCCCTGGTCAACCATCACGGTTCCCAGGCGACGGCGGCGTATGGCGCGGTGACCCAGATCGTCAACTATGTGCAGTTCCCGGCGCTCTCGATTGCCATTACCGCTTCGATCCTGGGGGCCCAGGCCATTGGGGCCGGGCGTCTGGAGCGCCTGGGGCCGATTCTGCGCACGGGCTTGATGATCAACGCCTGCCTGACCGGTGCCCTGATTGTCCTGGGTTATATGTTGTCCCACTGGCTGCTGGGTTTGTTTATCACCGATTCGATCACCCGCGCCCAGGCCGAGCACCTGCTGCATATCATGCTCTGGAGCATTCTGGTGTTCGGTTTCCAGGCGGTGATCGGCGGCATCATGCGCGCCAGCGGCACGGTGCTGGCGCCGGTGTTTATCTCGATCTTCTGTATTGTCGGGATGGAGTTGCCGGTGGCCTACCTGCTCGATGCGCGTTTCGGGCTGGAAGGGGTGTGGATGGCGTTTCCGGTGGCCTACATCTGCATGCTGGTTTTGCAGAGCGCTTATTACAAGGTGGTGTGGCGGCACAAGCGGATTGAACGGTTGATTTGACAGGGCGCTCCGGCGACTGCCTCAGGCTCGCTGCAGTGACTCGCGATAGGCGTAGAGCCCCGGCGAGCCGCCGGTCATCACGAACAGCAGGTTGTCGCCGCTTTGGTAACGGCCGTCACGCAGGTCGGCGAGCAATCCGGCCAGGGCCTTGCCGGAATACACCGGATCGACCAGCAGCCCTTCGCTACGGGCCAGCAGGCGTACGGCTTCCAGCATGGCCTCGGTGGGCACGCCGTAAGCGCAACCCCTTTGGCTGCCGTTAACCTGTATCGATGCGCGTTCCAATGCGTGGGGATGTCCCAGCAAGTCGAGGGTGTCGCAAGTCAACTGCCAGGTTCGCTCGGCCGAGACGGTTTCTTCGGCCAGCACCGACCAGGACTTCACCAGCGCCGCGCCTCGGCCCAGCACCTCAAAGCCGGCTGCCAGCCCGGCATGGGTACCGGCACTGCCGTTAGCCACGAAGACTCGTTCGAAGTGCAGTCCCAATTGGGCCTCCTGCCGGGCAATTTCCTGGGCGCAACTCGCATACCCCAGGCTGCCGAGTGCCGTGGAGCCGCCGACAGGGATCACCAGGACCTTGCGTCCGGCCTCTTGCAACTGTGCTGCCCGTTGATTGGCAACGGCCAGTGAATCAGCTCCGGCGGGCAACAGATGCAATCTGGCGCCAAACAACTCGTCGAGCAGCCGATTGCCGTTGTATTCGTAATCGAGGCCGGAAACCGCTGTCGATTGTGTCAGCATCAGTTCGCAGTCCACTCCCAAGCGTGCGGCGGCCGCGGCGGTGAGCCGGGCATGATTGGATTGCAATCCGCCGACGGTGATCAGCGTGTCGATGTGCTGGTGCAAGGCCGCACCGAGGTGAAATTCAAGCTTGCGCAACTTGTTGCCGCCACCGCCCAGGGCCATGAAATCATCGCGTTTGAGATACAGGCCGATGCCTTTGGCCGCGGCTCCCAGCTGCTGTTCAAGGCGATACGCGCGCTGGATCGGCGTCGGGCCCTCAAGCAGTCGGGCGCGGGGGAAGGTGGCGAGGGTGTTGTCCAGCGAGGCGGTCATGGTCGGTCTCCCGTGAGTATGCCGTTCAGGGTAGGGGTCGACCGGGTGAGGATAAAGGCACCCTGCGTTCGTTGATTGCTAACCTTGGATTAGTAATCGATAAGGCCTCCGCTTGATTGACTTGCCGTTGTGGCCGGGCATGATGGCGAGCGTATTTTGCCCGGCCGAAGGTGGCAGTGATGAGCAAGCTCAGGCAAATGGAAGTGTTCGTTGCCGTGGTGGAGGCGGGGAGTTTTACCGAGGCGGCCCCGTTGCTGGGAATGTCGGCGGTGATGGTGGGGCGGCATATCCAGCAGTTGGAGCAGGTGCTCAAGGTGCGTCTGATCCAGCGCACCACCCGGCGCCAGACGGTGACCGCCGAAGGCCGGCTGTTCTATGACGAGGCCCGATTGGCACTCGAGCAGGTCGATGCCGCCTTTGCCCGTCTTGAGTCTTCCGCCGACAAACCCGGCGGCCTGCTGCGGATAACGGCGCCGATGACGCTCGGAGTCTCCTTCGTAGCGCCGCTGGTGGCGGCGTTTATGCGCGCCTTCGAGGATATTCAGGTCGAGCTGATCCTCGGCAACGAGATCATCGACCTGCAGGAACGTGCTTTCGACCTGGCGTTTCGGGTTTCGGAGGGGGTCGATATCAACCTGATGTCGGTTGCGTTGAACCCCTATCAAATGCTGATCTGCGCAGCGCCCGAGTATCTGCAACAGCACGGCACCCCGCTTGAACCCGCCGACCTCCATCGCCATCGCATCCTCGCCCACACCTCCTGGAACAACCGCTTTGCCTGGCCTTTGAGCGATGGCACGGAAGAGGTGCCATGGCCGGAAAAAGCCGTGTTGAAAAGCAATGACGGGCAGGTGTTGTTGCAAGCCGCGCTGGCCGGTAACGGTATCCTGATGCAGCCGGATTTCCTGCTGGCTCCGGCGATTGCCGAGGGGCGCCTGGTCCGTTTGCTGGACGCCTGCATCCCGGCGCCCAAGCCGGTGCATATGGTCTATCCGCGCTCCAGGACGCCGGTGCCCAAGCTGGACGCGTTCATCGGTTTTGTCCGCCGATGGGCCCGCCAGGAGTGACGGTTCTCGCTGGCATCAAGTGTTTGCCATGTCCCCCTGGCTCAGCGTGGTACCCGTAAAAAGTTGCGCATTGGTACTAGGTAAATACCGCTGGAGCGCCTACCTTGGTAAAGGCCTGCGCAGGCAGGAGTCTGCGTTGTTCCCCGCAAATAAAAACAAGAGAGTCGGCTTATGAAGTTTGAACCCCTTGCGCGTTCGCTCCTGGCGACGGCACTGATTCTGGCTATTTCCCCTGTTCATGCTGCTTCCCAGGCCCCGGTCGCGGGCGAAAATGGCATGGTCGTCACGGCGCAGCACCTGGCTACCCATGTCGGGGTCGACGTGCTCAAGTCCGGCGGCAACGCGGTCGATGCGGCGGTCGCCGTCGCTTATGCGCTGGCGGTGGTCTACCCGGCCGCCGGCAACCTCGGCGGTGGCGGCTTCATGACCGTGCAACTGGCCGACGGTCGCAAGACCTTTCTCGATTTCCGCGAAAAAGCGCCTCTGGCCGCCACGGCCAACATGTACCTGGACAAGGACGGCAACGTCGTCCCCAACCTGAGTTCGAAAGGCCATCTGGCGGTCGGCGTACCGGGTACCGTCTCGGGCATGGAACTGGCGCTGGAAAAGTACGGTACGAAAAAACGCGCTCAGGTCATGGCTCCGGCCATCAAGCTGGCCGACGAGGGCTTTGTGCTGGAGCAGGGCGATATCGACCTGTTGCACACCGCCACTGACGAGTTCAAGAGAGACATTCACGATTCGGGCTCGATCTTCCTGAACAAGGGCGAACCGATGCAGGTCGGCCAGAAGCTGGTGCAGAAAGACCTGGCCAAGACCCTCAGGGAAATCTCCGCCAAGGGCACCGACGGCTTCTACAAGGGCTGGGTCGGCAAGGCCATCGTCGATTCGAGCAAGGCCGGCAAGGGCATCATCACCCAGGCCGACCTCGACAAATACAAGACCCGCGAGCTGGCCCCCATCGAGTGCGACTACCGTGGCTACCACGTCGTTTCGGCGCCACCGCCGAGCTCGGGTGGTGTGGTGATCTGCGAGATCATGAACATCCTCGAAGGCTATCCGATGGCGGACCTGGGTTATCACTCGGCCCAGGGCGTGCACTATCAGATCGAGGCCATGCGGCACGCCTACGTCGACCGCAACAGCTACCTGGGTGATCCCGATTTCATCAAGAACCCTGTAGCGCACCTGTTGGACAAGGGCTACGCCGAGAAACTTCGGGCGGCCATCGAACCGCAGAAGGCCGGGATCTCCAAGGACATCAACCCTGGCGTGGCACCTCATGAGGGCAACAACACCACCCATTACTCGATCGTCGATAAATGGGGCAACGCGGTATCGGTGACCTACACCCTCAACGACTGGTTCGGTGCTGGCGTCATGGCAAGCAAGACCGGGGTCATCCTCAATGACGAGATGGACGACTTCACCTCCAAGGTCGGTGTGCCGAACATGTACGGCCTGGTGCAGGGTGAGGCCAATGCCATTGCCCCGGGCAAGACACCGTTGTCATCGATGAGTCCGACCATTGTCACCAAGGACGGCAAGACGGTCATGGTGGTGGGGACGCCTGGCGGCAGTCGGATTATCACTGCAACCCTGCTGACCATCCTCAATGTCATCGACTACAAGATGAACATCCAGGAAGCGGTGGACGCGCCGCGTTTCCACCAGCAATGGCTGCCGGAGGAGACCAACATCGAGGCCTTTGCCTTGAGCCCGGACACTCAGAAGATTCTTGAAGGCTGGGGTCACAAGTTTGCCGGTCCTCAGCCGTCGAATCACCTGGCGGCGATCCTGGTCGGCGCTCCGTCCCTCGATGGCAAGCCGGTAGGCAACAACCGCTTCTACGGCGCGAATGATCCGCGTCGTAATACGGGGCTGTCGTTGGGTTATTGAGGCTGAAATGAACAAGGGCACCTTTCGGTGCCCTTGTCTATTGGCTAGAGGCCTTTGGCCTTGGGGATATAAGCCACGCTGCCACTCTCTTTCTTCTTGGCCAGCCGCGCACCATTGGTGAGCTCGGTGTTGACCACATCATGGTCAACTGAGAGGTAGCTCAACGGCACCTCGTCGTGCTTGCTGTAGCTGGTGACGATCAGGGTACGTGACGGATCCCAGCGCTGACCGCTGGTTTTCTCCAGCCAGGCCATGAACGCAGCGCTGTCACCGGTACGCGGGTAGTCCTGGGAATCCTTGATGTAGTAGAACGGTGCGCCCTGGTTGTTCATGTACATCGGCAGCTTGTTGTCCACCTCGATCATGACGATTTTCCATTCGTCCCAAGGCATTTGCTGGCTGGCCTTGGCGCGTACGTCGTCGGCGAACTTGGTCACGCCGCCGCCGCTGTTGGTCCACGGGTAGAGCACGCCGATCACCAGCAGCAGGAGCAGCGCCGCCGCCGCGAAGCCTTTCGACCAGCCGGGGCCCGCGACCTTGCCGGCCGCACGCTTCTCTTCCAGGCGTCGGGTCACCCACCAGGCCGCCAGCAACTGGGCGAATGGCACCAGGGGCAGCACGTAGTAGCTACGACGACTGCCGCTGAGGGTGAAGAACAGGAACAGCAGTCCCAGTCCCCAGACCAGCCAGCGGGTGTTGGGCTCGATCTTCTTCCATTGGCGGATGGCGACCCACAGGCCGAGGATCCAGAACGGTGCCCAGGGCAGGGTGTAGGCCGGCAGGTAGATCAGGTAGGTGTAGATCGGCCCCATATGGTCGAAGGGATTGAAGAAACGGACCACGTTTTCCTTGAACACCAGCGCCAGGCCGCTTTCGCCATAGGTCGGCGAGCCATAGAAATGCGACAGCACGAAAGGAATGGCGTACAGCGCGCCGGCAATCGCCAGGGCGACGAACAGCCGTGGGTTGAGGTGGCGTTTCCAGCGCCCGTCAGCCAGCACGTGGGGTAGCAGGATCAGGCCCGGCAGGATGAAACCGATCAGCCCCTTGAGCAGGGAAGTCAGGGCCAGGATCAGGAAAAACACCGTGTAGCGGCCCAGCCGGGTATCGTCCGGCCCGCGCCAGTACCACCAGATGGCCGCGACCACACCGAACACCGTGAGGATATCGGCGGTTGCCACCCGTGCCCAGAACACGAAATAGAAGGTGGTCGCCAGCATCCAGCCGGCGATCAGGCCGGTGCCCTTGCGCCACAGGCGCTCGCCGATCAGGTAGACCAGCCAGACCGTCAGCCAGGCAGCAATCACCGACGACAGGCGCAGCGACCAATTGCCCAGGCCGCCCATCAGGCCGGCGCTGGCGGTGATCAGCCAGTAGGACGGCAGCGGTTTGTCGTAATAAGGCGAGCCCTTGAGGTAGGGGTCGAAGTAGTTGCCCGACTGCAGCATCTGCAGGGCGATGTTGGCCCAGCGCGTTTCCGCGCCCCACAACTCGCGTTGGCCCAGGCCCACCAGCAGCAGGACGGCCGATACGATAAGCAGAAGCGTCAGTGCGCCTTTGTCAGTTTTCCAGAAACTCTGATTCATGGTTGGGTCTGCGGGAAGATCATGATGATGGTATTACCCTTTTGATAACGCTTGCCGTCCAGTGGGAGCTGCTCGACTTCGCGCATTTCGTCTACGCTCTTGACGCGTAGCACTACACCGACCGAACCCTGTTTACGGGCTTCAGTCATCCATTGTTCGACGTTGGCGGAGTTGACCTGCCGCTCGGCGGCATCAGGATAGTCGAGACCGTACTTCAATTCACCCGCTGTGTTGAACAAATCCACCCGCGGGCGTTGCAGGCGCCAGGCCAGGGAGGAGGCGGCGCCCAGCTCATTGCTCAGCAGACGGTTGGTCTGGCGCAATTCATTGACATGTTCTGCAATAAATTGGTCCGGCATCTGGCTGTTGACGATGCTGGCCGGCATGCCCGCCGGCAGCAGCGCCACCAGCAAGCCGATCCCCAGCGCCGGCATGGCCCAAAGGGTGAGCGGACGTAGCGCTTGCAGGGCGTTGGCGATGATCCAGCCCATCAACATGATGAACACCAGCGAGAGATTGAAGACTTCCGCATGGCTGTTGGCGTAGATCGAACGGCTGGTTTGCAGGTAGATCAGGGCGACCATGGCCACCACGCCGAGGGCCAGGTTGAGCCAGCCATTGAGCCGCAGCATCCGGCCTTCGGCGCGGGTCACCCGATCGATCAGCGCATTGCCCATCATCAGCGCCAGCGGCAACAGGCACGGCATGATGTAGGTCGGCAGTTTGCCTCGGCTCAGGCTGAAAAAGGCCAGGGGCAAGAGGAACCACAGCCACAGGAAGCCGGTACCGGGCAGGCGCTTTTGCTCCCAGGCCTGTTTGAACGTCGGTATCAGCAGCACCGACCACGGCAGGCAAGATGCCACCAGCAGCGGCAGGTAGAACCACCAGGGCCGGGCGTGCTGGGCGTTGTCGCCGGCGAAACGCTGGATATGTTCGTGCCAGAAGAAGAAATTCCAGTAGTCGGGCTCCTGGGCATTGACCGCCAGCACCCAGGGCAGCGCGATGATCACCGCCACGATCACGGCCAGCGGGCCATAACGCAACAGCTCACCGAGGCGGCGTTGCCAGATCATATAGGGCAGGGCGATCAGTACCGGCAGCAGCAGGGCGAGGAAACCCTTGGTCAGGAAACCCATGCCGCAGGCCAGGCCCAGGCCGGCCCAGGCGTACAGGCGCTGGCGTTGTTCCTTGCTGTCGACCGCGAACCAGAACGCGAACAGGCTCAGGTTCGACCACAGGGTGAATTGCGGGTCGAGGTTGGCGTAGCTGGCTTGCCCGGCGATCAGGCCGAAGCTCATGAACAGCAGGGCCGAAGCGAAGCTCTTGCGCGGGTCGTTCCACAGGCGCCGGGCGATCAGATACGTCAAGAGTACGCTGAGGCCGGTGGCCACGGCTGATGCCACGCGAACGCCGAAAAAATTCTGGCCAAATATGGCCTGGCCGATGGCGATCATCCAGTAGCCGGCAATGGGTTTTTCGAAGTAGCGCAGGCCCATGAAATGCGGGGAGGTCCAGTTGCCGCTTAACAACATCTCCTGGCTGATCTGGGCGTAGCGTGGTTCGTCGGGGATCCACAGGCCGTGGCCCATCATGGGCAACAGGTAGAACACCGCGAAGGCCAGCAGCAGCACCGGCACGGACCAGCGCCTGAGCGTCGCGGCGGAAAGTGGAAACACGTGAGGGTTCATGGGTCGACCTTAGCGGTAAGCGCCGCAGCTAGGGTTTGAGCGGGGCAGGCACAATGCATGGACTTGATGGCCCGATCCAGGGTTTCGATGTTTAAAACTGTAAAGGATAGACAAGGCCGCGTGTGGGCAGGGGGGGAATGTAGAGAGGCGCAGGTGGGAGTGAAGTGAAAGCGTTGTGAAAAAATCGGAAATATCGCTGGAAGCCCCGTATTAGCGGGGTTTCATAAACATTTTGACATACTTTATTGGGCGATCATTGAGCTGGCAGGAGCGAGCGGCGTCGCTCCTGCCGTGAGCCATTCCAGGGGCCGGGGCTGGCCTTACTCGCCGCGAATATATTGTTCCAGTTGGCGGATCAGGTCGGCCTGTTCGGCAATGGCCTCTTTCACCAGGTCACCGATGGATAGCAGGCCGATCAGTTGCCCGTCCTCGACCACCGGAAGATGGCGCAGATGCTTGTCGGTCATGATGCTCATGCAGGTTTCCACGTTCTGGCGTGAATCCACGCTGATCACTGGGGCATTCATGATCTCGTGGACCTTGGTGGTGACCGAACTGAGCCCGTGCAGGATCACTTTGCGGGCGTAGTCGCGTTCACTGATGATGCCCACGACCTGGCCGTTTTCGAGTACCGGAAGGGCGCCGACATTTTTCGAGGCCATCAGTATCAAGGCTTCGAACACAGTATGGTCGTGGGCGATGGTATGCACGCCCTGATGCTGGCTACCCTTGAGTTTCAACAGCTCTGCGACGGTTTTCATGGACGGCTCTCTCTTGCTGTTCTTAGTGTTCTTGTTTGGGAGGGCCACACTCCATCGTGGCGCTCTTACAGAATCGTAGACGGATACCGCGAAGACGATGCGGAAAGCGGCCTGTAGAGGCTGAAAAAACGTCATTGCCCGATTTTTTGCCGCAGATGACCGCCGTTCACTGAGTCAAGCGCCTTAATCGGCCGATCGCAAGGGAATAAAGCGGTAGTGTCCTGTACCCGATTGAGTGACTGCCGCGCCATGGGCGAGCAGTGCCCGGGTGCTGTTTTCATCGGCCAGATGAAAAGCCCAGTGCTGTTCAGTGGAACCGAGCGTCCGATCTCCGCGAACCTCGTCGATGGCGCTCATGAACGCCTGCATGTCGGGCAGGTAGGTAGCGAAGCCGTTGCCCTTGAGGGCGGTCGTGCTGATGCCGAGGCGGGCACAGATGGCTGCCTTGGCGCCGATATCCTCACGGTCGGCCTGGCGCGAGCGCTCGATCAGTTCGGCCAGTTCCTGGTCGACCAGTTGCCCACCGACGATCAGGTCCGGGCCTTGCTCCCAGGATTCGGGCGGACAGTCCTTGCGGTCTGTGCGCAACGGGATATGCGGATTGATCTCCGCCGGATAGATGCGGCAGACCAGCGGGCGCCGCTCGTAGATACCGCAGCGGTTGTCGGCATCGAGATTGCGGCACGGCCCGTTGTTGTAGGCGGCGAACGTGACGGCCAGCCAGGCCTGGGTTGTTCCGCTGGGAACCAGGATCGAACGGCGCCGGGCGTGTTCGAATTGTGCTTCGGCCACCCCGTGGCCGTTTTCCAGGAACGCTTCTACCAGCACGATCACCGTGCCGCCGTCCGCCGCCCATTGGCGGGACTCCTCGAGCGTCAACGGGACGTAATGGTCATTGCAGCATTTGCCGCAGCCCACGCAGGAAAATCGTGTGTTGATCAACTCGCCACCTCACCCAGCTCTTTTTGAACCGACGCGCAAGCGCCGGCCCCCGTGGTTGCACGGAGTTTGATCTGTGGAGGGGGCGAGTAGCTTTTTTGTTACAGGGTTGGCGAAATAAACTCAGTGGTTGGGATTCAGTTGCTTCCAGTCCAGGCCAAATCGAGCCAGGTATTTGCGCAGTCGGTCGGCGTCGTTAGGATTGGCCTTGTTCTGGCGGGAGGCGTTGAATAGTTGACGGCCGGCATCCGACAGGCTGCTGGCTCTGCGACACACGTCAATCACGGCATTGAGCTGCAAGCGATCAAACAGATCGACTTCCGGGGTGTTTTCGCCAAATAGCTGATCCAGGGCGTCTTGCGGTTCAGCCAGACCCCAGGCCCGGCGCAGGCGTTCTATTTCCTCCTCGACCTGGATTTCATCAATGCGACCGCTGTCTGCCAGGGTGGCCATTCTGGTGATCGACGCCGATAACTCTCGGAAGTTGCCGAGCCAGCTCGCTTCGCTGGAACTGGCGAATGTCAGATAGCGACGCCGTGCTTCAGCGTTGAAGCGCGCCAGATGGCCCTGTTCCCGAGCGTGGCGCTCCAGTTCGAAGTCCAGATTCGGCTCGATGTCTTCGCGCCTGCCCGCGAGGCCTGGCAGGTCGAAGGTCCACAGGTTGATTCGGGCGTACAAGTCTTCGCGAAACAGGCCTTCGGCTACACGACTGCGCAGATCCCGGTGGGTGCCGGCGATGATCAGGAAGTCGCTTTCGACTTCCTTGTCGGAACCGAGGGGGAAGAAGCGCTTTTCCTCGACGGCCTTGAGCAGCATCGCCTGCTCGTCCAGGCCCAGCTCGCCGATCTCGTCCAGGAACAACAGGCCGGTGTCGGCCGCCCGTAATAGGCCTTCGCGACTGTTTTGCGCGCCGGTGAATGCGCCCTTGATATGGCCGAACAACGCCGACATGGCGCCGTCGCCGCGCAGGGTGGCGCAGTTGACCTCGACAAACCGCCCCTGAACCTGGTGCCGGCTGCGCTTGAGTTCATAGATGCGCCGGGCGAGAAAGGACTTGCCCGCGCCGGTCGGCCCGATCAGTAGCATCGGCGCACGTGAGCGTACGGCTACGCGCTCGATCTGCTCGATAGTGCGATTGAAGTCGGCATTGCGGGTGGCAATCCCGGACTTCAGAAATGCCAGTCCCTCAAGACGCTTGTGGGTAAAGCGTGTGGCGATCCGGTCATAACGCGACAGGTCCAGGTCGATCAGTGCGTGAGTGCCGGTGACCCGTGCTTCTTCATCCAGGCGTCGGGCGGGGGAGGTCTGGATCAGCCGCGCCGGCAGATAGCGCGCTTCGGTGAGCAGGAACCAGCAGATCTGCGCCACGTGGGTACCGGTAGTGATATGCACGAGGTACTCCTCATGCTCGGTATCGAAATGGTAGTCGGTGGTGAAGTCATGCAGCGTTGCGTACACCTCTTCGAAATCCCAGGGATTGCGCAAGGTCATGGGGTGCAGGCGCACTTCGGTTTCCGGCGATACCTGGCGAATGTCGTGGCTGACCCGTTCAGCCAGGCTTACATCCCGGGCGTCGGTGCCGTGGATCAGTTCGAAGCGGTGCACCAGCAAGTCAGGCTGCTGGCACAAGCCCACACTCGGTCGCCAGTGACCCCAGCGGTTGGCGCCCTTGCCGACGCGATCGAGAGTGGAGCCGATAAAACCGATGGTGACCGTACGCTTGATGGGCATGTTTATCTTTCAGGATAAATGGCGATATAAAATAATAAATAAAAAAGGCTTTTTTGTCTGGTTCAAAAAACTGTTTTTGATAGAGGTATAAAAAATTACTTATAAATCATATGTTTATAATTATTTTTGGCGGAAATAAAAAACTGGCACAGCGTCTGCAGTACCTCTGGCAACAAACAAGACAGCAGAGCGAGATGCCAAGATGGCCAATACCCAACTGTTTCATGCTCGTGCCATGCCGGCAGCGTGCGACACACTGAATGCTTCCCAGGCCCCGGCGTATGCCTACACCGCTCGCCATGCCCTGGCACAGTTGGCCGTCACCGGTTGCCTGAACTCAACCTTCTATGCCAGCGCGGAAAGCCAACTGGACGAAGTCCTGAAGCGGGTGACCGAACTTGATAGCGTCTTTGTCGCCAAGGCAGCGATTTATGCCCGCCAGAAAGGGCACATGAAAGACATGCCGGCGTTGCTCCTGGCGGCCCTGGCAGCTCAACACTCGACAATGCTGCCGGTGGTGTTCGCACAGGTGGTGGACAGCGGCAAAATGTTGCGCAATTTCGTACAGATCCTGCGCAGCGGTGTCACCGGGCGCAAGTCGCTGGGCTCGCAGCCCAAGCGATTGGTACAGGAGTGGCTGAACACGGCCAGCGAGCAGCAGTTACTGCAAGCATCAGTGGGTAATCAGCCCTCGCTGGCGGATGTGCTCAAGATGGTTCATCCCAAGCCAAGTGAAGCCTGGCGCGGAGCATTCTTTGCCTGGGTCCTCGGCAAGCCCGTGGCAATCGACACCTTGCCACCGTTGACTCGCTCGCTGCTGGAGTTTCGCGGCGGTGCGACCCGGCAACTGCCTCAGGTGCCGTTCCAGTTGCTTGGCAACGAGACGCTGGACAAGCACCAGTGGGCTGCGCTGGCCATGAGCATGGGCTGGCAGGCTTTGCGGATGAACCTGAACACATTGGCTCGCCACGGTGCCTTTGAGGTCCAGGGTTGTGCCACAGCTGTTGCGGCGCGACTGGCGGACCCGGAGGCCGTGGCCAAGGCGAGGGTTTATCCATACCAGTTGCTCGCGGCCTACCAGATGACCGGCGCCGAAGTGCCGCAGGTGATCCGTGAGGCATTGCAGGATGCGTTGGAGCTGTCCCTGGGCAATGTCCCGGTGTTGCGGGGCTCGGTGGTGATCTGCCCGGATGTCTCGGGTTCGATGCACAACCCGGTCACCGGCTATCGCCAGGGGGCGACCACGGCTGTGCGTTGCATCGATGTGGCGGCACTGATCGCGGCGGCCATATTGCGCAAGACACCGGAGGCGAGGGTGATGCCGTTCGAGAACGAGGTGGTGAAGGTGCGGCTCAATCCACGGGACAGTGTGATGAGCAATGCCCAGAAGCTCGCCGCCATCGGTGGCGGGGGCACCTGTTGCTCGGCACCGCTGGCGCAGTTGGCTGATGAAAGGGCCTGGGTGGACACCTTGATTCTGGTGTCGGATAACGAGTCCTGGATGGATGAACGACGTTATGGCGCTACGGAAACGATGCGGCAATGGGAGCGTATCCGCCAGGTAAATCCGAATGCGCAGTTGATCTGTATCGACATGCAGCCCGGTGTGACCACCCAGGCACCGGACCGGCCAGACATCTTGAATGTCGGCGGTTTCAGTGACGCGGTGTTCGATGTCATCAGCCAGTTCACCGAGGGCTCCTACGGGGCGCGGCACTGGGTGAAGGTGATTGACGCCATGTCGATATGACAAGCTTTGATTGATGGTTTTACTCCGGCGAATGCCGGTGGAACTACAGTACGCCGTGGTGGTGGGTTCGATTCCCGCTTGCCGCAAGGTAATAGCTCAGTGGTCAGAGCGCGGTGCCTGTTTCACCCCTTTGTTGTCGCCGTTAACCCAGGACAAGGCCAGTGTTTTGGCCATCAGGAAATGAAGAATATGCAAGACCAGACCTACACCTTGCTCGAAGTCGCCAACGGCAAGCCGATCAAACTCTGGACCCAGGGCGTCCCGGTCGAGCCAGAGGCCCGTGAGCAACTGATGAATACGGCAAAGATGCCGTTCATCTTCAAACATATGGCGGTGATGCCGGACGTGCACCTGGGCAAGGGCTCGACCATTGGCAGTGTGATCCCCACGATGGGTGCGATCATCCCGGCGGCGGTCGGCGTTGATATTGGCTGCGGCATGATTGCCGCCTGCACCTCGCTGACCGCCAGTGATCTGCCGGACAACCTGCACGGTTTGCGTACGGCCATCGAGCGGGCAGTGCCCCATGGGCGTAGCGGTACTCGCGGCGGTCGAGATAAGGGCGCCTGGGATCATGTTCCGAGCGCGGCTGATCTGGCGTGGTCGGCGCTGGAGTCGCGGTTCAAGGCGATCACCGACAAGTATCCCAAGCTTGCGAAGAGCAATAGCCGCAGCCACCTGGGGACGCTGGGTTCAGGCAATCACTTCATCGAAGTCTGTCTGGATGAGGCGAACCGCGTCTGGTTCATGTTGCACAGCGGTTCGCGTGGCGTCGGCAACGCCATCGGCAACTTGTTCATCGAGATGGCTCGGGCCGATATGCGCGAGCATATCGCCAACCTGCCGGATCGGGACCTGGCGTACTTTGAAGAGGGCAGCCAGCATTTCGACGATTATGTCGAAGCCGTCGGCTGGGCCCAGGATTTCGCCCGGCAGAACCGTGCACTGATGATGCAGGCAGTGATCGCGGCGACACGCCAGGTGATCAGCAAGCCCTTTGATGTAGCGCTGGAGGCGGTGAACTGCCATCACAACTATGTGCAGAAGGAGCGGCACTTCGGTGAAGAGGTTCTGGTGACCCGCAAGGGGGCGGTGTCGGCGAAGAAGGGCGAACTGGGGATCATTCCAGGTTCCATGGGGGCCAAGAGCTTCATTGTGCGCGGGCTGGGCAACGAAGAGTCGTTTTGCTCCTGCAGCCATGGCGCCGGACGGACGATGAGCCGCACCCGGGCCAAGCAACTGTTCACCGTCGAGGACCAGATCCGGGCAACGGCCCACGTGGAGTGCCGCAAGGACGCGGCGGTGATCGATGAGATTCCGATGGCCTACAAGGACATTGACCAGGTCATGCACGCCCAGCGCGAGTTGGTGGAAGTGCTGCACACCTTGCGGCAGGTGGTGTGTGTAAAGGGATAGAGCGGATTAAAAGGAAATAAAGATGGAACATGCAGAACGTCACCCGCTGGATAGCGCCATGCGCGCCCGGGTGCTGGAGGAGCTTGCGCGGATAGAGCGCGAGCGCAACGTCAAGGTGCTGTATGCCTGCGAGTCCGGTAGCCGTGCCTGGGGCTTTTCGTCGACGGACAGTGATTACGATGTGCGGTTTGTCTATGTGGAAAAACCGGACTGGTTCATCCAGGTCAGTGAGGCTCGGGATGTGATCGAGCGGCCCTTGGACGACGAGCTGGATATCAGCGGCTGGGAGCTGCGCAAGACCCTCGGGTTGTTGCGCAAGTCCAACCCGACCTTGCTCGAATGGCTCGACTCGCCCTTGGTGTATCACAGCGAAGAGGTCGCGACCCGGTCGTTGCGTGAACTGGCTGAAGCGTTCTATAGCCCGCCAGCCGCGCGCAATCACTACCTGTCGATGGCCAGGAAAAACTTCCGCGGCTACTTGCAAGGCGAGACAGTGCGTTTCAAGAAATATTTCTACGTGCTGCGACCTTTGTTGGCGGTGCGCTGGATCGACATGGGATTGGGTCGCCCGCCCATGACGTTCGATGCCCTGCTCAAGACCGTCGACGATCCGCTGTTGCTGGAGGAGGTTGATGAGTTACTGCGGCTTAAGCGCAGTGCGGATGAATCCGCCTACGGCCCTCGGCGTCCGGCGCTGCACGGGTTTATCGAAACACAATTGGAGCGTCCGGTACCGGTATTGCCGCGTACCACTGAAGACAGTCAACGGCTGGATCGCTACCTGAGGGAAATGGTTTACAGCTATGCATGAAGGAAGGATATGGAAAGGGATGTGATTGGCCTGGATGGCGCCATGGGAGGCGGGCAGGTATTGCGTAGCGGGCTGAGTCTGTCGATGGTGACGGGGCGGGCGCTGCGGATCGGCAATATTCGGGCAAAGCGCAGCCGTCCCGGTTTGATGCGCCAACACCTGGCGGCGGTGCTGGCATCCGCCGAGGTGTGTGGGGCGAAGGTGGAGGGCGCGCAACTCGGTTCGCAAAGCCTGTATTTCGAGCCGGGTCCGATTCGTGGTGGGGATTTTCGCTTCGCTATCGGTACGGCAGGGAGCTGCACGTTGGTGCTGCAAACTTTGTTGCCTGCTTTATTGCAGGCACCCGCGCCGAGTCGTGTGGTTATTACGGGCGGCACCCATAATCCATTGGCACCGCCGTTCGAGTTTCTCGAGCGTGCCTGGTTGCCTCTGTTGCGGCGGATGGAGGCGAAGGTCGAGCTGCAGCTCTCGCGCCACGGTTTTGTGCCAGCTGGCGGCGGCGAACTGGAGGCCTTTATCCAGCCTTCGTCGTTGAAGGCTTTGCAGCTGAATGAGCGCGGGGTTGTGCTTGCACGCGAAGCCTGCGTATTACTCAGCGGGGTTGCCGAATCCGTGGCCGAGCGCGAGTTGGCCAGGGTTGGCAGTCGCCTGGACTTTCCGGGTGAATCGCGTCGTACAGTGCTGATCGATCCGGCTGAAGGTCCTGGCAACGCGCTGTTGCTGGAATACCGCTGTGAGCAGGTGACCGAGGTGTTCAGCGCATTCGGGCAAGCCCGCTTGCGGGCCGAGGCCGTGGCGGACGAAGCGGTTGAGTCTGCCAGACGCTGGTTGAACAGCAGCGCCGCGGTAGGCGAACACCTGGCCGATCAGTTGCTGTTGCCCATGGCCCTGGCCGGTGGCGGGCGTTTCACTACGCCCGGCATGACCGAGCATCTGCACAGCAATATTCGCGTGATCGAGAGTTTTCTGCCGCTGAGGATTACCTGTACGACAGCGGCGGACGGGGTGTTGCACGTCGAGTGTCGCGCCTGATTCAGGATTCTTGCCGCCGGCGCCGAAACTGCCCCGGTGGCAGGCCCTGGGTGGCCTTGAAACGGCGTGAAAAGTAGGCCTCGTCGGCAAAACCACACAGTTGCGCAATCTGGCTCACCGGCTTTTCGCTGTTGAGCAGGTGCGTGCGCGCCAGGCGCATGCGGCGTTCCAGGACCAGCTCCGAGAAGGTGCTGCCGGTTTCCTTGCGCAGCAAGTGGGTCAGGTAGTTGGGCGACAGAAAGGCCGCCTCGGCGGTGTCCTTGAGGTTCAGCGCCGGGTCGGCGATATGCTCGCGCAGATAACTCGAGACCCGCGCCAGTGCATCCCGTCGGCCGCGTCGTGCCGCCTTGTTCGCCGACAGGGCCTGCAACTCGTCTGCATACAGGCTGCAGATCTTGCCGGTCAGTTGCAGCAGGCAGCCCTTGAGCGCCTGGCGGGTGCCAAGATCGCGACCCTGATCCAGCTCGCGCATCTTTTCCAGCAGGAGCAGGACTTCGGCGAAGTCATGGTCGGCGAGGATAAAATCCAGGTGCTCCTGATGCTGGAACGGTGACAGCTGCGGCAGGTCATGGATGGAGAGGTCCTCCAGGTCCAGCGGGTCGCAATGCAGGTGCGGCAGGAAAAACGCCTGGGAAAAGTTGATCAGGACAAAATTGCCGTCTTCCGGGTGCGGGATCAGGTGCAGGCGATGGGGCAGGATAAACGCCAGGGCCTGGCGCGGATAAGGCCGGATAGCGCCGCCGATGTGCTGCACGGTGTCGCCGCCCAGGTTGATCTGGATCTGGAAGTAGTCATGTCGGTGCGGGGTGACGATGGCCGGGCGCGCCTGTTTGTCACGGATATAGAAGTCCGGGCGGTCGCTGCGTTGCTGCATGCCATAGGTGCGCACACGGGAGGAACTCGACATCGACACTGTCCTTGAACTGAACCGGATGCGGACATTCTAAGGGGCGAAGGAGGGCTTTGCGACGCCACGGGTGGATTTTGGCTTGTGCTGGTTTGTCGACGCCGGTTCTTTTGTTTCTCTGGGGCGCGGAACTTTTCTGAGTTGATGTATCTAATTGTTTCTGGTTTGTCGGTTTTTCATTACAGCTGTTCGACAAGGCGCTGATTAACGGCGCGTTGCAGGAAGTTTTATTCTCAGGGATGTGTTGTGTTTTTCAAGCCTCGTTTGTGTGCCCGGTTGCGTGCCTGCGTGACCGGTCGGTCAGTTTTGCAACATTCGTTCTACCCCTTCGCAATCATCAGCCTGTCCGCCAGCCTCACGGCCATGGCGGCCGAGCCGGTGGCACCGGAACAACCGTTGCTGCGCCAGCAAGAGCGCGAACGGGTCCTGCGTGAGCAGCTCGACTCCTCCCCTGACGTACGCCTCAAGGCTTCCGCCGATGATGGCCAGGGCCTGCTGCCGGCCCATGAAGCGCCCTGCTTCACCATTCGCCATATTGTGCTCGAAGGCGAGGATTCGGCGGCTTTCCAGTGGGCCCTGCGTGCCGCCAACCCGGCGTCTGATCCCGCACTAGGTCGTTGCCTGGGTGCCGCGGGCATCAACCTGACCATGAAGCGCATACAGAACCTGATCATTGCGCGGGGCTTCGTCACCACGCGGGTGCTGGCCGCGCCTCAGGACCTGAGCCAGGGGACGCTTTCCCTGGTACTGATTCCGGGACGCATCAAACATATCCGGTTTGCCGACGGCACCCCGTCGCGGGCGACACTGTGGAACGCCATGCCCGCCCAACCCGGTGAGCTGCTGAACCTGCGGGATATTGAACAGGCGCTGGAGAACTTCAAACGGGTGCCCACGGCCGAGGCCGACGTGCAGATCACGCCGGCAACCGACACCGACGCCAAACCGGGTGAAAGCGATGTGGTGATCCTCTGGAAGCAAGCTTCCATTGCGCGCGTGAGCCTGTCGATGGACGACTCGGGCAGCAAGGACACCGGCAGGTATCAGGGCAACGTCGCGTTGTCGCTGGACAATCCGCTGAGTCTCAATGACCTGTTCTATGCCAGTTTCAGCCACAACCTGGGCGGTGGCAAAAGTGGTGATCGCGGTTCCGAAGGGCACACCCTGTACTACTCGCTGCCGTACGACTACTGGCAACTGGGGCTGACCTCCAGCGAGTACGACTATCACCAGACCGTGGCCGGGAACAATCAGAGTTATGACTATCAGGGTCACAGTAACAACAACGAACTGAAACTTTCTCGACTGCTCTACCGTGACGCCGTGCGCAAGACGTCGGCCTGGGTCAGTGGCTGGACGCGGACTTCCAGCAATTACATCGATGACACCGAAATTGAAGTGCAGCGCCGGCGCATGGCCGGGTGGCAGATGGGGCTGGATCATCGCGAGTTCATTGGCAGCAACACCCTGGATCTGGGCTTGAGCTATCGACGCGGTACCGGGGCGTTCCATGCCTTGCGCGCACCGGAAGAAGACCTCGACGAGGGGACTTCACGGTCGAAGATCATCAGCGCCAGCGCTCAACTGCAAAGCCCATTCCGTATCGGGACACAGCAATTTCGCTATATCGGCGCCTGGCGTAGCCAATGGAACCGCTCGCCGCTGGTGGCCCAGGATCGCTTCTCCATCGGGGGGCGCTACAGCGTCCGCGGGTTCGATGGCGAACAGATCCTCTCCGCCGAACGGGGCTGGACCTTGCGCAATGACCTGGGCTGGTTTGTCTTCCAGAACAGCCAGGAACTCTATCTCGGCGTCGATTATGGCGAGGTCGGCGGACACTCCGCCCAGTACCTGTCCGGGAATCGACTCGCCGGTGCGGTGGTCGGTATGCGCGGTGGCTACAAGCAGGTGTCCTACGACCTGTTCCTTGGCCAACCACTTATGAAACCCAAGAACTTTGAGACGGCCGATGTGACTGCTGGCTTCAATCTCAGCTGGTCATTTTGACGGAGGCAGATATGCGTTTTGGCAGTCTTGAAATCCTTGCACCCCAACTGTTCGACGAACCCTGGAACGAAGCGAGCGTGCTCGGCTCCGCCGTCTGGCTGTGGATGCACTCGGCGGCCCATCGCGATGCGCCGTTGCATAGCTTGTCGGCGCTGCTGCTGCCGGCGATCAAGCAGCGCCAGTTCATGCTCGCCAGCGAGCAAGGCAGGCCGGTGTTCTATATGGCGTGGATGAACCTCAGTGCCGAGGCCGAACAGCGCTATCTGCACAACCCGCCGGTGTGCATGCCGGAGGCCGACTGGAACAGTGGCGAACGTCTTTGGATCAGCGACTGGGTCGCGCCTTTCGGGCATACCAGGCAGCTATCGAAATTGCTGCACAGCCGTCTCTGGGCGCAACGCTTCGGCCGTCACCTGGGGCATCGGGGCGATGAGCGTGGCTTGAGTATCAAGACTTGGCAGGGCATCGGTGTCCTGCCTGCCGAAGCGCGTGCCTGGTTCGCCACCCACCCGCTGCCTTAGGTCTCACAACCCGCAGCTTTTTATCTTGATATCTGGCGCCTCTACGGATTGGCGCAGCTCAAAAGGAATTGGAACATTAACAAGCATCTGTATCGGATCATTTTCAACAAGGCGCGCGGCCTGTTGATGGTGGTGGCCGAAAATGTGAGCAGTGGCTCGAAATCAGCTGGCGGTCATGTGGCAGGCGCAGCGCCTGGCGTCGGCTGCGTGGTACGACTGACACCCCTGCGTTTTGCCTTGATGGCGGCGCTCGGCCTGATCCTGCTGGACGCCTCGTCGGCCCAGGCGGCGGTGGTCGCCGACCCCGGCGCACCTGCCGCGCAGCAGCCGGGCATCGGGGTGACCGGGAACGGCGTCACCCAGGTCAATATCACCGCGCCCAGCGCGGGCGGTGTGTCGCGAAATACCTATCAACAGTTCGATGTCGATCGGCGTGGTGTGATCCTCAATAACTCGGCGACCAACAGTCAGACCCAGCTTGGCGGTTGGGTGGATGGCAACCCGGCGCTGGGCAGGGGCACGGCGCGGGTGATCCTCAACGAGGTCAACTCGAGCAATCCGAGCCAGCTCAACGGTTATGTCGAAGTGGCCGGCTCCCGGGCTCAGGTGGTGATCGCCAACCCATCCGGGATCAGTTGTGACGGCTGTGGATTCATCAACGCCAATCGCGCGACCCTCACCACCGGCAAGGCGCAGCTCGAGAACGGCGAGTTGCGCGGCTATCAGGTCACCGGCGGCAAGGTCTCCATCAACGGTGCCGGGATGGATACCCGCGACAGCGACTACACCGAAATCATCGCGCGCACCGTCGAGGTCAATGCCGGTATCTGGGCCAAGGACTTGAGTATCCAGGCCGGCAAGACCGCCGCCGACAACAGCACTGCGGCTGTACCCGTGGTCGGCATCGATGTCGCGCAACTGGGCGGCATGTATGCGGGCAAGATCGTCCTGGTGGGCAATGGCGCCGGTGTCGGGGTGCGCAATGCCGGGCAGATCGGCGCCAGTGCCGGCGAGGTGGTGATCCGTGCCGATGGACGTCTGGAAAACAGCGGACAGATCAGCAGTGCCGGTTCGACGCAGGTCGAGACAGGCAGCGGAGTCCAGAACAGTGGCACGCTGTACGCCAAGGGCGACCTGACGCTCAAGACCACGGCCGACATCGACAACAGCGGTATCGTCGCCGCCCAGGGCAATACCCGGGTGGCGGCCGTGAACCTGCGCAGCACCAGTGGTTCGACCCTGGCTGCCGGGGTCGACAGCAGTGGCAAGCTGGGCCAGACCGGCTCATTGACCCTGGACGCTTCGGGCCAGCTCAGCGCCAAGGGGCAGAATATCGCCGCCGAAAGTCTGCAGGCCCAGGCGGCGGCCGTCGACCTGAGTGACAGCCAGACCTCCGCCGCCCAACTGACACTCACCAGCGGGCAGGGCGATATCGACGTCAGCCGGGCCCGCGTGTCCGCGAAGGGCACGCTGACCGCCACAGCAGCGAAGGTATTGCGCACCGATGGCGCCACAGTCAGTGCGGCTCAAGTAGGGATCAAGGCCGGTCAGTTGTCCAACGTGAAAGGCGAAATCCTGCAGAGCGGCCTGTCACTCGCGAGCATCGATTTGCAGGGGGCACTGGATAACAGCCAAGGTGTGATCGCCAGCCAGGGCGCACTGAAAATCACTGCCGCCTCGCTGAGCAACTACCAGGGCAGTATCGGTTCGGTGAAGTCGAGCCTGACACTGACGGCCACGGACGGTTTGCTGGACAACAGTAACGGTCACCTTCAGGCGCTGCAATCGATCGCGCTGGTCTCGGGCCAGTTGCTCAACACCGCTGGTTTCGTCGGTGCCGGGCAGGCCCTGGACATCACGGCGGGGAGCATCGGCAATGGCGGCGCTGGGCAACTCCAGAGCGGTACCGATGCGACAATCGCGGCAACCAGCCTCGACAATCACGGCGGGCGCATCGAAGCACTGGGTAACCTCAAGTTCACCATCGACGGCAAGCTCGATAACAGCGGCGGCCTGATTCGCACCGGTGCCGATCTGTTGATGACCGCGGGGCAGATCGACAACGCCGGCACCCAAGGCCTGGATCAAGGCATTGAAGGGCGCACCATCAGCCTCAACGCCGATCAGTTGGGCAACCAGGTCGGCTCGATCATTGCCGATCAGGCCTTGACCGTGACCGGCAGCGGCGTGCTGGACAACCAGTCCGGGAAGATCTCGGCCGGTACCCAGTTTCTGCTGACCGACCGTAACCTGGCGGCTAAAACCCAAACCGTGAGCAACCAGGGCGGCACCTTGGTCGCGGGGCGCTCGTTGACGCTCAACAGCGCCAGCTATACCGGCAACGGTCGGGCCTTGAGCCTGGGTGATCTGTCCTTCACCCTCAATGGCGATTACCTCAATACCGGCCTGCTGCAGGCCAATGGCAATCTGACCCTGGCCACCACGGGGGGACTGAGTAACCAGGGCAGCTTGCAGGCGGGTAACCTGCTGACGCTGTCGGCCCGGCAAATCGATAACGCTGCCGCCGCTGAGATCAGTGCCTTGCAGGTACAACTGAGTGCCAGCGAGTCGCTGGTCAACCGCGGCCTGATCGACGGCCAGTACACTCGGCTGAGCGCGCCGACCTTGAGCAACCTGGGCACCGGACGAATCTACGGTGACCAGTTGGCGCTGGCGGCGGGCACATTGACCAATACCGTCGAAAACGGTACGGCGGCGGTGATCGCCGCTCGTGTGAGCCTGGATATCGGTGCGCAATACCTGAACAACAGCGAACATGGCTTGATCTTCAGTACCGGAGACATGGCCATCGGTGGGGCGCTAGATAGCGCCTACCACGCGACCGGTCAGGCCCTCGAACTCAATAACGCGAGTGCGACCATCGAGGCCCTCGGTGCCCTGACGTTGAACGCGGCCTCGGTGCGCAACACCAACGAACACTTCTCGACACGTGAAGTCGAGGTCTCGCGCCAGGCGCTGCAACAGTATCAACTGACGGGCTCGGTCAATCGCTACGATCCGAATCAGATTTCGACCTATAACAACGAAGTCGACATTCTGGTGACACCCGAAGGCAGTAATGACGACTGGAACCGCTACGACCTGACCCGCGTCGTGACCCAAACCCAGATTGCCAGTTCCGATCCCGGGCAGATACTCGCCGGCGCCAATCTGACGATCAACGCCGGCCAGGTCCTCAACGACAAGAGCCGGATCATCGCCGGTGGCGTGTTGCAAACCAACGCCAACAGCCTGACCAACACCGAAGTCGCCGGACAGCAGGTCACCACGGACAGCGGCGCACTCGAACACTTCTATCGCATCCAGCGCAAAGGCCGCGACCGTCAGGGGATCGACTCTACCGCCTACAACCCGGCGCCCAGCGTGCAGGCTATTTCCTTGCAGCCGACGGTCTACGAACAGAACACCGCGCCTCAAGGCAGTGGCCCCCAGGTTGCAAGCCTGAACCTTGGGGCGGTGGGCGCTACCGAGGTGTCCAGCCGTACGATCCAAGCGCCAAGCCTCACGCCGATCAGCGAAGTATTGGCCAACGCCACCAACAATGTCGGTGGCGTGGCTGAGCGTATTCTCACCGGCGGGGTGAACAGCGCCTTGCCGGACAACGCGCTGTTTCGTTCGATGCCCGGCAGCACCTCCCGTTATCTGGTCGAAACCGATCCGCGCTTCACCAACTATGGCCAGTGGCTGTCCTCGGACTACATGCTCGGCCGGCTGAACCTGGACCCGGCGGCGACCCAGCAACGCATGGGTGATGGTTTCTATGAGCAGAAATTGATTCGCGAGCAGGTGGCGCAACTGACCGGTCGCCGTTTTGTCGACGGTTATGCCAGTGACGAAGCGCAGTATCGCGGCCTGATCGACAACGCCGTCACCTACGCGAATAACTGGAAGCTGATTCCCGGTGTCGCCCTGACCGCGCAACAAATGGCCCAGTTGACCAGCGATATCGTCTGGCTGGTGGCCAAGGATGTGACGCTGGCCAGTGGCGAGGTACGCAGTGTGCTGGTGCCGCAGGTCTATGTGCGGGTCCGTGACGGCGACATCAACGGCGCCGGCGGCTTGATGGCCGGGCAGCAACTGAACCTGAACGTGACGGGCAATCTGGTCAACAGCGCGAGCTTGTCGGGACGGCAAGTGGTCTCGATCAAGGCGGACACGCTCAATAACCTGGAAGGGCGTATTCAAGGCAGCGCCGTCAGCCTTGACGCGACGCAGGACCTGAACAACCTCGGTGGCCGGATTGCCGCCGACAAGAGCCTGATGGTCAGCGCCGGGCGTGATCTGAATGTGCAGTCCAGCACGCTCACCACCCACAGCGCGCAGGGTAGCCAGACCAATCTTTCGCGGGTCGCCGGTCTGTTCGTTTCCGATCCGGCGGCCAACCTGATGGCCACCGCCGGACGTGATATCAACCTGCAGGGCGCGCAAGTGGTCAATAGCGGCAGCGCCGGTGTCACCAGCCTGTCCGCCGGTCGTGACCTGAACCTGACAACGGTCATCGAGAGCCGCGACCAGAGCAACCACTGGAACGCGGACAACTGGCGCACCGAAGCGAGCCGCAACGAGAGTGGCAGCAGCCTGCAGACCCAGGGTGACCTGGGCCTGCGCGCCGGCAACGACATCAATGCGCGTGCCGCCAGCCTCAGCAGCACCGCCGGTACCGTGATTGCCCAGGCTGTGCGGGACGTCAACCTGACGGCCGGCGAGAACATGCGCAGCGCCGACGAAGCGCACAAGGTCAAAGGCAGCAATGGCTTCCTTTCCAGCAAAACCACGACCACCCGCGACTCCGTCACTGAAACCACCGCCCAGGGCTCGCACCTCGATGCGCAGCAACTGGCGGTCCAGGCTGGACGCAACCTGGTGGTTCAGGGCAGCGAAGTGATCGCGGAGAAAGGTGCGGCTCAGCTTTCGGCGGGTAACGATCTTTCGATTGTCGCCGCTGTCGACAGCACGCAGACGCGCCACGACAAAGACAGCAATAGCCGCAGCCTGGGTGGATTCAAGGCCAGCAAAGTGACCGATAAGGTCAGCGAAACCCGAACCACGGCGGTGGGTAGCCTGGTCTCCGGCAACAGCGTCGATGTCCAGGCCGGGCAGGATGGACTGGTCCGTGGATCGTCGCTGGTGAGCACGGCGGATATCACCGTGAGCGCGGGGCGTGACCTGCAGATCGATGCGGCGCAAAACACCTTCACCCGCAACGAACTGCACAAGGAAAAGAACCACGACTTCACCGGCGTGCTGACGGGGAACAAGCTGGGCCTCGATGACATGACCGGCAACCAGCACCTGTCCATCAGCAGCCAGAACCATACCGGCCAGTCCTCGGAAACCACCTTGACCGGCAGCACCCTTGGTTCCAGTGCAGGCAATGTGTCGCTTAGCGCCGGTCGCTCGCTCAGCGTGACCGCCAGCGATCTGGTCAGCACCCAGAGCATGAGCCTGACCGGTGCCAATGTGACCATCGCTGCCGGTATGGAGAGCGCGAGTCAGAGCAGCACCGACGAGACCCGCAGCCTGGCGGTGGGGCGAGTACTGGGCGGCATGGTGGTCGATAGCTACAACACCATTCGCAGCGCGATACAAGCCGCGAACAGCGCGGACGATCCTCGACTCAAGGCGGTCAAGTGGGCGCAGGCGGCGTTGGCGGGTTACAACCTGGGGGGCACGGCGTCAGACGTCTACGATGCTATGTCGGGCTATGCCAACAAGGCAGGTGGTTCTGCCAGCAAGGGTTCGTTGATCAAGATCGGCACTGAACTGGCGAACACCCACAACACCAGTACCAGTGAGTACGACAGCCAGACTGCCAAACAAAGCTCGCTCACGGCGGGTAAAACCTTGACGATCATCGCCGATGGCAGCGCGGCGGGAACGGCAGGCGATATTCATGTCATTGGCAGCGGCATGAAAGCGGCCGATACACTGTTGCTGGCGAAGAACAACATCACCCTGGAAAGTGCGCAGGACACTGCGAACTGGGCCAACGACAGCAATAACGATAGAACCGCGATCGGTGCCAGTTTCAATATCGGTGAGCAGAATGGCTTCACCCTCGACCTGGGCGCATCCATCGCCAAGAGCCTGGGAGACGGGGGGGCTGTAACCCAGGTCAACAGCACCCTCGATACCGGCTCCCTGGTCCTGCGCAGTGGTCAGGACACCACCTTGGCTGGCGCGCAGGTCCGGGCGAACAGCATCAAGGCGGATATCGGCGGCAATCTCAATATCACCTCGCGTCAGGACAGCGAGACCCAGAAGAGTGAGCAGGGCAGTGCTGGTTTCGGCGCGAGCATTTGTATTCCGCCGTTCTGCTACGGCTCGACGGTGACGGCTTCCGCCAGCTTGGCGGCGGGCAACATGAACAGTAACTACAAGGCCGTGACGGATCAGAGCGGGCTGTTCGCGGGGGCGGGTGGTTACAACATCCATGTCGGTGACAACACCATCCTGCAAGGCGCGGTTATTGCCAGTGAAGCGTCCGCGGACAAGAACCTGCTCAACACGAATCGGTTGATTGTCAGCGATATCAAAAACACCAGTGAGATCAAGAGCCAGTCGGTTGGTGTGAGCGTGTCTGCAAGTTCCGGTGGTGATGGAGGGCCAACGGCCTCACTGGGTGGTTTGTTTGGTATTGCACTGACCGACTCGGATCACAACAAAACCCGCAGCGCCGTCAGCGAGGGCGCGATAGTCGTACGTAGCGCCGAGGGCGCGAATGATCTGGTTGGGCTCAACCGCGATACCGCGAACGCCAATCATAAGTTGGACAAGCCCGACGAAAAGGCCATGCAAGAGCGGATGGAGCTTGTAAGGAGTTCGGTAGAACTGGCTAATGGTCTTGCTGATGCTATCGCCACGGCAAAAATGAAGGCGGCTCAAGATCCCAATAGCGAAGAGTCGAAGTCTGCCCGACAAGCGCTATTGGACAAGGGCAACGCTGACCCGAGCAATGAGCAAATCGCCGAGCAGGTCAGCCAGGCATACGGTGTGGGCAGCAGCTTCAGAAAAGCAGCCCAAGCCGTCACCGCGATTGTTGAAGGGGTGGCTGGTGGAAATATTGGTGGGGCTTTAGCGGGAGCGGCAGCACCTTATCTTGCCCAGACTGTAAAACAGATGACGGAGGGCGACGATACCGCGAATCTGATGGCTCACGCTGTTCTGGGGGCGGTGTTAGCCAGATCGGGAGGCAATTCGGCGCTAGCGGGTGCTGCTGGCGCAGTTGTGGCCGAAGAAACTGCACGCCTGATCAGGAAGGACCTCTACGGTGACATCAGCAATGATAATCTGACCGAAGAGCAGAAACAGACGATTTCCAGCTTGTCCACATTGACAGCGGGGATCGCGGGGGCGGTGACGGGTAATAATTCGTTGAATGCGGTAGCGGCGGCACAGGTTGGGAAAAATGCGGTAGAGAATAATTACCTGAGCGTGTCAGAAGCAAAAGAAAAGAAAGGGCTTGAGTACAAACAGTTGCACGAGCCGCTCACGCCTGAAGAAACTCAGAAGTTAGCCGAGATAAATCAGCTTGATAAGGATAGAAATGCCGCTATTCAGTCTGTCTGCACTGCTGGGAACAAGTCGGGGGCCGCTTGTGGTGCCCTGCTAGTAACTGCGCAAGATGCGTTGAAAGAGTATGGGGGGAACGTAACTTATAACTTGTTGTATAAAGATTTATACCCGAATGATGCAAGAAATGTTGAAACTATTTTGCTGGGGTTGGATCATGAAAGTGTGACGCGAGATGCAGCCATCACTGCAATGGCAAAAGAGTCAAAGCTAAGCTGGGAAGAGCAGGCAAGTCGTTATGATACGGCAATGACTTTGCAGATATTGACAGCTACGCTCGCGGGATACTCTGGTTTCAAGGCGTCGTCACCTGAAGCACCGGTGACAAATGATATGGCACTGGGCGTTGCGGCGAAAGAGGTCGGTGGTGTACAAGGGGCAGTAGATGTAGCTGAGATTGGTGCGAGCGCAAAAGGTTCGACTGGGAAGTCTGCGTGGGCCAGCTCTGAAGGTCCGTATAGCGGAAAACTTTCTGGAGATTATCCTTCAACTGTTAACGGGCAGGTTGTAGATGGCATTGGGGACTTTAGTAGCGGGCTAGGGGCAAGTAGAGGAGTGGCTGCGATTGATGAGGCGGCAGCCGCGAGTTCGACAGGGAAATTATCAAATCTCTTTCCTGACGATCCGGCAATGCCAGGGCCTCGGTATAAATTGATTCAAACTGAAATGGGGGATTTCAAATATCAGATGCCAAACGGCGATCTCCGTACGCCTAAAGGGGTGTTTGATTTTGTTCAAGTTGACGGTGAAATAAGAATTGCACCACCTAAAAATGATCCTGATGTCTCGGGGCATTTGTCTCTGTCAAGAGGTGCTGATGTTGACTATGCAGGTACAATTCAGTTTTCACAGAAAGGCAGCCTGAAATTCTGGGATAACAGCTCAGGGCATTATCAACCATCAGCTGCAGGAGCATCTGTGGTAAAGTTGCCATATGATCTCTTTAAACCTATAGGTGAGTAACGATCATGAGTGAGCCTATTGATCTTGCAAAGAAACTGGCGACTCAACTTGTTGAGCGCCGACTGCCAAATCTAGAAAACGATTTGGCTAAGGTTCTCAGGGGGTTGGGCACGGAGCATAAGTTGGAAATTATTATGCAGATCATGCATAAAAATGTACGAGCCGCTGCCGCCTTAGCTGCTAGAGGGGATTTGTCTGCTGAGCAACAGATTTTGCTGCTACAACATCTATTGGAAACTGGAGGGGCGAATGCGATGAAATTCATGGTTTCAGATGTATTTGTCCGACGGATGAGCGCCAAAGTTTTTTTTAATTACTTGTATGAGCGCCGCGTACAGTTTCCTGTCGAGGTACATTTTGCGATTTATTATTTTCTGGGGGCTGGGAAGATTGACTCAGAAACTCGTATTTCTATGCGGGCGCTACTTGTTGAAACAAAGCCTTCAGCGCCTGGGGGCGATACGCCAGTTGATATGCAGTAATGATAGCGCTCAGATTCCTTATGTGGCGGTAAATGTGGATAGGCCTCAAATGAGGTTGTATGATAATCGAACAGGCTGGTGTTTTTGATGCTATTGGCGTTGATGAAGAGGCGAGGGAACTTGTTTTAAGGCCTAAAAAAGGACGATTTATTTTTTATGCGTGAGTGAGCGGTAGTCTTGTCAGTCGCGTCTGAAAATAAATCCGTCCCTTTTTCAAGTTACCTTGTCAGTAATTTCTTACAGTGATCCGGCAGTCAAGAGATAATATGGAATTCAGTATGGATGGACGCGCACAGAAACACTCTCCCAATTTGGCCAGCCCAATTCGTCGATTAGCTGCTCAGATCATTGACTCAGTCATCGTGCTTTTTCTGATTTCTGTCATCATCACGGTTTTGAGCTTTGTAGGCCCGTACAGTATCGCCTCTCTCGTGGGGATGGTCGTCGGTGGCGGATATTTTTTATTTTCTGACGCTATTTGGGATGGCCAAAGCATTGGTAAAAAAATGATGAAGATTTCAGCTGTTGATGAGTTCAGCCTTTTAGGCTGCAGCTATCTTCAGTCATTTGTTCGGAATTTTTTGAAGTTTAATCTGCTATTTATAGATTGGGTGTTCGTATTTTTTGGAGGGCGGAAAAGATTGGGGGACATGCTCGCGTCGACAGTAGTGATCAACGCAGAATAGGTGTTATATCTTTCGATATCGCAGAGTATTGAAAACGGTTGATTCCTCTCACAACTGCTGATGAAGTGCAAAAGGAAAGGGTAACGTTGTCTGCTCCTGAAATACCTCAGTCGGGCGGCAAGTAATTTTTAATGATGTACATGGAGTGTTTATGAAAAAAACGTCACTGCTAATGTTGAGCCTGATTCTGATATTGTCTGGGTGTAAATCCAACGTCAGAGACTCTTCCCCCAGTTTGCTCAAGGACGGTATCCAACTGCGCCAGAACAAGGTGGTCGTCGATGCGCAGCACGCCAAGGTCATCATGAAAGCGTCGGGCGCCACCCACCCAGTAGAGTTTTCGATCAGGCGCGCAACGGATCCTGACCAGCGCATGGATGTACAGGGAACTGTAGTGGATACCGGTCGGGGCAAGGTGTTCGGCTGGATTGCCACGCTCAACGAAACGGTTAGCAGCGCAACTTTGAAGCGCTTCCCGCAGTTGGAGGTACAGGCCGACGCCGATCAACCGTTCGTGGTCTCGGGTTACGCCAGTGACGAGAGCATTGGGCGTATCTACCGATGTGGCCCGGTTAGAAGCACATTCACACCGGAGCGAAGCAAGGTCTATCTGGTGGAGTTTCAGTTTGTGGGTGACCGCTGCGAACAGCATGTCTACGATGTCACCCAGTCAGAGGCGCGTATTCCCGTGGCGAGCGTATCGGGCCTTTGAGTCCGATTTGAGAAACCAAAGGCTACCTCTCAAGGGAAATCATGCAGAGATTTTTTACCTGGGTCATAACCTTCTTCTCTGGTATTCGTTCGATTGTCCTCATCGTGTTCGGGATCGTCTTCCTGGTTTGTGCTGGCATGGGGCTTTACGATGCCGCCACGCTTTGGCAAGCGCGTGACTGGCCGTCGGTTGCGGCTCGCGTCGATCAATGTTCGATGAACATGCGCTACAGCAAACAGGACTCGTGGTGGGACGTCTCGGCTACGTTCAGCTACGGGGACGACTTCGCTCGTCACTATCAGGAAACCTGGACGCCGCCAGATACGCCGAGGTATAGCCGTCACCCCGATCCCGTTATCAGTCAGAGTGAGCAGAACGCGCTGACGAAACGATTCTGCGACAAGGCGGCAGCCGAGGGGCTGAGGGTGTCGCCAGACCATCCATGGATGGCTTGGAGAAGCGAAGCTGTCGCAATGGGAGAGTGGAAGGCGAATGTTGTGATGATCTCGGTGTGTGGCCTGGGTGCAGTGATTCTTATTGCCCTGGGCGTGTCGCTATGGCCGGGAAGGGAGGCTGCGGTGAAGCCGGCTACTCGGAAGAAACGGCCCCAGGCGGCGAGGAAGAAGGTGTAAAAGGGTGCGGAACGGGAAGTACGGCTTCCCGTTCAACTACCCAGTCCTATCAGCCTCCGACGCTGATGCTCTGTCCATCAAGCACCGAGTCCATCTTCAACTGTGCCAGCTCAATCAGGTGTACCACACCCATCGCCACTTTGCGGTTCGAGCCGGTTTGGTTATCGGCGTGCTCATAGGCTGTGGCTGCGGCGGATTGCAGAATCGAATAGACGTTGACCAGGGCGTCTTCCTGGTGTCTTGGGGCAGGTAGATGATCATGCAGGGCAGCGTTTGGTGCGGGCTTCGAACCAGCGTCCGGCCCGAGATTGTAGTGAGACAAAGCCCGGTCGGCGGCACGAGGGTCGATGGTTTCAACGTTGAGTATCACAGGCGGATTGGGGGTGACCTTGAACATGGCAAAACTCCTTGGTAAGTGGAGTCGCCAGACATCGCTGCTAAACGGAATGGGTGGCGACTGTACGCGGGTTAGCAGACCGGTTACCAAGGGACCCGGCGCACTCGAAAGTGCCCCACGCACAGCCACCATAAAGAACAGCAGGCGCAAAAAAAAACGCCGCTTGAACGGAAGGCGGCACTTGCGTGCCTCGGTAAAAACGAGCTGCTAAACCCGGTCACTGAATTGGCAGTGACGGAGTGAAGCCTAGCCATGAGATCAGGCGCAAACAAGCGGTCGGGATTTTCTAGGAAATTTCACTCAAGGGAAAGAGAGTTCTCTCGCTTGGCGCCCAATCGCCAGACAGTATCACCGCCGATGTCAGGCCTGCGTTGCATTACATTCGCCCTGGCGATCATCAAGGACGATACAGCCTGAGCCGTATCCTTTACTCAAGTACGGCAGGTTGGTGACGGTCGCGCCTGGTCGGGAATTGGTCTCAGTCAGTGGCGAGACATTGACCATTATCATCAACGTCGCGGGAAGCGCCGCCTCCCGTTCCATGACGGAGTCCTGTCAGGCGCCAGGGCTGATGGTGTGTCCGCTCAGCACCTGGGCTTACCCTCGGAGGGTTCTCACCAAAACCAATAGGGGAGAAACCTGGGCGTCGGCTCGTTCGCCAACTCGAGGTGATAAGTGATGGGGTTAAAGAAAAATGCATCCAGCAAGAGAAATGCTCCGACCCCGAACGACAGGGTAATCAGTTCACGATGCGGATGTCCGGACCAATATTTGATTAGCGTGTAACGGACGGCGGTAAGAGCAACAAAGCTACCGAGAATACCTGGATAGTTTGGTTGCAGTGGAGTCGTTGCGTAAGCGTTATATATCAGTACTAGGAAGGCCAACCCCAATCCAACGGCGGGGAGCCCCAGGCAGAACCGCAGCAGCCAGTTTTTTGCTCTGAGAAATACGCCCGATTTATCGACAAAAATATAGGCGGCCAATAGCGAAATAGCCGGTGTGATTGAAAGTATATAGCGCGATTTTTTCGAGTTGGGAAGGGTGAAGAGTATAAGCAGGGCAAGCAACCACGCGCTGAGATAAAGCAGCATGCCGTTGTCGAACTGTCGAGGCGCACAAAAGAATTGTCTGTGTTTTTTTACGATAACGATCAAGGCAAAAAATGCCGTGACACCGTAGACCAGCAATCCTCCGGTAAAATAGAAGTAATAGCGCGGCGAATGGTTGCTGGCGAAGCGCTCCAGCCCTTGCATCATCAATACATCTTGCATGAAAGCTGTGCCGCCTTGCAGGTAGGCGGCCCATGCCAGCAAGGCAGCACCTGAAATGAAAATCAGGCCAGAGATCAATGAAAATAAAAATACCCTGCGCCACTGCCTGCTCAGCAGATAATAAGACGCGACAACGATCGCCGGGCCGATCAGGCCAATAGGGCCGCGGAACATAAAACCCAGTGCCAACCCGACAAACACAAAAAACAGGCGCGATGGATCTTTTTTCAAGTCTGCGGAGTAGGCCAGGTAGAAGCAGATCACCGTAAACAGCGCGGGATAGACGTCAAGCGCTAAAGAATTGACCCCATCCAGAAACGCCCAGGTGAACAGCGAAAAAAGGACACCATACAACCCCCATTTTCTCTCATGCAATACCCCCAGTTTATAAATAAACACCAGCATCGAAGCCGCTGAAATGCAGTAGGGTAAACCCATCGAAAGAATGGATATCCGACCAAAAGGTAAGGAAGCCAAATAAATCAGGAAGGTGTTTGCAATCGTATAGTCAGGGTAAGGTTTCAAGTCTTCGGCAATAGGAAACAGCGTCACGCCGTGGTGGAGCATGTAGTCTGCAAAATCGACAAAGCGAGTTGTATAGTTAAGGATGGCGGCCTTGTATTGTAATCCCATGAAGATGATAAGTGTGGTAAAGAAAATACCCAGGCAGGGTCTTTCGGCAATCTGTCTTGTTAAGTGCCTGGTCAAGGCTTTCATAGGATGAGTGTCTCAAAGAATGAATGATGCAAGGGGGCCGTAAGATGTAGGATTAGTCGGCCAGTGATCAGGAAAAACGCTGCACCAAAGTGCCCTGTGCATGACCACCCTTAAAACGGAGGCCGAAAAAAAGCGCCTCGGAGAAGGTGGCACTGTGCGCCTGATCAGACAGCGGATGACTAAACTCGCTCACTGAATTGACAGTGACGGAGTGAAGCCTAGCGTTCAGATCAGGCGCAAACAAGTGCTTGGAGCTTTCTAGGAAATTTCATCGAAGGGAAAAGAAGTTCTCCCACTGATCATGAATGCCCTCGAGCCCAATGTGCTGTTTTGGGCGGGGTCTGCGGCAAGCGTACATGCCGGATCGAGTTCGTCAGTGAGTCATTACTGATGGTTGCATCTTGGATCGCTGGTTGCCGCCAGTGCCTTGATTGCGCTGGCGACATTCCGGTCGCCGATCAGCGTTGACCGATGGTCAGCTCGAACGTGGCGATCCCCTCGATTCCCGCGCTGATCCGGTCACCCGCCACCAGAGCACCGACGCCGGCCGGTGTGCCGGTGAAAATCAGGTCGCCGGCCTTGAGTTCTACCGAGCACGAGATATGGCTGATGACATCCGGCACCGACCATATCTGGTCCGCCAGATCGCCGCGCTGGCGTTCGACATCGTTGACCTTCAGCCAGATCGCGCCGCTTTGCGGATGTCCCAGCGCAGTGGCGCGACGCAAGGCCGTGCAAGGCGCCGACTCGTCGAACCCCTTGGCCCAATCCCACGGCCGTCCGAGCTTCTTGGCCTGGGCCTGGATATCACGCCGCGTCAGGTCAAGACCGACGCCGTAACCCCAGACATGAGCGAGGGCGTCGTCCGGATCGATATCCGTACCACCTTCACCAATGGCTACCACCAGCTCGATCTCATGGTGCAGGTCCTGGGTCAGCGGTGGGTAGGCGATCACGCCGCTGGCCGGGACCACCGCATCGGCGGGTTTCATGAAAAAGAACGGCGGTTCACGGTCCGGGTCATGACCCATTTCCCGGGCATGTTCGGAGTAGTTGCGGCCGACGCAGAACACCCGGCGAATCGGAAAGCGCGCGGACTCGCCTTCAACGGCCAGGGAAGGGGTGGCTGGGGGGGCGAACACATAATCGCTCATGGTATTTCTCCTCGTTGGAATCGGGCCGTGGCGCTGTGGCCATGGCTCAAGTGTGGAGGAGTGGGGCGGTGGGAAATTGGACAAATCCAGCACGCTTCTGGATTTTGCACGGCAGTCGGGTGCCGTCGAGTCGCGCCTCCAGAAAGACAAAACCCGGCGATAGCCGGGTTTTGTGTGAGACGCCTTGCGCTACTCAGTTATAGCGAGTCTTCAGGCGCTCTTCGGCAGGGCGTGGTGAGCGGCCCATTCCGACTTCAGCGATTGCAGCACGCGAGCCATGAAGTCTTTGTCGGCTGCGGCTTTCTTGCCGACATAGCCCTGGCCCCGGCGGTACATCTTGATGCAGGCGAACAGCGCGGGCTGGGCCTGGCTGAAGGCGCACTCGTCGGCGTAAGGCGAGCGAGGGTCGAGTTTCACGTCTCCGGTCTGGCTGATCCAGAGAATATGGTCGTCAAGGCTGTCTTTGCGCGATGCGAACAGGCCAGCCAGTTGATCGATAGTCGTTTGATTGTTCAGATTCATGTTAAAGCCCCTTTGACCACTCGTTAATCTGTCTGGTTTACGTGTGTATCGTTGCCAAGACGGCGAATTGCTGCGGTGCCGCACACGGACAATGGTGTCCGTCGAGTGTGGCGCCGGCCCTGGGCGCGATTTATGTAGCGGGGTTCAAACCCTGCTACACGCAACGTTTCAACGATAAGAAGCAACAGCGCGATCCTTAGAACGGCGCTGACGACAGTAACGAAGTCAGCCACAAGCATTTTGAGGACGTTAGGCCGGTGCTTCTCGTCCGTTGGGACGATCACGCCAGGTCAGCTTCATCAATCTGCCTTGTGGGCAGTACAGATCCGGAACAGCTCGACGGCTTGTCGAGCCTGTTGTAACAACAGCTTTTGCGGCGCTCCCGATCGGGGAGGCAGGTCCATCATGCAAGCGCGGAAAGAAGGCGTCAACCATTTTGTAGTGAATATTTTTAAGCACTACATATTGCAAAATCGCGATTTCTTACAACTATGTAAAAGGGCCGGATGGACGAAATGTGACCGGTAAGTCTTGGTTTCACCGGTTTTACGGTCGTAGTCCATGAATTCAAGGGGCTTGCACTGTTGCAGCCTGCGTAACAGACCTTTCTTGATCTGCCGGTGTAAAACAGCGGGAGACTGGCCTAAGCTCGGTAGCTTCTGAATCCGTCTCTTTTGAATCAGCCTCGGGAAACACGATGTCACAGCTATTTCCGACGACGCGTTTGCGTCGCCTGCGTCGAAATGAAAGCCTGCGCGGCCTGTTCCAGGAAACCGAGTTCAGCCTCAATGACCTGGTATTGCCGATCTTCGTCGAGGAAGGTATCGACGATTTTGTGCCCATCACCAGCATGCCTGGTGTAATGCGGATCCCGGAAAAGAAACTGGCCAGCGAGATCGAGCGTTACGCTCGGGCCGGGATCAAGTCGGTGATGACCTTTGGTGTCTCCCACCATCTGGACGCGACGGGTAGCGACACCTGGAACGAAGAGGGCCTGGTGGCGCGCATGGTGCGTATCTGCAAGGACACGGCACCGGAAATGGTGGTGATGTCCGACACCTGTTTCTGCGAGTACACCTCCCATGGTCATTGCGGCGTGCTGCATGGCGACGCGGTCGACAACGATGCGACCCTGAAGAATCTCGGGCGCCAGGCGGTGGTAGCGGCACAGGCGGGAGCGGATTTCATCTCGCCGTCCGCGGCGATGGACGGCCAGGTCCAGGCCATTCGCAGTGCCCTGGACGCCGCCGGTTTTCTCGACACCTCGATCATGGCCTATTCGACCAAGTTCGCCTCGGCGCTCTATGGCCCGTTCCGCGAAGCGGGCGGTACGGCGCTCAAGGGCGACCGCAAGGCTTACCAGATGAACCCGATGAACCGGCGTGAGGCGGTGCGCGAGTCGCTGTTGGACGAGCAGGAAGGGGCCGATGTGCTGATGGTCAAGCCGGCCGGTGCCTACCTCGACATCATTCGCGATATCCGCGAAGCGTCGCGCCTGCCCCTGGCGGCGTATCAGGTCAGTGGCGAGTACGCGATGATCAAGTTCGGTGCCCAGGCCGGGGCCATTGACGAGCACCGTATCGTTCGCGAAAGCCTGGGTGCCATCAAGCGCGCCGGAGCGGACATTATTCTGAGTTACTTCGCGATGGACATTGCTCGCGACGGGATCTGACCCAGACAGCGCGCAAAGAAAAAGCCCGGCTGATAAGGCCGGGCTCTTGGCTGGATGCTGCGGTAACGCGACTCATGCACGATTCTGGATCAGACGGTCGGAACCACCTTCGGCAACGCGACGGTCGATCAGACGATCAGAGCCACCTTCGGCTACACGACGGTCGATCAGACGATCAGAGCCGCCTTCAGCTACACGACGGTCGATCAGACGATCAGAGCCACCTTCAGCTACACGACGATCGATCAGACGATCAGAGCCACCTTCGGCTACGCGACGGTCGATCAGGCGATCAGAGCCACCTTCAGCTACACGACGATCGATCAGACGATCAGAGCCGCCTTCAGCGACTGCTTGTTGAGTGTGTGCGACCACGGGTTGAGCCGAGGATGCAGCAAAAGCGTTGACTGCCAGTACCGAGAAAGCGAGGCCGAGAAAGAGTTGGCGTTTCATGGTGGTGTGCTCCGGGTGTTATGTGTTGGGTATGGAGCCAAGGTTACGCGCCTGGATTTTTAAGAGAACTTCATTGGGTCGATGGTGACCATCGACGGCAATGATGTAGGAGCACCGGCAGGTGTAGTGGCTGAAAATGGCCTGACTGTGTGGGTTCAAGAGTCGGGTTGTGTGATGAAATCCCAACACTGACCGCCGACCTTTTTCCACCAGGGAGCCCGACCATGAGCCAGCACGATTTCAAGCAACTGGATGTTTTCAGCCGCGAGTCATTCAAGGGCAATCCACTGGCTGTGGTCTTCGCCGCCGACCAACTGACCGATGAGCAGATGCAGGCCTTCGCAACCTGGACCAATCTCAGCGAAACCACCTTCCTGCAGGCGCCCCAGGATCCTCGGGCTGATTACCGGGTACGAATATTCACCACGATCAGGGAGCTGCCTTTCGCCGGTCACCCGACCCTGGGGTCCTGCCATGCCTGGTTGGAAGCCGGTGGCGTGCCCCGGGGCGAGGATATCGTCCAGGAGTGCGGGATCGGCCTGGTACGGATTCGGCGCGAGGGCGATGACCTGGCCTTTATCGCGCCGCCGCTGCGTCGCGCAGGCCCCCTGGACGAGGCGTTGCGTGAGCGGGTTCGCCTCGGTCTGGGACTGGCTCCGCAGGAGGTGCTCGATGCCCAGTGGGTCGACAATGGCGTTGATTGGCTGGTGCTGATGCTGCCCGATCGGGCACGGATACTGGCGGTAAAACCCGACTATGCCCAATTGAAAGGGCTGGCGGTGGGGCTGGTGGCGCCCTGGAACCCAGCACTGGATGGCGACGAATGTCAGTTCGAAGTGCGTGCTCTTATCGCCGGTGAGGGCATGTGTGAAGACCCCGCCACTGGCAGTCTGAACGCCGGTATTGCGCGTTGGCTGCTGGGAGAGGGGCGGGCACCGCAGTCGTATCGGGTCAGCCAGGGCACGGCGATGGGCCGTGCCGGGCGGATCAGTGTGGAGCAGGTGGGTGACGAAATCTGGGTCGGCGGTGCCGCCGTGACCTGCATCACCGGTAGCCTGAACCTATAAGGGTTGGGCGATCAGCATCATCGCCGCCGACAAGGTATGTCCGTCGGTAATCCTGCCGGCGGCAATCATCGCCTTGAGTTCGGCCAGTGTGACGAACAGCACCTTGTCGACCTCGCCATCGGTGTCTTCCATCGCTTCGCCATCAATGTCCACCCGGCAGACGGCAACCGCACTGGCGATCAGTGAGGTGTTGCTGTGCAGCAGGCCCAGTTCCGTGACCTTCAGCGCCGGCCAGCCGGTTTCTTCCAGCAGTTCGCGGGCGGCGGCATCACAGGCGGTTTCACCGAGGTCGATGGCGCCACGGGGAAACTCGATCGATTGGGCGCCGATGGCCCGGCGTTGCAGCACCGCCAGCATCAGGCGACCATCCGGCAGGACGGGCACCGCGACCACGCCATTGATGGCCTGGGCTTCCTTGATGATGAAATAACCCCGCTCCTTGACCACATCGAAGTAGGGCGTGTGCAGCAGGCATTCGGATTCGGTGTCGGGCTTCATGCGTGGCATTACTCCAGAAAGCAGCGGTCGAACAGATAGAGCGCGTCAGGTTTGAGGTGTTCCAGGGTGGCTTGCGGACGGCCGCCATCACCCTGTTTCTTGCGCCCGGTTTCCCGCAGGTAGCCGGCTTCGGTCATCTTCAGCAAGCGTTGCCGGGTGCTGGTCTTGAGCACCGGACGCGCCAGTACCAGGGAAAAGATCGCGGTGGCTTCCGGGGCACTGAACTCGGTACCGAGGAACATCAGCGGCAGGCTGCTGTACAGCGATTTGGACAACAGCCGTTCCTGGGCCGCCGCCGCCAGTGCGTTGTGATCGAAGGGCAGGCGCACCGAAGCATCGGCGACGCTGTCGAGGGCGAACCAGGCCTGTTGCTCGTTCAGGGTCGGCTCTTCACTGACGATGGCCAGGTAGAAGGTCGAGGATGACCAGCAGCGTGGGTCGCGAAAGGCATCGCCCACGGTGCCCACCTGTTCGATCCAGGCCAGCGGCAGGTTGACCTTGTCGCTGGCGCGCAGGCGTTCCACCGCGTCGTCCAGGGTCAGGTCGGCCACCGCGCCGTTGACCACCACGCCCGGCAGGGCCCAATGGCCCTCGAAGGGATCGGCTTCACGTTTGTGCAGCAGGATCTGCAGGGCTTGGGAGTGACGGCAGTAGAACAGCACGCACAAGTCGACGGTGTGCAGGTAGTCGCTTTTCCTCGGTGCGGTGGGGGAACGGTCCGGCATATCAAGTCCTGTGTACGGCATAGAGCCCGTAGTCTACCGGATCCATGCCGGGTGCCATCCAGTGGGCGGGCAATGTTTCGCCCTGCGCCAGCCGTTCGCGCAGTAGTGTACTGCGCACGCCCGCTTGCTCCTCCACGCACAGCACCGAGAAACGCTCGAGCAATTGCGCCCCCAGATGGAAGTCCGGCAACTGCGCGGCGACATCGTGCCCGACCACCAGGGCGATCTGGCGGGTGGGCAGTCCGGTCATCTCGGCCAGGGCGCAGAGCAGTTCATAACTGTAGATGGGCGCCTCGGTCTCCCGGGCCAATTGCTGCTCGATCCGGCACACCGAAATCGCCGACGAGCAGGCCGGACGCACCTGTTCGACGATCGCTCGCAGCCAGTCCAGGCGCCGCTCGTACTCGGCCATGTGCTTGCCATGGGGATGCCTGAAGGATGGCACCACCCATAGCGAGCGCGCGTGACGGGAGGCTTCGATCATCACCTGGGCGTGACCGGCGTGCGGGGGGTTGAAGGCACCGCCGTAGATTGCGAGTTCGTACATGGAAGGGTCTCCTTTGGCTTAAAGGTACTCGTCATGTACTTATGTATCAAGTGGCTGGCTCGTGAAGTAGATTAATTCAGACTGGATAAAATAGAAATCAATGGCGCCGCGCTTGCATTTAAAGTACATGACGTGTACTTTTGCTTCGTCGCCAAGGGAGAAACAGCCATGAATGCTCAAGTGATCAAGACCGCCGCCTTCGATGTCGACGCCCAGAAAGGCTTCACGCCACTCTGCCCGGATGAGCTGCCGGTGGTGGGCGGTCACCTGATCGGTGCCGAACTGAATTTCATGGCCTCGCTGGCCGATATCCGCATCGGCAGCAAGGACGCCCACAGTCCCCAGGCACCCTGGGTGGTGAGCTCCCACGAGCAGATGCTCAAGCCCACTGGCCTTGAGCATGCCGACCTGACCTGGGTCAGCCACTGCGTCCCCGGCACTGAAGGCTTCACGCTGCTCGATGAACTGCCGGCGCCCCAGGACTACGACTATTTTGTCTGGAAGGGCGTGGAGCCGGCACTGCACCCTTATGGCGCCTGCTTCCACGACCTCCAGCACAAACTCTCCACCGGCGTGATCGAGTACCTGAATGCCCGGCACGTCCGGCAGGTGATCGTCGGTGGCCTGGCCCTGGATTTCTGCGTCAAGACCACCGCGTTGCAGCTGGCGGGGGCGGGTTTCAAGGTCATCGTCTACCTGCCGGCCTGCCGTGCCCTCAGCGCTGACGGCGCGCAGCAGGCGGTCCACGACCTGCAACAGGCGCGTGTCGAGGTGGTCAACAGTCGCGAACAGCTGGCCCGTGCGGCGGGTCACAAGGAGTAAGTCATGGAAAGTGCATTCAACTGCGAAGGCGGCCTCATCCAGGGACTGCTGGACACCGACTACTACACCTTCACCATGATGCAGGCGGTGTTGCACCAGTACCCCAACGTCGAGGTGGAGTATCAGTTCATCGTGCGTTCCCGGGAGAGGCTCACGCACCTGATCCCCGAGCTGCGCCTGGAGCTGGAAAAGCTCGCCGACCTGCAAATGCGCGACGGTGAACTGCGCTTCCTCTTCAACCGGCGTTTTCGCGAATACCTGACACCGGATTTCGAGCAGTTCCTCGGGTTGTTCCGGTTCAACCTGAGCTATATCCATGTCAGCGAAATCGACGATCAGCTGAGCATCCGCGTCCGCGGCCCGATGCTGCACTGCATCATGTTCGAACAGCCGGTGCTGGCCCTGGTCAGCGAATTGCGCAATCGCGACAGATACCCGGACGTGGCGTTGGAAGATGTCAGCCGCAAGCTCTACCAGAAGTTCGAGTGGCTGGAGAAAAACCTCAGCCGCGAGGAACTGGCCGACCTGCGGGTCTCGGACTTCTCGACCCGTCGCCGGCTGTCGTTCCGTGCCCAGCGTGAGGTGGTGGATATCATGCGGCGGGATTTCCCTGGCGTGTTCGTCGGTACCAGCAATGCGCACCTGGCCTATGAGTTCGACCTTCCGCTGATCGGCACCATGGCCCACCAATGGCTGATGGTGCACCAGCAACTCGGCCGTCTGCGGGAAAGCCAGAATGCGGCGCTGGAGAACTGGGTACGCGAATACCGCGGACGTCTCGGCATCGCCCTGACCGACTGCATCAGCACCGATTTCTTCCTCAAGGATTTCGACCTGTATTTCGCCAAGCTCTACGATGGCCTGCGCCAGGACTCGGGCGATCCGATTGTCTGGGCCGACAAGGTGCTGGCGCGTTATGCACAGTTGGGGATCGATCCGATGACCAAGGACCTGATGTTTTCCGATGGGCTGAATTTCGAGAAGTGCCTGCCGATCCTTCGCCACATTCGCGGCAAGGCCCGGTTCGGCTTCGGCATGGGCACCAGCCTGGCCTGCGATGTCGATGGGGTCGAACCGCTGAGCATCGTGATGAAGCTGGTGCGGGTCCACGGCGAACCGGTGGTGAAGTTCTCCGATGACCCAGTGAAGAACGTTTGTGAAGACCCTTCGTTCCTGCGTTATGCGGCGCAGGTGTTCAACGTGACTGAACTCAACCAGAAACTGGAGGTGTGAGATGGGAACCGAGAATCAGGATCGTATTGCCAAGGTGCTTGGGGTGAACCGGCAGTTGGTACCGGGCGACGAGGCGGCGGAACTGGCTCGCCGCATCAACTTCATCAAGGCGCTGTTGAAGCGCTCCGGTTGCGAGGCGCTGGTGTTGGGGATCAGCGGCGGCGTCGACTCACTGACGGCGGGGCGGCTGTGTCAGTTGGCGGTGGAGCAGTTGCGGGAGGAGGGGGGGACGGCGCGCTTTATCGCCATGCGTTTGCCTTATCGGACCCAGGCTGACGAAAGCGATGCCCAGGCGTCCCTGGCCTTTATCCGGCCGGACCAGATCAGCACCGCGAATATCTCGGCTTGTGTGGACGGGTTGATGGGCAGTCTTGAAATCGAGGACCAGGACGCGACGCCGGCACAGGTGGATTTCGTCAAAGGCAATGTCAAGGCCCGGGCGCGGATGATGACCCAGTATGCCCTCGCCAACTTCGTCAACGGGCTGGTGGTCGGCACCGATCACGCCGCGGAGGCGCTGATGGGTTTTTTCACCAAGTTCGGTGACGGGGCCTGCGACCTGGCGCCCTTGTCCGGTTTGACCAAGGGCCAGGTGCGGCGGCTGGCCTTGGCCCTGGGGGCTCCCGAGCCACTGGTGTACAAGGAGCCGACAGCCGACCTTGAGGAGTTGGTGCCGGGCAGGCCGGACGAGCTCGCCTATGGTTGCACCTATGCCGAGATCGACGCCTACTTGCTGGGGCTGCCGGTGTCGGCGCGGGCCAGCGCGATCATCGAAGCCGCCTACGCCAGGACCGCGCACAAGCGGGCTTTGCCGTACTCGCCGGTGTGAGCCGGGGTCAGCGCGGGGTGTCGAGGGTCTTGTTCAAGGCCACATACTGCAACAGCATGATGGTCTTGGCATCGACGATTTCCCCACGCCGGACGGCTTGCAGTGCGTCGTCCAGGGACAACTCCAGCACTTCCAGGTCCTCGCCCTCGGCTTCCAGGCCGCCACCGTGGCTGACCTTGCTGTCGCCGTCGTATTCGCCGAGGAAGAAATGCAGTTTCTCGGTCACCGAGCCCGGGCTCATGAAGGCTTCGAAGATTTTTTCCACGTTCTGTACGCGGTAGCCGGTTTCTTCCTCGGCTTCGGCGCGGATGCGGTCTTCGGGTGAAGCGTTTTCCAGCAGGCCGGCGGCGGCTTCCACCAGCATGCCGTCGTGGCCGTTGACGAATACCGGGAAGCGGAATTGCCGGGTCAGCACCACGGTCTGTTTTTCGCGGTTGAACAGCAGGATGGTCGCGCCATTGCCGCGGTCGTAGGTCTCGCGACTTTGCCGCTGCCAGGTGCCGTCGCTGCGCAGGAAATCGAAGGTGGTTTTCTTCAGCAGGTACCAGTCGTCCGAGAGGACGGTGCTGTCGATGATGCGAACCCGGTCTTTCGTTGCGGTCATGATCCACGCCCTGTGGTGTGCAAAGCGCAGATCATACAAGGGTGTCGGGATTCTGTGGTGTCTGTCAGGCCCTCTTCGCGGGCAAGCCCTGCTCCTACAGGTTTGTGTCGTACACAAAATCTGTGGACGACGCAGTACTGTAGGAGCAGGGCTTGCCCGCGAAGAGGCCCCTGAGATCGCTAGAGATTCTATGCCAGCGCCGGCTGACGCTTCCGACGGCTCGCGACCATCAGGAAACTCAACAGCGCCACCAGCGGCATCGCGCTGCCCAGCGCCATGATCGCCAGCCAGCCGCCTTGCTCATACAACACGCTGGCCAGGGCCGAGCCGGTAGCGCCGCCGATGAAAATGCTGGTCATGTACAAGGCATTCAGGCGACCGCGGCTGGCTGCATCAAGGGCGTAGACGGAACGCTGCCCGAGCACCATGTTCATCTGCACCGCGAAGTCCAGCAACACGCCGGTCACCGCCAGGCCGATCACGCTATAGGCCGGATGAATCAGCGCCGGGGCAAAGCTCAGGGTTGCCAGCAACATCGCCAGCCAGGACGCCCGGTGTGTATGCCCGGCATCCGCCAGCCGACCCGCCATCGGCGCGGCGATGGCCCCCATCGCTCCGACCAGGGCAAACAAGGCGATCTGCGACTGCGACAAGCCATGGACCCGCGACAGCTCCAGGGGCACGGCGGTCCAGAACAGGCTGAAGGTGGCGAACATCAGGCCCTGGTACCAGGCGCGCTGACGCAGCACCGGTTGGTCGCGAAAGAGTTTCCCCAGCGACCCCAGCAGTTGCCCGTAGGTGGCGCTGTGGTTGGGCTGGCGCTTGGGCATGGTGGTGAGGATCACCAGCATGATGAACAGCATCAGCACGGCGGCGGCGATAAACACCGTGCGCCAGCCGGAGTGGTCGGCGATCACGCTGGACAGCGGCCGCGCCAGCAGGATACCCAGCAGCAGGCCGCCCATGATCCCGCCCACCACGCGCCCGCGTGATTCTTCAGGGGCCAGGTGCGCGGCCAGGGGAATCAGGATCTGCACCGATACCGAACTGAAGCCGATCAGCAGCGACACCACCAGGAACACCCCGGGCTGGCGGGCCAGGCCGGCGGCCACCAGGCTGATCACCGCGATCAGCGCGGTGCCGATCATCAGCTTGCGGTTTTCCAGCAGATCACCCAGCGGCACCAGGAAAAACAGGCCCAGGGCGTAGCCGATCTGGGTCAGGGACACGATCAGGCTGGCGCTGTGGGCGGAAATACCGAGGTCCGGAGCGATGAGCTCGATGATCGGCTGGGCGTAGTAGATGTTGGCCACAATGGCGCCACAGCAGAAGGCGAACAACATCACCAGGGCTCGGGTCATCACGGGGGCGGGGTGGTTATTCATCGGCGAAGGCTCTGGAACGGACGGAAAGCGAGTCTAGACATTGGCGGGCGGCGGTGTAAGAGGGTCACAGGCATAGTCGATATCAGCCATGTTGATTATTCGACGGCTATCAATGGGAGTTGTTCGAAGATGTAACAACTTGCTCGCGGTCTTGCCTTCGATTTTATAAATCCCATTTTTAATCAATGACTTGCCCTTTAAGTCCGCGCATCTGCGGATTTTCCCAAGAGATTGCGATGTTACTGAACACTTGTTTAGTATCGACCGCAACGCTTCACCTCACGCTCAAAAACAATAAGACGAGGGCCCTTCATGACCTCCCACCCGACACTGCTTCACGCGGTCGAGGCCGGCATCGCCCGGATCACCCTCAACCGTCCCGAGCAACGCAATGCGCTGGACATTCCCACCCTCAAGGCACTGATCGACCTGCTGGAACGCTTCGAAGCCGACCCAGCGGTGCGGGTGCTGGTGCTGACCGGCAGCGGCCGCAGCTTCTGCGCCGGCGCGGACCTGGCGGAATGGGCTGATGCCGAACGCCGTGGAATCCTCGAAAGCTATGGCTGGACCGAAACTGCCCACCTCCTGATGAATCGCCTGTACAACTTCGCCAAACCGACCATCGCCGCCATCAACGGCACGTCGGTGGGGGCCGGGATGGACCTGACCCTGTGCTGCGATTTCCGCCTGGCCGCGCAATCGGCGCGCTTCAAGGCCGGCTATACCAGCATGGCTTATTCGCCGGACGCCGGGGCCAGTTGGCACTTGCCACGCCTGATCGGTAGCGAGCAGGCCAAGCGCCTGTTGTTCCTCGACGAACTCTGGGGCGCCGACCGCGCCCTGGCCACCGGCCTGGTAAGCGAAGTCTGCGCCGATGAGCAGCTGGCATCCGCCGCCACCGAGCTGGCCGCCCGACTGGCGTCAGGCCCGACCTTCGCCTTTGCCCAGAGCAAAGTGCTGATCCGCGACGGCGCCCAGCGCAGCCTGGCCGAACAGCTCCAGGCCGAACAGGCCGCCGGCCTGCTCTGCGGTCGCAGCCGCGATGGTGCCGAGGCACTCCAGGCCGCGGTGGAAAAACGCGCCCCTCATTTTATCGGCCAGTAACCGAACAGCAGGTACCCCATGAATTTCCAACTGACCCAAGAGCAGGACATGCTGGTGGACGCCGTTCGCAGCTTTGTCGAGAAAGAACTGCTGCCCCATGAGGAAGCCGTTGACCGCGCCGACGCGGTGTCGCCGGAACTGGCCGCACAGATTCGCGCCAAGGCCATCGCGGCTGGCTTCTATGCCTTCAACATGCCGGAAGAAGTCGGTGGCGGTGGCCTCGACTACCTGTCCCAGGCGCTGATCGAGCGTGAGCTGTCAAAAGTGTCCTGGGCGCTGCATGTGTTTGTCGCGCGCCCGTCGAAGATCCTGATGGCCTGCACCGGGGTGCAGATCGAGGACTACTTGTTGCCCTGTGTGCGCGGTGAAAAGGTCGACTGTTTCGCCCTGACCGAGCCCGGCGCCGGCTCCGATGCCAATGCGATCAAGACCCGTGCGGTGCGCGATGGCGATGATTTCGTCCTCAATGGCAGCAAGCATTTCATCAGCCATGCCGGGCACGCGGACTTCGCCATCGTCTTCGCGGTGACCGACACCTACGAACACAATGGCCGCCAGCGCAACGCCGTGACCTCGTTCCTGGTGGATCGCGACACTCCCGGCATGACCATCCGCCGTGGCCCGAGATGCGTCAGCAACCGCGGTTATCACACCAGCGAAATCTTCTTCGACGACTGCCGAGTCCCGGCGGCCAAGGTGCTGGGCGAGATCGGCAAGGGCTGGGACGTCGCCAATGCCTGGCTGACCGCCGGGCGGGTGATGGTCGCGGCCAACTGTGTCGGCCAGGCCCAGCGGGCGTTGGATGTGGCGTTGCAATGGTCGGCCGATCGCAAGCAATTCGGCCAGGCCATTGGTACCTACCAGGGCATCTCTTTCAAGCTGGCGGACATGGCCACGGAAATCCGCGCCGCCGAACTGATGACCCTGCACACCGCCTGGAAAATGGACCAGGGCACCATGACCGACGGTGAGGCCGGTATGGCCAAGCTGTTCGCCAGCGAAGTACTGGGCCGCGCCGCCGACGAAGCGGTGCAGATTTTTGGCGGCATGGGCCTGATGGACGAAGGGCCGGTGGAGCGGATCTGGCGCAATGCGCGGATCGAGCGGATCTGGGAAGGCACCTCGGAAATCCAGCGCCATATCATTTCTCGCGAACTGCTGCGGCCGCTGCTGCGCTGATCGGACCAGGAGAGCACTATGTCCATCAGAGACAACCTCAAGCGCCTGCTTGCGCCGCGTCACCTGGCCTTCGTGGGTGGGCGCAGCATGGCGCGGGCGTTCAAGCGCTGTGCCGACGGCGGTTTCCCGGGCCAGATGTGGTTGGTCAATCCGCAGCATGCCGAACTCGACGGGATTCCCTGCGTGGCGTCGGTTGCGCAGTTGCCCTGTGGACCGGACGCGGTGTTTATCGCCACCAACCGCGAACTGACCCTGGCCTGTGTCGCCGAGCTGGCGGCCAAGGGCGCGGGCGGGGCGATCTGCTATGCCTCCGGCTTTGCCGAAACCGGCGAAGCGGGGCAGGCCCTGCAGGAACAATTGCTGCAGGCGGCGGGCGAGATGGCGCTGCTCGGGCCCAACTGTTATGGCTTGCTCGACTATCTGCACAATGTTGCCCTGTGGCCGGTGGCCCACGGCGGCAAGGCGGTGGAGAAGGGCGTGGCGGTGCTGACCCAGAGCGGCAACTTCGCCTACAACCTGTCCATGAGCGACCGCTCCTTGCCCCTGGCCTATATGGCTTCGGTGGGCAATCAGGCGCAGTTGGGCGTGGCCGAATTGATGGACGTGCTGCTCGACGAGCCACGGGTCACCGCCATCGGCCTGCACCTGGAAGGGTTGAAGAATGTCCAGGGTTTTGCCCGGGCGGCGTACAAGGCGCTGGAGAAAGGTATTCCGGTGATCGCCCTGAAAACCGGGGTGTCGCAGATCGGTGCCGAGCTGGCCCTCAGTCACACCAGCTCCCTGGCCGGTTCCGATGCGCTGTACGACAGCCTGTTCGCGCGTCTCGGGGTGATTCGGGTCAGTGGCCCGGTGAGTTTTGTCGAAACCCTCAAGGCGGCGGCCTGCGGTCATTTGCCGGCGGGTCCGAGCCTGACCGGGCTGGCCTGCTCCGGCGGTGATGCGGGGCTGATCGCCGACTACGCCGAGCGTAATGGCCTGACCTTGTCCGCCCTGGACGAAGGCCAGCGCGGCGAACTGGCGCAGGTGTTGCCCAGCTACGCCAACCTGGTCAATCCGCTGGATTTCACCACGGCGATCTGGGGCGACCGTGACGCCCTGGCAAAGATGCTCGAAACGGCCTTGCGTACCCCGTCCGATGCCGCCTTGCTGGTGCTCGATTATCCGGCGCAGTTTACCGGCGAGCGCAAGGAATGCGATCTCCTGCTGGAGCTGTATTGCGAGTGCCTGGAGCGGCATGGCAAGAGCGGTTTCGTTGCCTCGGCCTTTCCCGAGTTATTGCCGGCCCATGCCCGCGAACGTCTGCACGCCCACGGCGTACCGGCGTTGCAAGGGGTGGAAGACGGGCTGGCGGCCTGGGGCCGGATCGCCCATTACCGCCAGCGGCGCGAGGCCTTGTTGTATGGCGGTGAGGCGGCGTTGTTGCCGGTATGCCCGGATGCTGTGCTGGGTAGCGGACGGCTGCTGGATGAGTGGCAGTCCAAGCAAGCCTTGCGGCCCTTCGGCCTGCCGTTGCCCGAGGGTCGGTTGTGTCGGCCGGAGCAGGCGTTGGTCGAGGCCCGCAGCCTGGGTTACCCGCTGGTGCTCAAGGTGGTCAGTGCCGATTTGCCGCACAAGACCGAGGCCGGTGGTGTCGCCCTTAACCTCAAGGACGAGGTGGCGTTGCAGGCGGCGCTCGAGACCATGCGCGGCAACCTGGCCCGACATGCGCCGGAGCTCGCTTTCAATCAGGTGTTGCTGGAGCGCATGGCCGCGCCACCGTTGGCGGAACTGATCGTCGGCGTCAAGCGCGAAGCCGGTTTCGGCCTGGCGCTGGTGATCGGCGCCGGGGGGATTCTGGTGGAGTTGCTCAAGGACAGCTGCAGCCTGCTGCTGCCGACCACCGACCAGGCCATTCACCAGGCGTTGCTGGGCTTGCGTTGCGCACCGCTGCTGACCGGTTTTCGCGGTGGCCCCGCGGTGGATATGCCGGCTCTGGTCAAGGCGATTCGCGCGGTGGCGGATTACGCCTGCGAGAACGCCGGGCCATTGCTGGAACTGGATGTGAATCCGCTGCTGGTCAACGCCGAGGGCACGGTGGCGGTGGATGCGTTGATCCGTTTGGCCTAATACCGCATCAGCAAACGAACCCTTTCCCGCAACGTAACAGGGGCAATTCGATGAGCGATAATAACAACAAGATTCCTCAGTTTTCCCACGGCCTTTCACTGGAGCGCCGCGACTTCCTCAAGCTCGGCGCTGTGGCCGGGCTGGCCGGCGCTGCCGTTTCCATGGGCTTCCCGCTCAGCGCCTGGGCCGCCGACGCCACGCCAAAACCTGGCGGCACCCTGCGCCTGGGGCTGGCCGGCGGCAGCACCTCCGACTCCTATGATCCCGGTTCCTGGAGCGACACCTTCACCTTCGTCGGCTTCTCGGCGATCTACAACACCCTGGTGGAAATCGCCGTGGACGGTTCCGCCATCCCGGAGCTGGCCGAAAGCTGGGAGTCCTCGCCGGATGCCAGGATCTGGACCTTCAAACTGCGCCAAGGGGTGCAATTCCACAACGGCAAGCCTCTTGCCGTCGAAGATGTGATCGCCTCGATCCAGCATCACCTCGGTGAGAAGTCCACCTCCGCGGCCAAGACCGTGCTCGGTGAAGTGGTCGCGGTACGTGCCGCCGGCAACGACAGCGTGGCCTTCGAACTGCATTCGGGCAATGCCGACTTCCCCTATGTGGTCGCCGACTATCACCTGGTGATCATGCCCGCCAAGGACGGCCTGGCCGACTGGCGCGCCGGCGTCGGCACCAGCGGTTATCGCCTCAAGTCCTTCGAGCCCGGCGTGCGCATGGCCCTGGAGCGCAACCCCGGCTATTGGAAAACCGGTCGCGCGCATTTCGACGCGGCGGAACTACTGGCCATCTCCGACGGCGCGGCGCGGGTCAACGCGCTGATCACCGGGCAGGTCGATGTGATCAACAAGGTCGACCTGAAGACCGTCGGCCTGCTCAAGCGCAACCCGAACATGGTCATCGAGGAAACCAAGGGCGCCCAGCAGTATACCTTCCCGATGCTCTGCGACAGCGATGCGTTCAAGAACAACGATATCCGTATGGCGATGAAACACGGTATCGACCGTGAAGTGCTGCTCTCCTCGGTGCTCAAGGGCTATGGCGCGGTGGGCAACGACCATCCGATCCAGCCCGGCAGCCGCTTCCTCAATACCCAACTGCCACAGCGCAAATACGACCCCGACCAGGCTAGGTTCTACCTGCGCAAGGCCGGGGTGGATTCGCTCAAGGTCCGTCTGCAAGCCAGCGATGCGGCGTATTCCGGGGCGGTGGACGCGTCGGTGCTGTTCAAGGAACAGGCCAGGGCGGGCGGCATCGATATCGATGTGGTACGCGAGCCGGCGGACGGATTCTTCTCCAATGTCTGGAACAAACAGCCATTCACCACCTCGTTCTGGTACAGCAGCCTGACCGCCGACCGCATGTTCAGCATCGGTTACGCCAAGGGCGCGGCCTGGAACGAATCCCATTGGGACAATCCGCGCTTCAACGTCCTGCTCAACCAGGCCCGGGGCGAACTCAACGACCCGTTGCGGCGCGAGATGTACAACGAAATGCAGGCGATCTGCCGCGACGATTGCGGCGCGATCATCCCGTTGTTCGCCAGCTCCGTGGCGGCGCGCTCGACCCGTGTAGCCCACGGCGGGCTCACCGCACCCTATGGCGAACTGGACGGCCTGCGGTTGATCGAGCGCTGGTGGCAGGCCTGAGCCGGGGGCGCGTATGAACAGTATTCTGAAACTGCTCTCCCAGCGCCTGGCGCTGGGGCTGCTGTCGTTGTTCGCGGTGTCGGTGATCATCTTCCTGGCGGTGGGGTTGCTGCCGGGGGATATCGCCCAGGCCATGCTCGGGCAGTCGGCAACCCCTGAGACCCTGGCGGCGTTCCGCACCCAACTGGGCCTGGACCAACCGCCATTCTGGCGTTTCGTGCACTGGGTCGGGCATCTCCTGCGGGGCGACCTGGGCACTTCGCTGGCCAACCAGCGGCCCATCGCCGAGCTGGTGGGTGGTCGCCTGGGCAACACCCTGTGCCTCGCCGGCCTGGCGGCGCTGGTGTCGGTGCCCCTGGCTTTGTTGTTGGGGATGCTCGCCGCGTTGTACCGCAATTCGTGGTTCGACCGGCTGCTCAATAGCGTGGCCCTGAGTGCGGTGTCGTTCCCCGAGTTCTTCGTCGCCTACCTGCTGATCCTGCTGTTCTCGGTCAAGCTGGGCTGGTTGCCGAGCCTGTCGAACCTGCCGCCGGATGCCTCCTTCGGCATGCTCCTGGAGCGCTCGGTGCTACCGGTAGCGACCCTGAGCCTGGTGGTGGTCGCGCAGATGATGCGCATGACCCGCGCCGCGCTGATCAACCTGCTGGCCAGCCCCTATATCGAAATGGCCCGGCTCAAGGGTATCAGCCAGGGCCGGATCATCTTTCGCCATGCCTTGCCCAATGCCCTGGCCCCCATCGTCAACGTGGTCGCGCTGAACCTGGCGTACCTGGTGGTGGGCGTGGTGGTGGTCGAAGTGGTGTTCGTCTATCCGGGGCTGGGGCAGTTGCTGGTGGACTCGGTGGCCAAGCGCGATATCCCGGTGGTCCAGGCCTGCAGCCTGATCTTCGCCGCGACCTATATCGTGCTCAACACCCTGGCCGACGTGCTGTCCATCGCCAGCAACCCACGCCTGATGCATCCGAAGGGGTAGCCCATGAAATCCGTGTTTAAAGAGCTGATCCACGCGCCCTGGAGTGCGAAATTCGGGTTCTGCGTGATTGTCCTGTATGTCGCGGTGGCGCTATTGGCCCCGCACCTGGCGCCTTATGGAGAAACCCAGGTGGTCGGCGATGGCTTCGCCGCCTGGGGCGCGCAGTTCCCGCTGGGCACCGACAACCTCGGGCGCGACATGCTCAGCCGCCTGCTCTATGGCGCGCGCAATACCGTGGGCATTGCTTTTCTCACCACCGCGCTGGCGTTCCTGGTGGGCGGCCTGGCCGGCCTGATCGCGGCGCTCAAGGGCGGTTGGGTCGACATGGGCCTGTCGCGGCTGGTGGATATCCTTATGGCGATTCCGCAACTGATCTTCGCCTTGCTGATCCTCAGCGTGGTGGGCACCACCGCGACCTCGCTGGTGCTGGTGATTGCGCTGCTGGATTCGACCCGGGTATTCCGCCTGGCGCGGGCGGTGGCGATGAACGTGGTGGTCCAGGACTTTGTCGAGGCGGCCCGGCTGCGAGGCGAGGGCACGCTCTGGCTGGTGACCCGGGAGATCCTGCCCAACGCCGCGGCGCCACTGATCGCCGAGTTCGGCCTGCGGTTCTGCTTCGTCTTCCTGTTTATCAGTGCGCTGTCGTTTCTCGGCCTGGGCATCCAGCCGCCGACCGCCGACTGGGGCAGCATGGTGCGCGACAACGCGGTGCTGATCACCTTCGGCGACCTCACGCCCTTGCTCCCGGCACTGGCGGTGGCGTTGCTCACGGTAGGGGTCAATTTTGTCGTCGACTGGATGCTCTATCGCTCCAGCGGGCTGAAGGAATGTTGAGCATGAACGAAGCGAACCCGAGTTTGTTGCAGATCCGCGACCTGCATATCGAAGGGCACTACGACGATGCCTGGCATCCATTGGTGCAGGGCATCGACCTGAGTCTGGCCCGGGGCGAAGTGCTGGGCCTGATCGGTGAATCCGGTGCGGGTAAGTCGACCCTGGGCCTGGCCGCCATGGGCTACACCCGCGACGGTTGCCGGATCACCGGCGGCTCGATTCATTTCGACGGACAGGACCTGCGCCAGTGTTCCGCCGAGGCCTTGCGCAAACTGCGCGGCCTGCGCATCGCCTATGTGGCGCAGAGCGCGGCGGCCTCGTTCAACCCGGCGCAGCGGCTGATCGACCAGCATGTGGAAACGGCCGTGATCAATGGCGGGATGAAGCGCGCCGAGGCCGAGGCCCAGGCGGTGGAACTCTACCGGGTGTTGCGTCTGCCAAACCCGGAAAGCATCGGCCGGCGTTATCCGCACCAGGTCTCCGGCGGCCAGTTGCAACGGGCGATGACCGCCATGGCCATGGCCTGCCAGCCGGACCTGATCATCTTCGACGAGCCGACCACGGCCCTTGACGTCACCACCCAGATCGAAGTGCTGGCGGCGATTCGCGATGCAGTGAAGCGCTTCGGCATGGCGGCGATCTACATCACTCACGACCTGGCGGTGGTCTCGCAGATGGCCGACCGGATCATGGTGCTGCGCCATGGCAAGTTGGTGGAGGAGGCGGCGACCCGGCAGATGCTCCAGGCACCGACCGAGGACTACACCAAGTCGCTGTGGGCGGTGCGTTGTTTCCGCACCGACCCCAAGGGCCGGCCAGAGCAGGGCGGGCCGTTGCTCGAAGTGCGCAATGCCTCGGCCAGCTACAGCCAGCAGCCGGTGCTGCACGATGTCTCGATGCGTCTCTATCGGGGCCAGACCCTGGCGGTGATCGGTGAGTCGGGCAGCGGCAAGAGCACCACGGCACGGCTGATTACCGGCCTGTTGCAACCGAGCAGCGGGCAGGTGTTGTTCGACGCTGAAGTGTTGCCGGCTGATTATCGCCACCGTAGCAAGGCGCAATTGCGCAGTATCCAGATGATCTACCAGATCCCCGACACGGCCCTCAATCCGCGCCAGCGCATCGTCGACATTATCGGCCGGCCGCTGGCGTTCTACCTGGGGCTCAAGGGCAAGGCCCTGCGCCAGCGGGTGGCCGAGTTGCTGGAGATGATCGAGCTCGACCCGGGAAAGTTCATGGAGCGGCTGCCGTCGGAGCTGTCCGGCGGGCAGAAGCAGCGGGTCTGTATCGCCCGGGCCCTGGCGGCGGAGCCGCAGGTGATCATTTGCGATGAGGTGACTTCGGCGTTGGACCAATTGGTGGCCGAGGGCATCCTCAAGTTGCTGGATCGGGTGCAGCGGCAGTTGGGCGTGTCCTACCTGTTTATCACCCACGATGTGGCGACGGTGCGGGCGATTGCCGATGAGGTGGTGGTGATGCAGCGCGGGAAGGTGGTCGACGCCGGCTCGCGGGACGTGATCTTCACGCCGCCACACCGCGACTACACCGGCCTGCTGTTTTCCTCGGAGCCGGAGATGGACCCGGATTGGCTGGACCGGATCCTGCTGCAGAGGGCCACCATCGCCGCTCCATTTGAAGCACAACCCCTGTAGGAGCCGGCTTGCTGGCGATGGGGCCCGTGAGGCTTGCAGCGCCTGATCGGCCGCCATCGCCAGCAAGCCGGCTCCTACAAGGTTGTGGTGTTTTCAAGATAAGTGAGCATTTTTCGACCGTCAGGAATATCCATGAACGTACTGATCATCCACGCCCACCCCGAACCACAATCCTTCACTGCCGCACTACGTGACCAGGCCGTCGAGACCCTGCAAGCCCAAGGCCACAGCGTCCAGGTATCCGACCTCTACGCCATGCGCTGGAACCCGGTGGCCAGCGCCGAGGACTTTTCCGCCCGGGACAACCCCGACTACCTGGTCTACGCCCTGGAACAACGCCTCGGCGTCAAGACCCAAAGCCTGGCACCGGACATCCAGGAAGAACTCGACAAACTGCTCTGGGCCGACCTGCTGATCCTCAACTTCCCGATCTACTGGTTCTCCGTGCCGGCCATTCTCAAGGGCTGGATCGACCGCGTGCTGGTCTCCGGCGTCTGCTACGGCGGCAAGCGCTTCTACGACCAGGGCGGCCTGGCGGGCAAGAAGGCGCTGGTCACCGTCACCCTCGGCGGCCGTGAGCACATGTTCGGCGACGGTGCGATCCACGGCCCGCTGGAAGATATGCTGCGTCCCTTGCTGCGCGGCACCCTGGCCTATGTCGGTCTCGAGGTGCTGCCCCCCTTCGTGGCCTGGCACGTGCCCTATATCAGTGCCGAGGCCCGCGGGCAATTCCTGGTCGGTTACCATGAGCGCCTGGAAAATCTTGAACAGGACCGTCCCCTGGTCTTTCCGCGCTTGTCACAGTTCGACGAGGCGCTGTATCCCATCCGCTGACCGCAGTCAGCCATCGACGTTGAAGAGGGCAGGAGCACTATGGCCGAGGAAACGCGTTTTCTGCGTATGGACCCTGAGTTGCGCAAGGCCAATCTGGTCGCCGCGACCTTGCGCTGTCTGAAGAAGTACGGCTTTGTCGGCACCTCGATCCGCAAGATCTGCGCCGAGGCCGGGGTGTCGGTGGGCTTGATCAGCCATCACTACAGCGGCAAGGACGAACTGGTGGCCGACGCCTACCTGCATATCACCGGGCAGGTCATGAGCCTGTTGCGCGAGTCGGTGGCGAAGGCCGGCAGCGGCGCCCGCCGGCACCTGTCGGCGTTTTTCGAAGCGTCGTTTTCCGAAGGCATGCTCGACCCCGAACTGCTCGAAGCCTGGCTGGCGTTCTGGGGCGCGGTGAAAACCGCCGAGGCGATCAACCGCGCCCACGATCATTCCTATGGCGAGTACCGCACCATCATGGGCAAGGCCCTGACCCTGTTGGCCGAAGAGGAGGGCTGGAGCGGTTTCGACAGCGGCCTGGCGGCCATCGGCCTGAGTGCCTTGCTCGATGGCTTGTGGCTTGAGTGCGGCCTCAACCCCAGCACCTTCACCCCGGCCCAGGGCGTACAGATCTGCGAAGCCTGGGTCGATGGCCTGCAAATGGGCGGCTACCGACGTTTCATCTCCTAGGCTTTCATGGCTTGTTGATCAACTGTTCAGTAATCGCTACAGTGCATCGCAAAATCCTACCGCTTCGCATAATTCCAAGAATCGGCCGCTCGCGGCACGAACAGGAGCCAGGTAATGAAGGTGATGCCGCGCGTGCTGATCGTCGAGGACGATCCGCTGATCCGTGAACAGCTGGAGGCGTGTCTGACCCAGGATGGGTATGAAGTCCATTGCGTCGAGTCCGCTGAGCAGGCCGAGGCCTGTCTGAGCCGCTTCCCGGTGTCGCTGGTCTTGCTCGATGCGCAGTTGCCGGGCTCGGACAGCCTGCACCTGACTCGCCGATGGCGTGGGCGCTCGGAGGTCGGGATCATCCTGATCGGTGGGCGCGACGACGATGCCGAGCGGATCACCGCCCTGGAATGTGGTGCCGACGACTACCTGAATACGCCCCTGAATCCCCGCGAGCTGGTTTCCCGCGCCCGCAACCTGACGCGTCGGGTGTGTCACCTGCAACCGGCCACGCCAACGCTGCCCAGCCCGCGCCTCGAGCATTTCGCCGACTGGACCCTGGACGCCGACCGCCGTCGCCTGAAAGCCTGCGACGGCCGTGAAACCCTGCTCAGCCACGGCGAGTTCCAGTTGCTCAACGTGTTTATGCGCAACAGCGGTCACACACTGAGCCGCGACCAGTTGATGGAGCAACTGCGCAACCGTGAATGGCTACCCAGCGACCGCTCCATCGATGTCCTGGTCGGGCGCCTGCGGCGCAAGCTCCATGACAACCCGGCCGCGCCGGAACTGATCATGACCATCCATGGGGCGGGCTACCTGTTTACCGCCCGGACCTCAAGGGCTGCTTGAATCAGACACTGGTGGATTCGACCAGACGCGTCAGCCCCACCTCATGGACCAGTGCCTGGGTCAGTTCGTCGATGCTGGCGAACAGCCGCGCCTCGTTGAATCCCCAGCGCGGATGAACGATATAGAACTTGCCGGTGCCCCTGTCGGTTCGGATGACCGTCGTGACCAGGGATCGATCCTTGGAGCGATTGATCAGTACAGGTCCTTGCGGGGAAGTTTCGACCGTGAACATACCCGCGCGACTGAGCTGCGGATGGGTGTCGAGCCTGGGCTGGCGCAGGTAGGTGACGCTGTTGAGCTCGACCACCTGCCTCATATTGCCTTGCCTGAGTCCCCATATCAGGTCGTCGATGCTTCTGTATTTGATTCCTCGGATGTTGAGGTTTATAGGGGCCTCGAGATGAAATACATCGTGTGAGCTGCCGGCAGGCCGACTCCGTGTCACCGGCTGTTCCGTCGTGATCAACTGGCGGCCAGGGTGCAGGGGATCGACCGGCCGGTAGACGAGTGTGTACTGATCGCCGCTTTGTTCGATCAGGAAATCCCCTTGCTTGACCAGCAGCCCCCTGTGAGGTTTGCTGATTTGTGGCAACGCTTGGGGCGCCACGTTCACTTCCAGCTTCGCATCGGCTTGGACGAACTGAATATCACGTGCATATTGGCCCTGGGTGAACTCTCCCGGATCACGCAGGACGCGCAACGGCAAGGGTTGTCCGCCGACATCGACGGTCCGCAGGTTGGCCGCCCCCAACAGGTCGGCCAGGCCCGTCTCGCCGTTTACGCCGCTGGCATGTGAATCCTGGCTCAGGGCAATCCAGCGATGCGGGCCTTGCTGCAGTTGGTCCGCATTGATCACTTGGCGGGCATAGTACTTCAGGGCCCTGGCCCGATCCGGGCTGTAGTTGCGCAGGCCCTGGCGGTAACTGGCGGCGCAGTCGATCGCCTGGACGCGAATGCCGTTGGCATGTGCGCTGTTAATCAGTTCACGCAAGGAATGGGGGCCGTTCGGGTCGATGTGATGTTCGATATCTTGCCGTCTCAGGGTGTCCCTCAGGCGTTGGGACATGACGCCGCTACGATGGAAGTTGTTGAGGTGAACCTGATCGAAGTCCGTCAGGAGGTTTTCCAGGTACAGGGTCTTGACCTGGTGTTCCGTGGCGAGCGACTGCATGTTGTCGATCAGGAGCTGGCGGCCGCTCCTTGACTGGTAGGCTGCGCCGAGGACAATACCGTTCCCGTTCCGGTAGCCACGTTCGAACAGTTGTGTCGCCAGCGCGGCGTCCAGAAGGTCGGGCGCCAGTGTCTTGGCCACGGGGGGCGGGTTTTCGACGAAGAAACTTCGGGCGTCTTCAAGCATCCGTTTTGAGAGTGAGTACACGTGAGGGGCGGCCTGGCGCTCCAGTGCGGAAGGAGCCGGAGAGACCCAAGCGGGATCAAGGGCTCTGCTGGTGGTGCGAATCAGCTCCTCGAGCGTGTTCCGGTAGGTGGCCGGGATTTCATAACGTGCGGCACCGACCTTCTCGGGTGCGCCGCCCAACAGGCGATTCCTGGGCAAGGCCTGCCAATGGCTGCCAACCTTTATGAGCTCGATGTCTTCCGCCCATTGGTGTTCCTTGAGCACGTAGCGCTTGCCGTCCCGGGAGCCGGTGCGGTACCACTTGCCCTCCAGTTTCACGTACTGGTCCATGCGTGCCGTGCGGTCGACGAACAGTCCGTCACGCATATAGTTCAGTTCCGGCGGTGTACGGATTTCATAGTCCTTGAGGTCCGCGGCCAGGGACCTGAGGGATGACGCCGTCGAAGGCTCCGCGGTCAGCAGCGATTGCCGGCTGCCGTCCAGGCTGACCCGGCTGGTCTTGACCAGGCGGGAAACCTTCTCGCCGGGAAGCGGCCGTATCTGCCGCAACGCGGGTTTGATCAGTTGCAGCGGGAAGGGCGCCACGGCATCAAGGAGCGTCTGGATCAGCGCCTCCTCGGCTTCCTGATGATGACCCAGGGCCAGTGCCTGGCCGAAGTTGGCCAGGCCGTACAGGCCACGCAACAGGTAGACCGGCAGGCTGAGATGCAAGGAGGCGCCGCCGAGGACGAACTCCAGGGCGAAGCGCGATCCCACATTGATCCAGTACCAGAGGGTGTCACGGCCCACCCGTTGGTTGCTGGCCGCGAAGTATTCCACGCTGTGGATCAGATGCTTGGCCCTGGCCTCGTACAGCGTGCTGAACAGGTCGCCTTCGATGGGAAGGTAACGGACCAGCGGGAATTGCCGCGTGAACAACCGGGCCGGATCCCACTGTTCGTTGCGGGCGGCCCGGGCGATGCAGTAGTCCTTCCAGTCTTGCTGGCGCAGCAAGGCCTTGATTGCCGCGGCATCCGCCAGCTCGCGCCAGGCTTTGCCATCGGGGCCTTGCGGCGTGTAGAGCAGCAGGCTGCCAGCGGGGGCATCGGTGCTGATGACCAGTACCTCGTCGATGCTCATGCCGTTGTGTGCCTGCTCCGTGCCGCCGAGCATCAGGTAGTTGGCCTGGACCTTGTAGCCGTCCAGCAGCGGGCGGCGCTGTGCCGACGGGTATTTGAGCAGGTGTTCGATACGCCGGTAGCCACGCTCCAGGGCGCTGTCCTTGGGATCGAGAAAATCTCCGCTCAGACGTGCGACATAGGCCTGCAGCTTCATCCGTGCCCGTTGCCCTTCGAGCCAGGTCGCGCGCAACGCCGCCTGGCCCGGGCCGAGCAGTTTCTGTTCGAGCAACGTCTTGTACTGGCCAGGCGCGTCCACGGCACTGACGATAGCCTGTACCTGCTTGTCCGACAGGCTGAGTGTGGACCCGTTCGGGTTGTTGATCTGGGCCTTGAAACTGACCGTTTCGCCCAGGCGCACGCCCTTGATGTTTTCCAGTGCCAGGGCCGTCAACGACAGCGTGCGGGGAGGGCGTAGCCGATCGATCGGCGGCTGGCTTTGCCAGGCCGGGCTCAGGTGGTGGGTGATGCGAGTGACATGCACGACGATGTTGTCAGGGGCGGCCAGGACCTGGGGATAGTGCTGTTGCAGATGGGTCTTGAGCAGACCGGCCGCGTAGGCCTTGAGGGCCGGCAGGTCGCTGAGCGAAGCGGGCACCGGGTTGTCTTCCAGGGTCGGTCGCCACAAGGTGGCGAGCTGGGCCTGTTCGTCCGGGCTGATGCTGTTGATTCGGCTCAACAGGTCGCTGAACATCAGGTCGCGATTGCGTCGCCTGAGGACCGGGACGATATCCAGCAATCTGACCAGGCTGATGGAACCGTCCACTTGCCGGGCGAACTCGTTGACGTCGCTGTACAGGCCCGGAGCACCTCTGGCGAAACGCCAGGTGTCGGTGAAGTCCTCTTTCTGCTTGGCGAGCAGTCCGTCCACCAGGAGTTGGAAGGGATCGCCTTCTTCGAGCTGGTAGTTGAACAGTGCGCCGCGCTCGGCAGCGCTCGCGGGACGCCAGGTGCGCTGGCGCTGCGGCAGCAGATCGAGCAGCGATTCACGTTCGATATCGTCATCGAGGCGCTGGGTCAGGTTCTTCTTCAGTGCCTGCAACGACGCGAACTGCTCCAGGCCACGGCCGATCTGATAGAGCAATGCCGGTAGTTTGTAAGTGTCCTCGTCGGGACTGCGGGTGATGACCAGGCAGCCTTGCAGAATCAGGCCTTGCGGTTGCAGGGCGATCCGATAGACATGCACCGGTCCGCCCAGGGGGAAATGTTTCAGGCGTTGCTTATGGGTCGGGTGGTCCAGCACCCGTTCCAGGTCCTGCCGGTTGCTTTTATCCAGGTTCTGATCCAGTTCGCGCAACTGCGCTTCCAGGCGGATCTGGGTCTGCAGGTTTTCCCGCAGCAGCGTCGCGGCGCTGGCCCAGAAACTGTCGACGTTTTCGCTGAAGCCCGTGTCGAAGCCAAGGCCCGCATCCTCGAGGGTTTTTTTCAAGCGTCCGAGGTCCAGGCCGCTCAGTTGTTCTTCGTCGTAGGCGGCGCTGGCGCTGGCGTAGAAGCCGCTCGTGGCCGGGTCGAACGTCTGGTCATTGCCGGCCAGGTACTGGGTAAAGACCTCCGTCAGCGTGTGTGACTGCCTGACACCGCGATAGCGTACCTGCTCTCCGCGTTCACCGCTGTCCGACAGGGGCCAGTACAGGGTTTCCTCATAGGTGTTGAGGAAGATCGCATCGGGATCCTTCGAGGCCGCCTGGGGGAAGTCGCGCGCCAGTTGCCGGGCCAGGAGCAGGGCGGCGAACCAGCGGAAATTAGGCTGTTGGCGCGCCAGCAACAGGGTCCGCTCATTGGTGGCGGCCAGGGCATCGAAGGCTTCCCGCTGGCTCTGGGCCAGTTGGTCGGGGGCGGCGAAGCCGGTGGGGGAGTCCTTCAGGTAGCCGTTGCCGTTGGAAAGACGTTGCGATGGTTCCATGGGGGAAAGCTCCAGCAAGGCGCGTAGATGGGTGCGTGAAAGAGGAGGGTGTTGGCGCAGCAGGCGCAGGATGGCCTCGCGGTCCGTCAGACCGAGCGGGTTGCGCAGGCTGTCGGGCAGGGTCGCCAGGACCGCGGGCAGGTCGGGCTGTGGTTCTTGCAGGGCATTCAGGGTGAAGCGGCCATGACGGCGCAGGAGGGTGTGGACCTGTTGGGCCTGCAGGTCACCGATGCTGGCCAGCAAGGTGCCGTCCGGCGTCTGCTCGCGCAGTTCCAGGCGCACACCGCTCGACGACCAGTTCGGCAAGGTGGCCAGGGTGTAGAGCATCAGCCGCTGAGTATCGTCGTTGTGCTGCCGGCTTTGCAGAAAGAGCCCTTCATAGGCCTGGCTCAGGCGTTCCTCCTGTAGATACCAGTGGGCGTCGAGCAGTTGACGCTCGCTCAGTTCGCCCTCGGACAGTTGCATCGACTGCAGCTCATGCTCGGTCGAGTTGGCGAGCAGTTCATGGGCCGCCGCCCGGGAGAGCAGGGGGATTCGGGTACGCAGCAGATTCACCAGCGGATCACGGGATTGCTGCCTGAAGGCCAGGAGGTTGTCGAACAGGTCCTTTCGGCGAGAGGACAGTAGACGGACAGCCCTGCGCTTGAGCTCCCACAACTGGGCATCGAGGGTTAAGCATCGTGTGCCCAGCCATTCGGACTTCTGTGCCGTGCTCATGGTTTGCAGAACGCTGCTCCACAGTGTGCCATCGAGCACCTGCGCCCGGCTGACCCGCACCCTCGGCAGGCCGGACGACAGGTCAGGGCCGTACTCTGCGGGTGTCGAATCCCCGGCGGGATCGTATATCTGCAGCACACTCGTCGTTGGCCAGATCAGCTCCAGGCCGAGCAGTTGCAACTGCCAGTACAGGGGCTTCACCCCGGATGCTGGGGCGGCGTCATGGCTCAGCCCATCGATGAAGTCCTGTATCTCCTGCTCCAGCTCGAAGCGCAGGCGGGCGTCGAGCAGCAGCGCCGGCACCTGTCGGGATTCGGCGTAGACGGCGCGCAAGGCGGGGCTGTCGATACCGCTGACCAGGCGAATGCGGCGGGCGGTCTCGGCGGGCAGGTCGCTGAGGAAATGCCTGATGGCCTGTTCCAGTGAAACCGAGGCGGGGGCGCTTGCGGGGGGATCGGCCGAAGTGATCGGAGGGGTCATGCTGAGCATCCTTGTCGTTGCGTGATGATCATCATTCAACGCGCAAGCCGAAGGCATGAGGTGGTAATTAATGCTGACGGCGAGGATGTTCAAAGATGTAACAGGTCTGCGTCGAGAGACACTAGATATGGATTTATTGTTTTTAAAAACAATAAGTTGGGTTGATCGTGTGGCTTTTTTTCGAGTGCCTCAAAAGGATTGTCACGCTATTGAACAAGTGTTTAATATCGTCGGGCGGTCCCCTATCACTCCACAACAACAAGACGAGGGCTAGCATGAGCTCCCAATCGACCCTGCAAGCTTCTTCCACCACGCTCACCGGCGGCCAGGCCCTGGTGCGCCTGCTGGCCCATTATGGTGTCGACACGGTGTTCGGTATTCCCGGCGTGCATACCCTGGAGCTGTATCGCGGCCTGCCCGGCAGCGGCATCCGTCATGTGCTGACCCGCCATGAGCAGGGCGCCGGTTTCATGGCCGACGGTTATGCCCGGGTCAGTGGCAAGCCCGGCGTCTGCTTTATCATCACCGGCCCTGGCGTGACCAACGCCGCGACCGCCATCGGCCAGGCCTATGCCGACTCGATTGCGCTGCTGGTGATTTCCAGCGTCAACCACACCGCCAGCCTGGGCAAGGGTTGGGGTTGCCTGCACGAGACCCAGGACCAGCGGGCGATCACCGCGCCCATCACCGCGTTTTCGGCGGTGGCCCTGAGCACCGACGACCTGCCGGAACTGATCGCCCGGGCCTTTGCCGTGTTCGACAGCGAGCGGCCGCGGCCTGTGCATATTTCGGTGCCGCTGGATGTGCTGGCCGGGCCGATCAGTCGTGACTGGAGTGACGAGGTAGTGCGTCGTCCCGGACGTGGGTTGCCGAGTGTGCAGGCCCTGGAAGAGGCTGCCCGACGGCTGCAACAGGCCAAGCGCCCGATGATTATCGCCGGGGGCGGTGCGCTGGCCGCCGGGGCCGAGTTGCGGGCCTTGAGCGAGCGCCTGGCCGCGCCTCTGTTCACCAGTGTTGCCGGTAAAGGTTTGCTGGCGCCGGATGCGCCGTTGAATGCAGGTTCCAGCCTGTGCGTCGAGCCCGGTTGGGCACTGATCGCGCAAGCCGATGTGGTACTCGCGGTGGGTACCGAAATGGCCGATACCGATTATTGGCGTGAACGCCTGCCGTTGAGCGGCGAGGTGATCCGGGTCGATATCGACTCGCGCAAATTCAACGACTTCTATCCCTGCGCCGTGGCGTTGCGGGGGGATGCACAGCAGACCCTCGCTGATTTACTGGAACGTCTGCCGGTGCAGGCCCGGGACTCCCATAAGTCGGTCAAGGCAGTGGCGGCATTGCGGGTGGCTTTGCGCGCTGGCCACGGTCCGTTACAGATAATCCATCAGCGGATTCTCGACCGTATTGCGGCGGCGATGCCGGCTGACACCGTTATCAGCAGCGATATGACCCAGTTGGCTTATACGGGCAATTACGCCTTTGCCAGCTGGGCGCCGCGCAGTTGGTTGCATCCCACCGGCTACGGCACCCTGGGTTATGGATTGCCGGCGGGGATCGGTGCCAAGTTTGGTGCGCCGCAGCGTCCCGGCCTGGTGCTGGTGGGGGACGGCGGTTTTCTCTATACGGTTCAGGAACTGGCGACGGCTGTCGAGGAGTTGGACAGCCCGCTGGTGGTGCTGCTGTGGAACAACGATGCCCTCGGGCAGATCCGCGATGACATGCTCAGCCTGGATATCGAGCCGGTGGGGGTGTTGCCGCGTAACCCGGATTTTGCCCTGCTGGCCCGGGCGTTTGGTTGCCGTGTGTGTGAACCGCAGAGCCTGGATGAGCTGGAGCGCGATCTGCGGACGGGGTTTGGCCATGCCGGGGTGACCCTGGTTGAGCTGAAGCACGCCTGCGCCCGTTGAAGCTGTTTTGTCTGGGCTGATGTCTTCGCGGGCAAGCCCTGCTCCTACAGTTCGGAGTCGGTCCCGGATCATGTGTACGACCGAAACCTGTAGGAGCAGGGCTTGTCGGATCGCCGCACCGCCGCGAAGAGGCCCTCAAGTCCGTCGAAACTCCACCGGAAAACCTCGTCCTTCCCTGATGATGGAAAACAATAACAATGACCACCTACACCCATCTTTATATCAACGGCGACTGGGTCGTCCCCCATGGCAGCAGCGTCGCCGAAGTCATCAACCCGGCCACCGAAACCGTCACCGGACAAGTCCCCCTCGGCGATGAACGTGACGTCGAACGCGCCGTCACCGCTGCACGCCGTGCCTTTCCCAACTGGTCGCGGACCCCGGCCAGTGAACGTGCCGGCTATATCCGCGCCCTGGGCCGGCAACTCAAGGCCCGCGCCGGCGAAATGGCCGCGCTGATCACCGCCGAACTGGGCATGCCGGTGCAATGGTGCCAGTCGGTCCAGGTCGACGGCCCGCTGGAAGGCCTGCTCAGCTACGCCGAAATAGCCGCGCTGATGGAGCAACAACGGGAAGTCGGCAACTCCCTGGTGATCCGCGAGGCGGTGGGCGTCTGCGCCTTTATCAACCCGTGGAATTACCCGCTGCATCAATTGATCGGCAAGCTCGCGCCGGCTCTTGCGGCAGGCTGCACGGTGGTGGTCAAGCCGAGCCAGGAAACCCCGCTGCATGCGTTCCTGCTGGCTGAAATGATTGACGCCATCGGCCTGCCGGGCGGGGTCTTCAATCTGGTCAGCGGCCCCGGCGCCAAGGTCGGCGAAGCCCTGGCCCGGCACCCGGACGTGGACATGGTCTCGTTCACCGGCTCGACCGCCGCCGGTGTGCGGGTATCGATGGCCGCCGCGCCGACGGTCAAGCGGGTGTGCCTGGAGCTGGGGGGCAAGTCGCCCTTTCTGATCACCGCCGATGCCGACCTCGGCGCCGCCGTGCGCCATGGCGTGCAGGACGTGATGATCAACTCCGGGCAGACCTGCACCGCCTTGACCCGCATGTTGATTCCCCGCAGTCGCTACGCCGAGGCGCTGGAACTGGCGCGGGCCGAAAGCGAAAGCCTCAAGGTCGGCGATCCCCTGGACCCACGGAGCTTTCTCGGGCCCATGTGTTCGGCGTCCCAGCGCCGCACCGTGCTCGATTACATCCGTATCGGCCAGCAGGAGGGCGCCCGGCTGTTGAGTGGCGGCGATGCCTTGCCGGATGGATTGGAACGCGGTTTCTACGTGCGGCCCACGCTGTTTGCCGATGTCGATAACAGTATGCGTATCGCCCAGGAAGAAATCTTCGGCCCGGTACTCTGCCTGATGCCCTACGAGGACGAGGAACAGGCCATACGCCTGGCCAATGAATCGCCCTTCGGCCTGTCCAGCGCGGTCTGGGCCGGCACCCCGGCCCGGGCCCTGGAACTGGCGCGCGGGTTGCGCGCCGGCCAGTGCTTCGTCAATGGCGCGGCCTTCAACTACCGCGCGCCATTCGGCGGCTACAAGCAATCGGGCAACGGTCGCGAATGGGGTGAGGAAGGGCTGGAGGAGTTCATCGAAACCAAAGCGATCCAGTGCTGAAAAACGGCGCGACTGTCGTGAAAACGACCTGTTTACGCTGAACACGAAGCGGACCGATTTTCCTATTGAACGACTGTTCAGCTTCGTCTATGTTGGCTCCATCCCGGCGGGTTGCGGGCTTGCGTTTCTTCAAATTCGAACGAGGCACTGGCATGCGGTTTTCACCTTTTGTTGAGCGGATCTCGGGTGACGGTGTGGCCGCCTGGGACATTCATCACGCGGCGTTCGAAGCCCAGCGCCGTGGCGAGGATGTGATCATCCTCAGCGTCGGCGACCCGGACTTTCCCACCCCCGATTTCATTACCGAGGCGGCCATCCAGGCCCTTCGCGAAGGCGACACCCACTACACCGAAATCGCCGGTCGCCTGGCCCTGCGCGAAGCCATCGCCGCGCGCTACAGCCAGCGCCTGGAGCGCCCGCTGCAAGCTGAAAACGTCATCACCGTGGCCGGCGCGCAGAACGCCTTGTTCATCACCTCGCTGTGCCTGCTCAGCGCCGGTGACGAGGTGATTGCCCTGGACCCGATGTACGTGACCTACGAGGCGACCCTCAAGGCTTCCGGCGCGACCCTGGTGCGGGTGCCGTGCGATGCCGACTCGGGTTTTCGCCTCGATGCCGCGCGGCTGGCCAAGGCCATCACGCCACGCACCCGGGCGATCTTTTTCTCCAATCCGAACAACCCCACCGGCGTGGTACTCAGCCGCGAAGAGCTGCAAGGCATCGCCGACCTGGCCATCGCCCATGATCTCTGGGTGGTGGTCGACGAGGTGTACGAAAGCCTGGCATTCGAGCGCGAGCATGTCAGCCTGGCGGCGCTGCCGGGCATGGCCGAGCGCTGCGTGACCGTCGGCAGCCTGTCCAAGTCCCACGCCATGACCGGCTGGCGGATCGGCTGGATCATCGCCGACCCGGTGCTGGTCGCCCATGCCGAAAACCTGGTGTTGAGCATGCTCTACGGCCTGCCGGGATTTGTCATGGAGGCCGCGCTCAAGGCGGTACTGGCCCATGACGAAGTGACCCGGGGGATGAGCGAGATCTATCGCCGCCGCCGTGATCTGGTGGTGGCGGGTTTGTCCGATTGCCCGGGCATTACCGTACTCAAGCCCGATGCCGGCATGTTCGTGCTGGTGGACGTGCGCGAGACCGGCCTGACCTCCCTGGAATTCGCCTGGCGGCTGTTTCGCGAAGCCGGGGTCTCGGTACTCGATGCGGCGGCTTTCGGTGAGCCGGCGCAAGGTTTTGTGCGGATCTCCTTCACCCTCGGTGAAGAACGCCTGGCCCTGGCCTGCCAGCGTATCCGCGAGTTTGTCCGGGTGCTCAAGGGCGAGCCCCCGCGGCCAGTGATCAATGGCGTGAAGGTTGAAAGCCTTGCGCAACCTGTCGCGACCAGGACCATGATCGAGGTCGACCGCCTGCACAAACGCTTCGGCAATATCGAGGTGCTCAAGGGCGTGTCCCTGACGGCCCGCGAGGGCGAGGTGATCTCGCTGATCGGCGCCAGCGGCTCGGGCAAGAGTACCTTGCTGCGCTGTATCAATATGCTCGAAGTGCCGGACCAGGGCCGTATCCTGGTGGACGGCGAAAGCATCCACCTGAACTTCGACCGCCCCGGCGCGCCGTTGGTGGCCGACGCCAAGCAACTGGTACGCATCCGCTCCAGCCTGGGCATGGTGTTCCAGAACTTCAATCTCTGGCCCCATCGCACGGTGCTGGAAAACCTCATCGAAGCGCCGACCCAGGTCCTGCGTGAGAGTCGGGCCGAGGCCATTGAACGGGCCGAAGCCTTGCTTGAGCGTGTGGGCCTCGCGGCCAAGCGCAACGAGTACCCGGCGTTTCTCTCCGGGGGACAGCAACAACGGGTGGCCATCGCCCGGGCCCTGGCCATGCGGCCCAAGGTCATGCTGTTCGATGAACCCACCTCGGCACTCGACCCGGAACTGGTCGGGGAAGTGCTGCGGGTGATCCGCTCCCTCGCCGAAGAAGGCCGGACCATGATCCTGGTGACCCATGAGATGGCCTTCGCACGCGATGTCTCTTCCAAAGTGGCCTTTCTGCATCAAGGGCTGATCGAGGAAACCGGTTCGCCGGATGAAGTGTTCGTACACCCACGCAGCGAGCGTTGCCGACAATTCGTCAACGCTCATCAGACTCGCTAACGCAACATAAAAAGACGGGACAACATCATGGGAAATCGACGTTTGGCAAACTGGTTGACGGGCGTGGCCTGTGTCCTGCTGGCCGGCATGAGTGCGGCGCAGGCCGCGCCTATCCGCTTCGCGGTCGCGGCCGAACCCTATCCGCCGTACACCGAGAAGCAGGCCAACGGTGAGTGGAAGGGTTTTGAAGTCGACCTGATCCACAAGCTGTGCAGTGAAATGAAAGCCGAGTGTGAGATCAAGGAAGTGGCCTGGGACGGGATCATCCCCTCGCTGCTGGCGAAGAAGATCGACGTGATCTTCTCCTCCATGTCGGTGACCGAGGAGCGGGAAAAGCAGATCGCCTTCAGCAAGGCCTACTACGATTCGGTGATCGCGATTGTCGGGCCCAAGGGCGCTTCGGTGAAGAAGTACCCGGATGACCTCAAGGGCAAGATCATCGGCGTGCAGAACTCCACCGTGAGTGCCAGCTACCTGAAGGCCTACTACGAGAAGGTCGCCGACGTGAAGTACTACGACACCCAGGATTCGGCCAACGCCGACCTGATTGCCGGGCGTATCGACCTGATGATGGCGGACGGCACGGCCATGACGGCCTTCGTCCAGACTCCGGATGCCAAGGACCTGGCCTACCTGGGCGCGGTGCCCTATGACCCGATCTTCGGCAAGGGCGTGGGCGCCGGTCTGCGCAAGGAAGACACCGACCTCAAGGCGCGTCTCGACAAGGCGATCAAGACCTTGCTGGCGAGCAAGGACTACGACGATCTCTCCCAGCACTATTTTGGTACCAGTGTGAAACCTGCGTTCTGACGGTGATGCTGTTCGGCCCGGCCTGAACACACAGCCCATGGGAAACGCAGAACCTGTCCCATGGGAAACGCAGAACCTGTAGGAGCAGGGCTTGCCCGCGAAGCTTTTGGCGCCCTCAAGGGCCCTTTCGCGGGCAAGCCCTGCTCCTACAGACTGAGGTTGGAGAGCTAGCGATGTTCGAATTGATCGATTTCAGCGAACAGGGATGGGGCAGTGCGCTGTTGAAGGGGCTCTGGATGACCCTGCAGATATCGGCCGGGGCCTTTGCGGTCGGGCTGTTCATCGGTTTGGTGGTGGCCTGCCTCAAGCTGGGCGCGCCGAAACCGATCGCGGCGCTGATGCGCGGCTACACCACGTTGTTCCGGGCGGTTCCGGAGTTGTTGCTGATCCTCTTGCTGTACTACGTCGGTTCCATGCTGCTCAACTCGCTGATGGCCCGGCTCGGCTATGACGCGCTGAATGTCAGCGGCCCGCTGGCGGCGATCCTGGTGCTGGGACTGGTCCAGGGTGCCTATGCCTCGGAGATTTTCCGCGCGGCGATCCAGGCGATTCCCTTCGGTCAGATCGAAGCGGCGAAGGCCTTCGGCTTGAGCGGTTTCGGTCTGTTCCGCCGGGTCACCTTGCCGATCATGGCGCCCTACGCCATGGCCGGGATGGCCAACCTGTGGATCAACCTGATCAAGGACAGTGCGTTGATCAGCGTGGTCGGCACCAACGAGCTGTTGTACACCGCCAAGCAGGGCGCGGGATCGACGCGCCACTACCTGTTGTTCTACCTCACGGCTGCCGCGCTGTATTACGCGGTGACGCTGGTGTCCAACTACCTGTCGGGACGGCTTGAGCGACGGATCCGTCGCTGGATGCCTTTGGCTGAGTGAATGAAATGATTCCAGAGTGGACACTCGAATACGCGGCGTTGTTGGGCCGTGGACTGCAAACGACCATCAGCCTGTTGCTGATTTCCAGCGTGCTGGGCTTCGGGCTGGCGGTGCTGGTGGCCCTGGCCCGGATGTCGAAAAACCGCCTGGTCGCCAAGGCCAGCCTGTTCTACACCAGCGTGCTGCGCGGGACGCCGCTGCTGATCCAGATCTACATCTTCTACTACGGGCTGGGCAGTCTGTTCGCGCAGTTTCCGTTGATGCGCGGCAGCTTTCTCTGGCCTTACCTGCGGGACGGCTACTGGTACATCGTGTTCGCCCTGGTGCTGTCGGTGGGCGCCTATGTCGGCGAGGTGATTCGTGGCGGGTTGCTGGCGGTGCCCAAGGGCGAGATGGAAGCGGCTTCGGCCTTCGGCATGACCCCGCGCCAGTCGTTGTTGCGGGTGCGCCTGCCGCGGGCCATGCGCTTGTTGCTGCCGACCCTGGCCGGGGAGACGGTGATGCTGCTCAAGTCCACGGCGCTGGCTTCGACCATTGCGGTGATCGACCTGCTGGGGGCGGCCAACGTGGTCCGGGCGCAGACATTGCAGGTCTACCAGCCGTTGCTGCTGGTGGCCGGGGTCTATGTCTGCCTGACCTTTCTGATCGAGGCGCTGTTTGCCTTCGCCGAACGGCGCGGAACGCCGATGCGCAGGTCGGTGTGATGAACCATACGCCACGGGTCGACCGTTCGTTGCAGGGCATCGGCCTGTGCACGCTGGGCTATGCCTTCCTGGCCTTGCAGGATGCGGCCATCAAGTGGCTGGTGGCGGATTATTCGGTCATTACCGTGCTGTTCTGGCGCGGCCTGGTGGTGGTCGCGGCCTGCCTGCTGGCCGGGCGCCTGCGTCTGGTGCGCAGTGCCTGGCAGTCGCCGAGCCGACGCCTGCTGGTGGTGCGCGGGTTGCTCTCGATCGTCGCCTGGCTGCTGTATTACACGGCGGCGCGGGACCTGACCCTGGCGGAGATGACCACCCTGTATTTCTCCGCGCCGATCATGGTCACGGTGCTGGCGGCGCTGATCCTCAAGGAGCGCGCCACGGGCTGGCAATGGTTCACCCTGATCATCGGTTTTGTCGGTGTGATGATCGCCTGTCGCCCGAGCAATATGACCGACCCCTGGCCCATCGTGCTGACGCTGCTGGCGGCGCTGTGCTGGGCCTTTACCTACATCCAGCTACGGCAGGTGGATGAGCAGACCTCGGTGCTGGAACAGATGCTGATCACCAACGTGGTGTTTGTCATCTGCATGGCCCTGGCGCTGCCCTGGACCCATACACCACCATCGACCCCGGCCTGGCTGGGGATGCTCGGCGCGGGGCTGGTGGGCGGGATCGGCCAGTTCCTGTTGTTCGCCAGTTTCCAGCGGGCCACCGCGACCCTGCTGGCGCCGTTCGAGTACACCGGGCTGATCTGGGCATTCCTGCTCTCGAGCCTGATCTGGGGCACGCTGATGGACCTGTCGCTGATTATCGGTGCCGGGCTGATTGCCCTCAGCGGCACCCTGGCGATGGTCTTCGGCCGCCACGCCTCACAGGACGTCGTCGGCGCCGAATGCTCCGTGACGCAACCCCTTTACCCAGCAGCGGCAGATATGCAGCCCGTTGGCGGGACTGAAGGTCTCGGGGTTGAGGCACCACTCGAGCCAGAGTCCGTCGAGCATCGCCGATAGGCCGATGGCGGCCAGGCGGCTGTCATGGATCGTGAAACCTTCGGTGCTGGCCAGGTCGTCGAGCAGTTGGCGGATCAGGTCGAGGTAGGCGCGGTAGCTTTTTTCATGGGACTGGCTGACGTGTTCGGAGTGGCGGATCAGGCTCCAGAACACCACCCAGACCCCGAGCAATTGCGGGTCCATGATCCGTGGCGAGAAGGACCCGACCAGGAAGGCTTCGAGCTTGTCCGCGGCGCTGCCGGCCTGGCGGACCTCTTCGAGCAGGGTGCTGGTCAGTTCGCTGGCGAGCTTGTGGTAGGTGTCGGCGATCAGTGCATCGATGCTGCCGAAATGGTGGTTGAGCAGGCCGACGGAGACGCCGGCCTCGGTGGCGATACGCCGGACGGAAATGCCGGCATGGCCGTCCCGGGCCAGGCAGCGCAGGGCGGCGGCGATCAAGAGGTCGCGACGCTCGTCAGGTTCGGCGCGGCGAAATTTTCGGGTGTCGGTGCTCACAGGAATCCTTGGGTTCGAGGCCAGGTTGGCGAGCTTAGTTGAACGTACGTTCAATTTCCACTGTCGAGGCTGACGATGGATTGATTTTCAACGTTTATGAGAAGAGGGCAAGGTTATGGCGCGGGATATTTCGTTCAGCATCCGGGGCAATAACGGTGAGGAGCTGCGGGTCGGCGCCTGGCGCTTCGAGGGCCGCGGCGAGGGGCCGAAGGTGCATTTGCAGGCCGGGGTGCATGCCGATGAGATCGCCGGCATGCTGGTGCTGCACCTGCTGATGCCACGCCTTCAACAAGCCGAGTCCGAGGGCCGCCTCAAGGGCCGCGTGACCGTGGTGCCCCAGGCCAACCCGCTGGGTATCGGGCAGTTTCGCCATGGACGGATTCTCGGGCGCTTTCATGAGGGCACCGGGCAGAACTTCAATCGCTCATTCGACCAGTCGCAGGCGCTGGTGCGGCCGGCGACCAATGTCCAGCACTGGCAAAAATGCCTGGTGGAACTGGCGGCCACGGCGGACCTGGTGCTCGACCTGCACACCGACGACGAAGCGTTGCCCTATGTCTATATCCACCGTGCGTTCTGGCCCAAGGGCCAGGCATTGGCGGCGGCGCTGAAGATGGACCTGGCGATCATCTGGGATGACGGCGACGACGGTTCCTTCGAGGAAACCCTTATCGCTCCCTGGCTGCGCGACGGCGATACCGCGCAACGTTTTGCCGCGACCCTGGAGTTGCGCGGACAGGGCGATGTCAGCGATCACCTGGCCGGGCAGGATGCTGATGGCCTGTATGCCTGGCTGTGTGCTGTCGGGGTGATCGACGAGGCACCGCCGCTGCTGGATTGGCCGGTGCAGGCGGTGGAGATGGGGCATATGGAGACAATCCTGGCGCCACGGCCAGGGGTGCTGGTCTTTGAAAAGGAACTGGGTGACTTCGTCGAGGAAGGGCAGCGTTTTGCCCGGATCGTCGGGCGCCCCGGGGACGCCGCTTCCGAGGTGATCCTGCAGGCGGCCCAGGCCGGGCGGATGGTCACCCGCCACCGTGACCGCCTGATCGCGCAAGGTTCGGTGGCGGCGAAATTCACTGGCAGCCGGGTGTCGTACAACTGGACGGGCGGATTGCTCGATCCCAACTAGCCCGCCGGCAACCCTGTTTTCTACACGGCCATGCCCATGGCCGGCTTGTTGCCCGTCGTTGCGCTCGACTGGCTCAGCAGGCCGGCATGGCGACTGCGCAGGGCGTGCACCTCCAGGGCAAGATTGTCCATGAAGGTCCGGCCCCGGGGCGTGAACTCGTCACAGGCCTCAAGTTCCGGCAGGGCCTTGATCAGGCCACGCAGGATGTCGAGCATCCGCTCTTCGGCCCGTTGCATTTCCGAGGCCGGGCGCTGGCGCACGCGCTCCAGGTATTTGACCTGGGCAAGCGCGGCGAAGAAGGCATGGACATAACCATGGAGATCGCGCTGCAGGTCGGACCAGGGCAGGCTGAACAGGCGTTCCCCGGCGCGTTGCTCATCGATGATCGGGCAGACCTCGACCAGGCTGTACAACAGTTGGTGGGTGGTTTCATGGACCAGCGATTCTTCGATTTCCAGAATCGAGTGGTCCTTGGCCGAAAGCAGGATAACGCCGGTGTAGCGCGCCGCCGAACAGCTGCGGAAGGTGCTGTCGGGCAGGTAGCAGATCAGCTTGACCAGGTGCCGGAACTGCTCGTAGCAGGCCGGCCAGGTATTGGCGATACGCGACAGGGCAACGCTGACCACGTCGCGAAAAAAGTGCAGGGAGTAACCACTGCGCTCCAGGTGTTTGCGGGTGCTTTCGTCTTCGGGGAACTCATAGCTGGGCGGTGTCGTGGCGGCGATCAGCGGGTCGACGTTGAAGCGCCGGATCGGCGGGTGGTTCGAGTACTTGTGATCGACCGCCGTCTGGGTGATGCGTTGCAGCACTGCCGGCAACTCCAGGAGCATATCCTGCAAGGAAGCGGTGTTGTCCGCCTGTTCGGTCAGTACCGCGTTGGCATGTTGAAACGCCAGGGCCATCCAGATCTGGAACACCGGATCGTTGATGATCAGGCGGCGCTGGGTGACCGGCAGCAGGATCAGGTGCACCGCACTGGAGAAAAACGGATCGAGCCTGGGATTGCCCTCGAAACGCTGGAAGCATTCGGCATAGAGTGCGGCGAAGGTGCTGTAGCGCTGTTGGCTGAGTCGATCGAGCAAACGGTGAAAACGGTCCGGGGTGGCATCGGGCAAGAACGTGTTGTATTGGAACAGTTCGTCGAGCTGGGATTGCAATCGGGTGGTCATGTCGGTGTCCTCGGGATATCACTCGATAGATGACGGGCGCGCAATAACCCTCCTTCAGGAAAGAGAGGCGTCAGAATGTAAAGTGTCGGCAGTGCTCGGGGAGGCGAACATTAATAGCCGTTCGTTGAAAATTTATTTAATAAGGCCTGACAAACGCTTCATGATATTTATATCGGCGATATGTCTCGGACGCTGGCGCGGGCTTAATCGGTTCGAACCTGTTGCTGGTCGAAACTGGCGCGAGCCGTGAGCGGGCTGTGCAGGGCTTTCGAGGCCGCCACCAATTGCGCAAGGTCCAGGCCCTTGAGCGCCACCACTTCGTCGATCCGCAGGGGCATATCCAGGTCTTTACCGGCGTTGCCTGGATTGATATGCAACTGCGCGGCGAATGATTCATCGCTTATTGCTCTGTTCAACATAATGGCGAGACGTTCCTGAGAGTGGATGTTGGAATGGGGCATGTCGGTCTCCGGATAACGGTTGAAACTTTTATAGATGAGCAGGCCAGGGGGGCTGTTTTCAATGGAGGATGCCCGAGTGAATATAGCAAGATGATTTCATTTTTCAATATGTGCTTATTGATTTTATGGAGTCTGAATAGGGTGGATTCGAAGAGTTGTTGGTTATGGTTGTAAGAAAGAAGCTTCAATATTTTATGGGTGAGATAGTTCTGTAGCTTTATTCTTATATAAAAAGTGGAAACCTATTCCGATATTCGGACCTGGCCATTGGCTTTCACGAAGCGGGTATGGGTAAGCCCGTGTCTCGACTGATGGCTCTTGTCAGGGAAATCCCACAGGAGTACAAATGTACTCCATGACGACTTTAACTCCCCGCCGTACCGCCATCCTGACCTTTATCCGCGAGCGCATCGTGCGTAACGGCCAGCCCCCGAGCCTTGCCGAGATCGCCGAGGCCTTTGGTTTCGCCTCCCGCAGCGTGGCACGCAAGCACGTGGTGGCTTTGGCCGAGGGCGGTTTTATCGAGGTCAACGCCCATCAGGCGCGAGGCATCCGCCTGCTCGATCAGGCGCCCCGGGCCGCGTTGCTGGATATCCCGCTGCTGGGCCGGGTCGCGGCGGGCCGGCCGATCGATGTCGATGCCCAGGAGCATCGCCGCCTGCTGCTCGACCCCGCCCTGTTTTCCCGGGCGCCGGATTACCTGCTGCAGGTGCAGGGCGACTCGATGATCGGCGATGGCATTCTTGACGGTGACCTGGTGGCGGTACGCCGCACGGGCGAGGTGCGCAACGGCCAGATCGTCGTGGCCCGGCTGGAAGGCGAGGTCACCATCAAGCGCTTCGAACGGACGGCCGCGGGCATCCGCCTGTTGCCGCGCAACCCGGCCTATGAGCCTATCGTTGTCGATCCCGAGCACCAGGAGTTGTCCATCGAAGGCGTGTTCTGCGGTCTGGTACGGCCGGCATGAGGGGCGCGGTGGTGGCCCTGGATACGCTGCTCGACGAGCGGCGGGTGTGGAGAGGCCGGGCGGGCGCGCCGCTGGCTGAGCCGCAGTCCGATCGCCAGCCCAGCGGCCACGCGACCCTCGACGCCGCTTTGCCCGGCGGTGGCTGGCCGCCGGCAGCGTTGACGGAAATCCTGATTGCCGGGGAGGGTGTCGGTGAGTTGCAACTGGTCTGGCCGACCCTGGCGCGGCTGTCGGCTCGGGGCGAGCGCATTGTCCTGGTGGCACCGCCCCATGTGCCCTATCCCCAGGCGTGGTTGAACGCGGGGGTGGACCTGCGGCAGTTGTCGGTGATCCAGGCGCCGCCGCGGGATGCCTTGTGGGCCGCCGAACAATGCCTGCGTTCCGGCAGTTGCGGCGCGGTCCTGTGCTGGCCGCAACAGGCGGATGACCGGGCTCTGCGGCGTTTGCAGGTGGCGGCGGAAACCGGCCAGACCCTGGCCTTCGCCTATCGCTCGCTGGAGGAGGCGATCAACCCGTCGCCGGCGGCCCTGCGGATTGCCGTCGAGGGCCGGCCCGCGCAATTGCGGGTGCTCAAGTGCCGGGGCGGGTTGGCCCATTCGGCGCCGATTGCCTTCAGCACCGGGCATTGAGGCGGGTATGCGTTGGGTCTGTATTGTTTTTCCGCAATTGGCACTGGACGGGGTGCTGCGGCGAACCCCTGAGCCTGACGCGCCGCTGGCACTGTTGACGGGTTCGCCGCAACGCCGGGTGGTGCAGGCGGTGAATGCGTCGGCGCGGGCCTTGGGCCTGTGTCCCGGTCAATCGCTGACCGCCGCCCATGCCTTGACCAAGGCCTTTGCCAGCGCCGAATACGATCCCGCCGAAATCGAACAGTGGCAGCAGTTTCTCGCCGCCTGGGCCTATCGCTTCAGTTCCCAGGTCAGCCTGCGGTATCCGCGGGCCTTGCTGTTCGAGATCGAATCCAGCCTGGGCCTGTTCGGACCCTGGCCGCAATTGGAAGCGCGCTTGCGTGAAGAACTGACCGGCCTGGGCTTTCGTCACCGGATCGTGGTCGCGCCCAATCCGGCGGCGGCCCGGGTCCTGGCCAATGCCTACGATGGTCTGGCCCTGGCGGACAACGGGTCCTTGCGCCAGGCCCTGGGGCAGATGCCGATCGACCGGGTCGGGTTGGAAAAAGAGGCGGCCACGGCTTTGTCGCGCATGGGACTGCGGACCCTGGCGCAAGTGCTGGCCTTGCCCCGGCATAGCCTGGCGCGGCGCTTCGAGGCGTCGTTGCTCAAACACCTCGACACCTTGCTCGGCGAGCGGCCGCTGGCCCTGGCGTTCTACCTGCCGCCGGATCGCTTCGTGGCGCGGATCGAGTTGAATTTCGACGTGACCTCGAATCAGGCCTTGCTGTTTCCCTTGCGTCGCCTGACCGGGGATCTGTCGGCGTTTCTCTGTGGGCGTGACAGCGGTGTGCAGCGCTTCGAATTGATCCTGGAACATGCCGGGGTCGCGGACACGCGGATCAAGGTCGGCCTGCTGAGTGCCGAGCGTGACCCTTCGATGCTCTTCGAACTGGCCCGTGGGCGACTGGAGCAGGTCCAGGTCGAGGCGGCGGTGCGTGGTTTTCGCCTGGAGGCCGAGGACCTGCCGGCCTTTGTCCCGCAGCATTGCGAACTCTTCGACGAACGCCCGCAACAGTCTCTGCCCTGGGAGCAACTGCGCGAGCGCCTGCGCGCCCGGTTGGGTGATGACGCTGTTCAGGGCCTGCGTTTCCAGGCCGATCACCGCCCCGAATGCGCCTGGCAGCCGCTGCCGGCAAGCACCGCCGAGCCACTGGCGGCCGCCGGACCATTGCGCCCCGGCTGGCTGCTCAAAACGCCGTTGCCATTGCCCGAACAGGCGGCGCGGGTCCTGCTGGGGCCGGAGCGGATCGAGTCGGGCTGGTGGGACGGCGCGGATGTGCGCCGCGATTATTACCTGATCGAGACCCGTGCCGGTCGCCACGCCTGGGCCTATCGCACGGTGGGGGAAAGTGGCCCCTTGCTGTTGCAGGGCTGGTTCGCATGAGTGGCGAATACGCCGAGCTGCATTGCCTGTCGAACTTCAGTTTCCAGCGCGGGGCTTCCAGTGCCCGGGAGTTGTTCGAACGGGCCAAGGAGCAGGGCTATCAAGCCCTGGCGATCACCGATGAATGCACCCTGGCCGGGATTGTCCGGGCCTGGCAGGCCGCGCAGGACAGCGGTCTGCCGCTGATCATCGGCAGTGAAATGCGGATCGAGAATGGACCTCGGGTAGTGTTGCTGGTGGAAGACCTGCTGGGTTACCAGGCCCTTTGCCGATTGATCACCCAGGCCCGGCGTCGTTCGGACAAGGGTTGTTATCAAGTGCTGCGGGCGGACTTCGAGCAGGCGCTGCCTGGGCTACTGGCGTTGTGGCTGCCTGAACAGAGCATTAGCGACGTCGATGGCCGCTGGTTGCGCGAGCGTTTTCCCGAACGGCTATGGCTGGCGGTGGAACTGCATTGCGGCCAGGATGATGATCGACGTTTGGCGCGCTTGCTGGCCCTGGCCGACGAACTGGCGATTCGCGCCGTGGCCAGCGGCGATGTGCATATGCATGTGCGGGCCCGCCGTGCCCTGCAGGACACCATGACCGCCATTCGCCTGCACACCCGGGTGGCCGATGCCGGGCAGCAGTTGCATGCCAATGGCGAGCGACATCTGCGCAGCCTTGAGGCCTTGCGCGAGATTTATCCGACGTCCTTGCTGGCCGAAACCCAGGTCATTGCCCGGCGTTGCACCTTCGACCTCGGCCAACTGCGCTACCAGTACCCCCGTGAGCTGGTGCCGGAAGGGCAGACCCCGACATCCTGGCTGCGGCATCTGACGGAGGAGGGCATCCGTCGACGTTGGCCGGAAGGGATCAATACCCGGGTTCGCGACCTGATCGAAAAAGAGCTGACACTGATCGCCGAGCTGGACTACGACAGTTATTTCCTGACGGTGCAGGATATCGTCGACTTCGCCCGCAGGCAGGGCATTCTCTGCCAGGGGCGCGGTTCGGCGGCGAACTCGGTGGTGTGTTATGCCCTGGGGATCACCGAGTTGAACCCGGATCGCACCAACATGCTGTTCGAGCGCTTCCTCTCCCGCGAGCGCAACGAACCACCGGATATCGATGTCGACTTCGAGCACGATCGCCGCGAAGAGGTACTGCAATACGTATTTCGGCGTTATGGCCGAAACCGCGCGGCGTTGACGGCGGTGGTCAGCACCTATCACGGCGCGGGGGCGGTGCGCGATGTGGCCAAGGCGCTGGGCCTGCCGCCGGACCAGATCAATGCCCTGGCCGACGCCTGCGGCCACTGGAGCGATGAGCCGCCGGCAGCGGAACGCCTGCGCGAAAACGGTTTCGATCCCGACAGCCCGGTGCTGCGCCGGGTCCTGGGGCTGACCCAGCAACTGATCGGCTTTCCCCGGCACCTGTCCCAGCATCCAGGCGGTTTCGTGATTTCCGAGCAACCGCTGGAGACCCTGGTCCCGGTGGAAAACGCCGCCATGGCCGAACGGACGATTATCCAGTGGGACAAGGACGACCTGGACAAGGTCGGTCTGCTCAAGGTCGATGTCCTGGCCCTGGGCATGCTCAGCGCGCTGCGTCGCTGTTTCGACCTGGTGCAGCAGTATCGCGGCGGGCCGCGCTGGACCCTGGCGAGCCTGCCGCCGGACGATAAGCCGACCTATGAAATGATCGGCCGGGCCGACACCATCGGCGTGTTCCAGATCGAGTCGCGGGCGCAGATGTCGATGCTGCCACGGCTCAAACCGAAGAATTTCTACGACCTGGTGATCGAGGTGGCGATTGTCCGGCCGGGGCCGATCCAGGGCGGCATGGTGCACCCGTACCTGCGCCGGCGAAACAAGGAGGAGCTTGCGACCTACCCGTCGCCGGAGCTGGAAGAGGTCCTGAAACGCACCCTGGGGGTGCCGCTGTTTCAGGAACAGGTCATGCAGATCGCGGTGGTGGCGGCGGACTACACCCCGGGCGAGGCCGATCAGTTGCGCCGCTCCATGGCCGCCTGGAAACGCCATGGCGGGCTTGAGCCGCACCGTCTGCGACTGGCCGAGGGCATGGCGAAGAACGGTTATGCGCCGGAATTTGCCGCGCAGATTTTCGAGCAGATCAAGGGTTTTGGCAGCTACGGTTTCCCCGAGTCCCATGCCGCCAGCTTTGCCTTGCTGACCTACGCCAGTTGCTGGTTGAAGTGCCATGAGCCGGCGGCGTTCGCTTGTGCGCTGATCAACAGCTGGCCGATGGGCTTCTACAGCCCGGATCAGATCCTCCAGGATGCCCGGCGGCATCAGTTGCAGATCCGTCCGGTGGATGTGCGGGCCAGCGATTGGGAGTGCAGCCTGGAGCCTGCCGATGGCCTGCAGCCGGCGTTGCGCCTGGGTTTACGTATGATTCGCGGGTTTCGCGAGGAGGACGCGCGGCGGATCGAGGTGGCACGCAAGGCAGGGGGCTTCGAGGATATCGCCGACCTGGGTGAGCGGGCGCGACTGGATACCCGGGCTCAGGAACTGCTGGCCGATGCCGGTGCCTTGCAGGGGTTGGCGGGCGACCGTTATCAGGCGCGCTGGGAAGTGGCTGGGGTCGAGGCGCAGCTTGGGCTGTTTGCCGGGTTGTCGAGGCAAACCGAAACCCCGGTGGCCTTGCCGCGCCCGAGTGTCGGCGAGGACCTGCAAGCGGATTACGCCAGTCTCGGCACGACCTTGGGGCCGCATCCGCTGGCGTTGTTGCGCGGGCAATTGCAAGCCATGCGCTGTCGCAGTTCGCGGGAACTGCTGGAGGTCGAACACGGGCGGCCGGTGAGCATTGTCGGCCTGGTCACCGGACGCCAGCGACCGGGCACGGCCAGCGGGGTGACCTTTGTCACCCTGGAGGACGAATTCGGCAACGTCAATGTGGTGGTCTGGCGCGACCTGGCCGAGCGGCAACGGCAAGTGCTGGTGGGCGCGCAGTTGCTGAAAGTCGACGGGCGCCTGGAATCCGAGGGCGACGTCCGGCATGTGATTGCCGGACGCCTGGGCGACCTGGGTTCACTGCTGGCGGATATCACCGTGCGCAGCCGGGATTTTCGCTGAGGTCTGGATATCAATCCTTCGGTTTGACCGTCGCCACATCGGACGCCTTGACCCGCACCTCTTTGCCGGAAATATCCTTGAACTCATAGAAACCATCGGCGGAGTGGGTTTGGGGTGTATCCCTGGTGATGTACTCGGTGCCGTTCTGCAAGGTCACCACCGTAGGCGTCGAACAGCCCGCCACGCTCAGGAATGTTGCTGCCAGCAATGGCAGACTGAGAATTTTCAGATACATGATGCCCTCTCTGTTTCAGTGATTGACGGTCCATGGCGCAGAAAAATCTCATGCCCGGCGCTACAGGCACGGCCACCGGCTGTGCCTATAATCAGCGCCCGGACGGGTGGAAGGTCCTGACCCGTTGCCGCATTCCCTACCGCTTGCTGGAAGCTTTCCATGACTGATCTTTCCGAGTTCACCATCACGCATAAATGGCCTGCACAACATCCAGACCGCCTCCAGCTCTATTCGTTGCCTACGCCCAACGGCGTCAAGGTTTCGATCCTGCTCGAAGAGCTGGGCCTGCCCTATGAAGCGCACCTGGTCAGTTTCGCCACCAATGACCAGCTGACGCCGGAATTCATGGCGTTGAACCCCAACAACAAGATCCCGGCCATCATCGACCCCAACGGTCCCGACGGCCAGCCGCTGCCGTTGTTCGAGTCCGGGGCGATCCTGATCTACCTCGCCGAGAAAACCGGGCGCTTCATGTCCAAGGACCTGACGCGGCGCTATGAAACCATCCAGTGGGTGATGTTTCAGATGGGCGGTATCGGACCGATGTTCGGCCAGCTCGGTTTCTTCAATAAATTCGCCGGCAAGGACTACGAGGACAAGCGCCCGCGCGACCGTTACGTGGCCGAGAGCAAGCGCCTGCTGGGGGTGCTGGACCAGCGCCTGGAAAGCCGCCGCTGGATCATGGGCGACGACTACAGCATCGCCGATATCGCCACCTTCCCGTGGATTCGCAACCTGATCGGTTTCTACGAGGCCGGCGACCTGGTGGGCATCCAGGACTTCCCCCATGTGCTCCGCGCCCTGGAGCAGTTCGTGGCGCGCCCGGCGGTGATCAAGGGCCTGACCATTCCGTCGGCATAAAAAGATCGCGCGGCACTGTCACCCAGGGAGCACAGGGGAACTGCCGAAGGGCCTTCGGCAGTTTCTACAGTGAGTCCAGATGCTGGCCCAACATGCTCTTGAACGTCTGGAGGACGTCTTCGGCGATCTCGGCGGGCTCACGGGCCTTGAGCGATACGGCGATTTTCATCAGTTCCAGCAGCATCACCGCCGTCAGTGCATGGCGCTCGGCCGGCAGCGGCGGTTGTGCCTGGGCCAGCAGCCCGGTCAGCAGCGACAGCAAGCCTGAGCGCGTGGCGGCCTTGGCTTTCTTGTCGATATCGCGCCGCTCAGCCAGGGCGATAAACGCCGGATTCTCCTCCAGAAACAGCGACAACTCCTCCAGTATCCGCTCGGCTATCTGTCGTGGGCTCAGGTTGGGTGCCTGTGGCGCCAGGCTTTCGAGCCGGCCTCGGAGCATCTCCAGTTGCGCGCTGTGCAGGGCCTGGGCCAGCAGCGCCTTGGTGGGAAAGTACTGGTACAGCGAACCAATCGACGCCTGGGCCAGGGCGGCCACTTCGGTCATGGTCGCCGCGTCATAACCTTGTTCGGCAAAGACCCGGGCAGCGGCGGCCATCAGCTCGGCCACGCGCTGCTTGCCGCGTTCCAGGCGCGGCGTGTGGATGCTGACATTTTTTTTACTTGAAGTTTGTGAGGGCATCCTCATATCCTGATTGTGAGGCTATCCTCATATTCTAACCGCAGCTTCGCCGTTCGCGCTTGCCTGGTTGCGCAAGTCGACGTCCGTCGATCAGGAGATCATCATGTCGCTTACCCTCGATCCTCGTACCTGTGCCCTTGTGATCATCGACCTGCAGCAGGGGATCATGGCCATGCCGGTTGCCCCCCATACCTCGGAGGCGGTCGCCGAACGGGCCGCGCGGCTCGGTAAACACCTGACCCAGGCGGGTGGTTTGGTGGTTGCGGTGCGTGTGGGTTTCGCCAGCGACTACGCCGACAAGCTCAACCAGCCGGTGGATATGCCGATGGCCGTGCCGCCGGGCGGCCTGCCGGAAGACTGGGCGCTGCTGACCCCTGTGATCGCTGCCTTGAACGCCCCGGTGCAGATCACCAAGCATAACTGGAGTGCCTTCTACGGCACCGAACTGGATCTGCAATTGCGTCGTCGCGGGATTACCACTGTGATTGTCTGTGGTATCGCCAGTAACTCCGGGGTCGAATCCACCGCTCGGGATGCCTGGCACCACAACTACGCCGTGGTGGTGGCCGAAGACGCCTGCGCGGGCCTCGGCGAAGACACCCATCGTTTCTCCATGGAGAAGGTCATGCCGCGCATTGCCCGGGTCCGTTCGACCCAGGCGCTGATCGAGGCGTTGCCCATCCGTTGCTGATCAGCCCAGGCGCTCGGCCAGCAGCGGCAGCAACTGTTCGCACGAGGCTTCGAACTTGAAGTTCAGCAACTCATCGGCGCGGGTCTTGCCCAGGTTGATGGCGATCAGTGGCTTGCCGCGCTCGGCCATCAGCTTGCACAGGCGAAAGGCCGAGTAGGCCATCAGCGACGAGCCGATCACCAGCAACCCCGCCGCCTGCTCGGCGCTGGCCAGGGCCCTGGCAGCGGTGAGCGGGGCGACGTTTTCGCCGAAGAACACTACGTCGGGTTTCAAGCGATCGCCATCGCACTGCGGGCAGTGGGGTACTTGGAAGCGCGACTCGAAGGCGGCGTCCAGCAGGGTGTCGCCGTCGGGCGCCTGGACCGCCTCGATCCCCGTGAGATAGGGGTTCTGCGCCTCCAGCATAAGCTGGACGGCGTCACGCTCCAGGCGAGCGCCGCAATCCAGGCACAGGACCTTGTGCAGGCTGCCATGCAGCTCGATGACATCGTGACTGCCGGCCTGCTCATGCAGGGTATCGACGTTCTGGGTGATCAGGCCGCTGAGGCGGTGTTGCGCCTGCAGGCTGGCCAGCGCCCGGTGGGCGGCGTTCGGCCGGGCCATGCGCACCCGCGGCCAGCCGAGCATGGCCCTGGCCCAGTAGCGGCGCCGGGCCTGGGGCGAGCCGAGGAATTCCTGAATCATCATCGGCGGTTTACCCCTGCGCACGCCGTCGCTGTCGCGGTAATCCGGGATGCCGGAAGAGGTGCTGATACCGGCGCCGGTGAGCACCAGAAAGGGCTGCTCGGCCATCAGTGGCAAGAGCGTTTCCAGGGCCGCGCTGACTTGCGGATCGGGCATGGGGACATCTCCGGTTATCGAGCGGCTGACACGGCGGTGATGGGGCCGTGCATGTCGTCGTGATCGAAGCTCAAGGATAGACGCAGGTGTGCTCAATCGTCCCGTGTCAGCACTTCCAGCAACTCGATTTCAAAGGTCAGGTCGGCACCTGGTGCGACGAGTGAGCCCATGCCGCGTTCTCCGTAGGCCAGGTGCGCCGGCACGAACAATCGGCGTTTGCCGCCGACTTTCATGCCCATCAGGCCGATATCCCAGCCCTTTATCACTCGTCCTGTGCCGATCACGCACTGGAACGGCTTGCCACGGCTGTGGGACGAGTCGAACTCGCTGCCATCTTCGAGCGTACCGCGATAATGCGTGGTGATCAGCGCGCCCTTGACCACGGCCTTGCCGTCGCCTGGGCGGACGTCGGTGATCTGTAATTCGTTATTCATTGGTTCCTCTCCCGTTAATTGGCGCAGGGGCCCTGTCTGGCAGGCGTTTTCTCAGAATAAGGCTGATTTAGCAATGAGTTGTCGGCAATTCCCGGCCTGCAGGAGCGTTGGGGTAGCACGGTGCTTGAGGCGGTGCGTTTGAGCGGCGGCCGGAGTCATGGCCGGTTTCGGCGTTCATCAGTTGTTGATGGCCGAAACGGCGGCCCACTAAAAAAACATGGGCGCACGTTCAGTGTGGATTAAGATAGCCACTGGCCATTTAGTCGTCGTGTGTCCATGTTCAAATCCCTTGGTTTTCAATCATGACCCCATGGCTTGAGGTCGTTGTCGTCGTGCCCGTGATCGCCTTGATCGCGGTGCTGTTTCGTCGTGAGCGCAAGGCTCGTCGGGAACTGGCCGAATGCCGGGCACTGTTGCAGCAGGTGAACGAATGTCACCGACGGGTCGAAGCCGCCGACGATGTCGAACGTTTCAAGCGCAGCCAGTACTTTGCCCGCATCGGCACCTGGGACTGGGACGTCGATACCGAGAAGCTCTACTGGTCGGAGGCCATCTACGGCATGTTCGGCTACAAGGTGGGCGAGGTGATCCCGTCCTACGAACTGTTCTGCGCCAGCGTGCACCCCGAAGACCGGGCCAGGGTGCGGGCCGGGGAGGCGCGTTGCATCGAGACCGGCGAGAACCACGACGAGGAATACCGGGTGATCTGGCCGGACGGCAGCGTCCACTGGTTGCGCGAGACCGGCAATGTGGTGAAGAACATCCATGACTCGGCGATCAAGATGATGGGGGTGGTGCGTGATATCACCGAGGAAAAGGCCTGGGCCAGCCAGTTGCATACCCTGGCCCACCACGACGCACTGACCGGGCTGCCCAATCGGCTGGTGCTGGAGGAGCGTTTGTCCAGGGCTCTGGAACGTGCCCGTACCCAGGCCTCCCGGGTGATCCTGGTGTTCCTCGACCTCAACGGTTTCAAGGACATCAACGATGTACACGGGCATGCGGCCGGTGATCGGATCCTGGTCACCACGGCAACCCGCCTGAAAAACCTGATGCGGACCTCGGATACGGTGGCGCGCATCGGTGGCGATGAGTTCGTGTTGGTCCTCGAAGGGCTGGCCCAGCAGGGCAACGGCAGGTTGGAGGAGGTTCACCTGCTGTGCGAGAAAATCCTCGTCGAGTTATCGATGCCGATTACTCTCGGCGCTCAACCGGTGCAGATCGGCTGCAGCCTGGGGGTGGGGGTATTCCCGGATCATGCGCCGAGCATGGATACGCTGATCCATACCGCCGACCTGGCGATGTACGAAGCCAAGCGCAGCGGCAACAACCAATACCGCTTCGGACGCCAGGCCGTGCATGCCGACTGAAGGTCTCCCGCCGGCGTGCGGCGTGGAAGGACCGGGCATAAACGCATGTGGGACATGCACGTCGTCCAGGCTGCGATTTCCTGTCTGAATAGAGTATTGTGGTTGCCTGCGAAAAAAATGTCATAAGCCTGAGCGATTCAGGCGGTTATCAGATGATTGAGGGTGCCATGGGTCAGGAAAGCATTAACTGGGACAAGCTGGGTTTCGATTACGTCAAGACCGACAAGCGCTACCTGTCGTACTACCGTAACGGTGAGTGGGACAAGGGTGCGCTGACCGAAGACAACGTCCTGCATATCAGCGAAGGTTCGACCGCGCTGCACTACGGCCAGCAGTGCTTCGAAGGCATGAAGGCTTACCGTTGCAAGGACGGTTCGATCAACCTGTTCCGTCCTGACCAGAACGCCGCGCGCATGCAACGCAGCTGCTCGCGCCTGCTGATGCCGCACGTACCGACCGATGTGTTTATCGAAGCCTGCAAGCAGGTGGTCCGCGCCAACGAACGTTTCATCCCGCCTTACGGCACCGGCGGCGCGCTGTACCTGCGCCCGTTCGTGATCGGCGTGGGCGACAACATCGGCGTGCGTACCGCGCCCGAGTTCATCTTCTCGATCTTCTGCATTCCGGTCGGCGCCTACTTCAAGGGCGGCATGAAGCCGCACAACTTCGTGATCTCCAGCTATGACCGTGCCGCTCCGCAAGGCACCGGCGCGGCCAAGGTCGGTGGCAACTATGCCGCCAGCCTGATGCCGGGCGCCGAGGCCAAGAAGCGCGGCTTCGCCGACAGCATCTACCTGGACCCGCTGACCCACTCGAAGATCGAGGAAGTCGGTTCGGCCAACTTCTTCGGCATCACCCGCAACAACGAGTTCGTCACGCCGAAGTCGCCTTCGGTCTTGCCGGGTATCACCCGTCTGTCGCTGATCGAACTGGCCGAATCGCGCCTGGGCCTGAAGGTCATCGAAGGCGATGTGCTGATCGACAAGATCGCCGACTTCAAGGAAGCCGGTGCCTGCGGTACCGCCGCGGTGATCACGCCGATCGGTGGCATCGAGTACAACGGCAAGCTGCACGTGTTCCACAGCGAGACTGAAGTCGGTCCGGTGACCCAGCGCCTGTACAACGAACTGACCGGCGTGCAGACCGGTGACGTCGAAGCCCCGGCGGGTTGGATCGTCAAGGTCTGATGCGTATGGCGGCCTGATCCGGGCAGTCTTCTGAAGAGCCCGACCTGAGCAATCAGGTCGGGCTTTTTTTTGTATGTGTCGTCTTGCCACCGTGCCCTGTTCATTCAGAATGATTAAATATTTATTTTAAAAAATAATTTTAAATAATGCCTATTCTTTGTAAGGTAGAGCCAATGGGTCGTCGTGGCGATGACTGGCCCAAGGTGCCATTTACGATCGGTGCCCGTGGTTTCCCCTGACTGTTCAAAGAGGTGTGCTCATGACTTTCTGGTTGTTGCTGGCTGTGGCGGGGGCCTTGGCCCTGGGGTATCGGCAGGCGTCCGCGCGCTTGTGGTTGGCGGGCGTGCTGGTCTGGCTGGCCGGTGGTTATCTGTTCGGCGTGGTCGGGCCACTGGGCACCGCCATCGGTGCTCTGTTGCTCCTGGTCCCGGCCATGGTGCTGGCGGTCAGGCCCTTGCGCCGGGCCTTGCTCTCGCGCCGGGCCCTGGTCCTGTTCCGCCAGATCATGCCGGCCATGTCCGACACCGAACGCGCGGCGATCGAGTCCGGGACCGTCTGGTGGGACGCAGAGCTGTTCAGCGGCAAACCCCGTTGGCAGCGCCTGCTGGGCGCCGCGCCGGCACGTTTGAGCGCGCAGGAGCAAGCCTTCCTCGACAACGAGGTGGAAACCCTCTGCGACATGGCCAACGACTGGGAAACCACCCAGGTCTGGCAGGACCTGTCGCCCCAGGCCTGGCAGTACACCAGGGAGGCCGGCTTTCTCGGCATGATCATTCCCCGCCAATACGGCGGCAAAGGCTTCTCCCACTACGCGCACTCCCAGGTGGTGATGAAGCTCTCGACCCGCTGCTCGGCGGCGGCGATCTCGGTGATGGTGCCCAATTCCCTGGGCCCGGCCGAACTGCTCCTGCATTACGGCACCGAGGCCCAGCGCCAGTACTATCTGCCGCGCCTGGCCCGGGGCGAGGACATTCCCTGTTTCGCCCTCACCAGTCCCTACGCCGGTTCCGACGCCGGGGCGATTCCCGATCTCGGGGTGGTCTGCAAGGGCACTTTCGAAGGCCAGGAAGTGCTGGGTTTCAGCGTGACCTGGGACAAGCGCTATATCACCCTGGGGCCGATTGCCACGGTGCTCGGCCTGGCGTTCCGCGCCGAAGACCCGGATGGCCTGCTGGGCAGTCCGGGCAGTCTGGGGATTACCTGCGCGCTGATCCCCACGTCCCATCCGGGGGTACAGCACGGTCGCCGGCACTGGCCGCTCAACGCGGTGTTCCAGAACGGGCCGACCCAGGGCAAGGATGTCTTTATTCCGCTGGAGTGGGTGATCGGCGGTCGTGAGCAGGTCGGCAATGGCTGGCGCATGCTGATGGAGTGCCTGGCCGCCGGCCGGGCGATTTCGTTGCCCTCGGCGAATGTCGGCCTGGGCAAGGTCGCCGTGCGCGGGACCACGGCCTATGCCGCGATGCGTAAACAGTTCGGCCTGCCCATCGGCAAGTTCGAAGGCGTGCAGGCGCCACTGGCGCGCATGGCCGGGCATCTGTATGCCTGTGATGCGGTGCGCAAGGTGTCGGTGGCGGCCCTGGATGCCGGCGAGAAACCCTCGGTGATCTCCGCTATCGCCAAGTACCACGTGACCGAGCGGGCCCGGGCCATTGTCAACGACGGCATGGACATCGCCGCCGGCAAGGGCATCTGCATGGGGCCGAACAATTTCCTGGCCCGGGCCTACCAGCAAAGCCCGATTGCCATCACGGTGGAGGGCGCGAATATCATGACTCGCTGCCTGATCATCTACGGCCAGGGGCTGATTCGCTGCCATCCCTACGTGTTGCGTGAAATGGAGGCGGCGCGGCGCCAGGGGCCTGAAGGGCTGGAAGCTTTCGACAGGGCGATGTTCGGGCATATCGGCTTTGTCCTGGCCAACACCGTCCGGGCCGCGGTGCACGGGTTGACGGCGGGGCGGTTGCTCAAGGCCCCGGTGAAAACCGATCCGGCCCTGGCCCCTTACTACCGGCAGATCGAACGCCTGTCGGTGGTGCTGGCGCTGGTTTCGGATATTTCCATGGGCGTGCTGGGCGGGGCGCTGAAACGCAAGGAAAGCATCACCGGGCGGCTCGGCGATATTCTCTCGCAACTGTACATCCTGTCCTGCGTCCTCAAGCGCTTCGAGGACGATGGCCGGCCCCGGGCGGACCTGCCCCTGGTGCACTGGGCGGCCCAGGATGCCCTGTGGCGGGCCCATGAAGCCTTGAGTGAAACCCTCGACAACTATCCTTCGAAAGCCGCCAGCCGAGTGATTCGCGGCCTGGCGTTTCCGTTCGGCATTGTCCTGCGCAAACCTTCCGACCGGTTGCTGGCGGAAGTCGCCGAGCTGGTGCAAACCCCCGGCGAGAGCCGCGACCGGCTGTTGGCCGACTCCTATATGCCGCAGCCGGATATCGACAAGCTGGCCTACGGTGAACTGGCATTCCGGCTGCAGCCCCAGGTGGATCTGATCGAAGCACGCCTGAAACCGGCCGTGCGCCAAGGGCTGCTCGCGCCGTTGCCGATTTCCCGCGAGGCATTTGCGCCCTGGCGGACCCAGGCCCTGGCCGCGCAACTGATCAGCGGCGAGGAGGGTGAGCTGCTCGGGCGCTATGTTGAATATGCCGACCATGCAATCCAGGTGGATGATTTTCCCCAGGACTTTGGTCTGTTGGAGGCGTTGCAGCGGCGCCAGGCGCATATCGATCAGGCGGACAAGAGCCTGGGCAAGCGTCGGGTGGCCGCGGGCAACCCGGTTTAATGATGTTTCTCGGGTTTTTATCGGAATCTATTCATGGCTGACGGTTACCTTTCATTCGTCAATACCCCCTGGGGCCACTGGCTGGCCCGGACCCTGGGCCTGCCGCAACCGCTGCCGTTGCAACGTTATCGCCCAGGGCAAGCGGGCAACCTGCTCAATCCGGTGGTGCTGGCCGCCGGGCCCCAGGGCCGCTTGTTGGGCGAGCTGCAACGGAACTTTGCGGCCACCGAGACTGTGGCGGCGCTCCCCGCGAGCCTCGATGCGCCGTCGACGGTCAAGGTCCGGGGGCTGGTGTTCGATGCCAGCGGCCTGGCTGATGTGCAGCAGCTGGACGAGTTGTACCGCTTCTTCCACGCCAATGTCCGGCGCCTGAGTGCCCACGGCCGGGTGCTGGTCCTCGGCACGCCGCCGGAACACTGCACGTCGCTCGGCCAGACGGTGGCGCAGCGGGCCCTGGAGGGCTTCGTGCGCTCCCTGGGCAAGGAGCTGCGGCGAGCGATCACCGCGCAACTGCTGTATGTCGAGCCGGGGGCCGAAGCGGAAATGGACAGCAGCCTGCGTTTCTTCCTGTCCCGGCGTTCCGCCTTTGTCTCTGGCCAGGTGGTGCGGATCGCCGAACCGGTGGACGTGCCCAGGGATATCCTCTGGGACAAACCGCTGACCGGGCGCCGTGCCCTGGTCACCGGGGCGTGTCGCGGTATCGGCCTGTCTATCGCCCAGGTGTTGGCGGGTGAGGGCGCCCAGGTCGTCTGCCTGGATATCCCTGCCGTGGAAGCCGAGTTGCAGGGGGTGGCGGCCTCCCTCGGGGGCACCGCGCTGGCCCTGGACATCACCGCGCCCCAGGCGGCCGAACAACTGCTGGCATTCGCCGGCGAGCAAGGTGCGTTCGATATCGTCGTGCACAACGCCGGCATCACCCAGGACAAGACCCTGGCGAAAATGACCGAAGCCGCCTGGCGCAAGGTCCTGGCGGTGAACCTGGAGGCACCGTTGCGGTTGAGCACGGCTTTACTGGAGGGCCAGGCGATCAATCCCGGCGGGCGTATTATCGGGGTGTCGTCGATTTCCGGTATCGCCGGCAACCTGGGGCAAAGCAACTACGCCACGTCCAAGGCTGGTGTGATCGGCCTGGTGCAAGGCCTGGCACCGTTGGCGGCGCGCCAGCAGGTCACGGTCAACGCGGTGGCACCGGGGTTTATCGAGACGCAGATGACCGCGAAGATTCCGTTGCTGATCCGTGAAGCGGGGCGACGGATGAACTCACTCTCTCAGGGCGGACAGCCCGAGGACGTCGCCCAGGCCATTGCCTGGCTGGTGCATCCGGCTTCCGGCGGGATCAATGGACAGGTGGTCCGCGTCTGCGGGCAAAGCCTGCTGGGGGCCTGAATGATGAAAGCCGATTCCTCCATTCGTCTTATCGACCCGCCGCCTTCCGGCGTCCGTTTGCTCTGGCTCGGCCTGCGTAGCTTGCGCAAGCCCAAGCTCGAAGGCCTACCACGCTTGCCCGACGAGCAACTGGTGCGGCCGGCGGTGGAGCTGTTGGAGGCGGACATCGTCCGTTACGCCCGGGCCTGCGGTTTTCGTCCCGAGCACGGGGTGCCGCTGTCGTTTCCCCATAACCTGGCCTTGCCTCTGCACCTGCTGTTGCTGACCAGTCCGGCCTTTCCCTGGCCGGCCAGCGGCATGGTCCATCTGGCCAATCGCATTCGCCAGTACCAACGCCTGGAGGCCGGGCAGGCCCTGCGTCTGGAAGTGCATTGCGAGCGCTGGGTGGCGCACCCCAAGGGCCAGGCGGTGCTGATCGTGACGCGGGCCAAAGGTGGCGGCGGCCTGGTGTGGGAAGGCGAAAGCCTGTATCTGCGCCGTGGGGTGGCCGCTCCCCAGGGTGAGCCCTGGCAGGGCGTATTGGACCTGGATGAAGCTGCCCTGGTGCGCACTCAGCGCTGGTCCTTGCCAGCGGACCTGGGGCGGCGTTTTGCCCGGATCTGCGGCGATTACAACCCGATCCATATCTCCTGGCTGGGGGCGCGCCTGTTCGGGTTCCGGCGGCCTATTGCCCATGGCATGTGGACCCTGGGCCGCGCACTGGCGGCGCAACAACCGCCACAGCCGTTGGCCGCCGCGGAGCTGACCTGCGAGTTCAAGCTGCCAATCTTCCTGCCCGGCAGCGCCACGCTGTGGAATGTGCCGCCGACAGGCTCGCGTCATGAATTCGAAGTGCGCAACGCGGCAGGTGACAAACCGCATATGCGTGGACTCTTTATCCGGGGAGATCAGTCATGAGTACCTACGCTTTCAACCCGGCGCCGGTGCGTCGGGTCGCCATCCTCGGTGGCAATCGCATTCCATTTGCCCGCTCCAATACGGTGTACGCCCAGGACAGCAACCAGGACCTGCTGGTGGCGGCCTTGCAGGGCCTGATCGATCGCCACGGCCTTGAGGGCAAGCGCCTGGGGGAATTCGCCGCCGGGGCGGTGATCAAGCATTCGCGGGACTTCAACCTGGCCCGCGAGTCCCTGCTGTCCACCACCTTGTCGCCAGAGACCCCGGCCTACGATGTGCAGCAAGCCTGTGGCACCGGCCTTGAGGCGGCGTTGCTGGTGGCCAACAAGATTGCCCTGGGGCAGATCGACGTGGGGATTGCCGGTGGCGCCGATACCACCTCGGACGCGCCCATCGCGATCAACGAAGCCTTGCGCCAGATCCTCCTGCGGGCCAATCGCTCCAAAAGCCTGGGCGACAAGCTGCGCAGCCTGCTCGGGGTACGTCCGGGGATGTTCTTCAAACCCCTGCTGCCGCGCAACGGCGAACCGCGCACCGGGTTGTCCATGGGCGAGCATTGCGAGGAGATGGCCAAGCGTTGGCAGATCCGCCGACTGGCCCAGGACGAACTGGCGCTGACCAGTCACCAACGCCTCGATGCCGCCTACAAACGCGGTTTCTTCGATGATCTGATCAGCCCCTATCGCGGGCTGAAACGCGATAACAACCTGCGCGCCGATGCCAGCCTGGAGAGACTGGCCGGCCTGGGGCCGGTCTACGACCAACGCAGCGGCACCCTGACCGCCGGCAACTCGACGCCATTGACCGATGGCGCCTCGGTGGTCCTGCTGGCAAGCGAGGAATGGGCGCAGGCGAACAACCAGCGGGTGCTGGCTTACCTGCGTACCGGCGAAACCGCGGCGGTGAATTTTGTCGACGGCACCGAGGGCCTGCTGATGGCGCCGGCCTACGCCGTGCCACGGATGCTCGCCCGCGAAGGCCTGGGTTTGCAGGACTTTGACTTCTACGAGATCCACGAAGCCTTTGCCGCCCAGGTGCTCTGCACCCTGAAGGCCTGGGAAGACCCCGACTATTGCCGTGAGCGCCTTGGCCTGGATGCGGCGTTGGGTTCGATCGACCGTAGCAAACTCAACGTCAACGGCGGTTCCCTGGCCTGCGGGCATCCGTTTGCCGCCACTGGTGGGCGCTTGCTGGCGACCCTGGCCAAGGCGATTGACGAGCGCGGCCAGGGCCGTGGACTGATCTCCGTATGTGCCGCCGGCGGGCTGGGTGTGACCGCCATCGTCGAAAAATAAAACAACAACAAGGAAAGTGCCATGAGCGTCGCAAGCCTGCACAGCATTGACCAGCGCATCTGGTTGAACGCCTACCTGCCGGGGGTTCCCGCCGATATCGAAAGCGAGATCGACCGTTATCCGTCACTGCGCGAGGTGTTTCTCGAGCATATGGAGAAGTACCGTGAACGCGTCGCCTACGTCAGCATCGGCACTGAGATGGGGTATGTCGAATGGGAGCAGCGCGCCTTTGCCTTCGCGGCCTGGCTGCAGTCCCGGGGGGTGAAGAAGGGCGATCGCGTGGCGCTGATGATGCCCAACTGCCTGCAATATCCGATCTGTCTGTTCGGCACCTTGCTGGTGGGCGCGGTGGTGGTCAACGTCAACCCGTTGTATACCGCCCATGAACTCCGGCACCTGCTCAAGGACAGCGGCGCCGAGACCGTGGTGATCTTCGAGAACTTCGCCCATACCCTGGAACAGGCGCTACCCGGCAGCGCGCTGAAAAATATCGTGGTGGCGGCCATCGGCGACCTGGTGGGGACGCTCAAGGGCGCGGCCCTGAACTTTGTGCTGCGGCATGTCCAGAAACAGGTGCCGCGTTTCCATCTGCCGGGGGCGATCCGTTTTCCACGGATGATGAAGCAGGCCGCAACGCTGCGGGTCAGGAAGGTCAAGCTGGCCCACGATGACATTGCCTTCCTGCAATACACCGGCGGTACCACGGGCGATGCCAAGGGGGCGATGCTCACCCACCGTAATATCCTCGCCAACCTGATGCAGGCCAAGGCCTGGGTCGGCAACCAACTGGATGAGAACCAGCAGGAAACCAACGTCACCCTGTTGCCGCTGTATCACGTGCTGTCGCTGACGGTGAACTGCCTGATGTTCATGTGCCTGGGCGGGCGCAATATCCTGATCGCCAACCCCCGTGACGTGAAGCGGGTCCAGATGATCCTGCGCAAGGAGAAGTTCAGCGGCATTGTCGGGGTCAATACCCTGTTCAACGGGCTGCTGGAAAACGAAGCCTTTCGCGGCCGCGATTTTTCCGATCTGAAGCTGGCGATTGCCGGTGGCATGGCCACCCACACCGCCGTGGCCCGGCGCTGGAAAGAGGTGACCGGGGTGCCGATCATCGAAGGCTACGGGCTGACCGAGTGTTCGCCGGTGGTCAGCATCAGCCCCATCGATATTGCGCGGATGCGCGAGGGGGATTTCAGCGGGACCATCGGCGTGCCCTTGCCCTCGACCTGGGTGCGTTTCATGCGCGAAGACGGCGAGCTGGCGCAACTGGGCGAGGAGGGCGAGTTGCAGGTCCGCGGCCCGCAGGTGATGAAAGGCTACTGGCAGCGGCCGGAGGAAACCGCCCTGGTGCTGGACCGGCACGGCTGGCTGTCGACCGGCGATATCGGGGTAATGAACGAGCGGGGCTTTATCCGCCTGGTGGATCGCAAGAAGGACATGATCCTGGTGTCGGGCTTCAATGTGTACCCCAACGAAATCGAGGATGTGGTCGCCCTGCACCCCGGCGTCGCCGAAGTGGCGGCCATCGGCGTTGCCGATCAGGTCACCGGGGAGCGGGTGAAGATCTTCGTGGTGCGCAAGGACCCGGCCTTGACCGAGGCCCAGTTGCTGGCGCATTGCCGGGAGTACCTGACAGGGTACAAGGTGCCGCGGATTGTCGAGTTTCGCACTGAAGAACTGCCCAAGACCACGGTGGGCAAAGTGCTACGTCGTGCGCTGCGTGACCATTTGTCTCCTTGATAGGCGCTTTGCAGTGAATTTCTTGTTATAAACACACTCCGATACGTCTCCGCGGGACCGGCGCCAGAGCGCCTGTGTGGGCGCATCGGACGTTTTTGCTGTCATTTCAGTTGCTGACTCGATAACTCGGCCTTAGACTGCCGCCCCTCGTAAATTGAGTGCCGGGTGGCGCTTGGAATGGACGGCGCCTTTCTGTGCATCCCCTCAGGTGCGCAGAACGCTCCCTAATTCGCCTTAATGCACGTATTTTCTATAGAGAAATCAATGACAAAGGAAAAGTTGCTGGCCATGCCGGCGGACGACTACATGAACGCCGAGCAACTGGCTTTCTTTACCGAGCTGTTGCAAGCGATGAAAGTCGAAACCCACGAGCGTATCGAGCAGAACCGTATTGCCATCGAGAGTCTCGATACCCCGGCTGACCCGGCTGACGCCGCTTCCGTTGAAGAAGAACGTACCTGGCTGGTGAACGCCATCGACCGCGACCAGCGCATGCTGCCGCAGTTGGAACAGGCGCTGCTGCGCATCAACGACGACTCCTTCGGCTGGTGCGACGACAGCGGCGAGGCGATCGGCCTCAAGCGCCTGCTGATCAGCCCGACCACCAAGTACTGCATCGAAGCTCAGGAACGTCACGAGCAGATCGACAAGCATCAGCGCCAGGCCTGATCGCTGCCCCCTGCAGGTGCCGGCTTGCCGGCGATCCGGACGACGCGGTGTTTCTGTCACGCCGCGTCATCGTTCATCGTCGATAAACCCGCCTCCACACCCGCCCCATAGCAGCTATCGTTGATGCACACGCCCTACAACTAACGGACCATGGCTAATGGCCCGATAGTGGCGTTTAATGCAAAAAAACAACTAGAAGCTCACGGTGGGTAAGTACATGTCTGGAGAAGGAATTCTGCCTGGGGTCGGGTCGCACGTGGACGTGCCATCGAAACCGGCGCTGCGCTGGCTGACACCCCTGATACAGAGCGTGGGGCTGGCGTTGTTGTTGTCGGCCATGGCCTTTGCCGGCTGGTCTCTGGGCGTTTGCCTGCCCCTGGCGCTGTTGTTGATCTGGCTGCCGCGCCTGCGGATGCGCCAGGCCCCGGCGTCAGCCGTGCAGAGTGGCGGCGATACCCTGGCGCAATTGACCCGCGACCTTTCCCATACCACCAGCCATAACGCCCTGTCCGCCGCCGGCGTGGCCTTTGCGGTCAAGCAGCTGGCTGGCAAGGTGCAGTCGCAGCTCAGTGCCGCCGCGCAGATTGTCGCCAGTGCCGAACAGGTGATCAGTACCGAGCAGACCACCTCGCACTTGAGCCAGCAGGCCCTCGGCTCGGCCAGTCAGGCCCGCAGCAGCAGCGCCGAAGGGCATACGGTGCTGGCGGAGTCCATCGGCCGCATGCACCGGCTCAGCCAGCAGGCCAATGCCAGTCGCCAGACAATCGAGGCCCTGAGTCAGCGCAGCGAAGAAATCCAGCGGGTGACCCTGGTGATCCAGGCGATCGCCAGCCAGACCAACCTGCTGGCCCTTAACGCCGCGATCGAGGCGGCCCGCGCCGGCGAGCATGGTCGCGGTTTTGCCGTGGTCGCCGACGAAGTACGCGGGCTGGCCGGGCGCACGGCCACGGCGACCGATGAGGTCGGGGTCATGGTGGCCGATATCCAGCAGCGCACCACCCAGGTCGTCGAGCAGATCCGTCAACTGGCCCAGGACCTGGACGGCGGTGTGGAGCAGGTCGAGGATACCGGCCGGCACCTGGCGAATATCGCCGGCCTGGCGGCCAGTGTCGAAGCGCAGGTGGGCGAGATCGCCCGCGGTGCACAGAGCAACCGCGAGCAACTGGACAGCCTGTTCACGGCGGTGGAGCAGATGCGCGGCGACCTGGCCGTCAGCGACCAGCAGACCCGCCACCTGACCCAGGCGGCGACCCAGATGGAAGGGCAGGCCGAGACCATCAGCCAGCGCCTGGCCGAGGTCGGCCTGGACGATTACCACCAGCGGGTCTACGACCTCGCCCGTGAAGGGGCCGGACAGATTGCCGCGCGTTTCGAGGCGGATATCGAACAGAACCGCATCAGTCTTGATGACCTGTTCGACCGGACGTACCAGCCGATCGCCAATACCTCGCCGGCCAAATACCAGACACGTTTCGACCGTTACACCGATCAGGTCCTGCCGGCGATCCAGGAGCCGTTGCTGGCGCGCCATGAAGGGTTGGTGTTCGCCATCGCCTGTACGCCCCAGGGCTATGTGCCGACCCATAACCAGGCGTTTTGCCAGCCCCTGACGGGTAACCCGCAGCAGGACACGCTGCACAACCGGACCAAGCGCAAGTTTGATGACCGTACGGGGATTCGTTGTGGCAGCCACCAGCAGCCGCTGTTGTTGCAGACCTATACCCGCGACACGGGTGAGCTGATGCATGACCTGTCGGTGCCGATCATGGTCAAGGGCCGCCATTGGGGCGGACTGCGCCTGGGCTACAAGCCGGAAAGTGCACCCAGGAAAGGTTGAGGCTGTCCTCAAGGGCCTCTTCGCGGCGGTGCGGCGTCCCGACAAGCCCTGCTCCTACAGTTCTCTGTTGTTCGCCGACTTCGTGTCCGCCACAGTACTGTAGGAGCAGGGCTTGCCCGCGAAGACGTCGGTTCAAGCGCCACAAAATTGCGGGGTTGGCTCAGGCCGTGGTATCAACCATCCCGGCCATCAGCTTTTCCGCCATGAACAGCGCGGTGCTGGTACCGTTCAGCGCGGCGCCGAGGGCGGCGACCTGGGCCTTGGCCGGCTGGACCGCAGCTTCGCGCGCGGCGGCGTCGGGATGATGACCGCTTTTGGTCGCCGCCAGGCGCGCGTTGGCCCGGCGCAGTTTTTGCTGCAACTGCTCGATCTGTGCCCGGAGTTTCTTGACCCGATCCTGCGCCGCCTTTGCATTGGCCGCCAGGCTGTCGCCCAGCAGATTCAAGCCACTGTCGCCATCCAGCAAAGGATCGGACGAAAGACGGCTGGCGGCGCTGCCGCTCTCTTCGGGGGACGACATGAGGAAGGCGGATGGGATCAAGGAAACATTCAAGTTGATCATCGGCGATGCTCCGGGAATGACGCTTGCCAGATTATCGACCGCGGGATGGCATTCTGTAGTCTCGACGAGCGCTTCTACAGGGTATTTGCGACAGACTGGACACAATTGAGTACTTTTTGTCTTGTAAGATGCTGCTCACGGGTAGTTTGATTGGCCCGAATGGCCTGACGTGTTCTAGAATCACTTCCAGTGCCCAGGGGCTGATTTCATCCACGGCATTTTTTTGCAACCTGCATGTCGGAAATTACTTTTTTTCAGGAAGGCCTTCCCTCGCAAATTCAGTTGCCGGTTTCCCGTGATCGGTGCAATGCGGTGTTTTCCTTCAAGCGCTGATGACACTTCGCAGAAGTCATGGGACCTTGCATCCATTAGGCTTGCTGCGCACCGGTGAGCATCGCCAGGCCGCGCGGGCAAACATCAGGGCTTTCTATTCAGTAACCGACGGCGGTGACCGATCGTTTTGTGTTGCCTGACACTTGCCGGGCGGCTTCATTTTTCGAGTTTGAGGACTTTTCGTTGGCAGTCAGTAATCTGGATATGCATGCACTGTTTGTACTGGGTGATCTTCGGGCCAAGCTGGTCAAGCAGTTTCAATCGCGTTTCGTCTATATCACCGAACAAACCGCCGAAGGCATCTACATCGCCGAGATCGACACCGAAACCTCCCTGGTGGTCGATGACAAGCAGCACCTGGAGCTGAAAGTCGGCGATCATTTTCGGGCTGCGGTATTGCCCAGCCGCGAAGGCGGCAAGTTCGACATCAAGTTTCGCGAGATCAAACTGACGGTCTATGGCCTGGGTGACTATGCCTATATCACCGTGCCTGAAGGCCACGGTATTGTGTTCAAGGAAGGGCATACCGTGGTGATGGTGTTTGCCGCCCATGAACAGTTGCAGGGCACCTTGAGCAAGACCCTCAAGGATGTGACCAAGAAGGCCGCGCGCTGGCGCAAGGGCGAACTGACCTTCAAGGCCAGCGAGTAATGGGTTTGACCCGGGCCGAGTTCCATCAACAGCATGTGCGGCAGGCCAGTGCCGAGGCCCGCCGGTTGTTCGAACGCAAGGCCGAACTGCAGGGCGCCTGGCTCAACTGGGTCGCGGCGCAATTGTATGCCCTGGGGCCTGCCGAGTATGTCAGCATGGTCCGACGTGAGTTGCAGCAACTTCAGTCGCCAGATACTCATTGATCGCTGGCGCATCATTCCGGGAACCTCGACTACAGTTCTGCTGACTGAATATTTCCGGGCTTTCGGACTTTTCGCCGAAAAACGATCTGCGATTGAGGTGATTCCATGAAAGGATTTCGCGCGCTGTTCGCCAGCGCCCTGGCTGTTTTCTGTATCGGCGCCATGCCGCTGGCGGTTCGAGCCGCGCCCCAGCCGATCCACTTTGCCGACCTGAACTGGGAAAGTGGCAGCCTGATCACCGACATCCTGCGGTATATCGTCGAAAAAGGTTACGGCCTGCCGACCGATATGCTGCCCGGCACCACGGTGACCCTGGAAACGGCCCTGGCCAAGAATGATATCCAGGTGATTGGCGAAGAGTGGGCCGGACGCAGTCCGGTGTGGGTCAAGGCTGAAGCGGCGGGTGAGGTTGCAGCCGTTGGCGATACCGTCAAGGGTGCCACCGAGGGCTGGTGGGTGCCGGAGTACGTGATCAAGGGCGATCCGGAGCGTGGCATCAAGCCCCTGGCACCGGATCTGCACGGGGTCGCGGACCTGGCCCGCTACAAGGATGTGTTCCGCGACCCTGAGTCCCCGGATAAGGGTCGTTTTCTCAACAGCCCGATCGGCTGGACATCGGAAATCGTCAACCAGCAGAAACTCAAGGCCTACGGCCTGACTGACAGTTATGTGAACTTTCGCAGTGGCTCCGGAGCGGCGCTGGATGCGGAGATCACCTCATCGATCCGGCGTGGCAAACCGATCCTGTTCTATTACTGGTCGCCGACGCCGCTGTTGGGCAAGTTCAAGCTGGTCCAGTTGCAGGAGCCGGCCTTTGATGCCGAGGCCTGGAAGACCCTGACCGACCCGGAGAATCCCGATCCCAAGCCGAGCCGTTCTTTGGCTTCGAAGCTGAGCATTGGCGTGTCTACGCCGTTCAAGACGCAATACCCGCAGATACTGGCGTTTTTCGCCAAGGTCGACCTGCCGATTGATGTGTTGAACCAGGCGCTGGCGAAAATGAGCGAGGAGCGCCTGCCGCCACGCCAGGTGACGGAGGCTTTCCTCAAGGGGCATCCGGAGGTCTGGAAGGCCTGGTTGCCCGTGGATGTGGCCAACAAGGTTGCCGCCAGCCTCAAATAATGCAGCCCACAGGTTCTACAGTTCGCTGACGTCGACCCAGCGCCGCTCCCTGGCCGCCCGGCGAATTGTTGTCGCCAGGCGCTCCACTTGCCAGGCCTCTTCGAAGTCGGTCCCCGTCTGGCTTCGACCGGCCAGGGCCTCGATCAATGCCTGGACCTCCAGGGCCTTGAGTTCGTTGTAACCCAACTGATGGCCGGCGGCCGGGCTGAAGGCTGCGTAACGCGGTAGATGCGGCCCGGCCAGCAGGCGCTGGAAACCGTTCTGGCCGGCGCGGCAGAGTTGCAGTTCGTTCAGGCGCTCCTGGTCGAAGGCCAGGGTGCCCCGGGTGCCGCTGATCTCGAAGCTCAGGTGGTTCTTGTAGCCGTGCTTGAGCCAGCTGCTGCTGAAGGTGCCCCGGGCGCCATTGGCGAAGCGCAGCAGGGCGTGGACCTGGTCGTCGACGGCAATCCCACGGGTCTCCAGGCTGCCGGCACTGGCCGGGCGCTGTGCATGGACGGTGCGGGTGTCGGCACACACGGCGCTGATATCGCCGAGCAGATAACGAGCCATGGCCAGCAGATGGCTGCCCAGGTCGGCCAGGGCGCCGCCGGCATGCTGGGCTTCGCAACGCCAGGACCAGGGCGAGGCGGGGTCGGCCATGAAGTCTTCGCTGAATTCGCCCTGGAAACCGACGATTTCCCCCAGTTCGCCGCTCTGGATCAGCTCCCGGGCCAGGTCGATCATCGGATTGTGCTGGTAGTTGTAGCCCACGCGGGTGACCACGCCGGCCTGTCGGGCAGCGTCACGCATTTGCGTTGCCTGATCCAGGTCGACCGCCAGGGGTTTTTCGCAGTACACCGCCTTGCCCGCCGCAAGGGCGGCCATGGCCATGGGGAAATGCAGGTGATTGGGCGTGGTGATCGCCACCACCCCGACCCGGGGATCGTCAATCAGTTGTTGCCAGTCGCCGTAGGCCTGCTCGAAACCCCAGGCCTGGGCGCAGGATTCGGCACGCCGGGCGTCGGCATCCGCCAGTGCCACCAGGCGCAGCTTCAGCGGCAGTTCGAATACGGCGCTGGCATTGTGAAATGCCAGCGCGTGGGCACGGCCCATAAAGCCCGTGCCGATCAAGCCTATTCCCAACTCGTCCATCACCACGCCCTCTGATTATTATTTTCAGGAAGGGCTATTTATAGAATTTAAATTCAATAAATTCAACTGATGGAATTTTTATTTCATGATCAGGACAGGAAACCACCGTCCACGTTCAGCGCTACCCCGGTGGTGTAGCTGGAGGCATCGCTGGCCAGGTACAGCACGGCCCCGGCCATTTCGCTCGGCGCGGCGACGCGCTTGAGGGGGATCTGTTGCAGGGCGGTCTTGAGGATCGCTTCGTTGCTGACCAGGGCCGAGGCGAACTTGGTGTCGGTCAGGCCCGGGAGCAGGGCGTTGCAACGAATACCGAACTGCGCGCACTCCTTGGCGAAGACCTTGGTCATGTTGATCACGGCGGCCTTGGTCACCGAGTAGATGCCCTGGAAGATGCCCGGGGAAATGCCGTTGATCGAGGCCACGTTGATGATGCTGCCACCGCCGTGCTCGCGCATCAGCTTGCCGGCTTCCACCGACATGAAGAAGTAGCCGCGGATATTCACGTCGACGGTTTTCTGGAACGCGCTGAGATCGGTGTCCAGCACATTGCAGAACTGCGGGTTGGTAGCGGCGTTGTTGACCAGGATGTCCAGACGCCCGAACTGCTCGCGGATACCGGCGAAGACCTGGCTGATCTGTTCCATTTCACCGATATGGCAGGCGATGGCGGTGGCCTTGCCGCCGTCGGCGATGATCGCATCGGCCACGTGCTGGCAGCCTTCGAGCTTGCGGCTCGAGACAATCACATGGGCGCCTTGCTGGGCCAGCAGCTTGGCAATGGCCTCGCCGATACCACGGCTGGCGCCGGAAACAAAGGCGATCTTGCCATCGAGGTCGAACAACTGGGTCTTGGACATGGTGATTTTCCTGGTTGTAGGCGCGGTCAGAGGCTGGACGACTGGATGACTTTCAGGCTCATCTGCTCCAGCAGCTTGTTCATGTGAATGAACTGCGCAAAGCGGTTGTCCTGGGTCTGGCCGTGGAAGAAGCGGTAGTAGATCTGCTGCACGATGCCGGCCAGGCGGAACAGGCCGTAGGTGTAGTAGAAATCGAAGTTGTCGATGGCGATCCCCGAACGTTCGGCGTAGTAGTCGACGAACTGGCGGCGGGTCAGCATGCCGGGGGCGTGGCTGGGCTGGCGGCGCATCAATTGCACCGGGGCCGGGTCGCCCGCCTCGATCCAGTAGGCCAGGGTGTTGCCCAGGTCCATCAGCGGGTTGCCGATAGTGGTCAGTTCCCAGTCGAGCACGCCGATGATCTGCATCGGGTTGTGGGGATCGAGGATCACGTTGTCGAAGCGATAGTCGTTGTGCACGATGCTCGAGGTCGGATGGTCGGCGGGCATCTTGTCCTTGAGCCAGGTCCGTACCGCTTCCCAGCTCGGGGCGTCAGGGGTCAGGGCTTTTTCGTAACGCTCGCTCCAGCCACGGATCTGCCGCTCGACGTAACCCTCGGGTTTGCCCAGGTCAGCCAGGCCGCAGGCCGTGTAGTCGACCTGGTGCAGTTCGACCAGACGGTCGATAAAGCTCTTGCACAGGGTTTCGGTCTGCGCGGCATCCAGGCCCAGCTCCGGTGGCAGGTCGGAGCGCAGGATGATGCCCTCGACCCGCTGCATCACATAGAACTCGGCGCCGATCACCGACTCGTCGGTGCAGTGCACATAAGCCTTGGGGCAGTACGGGAAACCGTCCTTGAGCTGGTTGAGGATGCGGAACTCGCGACCCATGTCGTGGGCGGACTTGGCCTTGTGACCGAACGGCGGCCGACGCAGGACAAATTCCTGTTCCGGGTAGCGGATCAGGTAGGTCAGGTTCGAGGCGCCGCCGGGGAACTGGCTGATCGTCGGCAGGCCGTGCAGGCCCGGAATATGAGCCTTGAGATACGGATCGATCAAGCCGGCATCCAGCTCTTCGCCGGCGCGGATACGGGTGGACTGGTCAGTAAGCGTCATGCTTATCCCTTCTGCTTATTCTGGAGGCCAGAGATTATTGACTAATCTAATGCTCGCCCTGTCTGCCTACAAGCGCGCTCCGCTGTTATAGGCCGGGGTGTTGCAGGATGATCAGCGTGCCTGATAGGCCAGCGTAGAGGGAAAGCGGTGCTTGGCAAGAGTGCCCATTGCCGGAGCAGGCTTGCTCGGGGGGGGGGGCGATATAACGCACGAAACCCGATGCCCGTGACGCCAGGGTGGGCATCGCGGGCTATCGGGTTTCGACTGTTCTACGGGCGTGGATCAGGTCGGGAACAGCTCGCTCAGCTTCATCGACAGCATCATGTCGCCTTCGACGCGCAGCTTGCCGCCCATGAATGCTTGCATGCCGTCGGTCTCGCCGCTGACGATGCCTTTCATGGTCTCGCCGTCAGTTACCAGGGTCACGTTGGCATCCGGGTTTTCGCCTTCCAGCAGTTTGCAGGTGCCGTCCTTGACGATCAGCGAGAAGTGCTGGTCATTGTCGATACGGAAGCCGAAGACAACGTCCAGGCCGGCGGCGGCGGCTGGGTTGAACTTGTGTTGCATTGCTTCTACGGCGTGGGCTACAGAGGTCATGGTTCGATCCTTTTATGGGTAAATACGGCAACGACCCCAAGGGTCACGGTGGGCCGGAGCTTATCGGAAGGTGATCAGCTCCGGGGCCTTCAGCAGTTGCAGGTGCGCTTGACTGTTGAAGGACGCCAGGGCCACCTCGCGACCGCGAAACTTGAGCTGGTTGAGCGAGGTGTTGACGATCTGCCAGTTCAGCTCAAAGGCTTCCCTGGCTGGAATTCGGGTGATCAGGTGGAGCAGGGCGGTGATGGTTCCGCCGGAGGTGAACACGGCGATTTTCTGGCTGTTGTCGGCCTGTTCGAGAATCCGCCGCAGCCCGCCCTCGACCCGGGCGACAAACCCCAGCCAGCTTTCCAGCTCCGGGGTGTCATGCTGGCCACTGAGCCAGCGCTCGATGATCAGGGCGAACAGGCGCTGGAACTCGCCACGGTTTTGCGCGGCGTTGCGCAGGATGTGCAGGGCTTCGGGTTCATCCGGCAGCAAGCCGGGCAACAGCGCGCGGATCACCGCGTCGGCGTCGAACTCGTTGAAGGCTGTATCGGTTTCCAGGGGCGGGACCAACAGGCCGGCGCCGTCGCACTGCGCCAGGGCGGTGAGCGCGGTATCCTGCTGGCGGCGCAGGTCGCCGGCCAGGCAACGGTCGAAGCTCAGGCCCAGGTCGGCCAGGTGCTTACCGAGGACCTCGGCCTGGCGAATACCGATCGGCGAGAGCACGTCGTAGTCATCCGCACCGAAGGAGGCCTGGCCATGTCGAATCAGATAAATGCTGCCCACGTCCGCGTCGTCCCGGTACGTTGAAGGTCTGGCGAGGTTATGAGGATGGCGGAAGCCTGTCAATAAAAAAACATACGCTCGTTTGAAATGTTTGTTAGAGACACAATTCAGGCGGTGCCACAACTGGCCGCAAGGCCGCCTCGACGGTATGCTGGATTGGTCGTGAGCTCCCACAGCCGGGGGCCGCCTGGTTTTGTAAGGAGTCACCGTGGAGTTTGTCGCCGAGTACGCAAGTTTTCTGGCTAAAACCGTTACCCTGGTTATTGCGATCGTCGTGGTCCTGGTGACCGCGGCCACGCTACGCAGCAAAGGTCGGCGCCGGTCGGCGGGGCAGTTGCAGGTCAGCAAGCTCAACGATTTCTACAAGGGTCTGCGCGAGCGCCTGGAGCAGAGCCTGCTCGACAAGGACCAGCTCAAGGTCCTGCGCAAGCAGCAGGCCAAGAGCGAGAAAAAACACAAGAAGCAGCCGGAGTCCAAGCCACGGGTATTCGTGCTGGATTTCGACGGCGACATCAAGGCTTCGGCCACTGAAAGCCTGCGTCATGAGATCACCGCATTGCTCAGCCTGGCCACGCCCAGGGATGAAGTGGTGTTGCGCCTGGAGAGCGGCGGCGGCATGGTCCACAGTTATGGCCTGGCCTCCTCGCAACTGGCGCGTATCCGCGAGGCCGGCGTACCGCTGACCATCTGCATCGACAAGGTCGCGGCCAGCGGCGGCTACATGATGGCCTGCATCGGCGACAAGATCATCAGCGCGCCCTTTGCCATTCTCGGCTCCATCGGCGTGGTGGCGCAGTTGCCCAACGTCAACAAGCTGCTGAAGAAGCACGATATCGATTTCGAAGTGCTGACCGCCGGCGAGTACAAGCGTACCTTGACCGTGTTTGGCGAAAACACTGAAAAAGGCCGTGAGAAGTTTCAGCAGGACCTGGATATCACCCATCGCCTGTTCAAGAACTTTGTCTCGCAGTACCGCCCGCAACTGGCCATCGATGAAGTGGCCACCGGCGAAATCTGGCTGGGTGTCGCGGCCCTGGACAAGCAGTTGGTGGACGAACTGAAGACCAGCGATGAATACCTGTCCGACCGCGCAAAACATGCCGAGTTGTTCCATCTGCACTATGCCGAACGCAAGAGCCTGCAAGAGCGCGTCGGGCTGGCGGCCAGCAGCTCGCTGGAGCGTGTGCTGGTCAATGGGTGGAGTCGTTTGACCCAGCAACGTTTCTGGTAGACCGCTACCTCGATGGTTTCTGTCAATCGTCTCGGACAGAAACCATCCGACCCTCAAATAAGTACCCCCTTTCCATGGCAAACACTCAATAAGCTGGAATCTCTAATGGATATCCAGGTTGATTGCCATGGAAGAAACAAACGTCGTTGAGTACAGCCGGATACCTGCCGAGGCAGGTATTCATTTCGATAGGATCAAAGAGAAGATTCCCAGTTGGCTCTACCGAGCCGCTCCGGAAATACGCCTGTTATTTCGCGAACATCTGCTGGCCCTGGAAACGTCGAGACATGAAGTCCGGCGGATCATGGCGCAGTTGCAGAAGATTGATGTGTTCTGTACGCCACTTCTGGTCCAGGCGCTGGAAAGACAGATCAACAGCGACCAGGACTTGCAAAGTGCCCGCTTTGTCAGGGTCGATGCTACTTACCTGTCCAGTATCTTCGAAGATAAATTCTATACCTTCTCCCACAGCCAGACGCTGCTGGAGGCGGCCTTGCAGAACTTCGAGGCTGGCGAGACCTTGTCGGGAGTGTTGTCAGGCAAGGCGGTTATCCAGTTTCCCGCTGATGCTGGGGGTGTTAACACCTCACTTGCACCGGAAGACTTTGCCTGGGCTTGTCGAACGCTGAACCTGGGGGCCTTGTACCAGGCGCATATCGACAGTGTTTTCAATCCTCCCGGTCAGCCGTCGGCCAACGGAGCTTTGTCGGTAAAACAGCACTTTGCCGAGTATGACAAGCAGACCTTGGCGGTGACCGCCGATATCGCCTACATGAAGGGGGAGATCACCGCGACCACCTACGCTTTACTGCTGGAGTTGGTCAAGGGGCAGGCAGGTTTGAGGTTGGGTGGCGAACTCCTGCATTACAGTCGGATGAAAATGTTCGATATCGAGTTGAGCGGATGGGTGGTCATCGGCGCGAAACTGGCGGAGGACTCGACCTTACCCTGTATTGCCTATATTCCGGATGACCCGCGTGGTCCACTGAAGTACTACCGGCACTTTCTCCTCCTTGAGCATGATTTGACGCTGAAACTTCGGGACCCGTCTTATCGGCAGTTTTTCGCCCGTTTCGTCCCCGAGGAGCACCGGCTGCGGTTCCTGCGAACCCTCAATGCCAGATTGCTTTCCCAGGATCGAACCTGGCCGCCCGTGCCGGCGATTTTCCAATATATCCCGCTGACCGAAGTACCCATCGAAGGCGATCTGTTCGAAAGTTTCCAGCAGCAACGCTACCGTCAGATCAAGGCGCATGCGCGGCTGCTGGCGGTGCCCACGGCCGACGTCGACGCCCGGGTGCGCCAGGCGCGTCTGGACGCCTACCGCGAAGCCGGTCTGAGCCTGTTGGCGCTGGCTTTATCGTTCGTGCCGGTAATCGGTCAGATCATCCTGGCGGCGGCGGCGGTGAAGATGGTCGTGGAGGTCTATGACGGATTCGCGGCTTGGCAACTCGGGGAAAAACGCGAGGCCCTCGGCTATCTGCTGGGTGTGGTCGAAGACCTCGCCCTGTTGGCGGCCGGGGCGGTGGTGGTGAAGGGCGGCAAGGCCCTGTTCAAGACGCTGTCCCCGTCTTCAGTCGATGCCTTGATTCCCGTTGAAGCGCCGGGAGGTCGGCGCCGCTTGTGGAGAGCCGATCTTGCCCCCTATGAGCGTGATATCCGTTTGCCTGAGGATCTCGAGGCCGACGCGATGGGGCTTTATCCGTTCCAGGACAATCTCTATTTGCCGCTGGAAGGGAAAGTATATGCCGTGAGGTATGACCGGGCTCGCCTGCAATGGCAGATTGAGCACCCGGAAGGCGAAGCGTTTCACGCCGTGCCGCTCAGGTTCAACCGTACGGGTGTCTGGCAAACGATTTACGAGCGCGTCGCTGACTGGCCCGTGGAGCAATTGTTCCGCCGCCTCGGCGAGCCCATGGTCGGACTCGGCAACCAGCTGCGTTTGAAGATCCGCCAGTTCTGTTCCGCTCAGGAGAATGTCTTGCGCAAAGCCCTGGCGGACAATCAGCCGGTGCCCGCGCTGCTGCTCGATACGATCAAGCGCTTCAGGATCGACCAGGCCATCAGCGATTTTATCGGCGAGGTACCCGACGCGCTATCGCGAACGCTGGAGCAGGGCGATCTGCGCTTGCGGGTACTGACATCGTTGCCCGACTGGCCGGAAAACCGGGTCGTCCAGGTGTTCAATGGGTTGGGTGAAGTCATGCAGGAGTACGGTCGGCGCACGGGCGAGCAGTTCTCCTCGTTGCAGATCATCGAGTCGCAGCTCAAGAATGGCAACCTGCTCCAGTCGACGCTGAACATGTTGAGCGAGCCTGAGCGTCAAACGCTGTTCGGTGCGGAGCTGACGGACAACGGGCGGCGTGTCCGGGTACTGAGCCAACGCCTCAGGCAATGGGCCGGGCAGCGAAGGCAATGGTTGTTCGACGAGTTGTACGCGGCGAGCGAGAAAACCGACGACGACAGGGTCAATCGTATTCTCGGGGTGTTCCCCGGCTTACCGGGAAGTGTCGCCCGGGAATTGATCGCCCATGCCAACAGCGCCGAACTCGATCTCTTGAGCGAGCGGGTGCCGCTACGGTTCTCGGAGGAAATTAGCTGGTACCTCAAGCAGTTGCGGCTTAACCGGGTGTGCGAGAGCTGGTATTTGCTGGCCCCGCAATACGCCCTGGCAGACCGTCTTGCACTGCATACGCTTGGGCGATTACCCGGCTGGCCGGCCAAGGGGTTGCGGATTGAGTTGCGAGAACAGCGCTTTACCAGTGAGGCGCTGGAAACGGCGGGGGATCCGGATATCACCACGCCCCGGGTGATTCTCAAGGTCGGTCGACAGTACAACGCCTTCGATCACTCGGGGACGCTCCTGGGCAGGGCCGATAACATATTCGACGCGATGGTGCGTGCCTTGCCGGAGCCTGATCGCGTTGCCCTCGGATTCCGCGGTGCGGAGCGAGGCGCCTGGCTGAAAGAACAGATTGTCGCCCAGGTTGCCCGAGATCCTTATGCCGCCCAGGATACGCTGGGCCTGTCGCCTTTCAGTCGCAGGTTCAGGCCACCGATGCGCCTGGCCTCCGGGCGCATCGGTTACCCGATGAGCGATGTCGGCAGGGTCCTGGGGTATTCCGAGCGATTGATAGGGCGTGTGCGTGACTTGTATCCGGGGTTCTCCTCGGAAGAGGTGGGTCGTTTTCTCACTTCACTCCACCTGCCCGAGTCTGCCTGCCTGGTGGAGCTCGAGCGCCTGCGGGGGGAGTATGAGGTGTTGTTCACCACACTGGATAAATGGGTGCAGCGCCAGACCTGGAGGCGTGTGCGGGGCACCTTGCAAGTCGCTCCCGTGGCCCTCGACAACAAGCAGCGGGTGGCCGATGCGATCCTGGCCTGCTGGAGAAAACAGTCCAACCGCAATCGGTTGGGTGGACAGTACTTCTACGAACTGGACCTGTTGGGCATGCGGGTCGGAGACTTGCCGGCGATCAGCGCCGACTTCAGTCATGTGGGCTTTCTGTTCATGAATGATATGGCCGTCGCCAGCACCGAAGTCTCATTTTTATCCTGCTTCAGGCAGTTGCGCTGGTTGTCCATGGGCTTCAACCATCTGGGTAGCCTGCCGGTGGAGTTGGGGCAGATGTCCGAACTGATCCATCTGCACCTGCCAGGCAACCAGATTGTGCTGAACCGCCAGAGCGCGGAGGTGTTGACCCGGCTGACCCGGCTGAAATTCCTGAATCTTTCGGATAACCCTCTGGTCCAGCCCCCCGATATCAGCCAGATGAGCCAGCTGGAGACCCTGTTGTTGCGTCATACCGAGCTGGATCGCTGGCCTGTCGGGCTGCCGGGGTTGAGCAACCTGCAGCGTGTGGATCTGCGGGGCAATCGGATTTCGACCATCCCCGAGGCGGTTTACTCCGGGCCGGTCTCCATCAACCGGATTACCCACCTTCATGACAACCCGGCGCTTTCGGTCGAGGGCATGCTGCGGTTGCAGCGTTACGAACGCGAAACCGGCATCAATTTCGGCATCGATATGCCGGGCCGGCGGCACCCCCATGCCCTGCGTCGAACCACGTCGCTTCGCGAGTGCGACAACTGGCTGGGGGCCATATCCGCCGAGCAGAAGGTTCTGAAAGAACAGCAATGGCAGTTGCTGCATCGGCAGCAAGGTTCCGCGGACTTTTTCAAGCTGCTGGCGGACCTGAGTGTCACCGCCGAATATCGCGAGGCGCGCGAGGATTTGAGCCTGCGGGTCTGGCAGGTCGTGGAGGCGGTCAGTCAATACAGTGAACTGCGCGAGGAGCTGTTTGTCTCGGCGTCCCATCCGCAGACCTGCTCCGATGGTGCGGAACTGATCTTCAGCGACATGGAGATCCGGGTCCTGGTGAATCAGGCGAGGGCCATGGTCGTGGGCACCCCGGCTACTACCGAACTGAATCTGTTGAAGCTGTCCCGGGGATTGTGGCGCCTGGATGAAGTCGAGAGCCTGGCTCAGACGGATATCGAGGCGCGGTTGAAGTTGCCCGATGCGTCAGGGGTCGACCCGGTGGAGGTGAGGCTGGCCTACCGCATCGGTCTGACGGAGCGACTTCGCTTGCCGGGACAGCCCAAACACATGACGTTTACTGAGTTGGCCCGGGTGACGGAGCAGCATCTGGACGCGGCTTATGCCAAGGTCCTGGCCCGGGAGCGGACCCCGGCGTATGCGCGGGCCTTGGCCGATCGCGAGTTCTGGGCCAGCTACCTGAAGGAGCATAACCCTTCGCGATTCAAGGGGATTGATGCGCAGCACCAGGCTGCTGTGTCCGCGCTGGATGCCCGGCGTACGAGCAGAAGTGATCCCCATTGGCATGAGTTCATCGATATCGAACTGGAGGCCCAGATGGGGGATCAACTCAGGGCTTGGCGGGAAGCCCAGGCCAGGGAGACGCTGGCGTTGACCGAAGAGGTGCTCGAGAGAATCCCAGCGCAGGAGCTGGATGCTTGAAGCCCGGCGCGGGTGCCTGGAGGCACCCGGCCGGACAAGCTTCAGCGGCGACGGAACAGCGGCAGCGGTTCGTCGGTGGCGGCCTGGTAGGTCACCGAGAAGTCCTTGAGGCTTTCCAGGGCTTCGTAGGGGTCCTTGTCCGCACGCAGGGCGTAGGCGTCGAAACCGCAACGGTGCAGGTAGAACAACTGGTCGCGCAGCACATCGCCAATCGCCCGCAGCTCGCCCTTGTAACCGTAACGGTCACGCAGCAGGCGGGCATTGGAGTAGTTGCGGCCGTCGGTGAAGGCCGGGAAGTTCAGCGCGATGACCTGGAAGTGTTGCACGTCATCGCCGATTTCCTCGGCTTCTTCATCGGCGTCCAGCCACACGCCCAGGCCGCCGTCGCGGGCCTTGAGGGCGTGGGCGTGCTCGCGCCACAGGGCCAGCGGCACGATCAGGTCGTCGCAGTTGGAGATGCCGTCGAAGGACGCGTCCTTGGGCAGCAGGTGCCAGGTCTCGTCGATAACGGCGTTGTTCTTAATGATTCGCTGCATAGACGCGCTCCTTGAAGGGGTCGATACCGATTCGCTGGTAAGTGTCGATGAAGCGTTCGTCTTCGGTACGTTTTTCCACGTAGACGTCGATCAGTTTCTCGATCACGTCGGGCATGGCCTCCTGGGCGAAGGACGGGCCGAGGATCTTGCCCAGGCTGGCGTCACGGCTGGCGCTGCCGCCGAGGGACACCTGGTAGAACTCTTCGCCTTTCTTGTCCACCCCGAGAATGCCGATATGGCCGACGTGGTGGTGGCCGCAGGCGTTCATGCAACCGGAAATGTTCAGGTCCAGTTCGCCGATATCGAACAGGTAGTCCAGATCGTCGAAGCGGCGCTGGATCGACTCGGCGATCGGGATCGACTTGGCGTTGGCCAGGGAGCAGAAGTCGCCGCCCGGGCAGCAGATGATATCGGTCAGCAGGCCGATGTTCGGCGTGGCGAAACCGTTTTCGCGCAGTTCGCCCCAGAGGGTGAACAACTGGCTCTGTTCCACGTCGGCGAGAATGATGTTCTGCTCGTGGGAGGTGCGCAGTTGGCCGAAGCTGTAGCGGTCGGCCAGGTCGGCGATGGCATCGAATTGCTTGTCGGTCACGTCGCCCGGGGCTACGCCGGTGGGCTTGAGGGACAAGGTCACGGCCACATAGCCGGGCTTTTTATGGGCCAGGGTGTTACGAGTGCGCCAGCGGGCGAAACCCGGGTGCTGCTGGTCCAGTTCGGCCAGTTCAGCGACCTGGTTGTCCAGGACCTTGTAGTCCGGGTCGACGAAGTGCTTGGCGACGCGATGGACTTCTGCCTCGGTGAGGGTGGTCTGGCCGCCGCGCAGGTGGACCATCTCGGCGTCGACTTTCTCGGCGAAGACTTCCGGGGTCAAGGCCTTGACCAGGATCTTGATCCGCGCCTTGTACTTGTTGTCGCGACGGCCGTAGCGGTTGTAGACCCGCAGGATGGCATCGAGATAGCTCAACAGGTCCTGCCACGGCAGGAACTCGTTGATAAAGGCACCGACCACCGGGGTACGGCCCAGGCCACCACCGACCAGGACCCGGAAGCCCAGTTCGCCGGCGGCGTTATGCACCGGCTCCAGGCCGATGTCGTGGACTTCGATGGCCGCGCGGTCCGAGGTCGAGCCGTTGATGGCTATCTTGAACTTGCGCGGCAGGTAGGCGAACTCCGGGTGGAAGGTGGTCCACTGGCGGACAATCTCGCACCAAGGGCGCGGGTCGATCAACTCGTCGGCGGCGACACCGGCAAACTGATCGGTGGTGACGTTGCGCAGGCAGTTGCCGCTGGTCTGGATCGCGTGCATCTGCACGGTGGCCAGCTCGGCGAGAATCTCCGGCACGTCTTCCAGCGCCGGCCAGTTGAACTGCACGTTCTGCCGGGTACTGACGTGGGCGTAGCCCTTGTCGTAGTCGCGGGCGATCCGCGCCATCATTCGCGCCTGGCGCGACGTCAGCTGACCATAAGGCACGGCAACCCGCAGCATCGGGGCGAAACGCTGGACATACAGGCCATTTTGCAGACGCAGCGGGCGGAACTCTTCTTCGCTCAGCTCACCTGCCAGATAGCGTCGGGTCTGATCACGGAACTGCTTGACGCGGTCCTCGATGATCCGCTGATCGTACTCGTCGTATACGTACATATAGATCCTGTTCTCAGGCTTCATAAATACCCCCGGCGCTCCAGGCCCCCGGGGTATCTCAACAATTCTGCGCGCACGGCCGCGCACTCCATTGACGGAGCCGGCGCACGATAGCAGTTTGCAGTTATGCGTAAAAGTGATGTTTGAGTATATGCACAGAACCAAAACGACTAACGTTCGTCGACGAACCATAACCCTGTTTGTGGTATGGGCAATTCTCTACTTAACTATCAGCGAGTTTGCAGCAATCACCGATAAAACCGACAAGAGGCGATGCGATGAGCAATCCAGTCAAAGCAAGGAAAAGCGACAGCACGGTTGATGCCTGGGCGATCCTGTTCCTGATCATCCTGGTGGTGGCCACCGCTGTATTCTGGGTCAGTCACAAATAAGGCGGCACCTGCCGTCACACGGATGCACAATCTGCCGTAACTGTAGGAGCGAGCTTGCTCGCGATGAACGCAAGGGCACTGCGCTTATCCGAGGCCCCGCGTTATCGTTGACGTCCATCGCGAGCAAGCTCGCTCCTACATTCCATAGCGTTTTTATGGTGAGAGTTGTCGGACAATTCCGATGGTCTGCCGCAAGGTACAGGCAATTTGCCTGTATGATACGCCGCTATTTTCCGGGGCGCGGTGACATGCTGAAGACTCTCTGCAAAGGCTTGCTGATCCTGAGCCTGCCGTTCTGGATGGTGGCCCAGGCCACCACGGTGGTGTTTCTCAATCCTGGTTATTCCACGGAGCCGTTCTGGGTCAGCTATGCCCATTTCATGCAGGCGGCCGCGAGCAATCTCGGCATGGACCTGACGGTGCGTTATGGCGAGCGCGACCCGCAAACCAGTCTCGCCCAGGCTTACGAAACCCTGCAGGCCACGCACCCTCCCGATTACCTGATATTCGTCAATGAGCAGTCCGTGGCCCCGCAAATCCTGCGGATGGCCCAGGGCCGCGGGGTCAAGCTGTTCATTGTCAACAACCGCTTGACCGCGGAGCAGAGCGAGCGGCTCGGTGACGTACCGGAGCTGCTGGGCAGCATGGTGCAGAACGACGAACAGGGCGGCTACCTGATGCTCAAGGAGCTGGTCCGGCAACGCTCGTTGCAGGCGCCCGGCCAGCCCATTGATTTGCTGGCCTTTGCCGGGATGAAGCTCACTCCGGCCTCGCAACTGCGCGAGCAAGGCCTGCGTCGGGCGCTGGCGGAGTTCCCGCAGGTGCATCTGCGGCAGTTGGTCTACGGCGAGTGGAGTCGCGCCCGCGCCTTTGATCAAGCCGAGCAGATGATTCGGCGCTATCCGCAGACGTCACTGGTCTGGGCGGCCAACGATGAAATGGCCCTGGGCGCCATGGCTGCCTTCGAAAAGGCGGGTCGCCGGCCTGGACGGGATGTCCTGTTCAGTGCCGTCAACAGTTCTGCGGATATTCTCCGGGCGCGTATCGACGGGCGCCTGAGCGTGCTGGTGGCCGGGCACTTCACCCTGGGTGGCTGGGCGATGGTGCTGCTGCGTGATCATGCCGACGGAGTCGACTTTACCCACTATGGTGGCCGTGATCGGCAGGTCCAGGCACTTGAACTGATCGACAAGGCCCAGGCCGAGAAACTGTTGCGCTTCAGCACCAACGAGGATTACCGCGTGGATTTCAGGGCTCTGAGTGCCCGCGGCAAGTCGGGCAGCTACCGTTATCCGTTCACCCTGAAAACCGTACTGCCCTGAGTTCGGCCGCGCCTGCCGGTGTCATACGCCGGCGAAGTGCAGCACCAGCTTGACCACCCCGTAGAGCGTCAGACCGAAGATCGCGGTGAACAGGATGCCAATCATCACGAAGTGGCTCGGTTTGCCATGGGTAAAGTCACGGGCACGGTTTTTCCCGCTTTGTACGCCAAAGGCCGCCGCCATGACGCTATGGAGCATTTGCCAGAAGGTCGGCGGCTTGTTGTCGAGCGGATCGTCCATGGAGTCCTCCACACACAAGGTTGTGTGTGGAGAGCATAGACAATTCTCCCGTTAGTTGTCGTAGCCCAGGTTCGGTGCCAGCCAGCGCTCACTGACACTCAGCTCCTGGCCCTTGCGCGCGGTGTAGCTTTCGACCTGGTCCTTGTCGACCTTGCCGACGGCGAAGTACTGCGCCTGCGGATGGGCGAAATACCAGCCGCTGACCGCCGCCGCCGGGAACATCGCGTAGTGCTCGGTGAGGAACACGCCGCTGTCGCCGGCCTTGCCTTCGCTGGCCGCCGGGTCGAGCAGGGCGAACAGGGTGCCTTTCTCGGTGTGGTCGGGGCAGGCCGGGTAGCCGGGCGCCGGACGAATACCGCTGTACTGCTCCTTGATCAGCGCGTCGTTGTCCAGTTGCTCGTCCTTGGCATAACCCCAGTAGTTTTTCCGCACCTGTTGGTGCAGCCACTCGGCACAGGCCTCGGCCAGGCGGTCGGCGAGGGCCTTGACCATGATCGAGTTGTAGTCGTCGCCCTTGTCCTGATAGGCCTTGGCGACTTCTTCGGCGCCGATCCCTGCGGTGGTGATAAAGCCGCCCACGTAGTCGGTCAGGCCGCTGTCTTTCGGCGCGACGAAGTCGGCCAGGGAGAAGTTCGGCTTGCCGTCGGTCTTGATGATCTGCTGGCGCAGGTGATGCAGCTTGGCCAGTGGCTGGCCATCGGCGCCGTAGACTTCCAGGTCATCGTCCTGCACCTGGTTGGCCGGCCAGAAGCCGAACACCGCGCGGGCGCTGATCAGTTTCTCGTTGATCAGCTTGTCGAGCATTTCCCGGGCATCGGCATAGAGCGCGGTTGCGGCTTCGCCGACCACTTCATCCTCGAGAATGCGCGGGAATTTGCCGGCCAGGTCCCAGGAGATAAAGAACGGGGTCCAGTCGATGTATTCGGCGAGGACCCTGAGATCGATATTGTCCAGCACCTTGGTGCCGGTGAAGGTCGGTTTGACCGGCTGGTAGGTGCTCCAGTCGAACTGCGGCTTCTTGGCGACGGCCACCGGGTAGCTCAGGCGCTCGGTACGGGCGCTGCGGTTGGCGGTGCGCTCGCGGACCTCGACGTACTCCTCGCGGGTCCTCTGGACGAAGCCGGGCTTGAGTTCCTTGGACAGCAACTGGGTCGCGACGCCGACGGCGCGGGAGGCGTCGGTGACATAGACCACCGCATCGTTGCTGTAGCGCGGTTCGATCTTCACCGCGGTGTGGGCCTTGGAGGTGGTCGCGCCGCCGATCATCAGCGGCAGGTGGAAGTCCTGGCGCTGCATTTCCCGGGCGACATGGACCATTTCATCCAGCGACGGGGTGATCAGCCCGGACAGGCCGATGATGTCGCACTTCTGCTCCTTGGCCACCTGGAGGATTTTCTCCGCCGGGACCATTACGCCGAGGTCGACGATATCGTAGCCGTTGCAACCGAGGACCACGCCGACGATGTTCTTGCCGATGTCGTGGACGTCGCCCTTGACCGTGGCCATGAGGATCTTGCCCTTGGCTTCCGGCTTGTCGCCTTTTTCCAGCTCGATGAACGGGATCAGGTGGGCCACCGCCTGCTTCATCACCCGGGCGGACTTCACTACCTGGGGCAGGAACATCTTCCCGGCGCCGAACAGGTCGCCGACGATGTTCATGCCGGACATCAGCGGGCCTTCGATCACTTCGATCGGGCGCTTGAAGGACTGGCGCGACTCTTCGGTGTCTTCAACGATGTGGGTGGTGATGCCCTTGACCAGCGCATGTTCCAGGCGCTTGTTGACGGGCCAGCCACGCCACTCTTCGGTCTCGGCTTCCTTGACGCTGCCGTCGCCCTTGTACTTGTCGGCGATGGCGAGGAGGGCGTCGGTGCCTTCCGGGGTGCGGTTGAGGATCACGTCCTCGACGGCGTCACGCAGTTCCGCCGGGATCTGGTCGTAGATCTCCAGCTGGCCGGCGTTGACGATACCCATGGTCAGGCCGTTGCGGATCGCGTACAGCAGGAACACCGAGTGAATCGCCTCGCGTACCGGGTTGTTGCCGCGGAACGAGAACGATACGTTGGACACGCCGCCGCTGGTCAGTGCGTGGGGCAGCTCGTCGCGGATATAGGCGCAGGCATTGATGAAATCGACGGCGTAGTTGTTGTGTTCCTCGATGCCGGTGGCGACGGCAAAGATGTTCGGGTCGAAGATGATGTCTTCCGGTGGGAAGCCGACTTCATTCACCAGGATGTCGTAGGAGCGTTTGCAGATTTCCTTCTTGCGCGCTTCGGTGTCGGCCTGGCCGGCTTCGTCGAAGGCCATCACCACCACGGCGGCGCCGTAGCGCTTGCACAGTTTGGCGTGATGAATGAACTGCTCGACCCCTTCCTTCATGCTGATGGAGTTGACGATGCCCTTGCCCTGGATGCACTTGAGGCCGGCTTCGATCACTTCCCACTTGGAGGAGTCGATCATGATCGGTACGCGGGAGATATCCGGCTCACCGGCGATCAGGTTGAGGAAGGTGACCATGGCCTTCTTCGAGTCGAGCATGCCCTCGTCCATGTTGATGTCGATCACCTGGGCACCGGCTTCCACCTGCTGCAGGGCGACTTCAAGGGCTTCGGTGTAGTTGTCCTCGCGGATCAGCCGGGCGAACTTGGCGGAACCGGTGATATTGGTCCGTTCGCCGACGTTGACGAACAACGACTGGCGATCGATGGTGAACGGCTCCAGGCCGGACAGGCGGCAGGCCTTTGGGATGTCCGGAATGGGGCGTGGCGCGTAACCGGCCACCGCCTTGGCGATGGCGCCGATATGGCCGGGAGTGGTCCCGCAGCAACCGCCGACGATGTTCAGGAAACCGCTCTGGGCGAATTCCTCGATGACCTTGGCGGTCTCTTCCGGCAGTTCGTCGTACTCGCCGAATTCGTTTGGCAGGCCGGCGTTGGGGTGCGCGGACACGTGGGTGCTGGCCTTGTTCGACAGCTCTTCCAGGTAAGGGCGCAACTCGCTGGCGCCGAGGGCGCAGTTCAGGCCCACCGAGATCGGCTTGGCGTGGGCCACGGAGTTCCAGAAGGCTTCGGTGGTCTGGCCGGACAGGGTGCGGCCGGAGGCATCGGTGATGGTCCCGGAGATCATGATCGGCAGTTCGAAGCCCAGCTCTTCATACACGCCTTGCACGGCGAAGATCGCCGCCTTGGCGTTGAGGGTGTCGAAGATGGTCTCGATCAGGATCAGGTCGGCGCCGCCTTCGATCAGGCCCTTGGTGGCCTCGGTGTAGTTTTCCACCAGTTCATCGAAGGTCACGTTGCGGTAGCCGGGGTTGTTCACGTCCGGCGACAGCGAGCAGGTACGGCTGGTCGGGCCGAGCACGCCGGCGACGAAACGTGGCTTGTCCGGGGTCTCCAGGGTTTTCGCGTCGGCCACCTTGCGGGCCAGGCGCGCGCCTTCCACGTTCAGTTCGTAGACCAGCGCTTCCATGCCATAGTCGGCCTGGGACACCTGGGTGGCGTTGAAGGTGTTGGTTTCCAGGATATCCGCGCCGGCATCCAGGTAGGCCTTCTCGATCGAGCCGATCACATCCGGGCGGGTGATGACCAGCAGGTCGTTGTTGCCCTTTACATCGCTGGGCCAGTCGGCGAAACGTTTGCCGCGATAGTCCTGCTCCTCGAGCTTGTAGCTCTGGATCATGGTGCCCATGCCGCCGTCGAGAATCAGGATGCGCTCTTTGAGAGCTTTCTGGAGAGCTTGAAGGCGAACGCTGCGATCGGACATGGAAACTACCTGGAAAGGACGGATACAGAAGAGCCGCGATGATAGCAAACCTGTGCGCTTTTAGAGCATTCCAAGGTTTTGCATGAATATCACTCATGTTTAAGACGCAATGAGGCTGTAGAATCGTCGCGTTTTTACTTCAAGGATCAGAGCCATGCCGTACCGTTTTTTCAGCGCTTTCCTACTGCTGATGCTTAGCAGTATCACCCAGGCGCAAGACTCGGCTCCGGCGATTTCCTATACCCGCGACATTCAACCGATCTTCGCCGAGAAGTGCGTGGCTTGCCATGCGTGCTACGACGCGGCGTGCCAACTCAACCTGGGCAGCGCCGAGGGCGCGGCGCGCGGCGCGTCGAAGATCCCGGTATATAACGGCAACCGCAGCGAGGCCTCCCAGCCCACGCGCCTGTATATCGACGCCCATACCCCGCGCCAATGGCAACAGAAGCAGTTTTACTCCGTGCTGGATGCCCAGGGCAGCCAGGCCGCCCTGATGTCGCGCATGTTGGAATTGGGTCATCGTACGCCCTTGCAGCCCAATGCCAAGTTGCCGGAAGACATCGTACTGGGCCTGAACCGCGAGAATATGTGCCCGATGCCCGGCGAGTTCGCGGTCTATGCCGATGCCCACCCGAAAGAGGGCATGCCGCTGGCCGTGACCGGGCTGACCGATCAGCAGTACCAGACCTTGCAACGTTGGCTGGCCTCCGGCGCGCCGATGGATGAACAGGCCCTGGCACCGAGTGCCAGGGAGTCGTTGCAGATTACCCAATGGGAAAACCTGCTCAACGCTCCGGGAGCCCGGGAAAGCCTGGTGGGGCGCTGGCTCTATGAACACTGGTTCCTGGCGCACATCTATTTCGAAGGGGGCGAGCCGGGACACTTTTTCCAGTGGGTGCGTTCGCGCACGCCGAGCGGCCAGCCGATCGAACTGATCAACACCCGCCAGCCGAACGATGACCCGGGCATCCAGGTGTATTACCGGTTATGGCCGGTGCAGGGCGTGATCGTGTACAAGACCCATATCACCTATGCCCTGAGCGCGGCGAAGATGGCGCGGATCAAGACCCTGTTCTACAGCGGCAACTGGCAGGTCACGGCATCGCCGGGCTACGGCCCGCAGCGGCGGGCCAACCCCTTCGAAACCTTCGAGGCGATCCCGGTGGCGGCGCGTTATCAGTTCATGCTCGATAACGCCGAATACTTCGTCGACACCTTTATCCGTGGGCCGGTCTGTCGCGGGCAGATTGCTACCGACGTGATTCGTGACAACTTCTGGGTGTTTTTCCAGGCCCCGGAACATGATCTGTACATCACCGATGCGGTTTATCGCGGGGCCGCGACGCCGCTGCTGGCGACGCCGGGGCAGAATGACGATGTCGGCAGTGTGTTGAGCCTGTGGCTGGCCTATCGCGACAAGCGCAATGAGTATGAAGCCTTGCGCAGGGATGCCTACGCCACTGTCCGGGCCCCGAGTTGGTCGAGCCTGTGGGCCGGTAACGACAATGCCTTGCTGAGCATTTTCCGCCATTTTGACAGCGCCACGGTGAGCAAGGGCCTGATCGGCGAGGTGCCGCAAACCCTGTGGCTGTTCGACTACCCGCTGCTGGAGCGGACCTATTACCAGTTGGTGGTGAACTTCGACGTGTTTGGCAATGTGTCCCATCAGGCGCAGACCCGGCTGTACTTCGATCTGATCCGCAACGGTGCCGAACAGAATTTCCTGCGCCTGATGCCGGCTAATTCCCGCGATGGGTACCTCGACGACTGGTACCAGAACGGCGGCAAGCTGAAGATGTGGCTGGACTACGAGCGTATCGACGACAGCAAGCCGAGTGCCCTGAAGCTGGATGAAAAGGATCCGAAGGGCGACTTCGTCAGGCAACTGCTGGTGCGTTACGGCGATCTGAATGCGCATCCGGACCCGATCAACCGATGTGACGGCGCGTACTGTTCGCGCCCGAACATCGACCCGGCGCTGCAGGAGGCCGAGCAGTCACTGAGTCGCCTGACCTCGCGGCCGGCGGCCGGGCTCAAGGTCGTCGAACAGCTGCCGGAGGCCACCATGCTGCGCATTGAAAGCCGTAGCGGCAAGCGTGAGATCTACAGCCTGTTGCGCAACCGTGCCCACAGCAACGTGGCCTTTATGCTTGGCGAGGCTTCTCGCTATCAGCCGGGGTTGGACACCGTGACCATTTATCCCGGGATCCTCAGCAGCTATCCGAATTTCATGTTCAATATTCCCGCCGATCAGGTGCCTGAGTTTGTCGATGCCATGGAGCAGTCCAAGGACGCCGCGAGCTTCGAAAAGATCGTCCAGCGCTGGGGGATTCGTCGCAGTCATCCGCAGTTCTGGCAGTATTTCCATGATTTGACGACTTACCTGCAGGAAACCGACCCGGTCAATGCCGGGGTGCTGGATATGAACCGCTACGAGAACCTTTGAGGGCAGGGGTCACTGGAAATAGCGACTGGGCGATTCGCCCAGCGCCCGGCGGAATACCGTGGCAAAGGCGCTCGGGCTGCTGTAGCCCAGTTCCATGGCTACTCGCGTCACCGCTTCGCCATTGCCCAGGCGGACGATCGCCGCCAGCAGGCATGCCTGTTGGCGCCATTCGACGAAGCTGACGCCGGTGTGCTGGCGGAACAGCCGGGTGAAGGTACGCCGGCTCATGCCAGCGCCTTGAGCCATCTCGTCGATAGCGATTTCCAGGGATGGCTGGTCGAGCAAGCGGCGGCAGATCCTGGCCAGGCGCGGTTCCCTGGGGAGCGGGGCGTTCAGTGCCAGCTTCGGCATCCTGGCGATTTCGTGGAGCAACAGGCCCAGCAGGTACTCGTCGCGCTCGCTGAGCGGGGCCGGGACCTGCGCCGCCTGCTCGAGCAACTGCCGCAGCAGCTCGGAAACCCCCAGTACCTGGCAGTCTTCGGCCAGCGCCAGACGTTGCTGGGAGGCCGGCAGAATATAAGCGTTGAGCATGGTCACCGGGCCGCGCATGCACATGGCGTGAGGGAGTCCGGCCGGAACCCAGATGGCGCGCCCCGGCGGCACGACCCAGTCGCCCTGGTCGGTAAATACCGTGATCACCCCACAGGCGGCATAGGCGAACTGGCCGCGTTCGTGGTTATGGTGGTCGAATCCCTGGTTGTCGGCATAGTCGTGGCGGGTGACGACCACCTCGCGTGAGGTGCTGGGATAAAAGTCGGTGGTGAGAATAGGCATGGCCCATTTTTAATTGAAGTTGACCTTGCATTGCAAGCGGGCCAGGTACGGGCATCGGCAAAGTAGTCGGGTAGCGGCGAGTCATATCGCCGTTCCTGACTATCCGGATGGTTTGCCATGCAGAAAAAACACCTGTTGCTCGCCGTGCTGGTCACGGCCGTATGGGGCTTGAACTTCCCCATCACCAAGCTGGGCCTGATCCACATCGATCCACTGCTGCTGACGGCGCTGCGCTTTACCCTGGCGGCTCTGCCATGGGTGTTTTTCATTCGCCGGCCACAGGTGGCGATGTCGTGGATCGCCGCGTACGGGATGATTTTCGGGGTCGCCATGTGGGGACTCATCAACTTTGGTATCAGCCTGGGGGTTCCCCCCGGAACGGCGGCGCTGCTGATCCAGACCAGCGCCTTCTTCACCCTGGGCTGGGGCGTGTTGCTGTTTCGCGAGTCGTTGAGTGGGGCCCAACTGCTCGGCGCGCTGCTGGCGGCCCTGGGCCTGGCCTGCGTGCTGTGCGACAGCCCGGCGGGCGAGAGCCGCGCCGGGTTGCTGTTGATCGTGCTCAGCGCCGTCGCCTGGAGCCTGGGCAATGTGCTGATCAAGCTGTCCCGGGTCAAGGAGGTGTTCGCCTTCGTGGTCTGGGCCAGTCTGTTCGCGCCGCTGCCGCTGTTCCTGCTCACCTGGCTCAAGCACGGCGCGGCGCCCTTTGTCGCGCTGCCGGATCAGGTCGGGCCGGGCCTGCTGTTCTCCCTGGCGTTCCAGGTCTATGGCGCCACGCACCTGTGTTACTGGGGCTGGAACCTGTTGTTGCGCGAATATCCGCTGTCGCGGGTAGCACCGCTGTCTCTGCTGATTCCGGTATTTGCCATAGTCGGTTCGATGCTGTTGCTCGGCACCTGGCCAAGCCCGGCGGGCTGGATCGCCAGCGCGCTGATTTTCTCGGCGTTGCTGGTGGGGGGTATCCGTTGGCGACCCCTGCTTTCCCGACAAAAATACTAGGACTTTGTCCGGCGGCTCGATTGGCGTAAACTGGCGGCAAGTCTGTGAGGAGATTCCATGAGCGCCATAACCATTACCGATGCCGCCCACGATTATCTGGCTGATCTGCTGTCGAAGCAGAACACCCCGGGGATCGGCATCCGCGTTTTCATTACCCAGCCGGGTACCCAGTACGCCGAAACCTGCATTGCCTACTGCAAGCCGGGTGAAGAAAAACCTGAAGACACCGCGCTGGGGCTGAAAAGCTTCACCGCGTGGATCGATTCCTTCAGCGAAGCCTTCCTCGATGATGCCGTGGTCGATTACGCCACCGACCGTATGGGCGGCCAGTTGACCATCAAGGCGCCAAACGCCAAGGTGCCGATGGTCAATGCCGACAGCCCGGTCAACGAGCGTATCAACTACTACCTGCAAACCGAAATCAACCCGGGGCTGGCCAGCCACGGCGGTCAGGTCAGCCTGATCGAGGTGGTTGAAGACGGCATCGCCGTGCTGCAGTTCGGTGGTGGTTGCCAGGGCTGCGGCCAGGCCGACGTGACCTTGCGCGAAGGCATCGAGCGCACCTTGCTCGAGCGGATTCCCGAGCTCAAGGGCGTACGTGATGTGACTGACCATACGCAGAAAGAAAACGCCTACTACTGAGTTCGGTAGCAGGGCGTTCGCTGCGTTCGGTTGGATAAAAAAACGGTGCCCGTGAGCATCGTTTTTTTATGGGGGATGGGTGGTGGCTGTTCCGGCCTTTTCGCGGCGGTGCGGCGATCCGACAAGCCCTGCTCCTACAGTATTGTGTCGTACACAACATCGGTGAACGACGATGTACTGTAGGAGCAGGGCTTGCCCGCGAAAAGGCCTTCAAGAGCAGCACATGATTACGACCCAGAAACCCGGTTCTCCAGGTAATCACGCAACCGCTCCTGCAGATAGGGCACACCCAACGGGTGCTCCAGATACTCGACAATCGACATCATTCGCCAATACTGGCCTTCGTCGCCAAACCGGATCGCCTCGATTTCCTTGCGGCTCAGTTGTCCCACCAGGAACCACGAATGGGTATTGGGCTGGGTGACACTGGGATAACGCCGTGCCCATTCGATGCGCTCAGCCCCGATACGCAGGGAAAACTCCTCGTCCAGCTCCCGCAGCGCGCATTCGCTCGGTGTTTCCTCACCTTCACGACCGCCGCCGGCAAAGTCCCAATGCCCGGGATAGGGGATGCTGTCCTTCATGTCACGCAGATAGGTCAGCAGCTCGTCGCCGCAGAGCAGGGCCAGCTTGGCGCCGGAGAACAGCGGTTCGGACATGGTGTTATCCCCCAAATGATCACGGTCGATAAAGGTGGGCATGGCCGGCCCGATACAGCGAAGACTCGCTGAAGTGGTCGCTGCCCAGCACGCGCCCCACCAGGATCAGGGCCGTGCGACGAAAGCCCTTGGCCTCGACCTGGGCCTGAATATCCGCGAGCGTCCCCACAACCCAGTCCTGATCGGGCCAGGTGGCGCGATGGATCACCGCGATCGGGCAGTCCGCGCCGTAATGCGGCAGCAGCTCCTCGATGATTTTAGCCAGATGCTTGACCCCCAGGTGAATCGCCATGGTCGCCCGGTGCTGGGCCAGGCTGGCCAACTCTTCTCCGGTCGGCATCGCGGTCTTGTCGGCATAACGGGTCAGGATCACGCTTTGGGAAATATCCGGCAGCGTCAGCTCGGCACCGAGCAGGGCCGCGCAGGCGGCGGTCGCGGTCACGCCGGGGACGATTTCATAGGCGATGCCCAGTTCGCGCAGGGGACGGATCTGCTCGCCGATGGCGCCGTAGAGCGACGGATCCCCGGAATGCACCCGCGCCACGTCCTGGCCCAGGGCATCGGCCGCCTTGATCAGGTCGATGATCTGTTCCAGGTGCAGTTCGGCGCTGTTGACCACCTGGCTGGCGCAGTGGCCTTGCAGGACGGCTTCGGGCACCAGGGAGCCGGCGTAGATGATCACCGGGCAACTACGGATCAGGCGTTGGCCCTTGACGGTAATGAGTTCCGGGTCGCCGGGGCCGGCGCCGATGAAATAGACGGTCATGACACTCTCTGGACGGACTGCACAGGGCCTCACATGAACGATGTTCATGCAGGAGGAGGGGATTATCTAGGGTTTTGCCCGGTCCAGGCCAGCGCAAAGGTCGCCATGGGGTTCTTCTGCCGTGAAACCAGCAGGTTCGCCCGTGTTTGCCCCAACTGTTCGGCCAGGGCCAGCGCGGCACTTTCGGCCACGCCATGGCAGCCGGTCTGCTCGAAGGCCAGGCGGGAACGATGGCTGAGGCGTGGTTCGTAAGGCGCCAGCTCGGTCGCGCTGAAGAACACCAGCGGCAGGTTCAGGCGCTGCGCGAGTTCGAGCAGGCCCGGCTCAGCCTTTTTTCCGTCAATGCTCGCCAGCCCCTTGATCGCCTTGAGGTCGATTCCATGGGCCTGTAACGACTGCTCCAGCAACGCCTGCAGGGTCGAAGCGCTGCAGCCCTGGCGGCAGCCGAGGCCAATCGCAAGGACCGGCGTTGTCTGGGTTTGTGTCATGGGTGAGGCTCGGGGGGATGGCGGGGCTGGAGTGAGTTATAGAATGCTTTTGATCTTGAGTCTCAGCTGATCGATGGAGAAGGGCTTGCCGATCACCTGCACGCCGGGCGCCAGCTCGATGCTTTCGGCGTAGCCGCTGGCAAACAGCACCGGCAGCCCGGGGCGCATCTGGCAGGCGGCCTTGGCCAACTCGCGGCCATCCATCTCGGGCAGTCCGACATCGGTCATCAGCAGGTCGATACGGGTATCGGCCTGTCTGAGAATATCCAGGGCCTTGTCGCTGCCGTCGGCCTCCAGGACATGGAACTCCAGTTCCTCCAGGACGTCGACGATCAGCATGCGCACAATGGCATCGTCTTCGACAACAAGGATGGTGGAGGTGGCTGCTGGCATAAGGGGGTATCCCAAAAGTGAAGGGTGGATCAAGGCCGCTGAAATGCTCTGCCTTCTGCATCAGTAAGCCACCAGGTCGGACAAGTTCCCACACTTGTACAAAAAAAACAAAGTGTACAAGATGATAGGCTAAGGTGAGTCATCACGTCACGGCAGTGCGGCCTGGGAAATTGCATTCTAAGCTGTGAGAAAAAAGTCGGTCTTTTATTCGTATATACGGCAGACTCCTTGATAATCAATAACTTTAATCCGGGCCCTGAAATGAATTCGTCGTCTTCGGTGGATGAACAAAGCTTTCGCAAGTTATTGAGCCGCAACATCAGCCTGCCCTTGGCTGTCGGGGTTCTCAGCGCGATCTTTTTCGTTTCGCTGATCACCTACCTGCTGTCGGTGATCCAGTGGGTCGAGCATACTGACCGGGTGATCAATAACAGCAACGAGGCGATGAAGCTCTCGGTGGATCTGGAAACCGGCATGCGCGGTTTCCTGATCACCGGTGACGAGCATTTCCTCGACCCCTATGAAGTCGCCAAGCCGAAAATCATTGCCGACCTGCGTGGCTTGCAGGAACTGGTCGCGGACAATCCGCAGCAGGTCGACCGCTTCAAGCGTATCGAAGCCTTGCAGAGCTCCTGGAGCGAATACGCTCAGGCGATGATCGGACTGCGGCGTTCCGGCGGCGACTATCAGGGGGCGATCCTGTCGGGGCGCGGCAAGCGCCTGGTTGACGAGATCCGTAGCGAGTTTGAAAACGCCATCGACATGGAGCAGCAACTGCGGCTCGCGCGCAATGATGCCGTAAGCCGCACCACGATCTGGAGCATCGTCCTCTATCTCATTTTTGTGCTGGGTCTGAGCGCCTTGTTGGCCTTTATTGGTCGACGAGATTTATTAGCACTTTCAGCTAGTTATGCAAAAAACCTCGCGTCACAACTCAAGAGTGCGGAGCGCCTGGAGCAGCAAGCCTGGCTGCGCAGCGGCCAGACCGAACTGGCCGAGCAGGTGCTCGGCCAACTGACTCTCCAATTGCTGGGGCGCAATATCCTGCAATTCTGCGCCCAGTACATGGGCAGTGCGGTCGCGGCGTTGTATGTGCGCGAAGAGCATGGTGGCCTGACCCGTGTCGCCAGCTATGGCTTTTCCCGTGAGCAGGAGCAGCAGGAGCAGGCGATCTTCAGCGATGAAGGCCTGGTTGGCCAGGCCGCGGGCCAGGGCCGCCTGATCCGCCTGGACGAAGTGCCGGTGGATTACTTCAGGGTCAGTTCGGGCCTGGGCAACGGCTCGCCGCGCAGTGTGCTGGTGGTGCCGACCACCAACGATGAGCGGATCAACGGGGTGATCGAGCTGGGTTTCCTGCGGCCCTTGAACGACCGTGATATCGAGCTGCTGGAACTGATTGCCGACAATATCGGCACCTCCATCGAAGCCGCGCGTTACCGCCAGCGCTTGCAGGAGGTGCTGGCCGAGACCCAACAACTCAACGAAGAGTTGCAAGTCCAGCAGGAAGAGCTCAAGACCGCCAACGAAGAGTTGGAAGAACAGTCCCAGGTGCTCAAGGAGTCCCAGGTTCATCTGGAAAGCCAGCAGAGCGAACTCGAACAGACCAACGAGCAGTTGGCCGAGCAGGCCCTGGCCCTGGCCGAGCAGCGTGATGCGATGGACCTCAAGAACAATCAGTTGAACCTGGCCCAGGTCCAACTCGAGGAACGCGCCGAGGAGCTGCAACGCTCGAGCAAGTACAAGTCCGAATTCCTCGCCAACATGTCCCACGAGCTGCGCACGCCGCTCAACAGTTCGCTGATCCTGTCCAAGCTGCTGGCGGAGAACCCCGAGGACAACCTTACGGCGGAACAGGTCAAGTTCGCCGAATCGATCTACAGCGCCGGTAACGATCTGCTCAATCTGATCAACGACATCCTCGATATCTCCAAGGTCGAGGCCGGCAAGTTGGAGGTGCGCCCGGAAAACACCAGTATCGAACGTCTGGTGGAGGGGTTGCGCAACATGTTCCAGCCACTGGCCAGCGACAAGCAGCTGGGGTTCGAGGTCGAGTTGCGCGGCGATCTGCCGACGACGCTGTTCACCGACCGCCAACGTTTGGAACAGGTGTTGAAGAACCTGCTGTCCAACGCCATCAAGTTCACCGAGACCGGTCGGGTCAGCCTGAGCGTGTCGCGCCAGCCGGGTGTCGGGATTGCCTTTACCGTCCGCGACTCCGGCATCGGAATCGCCGCCGAACAGCATGAGAGCATTTTCGAGGCGTTCCGCCAGGCGGACGGCACCACCAACCGCCGTTATGGCGGCACCGGCCTCGGCCTGTCGATTTCCCGCGACCTGGCGGCGCTGCTCGGCGGCTCCATCAATGTGGCCAGCCAGCCCGGCCAGGGCAGTGTGTTTACCCTGGTGATGCCGGAGCGGTATGTGGAGCGCCACGATGGCGTGGGGCCCGCGCCGGTGGTAGCGCCGCCGGCACCGCTGGAGTCCCTGGATCCGCCGCGCAAGCTGGCGCCGGTGGTGGTGATGGAAACGCCGATCCAGCGTTTTGCCGATGACCGTGAAAAAGGCCCGTTCAGCAGCCGCTGTATCCTGGTGATCGAAGATGAACAGAAGTTTGCCCAGATTCTCTACGACCTGGCCCATGAGCTGGGTTACCAGTGCCTGGTGGCCCATGGCGCGGACGAGGGCTTCGAGCTCGCCGCGCAGTTCATCCCCGACGCGATCCTGCTGGACATGCGCCTGCCGGATCATTCCGGCCTGACGGTGCTGCAGCGCCTCAAGGAACAGGCACCGACCCGGCATATCCCGGTGCATGTGATTTCCGTGGAGGACCGCGTCGAGGCCGCCATGCACATGGGCGCCATGGGCTACGCGCTCAAGCCGACCACCCGCGACGAACTCAAGGAGATCTTCACGCGCCTGGAAGCCAAGCTGACCCAGAAGCTCAAGCGCGTACTGCTGGTGGAAGACGATGACCTGCAACGCGACAGCATCGCCCGCCTGATCGGCGACGACGATATCGAGATCACCGCCGTGGGGTTTGCCCAGGAGGCCCTCGATCTGCTGCGCGATACGGTCTTCGACTGCATGATTATCGACCTCAAGCTGCCGGACATGCTCGGCAACGAGTTGCTCAAGCGCATGGCCAGCGAAGACATCCGCGCTTTTCCGCCGGTGATCGTCTATACCGGGCGCAACCTGACCCGCGACGAAGAGGCCGAGCTGCACAAGTACTCGCGCTCGATCATCATCAAGGGCGCGCGCTCGCCGGAGCGCCTGCTCGATGAAGTGACACTCTTTCTGCACAAAGTCGAATCCCAGCTGTCCCATGAAAGACAGCGCATGCTCAAGACCGCCCGCAGCCGCGACAAGGTCTTCGAAGGGCGCAAGATCCTGCTGGTGGACGACGATGTGCGCAATATCTTCGCCTTGACCAGCGCGCTGGAACACAAGGGCGCGATTGTCGAAATCGGCCGTAATGGCCGCGAAGCGATTCAGCGACTCAACGAAGTGGAGGACATCGACCTGGTGTTGATGGACGTGATGATGCCGGAGATGGATGGTTACGAGGCCACGCTGGAGATCCGCAAGGATCCGCGCTGGCGCAAGCTGCCGATCATTGCGGTCACGGCCAAGGCGATGAAGGATGACCAGGAGCGCTGCCTGCAGGCCGGCTCCAATGACTACCTGGCTAAACCGATAGACCTGGATCGACTGTTCTCGTTGATCCGTGTCTGGCTACCGAAGATGGAACGGATCTAGTGGATCGAAGTACCGACATCGAGTTGCGGTTGTTGATCGAGGCGATCTACCTCAAGTACAGCTACGATTTTCGCGATTACTCCGGCGCGTCGATCAAGCGCCGGGTTCACCATGCCTTGCTCCAGCTCGATTGCGCAACCATCTCGGCGCTGCAGGAGCGGGTGCTGCACGATCCGGCGGCGTTCATGCAGTTGCTGCAGTACCTGACCATTCCGGTCAGCGAGATGTTTCGCGATCCCGGGCATTTCCTGGCGATTCGCCAGGAGGTGGTGCCGCTGCTCAAGACCTATCCATCGATCAAGATCTGGATCGCCGGGTGCAGCACCGGTGAGGAGGTGTACTCCATGGCGATCCTGCTGCGTGAAGAAGGTTTGCTCGAACGCACGATCATCTACGCCACCGACATCAACCCCCATTCGCTGGAAAAGGCCAAGCAGGGCATCTTTACCCTGGACAACGTGCGCACCTACGCCGATAACTACCGGGCGTCCGGCGGCGAGCGCGACTTTGCCGAGTACTACAACTCGGCCTACGGCTACGCGATATTCGACAAGACCCTACGGGAAAACGTGACCTTTGCCGACCACAGCCTGGCGACGGATAGTGTATTCTCTGAAACACAGCTGATTTCGTGTCGTAACGTATTGATTTATTTCAATAAAAAACTCCAGGATCGAGCCTTTGGGCTGTTCCATGAGTCGTTGTGTCATCGGGGCTTCCTGGTGCTGGGCAGCAAGGAGACGCTGGACTTTTCAGCCTATGGCAAGCGGTTCGAGGCGTTGGTCAAACAAGAACGGATCTACCGTAAATCATGAACGACCCGTTACTGCAAAGCATCGACCGCCAGCGGGTCGAAGCGGTCGTGGTGGGGGCCTCGGCGGGTGGCGTCGAGGCCCTGATGACCGTGCTCGGCTCGCTGACCACGCGTTTCAGCCTGCCGATCGTGACCGTCCTGCACATGCCGGACGGGCACCGTAGCCAGTTGGCCGAAGTGTTCGGGCGGCGCCTGGCGCTGCCGGTGAAAGAGGCGGACGACAAGGAAAGCATTGTGCCGGGTACTTTGTATTTCGCCGCTCCCGGGTACCACCTGTCCATCGAGCAGGACCGCAGCTTTTCGTTCAGTCGCGAAGAGCGGGTGCATTACTCCCGGCCCTCGATCGATTATCTCTTTGCTTCGGCGGCGGACGCTTATGGTTCGCGGCTGATGGGCATACTCTTGACTGGCGCCAATCAGGATGGCGCCGCGGGTCTGGTACAGATCCAACGCCAGGGTGGCTTGACCGTGGTGCAAGACCCGAATGACGCTCGGGTCGCGACCATGCCCGAAGCCGCGTTGGCGTTGCACCAGCCGGACTACCTTCTTTCTTTGCAGGGCATCGGCCGCCTGCTTGTCGAGCTGGAACGAATCACATGCTGAGTACTATCCAGGCCAAACTGCTGATCGTCGACGATCTGCCGGAGAATCTGCTGGCGCTGGAAGCGCTGATCAGGCGCGAGGACCGCATTGTCTACAAGGCGCTCTCGGCGGATGAGGCGCTGTCGCTGCTGCTTCAGCACGAATTCGCCATGGCCATTCTCGATGTGCAGATGCCGGGCATGAATGGTTTCGAACTGGCCGAGTTGATGCGCGGCACCGAGAAGACCAAGAATATTCCCATCGTCTTTGTCAGCGCCGCTGGCCGCGAGCGCAACTACGCCTTCAAGGGCTACGAGAGCGGCGCGGTGGACTTTCTGCACAAACCCCTCGACACCCATGCGGTGAAGAGCAAGGTCAGCATCTTTGTCGAGCTCTATCGACAGAGCAAGGCGATGAAGCTGCAAGTCGAGGCCCTGGAGCAAAGTCGCCGCGAGCAGGGGCTGTTGTTGCAGCAACTGCAGCTAACCCAGGAAGAGTTGCAGCACGCCGTGCGCATGCGCGATGACTTCATGTCGATCGTCTCCCATGAGGTGCGCACGCCGCTCAACGGGCTGATCCTGGAGACCCAACTGCGCAAGATGCACCTGGCCCGGGACAATGCCGACGCCTTCAGCCTGGACAAGATGCGCAGCATGGTCGCGCGGGACGAGCGGCAGATCCAGAGCCTGATTCGCCTGATCGAAGACATGCTCGATGTCTCGCGCATTCGCACTGGCAAGCTGTCGATCCGCCCCGTACGCCTGGACCTGGTGCAACTGGTGAGCAAATTGCTGGAGAGCTTCGCTGCGCAGGTGGACGCGGCCGGGTCGACGATCAGCTATTCGGGCGAGGCGTCACTGGTGGGCGAGTGGGATGAGTTCCGCATCGAACAGGTGATCTCCAACCTGCTGACCAACGCCTTGCGCTATGGCGCCAAAAGCCCGATCGAGGTGCGTGTGTACCGCCAGGCGAACGAGGCCCGGGTTGAAGTGCGTGACCGCGGCATCGGCATCGGCGAAGATGACCAGGCGCGGATCTTTCAGCAGTTCGAGCGGGTGTCCGGCAGTCATGTCGCCGCCGGCTTGGGTCTGGGCCTGTTTATTTCCGAGCAGATTGTCGCGGCCCATGGTGGTCGCATCACCGTCGAGAGTACCCTTGGCGAGGGGGCCTTGTTCTGCGTTTGCCTGCCCTTGTAGGAAAAGCCGACATCAGACGCAACCTCTGGCTGAGCCGATGGTCGTATTGGCAGCAATTTCAGGAATAAAGGCTTCCCATGAGTGAAGATGCACAAGACGTCGTATTGATCGTCGAGGACGATGCCTCGATCCTGATGGTCCTTTCGGCCTACCTTTCCAGCGAGGGCTATCGGGTACTGCAAGCGGAAAACGGCGAGCAGGCGTTCGCGATCCTGGCGAGCAAACCCAACCTGGACCTGATGATCACCGATTTTCGTTTGCCTGGTGGTGTTTCCGGGGTAGAGATCGCCGAGCCCGCGGTCAAGCTGCGCCCGGACCTCAAGGTGATCTTCATCAGTGGTTACCCGGCGGAAATCCGCGAGTCCCACAGTCCCATTGCCCATAGCGCGCCGATCCTGGCCAAGCCGTTCGACCTGGATGTCCTCCAGGAGCAGATCCGCAAGCTGTTGGCCTGACCCCCGTCACACACTGATCATCTCGCGAACCTTGGCCGTCAGCAGCTCGAAGGTGAAGGGCTTGGTGATCATTTGCATGCCCGGGTCGAGGAAGCCGCCGCGCACCGCCGCGTGTTCGGCGTAACCGGTGATAAACAGGATCCTCAGTCCGGGCCGCAGTTGCCGGCCGATTTCCGCCAGTTGCCGGCCGTTCATCCCTGGCAGCCCGACGTCACTGATCAACAGGTCGATGCGCTGGCCGGAGTCAAGAATCGGTATCGCGCCATTGGCATCGCAGGCCTCGACAAAACGGTAACCCAGCTCACCGAGCACTTCGCTGACCAGCACCCGCACCGCCGGATCATCCTCGACGATCAGTACGGTTTCACCGTCTTCGGCATGGGGCGCATGGCCGGAGTGCAGCGCTTCGTCCTGGACCACCGGGGCACCCTGGTAGCGCGGCAGGTACAGACTGACCGTGGTGCCCTGGCCGACGGTGCTGTCGATGGCCACATGGCCGCGGGACTGTTTGCTGAAACCATAGATCATCGACAGGCCCAGGCCCGTGCCCTGGCCGATGGGTTTGGTGGTGAAAAACGGATCGAAGACCCGGTTGATGATGCTTTGCGGTACGCCGCTGCCGCTGTCGCGCACCTGCAGCACCACATAGTCGCCGGGCTCGAGGTTGGCCTGGGCTTCGGTAAACGCCAGGTCCAGCGATTGGTTGAAGGTCCTGACCAGCAGGTTGCCGCCGTCCGGCATGGCGTCGCGGGCATTCAGCACCAGGTTGAGCAGGGCGCTTTCCAACTGGTTGGGGTCGGCTTCGGCGGTCCACAGGTTTTCACCGAGGGCCATTTCCAGGCGAATGCTTTCATTGAGACTGCGGTTCAGCAGCTCGCCCATGGAGGTCACCAGCTCGTTCATATTGACGGGCTTGGAGTCCAGCGACTGGCGCCGGGAAAAGGCCAGCAGGCGGTGGGTCAGGCCGGCGGCGCGGTTGGCCGAGGTCACGCCGAGGTCGATCAGGCTGTCGAGGTCCTCGAGGCGACCACGGGCCAGCCGCCGCTTGAGCAACTCGAGGCTGCCGATAATGCCGGTGAGCATATTGTTGAAGTCATGGGCGATGCCGCCGGTGAGTTGGCCGACGGCTTCCATTTTCTGCGACTGGCGCAAGGCTTCCTCGTTGTGACGCAGTTGCGCGGTGCGCTCTTCAACCTGTTGTTCGAGGGTTTCGAGGGTGTCCTTGAGGCGCAGTTCGCTTTGGCTGAGGTCGAACAGCCGGTCGCGGGCTTCATACTGGCGGCGGCGTCCGCGAATGGCGGCGGTCACCAGGCTGATCAGGGTTACCGGGTGGAACGGGCGCTCGAGAAAGGTCACATTGCCCAGCAGCGCGCCGAGCCGGGAAGAGGGCGGTTGGTCCGGGCCGCCGTGATGGGTCAGCAGCACGATCGGCAGGTCGGACCAGGCCGGCTGCTGTTGCAGGTACGCCTGCAGGGCGCCCAGGTCCGCTTCGCGCAGGGCCTCGGCGGCGATGATGATCAAACCCACGCCTTGTTCCAACTCGGCGCCGAGTGCCGCCAGGTCCCGGGCGATTACCGCGGGAAAACCGGCCTCGGCGAGAATCCTCAGGGCAATCTGGCTGTCGCGCCCCAGCGGAGCGAGGATGATGGCCCGTTCGGAGACCACGTCGGGGGTAGTCACAAACCTTCTTCCTTGAGCAGGGGCGGGCCTTCACCGAGGTAGGTCGGTACGCCACGCAAGACTCCCTGGAACGCCTCCAGCGGCGCACCGATGGTGATGCCCCGCGCATTGATGCGGTATTCGCGGATCGTCGACTCGTGGGCGCCGGTGCGTTTCTTGATGATGGAGATGGCCCGGCGGACCTTGCCCAGTGCTTCGAAGTAACGCAGCAGGATCACGGTGTCCGCCAGGTAGGTGATGTCCACCGGGGCCTGCATGTCGCCCACCAGCCCGTGCTGGGCGACGGTCATAAAGGTCGCCGCGCCCTGGCGATTGAGGTAGAGCAGCAACTCGTGCATATGCAGGATCAGCGCATTTTCTTCCGGCATCGCGGCCTGGTAACCGTTGATGCTGTCGATCACCACGGTCTTGATCCCGCCCTGATCCACGCAGCGGCGCACCCGATGGGAGAACTCACCGGGCGACAGTTCGGCGGCGTCGACCTGCTCGATCAACAGGTTGCCAGTGTCTTGCAGGGCCTGGAGATCAATGCCGATATTGCGCATGCGTTCGAACAGCAAGCCGAGCTCTTCATCGAAAATAAATAACGCGGCTTTCTCGCCGCGGGCCACCGCCGCGGCGGCGAAGACCATCGCGATCAGCGATTTACCGGTGCCGGCCGGGCCGAGGATCAGGGTGCTGGAGCCGGTTTCGATGCCGCCGCCGAGCAGTGCGTCCATCTCGACGATGCCGCTGGTGAGTTGCTGGCGCACATAACGGCCACGGTGTTCGGCCGCCACCAGCCGGGGGAAGACATGCAGGCCGTCGCCCATGATGGTGAAGTCATGGAAACCGCCACGGTATTTCTGCCCACGGTACTTCACCACCCGCACGCGGCGTCGTTCGGCGCCGTAGTTGGGGGTCAGTTCCTCCAGGCGGATCACGCCATGGGCGACACTGTGCACGGTCTTGTCGAGGGATTCGGTGGTCAGGTCGTCGAGCAGCAGGACGGTGGCGTCATAACGCACGAAGTAGTGCTTGATCGCCAGGATCTGCCGGCGATAGCGCAGCGAGCTCTGGGCCAGCAGGCGAATCTCCGACAGGCTGTCGAGGACCACGCGGGTCGGCTGGACCCGTTCCACCACTTCGAAAATCTGCTTGGTGGCTTCGCCCAGTTCCAGGTCCGAGGAGTACAGCAGGCTTTGCTGATGGTCGGCGTTGAGGAGGCTTTCCGGCGGGGTCAGCTCGAACAGGCTGATGTTCTCGTCCAGTTCCCAGCCGTGGGACGCGGCGCCCTGGCGCAGTTCGCGTTCGGTTTCCGAGAGCGTGATATACAGCGAGCGTTCGCCGGCCTGGGCACCGGCGAGCAGGAAGTGCAGCGCCACGGTGGTCTTGCCGGTGCCGGGTTCTCCTTCGAGGAGAAAGACATGGCCGCGGGACAAGCCGCCGCAGAGGATATCGTCCAGCCCTTCAATGCCGGTCGCTGCCTTGGGAGTGATGGGGGCAAGTGATGTAGTCAAGTCCAGACCTCTTGTTACCTAGGAGGGGTCTTGTACTGGACCTTGGGCATTTATCGGGGTTCAAAATTATTGCGCGACTCAGCCGGATGAACGCGATCTCTCCCTGTGGGTGTCGGCTTGCCGGCGATGGGGGCTGCAAGATAGCCAGAAGCTTCGCGGGCAAGCCCTGCTCCTACAACGTTGCGCCGTACACACAATCGGTGAACGACGCCATACTGTAGGAGCAGGGCTTGCCCGCGAAGAGGCCCTCGAACCCGCCAAAGTCTCGCGGACGAGCACTTACAACCCCTGCTGCAACGCCGGATCATCCGGGTTCTGCTGCTCCAACTGGGCCAGCAGGATCTGCACGTTCTGCAATTGCCCGGTTTCCTTCCAGTAACTGATCAGCAGCACCCGCGCCTTGCGGTTCGACGGTTGGCGCTGGACGATTTCCTCCAACTGCCGCTGGGCCGCCTCGACCTGCTGCAGGTCATGCAGGGTGGTGGCCAGCTTGTAGCGGTACTCGGCGTTCTCCGGTTGCAGTTCCACCGCCTTGGCCAACCCCAGCACCGCGAGTTCGGTCTGGCCGTGACGCAATAGCCAGACCCCCAGGGCATGTTGCAGATAGGCCGATTGCGGCTGCACCTGCAGCTGCTTGGCCAGCAGTTGCCGGGCCTGGTCCGGCTGGTTGCGCTTGTCCAGCAATTCGACCTGGGCCACCAGCGCCTTGAGGTTGTCCGGTTCCAGCCGCGAGACATGCTCCAGCGCTGCCTGCGCCTTGTCCAGCTCTCCCTCATGCAAATACAGGCGCGCCAGCTGGAACTGCGCCTCGGCGCTTTCCGGCTGGGCCGCGAGGGTCCGTTCGTACTCGTCCACCACCTGTTGCAGCGGGCCGTAATACAAGCCCTGGTCGTCCGGTGACAAACCGAGCATGGCGTTGGCGGCGGCGAAGCGCACGGCTTGCTCGTGGTCTTCCAGCACCGGACCGAGCAACAGGCTGCGCTGGGCCCCGGGTACCAGGCCGACAATGCTCTGGATCGCCGCTTCGCGAACCACCGGCGAGGAGTTCTGCAGGTCCGCATCGGCCAGTTTCAGGGCCTGGGGGCTGGGGTAGTTGGGCAGTTCGGCATGCAGGGCGGCGCGGCGGGCATCCGTCAGGTCTTTGCGCGCCAGCTGCTGGTAGAGCACCCGCGCCGCGCCGGGCAGGCCGTTATGCGCTTGCTTCAGCGCCTGGCCGTAATTGATATGCGGGGCCTGGGGCGCCGCCGGCTTGCCGGGCAGCCAGTGCCAGACAAGGCCGAGGGCAAGCAGGAGCGACAGGCTGGTAAGCAGGTAGCGGCGAGGCTTCGTCATGCAGGGTCCGTGAGCTGGCGAGCGTTGAATGTACCAGCTTCGGTCAGCCGCGCTCAGGAGTCAAACCCGCGCCACCGATCAGCCCGCCTCAGGTCAGCACATAGTCCACCGGTTCCAGCACCGGTGGCAGTTCGCTGTGCCCGAGGCTGGCGAGGACTTCGCGTTCCACGCTGCGCAGGATCGCATTGCACGGCAGATCGTTTTCATCGAAGCCGAACGGGTCCTCCAGGTCGTCGCCGATCTCGTCCAGGCCGAGGAAGGTGTAGCTGACGATGGCGGTGAACACCGGCGTCAGCCAGCCCAGCGGTTCGGCCATGGCGAAGGGCAGGAGAATGCAGAACAGGTAGATGGTGCGGTGCAGCAGCAGGTTGTAGGGGAAGGGCAGTGGCGTGTGCTTGATCCGCTCGCAACTGGCCTGGACCTGGCTGAGGCTGAGCAGCAGCGCCGAGAAGATTGTATAGCGGTACTCGCTGATCAGCCCTTGTGCCGCGAACCCGGAGCAACGTGCGCCGATCCGTTGCAGCAACTGGTCGGTGGCATTCGGATGGCCGGCGGCGGGCGTTTCCTGTTGCCAGGGTTCGATGGCCTGGCGTTCGTCCTCCAGGCGCAGACGGGCAATCAGGCCGTGGGCAAAACCGCAGAGCTCGCGCAGCAGCGCGGTCCGTTGCGGCCCATCGCCGAGCACCTGGCTTTCGCGAATCAACGAGCGCACGTCGATGATCAATTGCCCCAGCTGCTTGCGACCTTCCCACCAGCGGTCATAGCAGGCGTTGTTGCGAAAGCTCATGAAGATCGACAAGGACAAGCCGAGCAAGGTGAAGGGCGTGGCATTGACCTTGGAGAAATAGGCCGGATGCCAGGTCTCCACCAGCACGATGACCGAGGCCAGCACGGTCACCAGCAGGCAGCGCAGGGCAATGCGCTTGGCAATCGAGCCCTTGAGGGAAAACAGGATGGCGATCAGGTTCGGCTTGGAGCGGACGATCATGGCGAGGGTCTTGGGGCTTGGGAAAAATGACGGTACTCCACCTTAAGCGCCGCTGCCCGCCGTTGTCCAATCACCCTGGCCGACAAGATGATCGAAGGGCTCTATGACGGCATTAGCCGGGCAGCATCAAGCCGCTGGTCTCCCGCGTCAATGACTGGCGCTGGTGGACGAATTCCGCCATGCGCTCGCCGGGGATCGCCTTGCTGAAGTACCAACCCTGGATCACCAGTTCCGTCGACGAGTGCAGGGCATCGTACTGCTCCTGGGTTTCCACGCCTTCGACAATGATCCCCAGGTTCAGGGCTTCACACAGCCGCAGCATGCCATTCAAGACCCGCGCGCCCTCGGGATGGCAGTGGGCGACGACAAAGCTGCGGTCGATCTTGATGCAGTCGATCTTGAACTGGTGCAGGTAACTCAACGCCGAATAACCGGTGCCGAAGTCATCGATATACAGCTTGGCGCCGAAACCGTGCAGGCGCTCGATCAGGCGGTTGATCACCTGGACATCGCCGACCAGGGCGTCCTCGGTCAGTTCGACGGAAATCATGCCCTGGGCCTGGGCGAGTATCTCCAGCAGGCGCTCGCCGTACTCCGGCATGCACAAGGTGGCGCCGGTCACGTTGATGGTCATCGGCAGTTCAAAGCCGGCCTTGTGCCAACGCCGATATTGCTCCAACGCCTGGGAGGCCACCCACAGGTCGACATCCGGCATCAGGTTGGCCTGGCCTAGCCACTTGAGGAACTCCCAGGGCTGCTGGGCGTTACCATCCTTGTCGCGGGCGCGCATCAGGGCCTCGCAACCGGTGCACAGGCCGGTGGTCTTGGAGATTTGCGGCTGGAACTCCAGGTAAAACTCGTATTCGCTGATCTGGCGGATGCGGTCCACTTCCCGGGCACGACGGGCGTCGTTCTTGTACGAGGCCGCCACCGGGTCGAGTTCGAACAGCCGGCCCTTTTCCTCGAGGCTGCGGAAGGTGGTGTCGAAGGACTTGATATAGATGCCGTTGTCGGCGTCCTGGTGACGGTGCAGGCCAATCACATAGGGGGCGTAGATCAGGCTGCCGATACCCAGCAGCACCAATTGCAGGACCACCGCGGCCCAGTCGCCGTTGGTGCTCAGGTAGGCGTTGAGGAGCACCGGCGAGTTCAGCGGCATGCCGGTGACCATCGGTGCCACCCAGCCGGCCTGGGTCACCGCCACCGCGATCAGCGCGTTGAGCAGCGGGGTGATCAGAAAGGGGATGAACAGGCGCGGGTTGAGAATGATCGGCAGGCCGAACAGCAGGATCTCATTGACGTTGAACAACGACAGCGGCACCGCGGCCAGGGCCAGCAGGCGCAGGGAGCGGTCACGGGTAAACAGCAGCACGGCGACGATCAGTGACAGCGAGGCGCCGGAGCCGCCGATAAAGGCGAAACAGCCCAGCAGGCCGCTGTTGAGGATATAGCGGTGCGGTTCCCCGGCGGCGAGGTTGATCTGATTGATAGTCACCGCCTCGTCGAGGACGCTGAACACCGGCTGCATGGCGTGCAGGCCGTGGATGCCGAAGAACCACAGGACCGAGTTGCTGGCGCTGATCAGCGCGCCGTAGCGGTAGGGATGCTCCAGTGCCCCGCGGTCGAAGGGCACCTGCATCTGGGCGACCAGGGGAATCTCCAGCAGCAGTGATAGCACGGTGACCAGCAGGGCGGTGGCGATCAGGCCGGGGAGCACCACGTTGATGCTGTCGCGGACATTGAAGCCGACCACGTTTTCCCGTACCAGCCGTGTCCAGGATTGTCGGTACAGCCAGGCCATGATCGGTACGTTGATCAGCGGCGAGGCGATGGCGATAAACAGCACCAGGGTGGCCGCGGCCCGGGGAAAGTCGCTGAGCAGGTAAATGGCGATTTCCACATGGGCCAGGCACAGGAAGGCCACCGGCACCTGGGGCAGGCGATAGCGGATGGCAAGCATATAGCCGATGGAGGCGGCCACCAGCAAGGGCAGGATGCCGCTGATCTTCTCGTGCAATCCGGCGAGGAAATTCACCCAGTCGTCGGGCAGCCCGGCCAGGCGGGCGCAGGCCGACAGGATCAGGAATGCCGTCGACACCAGCAGGCAGGGCAGCAGCCACAGCAGGCCTTCGCGGATGGCCCGCAGCGAATCGGCCCCGGCCAGCGCGGCCAGGCGCTGGGTCAGGAACAACTGGAAGACTGACTGTGACATTGCCCAACCCCTTTAGACCTTCAGTCCTTTCGGGGCAAATAGCTATCAGTTCGGCCCCTGGCGACGAGCATATCCCGAGATGGCCCGAAAAGGCCAAGTCGCTGCTTGAAAAAGCCCCGAGGCCAAAGGCACTCGGGGCCGGTCGATGGGTGTGCGGGCGAAAAATGGCGGCGTCACTGATGTCCGCCGGATTGCAGTTGGTGACCGAGCCGAGCAGTGGCGGGAGCAGGCTGTTCGCTGTCCCGGTGGCGGTCCAGACTACCGGCGTGACCTCGCCCGCGGCGCAGGCCCCTGCGACTCCGGCGCTGGAGGTGAACAACGACGGCAGGATAGTGGCCCCGCCTGAATTGAGATCTGAAACGGCGTAGTGGACGAAGTCCTTTCCAATGGAGTTGGCAATCGTCAGATGATTGTTAGTGACACCCACGGCATAACTGTGACGTTGTACATGTTGTCGGTCCAGGTGACAGCCTGGGCCGTCGTGGCCAGGTTGACACCCGCGATAACCAATCCAAGTGAAGTAACAAGACGAGAGGGGCGTTTCATAACGCTTCTCCTTGCGATGAGTGTGAACGCACGATCTGTGCGCGCACTTACCGTACCCCTGGGCCCACTCCACCAGTAACTGTCAGAAATGACAGTTCGTTAGAGCAATTCGAAGCTGCTGAAATATCCAGCAACGCTATTGCCAGGGCTTATTCACGGACGAAAAAAAGCCCCGCGACCAAGGTGGCGCGGGGCTGAAAAAGGGTCGGAGGGCATCCAACCCCGGGAGGTCTTGAATCAGTTGCTGCTGGCGACCGTCTGTGGCTCGTAGCCGCCACCGAGGGACTTGTAGATCGCCACGATGCCGCGATACAGATCGGTCTCGGCCTGGGCCTGGCTGTCTTCGGCGGCCAGGCGTTCGCGCTGGGCATCGAGCAGGACCAGGAAGTCGGCAGTGCCTTCGCGGTAGCGAATCGCAGCCAGATCGGCGGCGGCACGGCTCGATTCGCTCTGGCGGATCAGCGAGATCAGCCGTTGCTGGCGCTTGCCGTAATCGCTGAAGGCGTTCTGGGTTTCTTCCAGGGCCAGCAACACTTGCTGCTCGTAGCTGGCCAGGGCGCCTTCGGCCTCGGCGTTGGCACCGCGCAAACGGGCCCTGACGCTACCGAGGTTGAACGCCGGCCAGGTAATACTTGGGCCGAGGGCCCAGGCATTGGCGGCCGGCGAGCCGATCTGCGAACCGCGCCCGGCGGTAAAGCCGAGGAAGCCGCTGAGGCTGACCCGGGGGAACAGGTCGGCCTTGGCCACGCCGATCCGCGCGGTGGCGGCGGCCAGCTTGCGTTCGGCGCTGACGATATCCGGACGGCGTTGCAGCAGGTCGCCCGGATTGCCAATGGCCAGGGCCTTGGAAATCGCCGGCAGGTCTTTCGGACCCAGGTCCACTGTCAAAGTGTCCGGACGCTCGCCGAGCAAGGTCGCGATACGGTTGCGCTCACGGGTCTGTTCGGCCTGCAATTGCGGCACCGTGGCTTCGACCGCCGCGAGGCGGGCGTCGGCACGGACCACGTCGAGCTGATCGCCGACACCGGCGTCACGCAGGCTTTCGGTGATGCCCTTGGATTCCTGTTGGTTCTTCAGGTTGGCCAGGGCGATCTTTTCCCGCAGTTGCGCGCCACGCAGTTGACCGTAGGCATCCACCAGTTCGGCAATCATGGTGACTTGCAGTTGGTAGAGGTCGGCTTCGGCCACCTGCTGGTCGGCATCGGCGGCTTCCAGGTTGCGGCGGATACGGCCGAACAGGTCGACTTCCCAGGCCATGTCCAGGCCCAGGTCATAGCGTTCGCTATTGACCCGCTGCTCGGTGGTGCCCGGCACCTGGCCCTTGCCGAGGTCGGCGCTGGCACGGCTGGTGATGGTCGGCATGGTTTCGGTGCTGACATCGTCGCGGATCGCCCGCGACGCTTTCAGGCGGGCGAAGGCCACGCGCAATTCACGGTTGCCGGCCAGTGACTGGGTCACCAGCTGGTTCAGGGTCGGATCGTCGAACTGCTGCCACCAGATACCCTGGAAGTGCGCACGGTCATAGTTCTTCTGACCGGCGCTGCCATCGGTGGCGGCGGTGATGTTCGCCTTCTCCGTGGCCGGGGTCTTGTAGTCCGGGCCGACGGTGCAGGCGCCCAGCGCCAGCACCAGCAGGCTCGGTAGAAAGGCCTTCAGACTGCTCATTGTTGCGCCTCCAGCTTGAGGGCCCGGGCGGCTTTGCGAGCATCGCTGCGCTCGACAAAGCGGCGAATCAATACGTAGAACACTGGCGTCAGCAGCAGACCGAAGAAGGTCACCCCGAGCATCCCGGAGAACACCGCCACACCCATGGCATGACGCATCTCGGCACCGGCACCGCTGGAGAACACCAGGGGCACCACACCCATGATGAAGGCGAAGGAAGTCATCAGGATCGGCCGCAGACGCAGGCGGCAGGCTTCCAGTACCGCGCTCAGCGGATCGAGGCCTTCCTGCTGTTTATCCTTGGCAAACTCGACGATCAGAATCGCGTTCTTGCACGCCAGGCCCACCAGTACGATCAGGCCGATCTGGGTGAAGATGTTGTTGTCGCCACCGGAAGCAATCACCCCGGTAATCGCCGACAGCAGGGTCATCGGTACGATCAGGATCACCGCCAGCGGCAGGCTCCAGCTTTCGTATTGGGCGGCCAGTACCAGGAACGCCAGCAGTACGCAGAGCGGGAACACGAACAGCGCGGTATTGCCCGAGAGGATCTGCTGGTAGGTCAGGTCGGTCCACTCGTAGGTCATGCCGTTGGGCAGTTCGTCCTTGAGCAGTTTCTCGACCGCCAGCTGGGCCTGGCCGGAGCTGTAGCCCGGTGCGGCGGCGCCGTTGATTTCCGCGGTGATAAAGCCGTTGTAGTGCATGACGCGGTCCGGACCCGAGGTGTCGCTGACCTTGATAAAGGTCGCCAGGGGGATCATCTCGCCTTTGTTGTTACGCACTTTCAGCTGGCCGATCTGGTCGGACTCGAGGCGGAACTGCTGTTCGGCCTGGACGTTGACCTGATAGGTGCGACCGAAGCGGTTGAAGTCGTTGGCATACAGCGAACCCAGGTAGATCTGCAGGGTGTCGAAGATGTCGCTGACGGCCACGCCGTGGGTCTTGGCCTTTTCCCGATCGATAGCGGCATCGACCTGCGGCACGTTGACCGTGTAGCTGGTGAACAATCCGGCCAGTTCCGGCACGCTTCGGCTCTTGCCGATGATGTTCATGGTTTCCTTGTACAGCTCGTCGTAACCCAGGTTGCCACGGTCTTCGATCTGCAGGCGGAAGCCGCCGATGGTGCCCAGGCCTTGTACCGGCGGAGGCGGGAAGATCGCCATGTAGGCTTCCTGGATCCCGGCGAACTTGCCGTTCAGGGCACCGGCAATGGCACCGGCGGACTGGCTCGGGTCCTTGCGCTGGTCGAAAGGCTTCAGGGTCACGAACACGATACCGGCGTTCGGGCTGTTGGTGAAACCGTTGATCGACAGGCCAGGGAAGGCCACCGCGCTTTCCACGCCAGGCTGTTTCAGGGCCAGGTCGGACATGCGCTTGATCACGTCTTCGGTACGGTCCAGGCTCGCCGCGTCCGGCAGTTGGGCGAAGGCCACCAGGTATTGCTTGTCCTGGGCCGGGACGAAACCGGTCGGGGTGCTGGCGAAACCGAACCAGGTCAGGACCATCAGGCCGGCGTACAGCACCAGGGCGATGCCGCTGGCACGGATCACGCGGGTCACGGTGCCGACATAACCATGGCTGGCGCGGTCGAAGAAGCGGTTGAACGGACGGAACAGCCAGCCGCCCAGCAGTTTGTCGAGGACCTTGGAGAAACCATCCTTCGGTGCGTCGTGACTTTTGAGCAGCACGGCAGCCAGTGCCGGCGACAGGGTCAGCGAGTTGAATGCCGAGATCACGGTGGAGATGGCGATGGTCAGGGCGAACTGCTTGTAGAACTGACCGGTAAGCCCGGAGATGAAGGCCGCCGGGATAAACACCGCACACAGCACCAGCGCCGTGGCCACGATCGGACCGGTCACTTCACGCATGGCGCGCTTGGTGGCTTCCACCGGGTTGAGGCCCAGGCCGATATTTCGTTCGACGTTCTCCACCACCACGATGGCGTCGTCCACCACGATACCGATGGCCAGTACCAGGCCGAACAGCGACAGGGCGTTGAGCGAGAAGCCGAACAGGTGCATGACCGCGAAGGTACCGATCAGCGACACCGGTACTGCTACCAGCGGGATGATCGAGGCACGCCAGGTCTGCAGGAACAGGATCACCACCAGGACCACGAGGATCAGGGCTTCGAACAGGGTGTGAACCACCGCTTCGATGGAACCGCGGACGAAGATCGTCGGGTCATAGACGATGCTGAAGTCCATGCCTTCGGGGAAGTCCTTCTTCAACTCGGTCATCTTGGCGCGGACTTCGTTGGAGATATCGATGGCGTTGGAGCCCGGACGCTGGAAGATCGGGATCGCCACCGCCGGCTGGTTGTCCAGCAACGAGCGCAGCGCGTACTGGCTGGAGCCGAGCTCGACCCGGGCGATATCTTTCAGGCGGGTGATCTCGCCGTCGTCGCCGGCTCGAATCACGATGTTCTCGAATTCTTCCTCGGAGACCAGGCGCCCCTGGGCATTGACCGACAGCTGGAAGCTGGTGGCGTTGGGGGCGGGGGGCGCACCCAACTGGCCGGCCGCGACCTGGCGGTTCTGCTCGCGAATGGCGTTGACCACATCGGTGGCGGTCAGGTTGCGCGAAGCAGTCTTGTTCGGGTCGAGCCAGACCCGCAGGGAATAGTCGCCCATGCCGAACAACTGCACGTCACCCACGCCGCCGAGGCGCGCCAACTCGTCCTTGATATTGAGCAAGGCGTAGTTGGACAGGTAGAGCATGTCGTAGCGTTTGTCCGGCGAGGTCAAGTGCACAACCATGGTCAGGTCGGGCGAGGCCTTGTCGACAGTGATACCGATCCGCGTCACTTCCACCGGAAGTTTCGGCTCTGTACGGGTCACACGGTTCTGCACCTGTACCTGCGCGTTGTCCAGGTCGGTACCCAGGGCGAAGGTGATGGTCAGGGTCAGCTTGCCGTCGGCGGTGGATTGCGAGGACATGTAGAGCATGTTCTCGACGCCGGTGATCGCCTGTTCCAGCGGCGCGGCCACGGTTTCACCGATGACCTTGGGGTTGGCGCCAGGGAAGTTGGCACGCACGACCACGGTCGGCGGTACCACTCCCGGGTATTCACTGATAGGCAACTGGAACAGCGAGATGGCACCCGCGATCAGGATCAGCAGCGAAAGCACCGCCGCGAAGATCGGTCTTGATATGAAGAACTGGGAAAAATTCATCGTGTGTATCCCTTAACCGCGTGGAGTCGCTACGGCCAGCTTGGTAGCCGGTGCCGGTGCGCTCTTGGCGGGCGTGACCTGGGGCAGGTTGCTGGCTTCCAGGGCTTGTTTTTGTAGGGCCAGGGCCGCGAGGGTTTCCTTGGACGCCATCGGGATCACTTCCGGATCCACGGGCGAGCCAGGGCGAACGCGTTGCAGGCCCTTGACGATGATGGTGTCGTCCTTGTTCAGGCCATTGCGCACGATGCGCAACCCTTCGATTTTCGGACCCAGCTCGACCGAGCGGTAAACGGTCTTCTTGTCGGCGTCCATGACCAGCACGAACTTTTTGCCAAGGTCGGTACCCACGGCTTCGTCGTTGATCAGCACGGCGGCGTAGGTGCCGCTGCCGACCAGCTTCAGGCGTGCATACAGGCCCGGGGTGAAGGCGCCGTCGGCGTTGTCGAACACCGCGCGACCGCGAATGGTGCCGGTCTTGGGGTTGACCTGGTTGTCGACGAAGTTCATCACGCCCTGGTGCGGGTTGCCGGTTTCATTGGACAGGCCGAGGTAGACCGGGGTGGTCTGGCCACGTTTGCCCTGGCGCGCGAGTTGGGTGTACTTGAGGTAGACCCGCTCGTCGGCGTCGAAGTAGGCGTAGACCTTGTCGGTGGAAACCACGCTGGTCAGCGGGGTGACATCGGCGGTGACGATGTTGCCGGCGGTGATTTCGGCACGGCTGACGCGGCCGCTGATCGGGGCGGTGACGCGGGTGAAACTCAGGTTCAGTTTCGCCAGGTCCAACTGCGCCTGGGTGGCGTCGACCGCGGCCTTGGATTCCTGGGCGGAGCTGCTGCGGGTGTCGGCCAGTTCGGCGGAAATCGCGTTGCTGGTCAGCAGGCGCTTGCCGCGCTCGGCCTCGTTGGCGCTGCGGCTGGCGCTGGCGCGGGCTTGTTGCAATTGGGCTTCGAGGCGATGGACTTCAGCCTGGTAAGGACGTGGGTCGATCTGGAACAGCAGATCGCCTTTCTTCACCAGGGCGCCTTCGGTGAAGGCGACCGAGTCGATCTGCCCAGAGACGCGCGGACGGATCTCGACGGTTTCCGGGGCTTCGAGGCGACCGGTGAACTCGTCCCATTCATTGACGGGCTGCTCGATGACCTTGGCCACGCTGACCTTGGCTGCCGGCATCGCGCCACCTGCCGCCACGGGCGCTTTACCGCAGGCGCTTATCACCACGACCGCCAGGGCAGCCAGAGGGAAGCGCAAAAGTTTAAGTGACTGTTCCATGGGGGGAGTCCGCCAATCTATTGAGATGGGCGGATCATGCTGTGGCGGGGTGGTTGCGCACGAATCGAATGAAGCGAAGGTAACTATCATTCGGAATGATATCAATCCGACTCGAGCCCTCTAGCATGCGCTTTCCGTTAGGTTGCTATCTATTCCGGAAATGACAAATCACTGTTGCTGGGAATGCAAAAGCCCCTCTGGCGTCATCCCGCGCAGCGCTGTCGCGCAGGGTAATGTCGGGAATGTCGCTACCGTCTTGAAAGGCCCTTGCAACGGAGGACTGTTACGCGGCGATCGATCTGGATATTCAGAATTATCCGATCATTGATGGGAATAATGCCTACATCGCCTACAAAAAGGTTCAGTAAAATGGCAAGTCCGACCGACGGGTCGGTACGTTAGCAGGGTGTTGTCCTACAGGATCGGTAAACATACCGTGAGCCTTTGCAGGATCGCAATTTCAGACAGGGACCACGTTTCGGACACCCATTCATTCGCCTCCTTTGATTATCGACTCCGTTAATCAACGACACGAACACGCCTATTCAAACCTCGACATTCGAGTTGTCGGGGCGGCTCGACTTTGTCCAGAACAGGGTCAGACAAAAATAATTACCGAGGATTATCCATATGGTTCAACTCGACTTCTACGGCACACTGGTGGCCGCTTCGCTGGTGCTGCTGCTTGGTCGCGGACTCTGTCGCCGCGTTGGTTTCCTGCGCACCTACAACATTCCCGAACCCGTTGCCGGCGGCCTGGTGGTGGCTCTGGTGCTGTTGCTCCTGCGGGTATTCGCCGATTTTAAAGTGAGCTTCGACACCTCTCTGCAAGTCCCGTTGATGCTGGCCTTCTTCGCTACAATTGGCTTGAGCGCCGACTTCAGCAGCCTGAAGAAAGGCGGACGGGTACTGGGTATTTTCCTGCTGGTGGTCGTGGGCTTGCTGGTGGTGCAAAACGCCCTCGGTGTGTCACTGGCCGCCGCGTTGGGCCTGGATCCGCTGATGGGGTTGCTGGCCGGTTCCATCACCTTATCGGGCGGTCACGGTACCGGCGCCGCGTGGAGCTCGGTGTTCACCGAGCAGTATCGCGTGGCGTCGGCTTCAGAGCTGGCCATGGCCTCGGCGACTTTCGGCCTGGTGCTGGGAGGCCTGATCGGCGGGCCGGTGGCCAGGTTTCTGCTGAAGCGTGTAAAGACCCAGGAACTGATCGGTGAAGTACCGAGCATGCCGAAGGGCTTCGAGCAGCCCAATCGCGAGCGGATGATCACACCGGGTTCGTTTATCGAGACATTGGCGTTGATTGCCATCAGCCTGTTGGCCGGTACCTTCCTGAGCGAGCTGATCAAGGGCACGGCCCTTGAGCTGCCGACCTTCGTCTGTGTGCTGTTTGTCGGCGTGCTGCTACGCAATAGCCTGTCGGTGCTGGGTTGGCACGAGGTGTTCGAACGAGAGGTATCGGTGCTGGGCAATGTCAGCCTGTCGCTGTTCCTGGCCATTGCGCTGATGTCGCTGAAACTGTGGGATCTGGCGGCGCTGGCCTTGCCGATCTTTATCCTGCTGACGGCCCAGGCAGTGCTGATGGCGCTGTTCGCGATCTTCGTCACCTTCCGGGCGATGGGCCGCAGCTATGATGCCGTGGCCATGGCCGCCGGGCATTGCGGTTTTGGTCTGGGCGCAACGCCCACGGCGATTGCCAACATGCAGGCGGTGACCCAGCGTTACGGCCCGTCGCGGATCGCGTTTCTGGTGGTCCCCATGGTGGGGGCGTTTTTTATCGATATCGCCAATGCCATTGTGATCAAGCTTTATCTGGCGTTGCCATTTGTAGGCAACATGACCTGATGGATGGACAGGGTGCTGGATTGGCGCTTCGGCCCGTTGTCGGGGGATCCGGGCAATCGTCAGAGGCTGTCCGGATCCCCGCAGAACATCTGGATCCGCGAGCGCAGCCAGCGTTCGCCCGGGTCGTTGTCCTGGGAACCGCGCCAGGCCATGTGCAGTTCGAAGGTCTGGGTGTCCAGCGGCGGGTTCTCGGCCCGCACGCCACCGGCTGCCGTCAGCGCATCGGCGGTGTAGTCCGGCACGGTGGCAATGATGTCGGTGCCGGAGATCAGGGTGCTCAGGCCGTTGAACTGCGGCACCGCGAGCACCACGTGGCGCTTGCGCCCGAGTTTTTCCAGCTCGGTATCGATAAAGCCACTCAAGTCGCCGGCGAACGACACCAGGGCATGGGGCCGCGCGCAGAAGTCATCCAGCGACATCGGGCCGGGCATGGTGTCGGCCCGCAGCAATTTCGGCGAACTGCGGCGTAGCACCTTGCGCTTGGCGTTGGCCGGCAGGTCGGTGGTGTAGCACACGCCGATGGAAATCTCGCCGGAGCCCAGCTTGGCCGGAATCAGCAGATAGTTGACGCGGCGGATCACCAGGACGATGCCGGGCGCCTCGGCGCGCAGGCGCTTGAGCAACTGCGGCAGCAAGGCGAACTCGACGTCATCGGACAGGCCGATGCGAAACACCGAGGTGCTGGTGGCCGGGTCGAACTCCGAGGCGCGGCTGACCGCGGTGGAAATCGAGTCCAGGGCCGGGGAGAGCAGGGCGAAGATCTCCACGGCACGGGCCGACGGCTCCATGCTGCGGCCGGTGCGCACGAACAGCGGGTCATCGAACAGGCTGCGCAGGCGCGACAACGCCGCGCTGATGGCCGGCTGGCCGAGGAACAGCTTTTCGGCGGCCCGGGTCACGCTCCGCTCGTGCATCAGGGTTTCGAATACGATCAGCAGGTTCAGATCGACGCGACGCAAGTCGTTACGGTTCATCGGGCTCGCTTCACAGGATATTCACTGGCGGGGAAGGTCAATCTTACGGGCAAAAGTGGTTGATTCGCACGGAAATTTGAACTGTGTACAATGGTCGCCAATCAATGACAGGCATGTCGACTATTAATAGCCACTGATGGTCTTGCACGAAAAGCCCGGATAGAGTTCGTGGCATTAGAGGTTCATTTGACGAGGTTTGCGATGTCCCGCACGATCCGTTTTCACAAGTTTGGCCCGGCCGAGGTGCTCAAATGCGAAGAGCATACGGCCACTCTGCCTGCGCCGGGCGAAGTGCAGGTGCGTGTCGAGGCCATTGGCATCAGTTGGTATGACGTTCTCTGGCGGCAGAACCTGGCGTCGTCCCAGGCCCGCCTGCCGGCCGGTATCGGTCATGAGATGGCCGGTGTGGTCACCGCCATCGGCGATGGCGTCGATGACCTGGCCGTCGGCGACAAGGTCGCCAGCTTCCCGGCCCAGAGCCCCAACGATTACCCGGTCTATGGCGAGCAGATCGTCCTGCCACGCTCGGCCCTGACCCGTTACCCGGATGTGTTGACCCCGGTCCAGGCCAGCGTGCACTACACGCCGCTATTGATCGCCTATTTCGCTTATGTGGACCTGGCGCGGGTCAAGCCGGGGCAGTTCGCCCTGGTCACCGATGCCAGCCACTGTGCCGGGCCGTCCTTCGTGCAACTGGGCAAGGCCCTGGGTGCCAAGGTGATTGCCGCGACCAAGATCCCGGAAGAGCGCGAGTACCTGTTGTCCCTGGGTGCCGACAAGGTGATTGTCACCGAAGAGCAGGACCTGCTGATGCAGGTCAACAAATACACCGATGGACGTGGCGTCGACATGGTCTTCGACGGCCTTGGTGGCCCACAGATGTCGATGCTCGGCGATGTCCTGGCGCCCCGTGGCAGCCTGGTGCTCTACGGCCTGCAGGGCGGCAACCAGACCCCGTTCCCGGCGTGTGCGGCGTTCCAGAAGAATATCCAGTTCTTCGTCCACTGCATCGGCAACTTCACCGGCAAGCCGGAACTGGGCATCGTCCAGGATCAGGCGGCGCTGCAAAGGGCCTTGCGCGATATCAATCAGTTGACGGCCGACCGGGTGTTGCCGCCGCTGGAAATCCGGACTTTCCCGTTCGACGAGTTTGTCGAGGCGCACCGTTTCATGGATGGTTGCCCGTGCCGCGGTCGGGTCGCGCTGCAAGTTGAGCCCAGTTGAGCTGACTGAAGCGGTTTGACATAACCCCGTATCGTTCTGCGATACGGGGTTTTTTATTAATGCCTTGAAATATTTACTAACAACTTTCCAGGCGTTTACTCGCGCCGAAAAATACCATCAACTGAACCGGTTTTTTGCCGGATTCTGTATCTGTTAATCGCCGGTTAAGTGCTGATAATTGAAGCGTCACTTACAGCTCAAGGAATGAGTTATGGTTCACTACCAGCCGCCGTATCGGAGTCTCGTTGTTTTTCGAAGTTTCAGGTCGAACTCTTTTGAATGCAACGTGTGGGATGTCTCGTCTTCAGGGTCTCGGGCGAAGATGGTTTCCTTATGTCGTTAAATTCTTGCGGGTAGTTAATAGTTGTAGGTCATTGTAAGAATATTCCTAAGATATTTTTATTGGCACGCAGACTCCCAACGCTAACTGGCAATCCGTGACGTCGGTCATGCTCGAAAGCTCTTGCCGTGGGTGTTTCAGGCCTGTGCAATACTTCGGGTGTTGCTTGTCCGCATTCAGGATTATATGGGGCAGGCAATCTTCCGTCTGATCCGGCCGCTGCCGGTAATGCGAGCGCTGTTTGCCCGACACTGAACTCAAACCAGGTGTATAAAGGCTATGAGCTCCATTCATGAGCAGGCAATGAATTATGTTTATCAGCAGGTGTTGCAGCGTCTGATGAGTTACTTTACGCGCGCTGAACGTATTGCACTGCAGTTGTTGATTCAACGTCTGATCGTAGCGGCGGGCGGTATTGAGCGTATTGGCGAATTCAAGGTCATGGTGGCCCACGGCGGCGGCAAGGACAGCAGTTATACGCTGGCGTTCTTGCGGGCGGCGCAGTTGAGTATTGCCGGACGTTCGCCGGCCACCTTCAACCTGCGGGTCGCCACGTTGCGCCATGCCGGTGTGACGGCTACGGTCATGCACAATATCCACCGCAGTTACAGTGCCTTGTTTGTCTATGACGACCCCCGGGTCGAGTTGTTGATGGTGGATAACAAACATGTCCGGCCGTTCAATCATCGCCTGCCGATGTCGGAACTCAATCGCGATATCAACCGTCGCAATCTGCTGATGAGCGGCCACCTGACCGCGGGTGACGGGCGCGCGACCTTCTGCAATGGCTGTTATCTGTCCATGGCCGATTTCTACGAGCGCTCCAGTGCTTGGGACAAAGGCGTCGATGCCCTGGTCAGCGGCGAGTCGCCCCGGGAGCAGAAGCAGTACATGACCTGGTTGCTGCGGGCGACCGAGACGCCGGAGCGAACCTGGGCCGGAGGGCGGGCGCTGGAGTTCGACGAGGCGGTCAAAACCTGTCACGACCTCGGCCTGGATTATTACCGCGAGCTGTATGGCGAGGCCCTGGTGGAGCCCGAAGGCCCGGCCATCAGTCGTTCCAGTCGGGCCTCGGCGCCGATGCTGGTCAGCGTCTATGACCTGGTCGGTCGCGACCTTGAGGAGCGCTGGCCGTTGCTGACCGAGTTTCTCGGTTTCCAGTTCGATGACCTGGCGTTCCACTTCAGCGAATCCGATTGCGCCAATCCCTTGCTGATGGCCCATATGCGTGGTCTGCAGGCGCAGTACGTGCGGGGTTTGAGCTACGAGGGTGGCATCGGCGAGTACCTGCAACTGGCCGCCGCCATGATGCGCCGCAAGCGCATGCCGGCGCGGTTGGTGGAGCAGGCCATGGGGGCCTATGACAGCGACGAGAAGATCCTCGATCGACGGGCGCTGGCCTGTGCCTACGCACAAGAGGCCTTCGGCCTGAGCGAAGTGCAACTGACCTGTTTGTTGTTCGCGCCCTTCGTCAACCGTGGCCATGGGCTCGAGCTGTTCCTGCGCAGTTGCCACCCCGGCATGCTGGTGGCGCTGCCGGACTTGCACAAGGCGCTGTCGGGGCAGGGGGGGGCCGAGCAGATCTGGCAATGGCTGAGCGAAGTCAGCGGCCTGACCCCGACCTTGCTTGGTGATCTCTACACCAAGGCCCAGGTGGACTTTTCCGGCGTCAGTTCGCTGATTGCCCGGGTTCGCGCCAGCGACCCGGACAAGTACCGCATCGACATCGTCAATCCCGACAACGGTGAAGTATTCAAAGAAGTCTTGTCGGGACGTTAAAAAGGATTGGTATTGATAGTTTCAGACACTCCCAAGCCGGGTGCGGATTCGTCCGTACCCCAGGACATGACTCAACCCTTACCTGACAAGGGGCGTAAACACTCGGACTTCGCCTACCAGGCGGTCTACCGTTATCTGGTCAGCCTGATCAGCGAAGTCGAGACCGATGCCCGGGTCAAGTTGCCGTCCCTGCGTCAGTTGGCCGAGCGCCTGAATGTTTCGATTTCGACCATCCAGTACGCCTATTCCCTGCTGGAAAAGGAGGGGCGGGTGTACTCGCTCGCCAAGTCGGGTTACTACGCGCTACCGGTCTCCGGGGTGTCGTTTGTCAGTGGCAGCGCCGATGTGCTGGAGCGCCTGTATGTGCATTCGCGGCGGCCCGGTACCCTGGTGCTGAGCAGCGATGAGCCGGCGCTGCTGTTGTCGCTGGACAATCCGTTGCTGTTGCTCGAACGCGAGCTGGTGCGCCAGTACCCGCGCCAGCAGGCGCCACAGTTCCAGCCGTTTGGCGAGTTGGAGCTGCGCACCGCCCTGGCCGTGCGCTACACCACCTCGGCCCAGCGTTACTGGCATGCCGACGATGTCTATATCGGCGCGGACCTGCGCAGCGTGCTGGAAACCCTGATGGCCGCTATGAGCCTGAAACAGGCCACGGTGCTGGTGGAGTCGCCCTGCGATTGGGTGATTCTACGGCTGTTGCAGGCCGGCGGAGTCAATATCGTCGAGTTGCCGCTACTGGACGACGGTGGCTTTGACCTGATGGCCCTGGAGCATTTGCTGCAGACCCAGCCGGTCAAGCTGTTGCTGATGTCTTCCGGGCTCAGTGTGCCCCGTGGCAGCCTGATGCCCCTGGTACAGCGCGAGCACCTGGCACGGTTGCTGGAGCATTTCGGCGTCTGGTTACTGGAAAACGACAGCCATGGCGAGTTCGCCTTCGAGCCAGGCGGACCGCGGATGCGCGACCTGGTGGACCCTGATCGCCTGCTGGTGTTCGCCAGCTTCGAGCGGATCATGGGCGCCGAGGCGCCTTTCGGCTACCTGCTGTCCCGGCACCTGGGGGCGGAGTTGCAGCGGCATTTCCTGTTGCGTTCGTTCCGCATGTCGCCGACCCGGCAGAAGGCGATTGCCCGGCTCTACAGCAGCGGTCGGATTGATCAGCACCTGGCGACCTTGCGTCGTTTGTTGCAGGAGCGCATGGCGCATATGGGCGGTCTGCTACGCGAACGTCTGGCCGACAGCCTGGCGTTCGTGCCGCCAGAGGGGGGCGCGACGGTATGGGCGCAGGCGACCCGGCCAGTGGACATGCGCAAGGTGTTCGAGCGACTGCTGGAGCAGAAGATCGTCATCGCCCCCGGCGAACTCTTCAGCCTGCATGGCTTGCATCAGCAGCACCTGCGTCTGTGCAGCACCGCCAATGCCCACCGTCATCTGGACCAGGCCCTGGGCGTGCTGGCCGATGCCTTGCGCCTGGAACAGCTCGACTGAGGCGCCCTTTGTCCGTTTGTATTTGCCAGGGGCGGGAGGGCCTGTTATCTGTATGCATAACCAGCATTCGATAACCGTGGTCCTTCCCGCCTGTGACAACCCAGCCCCTCGACGATCCGTTCTACTACCTGAACAACTTCCAGCAAGTGCTCGACTGGCTGGCCGCGCGTTATGCCGACCTGTTGGACGCTCGGGAGCAGGCCTTTATCCGCGATTTTGCCGGCTTGCCCAAGGCCTCCCGGGCCTTGCTGGTAAGAATGGTGATGCGCAAGGGCGAGCACTTTCGCGCCGGCAAGCTGAACTATGCCGAAATCGGCGACCCCGAGCAGGCGGCGCGGCCGTTGCTGGTCCTGGGCTGGGTACGTGATGACGCGCCCCTAAGCCTGGCGCAGTTGTTCGCGGTCCTGCAAAAGGCCGAGGTGCTGAGCAGTTTCAAGGCCGATATCACCCAGCCCAGGGCCAACAAACCGGAGCTTTATGGGCAACTGGCCCTGCGCTTCGACGAGAACCGGTCGTTTGCCCGATGGTGCCCGAGCATTCCCGAACCGCTTTACAGCCTGCAGGTGATGCCCCTGTGCGACCGCCTGCGGCTGATGTTTTTTGGCAACCTGTACCAGGACTGGTCCGAATTCGTATTGGCGGACCTGGGCATCTTTACCTATGAAAAGGTCGAACTCCAAGCGTCGTCCCGCGGCCTGCGCAGCCGCGCCGACCTCGATGGCTACCTGCATCTGCATGCAGCCCGCGAGGCCCTGGAGGCCGGCGAGGAGCCAGGCCTGATACACCAGCACGTCAACCGGTTGGACACCGACAACCCCTGGCTGGAACGGCGTCGGGGCAAACTGCTGTTCCAGCTCGGGCAGCAGAGCGAGCGCTTGCAGGACTGGCCCGGCGCACTGGCGATCTATAGCGGCTGCAGCCACCCGCCGGCACGTTTGCGGCGGATCCGCGTGCTCGAACGCCTGGGCGAGTTCCAGTCGGCCATGGACCTGGCGTCGCAGGCACAGGACGCGCCCCGCAGCGCCGAAGAGCAACAGCATCTGCTGCGTATCCTGCCACGGCTGCGGCGCAAGCTCGGCCTGCCGGCGATTGCCCCGATAGCGCCGGTGGCGATTACCCGGCTGGACCTGGTACTGGTCAATGACCCGGCCCTGTCCGTCGAGGAAGGCGTCGCCCGGCACCTGCACGAACCGCAGGCCCCGGTGCACTACGTGGAAAACACCCTGGTCAATTCGCTGTTCGGCCTGTTGTGCTGGCCGGCGATCTTCGCGCCGCTGCCGGGGGCTTTTTTCCACCCGTTCCAGAGCGGTCCGGCGGACCTGCATGACGAAGACTTCCACGCCCGTCGTGCCGGGCTGTTCGCCGAGTGCCTGGGACAACTGGAGGACGGTCGCTACCGGGACAGCATCCGCTCTACCTTCAACGCCAAATGGGGCCTGCAATCACCCTTTGTGTTCTGGAATATCCTCACCCCGGAGTTGTTGGAGCAGGCCCTCGACTGCCTGCCCGCCGAACATCTGCAACACTGGTTCGAGCGCCTGCTGCTGGATATCCGCGCCAACCGCGCCGGCATGCCCGACCTGATCCAGTTCTGGCCGGCGGATAAGCGCTACCGGATGATCGAAGTCAAAGGCCCGGGTGACCGCTTGCAGGACAACCAGCTGCGTTGGCTGGAGTTCTGCCGCCAGCACCAGATGCCGATTGCCGTCTGCTATGTGCAATGGACAGTGGAGGAACCTTGACCTACCGCGTTGCCGTGCGCGCCTTGTGCGAGTTCACCGCCAAGGTCGGCGACCTGGACCTGCGCTTCACGCCGTCGCCGACGGCCCAGGAGGGCATGCTCGGCCATCGCACCGTGGCTTCGCGGCGCGCCGAGGGTTACCAGGCGGAACTGGCGGTGGAAGGGCATTACCGTCACCTCAAGGTCCAGGGCCGGGCGGATGGCTATGACCCAGGGCAAAACCTGCTGGAGGAAATCAAGACCTATCGCGGCGACCTTGCCGCCCAGCCGGCCAATCATCGCCAACTGCACTGGGCCCAGGCTCGGATCTACGCCTGGCTGCTCTGCCGGCAGTTGCAACTGCCGGAAATGAACCTGGCATTGGTCTACTTCGATATCGTCAGCGAAAAGGAAACCGTGCTGCGGGAAACCTGGAGCGCCGCGCAGCTTGAGGCGTTCTTCGTGCAGCAGTGCGAACGTTTCCTGCATTGGGCCGAGCAGGAGGCCGGCCATCGCCAGGCCCGCGACCAGGCAGCCCGGGACCTGGCCTTTCCCCACGACGCTTTTCGCCCCGGCCAACGAACCCTGGCCGAGACGGTGTACAAGGCCGTCAGCACCGGTCGCTGCCTGATGGCCCAGGCGCCGACCGGGATCGGCAAGACCCTCGGCACGCTGTTCCCGATGCTCAAGGCCCTGGCGCCGCAGCAACTGGACAAGGTGTTTTTCCTGACGGCCAAGACCCCGGGTCGTCAGTTGGCCCTGGATGCGGCGCAGGTCCTCTATGGGCGCTCACCCGAGTTGCCGCTGCGGGTGCTGGAGCTGGTGGCCCGGGACAAGGCCTGCGAACACCTGGACAAGGCCTGTCACGGCGAGTCCTGCCCCTTGGCCCGAGGCTTTTACGACCGGCTGCCCGCAGCGAGACAGGCCGCGGTCGGCGTGCCCTTGCTCAACCAGCAGGCGCTGCGAAGCGTCGCCCTGGCCCATGATATCTGCCCCTATTACCTGAGCCAGGAAATGGCCCGCTGGAGCGATTGGGTGGTTGCCGACTACAACTACTACTTCGACTTCAGCGCGCTGCTGTTCGGCCTGGCCCAGGCCAACCAGTGGCGGGTGGCGACGCTGGTGGATGAAGCCCACAACCTGGTGGAGCGCGGACGGCAGATGTACAGCGCCAGCCTCGACCAGCAGGTGCTGAGCAGCGTCCGACGCAACATCCCCGAGGCTTTGAAAAAGTCGTTCCAGCGTTTGAACCGTGAGTGGAACGCCCTGCACAAGGAGCAGGCCGGCCCTTATCAGGCCTATGGGCAGGCGCCCGCCAAGCTGCTGAACGCCATTGGCTTGTGCGTGTCGGCCATCGGCGACTACCTCAATGAACACCCGCAAGGTGTCGATGGCGAACTCCAGGGCTTCTATTTCGAGCTGCTGCAGTTCTCACGGGTAGGGGAGTTGTTCGACGAGCATTACCTGTTCGACATCAGCCTGCGCGAGAACGGCCAGCGCCGCAGTTCGCAATTGTGCCTGCGCAATGTGGTGCCGGCCGGCTTCCTCCGTCCACGACTGACGGCGTCCCGCAGCAGCGTGCTGTTTTCCGCGACCCTGAGTCCCCGGCGCTACTACACCGACCTGCTGGGCCTGCCGGCGGACACCGCGTGGATCGATGTCGAGTCGCCCTTCAAGCGCGAGCAGCTGGACCTGCGGATCATCAGCCAGATTTCCACCCGCTACGTCCATCGCCAGGCCTCGTTGGCGCCTATTGTCGAGTTGCTGGCCGAACAGTTCACCGGGCGTCCCGGCAACTACCTGGCGTTCTTCAGCAGCTTCGACTATCTGCAGCAGGTGGCGCGGCTGTTGGCCGAGACTCATCCACAGATCCCGCTATGGCTGCAATCGCGACGCATGGAGGAAAGCCAGCGCCAGGCCTTTCTCGGGCAGTTCACCGAGCACAGCCAGGGCATTGGCTTCGCGGTCCTCGGCGGGGCCTTTGGCGAGGGCATCGACCTGCCTGGTCAGCGACTGATCGGCGCGTTTATCGCGACCCTTGGGTTGCCGCAATTGAACCCGGTCAATGAGCAGATCAAGCAGCGTATGGCCGTACTGTTCGGCGCGGGGTACGACTACACCTACCTGTACCCGGGCGTGCAGAAAGTCGTGCAGGCGGCGGGCCGGGTGATTCGCAGCGAGCAGGATCGCGGCGTGGTGATGCTGATCGACGATCGTTTTGCCGAAGCCAAGGTCCGGCAGCTATTGCCGCGTTGGTGGCAGGCCTGACAACTGCGTGGCCCTGGCGTGGCCGGTCGAGGATGCCGCGAGAGCGATTTTTTGCCAGGCGCGCAGACCCGCGAGGGTGTAGGTGTCGAAGATCTTTTGAAACCAGACCGTGTACTTTTCCGGCTCGGCGGCAATGCGCCGCGGAATGTCGGACAGCGGCAACCAGGCCCAGGCCAGGGCTTCATCGGGATTGGCGACGGGTGGGGTGTCGCTGGTACCAACGAACAGGTGATCGAATTCATGCTCGATCAGGTCGTTCGAAACCTGCTCCCGATAGAGCAGGGAGGCAACGTTCTTCAGGGGGCAGGTCAAGCCCATTTCTTCGAGTAAACGCCGTTGCGCGGCGGCGAGGGTCTGTTCACCCAGGCGTGGATGGCCGCAGCAACTATTCGTCCATAGGCCTTGCGAATGGTATTTGCCGAGGGCGCGCTGCTGCAGCAGCAAGCGGCCTTGCTCGTCGAAAATGAAGATCGAGAAAGCCCGATGGCGCAGGCCCTGTTGATGGATGAACAGTTTGTGCGCACTGCCGGTTTCGCAATCATCCTCATCCACCAGAATGAGGGTTTCTTCCATCGACTCGGACTCCGAGGTGTCGTTGTCACTGGACGGTACTGCCGACCAGAATAGGGGGCTCAGTTTTTCTTGAGTGATATTGGGAGACAATAGATCGCGTTTGCCCAAGTGCAAGGAGCTGTGGGCATTCGGCTTGGCCGTTCGTCTAAAGCTGGCGTGTGCCCTTCGGGCGTCCCCGCTCAACCTTTCATCAAACCTTCATCAAACGTTTATTCCCACGTTTTGTTCAGGTCATCTACCTGACACCCCGCCTGCCTAGAGTCGTTTGAACTCAAACGTGGCCAGGGATGGCTGCTCAACCAGACAGAGCGGCCCATGCATCCAGCGATCCGTGTCGAACATCTGAACAAGACCTTTGCGCGAAAGAGCGCCTTGGTCGATCTCGACCTCACCATCGCGGTCGGTGAAATGGTCGCGCTGATTGGTGCTTCCGGCTCCGGCAAGTCGACCTTGTTGCGTCACCTCACGGGCCTGGCCTGTTGCGACAAAAGCAACGGCGGCAGCGTCAAGGTGCTCGGGCGGGATGTGCAGGTGTCCGGGCGTTTGAACGGCAAGGTACGGCGTTTGCGCGCCGACATCGGTTATATCTTCCAGCAGTTCAACCTGGTCAATCGCCTCAGCGTGCTCGACAACGTGCTGCTCGGTTGTCTGGGCCGCATGCCACGCTGGCGCGGTAGCCTCGGCCTGTTCAATGCCGAGGAAAAGCAATTCGCCATGGAGTCCCTGGCCCGTGTCGGTCTTGCCGATCTCGCGGCGCAGCGCGCCTCGACCTTGTCCGGTGGTCAGCAGCAGCGTGTAGCGATTGCCCGGGCCCTGACCCAGCGCGCCGAGGTGATTCTGGCCGACGAACCCATCGCCTCCCTCGATCCGGAGTCGGCGCGCAAGGTCATGGAAATCCTCGCCGATATCAACCGCCGCGACGGCAAGACCGTAGTCGTCACCCTGCATCAAGTCGATTACGCCATGCGTTATTGCCCCCGTGCGGTGGCGCTGAAAGGCGGGCGGATTCATTACGACGGGCGCGGCAGTGATCTCAGCAGCCAGTTCCTCAACGATTTGTACGGTGCCGACCTCGACACCAGCCTGATGTTTTCCGACCAGAGCCGCCGCCCCGAAGTCACGCCCCGACTGGTGTTGGCGAGCCTCTGAATACCCTTGTTCCCCCGGCAGTATTCCACCCACAGGAATCCTTCAATGTTGAACCGTATCCGTCACGTGTGTCTGTCCGCCGTCTTGTTGGCCGCCGGTGTGCTGGGCAATGCCCAGGCCGCTGACAAGGCGATCAACTTCGGCATCATGTCCACCGAGTCTTCGCAAAACTTGCGGAGCATCTGGCAGCCGTTCCTGGATGACATGCACAAGAAAACCGGCCTGACCATCAACGCCACCTTTGCCTCCGACTATGCCGGCCTGATCCAGGGCATGCGCTTCAACAAGGTCGACGTGGCCTGGCTGGGCAACAAGGCGGCCATGGAGGCGGTGGACCGTTCCAACGGTGAAATCTTCGCCCAGACCTCCGCCGCCAACGGCGCGGCCGGTTACTGGAGCGTGCTGATCGTGAACAAGAACAGCCCGATCAATTCCGTGGAGGACATGCTCAAGAACGCCAAGAACCTGACCTTCGGCAACGGTGATCCGAACTCCACCTCGGGCTACCTGGTGCCGGGCTACTACGTGTTCGCCAAGAACCATGTCGACGCGGCCACCGCCTTCAAGCGCACGCTCAACTCCAGCCATGAGGTCAATGCCTTGAGCGTGGCCAAGGGGCAGTTGGATGTCGCCACCTTCAACACTGAAAGCTGGGAGCGCCTGGAAGTCACCCAGCCGGACAAGGCCGCCATGCTCAAGGTGATCTGGAAGTCGCCGCTGATTCCCGCCGACCCGATGGTCTGGAGCAAGAACCTGGGTGACAGCGAGAAGGCCAGGATTCGCGACTTTATCCTCGGCTACGGCAACACCGATGAAGAGAAGGCCGTGCTCAAGGGCATGCAACTGGGCAAGTTCCTTGTGTCCAGCGATGACCAATTGCTGCCGATCCGCCAACTGGAACTGTTCAAGCAACGCACCATCGTCAGCGCCGACGACCACCTGGAGGCGGCCGACAAGGCCAGGAAACTGGCGGCTATCGACGCCGACCTGGCCAAGTTGCAACAGCGCCTCACCGAGCTGGACAAGAAGACCGCGGCCAACGCCGGTTGATCCTCGGCGCGGCGCTAGCACGCCGCGCCTTTTCTGAGCTGCCTTGATGAGAGTCGATCATGACCACGCTGCACGCTGAAGCTGTCGGCAAGCACACCTGGCCGCAATACGTCGGTTGGGGCTTGTTCCTGGTCCTGCTGGCCTGGGCCTGGCGCGGCGCCGAGATGAACCCGCTGGCGCTGTACCGCGATTCGGGAAACATGGCGACTTTCGCCGCCGACTTTTTCCCGCCGGATTTCCATGACTGGCGCTCCTACCTCAAGGAGATGATCGTCACCGTGCAGATCGCCCTCTGGGGCACGGTGCTGGCGATTGTCTGTTCGGTGCCGCTGGGGATTCTCTGCGCCGACAACATCACGCCGTGGTGGGTCCACCAGCCGCTGCGCCGGGTGATGGATGCGTTCCGTTCGATCAACGAAATGGTCTTCGCCATGTTGTTCGTGGTGGCGGTCGGCCTGGGTCCGTTTGCCGGGGTCCTGGCCCTGTGGATCAGCACCACCGGCGTACTCGCCAAGCTGTTCGCCGAAGCGGTCGAAGCCATCGATCCGGGCACGGTGGAGGGCGTTCGCGCCACCGGTGCCAGCGCCTTGCAGGAAGTGATCTACGGCGTGATCCCGCAAGTGATGCCGCTGTGGGTCTCCTACGCGCTTTACCGCTTCGAAGCCAACGTGCGCTCGGCGACGGTGGTGGGGATGGTCGGGGCGGGCGGGATCGGAGTGATCCTCTGGGAAAACATCCGTGCCTTCATGTTCGTCCAGACCTGCGCGGTGCTGCTGGTGATCATCGTCGTTGTCAGCCTGATCGATGTCTTTTCCCAACGCCTGCGCAAGCAGTTCATCTGATTTCGGAGGGGTGCCCCTGGGCGCTTTTTTTAACGATGCAGTTGTCTAGACAAGATGAGCCGGTGTACCGCGAACTGGCCGATATCCTGCGCCGCGAACTGAGCAGTTATCAGGCCGGCGACTTCCTGCCGGGCGAAGTGCAGTTGGCCGAACGCTTCGGTGTCAACCGCCACACCCTGCGCCGGGCCATCGATGAGCTGGTGTTCGAAGGCAGCCTGCTGCGCTTGCAGGGCAAGGGCACCCAGGTGTTGGAGCGACCGCTGATCTACCCGATGGGCGCCGAGACCTCTTACAGCCAGTCATTGTCGGCCCAGGGTGTCGGGGTGGAGGCGATACTGCTCAAACGCCGCTACTGCTACGCCAGTCGCGACGAAGCGCAACAACTGGGCATTGCCGAGATGGCGCCGATGATCGAATTGCAGACCCTGCGCAAACTCGACCACCAGCCCGTGAGCCTGATCCGCCATCGCTACTGCGCCAGCCATGCGCCGCTGCTGGCGGACTACAACGGCGGTTCCCTGCGCCAGTACCTGCGTGAGCGGGACCTGCCTTTGACGCGGACCCAGAGCTTGATCGGTGCCCGTCTGCCCAACCGCGACGAAGCCGCGCTGTTGATGATGCCCCGGCATTTGCCGGCCCTGACCGTGTTTACCCTTTCCCGCGATCGCGACGGCCGCCCGGTGGAGCTGGCCCAGTCCACCAGTCGTTCGGATCGCTTTCAGTACCAGGTCGTCACCTGATGGAGAACCCGTTGATGAACCCGTCCCAACGTCAGCACTGGATCGGTGTGCTTGCCCGTGCCCGACGCAGTGAATTGCTCCCCCATGAAGCCGCCTTGCGCGACGTTGATTACCAGTTGATCCGCGCCCCGGAGATCGGCATGACCCTGGTCCGTGGCCGTATGGGCGGCAACGGTGCGCCGTTCAACGTCGGCGAAATGAGCGTGACCCGTTGCGTGGTGCGCCTGGCCGATGGCCGTACCGGTTACAGCTATCTGGCCGGTCGCGACAAGGTGCACGCCGAGCTGGCGGCCTTGGCCGACGCGCATTTGCAGGGGGCGCAAGGGAGCCTGTGGCTTAGCGACTTGATCACCCCCCTGGCTGATGCCCAGGCCGCCCGCCGCGCGGAAAAAGAGGCGGACACCGCCGCCACCAAGGTGGAGTTCTTCACCCTGGTTCGAGGAGAAAACTGATGAATCCACAGTTGTTGCAACCGGCGTTTGTCGACCCGGTACTGGATGCCCAGCGCGGCTTTCGCGCCGCCCTCAAGGCGCTGGCCGAGCCTGGTCTGGTCCAGTCCCTGGCCACCGCGCCAAGCCTGGAAGGCCTGGCGCCCGCCACCTATGCGCTGTGCCTGGCGCTGCTGGATGTGGATACGCCGTTGTGGGTGGCGCCGGCCTTCGATACGCCGTTGATCCGCGCCAACCTGGCGTTCCACTGCGGCTGTCCGTTGACCCTCCGCCGGGAGGAGGCCGCGTTCGCCTTGCTCGGCGAAGCGGATCTGCTGGACCTGGGCGGTTTCGACCACGGCAATGATCGTTACCCGGACCAGTCCTGCACCTTGCTGATCCAGTTGCCCGCTCTGGAGTCCGGCCGCGAGTTGAGCTGGCGCGGCCCGGGCATCGAGAGCACACGTCGGGTCAGTCTGCCGTTGCCTCCAGGCTTCTGGCTGGAACGCCAACGCCGTGAGGTTTTTCCCCGTGGCCTGGACGTGCTGTTTGCCGCCGGCCCGCAGTTGATCGGTTTGCCCCGTAGCACCCGGGTCGCCCATATCGCAGAGGAGCTTGCCTGATGTACGTAGCCGTCAAGGGTGGCGAACAGGCCATCGACAATGCCCACCGTCTGCTGGCGAAAAAGCGCCGGGGCGACACCTCCGTCACTGAGCTGAGTGTCGAGCAGATCCGCCAGCAACTGCCCCTGGCCGTGGCCCGGGTCATGAGCGAAGGCTCGCTGTACGACGAAGAGCTGGCCGCACTGGCGATCAAGCAGGCGGCGGGGGACCTGGTGGAAGCGATCTTCCTGTTGCGGGCCTACCGCACCACGTTGCCGCGCTTCAGTCCGAGCCTGCCGATCGACACCTCGCAGATGCTCCTCAGCCGGCGTTTGTCCGCGACCTTCAAGGATGTGCCCGGCGGCCAACTGCTGGGGCCGACCTTCGACTACACCCATCGCCTGCTGGACTTTGCATTATTGGCCGAGGGCGAATACCCGGGGCCCCGGGTCACGCCTGATGCTCGTCTTGAACCGTGCCCACGGGTACTGGGTTTGCTGGCCAAGGAAGGCTTGATCAAGAACGAGGCCGACAACAGCGAAAGCGTCGCCGACATCACCCGTGATCCCCTGGAGTTTCCGGCCAGCCGTGCCCAGCGCTTGCAGGCCCTGGCCCGTGGCGATGAGGGTTTCCTGCTGGCCCTGGGGTACTCGACCCAGCGTGGTTACGGCCGCAACCACCCGTTCGCCGGGGAAATCCGGATCGGTGACGTGGAGGTGTGGATCGACCCGGAAGAATTGGGTTTCCCCATCTGCCTGGGCAGTATCGAAGTGACCGAGTGCGAGATGGTCAACCAGTTCGTCGGTTCGGCCACGGAGTTGGCGCAGTTCACCCGCGGCTACGGCCTGGCGTTCGGGCATGCCGAGCGCAAGGCCATGGGCATGGCCCTGGTGGATCGTGCACTGCGCGCTGAAGAGTTCAACGAAGAGATCCAGTCGCCGGCGCAGCAGGAAGAGTTCGTGCTGATGCATTGCGACAACGTCGAAGCGGCGGGCTTTGTCTCGCACCTCAAATTGCCTCACTACGTGGACTTCCAGTCCGAACTGGAACTGATCCGCAAACTGCGCCAACCGGCCGAGGGGAAACGCCATGAATGACCTGAGCCAAGCGCCTGCGCGCGACCCGGCGTACAACTTCGCCTACCTCGACGAGCAGACCAAGCGCATGATCCGCCGCGCCTTGCTCAAGGCCGTGGCGATTCCCGGTTACCAGGTGCCCTTTGGTGGTCGCGAGATGCCGTTGCCCTATGGCTGGGGCACCGGCGGCATGCAACTGACCGCGGCGATCCTGGGGGCCGAGGATGTGCTCAAGGTGATCGACCAGGGCGCCGACGACACCACCAACGCGGTCTCCATTCGGCGATTTTTTGCCCGCACGGCGGGTGTTGCCACCACTGAAAGCACCCCTGACGCCACGGTGATCCAGACCCGTCATCGCATCCCGGAAACGCCGTTGCAAGCCGATCAGATCATGGTCTACCAGGTGCCGATCCCCGAGCCGTTGCGTTTTATCGAGCCTTCGGAAACCGAGACCCGGACCATGCACGCCCTCAACGATTACGGGGTCATGCATGTGAAGTTGTACGAGGACATCGCCACCTTCGGCCATATCGCCACCAGCTACGCCTACCCGGTGATGGTCGACGAGCGCTACGTGATGGACCCGTCGCCGATTCCCAAATTCGATAACCCGAAACTCGATATGAGCCCGGCGTTGATGCTGTTTGGTGCTGGACGGGAAAAGCGTTTGTACGCGGTGCCGCCGTTCACCCGCGTCACCAGCCTGGACTTTGAAGACCATCCCTTCGAAGTGCAGAAGTGGGAAGAGTGCTGCGCTATCTGCGGCAGCCACGACTCCTTCCTCGACGAACTGATCATCGACGACGCCGGCACCCAGCGTTTTGTCTGTTCCGACACCTGGTACTGCGCCCAACGGGTCGAGCAGCAGGAGAGCAAGCAATGAACCTGTCCCTGATGGAAGAGCAGTCGGTCAGCCTATCCGCCGAACCGCTGTTGCAAGTGCGTGACCTGACGTTGTTGTACGGCCTGGAAAAGGGCTGCCAGGGTGTCAGCTTCGACCTGTATCCCGGTGAAGTGCTGGGGATTGTCGGTGAGTCCGGCTCGGGAAAATCCACTTTGCTTTCGTTGTTGAGCGGGCGCCTGCCGCCCCAGCGTGGCAGCATCGGTTATCGCGGCAAGGGCGGTGAATGGCTGGACTTGTACAGCGCCAGCGAGGCCGAGCGCCGGACCTTGTTGCGCACCGAATGGGGCTTTGTCGAACAGAACCCACGGGATGGTTTGCGCATGGGCGTATCGGCCGGTGCCAACATCGGTGAGCGGCTGATGGCCCAGGGCGTACGCAACTATCAGCAGCTGCGTAGCGCTGGCCTCGACTGGCTGAGCCAGGTGGAAATCGACCCGCAGCGTATCGACGATTTGCCCCGGACCTTTTCCGGCGGCATGCAGCAACGCCTGCAGATCGCCCGCAACCTGGTATCGAGCCCGCGCCTGGTCTTCATGGACGAACCCACTGGCGGCCTCGACGTCTCGGTGCAAGCACGTTTGCTCGACCTGCTGCGTGGCCTGGTCCGGGAGCTGGACCTGGCGGTGGTGATCGTCACCCACGACCTGGCGGTGGCGCGTCTGCTGGCCGACCGCCTGATGGTGATGCGCCGCTCACATGTGGTGGAAACCGGGCTGACCGACCAGATCCTCGACGATCCGCAACACCCTTACTCGCAACTGCTGGTGTCTTCGGTGTTGCAGCCATGAGCCTTGTTCGTGAAGTGGAATCCAGTGCGATGACTAACTTGATCGAGGTCCGTGGCCTCTCGAAAACCTTCACCCTGCACCAGCACAATGGCGTGGTGCTGAATGTGCTGCGCGGGGTGGATTTCAGTGTGCGGGCCGGCGAATGCCTGGTGCTGCATGGCCAGTCCGGCGCCGGGAAAAGTACCTTGTTGCGCACCTTGTACGGTAACTATCTGCCGGCGGGCGGCAGCATTCGGGTGAGGCATGCCGGTGAGTGGCTGGAGCTGGTGGGCGCCGCGCCGCGGGACATTCTCCAGGTACGCCAGCAGACCCTCGGCTATGTCAGCCAGTTCCTGCGGGTGATCCCCCGTGTTGCCTGTCTGGACGTGGTGATGGAGCCGGCCCTGGCCCGTGGCTGGTCCAAGGCCCTGGCGCGTTCCCGTGCCGAACTCTTGCTCGGTCGCCTGAATATCCCCGAGCGTCTCTGGCAGTTGGCGCCGGGCACTTTCTCCGGTGGCGAGCAGCAGCGGGTCAATATCGCCCGGGGCTTTATGGTCGCCTGGCCGCTGATGTTGCTGGATGAACCCACCGCGTCCCTGGACGACAACAATCGCCAGGTGGTGTTGGAACTGATGAACGAAGCCAAGGCCTGCGGTACCGCGCTGATCGGCATTTTCCACGACCATGCCGCCCGTGAAGCGGTGGCCGACCGTCATCTCGACATGACCCCAACCGCCGTTGCCGAAGAGGAATACGCCCATGCCCGCTGAACAGATCCTCAGCAATGCCCGTCTGGTCCTGGCCGACCGTGTGATCGAGGGCTCCGTGGTGCTGCGTGACGGGGTGATCGTCGATATCGCCGAAGGCCGCAGCCAGTTGCCCCAGGCCCAGGACCTGAACGGTGATTTCCTGTTGCCCGGCCTGGTGGAGTTGCACACCGACAACCTGGAAAAACACATGACCCCGCGCCCCGGCGTGGACTGGCCGTCGACGTCGGCGGTGCTCAGCCATGATGCGCAGATCATCGCCGCCGGGATCACCACGGTGTTCGACGCGGTGTCCATCGGCGACGTCAATCCCAAGGGCAATCGCATGCAGAAACTGCCGGCGATGCTGGAGGCTATCGCTTCAGCCGAGGGCGCTGGGCTGACCCGCGCCGAACACCGCCTGCACCTGCGTTGTGAACTCTGCCACCCGGACACCCTGAGCGTATTCCGCGACCTGGTGGAAAACCCGCTGGTGCAGCTGGTGTCGGTGATGGACCACTCGCCGGGCCAGCGTCAGTTCGTGCTGGAGTCCAAGTACCGCGAGTACTACATGGGCAAGTACCATTTGAACGACGAGACGATGGATGCCTTTATCGTCCTGCAAATGGCCAACTCGAAGGAGTACAGCGATCGTTATCGCGCCGCCATCGTCGAACACTGCCTGGCCCGTGGCCTGTCGGTGGCCAGCCATGACGATGCGACCGTGGCCCATGTCGAGGAGTCGGCGCGCTACGGCATGACCATCGCCGAATTCCCCACCACCCTGGAAGCGGCCCGGGGCTGCCAGCGGCTGGGCATGAGCGTGTTGATGGGGGCACCGAACGTGGTCCGTGGCGGGTCCCATTCGGGTAATGTGGCCGCCGCCGACCTGGCCGCCAAGGGATTGCTGGATATATTGTCCAGCGACTACTACCCGGCGAGCCTGCTGCAAGCCGCGTTCTCGCTGGCGGCGCTGGACAATCACTGCGATCTGCCCGAAGCGGTCAAGATGATCAGTCTGGCGCCGGCGCGCGCGGCCGGTTTGAGCGATCGCGGCGAAATTGCCATCGGCCTGCGGGCTGATCTGGTGCAGGCCAGGTGCCGGGATGGACTGCCGGTGGTGCAACAGGTCTGGCGACAAGCGAACAGGGTGTTTTGATGGCAGGCAGGTTGATCTATCTCATCGGGCCTTCCGGTTCGGGCAAGGACAGCCTGCTGGATGCCGCGCGAGTGCGCCTGGCCGAACAGGGATGCCGTATCGCGCGGCGGGTGATCACCCGTTCGGCGCAGGCGGGGGGCGAGGCGGCCGAGGGCGTGAGCCCGGAGCAGTTCGCTGTGCTGGAGGCTCAGGGCGAGTTTGCCCTGAGCTGGCACGCCAATGGGTTGTCCTATGGCATTCCTCGGGATATCGATGATTGGCTGGCGGCGGGGGAGGACGTGCTGGTCAATGGTTCCCGTGGCCATCTGGCGCAAACGCGTTTGCGCTATCCGCAGTTGTGGGTGTTGCTGCTGAGCGTGGATCAGGCGGTGTTACGTCAACGCTTGCTGGCACGCGGACGTGAATCGCTGGCGGAAATTGACCAACGGTTGGCGCGTAATGTCTGCTTCAGTGAGGACCTGATCGCCGAGGCCGTGCCAGGGTTGTGCCTGATCGACAACTCTGGAGCGCTGGAGCGCACAGTCGAGTGCTTGCTGGCGTGCCTTAATGGAGAAACTCTATGCGCTTGACCCTGCTCGGCACCGGTGATGCCCGGCAAGTGCCGGTCTACGGTTGCGAATGTGTCGCTTGCGAGTTGGCCCTCGGTGATGCAAGCCTGCGGCGTCTGCCCTGTAGCGCGCTGATCGAGTGTGGCGACCAGCGCTGGCTGATCGACAGCGGCTTGCCCGACCTCACCGAACGCTTTCCACCGAGAAGCTTCAACGGCATTTTCCAGACCCATTACCACGCGGATCACGCCCAGGGGCTGCTGCATCTGCGTTGGGGTCATGGGTTGATGATTCCTGTGCACGGTCCGGTGGATCCGGAGGGTTTGTCCGATCTCTACAAACACCCTGGCATCCTCGATTTCGGTCAGCCTTTCGCTGAATTCGAAACCCGGCATTTCGGTTTGCTCAGTGTTACGGCGCTGCCACTGCAACACTCAAAACCGACCCTGGGTTATCTGTTCGAAGGGCAGGGGCGGCGCATCGCCTACCTCACCGACACTGTCGGCTTGCCGCCGGCGACGACGGCCTGGCTGCAAAGCGAAGCGCTCGACGTGCTGGTGCTTGATTGTTCGATGCCGCCGCAGCCCCAGGCACCGCGTAATCACAATGATTTGACGCTGGCATTGCAGTGCATCGAAGAATTAAAGCCAGGGCAGGGCGTGTTGACCCACGTCGGGCATACGCTGGATGCCTGGTTGCTGCCGCATCGTCAGGAATTGCCGGGTAACGTGACGGTTGGTTGGGATGGGCGGGTGCTTTAGCCTTGTTTGTGGGCTTGGAGGCCCAGCGCTTTCGCGCCAGACAGCAAAAAGCCCGCATGTGCGGGCTTCTTGGGATGGGGCCAGATCCTTTGGCAGTGCCCGATTATGGCGGCCGTTTGTGATGAAATAATTACAGCCCGATATCAATTTGATGCATAACCTTTGGAAATCCAATGACTTGGCCAGGTGGGAGGGGCCTTGAGGGGGCGTCCTGGTTCGAGGCATGCCAGGTGCCGGGCAATTCTTTGAAAATCAGATGGTTGCGAAATGTGTGTGGCGTGGGGAATTGACGTCGGCAAACTTGCTTCGCCGGATGGGGATGTATATATTCGTCCCCTTGTCGCGCAGGCACCAGGTTGGCTGGCAGGTTTTGAAGGGCTTTGGCTCGGAAAATAAGCCACTGCGTAGACCGCTTCACCGCGCTACCGCCCGAATGGCGAAACTGGTAGACGCATGGGACTTAAAATCCCCCGCTCGTAAGGGCGTGCCGGTTCGATTCCGGCTTCGGGCACCATCTTGCATTCCATAGAGCGCTTACGAATTCTCTGGAACCCCTGAAAAACCTGCCTTCTGGCGGGTTTTTTCGTTTTGGCGTTTCGTCTGGTTCTGGTCAGTTCTGCTGGAACCCAGTCGGTTTAAGGATAAAGTCAGGGGTAGCCTCCGGTTCGAGCGAGGAGACATACCCTTATGTCGCGCACAACTGTTCCGGACCAGGGCAACGTCAGCATTTCCAGCCGGGCATTCAGGTCGTGACCTAATCCAAGACCACTCGGCTGCGACCTGGGTTTGCAGCATCAAGTTTTTGTTAGGCCGACGTGGCGCTGACTGATCAGTCGTCGAGCCCGCAGGAGAATTCATCCGGATCGCAGTCGATCACAAGAATGGCGTTACCGAAGTACAGGGAAGCCAGCATGCGTTCCCACTTCGTTCGGATTCGCATGTTGACTGCCACCTTGTTTTCGTCGAGCTTGGCGCTCATCACTTCGCCGAACTGTTCTTTCGGACGGAACCGGTCGCCAGTTTCGCGCTCACCCTTGATATGGAAGTGCAGCGAATGCTTTAGGCTAGGAGAGCAAAAACTGATTGATGTGCTGTTGGAGCCGCCAGGTGAATAAGCAATCCCATGGCAACCTGGCAACCTTCTTAGGATGCGAACGATGCGAGCCTACCGGGTCAAATCACAACACATCACAAGCATTCCGATTTCGGCCATATCAGTACTGAAAGGTATTTCTCCTAGCGCTCTGAATCCGAAGTGTTCATAGAAGCGCTGTGCATTTGAATTGGTTTTCAGCACGTCCAGCCATATGAATCCTTCATTGTGGTTTTGTGCAGAGTCATGAATGAACTGGAGAAGCTGCTTTCCGTAGCCCTTGCCAGCCTGAGACTTGAGGAAGTAAATTTTCTGAAGCTCGGCTCCAACCTGATCAGATATTGGGATTGGTCTGGACCAGTTGACCTTCGAAAAGCCTACGGCCTGGTCTTCCTCGTTGAGTGCAATGAGCCAGCAATGCTTGGCAGGTGATCCGATAGATTTCTGCAGTTCACAAACGGAGAAGTCCTCGCTTAGGAAGTTCTGTATTCCTGCGGCGGTCCAGATATCAGAAAAGTGCTCTTTGTAAGTCTCTATGCCGATATCTCGGAGCGTTTGAAGGTCTTCAATCGTTGCCTCTCGAATTGTGATCACTGTCCTGCTCCTTGCACCAAATGACTCCAACCAATACCGGCAACGCGCCGCTATTTCAAGCTCAAGGTGATCCATGGATAGGCCATGCCCTCCATTGTCGCTGCTTGAGCTGTCCGAGCTCCCCGACTTCGGCATCCGCCTGGCGCCGGCCCCAGAGGTATGGGGGTGGCTCCAAGCTGAGATCCTGGTCGACACCGGCAGCATCCACAACGAGGACCATGCCCACCTGCTGGATGCAGACATCCGGGTCATGTAGGCGTCTTCCCAGTTCGAGAAACAGGGCCGCACGGTACTGGGCCAGGCCGAGCAGGTAGCGTTCCGCGCCGGTGGCTGGCAGACGGCCCGAATGGAGCCGCAGATGCGTGACTGGTTCGGCGAGGTGCCGGCTTTCATCATGACCCTGGCCGCGGACTACTGCGCCCAGTGCAGTGACGAAGAGTTCTGCTACTCGCACAAAAACAAACGCCCCGAACAAGTCGGGGCGCTGTTGGGCTGGCCTTCAGTCTGTTTTGAACATCAGCTGTATTGATTTGCCGAACCGTCAGCGAGTTTGGGTTTTCTGGAGCAGGTCAACTGGTATGCAATTGCCAACCATATGAACCACCCCGGCATGACCATCAAGGCAATTCGGGTATCTGGTCTCAATGCCAGCAGACAAAGAACAAAGCTCAGGAAGGCCAGGGAGAGCCAGGCCATAGGCACGCCGCCAGGCATTTTGTAGATCGATTTCGCATGCAGTTCAGGACGAGTTTTACGATAGGCAATATAAGACGCGAGGATGGTCGACCACGTGAAAATTACCAGAATCGCCGACACGGTGGAGACGATGGTGAAGGCGGTCATGACTTCCGGAACGATGAACAGCACCAGCACCCCCACCAGCATCAATAGCGTGGTGAACGCCAGGCTCAGCAGCGGCACGCTGTTACTCGACAGTTGCCGGAAAATCCCCGGAGCGTTGTCCTGGTTGGCCAGCCCGAACAGCATGCGGCTCGATGAGAATACGCCGCTGTTGGCCGATGATGCCGCAGACGTCAGTACCACAAAGTTGACGATACCGGCTGCTGCGGGAAAACCTGCAACCAGGAACAGTTCGACAAAAGGGCTCTTGATGGGAGAAACCTGCTGCCACGACGTCACGGCAATAATGCAGGTCAGTGCCAGTACGTAGAACAGGATGATCCGCAGCGGAATGGAGTTGATTGCCTTGGGCAGGGTCTGCTCCGGAGATCGGGTTTCGGCGGCTGCGGTGCCGATCAACTCGGTGCCGGCGAATGAGAAAATGGCCATCTGAAATCCGGCAAAAAAACCGAACAAGCCGTTGGGGAAGGCCGCCTGTTTATCCACCAGGTGACTCAGGGAAGCGGTTACACCACTGGGGGACACGAAGGAGGTGGCAATCAGCACGGTGCTGACGCAGATCAAGGTCACGACGGCAATGATCTTGATGATCGCGAACCAGAACTCCACCTCACCGAAAAGCCTGACCGTCAGCACGTTTAGCGCGAACAGTGTCGCCAGCATCCCCACGGCGGGTATCCACGCAGGTACCCCGGGGAACCAATATTGGAAAAATCCACCGACCACAACGGCATCGCCTATCACCGCCACGCTCCAGCTCAGCCAGTACGACCAGCCGAGGAAGAATGCCGCGCGCGGGCCCAGGTAGGCACCGGCAAAGTCCGCAAAGGTTTTGAAGTTCAAGTTGGAAAGGAGCATTTCGCCCATGGCACGCATGACGAAAAAAACGAACAGACCGATGATCATGTAGATGAGGATGATCGACGTCCCGGAGAGGGCGATGATCTTCCCGGAGCCCATGAACAGACCTGTACCGATGGCACCGCCCATGGCCATTAACTGGATGTGACGATTACTGAGCGTACGCTGCAGCGCGGGCTGTTCAAGCAGCCCGGAGGGGGTCGATTTCATTTCAAAACCTCTTGATTTTATGTTTTTGAGTTTTGGCAGAAAGTAGGTGTCGAGCGTTCTTGTTAGAGATGCAGGCGAATGACAGCTGTGGCTGGAGGGGGAATGTCCCCCTCGCAAAGTCGCTTGGAGGCGGCCATTACAGATCAACTGACTGTGCGCAGACACGAGGCTTTTGCCGGTTGCGGATCCAGCAGTTGGTAAAGGTTTTTGATGTTGGCAGGCGTCGGTACCAGATGGATGCGCTCACCGATGGCATGCTCCCGCGCCAGGTCGTGCACGTAGCGCAGTGATGAAAAGTCTTCCAGGGCAAAACCTACCGAATCGAAGATAGTGACCTGCGTATCGTTCTCGCGTCCGGGAACTTCGCCCTGCACAATCCGGAAAAACTCGACCACTGGGGAGTCGGCTTCCAATTGCTGAATGTCGCCCTCAATGCGTGTTTGCGGCTCGAACTCCACGATGACCCGGGCGTTGCGCAGGATGTCGGCGTGCAGTTCGGTTTTACCCGGGCAGTCACCGCCGACAGCATTGATGTGCATGCCGGGCTCGATCATCTCGGGTGTCAGAATCGTTGCGTAGGCTTTGTCGGCGGTGACCGTGGTGACGATATCCGCATTCTTGACCGCTTCCTTCACAGAGCTGGCCAGAATCACTTTGATCTCCGGGTACGCCGCCAGGTTGTACTTCAACTTGAGTGAAGCGTCGCGATCGATATCGAAAATGCGGATTTCGTTGATGCCCAACATTTCATGAAACGCGAGCGCCTGGAATTCACTCTGGGCACCATTGCCGATGATGGCCATCGAGGTTGCACCCGGGCGAGCAAGCGACTGTGCAACGAGCGCGGAGGTTGCCGCGGTACGCACGGCGGTGGTCAATGTCAGTTCGCTGAGCAGGGTTGGATAGCCACTCTGCACATCAGCCAGAAGACCGAAGGCCATGACCGTCAGCAAGTTCCTTTGGCCGTTGTCCGGGTGGCCATTCACGTATTTGAACGAATACTGCTGGCCATCGTCGGTGGGCATCAGTTCGATCACACCGTCTGCCGAGTGGTTGGCCGTGCGCGGCGATTTATCAAATTGCGCCCAGCGTGCGTAGTCCGCTTCGATGTAGCCCGCCATTTCGCGGATGGCCCGGCGGATGCCGACCTGGGTGAACAGGCGTGCAGCATCATCGACATCTATAAAAAGTGTCATGCTCTTATTCTCCGATCCAGTAATTGAAAGGCTGTAGAACGGGGGATGGCTCAGCTGCGTTTGCTCTCGAAACCGTGCAGCACGTTGACCGCATTGATGCCGATTTCATCGACCATGTAGCCGCCTTCCATCACGAACAGGGTGGGGCTGCCGACGCTCGCGATCAGCGCTCCGATACCGATGAAATCCTCGCTCTCCAGCAGGAAGTGGCTGATGGGGTCGTCCTTGAACGTGTCGACACCCAGTGAAATCACCAGCACTTCAGGCGCGAACTGCTGGAGCTTTTTGCAGGCGTGGAGCAGGGCGTTGCGGTAGCTTTCCCACGTGGTGTTTTTCGGCAGTGGATAGTTGAAGTTGTAACCCTCGCCCACACCCGCGCCGACTTCGTGGCTGAAGCCTGAGTAGTACGGATAGGACACCGCTGGCTCGCCGTGCAGCGAGACAAACATGACATCACTGCGCCCGTAGAAAATGTTCTGGGTACCGTTGCCATGATGAAAGTCGACGTCCAGTACGGCGACACGTTTGGCGCCTTGGGTAATGGCCTGCTGTGCGGCAATGGCCGCGTTGTTCAGATAGCAGTAGCCGCCCATGTATTCGCGCGCTGCGTGATGGCCCGGCGGGCGGCAAAGGGCAAAGGCACTGTCGTGGCCTTCATCAATCAGCGCCAGTCCGGTCAACGCGATATCAGCGCTGGTTTTTACCGCTTGCCATGTGGTGGCGGTGATGGGGGAGCCAGCGTCCATGGCATAGAAACCAAGCTTGCCGTCGATAAAGCTCGGCACTTGCTCGTTGGCCAGGTCGCGCACCGGCCATACCAGCGGCAGGGCATCGTGGGTACGTCCGGTCGCACACCATTCTGTCCAGGCACTTTCCAGAAAGCTGACATAGCGCTCGCTGTGCGCGTTGACGTAGCACGTGCGGTCAAATGCACGCGGTTCGATGATCTGCCCAAGGCCTACCTGCTTGACGCGGTTATGGACGGTATCGGCCCGACGGGGCTGTTCGAACGACGGCTTGAGCACGCCGTCTTTCAATTCGGTGCCGTGGTGCAAACGGTGGGAATCACTGAAAACTGTAAACATTCTGCGCATCCGTTAATCTAAGCCAGTGCAAATATTCTGTTCCGGCTGGGATGCGATTTCTTTGCTTTGTTTTCGTGGTTTTCTAGATTTTTCGGGCGTTTCTACTCAGGAATGGCGTCATGCAGAAAAAAATATCCAAGCGCATCAGTCTCGATGAGACCGACCTGGCGATTCTTGAGTTGTTGCAGGAGGACGCCAGTATTTCCAACTCTGAACTCAGTGAGCGGCTGTCATTGAGCCTTACGCCTTGCTGGCGGCGGCGCAAGAGAATGGAGGAGGCCGGGGTCATCAAGGGGTATCAGGCCAACCTTGATCGGCGAATGCTCGGGCTGGATATCATGGCGTTCGTGCACATTCGTTTTTCCACCCATGCCGATCATGCACCGGACGCCTTCGAGGCGGTGATTGCGCAATTGCCTGAGGTGTTGTCCTGTCACAAGATCACCGGCGATGCCGATTATGTGTTGCAAGTGTTGGCGGAGGATCTTGATAGCTACAGTGACTTCATCGAGCAGGTGCTCAGGCGTCAGGTGGGTATTGCGTCCATCCAGTCCAGTCTGGCTTTACGCGAGGTCAAGACCAGTAGCCGTATAGCGATACCCAAATCGAGCAAAGAGTGAATTGGCAGTGGTTAAATCACATTTTCCAACCATCCTTTGACGTAGCACCTGTCGTTTTTTGTTCAAGGCCTCTTCGGAAAAAAACGGCCTCAGTCATCGCCGAAGGGGCCTGACGTCACAAAGGCACCACCCTGGTAGACCAGGCTGGGGTCATCTGCCGGCGGCATCGGTTGAGCCTCGACCTGGCTGCGGAATGGCTCGGAGCTGTCCCGGGCTTTGAAATTCAGATGCGCGGCATGGCAATTGTCCCACCACAGGTTCTGGTTGTCCGAGACGCCATAGACCACTGTATGACCTACGTTCGGTGCATACAGCGCGCACTCGATCAATTGGGTCAGGTCACCGTAACTTAACCAGGTGCTCATCATTCTGCGGTTTTGCGGTTCGCTGAACGAAGAGCCGATACGGATGCTGACGGTCTCAATGCCGTAGCGATCGAAATAGAAGCTGGCCATGTCTTCGCCGTACGACTTGGACAAACCGTAGTAGCTGTCGGGGCGACGCGGGGAGTGTGCATCCAGTCGATGGCCCTGTTTGTGGAAACCGATCACATGATTGGAGCTGGCGAAAATCACTCGTTTTACATTGTGGCGACGTGCTGCTTCATAGATGTGGAATACGCCGCAGATGTTGGCGCCGAGTATGTCTTCGAAGGGGCGCTCCACCGAAACGCCGCCAAAATGCAGGATGGCATCCACGCCTTCGACCAATTGGTCAACGGCGTGTTTGTCGGCAAGGTCACAGAGCTGAAGCTCTTCACTCTTGTCCAGCGCGGGTGCCATTTCAGTAATGTCGGAGAGGCGCAGAATCCTGGTGAACGGGCGCAGGCGCTGGCGAAGTACCTTGCCGAGTCCGCCTGCGGCACCTGTCAACAGAAGGCGATTAAAGGGTTGATGCGCCGTCGTTTCGGTCGTCATTGGTGGGTCACTCTCAGGTATTCATGGTTGCATTGTGGGTTGTCGTACAAAGTGTTTGATTGTCGGCAGCCACTTTCAAGGCTGTCAACGCGGGTTGCAGGCAAGATGGCCTCGGCCGCACCAGGTCCGCGGCCAAGGCTTCAGCATCTGCGGTTTTAGAGCAGGGAGATCGGGTAGCTGATGAAAAGGCGATTTTCATCGAAACCATTGATATTAAAGTTGCTGCGAATGCTCGAGTTACGCCATCTCACGTTGAGATTCTTGAGTGTTCCGCTTTGTATGGTGTAGGCCAGCTCCGATTCCCGTCCCCACTCTTTGCCATCGTCCCGGCCTCCGGCGTGGACATTGTCCCCGCTGATATAGCGGTTCATCAGTGTCAGGCCGGGTATCCCGAGCGCGACGAAGTTGTAGTCATGGCGCAACTGCCAGGATTTCTCCCGGGCGTTGTCGTAACTGTTGTTGTAGCTGTCGTTGGCCAGGGTACCGCCGCTGGTACCGTTGACCCGCATCCAGGCGCTGTCACCGGTGAGCTTCTGCAAGCCGAGATAGAAGGTGTTGCCGCCGTACCGGGCCGAGAACATCCCGGACCAGGTCTTGTTCTCCAGTTCGCCGGCCCGGGCGCTGCCGTCGTCCTTGCCGTAGAAGAAACCGAGGTTGGCGCCCAGGGTCCAGTCGCCCAGCAGTTGGCTGTGCACCAGATTGATGTACTGCTGGCTGTAGATGTCCTTGAGCTGGGCATTCCACACGCCGATCAGGGTGCGCTGGTCGTTGAAGCTGTATTCGCCACCCTGGAAGTTGAAGCGGTCGGAGGTGATGCCCGGCTTACCGTTCATGGACATGGCGGTCATGCTCGAGTCGTTGCGTGGGCTGTTGTCCTGGAACTGCCCCCCGTAAAGGGTCAGGCCATCGATTTCCTTCGAGGTGATCTGGCCGCCGCGAAAGGTCTGCGGCAGCGAACGACCGTCGTCCGAGCGCAGGATCGGCAACACCGGCATCCATTCGCCGATCTTCAGCTCCGTCCTGGAAATCTTCGCCTTCGCGGCCACGCCCAGTCGACCGAAGTTACTGGCAGGCTCACCGTCGTTGTCCAGTGGCAACAACTGTGTACCGCCGGTACCTCTTCCCCCGTCCAGCTTGACCGAATACAGGCCCAGAACGTCCATCCCGAAACCGACCGTCCCGGGCGTGAAGCCTGAGCGCGCATCAAGAATGAAGCTCTGTGTCCATTCTGCGGCGGTGCTCTGCTTATGAGCCGGATTGGTGAAGTTTCGGTTGAAGTAAGCGTTGCGCAGATTCAGGCCGGCTTGGGAATCGTCGAGAAAGCCTTCTGCGCTACACGTCTGCGGGAGGGCAAGGATCAAGCCTGTCGCCGCGAGCGTAGTGGTGAGTCGAGTAGGACGGATTGTCATTATTGTTGTGCTCCTTGTTAAGCGAACGCATTCCGCATGCGCCATGAATGGCCTTCTGTGAGCGGAAAACGGTATGGGGCCACCATGGCGACTTGAACGGGAGTCGAGTCGTGTCTGACTAGCGTGCTAGGTGGTTCATGAAATCGCTTTCAAGGAGGTGCGCGTGATTTGGAGCGAACGGCCCTTTGGATGCCAGCGAGAGGAAAGGGGCGTAAGGGGAGGGAAGCGTCATCAATATCTCCTTTTTTATTTTTATCTTTGACATACGTTGTCGTACAACATATTTCGATTATTAAAATATCCCTGCGCTATTGTCAATAGACCGAAAAGCAAGCGATGGCGATACCGGGTAGAGCCGTATTTAAGGAGCCTGAATAGGGACGGGTAAGGTCTGTAATGGAGGCGGTTGTTTTTCCGATTGACAGCACGGAGATGAACTGGCTATAAAATGATTTGTTGTACGATGACGTATGACGATTTTGCTTCCTAAGAGTAAGGACAACTCCTGCCGCCAGGCGCGGAGCATGTACACCTCCAATCTAAAAATAATTAAGGTGAAGGGATGAAAATCAAAGGCATCCGTTGGTGGATGGTCGGGCTGGTGACAGCAGGTCTGATCGTCAACTATCTAGCCCGCAACACCTTGTCAGTGGCCGCGCCAACGCTGATGAGCGAGTTGAGTATTTCCACCGAGCAGTACTCGCACATCGTGGTCGCGTGGCAAATCAGCTATGCGCTGATGCAGCCCGTGGCCGGGTACATCATCGATGCCATTGGCACCAAAATGGGCTTTGCCATTTTCGCCATAGCCTGGTCGGCGGCCTGTGCCTCGGCGGCACTGGCTACGGGCTGGCAAAGTCTGGCATTTGTACGCGGCGTGCTTGGACTGACCGAGGCTGCGGGTCTGCCTGCCGGGGTGAAGGCCACCACCGAATGGTTTCCAGCCAAAGAACGCTCGGTCGCCATTGGCTGGTTCAATATCGGCTCATCCGTGGGGGCTCTGCTCGCGCCGCCGCTGGTGGTGTGGGCCATTTTGCAAAGCGGCTGGCAATTGGCATTTCTGATCGTCGGTGGGCTGGGTATCGTCTGGAGCGGGCTCTGGCTTTTGTTGTACAAGCACCCGCGTGATCAGCTCCATATGAACGACGCCGAGCGTGATTACATTCTGGCCGGCCAGGAATCTCACTTCAAAGATGCCGCCCCGGAAAAAGGCAGTTGGAAGAAGATCATCACCAGTCGTAATTTCTACGCGATTGCCTCGGCCCGAATTCTCTCGGAACCCGCCTGGCAGACGTTCAATGCCTGGATCCCCTTGTACTTGATGACCGAGCGGCACATGAACATCAAGGAGATCGCCATGTTCGCCTGGCTGCCCTTCCTGGCAGCCGATATTGGCTGTGTGCTGGGGGGCTACCTGAGCCCGTTGTTTCATCGCTACTGCAAGGTGTCGCTGTTTACGTCGCGCAAGCTGGTGTTGCTGTTTGGCTGTACCTGCATGATCGGTCCGGCCTGCATTGGCCTGGTAGACAGCCCTTACACGGCCATTGCGTTGCTGTGTGTAGGCGGCTTCGCCCACCAGACCTTGTCGGGGGCGCTGTATGCCATTACTTCGGACTCTTTCGGCAAAAACGAGGTGGCCACGGCGACGGGCATGGGCGGTATGTTCGGATACCTGGGCGCCGCGGCCTTCACACTGGTGTTCGGCGTTTTAGTGACAAGAATCGGCTACAGCCCATTGTTCGTGGTACTGGCCATTTTTGACATTGTTGCTGCCATCGTGGTTTGGAATGTCGCTCGTGCGATTACGCCAGAACCCGAGTCAGCAGCACCTGGAGTGGCTCAATCCGCAGCGGGCTGTTGATCCGGGTGCCCAGGCGCTGGCGCTACTCGATGGCTTCATAGGGCAGCCCGACATAGTTTTCCGCAATCGTCTTGCGTCCGGCGGCCGAGCCTGTGAAGTAATCGAGTTCGCTCTTCTGGATACGCTGGCTGAAGGTATCGGTATCAGGAAAACGGTGGAGGATCGAGGTCATCCACCAGGAGAAGCGTTCGGCTTTCCAGACCCGACGTAGGCAGATTTGCGAGTATTTCTCCAGCAAGTCGGTGCGACCCTCGCGATAAACCTTGAGCAGGATCCGGTACAGCGTGCTGACATCGCTCGCCGCCAGGTTCAAGCCTTTGGCGCCGGTGGGCGGAACGATATGGGCCGCATCGCCGAGCAGGAACAGTCGACCATATTGCATGGGCTCGACGACAAAGCTGCGCAACGGCGCGATGCTCTTTTCAATCGAGGGGCCCGTGACCAATTGCTCGGCGATAGCGCTTGGCAAACGGCGCTTGAGCTCTTCCCAGAAACGTTCGTCCGACCAGTCCTCGACCTTTTCCTCGGCGCCCACTTGCACGTAATAACGGGTGCGCATCGGCGAGCGCATGCTGCACAAGGCGAAGCCTCGCTCATGGTTGGAGTAGATCAGTTCATGGCTGACCGGCGGGGTGTCGGCCAGGATTCCCAACCAGCCAAAGGGGTAGACCCGTTCAAAAATCTTCAGCGTCTCTGCCGGTATCGATTGTCGGGATACACCGTGAAAGCCGTCGCAGCCGGCAATGTAATCGCAGTCCAGGCGCACGGTCTCGCCGTGATGTTCGAAGGTCACGTAAGGATTGTCGCTCTGCATGCCGTGGGGCTGCACATTCTCGGCCTCGTAAAGAGTCGTTGCGCCCACGGCGGCGCGTGCGTCCATCAAGTCACGGGTGACTTCGGTCTGACCGTAGACCATGACCGTTCTGCCCTCGGTCAGTGCCTTGAGGTCGATGCGTTCACAGCGTCCGTCGAAGGCCAGTTCGAAGCCGTCATGCACCAGGCCTTCGGCATCCATGCGCGCGCTGACACCGGCTTCGCGCAACAGATCGACCATGCCTTGTTCCAGCACGCCGGCGCGAATTCGCGAGAGGATGTATTCGGGATTCTTGCGTTCGACGATGACGTTGTCGATGCCGGCACGATGCAGCAGTTGACCGAGCAAAAGGCCGGAGGGGCCGCAGCCGATGATAGCGACTTGGGTTTTCATGGAGGGTAGTCCTGTCTGGTACCGCTGAAGGCGTTGGGCCTTGTCGGGCACTGTTGTTTTTGTCTCCTGTATTTTTAGTGGCTAAAGTGCGGATATGAAGGCAATATCCGATGCATTCCATGGACTTTTCGTGGATCGTTGCGGAGGGGAGGTAGATGTCGAAATCATCCGCTGTGCCTGTTCCGGTGTTCAAGCTCTACGGCGAGACCGGCGCCTGGCCGACCCCTGACTTGATCCATTGCGAGTCGATCCCCGAGCGCAGCAAACTGCATGGCTGGGAAATCAAACCCCACCGGCACAGCGACCTGGTGCAGTTGCTCTACGTGCAGGCAGGGCAGGCGACACTGAAGGTCGAAGACGAGATCCACCACATCGATTCCGCTGCGCTGCAAGTCGTGCCGGCGCTGTGCGTGCACACCTTCAAGTTCTCCGAGGATATCCAAGGCCACGTACTCAGCCTGGCACAGCCCCTGGCCGAACAGCTCGGCGCTTCGCTCAACAGTCCGGTATTGACCACGGCGGCCTGTTACCCGATCGGCTCCGCGCATTCGTATCTGGACACGCTGTTTTCAGCCATCACCCGGGAATACGGTGAACACCAGCCCGGCCGTGATCCCATGCTGCAATCGTTGATCACGGTGCTGTCCATCTGGCTCAGTCGCCGCAGTCTGGAGCGCACGCCGCCGGACGCCTTGCCGCTTGAACGGGGCCGCGAGCATTTGCAGATGTTCACCCGGACACTGGAACTGCGCTTTCGCGAGCATCTACCCATCGAACACTATGCGGCGACGCTGGGGATCAGCACGGCTCACCTCAATGCCTTGTGCCGACGCCTCTGCGGGCAATCGGCCTTGCAGATGATCAACCAGCGGCTGCTGCTGGAAGCCAAGCGCGATCTGGTCTACACCGCCATGACCATAAACCAGGTGTCGGACAGCCTGGGCTTTTCCGAACCGGCCTACTTCTCGCGCTTTTTCAAGCGCGGCACGGGGCAGTCACCGAAACAATTCCGCATCCAGCGTTAGCGGATGCCAGATCTCGAAGGCGGCGTGTGGAGGTGTTGCGCGAAGTAGGGCTGGAATATCGCGAGGATCATTATCCATAACCATTTGGATATGGATGAAGTTGGTTTTTTCAGTTTTGGCGGGGGCACTATCAAAGGAGACTGAGGGACAGACTGCTATCCAAGCAGCTCTTACCTCTAACAATAAGGAGCCCGACATGTCTGATGCGGACAACAGCCGCTTCGTCATTCGTGACCGCAATTGGCACCCCAAAGCCCTGACGCCTGACTACAAGACCTCGATCCTGCGTTCCCCGCGCCAGGCCCTGGTGAGCATTCCCCAGTCCCTGTCGGAAACCAGCGGCCCGGATTTTTCCCATTTGAAGATGGGCGTGCACGATAATGATCTGCTGTTGAACTTCAACCAGGGCGGCCTGCCCATCGGCGAGCGCATCATCGTCGCCGGTCGCGTCTGTGACCAATACGGCAAGCCGGTCCCGCATACCCTGGTGGAGATGTGGCAAGCCAATGCCGGTGGTCGCTACCGACACAAGAAAGACAGCTACCTGGCGCCCATCGACCCGAATTTCGGTGGCGTTGGCCGGGCCCTGACCGACCGTGACGGTCATTACAGTTTCCGCACGGTCAAACCCGGTCCGTACCCGTGGCGCAACGGTCCCAACGACTGGCGTCCGGCGCATATCCACTTCTCCATCAGCGGCCCGTCGATTGCCACGCGCTTGATCACCCAGCTGTATTTCGAAGGCGATCCGCTTATCCCCATGTGCCCGATCGTCAAGTCGATCGCCAATCCGGAAGCGGTGCAGAGCCTGATCGCCAGGCTCGATATGAGCCTGGCCAATCCCATGGATTGCCTGGCTTATCGCTTTGATATCGTTCTGCGCGGCCAGCGCAAGACCCACTTCGAAAACCGCTGAGGAGGCACGCACATGCCCGTTCAACTTCTGCCTGAAACCCCTTCGCAAACCGCCGGGCCTTATGTGCATATCGGCCTGGCGCTGGAGGCTGCCGGCAACCCGCCCCGCGAGCAGGAAATCTGGAACGAGATGGCCAAACCCGGTGCGCCGGGCGAGCATATTCTGCTGATGGGGCACGTCTACGACGGCAATGGCCATCTGATTCGCGATTCGTTCCTGGAGTTCTGGCAGGCCAACCACGAAGGCGTCTATGACAGCGATTACAACCTGGAAAAGCCCTTCAACAGCTTTGGCCGCACCGCGACCACGGATGTCGGCGAGTGGACGCTGAACACCATCAAGCCCGGCACGTTGAACAACGCCGCGGGGGTACCCATGGCGGCCCATATCAACGTTTCGCTGTTTGCCCGGGGCATCAATATCCACTTGCAGACCCGCCTGTACTTCGACGACGAGGCCCAGGCCAATGCGCTCGATCCGGTATTGAATCTGATCGAACAGCCGCAACGCCGTGAAACCTTGATTGCCAGGCGTTGCACGGTCGACGGCAAGCTGGCCTATCGTTTCGACATTCATGTCCAAGGCGAGGCGGAAACGGTGTTCTTCGACTTCTAAGGTTGTGGCTTGCGTGCAGTTGCAGGGCGCTTGCCGATGCAAGCGACCCGATAATAATAAGAAGAAGGAAATGTCTGTATGTCGTTATTAGCCCCTGTGCCTGTGGCGGGCACGCTTGATGTTCAGTTGTTGATCAACACCAAGCCACTGTCCAGCTATCAATGGCGGGTGGTGCTCCTGTGTTTCCTGATCGTCTTTCTCGACGGCCTGGACACCGCGGCCATGGGCTTTATCGCCCCGGCCTTGAGCCAGGACTGGGGCATCGATCGCGCCAGCCTGGGGCCGGTGATGAGTGCCGCGCTGATCGGCATGGTCTTCGGTGCCCTGGGTTCCGGCCCCCTGGCCGACCGTTTCGGGCGCAAGGGGGTGCTGGTGGTGGCGGTGTTTCTGTTTGGCGTGTTCAGTCTACTGTCGGCCTACAGCAGCAATATCGACCAACTCCTGGCCCTGCGTCTGTTGACCGGCCTGGGCCTGGGGGCGGCAATGCCCAATGCCACCACGCTGCTCTCCGAATACACCCCCGAGCGGCTCAAGTCGTTGCTGGTGACCAGCATGTTCTGCGGTTTCAATCTGGGCATGGCCTGTGGTGGGTTCGTCTCGGCGAAGCTGATTCCGCTGCTGGGTTGGCACAGCCTGCTGATGCTCGGCGGGATCCTGCCCCTGGTGCTGGCCGTGGTGCTGTTGTTCCGGTTACCGGAGTCGGCACGCTTCCTGGTGGTGCGCAATCGTGGCGTGGAGCGGATTCGCCAGGTGCTGGCGCCGATTGCGCCGCTGGAGGTCGCGGCGGCCACCGGCTTCAGCGTGCCGGAACAGACGGTGGTGCAGAGCCGCAACGTGCTGAAGGTGATTTTCTCCGGGGCTTATAGCGCCGGTACCTTGCTGCTGTGGCTGACCTATTTCATGGGTTTGGTGATCGTCTACCTGTTGACCAGTTGGTTGCCGACCCTGATGCGTGACAGCGGCGCGAGCATGGAGCAGTCGGCCTTTATCGGCGCGCTGTTCCAATTCGGCGGTGTGCTCAGTGCGGTGGGTGTGGGCTGGGCGATGGATAAATTCAACCCGCACAAGGTCATTGGCATTGCTTACTTGTTGGCCGGCGTCTTCGCCTGGCTGGTGGGGCAGAGCCTGGGCCATGTCAGTGTATTGGCCGCCTTGGTGCTGTTGGCCGGCATGTGCATCAACGGCGCGCAATCGGCGATGCCATCGCTGGCCGCGCGTTTTTACCCCACCCAGGGTCGCGCCACCGGCGTGTCGTGGATGCTCGGTATCGGTCGTTTTGGTGCGATCCTCGGGGCCTGGGCCGGGGCGACGTTATTGGGCCTGGGTTGGAACTTCGAACAGGTGCTGACCGCGCTGGTAGTGCCGGCGGCCTTGGCGACCCTCGCGGTGGTGATCAAGGGGCTGGTCAGCCATGCAGACGCGACCTGAGAGCGCCTCATTGTTTTTCATGAATCCTGGAGCTGTGGTTTGAACAGACCGACGAATCAACTTTTCGATGCCTATTTCACCCAGCCGGCGATGCGGGCGATTTTTTCCGATCAAGGCCGGTTGCAAGGCATGCTCGATTTCGAAGCCGCCCTGGCGCGCGCGCAAGCCAGCATAGGGTTGATACCCCAGGAGGTCGTTGGTGATATCGAAGCGGCCTGTAGCGCGCAGCTGTTCGATGTCGACGCGTTGGCCGTGGCCATCGGTAATGCCGGCAATTCGGCGATTCCGCTGGTCAAGGCGTTGGGCAGGAAGATTGCCGTGGCCAACCCGACCGCTGAGCGTTACGTGCATATGGGGGCCACCAGTCAGGATGTGATGGACAGTGGCCTGGTGCTGCAACTGCGTTCAGCCATCGCGCTGTTGGAAGGTGATCTGGGGCGTTTGGCCGATGCGCTCGCCGAGCAGGCCGCGCGCCACGCGAACACCCCGCTGGCCGGGCGTACCTGGCTGCAACAGGCGACACCCGTGACCCTGGGCATGAAGATCGCCGGTTGGCTGGGCGCTATCACTCGCCATCGCCAGCGTCTCGCTGAAGTCAAACCGCGTTTTCTGTGCCTGCAATTCGGTGGGGCTTCCGGCAGCCTGGCGGCCTTGGGCGACCAGGCTTTTACGGTGGCCGAAGCCCTGGCCGATGAGTTGAGTCTGCACCTGCCTGAGCAGCCTTGGCATACCCAGCGTGATCGCCTGGTGGAATTCGCCAGCCTGCTGGGGCTGATCGCCGGCAGCCTGGGCAAAGTCGGACGCGATCTCAGTTTGCTGATGCAGACTGAGGCGGGTGAGGTGTTCGAGCCGGCCGCGCCGGGCAAGGGCGGCTCCTCGACCATGCCGCACAAGCGCAATCCGGTCGCCGCGGCAGTCATGATCGGTGCGGCGACCCGGGCCCCCGGGCTGGTGGCGACGATGTTCAGCGCAATGCCGCAGGAACATGAGCGCAGCCTCGGCCTGTGGCATGCCGAATGGGAAACCCTGCCGGAGCTCTGTTGCCTGGTGTCCGGCTCGCTGCAACAGGCCTTGCAGGTGGTGCCAGGGTTGGAAGTCGACGCCGGGCGCATGCTGCAGAATCTGGAGTTGACCAAAGGGCTGGTGCTGGCGGAAGCCGTGAGCATTGCCTTGTCCCAGCGTATCGGCCGCGATGCGGCGCATCATCTGATCGAACAATGCTGCCGCCGTGCGGTGGAGCAGAGCGAGCACTTGCGCCAGGTGCTCGGCGCCGAACCGCAAGTGACCGCGCAACTGTCCGCCGAGGCGCTGGACCGCCTGCTGGACCCGGCTCATTACCTGGGGCAGTCACAGCGCTGGGTCCAACGCGCGCTGGCCGAACATCGCGCTTTCAAACCTTAGAAAAGGATCCTGCAATGGACGAACAGCAACGTTATGAAGCCGGCATGAAAGTGCGCCGCGAAGTGCTCGGCGATGCCCATGTGGATCGTAGTCTGGAACATCTGACGCCGTTCAATGGCGAGTTCCAGGAGATGATTACCCGACATGCCTGGGGCGATATCTGGACCCGCCCCGGGTTGCCACGGCACACCCGCAGCCTGATCACCATCGCCATGCTGATCGGCATGAACCGCGAAGGGGAGCTGCGCCTGCACTTGCGCGCGGCGAAAAACAACGGCGTGAGCCGCGACGAGATCAAGGAGGTGTTGATGCAGAGCGCGATCTATTGCGGCATTCCCGCGGCCAACGCCACCTTCCATCTGGCTGAGGCGGTTTGGGCGGAGATGGATGCCCAGGCGTGAGGTAGTGGTACTGCAGCGTCGTCATTAGCCATTTTCGGCACAATAGCGCCAGTGGTCGATGTCGCGGAATGGAACTTGCCTGAGCAACTGCCTGTAAGCCTTGTGTGCTCAACGGGAACCGTCCATGAACAATAATAATTCAGCCGTGGAAATCACCACGGCAACTTCGAGCATGCCTTCAGCGATTCAGCGATATCACACCCATGATATCGATCAGCATGCGCGTAACATGGGTGGCTGGCAGGTGCGTTACGACCAAATGACGCCAGGGCGCTTCGAGGGCGAGTTGATCGAATTCCGCGCCGGCTGGATGCAGCTGGTGCGCGACCGCACCAATCAGTCCATGCTCAAGAGTGGTAGCGCCTGGGCGGGGGCCATCACCTTCAGCGTGCCACTGAGCTCACAGGGTCCGGTGTTTTGTGCTGGGCATCCGATCCATGAGCAGAGCTTGCTGGTGGCTCATGGTGAGCATTTGCCTGACCTGCGCATCCCCGAACATCTGGACCTGTTGGGCGTGGCGGTTGAAATCCAGGCCCTGGAGCATGTCCTGGAGCGCCAGGACAGCAGGTTTCGAATTACCGATCTTCCCAGTTGTTACCGTTTGGGCACTTCCTCGGTGCAAGCCGAGCTGACGCTGCTGTTCGATGAGTTGGCGTGTGCTGATCAGGGGCGCGACAACCTGCTGGGTTATGAGGCGATTCGTCATGGGATCCGCGACGCGGTGATGGTGCGGTTGCTGGAACTGGTGGCCCCGGACCAGGCGCCACCCCTCAATCCGACGGCGCGCAAGCGCATGGTCGATCGTGCCCGGGAATATGCGCTGGGACATCTGGACGCGCCCCTGTCGATCCTCGACCTGTGCAATCACATCGGCGCCAGCCGGCGCAAACTCCAGTACTGTTTCCAGGAAACCCTGGGTATCAATCCCGTGGCCTACTTGCGGGCACTGCGCCTCAACGCGGTGCGCCGCGAGCTGGGTGACCGCCCCTATGAGCACGGGGTGCAAGAGGTGGCGGCACGTTGGGGCTTCTGGCACCTGAGTCGCTTTGCCAGCGATTACCGGACGCTGTTCGGCGAGACGCCATCGCAGACCTTGCGTCGCCATCAACTGTGCTGAAAACGGATAACCCGCTTCCCGGGACCGTTACTAGGATGGCCCACACCATTTGATTGGGAGGGGCATTCGATGAATCACCACAAGAATAATTCAAGCATTCGCCGCGTCACCTTGCTCACTTCGGCGCTGTTCGGTTTGTGCGCCACCGCGCAGGCGACTGAAAACGGTGCACCGACCACCGCCGTGGGGGTCTATGACTTCGGGGCGGGGATGATGCCGCCGGCCACGCCGTTCGGTACCCTGGGCCTGCGCACCGCCTTTTATTCGGCCCATGTGCAGAAAGACAGCCAGGGGCGCTCGGTGGACAACAAGTTCTCCCTCGACGTGCTGTCCCTCGGCCTGGCCTATATGCGCATGACGGACTATAGCGTGTTGGGTGCCAAATACGGCTTTGGCGCGGTGGTGCCTTTCTTCAAGATGGATGCCTCTCTGGAGGTGCCAACACCGGGCGGCCCATTGAAGCTGGCGGCCGATCCGTTCCGTATGGCCGATGTGCAGTTGCTGCCTCTGATTCTGCAATGGAACCTGTCGCCCAACCTGTTCATCAACACTCAGCTGCAGATCCAGACTCCCACTGGCGACTACGACAAGAACCGACTGGTTTCTCCAGGGCTCAATCACTGGACGTTTTCCCCCATCGTCAACGGCACCTACATCAGCGACAGCGGCTTCGAGGTGTCGTCGAGCTTTGAGCTGGACGTCAACACGCGCAACCCGGCCACCCACTACAAGAACGGCGTGGAGTACCGTCATGAGTTCGCCGTGGGTCAACACTTCGGCCCCTGGACAGTCGGCATCGGCGGGTATTACTACCGCCAGTTCACCGATGACGATGCCCCGGGCTTGACCCGCGGCAATCGTGCCCGGGTGCTGGCAGTGGGGCCGGCGCTCAGTTACTTCAAGCCGGGACTGCCGCCGTTCTGGCTGCACGTTTACAAAGAGCAGGGCGCGAGCAACCGCGCCGAAGGCTACACCGTCGCCTTGCGCGTTTCCCAAAGCTTCTGAGGGCCGGATCATGACCGATGTGCATTCTGCTTCGACTCTGCCGACGCCTGTCACGCGTCGGGCCAAGGGGGGCCGTGAAGGGCTGGTGCTGATGCTGGGCAGTAGCCTGACCATCATGGGCGCGGCGATGGTCGCGCCGATCCTGCCCAAACTGGGGGCCGAGTTCGCTCCGCTCAATCCCCAGGCCGGTGTGGTGCTGCCGTTGGCGGTGACCGGGCCGGCGCTGGCGATTGCCGTGTGCGCGCCCCTGGCCGGCTGGCTCGCCGATCGGGTCGGGCGCAAGGCGCTGCTGGTGTTCGCCACCGTGCTCTACGCCTTGCTCGGCGCGCTGCCGGCGTTGCTCGGGGATCTGCTCTCGATTGTTGCTGTACGCCTGCTGTTTGGGGTGGCCGAGGCCGCGGTGATGACCTGTTGCGCGGCCCTGATCGCCGACTATTGGCAGGGGGAGGAGCGCCTGCTCTACATCAATCGCCAGGTGGTCACCATCGGCCTGGTCGGCGCGCTGTTCTACGTCCTGGGTGGCGCTTTGGGCGAGCATTCCTGGCGCTTGCCGTTCCTTCTTTATCTACTGCCGCTGCTCTTGGTACCCGCCATGCTCAAGGTGCTCTGGGAACCGGTTCATGCTCAGCCGTCCGTTGAGGCACAAGGAGCGGAACGGGTGGCGGTCCTGCCGCTGGTTGTGGGTTATCTGCTGATCCTCGGCGGTATGGTTTTGTGCTTTGTGGTGCCGGTACAAACCCCCATTTTGCTGGTCGGTCTCGGCGTAACGTCGAGCACCCTGATTGGTTTGTCCGCCGGTCTGAGCCTGCTGGCGACCCTGGTCGGCTCTGTGGCGTGGCCACTGTTGCGTCGGCGTCTGGGGATCGCGGGTACCAACGGGTTATTGCTGCTGTTGCTGGGGATCGGATTGTGGCTGCTGATGCGCGGGCAAAGCTATGAGCAGGTGCTGTTGGCGGTGTTGATCCATGGCTTGGGCGCAGGGCTACTGGTGCCCAATGTCATGGCGCCGGTGATGGAGGCCCTGAGCGCTCGCACCCGTGGCCGGGGGCTGGGTGGCTTCACCGCCTGTCTGTATTTCGGTCAGTTCGTCAGCCCCCTGGTGGTGGCTGCCCTGGGTGTGTTTACCGGTGACTTGCGCCATTCCATCGCATGGCTGGCGCTTGCCAGTGTCTCTGCCGCGTTCCTTTGGGGGATTGCCGCGTGGGCGTGTCAGCGCTCGAATGCCGCCGCCGTATCCACCCCATCGTCCTTGAAATAGAGTCGGAGTATCAAGCATGCAAGATATCCAGCAACTGTTGGACAAAGAAGACGCCAGCGGCCTGGCCGCGTTGGTCAGGTGCGGCGACGTGCAGCCGGTGGAACTGCTCGATGCGGTGATCGAACGTCTGGAGAGGGTCGAGCCCCAGCTCAATGCGGTGGCAGAGCGGCTCTACGAGCAGGCCCGCGAAGCGGCGCTCGAGCCCGGGGGGCGGGAGGGGCTGTTTGCCGGTGTACCAACCTTGATCAAGGACCTGTTCGCACCGGTACGGGGAGCGGCGATGACCAATGGTTCGCTGGCCCTGGGCGCGGCGCGTGCCGATTTCGAGTCTGAGGTGGTGACCCGCCTGCGCCACGCCGGTTGCCTGATTGTCGGCACCAGCACGGCACCGGAGTTCGGTACCTCCTATTCCACCGAGTCGACGCGCTTCGGCGCGACTCGCAACCCGTGGAGTACCCGACACAGCGCCGGCGGCTCCAGCGGCGGGGCGGCGGCGTTGGTGGCGGCACGGGTGGTGCCTTTTGCCCATGGCAATGACGGCGGCGGCTCGTTGCGCGTGCCGGCGTCCTGTTGCGGGGTCTTCGGGCTCAAGCCCAGCCGTGGCTTGCTGCCCTCCGGACCGCTGATCGGCGAGGGCTGGGCGGGCATGGGGACCAACCACTGCATCACCTTGTCGGTGCGTGACAGCGCGGGGTTGCTCGATGCCACGGCCGGAATCGATCAGGGGGCGCCCTATGCCGCGCCGTTGCAGGCACGGCCTTATGTGACGGCCCTCGAGCAGGCGCCACGGCCATTGCGCATCGCCCTGGTGGATCAGCTCGGGCCCTGGCCGACCTCCATGGAGAGTCTGGCGGCGGTGCATCAGGCCGCGAGCCTGTGTGAGTCCCTGGGGCACCGGGTGGAGCCAGCTCGGTTGCCGGTGGTGCTGCCCGAGTTTCTCGACCAGGTGTTCACTATCATCGGTGCCAGCACGCAAAACTACGTCGATTTGTTGGGGAGGATGCGTGGTGCCCCTGTACAGCCTGAAGAGCTGGAGATCCGTACGCGCATCATTTTGCGCGACAAGGGTGGGGTCAGCGGCGCGCAATACGCGGCGGCGGTCGAGTGGATCCATGCCCTTGGCCGGCAATTGGCGCTGTTCATGCAAGATTACGATCTGATCCTCAGCCCGACCCTGACCCGTGAGCCGGTACCGATTGGTGAGTTGGATCTGCGGGACGCCAGCTTGAGCCTTGATGAATTGATCGAGCACTTCCACAGCTACTCACCGTTTACCGCGCTGTTCAATGCCAGCGGGCAGCCGGCAATGTCGGTGCCATTGCATTGGAGTGCGCAAGGCTTGCCCATGGGAGCGCACTTCGCCGGGCGCTTTGGCGAGGAGGCGACCTTGCTGGCCCTGGCCGCGCAGCTGGAGCAGGCCCGGCCCTGGCGCCAGCGGGTGCCGCCGGTGAATGCCTGCCTGCGCTAAGCCGGTAAACCGCTGGAGTCGACGTAGGGCGCGGTTTCCAGGGTGTGCCTCAGGTGTGCCGGCGTCAGCGGCTACTGCTGATAGACCTTCTTCAGCAGCCTGAGCAGTTCTTCGCGCTCCTGACTGTCGAGGGCGGAGGTGGAATCCAGATCGCTCTCGGTGGCGATCTGTTTCAGCTCCTTGAGCAGGGTCTCGCCGGCCTTGCTGAGAAAAATCCCGTAGGAACGCTTGTCCGGCTTGCAGCGCACCCGCACCGCCAGCGCCCGGCTTTCCAGTTTGTTCAGCAGCGGCACCACCTGGGGCGGTTCGATGGCCAGTGCCTTGGCCAGGTCGGCCTGCATCAGCCCGGGCGTCTGGTCGATGATCGCCAGGGCCGAGAACTGCGCCGGCCGCAAATCGTGGGCCGAGAGTCGCTCGATCAGGTTCTGGAACAGCTTCAACTGCGCCCGACGCATGGCATAACCGATCAGGTCGTCCAGGGCGGAGTCCAGTGGCGCTTGGGTTTCGGCGTTCTCGGCAGGGGGCTCGGGGGCGGCGGCAATCTTGGAAGACTTGGCCATTGCGGGATGGATCCTCAGGCAGGAGGTTAAGAAGACTATCTAGTTTGCCGTGGTTGCTCGGGGATAGCCATGATCTCTTGCAGATGTCCAGGCACCACACAATGTTCAGGGTTAAAAGCAATCAAGTTAATTTTGTTAATGGTTAATTGACATAACTAATTTTCAGGTTTAGTTTTTACTCATCTTCAAGCCCAGAACAAGAGAGCCCGCCATGAGCAATTACGAAGGTCGCTGGACTACCGTCAAGGTCGAAATCGAGGAAGGCATTGCCTGGGTGATTCTCAATCGTCCAGAAAAACGCAATGCCATGAGCCCGACCCTGAACCGGGAAATGGTCGATGTGCTGGAGACCCTGGAGCAGGATCCTGCCGCCGGGGTGCTGGTGCTGACGGGGGCCGGTGAAGCCTGGACCGCCGGCATGGATCTCAAGGAGTACTTTCGCGAAGTGGATGCCGGCCCGGAGATCCTCCAGGAAAAAATCCGCCGCGAAGCCTCACAATGGCAATGGAAGCTGCTGCGCATGTACACCAAACCGACCATCGCGATGGTCAACGGCTGGTGCTTCGGTGGTGGCTTCAGCCCGCTGGTGGCCTGCGACCTGGCGATCTGCGCCGACGAGGCGACCTTCGGTCTCTCGGAAATCAACTGGGGCATCCCGCCGGGCAACCTGGTGAGCAAAGCCATGGCCGATACGGTGGGGCATCGCCAGTCGTTGTACTACATCATGACCGGCAAGACCTTTGGCGGGCAGAAAGCCGCCGAGATGGGGCTGGTCAACGAAAGTGTGCCGCTGGCGCAGTTGCGTGAAGTCACCGTGGCGCTGGCGCGCAACCTGCTGGAGAAAAACCCGGTGGTCCTGCGGGCCGCCAAGCACGGTTTCAAGCGCTGCCGCGAACTGACCTGGGAGCAGAACGAGGATTACCTGTACGCCAAGCTCGATCAGTCGCGCCTGCTGGATACCGAGGGCGGCCGCGAGCAGGGCATGAAGCAGTTTCTCGACGACAAGAGCATCAAGCCCGGCTTGCAGGCGTATAAGCGCTGAAACACGTGGCGCGCAGCCGGCGCATCCGGTTGTGCGCCGCGCCCATGCCGCTTGAACGTATTCCCGATAATGACAATAAAGAGGAATCACCATGCTGGACGTGCCCCTGCTGATCGGCGGCCAGTCGTGCCCCGCCCGAGACGGTCGAACCTTCGAACGGCGTCATCCGGTGACCGGTGAGGTGGTGTCGCGGGTTGCCGCCGCCACCCTGGAAGATGCCGACGCTGCCGTGGCTGCGGCCAAGGCGGCCTTCCCGAGCTGGGCGGCCCTGGCTCCCAATGAACGACGTACCCGCCTGTTACGAGCGGCGGAGCAGTTGCAGGCCCGCAGCGCGGAATTCATCGCGGCGGCCGGCGAGACCGGCGCCATGGCCAACTGGTATGGCTTCAATGTGCATCTGGCGGCCAATATGCTGCGTGAAGCCGCGTCCATGACCACCCAGATCAATGGCGAAGTCATTCCCTCCGATGTCCCCGGCAGCTTCGCCATGGCCCTGCGCCAACCGTGCGGCGTGGTACTGGGCATCGCCCCCTGGAATGCCCCGGTGATCCTCGCCACCCGGGCCATTGCCATGCCATTGGCCTGTGGCAACACGGTGGTGCTCAAGGCGTCGGAACTGAGCCCGGCGGTGCATCGGTTGATTGGCCAGGTGTTACAGGACGCCGGCCTCGGTGATGGGGTGGTCAACGTCATCAGCAACGCGCCGCGGGATGCCGCCGCGATTGTCGAGCGGCTGATCGCCAACCCGGCGGTACGGCGAGTCAATTTCACCGGATCGACCCATGTCGGGTGCATCGTCGGCGAACTGTCGGCGCGTCATCTCAAGCCGGCGTTGCTGGAGCTGGGTGGCAAGGCGCCATTTCTGGTGCTGGCGGATGCCGACCTGGACGCGGCGGTGGAGGCCGCGGCCTTCGGCGCCTTCTTCAACCAGGGGCAGATCTGCATGTCCACCGAGCGCCTGGTCGTCGATGTCAAAGTCGCCGATGCCTTTGTCGCCCGGTTGGTGGCGAAGATCGCCACCTTGCCGGCGGGCAACCCCGACGCCGGGGATTGCGTACTCGGTTCCCTGGTGGACGCCAGTGCCGGCGAGCGCATCAAGTTGTTGATCGACGATGCCCTCGACAAGGGCGCCACGCTGCTCGCCGGCGGTCAATTGGAGGGCAGCATCTTGCAGCCGACCTTGCTTGACGGTGTCACCGATGCCATGCGCCTGTACCGCGAAGAGTCTTTTGGTCCGGTGGCCGTGGTGCTGCGTGGTGATGGCGATGAAGAACTGCTGCGCCTGGCCAACGATTCCGAGTTCGGCCTGTCGGCGGCGATCTTCAGCCGTGACACCGGTCGCGCCCTGGCCTTGGCCCAGCGGGTCGAATCGGGTATCTGTCATATCAACGGCCCGACCGTGCACGATGAGGCGCAGATGCCCTTCGGCGGGGTCAAGTCCAGCGGCTACGGCAGTTTTGGCGGCAGGGCGGCCATCGAGCATTTCACCCAGTTGCGCTGGGTGACGTTGCAGAACGGACCTCGGCACTACCCGATCTGAGGAGGACAAACCCATGAGTTCAGAATTCAGACCAGCGCCCCGGACCGAGGCCAGTACGCCGCGTTATCGCCAAGTGTCCATCGGCCATCCAGCGGTCGAGGTCAGCGAAGAGCAGGGCATCCTGTCCATGCGCTCCCTCGAACCCCTGGCCGAGTTGCCCAGGCGTTTGCTCGATCGCCTGGTGCATTGGGCCGAGGTACGTCCGCAACAGACCTTTATCGCGGCGCGTCAGGATGGCGGTGGCTGGCGGCGGGTGAGTTACGCCGAGATGCTCGACAGCGTCCGCGCCATTGCCCAGGGCCTGCTGGGTTATGGTCTTTCGGCCGAGCGGCCGCTGGCGATCCTTTCGGGTAACGACATCGAGCATCTGCAGATTGCGCTGGGGGCCATGTACGCCGGTATTCCCTATTGCCCGATCTCTCCGGCCTATTCGTTGTTGTCGCAGGATTTCGCCAAGCTGCGGCATGTCTGCGATCTGTTGCAGCCGGGGTTGGTGTTCGTCAGTGATGTCGCCGCCTTCCAGCGCGCGATAGACGCCGTGTTACCGGTCGAGACGCCACTGATCAGCGTCCGTGGCGAGATGCCGGGGCGCCGACAGAGCCGCTTTGCCAGCTTGCTGCAACAACCCGGCGCGGCCGAAGCCGAAGCGGCGTTCGCCGCCACCGGGCCCGACAGCATCGCCAAGTTTCTGTTTACCTCGGGTTCCACCAAGCTGCCCAAGGCGGTGGTCACGACCCAGCGCATGCTCTGCGCCAACCAGCAGATGCTGTTGCAGACCTTCCCGGTGTTTGGCGAAGAACCGCCGGTGCTGGTGGACTGGCTGCCGTGGAATCACACCTTCGGCGGCAGCCACAATGTCGGTATCGTGCTGTACAACGGCGGGACCTTTTACCTGGACGACGGCAAGCCCACCGTCCAGGGCTTTGCCGAAACACTGCGCAACCTCAAGGACGTGTCGCCCACCGCCTACCTGACCGTGCCCAAGGGCTGGGAGGAACTGGTCAGCGCCCTGGAGCAGGACGCTGAGTTGCGCGAATGTTTCTTCTCGCGCATGAAACTGTTCTTTTTCGCCGCCGCCGGATTGTCCCAGCGGATCTGGGACCGCCTGGACCGGGTTGCCGAAGCGCATTGTGGTGAACGTATTCGCATGATGGCCGGGCTTGGCATGACCGAGGCGGCGCCGTCCTGCACCTTCACCACCGGGCCATTGTCCATGGCCGGGTACATCGGCTTGCCGGCGCCTGGTTGTGAGGTGCGCCTGGTGCCGGTGGATGGCAAGTTGGAGGGGCGTTTTCGCGGGCCGCACATCATGCCGGGTTACTGGCGCGCGCCGCAGCAGACCGCCGAAGTCTTCGATGAGCAGGGCTTCTACTGTTCCGGCGATGCCCTCAAGCTCGCGGATCCGCGAGACCCGGAACTGGGCCTGATGTTCGACGGGCGGATTGCCGAGGACTTCAAGTTGTCTTCCGGGGTCTTTGTCAGTGTCGGCCCCTTGCGCAATCGCGCGGTGCTCGAAGGTTCGCCCTATGTCCAGGACCTGGTGGTGGCCGCGCCGGATCGCGAGTGCCTGGGGGCGCTGGTCTTTCCACGCTTGTATGAGTGTCGACGTCTGGCCGCCTTGAGTCCGCAGGCCAGCGATGTCGAGGTCCTGGCCAGCGTGCCTGTGCGCCTGTGGTTCAGCGACTGGCTGCAACGGCTCAACCGCGATGCCACCGGTAATGCCAGCCGCCTGGAATGGATCGTGCTGCTCGATGAACCGGCCTCCATCGATCGCGGTGAAATCACCGACAAGGGCTCGATCAATCAGCGTGCGGTGTTGCAGTGGCGCGCCGCCAAGGTCGAAGCGCTGTATCGCGGCGAAGAGCCTTCGATCCTGCGTGCCGGGTCTCAACCGTGAACAGCGTGGGGCAGTATTCGAGTTTTCGCGATGTGGCGATTTTCGAAGCCCTGCGCACGCCCTGGGTCGATCTCGGCGGGGCCTTGGCCCAGGTCTCGCCGATCGACCTGGGGATCAAGGTCGGGCGCGAGGTGCTGGCCCGCGCCGCTATCGATCCGACAGCGGTGGACAGCGTACTCGCCGGTTCCATGGCCCAGGCCAGTTTCGATGCCTACCTGCTGCCCCGCCATATCGGCCTTTACAGTGGCGTGCCGCAAGGGATCCCGGCGCTGGCGGTGCAGCGCATCTGCGCCACCGGCTTCGAGCTCTTGCACCAGGCCGCCAGGCAGTTGGACGACGGTGTGCAGTTGGCCCTGTGCGTGGCGGCTGAATCCATGTCGCGCAATCCGATTGCCGCCTATGTCCACCGCGACGGTTTCCGCCTCGGTGCCGCCGTGGAGTTCAAGGACTTTCTCTGGGAAGCGCTCTATGACCCGGCGCCGGGTCTGGATATGATTGCCACCGCCGATAACCTGGCCCAGCGCTATGGCCTGAGTCGTGAGGTGGTGGATCGTTATGCGCTGGATAGTCATCAACTGGCGCTGCAGGCTCAGGCGGACGGCTGGTTTACACCTGAGCTGGTGGCGCTGGGCAATGAACGCTTTGAGCTGGCCGGCTATCAGGCACGGGGTATCCAGTTGCCACGGGGCGTGGAGCGGGTGACGCGGGACAGTCATCCGCGGCCTACCGATCTGACGGCCTTGAGCCGCTTGCGCTCGGTGCATGACGGCGGTGTGCAAACGGCCGGCAACAGTTGCGCGCTGGTCGATGGCGCGGCGGCGGCGCTGGTGGGGCGAGCGTCTTGGGCTTTTCGTCCGGTGCTGGCCCATTTGCTGGCCAGTACCGTGGTAGGTGTGGCGCCGGAATTCATGGGCATAGGGCCAGCGCCGGCGATCCAGTTGCTGCTGCAGCGCAGCGGGCTGGCCCTGGCCGATATCGACTTGCTGGAAATCAACGAGGCGCAGGCGGCCCAGGTACTGGCCGTGGCCCAGTTGCTGGGGCTGGATGGCGACCGACTCAACCGACGGGGTGGCTCGATCGCCTTGGGCCACCCCTTGGCCGCCAGTGGTTTGCGCCTGGTGCTGAGCCTGGCCAGGCAGTTGCGCGAGGGCAATCTGCGTTATGGCATCGCGGCGGCGTGTGTCGGCGGCGGGCAGGGCATGGCTTTGCTGATCGAAAATCCCGAGTATCAAGGCTGAAGCAAGGCATCGCTGCCTTTGCCGGTATGCAGCCCGATCCGTAAACAGCGCCCTGCAGTCAGCCCAGACCTTGCGTTACTATGGCAACCCACCTTTCTGGAAGTTGCCTGGATGAGTAAGCCCGGTCAAACGGTGCTGGTCGCGCTGCGCAAGATGATCGCCTCCGGCGAATTGGCGGCTGGCGAACGGCTGATGGAAAACCCCACGGCGGAGCTTTTCGGTGTCTCGCGGATGCCGGTGCGCATGGCGTTCCGCACGCTGGAGCAGGAAGGCCTGTTGGTGCGTTTTGGCGGGCGCGGGTTTCAGGTGCGCTCCGTCAATCCCGATGATATTGCCGGTGCGGTCGAAGTGCGGGGCGTGCTCGAAGGCCTGGCGGCGCGCCAGACCGCCGAGCGGGGGCTTTCGGACGAAGCCCGGGCGAGCCTTGAACAGTGCCTGTCGCAAGGTGATCAACTGTTCGACAAAGGGTTCGTGACCATCGAGGACCTTGAGCTCTATCACGATCTCAACATGCGTTTTCACCAGGTGATCGTCGAAGGCAGCCACAACCCGGCCATCGCCGACGCCCTGGCGCGCAACGACCATTTGCCTTTCGCCTCGGTGACCGCCCTGGCGGTTGACCGTGACGACATGGTTCGCGAGTACCGGCGTTTCAACTATGCGCACATGCAGCACCATTCGGTGTTCGATGCGCTGGTCAACCGCCAGGGCGCGCGTGCCGAAGCCATCATGCGCGAGCACGCCAACGCCACGTTGCGCTATGCCGAGATCTTCGGCTCGGCGGCGGCCGAAGAGCGGATGAAGGTTATTCTCCGCTCCTGATTCCAGCCTTGCCGGCTGCACTGATGGACACCTGAGCACTGACCTCGGACGGAGTCGAGGTGGGCGAGGGGAGCCTGACATCCAATTGTCATTTTTTGATCGCGAAAACGCCATGTCCCTTGAGTAATGTCGCTCTCAATGAGATCGATCTCAAGCGAGCAAAAATGACTGATTTGAAAGAGGTTGCACAACTGGCCGGTGTTTCGCGGGCGACCGCGGCGCGAGCCTTTGCCTCCCCTGAAGTGGTGCGTCCAGCGACTCGAGAACAAGTATTCGCCGCAGCGCGTGAACTGGGTTTTCGGCCCAATCGTCTCGGCCGCCAACTCCGTCTGCAAACCACCAAACTGATTGGCGTTGTGGTTCCCAATCTGCTCAACCCGGTGTTCGCCGAGCAATTCCAGGCGATGGAGCGCGCTGCGCGCTTACGCGGTTACAACCTGTTGCTGGCAACCACCGACTACAGCAGCGAACGTGAAAGCGCGGTGGTCGAGGAATTGTTGCGTCAGCGCGTCGATGGTCTGGTCCTGACGGTCACGGATGCCGATCGGAGCCGGGTACTGCAAAGCCTTGCCAGGGAAGACACGCCCTTTGTACTGGCCTACCACCAACCCGGCAATCCTGACCACAGCAGCGTGTCCGTGGATAACCGCGCGGGCATGGCGCTGGCGACCCGTTATCTGCTGGAAGCGGGGCATTGGCGGATCGGCATGGTCGCGGGGCCCGCCTTGCAGTCCGACCGCGCTCGCCTGCGTTACGCCGGTTATTGCGATGCGATGCGTGAGGCCGGTCTCGACCGCTTGCCAGTGATCGAAATGCCCGCCCACACCCAGGCTGACTTTGCCGCTATCGAGCCGTTCCTACATGGCCCGCAAGCGCTCAGTGCGCTGGTCTGTTCCAACGATTTGCTGGCAATCAGCCTGATTGCGCAACTGCGACGTAACGGCTGGAACGTACCTCGGCAGCTCTCGGTCATCGGCTTTGACGGCATCGCCCTGGGCACCCAGATACACCCGACATTGTGCAGTGTCGTTCAACCCATCGCGACGCTGGCTTATACCGTGATCGATCAGTTGCTGGCGCAGATCGCCGGCGCCGCACCGGCTTCCCATTGCCTGCCTTGTCATATCCGGCCAGGCGAAAGTACTCAGCCCTACGAGGAGACATTTGATGATCCGCATCAGTAAAACCCTGGCCGCTTTGCTGCTGTGCGGCGTGGTCAACCTGGCGCAAGCCGCGCAAACGGCCATCTGCTACAACTGCCCGCCGGAGTGGGCGGACTGGGGCACCCAACTGAAGGCGATTGCCGATACGACTGGCGTGCAGGTTCCGCAAGACAACAAAAACTCCGGTCAGTCACTGGCGCAATTGGTCGCCGAACAGGCCGCCCCGGTGGCTGACGTGGTGTATTACGGCGTCACCTTCGGCTTGCAGGCGCAAAAGGCCGGGGTGGTTGGCATGTATAAACCCAAGGGCTGGGAGGAGATTCCCTCCGGCCTGAAAGACCCGGAAGGCCACTGGTTTGCGATTCATTCCGGCACGTTGGGCATCATGGTCAATGTCGATGCGCTGGGTGGCCTACCCGTGCCACAAAGCTGGAACGACCTGCTTAAACCGGAATACAAAGGCATGGTGGGCTACCTCGATCCATCCAGTGCGTTCGTCGGTTACGTGACGGCGGTGGCCATCAACCAAGCCATGGGCGGCAACCTGGATAACTTCGCTCCAGCCATCGATTACTTCCAGAAACTGGCGAAAAACGCACCCATCGTGCCCAAGCAGACGGCCTACGCCCGGGTGTTGTCCGGTGAGTTGCCGATTCTGGTCGATTACGACTTCAACGCTTATCGAGCGCGCTACAAGGACAATGCCAACGTTGCGTTTGTGATTCCCAAGGAAGGCAGCATCAGCGTGCCTTACGTCATGAGCATGGTCGGCAATGCCCCGCATCGGGCCAATGCCGAGAAGGTCTTGGATTTCGTCCTGTCCGATCAAGGCCAGGCGTTGTGGGCCAAGGCCTACCTGCGGCCCGTGCGAGCGATAAAGATGCCTGCGGATGTCGCCGCACAGTTCCTGCCGGACAGCGATTATGCCCGGGCTGGCGTGGTCGATTACGAACATATGGCGGCGGTGCAGGAAGTCTTTTCCGCACGTTATCTGAGTGAGGTCAAGTAAGTGATGGCTTCGCAAGTCAAAGCCCGGGAAGGCCGCTCGGCCTGGACCTTGGTGCCACGCTTGCGGCCGACCGCTGCCTGGGCGCTGGCGCCGGCGGCCGCCGTGCTGTTCGCGTTCTGGTTACTGCCACTGGCGCATCTGATTATGCTGGGTGGGCAAAGTCGCGATGGCAGTGACAGCGGCTATTGGCAGGTGCTGAGCAGTGCACAATACCTGGGCAGTCTGGCGCAGACCTGCATGCTGGCCCTGGTGGTGACCCTCGCGGCGCTGCTGGTGGGCGGCGTCAGCGGGGTGTTTCTCTCGCGCCAGCGCTTCTTCGGCCGTTCGGCCCTGGTCGCCTTGTTGACCTTTCCACTGGCGTTTCCCGGCGTGGTGGTCGGCTTTCTGGTCATCCTGCTGGCCGGCCGCCAAGGGCTGTTCGCCAGCCTTGGTCTTGAGCTGGCGGGTGAGCGCTGGATTTTTGCCTATTCGCTGACAGGGCTGTTCGTCGGCTACCTGTACTTCTCGATTCCGCGAGTGATTCTCACCGTGATGGCGGCGTGTGAGAGCCTGGATCGCAGCCTGGAAGAAGCCGCTCATTCACTGGGCGCGGGTCATTGGCGAGTGGTCTGTGATGTCATCGTGCCTGGTTTGGCGCCGGCGCTGGTCTCATGCGGGGCGATCTGCTTTGCCACGTCCATGGGCGCCTTCGGCACGGCGTTTACGCTAGGCACGCGGCTGAATGTAACGCCGGTAGCGATTTACAACGTGTTCACCAACTACGCCAATTTTGCGCTGGCCGCCGCGCTGTCGGTGGTGTTGGGCGTGCTGACCTGGATCGTTTTGTTGCTGGCCCGCACGTTGGTCAAACCTTCGAGGACGGTCTTGTGAAGCGCTCAACGCTGTTTGTCGGGCAACTGCTGTTTACCTTGCTGGTTTGCGCTTTCATGCTGGTCCCGGTGCTGATGTCACTGCTGGCCGGGTTGACGCGTAATTATTTCCAGGGGATATCCAGCGGCCTCACATTCGCCTGGCTGGTGCAAGTCTGGCAGGCTTATTCGCCGACCGTCTGGCTGTCCCTGGAACTGGCCGTGGCTTGTGCGCTGTGTGTCTGTGTGGTTGGCGTGCCGGCGGCTTATGCGCTGGTACGGATGGACAATCGCTTCAGTCGCGCGTTCGAGGAGCTGATGGTGCTGCCCGTGGCGATGCCCGGTTTGGCCAGCGCTTTGGCACTGCTGCTCACCTATGGTCAGTTTGGCGGGTTTCGCGGCAGTTGGTTATTCATTCTCGTCGGTCATGTGCTGTTCACCCTGCCGTTTCTGGTGCGTCCGGTGATGGCGGTGATGCAACGCCAGCATCTACCGGTCCTGGAAGAGGCGGCGGCGAGCCTGGGCGCGGGGCCGATCCGGCGTTTCTTCAGTGTGGTGCTGCCCAACTGCCGGGCGGGGATTCTCGCCGGGGTGTTGATGGTGGTCACCCTGTCGTTGGGTGAGTTCAACCTGACCTGGATGCTCCACACGCCGATGACCAAGACATTGCCGGTGGGCTTGGCCGACAGTTATGCCTCGGCCCGGCTGGAAGTCGCCAGCGCCTACACCCTTATATTTCTGATGATGATCGTGCCGCTGCTTATCGCGCTGCAGGCCATCAGCAGCCGTCTTTCCCGTGGAGAAAAACGATGACCGGAACCACCATTCGCCTTGAGGGTTGTCGCAAGGCGTTCGCTGATGGCACCGTTGCCGTGCATGACCTGGACCTGAGCATCGAGGCGGGGGAAACCCTGGCGGTTCTTGGCCCGTCCGGCTGCGGTAAAACCACTACCCTGCGCCTGATCGCCGGTCTGGAACGTCCAGATGCAGGGCGGATTTTTTTGGGCGACGATGATGTCACGCACCTGCCCATCGAGCGCCGCAATGTGGGCATGGTGTTCCAGAACTACGCCTTGTTTCCGAATTTGGATGTGGCCGGCAACATCAGCTACGGCCTGAAAATTCGCGGTATGTCGCCCGCCGAACGCAACAAGCGTTGCGCGGAACTGCTGGAGCTGGTCGGCCTGGATGAGCATGGTAAACGCAGTATTCACGAGCTGTCCGGCGGTCAGCGCCAGCGGGTCGCTCTGGCCCGTGCCCTGGCACCGCGACCTCGGGTGTTGCTGCTCGACGAACCCTTGGCGGCGCTGGATGCGCAGTTGCGTGAGCGCTTGCGCAGCGAGTTGGATCAGCTGTTGCGCAGCCTGGGAATCACCGCCGTGTTCGTCACCCACGACCAGGGCGAAGCCATGGCGTTGGGGAATCGCATTTTGGTGATGGAGCAGGGCCGCGTCGCGCAATTGGCCAGTCCGCGGGAAATCTACCAGCAGCCAGCCAATGCTTTCGTCGCCAGCTTCGTGGGCAACCTCAATGCTTTTTCGGTGATCGAGCGCACGACCGATGGCTTGAAAGTCAGTGGCGGTGAATTGCCATGGAGCGGCACCCGTCTGCCCGCCACCGTGTATTGCCGCCCCGAACATCTGCGGGTGATGGACTGCCAGGGGCATCTACGTGGACGTCTTGTCGGCCAGTTTTTCCAGGGGGCGCAAAGCCGTCTGCTGGTGGATGTCGGCGCCCCCCAGCCGTTGTTGGTGGACAGCACCGATGGCGTGATTTACGGGGCCGGCGCCATGCTTGCCTTGGCCATCGAACCACAAGTGTTGTTCACCCTGCATCAGTGATCAGAGATCAGTCTTTTGAACCGTCCATTTCTCGTTGCGCAGATCAGCGATCTGCATCTTAAAGCCGGTCAGAAACTGACCTATGGCGTCGTCGATACCCTCGGTGCATTGCATCGTGCTGTCGATCATCTGAACGCCAGCCGGCCGCGCCCGGATATTGTGGTAATCAGTGGCGACCTGGTGGACTTCGGTCGCCCCGACGAATATGCCGTGCTGCACCCTGAGCTCGCGCGCCTGCACATGCCTTTCTACTTGGTGCCCGGTAACCACGACAATCGGGAGCATTTGTTGGCGGCATTCGCCGATCACACCTACTGGCCGAGAGTGGCCGGTGAACCACTGGATTGGGTGGTCGAGGAGCATCCGCTACGCCTTATCGGTCTGGACACGAGCATACCCGGCGCCCATGGCGGCCAGTTGCAGGACCGTCAGTTGCATTGGCTCGATGAACAACTGGCCCGTCGCCCCGAGGCGCCGACGCTATTGGTTCTGCATCATCCGCCGTTTATCAGTGGCATTGGCCATATGGACCGCGAGCCGTTCATCAACGCGATGGCCCTGGAGGGGCTCATTGCCCGTCACCCGCAGGTCGAGCGGTTGTTGTGCGGACACCTGCATCGGCCGATGCAGCGGCGTTTCGGCGGCAGCCTGATTTGTGTGTGCCCCGGTACCTCACATCAAATCGTGCTGGATCTGCAGCCCACCGCCCCGGCGCATTTCAACCTGGAACCGCCGGGGTATCTGTTGCATCACTGGCATGAGCAGGCGTTGGTGACTCACAACGGCGTGTTTGGTGAGTATCCCGGGCCGTATCCGTTTTATGACGCAAATGGATTGATTGACTGATAACTAGAGATCGAGCACCAGCAGTGGCGTTTTCGAACGCGAGCAGCAAGGGGTGAACTGGTCGTTGGCGGCTTGTTCACCTTCGGTGAGGAACAGGTCGCGATGTTCCGGCACGCCCTCCAGAACCCGAGTCAGGCAGGTGCCACAAATACCTTGTTCGCATGAAATGGCGATCTCGATACCGTTGTCTTGCAGCACCTGCACCACGCTCTTGTCGGCAGGCACCTCGAAGGTTTGGCCGCTGCTGGCGATCCTGATCGAGAAGCTGCCGTCGGCGCCAGTGTCGATGGGCGCGGCGGCGAAGTACTCGCGATGCAGGCAGGGCTCCTGCCAGCCCGAGGCCTTGGCCGTATCCAACACGTGCTGCATAAAGCCACCGGGGCCACACACATACACATGAACGTCGTCTTCGGGCGCGGCCAGGACCTTGGCGGCGTCCAGCGCCGTCTCGGGTTCCTGATCGAAATGCAGGAACACCCGGTGGGCAAACGGCGAGTGTTGCAACCGTTCGATAAAGGCCGCGCGGTCCCGCGCACGGGCGCAGTAGTGCAGTTCGAAATCCGCACCGCTGTGTGCCAGGCGTTCGGCCATGCAGAGGAGCGGGGTAATGCCGATTCCACCGGCGAACAGCAGGCTGCGCCTGGCCTCATGGACCAGTGGAAACAGATTGCGCGGCGCGCTGATCGACAGGCGCGTACCAGGCCGGATCTGCTCGTGCATGGCCCGTGAACCGCCTCGGGAACCCGGGTCCTTGAGTACGCCGATCAGGTAACGATGGCGCTCTTCGGGGTGGTTGCACAGGGAGTATTGTCGGATCAGGCCGCCAGGCAGATGCACATCGATATGGGCGCCGGCGCTGAAGGCCGGCAGTGGTTGGTCGTCGACACTGGCCAACTCGTAGCTGCAGATGTCCTGGGCTTCGTCGTGGCGCGAAACCACTCGCACTTCGATCATGTCAGTGACTCCTGTGGGGCTCGTTCCCGGGCGATCAGACGCTCCAGGACTCGGCGCGACTGCACGCCGCCGGCGTCGATATTGAGCTTTAGCAGGTTACGCAGGGGATGGTCGAGCAGGTTCTGTTGCTGGCGTTCGAGCATCTCCAGATCTTCGCTGAAAATCTTGCCCTGACCCTCGCGGATGCTCGCGGTCAGGGCTTCGTCCCGGGGGTTGAAGTTGCGTGCCATACCCCAGAAGTACCAGATCGAGGTCTCGGTTTGCGGGGTGATGAAGTCGACGACGATGCTCGACGCCTTGAACTGCGGATCGGCGTGATAACCGCCTTTGCCGGCGTGGGCCACGCCGACTTCGATCAGCACATGACTGGGGGGGCTGAAGCGGCAGATCTGCCAGCGGTCAACCGGCACATCATCGGCCAGGTTGTTGCCGCGCAGGGCCATGCGCCAGAAGGGCGGTGCCAGGATGTTTTCCATGTGGCGGGCGGTGATCACCTCGTCGCCCTCGACCGTGGTGATCGGCGCGACCTCATCGATTTCCTTCTGGCCGATGCTGGATGCATGCACGTAGGTTTCGTGGGTCAGGTCCATCAGGTTGTCGATCATCAGGCGGTAGTCGCACTGGATATGAAACAGGCCTCCGCCATAGGCCCACTGGTCGCTGATCGCCCATTCCAGATGAGGGATCAGCGCGGCGTCGGCCTGCTCCTGATCGCCGGGCCAGACCCAGACAAATCCGTAGCGCTCGACCACGGCGAAGGTCTTGTTGCAGGGGAATCCCCGGACCCGCTGCCCCGGCATTTCCACGGTCTTGCCATCGCAACCCATCACCAGGCCGTGATAACCGCACACCAGTTGGCCGTTCTCGACGTATCCCAGTGACAGCGGAGCGCCGCGATGGGGGCAGAAGTCCTCGACGGCCGACACCTGGCCTTCATGGCCACGGTAAAAAACCATCTTCTCACCACAGATCTGACGGCCCAGGGGCTTGTCGAGTTCATCAGGCGTACAGGCGACGTACCAGGTGTTCTTGAGATACATGGCGATTCTCCCAGCTTTTTTTGTATTTAGTGGATCCATTAGGATTGTTTTGTGCGATTAAAGTCAAACAAAAAATGCTTTTTACTTTTCAATGGATCCACTGGATCGTTTGACGCACGCCTGAACCGCACAGCGCCAAGGCATTAATTAACCTTATTAATTATTTTATTGACTAAATAAATAGTCTTGGTTAATTATTCTCCTGCATCTGCTCTCACGCAGAGTCATTTCCAGGGGCAACCCCATGAGTCAGAACCACCTGCCTTTGCTGGCCAGTCTTTATGTCGAGGCCAATGAGTCTTCAGCCGACGGACCTGTCGCGTCGTCACTCATGCAAGGTTTTCCGGCCGAACCGGAACATCGCGTCACCTGGTCCAACTGGATGAGCCCGCCGTTCAACCAGTGGGGGTTTCGCAACCTGGCACGCCTGCGTCCGTCCATCGATGTGCAGGCCAACCCAGGTACGACCGGTGTCTTGAAGGAGGCGCCACTGGCGCTGGATGAGCTGAGTTTCGTCAGTGAATGCGGCCTGGGCATCAGCGTCATCGATCACCTTGTGGCCAGTCACACCGACGCATTCCTGGTGATGCAAGGCGACACGGTGCTCTTCGAGCGGTACTTCAACGGCCAGCAGCGCCGGGATCGGCACGTCATGTTCTCGGTTACCAAGTCGCTGATCGGCACCCTGGGGGAGCAACTGGTCTGCGAGGGCACCCTCGACCCGGCATTGCCCGCGGTGCATTACGTGCCGGAGCTGCTGGGCGGCGCGTTTGCCGATGCCAGCGTGCGGCAGCTGTTCGACATGGCCGTGGGCATCGAATACAGCGAGGTCTATGACGACCCCAATTCCGAGAGTTCACAGTATGGCTACGCCTGCGGTTTCCAGCCGACCCCGCCGCAGTACGCTCAGTTCGAGTCGCTTTACCAGTACCTGCCGTCCCTGCGAAAGCGCGGTGAGCATGGTGGTTTTTTCCACTATGTGACCGCCACCACCGAAGCCCTGGCCTGGGTGATGGAGCGCGCCTCGGGCAAGTCCTGCGACCAGTTGCTGCAAGGCATCTGGAGCCAGTTGGGTTGTGAGCGCGACGGCTACTTCATGGCCGACCCCTGGGGCCGTGGTGTGGCGGGGGCCGGTTTCAGCGCCACCCTGCGGGACATGGCACGTTTCGGCCGCCTTTTGGCCAATGAGGGGCGGCAGGACGGCCGGCAGTTGCTCTCGAGCGAGGCCATCGCGTGCATCGTCGACGGTTCCGATCCGGCGATCTACGCCGCGAACCCCGAGTTCTCCAGATGGACACCCGGCGCGTCCTATCGCAGCCAGTGGTACGTCTTCAACGACCACAGTCAGGCGCTCATGGCCGGTGGTATTCATGGCCAATACCTGTTCATCGACAAGCCATCCGGCGTGGTGATCGTCAAGCAGTCATCACTGCCCGATGCCGTCGGCCCATTCGATGCCGACAGCGTGCGCATGCTGCGCGCCATCGCCGGCCATCTGAGTCGTTGAGCACCGCTTTAAAACAACAACGTTGCGAATCGATTCACCCGACCCGAAGGGGTCTTGGCGGCGTACTGCGCCGCCGCTCAACTGCCCTGTAACAACAATAAATCACACAGGAGCTTCACTATGTTTCCCACGATGCGTTTTTCACGCGCGCTATTGGCGGTCGGGCTACCCCTGGCTACCCAGGCGGCGATGGCGGGCTACACCTTCGAGGATGGCGACCTCAAGGGGGAGGTCAATCTCACCGCCGGCGTAGCGACGCTTTTCACTCGCAATGTCAATTTCGGTAGCGGCCGGATTGATATGCGTAACGGCCGGAACGGCGGTAGCAGCATTGACTGGCAGGAGTTCTACGTGAAACCCGGGGTCAAGCTGGAGTATGCGGTGCAGCCGGATTTCAGCCTGCTGGCCGGCGGCTCTCTGGTAGCGGCGAAGACCTTGGGTGATGGTGACGCTGGTGGTTTCACCCGCAGTTCCGACGGTAAGGTGGCGACAGAAGAACTCTATGGCGGTTTTCGCCGTGGCGAGTGGACGTTCACTGCCGGTCGCCAGAATTACCTGATCGGCACCGGCTTCATCGTCATGGACGGTAACCTCGACCAGAAAAAGGACGGCGCCTACTGGCTGGGTCCCAGGACGGCCTTCAGGGATTCGGCGATCCTGGCCTGGGACCATGCCTCCCTGAAAGCCCAGGCTTTCACCTTGCGCACCGATGACGATCTGGGGGACTTCCGCATGACCGGCGTCAACCTGGATTACAACCTCGACGATCAGGTGACGTTGGGGGCCATGGCGATGAGGGTCAATGCGCTGGGGCCCAGGGGCAGTACCCTGCCGCGACGCCGTGACGGGATGCTGGTGTATAACCTCAGGGCGCTCAATGCGAAAGTCCCGGGTGTGGCGAACCTGACCCTGAATGGCGAATACGCCCTGGAGCGGGGCAGTGGCGAAGGAGTGGATTACGATGCCAATGCCTGGTATGGCCAGGCGGATTATGCCTTCAACACCTTGCCACTGACCCCGGTGATCGGCTATCGCTATGCGAGCTTTTCCGGCGACAACAACCTTTCCGATAACCGTCAGAAAGCCTGGGACCCTTTGAGCAAGGGCTTTGTCGATTGGAGCACCTGGCTGATTGGCGACGTGGTCGGCAACTACCTGCTGTTCAACAGTAACGAAAACGTTCAACAGTTCTCGCTCAAGACCCACCTCAACGAAGCCCTGACCCTCGGCGCGATCCACTACCAGTTCTGGCTGGATGAAAAAAACTACATGGGCGCGGCGGTCAGTGATCGACGCTTTGCCGACGAGAGCGTCGTCTTCCTCGATTGGGCTGCGTCGAAATCGCTGTCCACCTCGCTGTCCTATAACTGGGTCAAGCCGCTGGCGGCAGCCAGGCAGGTGTTCGGCGACGATCAGAAGTTCAGCGCGCTGGAACTGTATTTCACCTACCGCTACTAAGTGCCGCGAGCCTTTGCGGCCGCGCTGGAGTGTTTCATCATGAACCGTCTTTTGCGTAACACCTTGCTGGGTGCTGTCGTTTCGTTGTCGGCCAGTGGTTTGTGCCTGGCTGAAGAGCGGACTGTCCGGATCTACAACTGGATCGAGTACCTGCCGCCTGAGATCCTGAAGAGTTTTCAGGAGGAAACGGGCATCCGCCCGATTTACGATGTGTTCGACAGTGTCGAGACCCTGGAGTCCAAGCTACTGACCGGCAACTCCGGGTACGACGTGGTCTTCCCGAGTAGTTCCAACCTGAGTCACCTGATCGCCGCGGGTGCCATAGAACCCCTGGAGCGCAGCCAACTGCCGAACTGGCAGCACCTGGACCCGGAGTTCATGAAATCCCTGGAGGCCGTGGGCGACTCGGGCAATCGCTACGCGGTTCCTTACCTGTGGGGCACCACGTTGATCGGCTACAACGTCGACAAGGTGCGGCAGGTCCTGGGCGCCAATGTGCAGATGAACAGCTGGGACATGATCTTCAAGGAAGAGAACCTCGCCAAACTGGCCGGTTGCGGCGTCGGCTTTCTCGATGCGGCCAACGAGATCGTGCCCATCGCCTTGCACTACAAGGGCCTCGATCCCAACAGCCAGAAGCGTGAGGACTACCCTCAGGCCCAGGCGGCGATGATGAAAATTCGCCCTTACATCACCTACTTCAACTCGTCGCGCTACGGCATGGATCTGGCCAATGGTGATATTTGCGTCGCAGTGGGCTGGTCGGGTGGCGTAGCGCTGGCCAAGCAACTGGCCGATGCCGCTGGCAAGGGGGTCAAGGTCGAGATGGCATTGCCCAAGGAAGGTGCGCCCATGTGGTCGGATGTGATGGTGGTACCGGTCAATGCGCCGGATGCCAAGGAGGCCCACGCGTTCATCAACTACATCCTGCGACCGGATGTGATCGCCCGGATCAGCAACAAGATCGGCTACCCCAACCCGAACAAGGACGCCACCGCCTTGGTGAATGCCGATATCCGTAACAACCCCAATATGTATGTGCCGGACGAGGCGCGTAAAACGCTGTTCGCCCTGCAACCCATGCCGGCAGCCATGGAGCGGATCCGCACCCGCACCTGGACGAGCATCAAGACCAATCGCTGAACAGCCTGGCTGCCGGGTCTCGGCTCAGGCGTGCATGCCCTGGAAGAGCAGGGCGGTGATGCGCCGGACCTGGCTGGAATGAGACGCCATGTCTGGCGGCTCCTGATTGACCAGCCGCAGCAGTTGAAGGTGCGCATAGTCATTGAGCAGGAAGGCGGCGGTCTCGACGTTGAGGTCGCCGCGCAGCTTGCCGGCCTGTTGCAGGTCCCTGAGCAGGCCACTGATTTCCGAGCGCAACGCATCGTTCATGGCACGGTAGCCTTCGGGCAGTTCATTGTCGCCACCAAACAGGATCAGCGGCAGCAGTTCGCGCCAGAGACTGGGGTGCATCACTTCCAGGGCGTAGCGGGTCAAGAGCTGTTCCAGGTAGCACAAGGTGTCGACCGGATCGTCCATTTCGGGGATCTGGCTGCGGGTGTCCTTGAGGGCGCGCTGGTCGGCGTCGTGCAGGATTTCCAGGATGATTTCCTGCTTGTTGCCGAAATACTTGAACACCGTGGGCGCCGAGACCCCGGCCTGGTTGGCGATCTGTTCGATGGTGGTGTTCTGGAAACCCTGGCGCTCGAACAGCTCCACTGCGGCTTTGCTGATGGCCTGGCGGCGTAGGACTTTCTGGCGTTCACGCAGTCCAGTCACGGGAGGTCCTTTTAATTAGGCGGGTACGAAAGCCAGCAGGATAATCGATTATCTTTGTCGCAAAAATACTTTATTAAATAAAGCTTAACCGCACATGCCCTCCAGGCCTGGCACGGGGTTTTCAATGAGCCGGTTCCGGCGCGAACCGGGGCCACTTCGGGTGGTGGAATATAGAGGCGCGGCCTGGGTCAGACCGATGCCTGTTGGTACTTCTTCAGGCGATAGGCAAACTGCGCCCGACTCAACCCCAGCAGGCGCGCCGCCGCCGCCAGATTGCCCGCGCTGTGTTGCAGCGCTTCGTCGATCAGGCGTGACTCCAGTCCTTCGATGGAGAAACCCTGCTCCAGCCGGCTCAAGGTTTCCAGCAAGGCCGCACGCGGCTGTGTGCCGGTGGGATTCTGGTTGCTGGCCGCCAGGCTGCCATTGTTGTCCAGGGAGTAGAGCTCCTGGGGGATGGGCTCGTTGCGAAACAGGTGGACCAGGTCGATGGCTTGGCCATCTTCGCTGGCGATCAGGCCGCGCTCCACCAGGTTCTGCAGTTCCCGCACGTTGCCGGGGAAATCGTAGCGCAGCAGCGCCTTGAGCGCGCGCATGGTCAGCCCGGCAGGCTTGCGTCCGTAGTCCTGGCAGAAGCGCCGCAGGAACGCATTGATCAGCAACGGGATATCGTCGCGTCGCTCACGCAGCGGCGGCAGGGTGATGGGGAAGACGTTCAGGCGGTAGAACAGGTCTTCGCGAAAGTCGCCAGCCGCTACCGCTTTGCGCAGGTCGACGTTGGTCGCCGCCACCACTCGCACATCAACCTTGATCGGCTGACCGCCACCGATGCGTTCGATCTCACGCTCCTGCAAGGCACGCAGTAGCTTGCCTTGCCCGGGCAGGCTGAGGCTGGTGATTTCATCGAGGAACAGGGTGCCGCCGTGGGCCCGTTCGAAGCGTCCGGGACGCGAATGGGTTGCGCCGGTATAGGCGCCGCGTTCGACGCCGAACAGCTCCGCCTCGATCAGATTGTCCGGGATCGCGGCGCAGTTGAGGGCTACGAAAGCGGCCTGATGGCGTGGGCTGTACTGGTGCAACTGACGGGCAAACAGCTCCTTGCCAACCCCTGACTCACCACTGAACAGCACCGTTGCGGGTGTTGGCGCCACGCGTTGCAGGGCGAGGGTGGCGGCATTGAAGGCCGCGCTGGCGCCAATGGGTTTGGGGCCGCCGGACAGCTCGTTGTCATCCTGGGGCGCGGGTGCCGGGGCCTGGTGCTGCCTGAGGGGGGCGTGGGTCGGTGATGCGGTGAGATAACTCAGGTCCTGTTCGACATCGCCCCATTGCTCGGCGGTCTTGCCGACCACGCGGCAGGTCTCGTGGCCCATGCCCCGGCATTCGATTTCCCGGAAAATCACCAGGCGCCCGAACAGCCCACTGACATAACCGATGGCATAGCCCAGTTCGGTCCAGCACACCGGGTCCTGGCCGATCCCGTAGGCGGCGATATGTTCGTCGGCTTCGCAGGAATGATGCCAGAGGAACTCGCCTTCGTAGAAACCGGAGTCGGCATCGAACTTGAAGTGCAGGGGTTCGACCTTGGTCATGCCTTCAAGGGTATGCAGGCGTGTGCCAGCGGAGAAGATCGCCGCGGCATCGGCGTCCGGCCAGCGCTCGCGGATCAGTCGGGCATCCCGTGCGCCGGACAGGTAGCCGGTGCGGGTAAACAGGCCACGGGTCTGTTCCAGTCCCTGGCGATCGATGATCTCCCGACGCAGTGCGCCGAAGGATGAGCTGTGCAAGAGCAGCATGCGCTGATCATTGAGCCAGATGCGTCCGTCGACCGGGGAGAAGAACAGGCATTCGGTCAGCTCGGCCAGGGTCGGTGAGTTGCCCTCCGCCAGTTGGGTACTGTCGCCCCTTGGCGAGAAATGTTCCTCCGACAGCGCGAGATCCGGGAACAGCGAATGGGGATTTTTCATTGTTATGCCCCTGGGCGAGTCGACTGATCGAAATGATCAACTGCAATAATAGTTATTAAACATAACTTTATCATTTGGACAAGTGCCGCAGAATCGGGCGCTCGCCGGATCTATCGCCCTGTCCGCGGGTATTTCGCGCGAACCCGTAAGCCAGAGCCTTCGCGGCTTGAAGAGCGGCGCCCTGGCGGAAATCGGCATGGCCCTTGCTCTAGTGCTTTCACCACGCAGACGACTTCAGCGCTTCAGCAAGGCGGTGTCGGGCGATGACAAACACAAGAGCCGGGAGGCCGAAATGGCGGTAAGTGAACCCTCTGATTTCCTGCAGGACGAGTTGTGGTGTGAGCGTATTTTCATCGGCGACTGGATACGCCCGTTGGGCGGCAGCAATAGCGTATATGAGCCGGCCACCGGTGAGGTGCTGACGGTGACCGGGCTGGCGGATGCGGCGGACATCGCCTTTGCCAGCCTCAGCGCTGCCCGCGTGCAGCCGGCCTGGGCGGCATTGGGGCCACGGGAACGTGCGGAGATCTTTCGTAAGGCCGCCGCACTGGCCCAGCAACATTTTGCCGAGTTGGCGCTGTACATCGCCCGGGAAAGCGGCGGCAGTCTGTTCAAGGGCGAACATGAGGTCAGGGAGGCGATCGTCTTGCTGCATCAGGCGGCGGGTCTGCTGTCTCAACCCCATGGCCTGGTGCTTCCCAGCGAGGCGGGGCGCTTGTCCTATGCCCGCCGCTTGCCCCACGGTGTGGTCGGGGTGATTTCCCCGTTCAACTTCCCCCTGGTGCTCTCACTGCGCTCGGTGGCGCCAGCGTTGGCGGCCGGCAACGCCGTGGTGCTCAAGCCTGATCCGCAGACTCCGGTCAGTGGTGGCTTCATCATTGCCCGGCTGTTCGAGGCAGCCGGTCTGCCCAAAGGCCTGTTGCAGGTGTTGCCGGGCACAGCCGTTGCCGGTGAGGCGCTGTGCCGCGACCCGCATGTGCGGATGATTGCGTTCACCGGTTCCACCGCCGCGGGTCGCAAGGTCGCGGAGGTGGCGGGACGTCATCTGAAGAAAGTCGCCCTGGAGTTGGGCGGCAAGAACTCGCTGATCGTGCTCGAAGACGCCGATCTCGACCTGGCGGCCAGCAATGCCGCCTGGGGCGCCTGGTTGCATCAGGGGCAAATCTGCATGGCCACCGGACGCATCCTGGTTCATGAATCGATCGCTGAAGAACTGGTCCGTCGATTGGCCGAGAAAGCCCGGACGATCACGGTCGGCAACGCGGCTCGTGGCGAGGCGGTGCTGGGGCCCTTGATCAACAAGCGCCAGTTGCAACGGGTGCATGAAATCGTCACGGACAGTTTGACGGCGGGGGCAAGGCTGGAGGCAGGCGGCGAGTTTGACCAGCTTTTCTACCAACCCACGGTACTTACCGGCGTGCGTCCGGGCATGCGTGCGTTCGACGAGGAGATCTTCGGACCGGTGGCCACGGTGGTGAGTTTCGCCAACGACGAGGAGGCCATCGAATTGGCCAATCGCACCGAGTACGGCTTGTCCGCGGGAATCATCTCGCCTTCGCTCGGGCGTGCGATGGCGATGGGCGAGCGACTCAATTGCGGCCTGCTGCATATCAACGACCAGACGGTAGCCGATGAGTGCATCAATCCATTCGGCGGGCGTGGCAGTTCGGGAAATGCCGGCAGCGTTGGTGGTCCGGCCGATTGGGACGAATACACCCAATGGCAATGGGTGACGGTCAAGGACACCGCGCCGCGCTACCCGTTCTGAGCAAGACAGGTCGACGCGAGCGGTCGGCCAGATGAATACACAAAAACAATAAGAGGACACAACATGAAGCTCGACAACAAGATTGTGCTAGTGACCGGGGTCTCCTCGGGTATCGGCGCCGCCACCGCAAGCCTGCTGCGCAGCCATGGCGCCCAGGTGATCGGCGTGGATCTGAAGGCTCCGCACATGACCCTGGACGGCTTTGTCCAGGGCGACCTGGGCAGCGCCGAGAGCATCGACCGGCTGTTGCCGCAGCTACCCGCGCGAATAGATAGCCTGTGCAATATCGCCGGAGTCCCGGGTACCGCCGACCCGCAACTGCTGGCGCGGGTCAACTACCTCGGCCTGCGCCACCTGAGCCGCGTGCTGCTGCCGCGCATCACGGCGGGGGGCAGCATCGTCAATATCGCCTCGATCCTTGGCGCCGAGTGGCCGCTGCGCCTGGAACTGCACAAGGAGCTGGCGCGCATCGAGGGTTTTGCCGCCGCGCAAGCCTGGCTGGCCGGGCACCCGGTACCGGACCAGACCTGCTACCAGTATTTCAAGGAAGCCTTGATCGTCTGGAATTATCTGCAGGCCCAGCCCTGGTTTCTCGAACATTCGGTGCGCATGAACAGCGTGGCGCCGGGCCCGGTGTTCACCCCCATCCTCGGCGACTTCGTGAGCATGCTCGGCGAGGCCAGGACCCAGGCCGATGCCCATCGCATGAAGCGTCCCGGTTATGCCGATGAGGTGGCGGCGGTGATCGCCTTCCTGTGTGCCGACGAGTCGCGCTGGATCAACGGCGTCAACCTGGCGGTCGATGGCGGATTGGCCTCCACCTATATCTGAAACGCAAACCTGTAAGCAGCGGCGCAAGCCGCTACCCGAGCGTGTTGGCTGGCGCCATGCGTGCAAAGCCATGCCGAAAATAAAAATAATGAGGAGCGTCCATGGACAACGTAATAGGTGGCTTTCGTTTTAAGCATTGCGCCCTGTTTCTGGCGTTATGCAGCACAGGCGCGATGGTTGAAAGGGCGCAGGCCATGCAATTGGACCTCGGTGATTCCGACTGGAAACTGCGCTGGGACAACACCATCAAGTACAGCCAGGCCTGGCGCCTGCAGGGGCAGGACAGCCGCCTGACCAATGCACCGACCGCCAACGGTCTGTATCCCTCGATCCAGGGCCAGGGCGATAAAAACTTCGGCACGGGCCTGGTCTCCAATCGCCTGGACCTGTTTTCCGAAATGGACCTCAGCCGGAAGAACTACGGGCTGCGAGTGAGCGGCGCGGCCTGGTACGACGATGTCTACAACAAGGAAACCGACAGCAGCGAGCAACCGCATTTCCTCAGCGATACCCGCAAGCTCAATGGCCGCGACGCCGAAATCCTCGACGCCTTCGTGTTCCTGCGGGGGGACCTGGGTGAAGACTCCCAGGGTGTGGTGCGCCTGGGGCGGCACAGCCTGGTCTACGGTGAAAGCCTGTTCTACGGCGGCAATGGCATCGCCAATGCCCAGGGCCCGACCGATGTGGTCAAGTTGCTCAGTGTGCCGGGGACCCAGTTCAAGGAGATCCTGCGTCCGGTCAACCAGATCTCCGGGCAGTTGCAGATCAACCCGCAACTGTCGGTGGGGGCCTACTACCAGTTCGAGTGGGAACGCTCCAACCTGCCTGGCGCCGGTAGCTACCTGAGTGATACCGACGCCATCGGCTACGGCAGCGGTTCGCTGCATGAGGTGTTCGGCAATGACACGGTGAACGCAGGTGATCTGAAACCGAAAAACTCGGGGCAGGGTGGTATGCAGATCCGCTTCAAACCGGCCGGGACCGAGCTGGAGCTGGGTTTTTACGCTGCGCAGTATCACGACAAAACCCCGATCGGCCTGTACGCCTACCTCGACGGCCCGGCCGCGGCAGCCACCGGGTTGCCGATCCTGAGCACTTATCGTCAGGTCTATGCCGAAGATATTCGCACTGCCGGCATGAGCTTTTCCACCGCCCAGGGCCCCTTCAACTTCGCCGGTGAAACCTCGATTCGCTGGAATGCGCCGCTGGTGAGCAATCTGCAAGTGGTCACCCCAGGCATGTTGGCGGACGGCGGTGACCACTCGTTGTTTGCCCGAGGCAAAACCGCCCACGCCAACCTCTCAGCGATCTATCTGTTGTCGCCGACGGCCTTCTGGGACGGCGGTTCGGCACTGGCTGAACTGGCCTGGAACCGCACCCTGAGCATCACCGAGAACGCCGCGGCCCTGGACGCCAATACGACCCGTGACGCCACGGCGCTACGGGTGCTGGTGGAGCCGGCGTATTTCCAGATTGTCGACGGGATCGACCTGACCGTGCCGATCGGCATGGGCGTGGTGCTCGACGGGCGCTCTTCGGCGGTGAACAAGTCGGGCTTCGGCAACACCCACTCCGGCGACTGGAGTGTCGGGCTCAAGGCGACCTATCTGCAGCGCTGGGATGTCGGCCTGAACTACGTGAACTTCTTCGGCGCCCCGAAAGCCGGGCTGCGCCAGGACGGCAACTTCAGCTACGGACAATCCCTGGCCGACCGCGACTTCATTTCGCTCTACGTGAAAACCTCATTCTAATAAGGTGGATTTGCCATGCGCAACCAAGCTTTTTTCAACACCTGCGTCCTGACCCTGGCCCTTGTCGGCATGAGCCTGGCGCAGGCGGCGGTGTCGCCCGAACAGGCCGCCCGTTTGAAGTCCGAACTGACGCCCCTGGGCGGCGAACGCACCGGCAACGCCGATGGCAGTATTCCGGCCTGGAATGGCGGTTACACCCAGGTCGCGCCGGGATACAAGCCGGGTGACAAACGCCCCGACCCCTTCGCCGGGGAGAAACCGCTGTACACGATCAAAGCTTCGAATATGCAGCAGTACGCCGCTGAACTGGCCGAAGGCACCAAGATTCTGTTGAAGAAATACCCGGACTATCGCCTGGACGTGTACCCGACCCACCGCTCGGCCGCGGCCCCGCAATGGGTCTACGACGACACCGCGAGGAATGCCACCCGCGCCACGCTGGACGTCGAGAGCGAGAAAGTCAGCGGCGCCTATGGCGGTATCCCGTTCCCGATTCCGGACAACGGCGCGCAGGTCCTGTGGAACTACCGGTTGTCCTGGCAGGGTGGCGACACCATCAGTTCTCCGTTCGACACCTGGCTGATGACCGCGGGCGGCAAGAAGGTCCAGGCCACCCGGGCGCTGTATACCTACCAGTTTCCCTATTACATCGAAAACGGCAGCCCGGAAAATTTCTCCGGCAAATACCTGCTTGGCAAACTGTTCACCGAACTGCCGTCGTCCAAGGCCGGCGAAGGCCTGATGACTCACTGGGACCTGGACCCGGCCAACCGTGCGGCCTGGCAATACCTGGTCGGTCAGCGCCGGGTGCGTCGGGCGCCGAATATTGCCTATGACACCCCGGACTTCGTCACCTCCGGTGTCGGCCTGTTCGACGAAGCCTTCATGCTGTTCGGGCCAACTGATCGTTATGACCTCAAGCTGATGGGCAAGAAAGAACTGATCGTCGCTTACAACAATAACCGTGCCGGTCTGGCCAAGAGCGATGAGCTGGTCAAACCGAACTTCCTCAATCCCGACCTGGTGCGTTGGGAGAAGCATCGGGTCTGGGTGGTCGAGGCCACGCTCAAATCCGGCAAGCGTCATGTGGTGCCGCGTCGGACCTACTACATCGACGAGGACTCCTGGCAGATCCTGATGGCCGACGGTTATGACGCCCAGGGCAAGCTGGGTCGCCAGATGTATTCGCTGACGCTGCTGGCGCCGGACCTGCCGGCGCTCACCGCACAGGTCATGTGGGGCAGCTACAACCTCGACACCGGTGCCTACTTCCTCAACTCATCGAGCAATGACCTGGCGGTTCAGTACCAGAAAGTCGCGAAACCTTCGGCGTCCTTCTTCACGCCGGATGCCATGGCCAACGAAAACATGCGTTGAACCATGGGCGACCGTGGCGGGCGAGAGGTTCGTCGCGGTCGCCAGTGATTTCCCAAGCAGGATAAAGATATGAACCTTGAAAGAATCTTTGCGCGTTTTGGCCGGCGATGGGGGGCCTGCGCCCTGGCGTTGTTCCTGTTGGCGAGTACGTCTGGCGCTGGGCAGGCCGCGACGTTCGCGGCACTGCAGCAGCCGGCACTGCCCACCGCCAAGGCCCCGCGCGCGGTATTGCTCGGTTTGGCCCGGGCCGGGGAACGTCTGGTGGCGGTCGGTGAACGCGGCATCGTACTGCTCTCGGACGACGCGGGGAAAAGTTGGCGTCAGGCCAAGGTGCCGGTCAGCGTCAGCCTGACGGCGGTGCAATTCGTCGATGCCGAGCAGGGTTGGGCGGTAGGGCATCTGGGGGTGGTACTGCACAGCGAGGATGGGGGCGAAACCTGGCACAAGCAGCTCGATGGCGAGGCTGCCGCCGCGTTGGCAGTGCAGAGCGCACAGCGCGATGTCGATCAGCCGGGTGGTGCCGGCAATCTGGAACAGGCGCGGCATTTACTGGGCGACGGACCGGACAAACCGTTTCTCGACCTGTACTTCAGCGACCGGCTGCATGGCTACATCGTCGGTGCCTACAACCAGATCTATCGCACCGACGACGGCGGACGAAGCTGGCAGCCCTGGATGCGGCATGTGGACAATCCACAAGGCCTGAACCTCTACGGCATTCGTGCATCGGGCAACGATCTGCTGCTGGTGGGGGAGCGCGGCCTATTGTTGCGTTCCAGCGACGCCGGGTATTCCTTCCAGCCTTTGAAGTCACCTTATGAAGGCAGCTTTTTCGGTCTGCTCGGCACCCGTGGGGGCGCCTTGATTGCCTATGGCTTGCGCGGCAACGCCTGGTGGTCGGATGACCGTGGCACCCGTTGGCGACGCCTGGACACCGGTGTCGAGTCAACGCTGGCGAGTGCCATCGAACTGCAGGACGGCAGTCTGCTGCTGGCCAGCCAGGGCGGGGAGCTCCTGCTCAGCCATGACCAGGGTCGCAGTTTTGACAAACGTCAGAGCCGCAACGGCGCGACGGTCGCCGCCGTGCAACAGGCGGCCGACGGCAGTCTGGCCAGTGTCGGCTTGAGCGGCGTGGCCGCCGACCAGGATCCGCAGGCCTCCGGCAAACCTTGAAACTTCACGGTGTAGCGCTATCGGGCCATGGCCCGTGCAACAGGAGTCAGACTTGAAAGACGACAAAACTCAAACCGTGATTGGTCGCCTGGAGGACTTCGACCAGGCTTCGGGCAATTTCGCCGAGCGGGCGATCTTCAACCACCGGCCCTGGGTGATCCTGCTATGCCTGCTGGTGACCCTGGTGCTCGGCTGGCAAGCCACGCGCATCGGCATCAATGCCAGCTATGAGAAAACCATTCCCGGCGGGCACCCCTATGTCGCCAATTTCCTGAACAATCGCAGCGAACTGAGTGGCCTGGGCAACTCGTTGCGGATCGCCGTGGAGGTCGGGCAGGGCAGCATCTTTACCAAGGACTACCTCGACACGCTGGCTAGGCTCAACGACGAGCTTTACCTGCTGCCGGGCGTCGACCGGCCCTACATGAAGTCGTTATGGACCCCGACCACGCGCTGGACCGCGGTGACCGAAGAGGGACTCGATGGCGGTACGGTGATCCCTGACGATTACGACGGGTCTGTCGCCAGTATCGAGCAGGTGCGAACCAACGTCGCCCGCTCCGGTGAGGTCGGTCAGTTGGTGGCCGGCAACTTCAAGTCCAGCGTGATTTTCGTGCCCTTGCTCGAAATCAATCCGCAGACCGGCAAAGCCCTGGACTACGGCGATTTTTCCCGGCAACTGGAAGCCCTGCGTAGCAAGTACCAGACCGATGACCTGCGGATTCACATCACCGGTTTCACCAAAATCGCCGGCGATCTGATCGAGGGGCTGACCCAGGTCCTGCTGTTCTTCGTGGTGGCGGTATTGGTGACCGTGGTGGTGCTCTATGGCTACACCCGTTGCGCGCGCAGCACCCTGGTGGTGGTGACCTGTTCGCTGGTGGCGGTGCTCTGGCAACTGGGTCTGCTCGCGATCCTCGGTTATGAGCTGGACCCTTACTCGGCGCTGGTGCCGTTTCTGGTGTTTGCCATCGGCATGAGCCATGGCGCGCAGAAGATGAACGGCATCATGCAGGATGTCGGGCGCGGCACCCACCGGGTGGTGGCCGCGCGTTATACCTTCCGCCGACTGTTCGCCGCCGGTATGACTGCGTTGCTCTGTGATGCCGTGGGGTTCGCGGTGTTGCTGCTGATCAATATCCGGGTGATCCAGGACCTGGCGATCACCGCCAGCCTCGGCGTGGCCGTGCTGATCTTCACCAACCTGATCCTGCTGCCGATCCTGCTCAGCTATTTCGGTGTCAGCCCGGCGGCGGCGCAACGCAGCCTGAGTTCGGAAACCGCCGAGCTACAGGCCCGGATCAAGCACCCGTTGTGGCGCTTTCTCGATCGGTTCACCGGACGGCGCTGGGCCATTGGTGCCATGCTCGGTGGCCTGTTGCTGGCGGCGTTCGGTTTTGCCGTGAGCCTGCACCTGAAGATCGGCGATCTCGATCCCGGAGCCCCGGAGTTGCGCGTCGACTCGCGCTACAACCGTGATGCGCAGTTCATGACCGGCAACTATGCGGCCAGCTCGGATATTTTCGTGGTCATGATCAAGACGCCGGAAGATCAGTGCACCCGCTATGCCAGCCTGTCCGCCGTAGATGCGCTGGCCTGGCGGTTGGAGCAACTGCCCGGCGTGGAGTCGACCACCTCGATGGCGGCGTTGAGCAAGATCGCCACGGTCGGTTACAACGAAGGCAATTTCAAATGGTATGAGCTGATCCCCAATGACGGCGCACTGGGCGCGGTACAGACCCGGGCACCGCGGGAGCTGTTCAATCAGGGCTGTTCGATGCTGTCGCTGTACGTTTACCTGGCCGATCACAAGGCCGATACCCTGAGCCGGGTGGTGGAGGCCAGCGAGCAATTTATCGCCGGGCATCCGGTGCCGGAGGTCAAGTTCATGCTCGCCGCCGGCAGCGCCGGGATCGAGGCCGCGACCAATATCGTGGTGAAAAAATCCATGCATGAGATGCTGTTCTGGGTGTATGGCGCGGTCAGCCTGTTATGCCTGCTGACCTTTCGCAGTTGGCGTGCCACCCTCTGCGCGATGCTGCCGCTGATGCTCACCTCGATTCTTTGCGAGGCGCTGATGGTCGCCCTGGGGATGGGGGTGAAGGTCGCGACACTGCCGGTGATCGCGCTCGGCGTGGGCATCGGCATCGACTATGCGCTCTACGTCCTGAGCGTGATCCTGGCACGGATGCGAGCCGGTGACAGCTTGGCCCAGGCCTATTACCAGGCGTTGCTGTTCACCGGCAAGGTGGTACTGCTGACCGGTATGACACTGGCGGTGGCGGTGTCGACCTGGGCTTTCTCGCCGATCAAGTTCCAGGCCGACATGGGGATCCTTTTGGCCTTCATGTTCCTGGTGAATATGCTCGGCGCCTTGATCCTGCTACCGGCACTGGCCTGGTGGTTGCTGCCGCGCAAGGTCTTCGCAAAAAAGCCTGAAGCGAGTCTGCTGGTGCAGTGACTCAAGTGCACCTGCGGCCCGAGGCACGGGCCGCAGTCCAACCATCGCTTAGAACCAGTAATGCAGGCCAAGCATCAGTGACTGGGCGCTGTAGTCAGTGTGCACATCGCCTTGGGGCAGGCCTTGAATGTCACCGAAGTGCGCATCACGAGTCTTGAGGTATCGATAGTCCAGGGACATGGACCATTGATCGGTGAGCTCGTAACCTACCCCGGCACCGAGTTGATAGGCCGATACGGTGTCGCGATGAGTGTTGCCGAACTGGACGCCACCGGCTTCCAGGCCACTGACCGAAAGGGTGGTGTAGCCCAGGCCGCCGCCAATATAGGGGGTGAATCGGCTGAAGGGGGCCGGCAGGTTCAAGACGTCATACCAGAGGTTGGCCATCAGGCTGGTGGCTTCCTCTTCGCCTTTGCCGTTGATGCTCCCGCCGCCTTCGTAGACCCGGTGATTGAACTGGGTCAGGGTGTTTTTGCGGTAGCTGAGTTCCACTTCAGGCCGGAGCCCGACGGGAAATCGCCAGCCCAGTGCCAGTCCGGTGGCGTAGCCGGAGTGTAACGGTTGGTTGAACTCCATCTCGACAAAGTCGAGGTGGTTCTGGCTAAGGTTCTGTGGAGCCACCCAGTTCAAGCCGCCCATGGCACTGATGTAGGGGCCGAGCGTGTCGGCGGAACTGGACGCTGGGGCGATAAAGCCCATGCCAATGACGCCCATCACAAGATACTGAGTGTTTTTTAGTAGGTTCATGCTCGGTCCGAAGTGTGCCGTTATCGATTAGTAAGCGCAGCGTGTTGGGGAGCAAGCGTTCAACACGCTCTCTCCCGGGATATTTCATACAGGGTGCAAATGCGTTCCAGATTTTTCGAGCCCAGGGGGACTGCTGGCTTTCGCTCGTTGTTCAGCCAACCTGCACAGGTTGTCCAGTGCGCTGGTCATGGCCGCGGTCAGCAGCTTGCGTAGCAGCCCGCGGTATAGAAAACTCAGGCGTCCGGAGATCTTCGCGCTATGGACGACCTGGGTTTCATCCGGGGAAAGCCTGTGCATCCGGTGATCGAACTCAAGGTCGATCCAAAGCAGCCTTGCCGTGTTCCGATAGCTTTCATGCTTCTTCACCGCTTCCAGTTTCAGCGGCATGGTCAGGCCATTTTTGAGGATGCATTTGCCTCGCGTTCCAGGTTGGAACGGACCATTGAGCTCACAATGGCTGACGTCGGTATCCCATAACGGGGCTTCTGGAAAATTGCTCCAGATCTTCCATATTTCCGAGGGCGACGATTTGACTCGGACTTGCACATTCACATCGTTCACGGCGACACCTTGGTTGTCGGGGGTGGAGATTGAGATCAATTCAATGCCTCAGGCAGCGGGCGCTGATCGACTCAACACTTGAGCGGTAATACTGGCTTGGCCGATTTTTTCGCCGCGGTTGAACAGGTCGATATAGACGCGGTTGGTCTTGAATGGCTGGTCCTGCGCGTCAAAGCCGGCTTGTGGGGCCAAGGACAACGGACTGTTCCTGGGGATTGGCCGATCCAGGGTGAAACTCAAGGCCAGCAGGTTCATCGGGGTGTTGAGTGGAATCCGCAGATAGCTGTGGGCAATCTGCATGTAGCACTGGCGGGCAACTTCGAGGAAATACACCATCGAATAGTGGTCGGGGTCGCCCTCCTGGAAGAAGTGCTCGTCCGCCAGCTTGAGCGTGTCCACGCTCAAGCCCTGGGCGATGCCGCTGATGTCACTGACGATGACGTTTTCTTCCCTGGCCTTGTGCAGCAAGGCCTTGTCGCGGCAGCGGGTGGCCGTGAACTCGCCGGCGGGCGCTGTCTCGAACGCCGAGCTGTAGGCCATCCCGAGTACGCAGGTGCACATCAGTTTTCCGGCTTGCATGACCTTCGCATTGAATACGTGGGGGTCTTTGCCTTGTTCCAGATGCAGATCGATCACACCCTCTTTTTGTACGTACTGCTGGAACTTGATATTCAGGGTTTTGACATAGGCGACTCGCCCACCCAGTGGGGGCATGGTCAGTTCAATCAGTTGCAACACACCCTCAAGCAATAAAATGCCGGGGATGTGATCAAGAGGGTGATCGAAGAAATAAGGGTGTGCTTCGTTCACCACGAGCTGGGCGTGCAGTGACTGCGGGCTGCGCCGGACGTTGGCGATCACAATATTTTCCGGGGCGCGTTGCCAGTGCGTCGGGCGCTGGGCTTCAGCACCACGGTGCAAGGCGAACAGGCCCTCCATGGCACGAACCCTGACACGCAACCCGGAGAGCAGGGTGCTGGTCAGCATGTCACTGAGTTGCAGTACATCGACGCCATCGTGTTGCCGTTCGCGGGCAAGGTTGACAGGGCGGGCAGGTGGGATGACCTGCTGCAGTTCGTGGGCGGCCGAGTGAGCAAAGCGCAACGTGAAGGGATACTTGATGGCCGGGCTGGGTTCGGCCGCCGGGCTCCACTCCCGAAGCTTTTCCGTAAATAGCCACATCACGGCCTTGCCGGCTTCGCGCACCTCGATCACCGTGTGAGACGATGCACTCAACATCACTGCCAACAGGGTTTCAATGCCACTGGCTTCAGCCAGGAAACCGGTCATCTCCTGCAGTGATCCGCCGGCGTGAGTCGCATCAGGCTGCAGCTCGCAGACTTCAATGTTCTGGTATTGACTGCGTTCCTTACCCAGCCGTTGGCAAGCTTCTTCCAGCGACTTCGCGGCATGGGCCAGGACCGCGGCGCGAATCACCAGCAAAGGTTTGTCGCTGGAGCCTGGTCGATAAGGACGCAGGGCAAGCAGCCCCAATCCTTCACCTTGCAGGGTCGCTGAGTGTCGGGCGCGTTCGACCTCGATTTCACCACTGATAAAGCGCCCTGCACCGAGCAAGAGGGTGTTGATGCCTTCCTTGAACCATTGCTGCGATGCCAGCAGGGTTTGCCAGAACAGGCCCGGGGTGCCAACCAGTGTCTGATGGAAACCCTTGAAGTCGAAAATCTGCGCCGGGTAGCCGGACAACATATTCGGCAGCATGGTTGCCACGTCTGTTACCTCCACGCCCGGTGGCTTGCCTTGAGCCCGGGAGTAGAAGTTGTGGGCGCTGCTGTACGCGTTACTGAAGCGTTCGCCACCCATGTTGCAGCACATGACCATCGCCGTGCCGGGGGAGCCGGCCACACCCGGCAGGCGTCGCAGCAAATGGTTGACGCGATCGGTGATCAACAGCTTGAACGGATCGACATGGGCCAGTGGTTTGGGGCCCATGCCGAAACCGTCGATATCAATGATGCGATCCTGCGCCAGGAATTTTCCCAGTAAAGGCTGGGCTGGCGTCGTGATGTAATCAACGAAGCGCCCATAAGGGAAAATGACTGAGGGGGCTGCTGGCCGATCGAGCTGTTGCTTGAATGACTGCAATGAGCCGTGATTGCCGATCGCCGCTTCAGCCTCGACAATCGCCAGGTCCAGCATCAGCACGCCGGAGGCGACCTGGGGAGCGGTAGGGCGGTTGCCAGGAATATATTCATCCACCACCAGATGCGCATTGGCGCCGCCAAAACCAAAGCTGGAGATGCCTATCCGGAGCGCCGACTGACGATCAGCAAGGGGCTGTACCTGCCCGCTGGCCAACTGCAGGCAGGTTTCGCCGACTTTTGCGCTGGGTCGGTAGTTGGGCTGAGGTGGAATACCTTTATGGCGCAATATCATCAGGGCCTTGGCGAGCGAAGCGCCTCCGGCGGCGGCCAACGGATGACCAATGACGGACTTGATCGAACCGATGGTTATTTTCTTGCCGCCTGTGCGATGGGGGGCGAAGAAGCGGTTCAATGAGTCCAACTCTGTCGCGTCACCCAAGGGTGTGCCGGTGCCATGGGTCTCGATGTAGTCCACGTCGCGGGGATCAAGACCGTTATAGGCCCGTTGGTAAGCCGTGTACTGGGCCTGTTTGCCCGGCGCAAACACTGAGCCTTCGGCGCCGTCGGCGGAAAGCCCCAATGCCCGCAAGACGCCCAGGGGGCGGCGCTGTGCAATCAGGGCCTGCGCTACGGGCTCGACCAGAAAGGCGACCGCACATTCGCCTGGCACAATGCCGTCAGCGTCCTGGCCGAACGCCTGCATCCGGGCCCGGGAGGAAAAGGCGGTCAACTGCGAGAACCCCAGGAACAGCGCCGGTGGCAGCACGGTGTTCAATGCCATGACAATCGCGTTATCCGCCTGTCCACTGTTGATCAGGGCTTGAGCCATATCGATTGCATAGGGGAACGAACTGCAGGCGGTATCGACCGATAGCGCCGGGCCGCCCAAGGCAAAAGTCGCCGCCAGTTCAGCCACTTGTTCACCCGGCGTATAGCCCCGGGACGAAGAACTCCCTGGTGTATCGGCTTTTCCGGACATGCCCGTGACGAAGTAACTCTCATCACTCCAGGACGTCGCGACCACCAAGGCTGTGCGCTCCTTGATCAGCGTGGAGCCCTGTCCGGCAAGCTGAGTGAGGAGCGTCTGGAGGACTTTTTTGCCGATGGCGACCTGACGTCCCTCATGACGAGAGGGGATTGATACGTCATCGGTCAGGCAAAAAGCACTGTCCAGATAGGTGCGATCCTTTTCTCCGGGCTTGTCTGAATAGATTGACGCTTTCTTCAGCTCCCAGCGTGCCGGCATCGAATCGATAGGTGCTATCCGCCCTTCAGAGAGCAAGTGCCAAAGGGCATCCGTTGACGGCGCCCCTGGAAACTCGCCCGCCATTGCGCTGAAGCAAAAGTCGCCCCCTGTTGTTACCGCGCCACTCATACCCTATCTCCTGATTACCCAAATGCGGGCTGATCTGCTCGATCACCCGGACTCCATGCCTTTTTTCCAGCGGCTCAGTGCTTCAGCTCAGTCTTGCCAGAAGCGACAAGGCTTCCTGCGGCGTACGACGCGACATCAGCGCTTCACCGGCAAACTCGCTGGCAGAGCACTGTTGCGCCATTGATTGGCAGAGTGCTTCCCGGGCAAAACCGTTGAGTCCCAACTGTGTAAAGGGGGCCTCGATGTCGATCGACTCTGGCGTGTTCGGGATCAGGGGGGACAGGGCGTCGATAAGCAGATGGCTCATCTGCCCTTGAGCGTCCGTTGTGGCAGGTGATTGCACTTCACAAGGTATTGCCGAGGTCGACTCGGGGCTGGCGAGGGCGGCTTGTATCAGGGCGATTGTGTCCTGTGGAAACTTGGCGTTGGCCAACTCGGTACTGTTGGCCTTGAGTGACGGCCACAAGGCGACGATCGACTCCAGGAAGTCCAACTGCACCAGGGAGTCCAGGCCCAGGCTTTCATAGCTCTGTTTCCGGTCGATCTGCTCAACCGCAAAACCGGTGATATGAGCCAGTTGTTCAAATACCCAGGCTTCGACATCCACGGCAGGGGACTGCGGATTGGCTTCAAGCCGGGCCAACAGGGCGGTTGGGGTCGGGGCATCAAACAGGAATGAGGTGAGGTCTTTCTTTTCAGGGAAGTGCTGGGCCAGGGACTCGAAAATATCGACCAGCCCGAGAGAATCGATGCCCAGGCTTTCGAAACTCTGATCGAAGTCGATGTGTTCCTTGTTGAAACCAGTGACCGAGCTTATTTCGGCGCGCAACCATTGCCCGTAGCTGAGTGTCGGGGGATGTTCGGCAATGGGCGCCGAGGCCAGTATGGCCGAGTTCGACTGTAGGGGTTCCAGCACCGGAAGGCTTCTATTGACAGGGGCTTCAAGCCCATGGGCATAAACGCCCTCGAGAACTTGTTGATGAGCATTGAAGTAATGTGCGGTGACGGATTCGGCCTGCTCCAGCACACGCATCAATATTGATTCTTTTGCTATGTTCGACTCACACAGTGAATCAATGATTTTTTCTGAGAGCGAGAAATAGCTGTGTGCTATTTTTCCATTGGACACGATAAATTCCTGCACAACATCGTTGAGTTGCAAGCGCATGAGGTTCTCCTAACCAAAGTCGGTATATATTTCTATAAGCAAGAAATCAAAAAACATGACCCAAGGCTGGGCCTGGTGTGAATCAATTAACCAAACTGACAGTAGTCATAGAGAGACTTAAAGTTGGAGTTCCACTGCGTCGATCATGGACGATGTTGTTTTTTTTGCGCCCTTGAGCAGGCCGGATCTTGCGCTCAGATACGTGAAGAGCGTTATTGCATCGACCCCCTGGAAAGCGATGTAGCCATCAGGACGGATCAGCATCAACGTGCCCGCCTTGGCATGGTAACGCTTGTGCAGCCGCCAATCGGGGTCCAGCAACGTCGAGTGCCAGGCAGGCAGCTCAGCGCTATTGAGGGCATCGATAACGCAATAAGCCTTGATGCCCGGGTAGTCTTTTTCCACCGATTCGGCCAGCGAGTAATAGCCCGGTAACAGGGGAGAAAACTGATCGGCCGCGCTGAAAATCAACAGCGTGAAGGTCCCGTGGAACAAGTCGATCAAGTGTTTTGGCGACCGGCCTTGCAGTTGCCATAACTCAACATCGGGAGCCAGTTGACCTGCACGAGGCACGGATGTCTGGAATTCGGGTTTTTTCCCTTTTTTGTCCCAGTTCTTGCGCTGCTTTTTCGTCAGCGCTTCTTGAATGTAATCACTTTTGCCATAGTGGTACTGATGACCGGAAATCATCGAGGGCAGCTTGCGCTGAACCTTGCGCCGGTTGCTCAGCAGTGGCAGGACATTGTCGCGCAGCCAAACCAGGGCGCGATGCTTGACGGTAATCAGTCCGGTCAGTCGGTGTGCCGTGTTCTCGACTTCCAGGGCTACCGGGTAGCGCTCTTCGTTGTAGCTCTCCAGCAATGTCGGATCCGCCAGGCCCTGATCGACATAGGCCATCTTCCACGCCAGGTTATAGGCCTCGGAAACCCCCAGGTTCATCCATTGCCCACCGATCGGGCTGCCGATATGCGCCGAGTCGCCCACCAGGAACACTGAGCCTTGCTGCAGCGACTGCACGCGGCGGTGTTGAAAAGAGGCGATGGTGGTCGATGAAATATTGGACAGCGTCATTTTTTGCCCGCGTCCTTCGCACAACCGCTGGAAGCTCTCCAGGCTCAGGGAGGGGCGCTCACCTTCTGGCGGCAGGTTGTAGGGCATCTCGATGAACAGTCGATAACGCGATGGTGCGCTGATCGGCGCGACCGCCACATAACCGTCCTGTGCGCCGAGGAAAAAAGCGCCTTCGTCCTTGCTTCCAGACCACTCGATATCGGCATCGGCGAGCATGAAGAATCGATCGTAGGACGATCCTTCGAAGGTCATGTCAAGGCGTTTTCTGATGTTGCTGCGGGCACCGTCGCACGCGACCACCCAGCGACAGGTAAAGGCTTCATCGCTGCCCTGTGCATGATGAAGTGTCATCCGCACGGATCCTGGCTGGTTTTCTATATCGACCAGTTCGGTATTCCACTCGACCTCTACCCCCAACGCGTTCAGTCGTTCAAGCAGGATCTTCTCTGTCTGCGGTTGTGGCAGGCTGAGGAGCAGGGGATAGGTCGCATCCAGGTAGGAGAAGTTGTAGTTCAGCACCCGTTTGCTGTTCGATTGCACCGAAAACTGGTTGATCGTGAACCCGTCACCGATGACTTGATCGGCAACACCCAGGTCCCGAAAGATTTCCAGGGTTCTGGAATGAATGGCCATTGCCTTGGTTGCGGTCGAAGGGCCGGCATTCTTTTCAATAATGCGAAAAGAGACACCCCATTTTTTCAGCATGATAGCCAGGGACAGACCGATAGGGCCTGCGCCTACGATCATGACGGTAGGGGTGTTATCGGGTTGCCTGGAGTGCTTGGGGGCCAAAGTGCTCAGCGTGTTCATCTGTCAGTACCAGTTTCTATAGAAGGGAGAGTTGGCAATGCCGAGCAGGGCATCGTCACCTGATGAGTCTCCGTAGGCATAAATGTAAAAGTCATCAAGGTTGCTCAAACAGCCTTTCAGCCGTGTGACTTTTTCTCTCTCAACACAGTTGGTGCCGGATATCCCACCGGTCAGCTTGTTCTTTGCAGTCGCCAGGCGGGTACCGCACACATGATCGAAACCCGCCGCCTGGCCCCAGGGAATCAGATAGTTCTCCGGCGAATTGCTGACCAGCGCCGTGACATGCCCCATGGATTGATGCCATTGCAATCGGCGCAGGGCCTCGGGCCTGAGCCAGAGCGGTAGCTGTTCGGTAATGAAATACTTGGCATGCTCGCGCTCTTGCTCGACTGACAAGCCGCCCAGGTAACAGGCAATGAACGCCAGTCGGGCTTGCATCAGCGGTGTGATTCCCAGGATCACACTGAGCATTTTGGGCAGCAGGGGAATGATCCGGAGCCAGAACGATCGGGTTCCAACGATAAAACGCATGTAGCGCCAGAAGGTATGCCTGTCGGTCAATGTGCCGTCAAAGTCGAAAACGGCCAGTACCGGTTGTGTGCTATCAGCTTGCATGGGTCTCTTCCTTGAGAGAGATAATCTCGATGGTTCTGGGCAGCTTGAAGCCCGAGAGGTCGCGCGCGAGCAGGGTGGAGACAGTGTTCTGGGTCAGGTCGCCGTGCCCTTCAACGCACAGGTGCAATACGTTGACCTCTTTATTGTCAGGGACGATGAAGGCCTTCGCGCGGACCACGCCGGGGTGCTTCAGGGCGACGGACTCGATTTCCGTCAGGTCGACCATTTGCGCTTTGATCTTCGAGATTCGCAGGCGTTGGCAATAGAAGAACACATGTCCATCGTCGTCCCGCCAGACCAGATCCCCCGTGTGTAACCAGCCCTCACGGAAGAACCGGGCATTGGCCTCCTCTGCGTCGTTATAGCCGTCGATCACCATCGAGCCGCGTATCAGCAGTTCGCCAATACGTCCGGGTACGACATCCCGGCCCTGGGCATCGACGACCCGCAGTTCCACACCGCTGATCGGTTGTCCCATGGCGCCGCGGTGGACCTTGCCAATCGAGCTTTGGACAATCACCGGCATGCTCTCGGTCAATCCATAGCCTTGTAGTACCGGATTGCATCCCAGCAGCCTGCCCAGTTTCTCGGCTTCGTCTGCCGGCAGATGGCTGCCACCCGAATAAATCATCAGTTGAGGGTGCATTGGCAAAAGCGCGCCTTTGCGTTTGGCCAGTCGCGTATTGAAGTAGCGAATGACGTCGGGCACCAGGCAGGCAAAGCTGACCTTATGCTCAGACAGGACTTCTGCCAGATCCCTGTTGAGCAGGGTGTTGGTCATGAGCAGGGTGGCGCCCACGCTTAATGGGAAAACCATCATCACGGACAGTCCGAAGATGGCATACAGCGGCAGCGTCACCAGATGAACCGAGCCGATGCCTTGAGGATGAAACTGCTCATGCAGCCCATCGCTCGATTGCGTCAGGTCAAGGTAGCGGTGAGAAACGGCCAGAGGCCTACCGATACCCCGGTAAGTGAACTGTACCGAGACTATCGGATTGCCCTCGGGCAGTAACAAGGGCTCGCCGTGTCGAGGCAGTCGAGAGTCGGCCGTTGCGTTGTCGGGCAAGGGCGATGACGGCTCCCTCCCGGCGTTCAACACCAAGGAGTGACGAACGCCGTAGGCTGGCTGGAATAGCTCGCGATGTTGCTCGAACAGGGTTTCGGTGGTGACGACCAGCGTCGGCCTGGCGCTGCTGATGACGCTGGTCATTTCGAATGACGTCAGTTTGTAGTTGAGGATGACCGGAATTGCCCCACTGCCGATGATCGCCAGATAATAAGCGATGAATTCCACGCCATTGGGTAGAACCAGCGCTACTTTATCGCCCGGCAATACATCCAGGGCCTTGAGGGCACCCTTGCACTCTTCAGCCTTGATTCGCAAGCCACGGTAAGTGACGGTATCTTCTTCCGCGTCCAGATGACGGATGGCAATCTGGTCGGGAAAAGACTCTGAAAAACCGACGAACCGATGCAGAAAACCTTCTTTGCATAAAAGATTTTTCATTGACCAACCTCTCTCAATCCTTGAATTTTTAACTAGACAAAAAGCACTGCAGAGGCAGGTGACAGATGAACTGTTTCAGTCAGGCATCTATGTAGTTATTTTTACGATACCAGTCCAGGGTATCGAACAGTGTTTCAGCGACGGGGCGAAACTTGCACGCCAGCTCTTCTGAGCTTTTCTGATGGCTGAAATGGGTACGCCCTTGCTCTTGCTCCATGAGTTTGACCGTGGAGGTGCTGATGAGTACCGGTTTTTTTGTAATCCGATAATAGCCTTCATACATCAAGGCAATAAAGCGCAGCATGAACAATGGAACTTTGCGCTCCGGCGCTTTTACGCCGCTGACACGGGACAGCACCTGGAAAATACTGTTCATGTCCATGTGATTGCCGGCTGCCAGATAGCGCTCTCCGGATCGGCCATGTGTGAGGGCTGCGAGTTGATGTTCCGCCACATCCCTGGCGTCGACAACGGAAAAGCTTCCAGGGAGCACCCCCGGCAATTTCTGTCCAACAAAGTCGAGCAGGAACTGTCCTGATGAGGTGGGGCCTATATCGCCGGGACCAAACATCCAGCCGGGTAATACCATGGCGACAAACATGTCCGGGTGTTGCGACAGGAATGCTTGAACTTTTTGCTCGGACAGTATTTTACTCAGGTAATAATCGTCAGCCTCCTGTTCACTGCGAGACATGGTTTCATCGATCACTTGATCTCTATCGCCCTTCAGCACGGCAATGGAGGAGGTATGAACGGCACGACGAATACCGGCGGCATAAGCGGCCTGCAATAAGCGCTCGGTTCCGGTCACATTGGTGTCATGCAGTTTTTGCCAGTGCTTTCCGCCTTTGTAACTGTCGCGGAAATAGGCAGCCGTATGAAACAAGGCGTCGCAGCCTCGCAGGGCATGGCTGAAGGCGTCGATATTGAGCATGTCGCCTTGGACAAACTCGACAGGCAGATTGCCGAATTGTTTCTTGGCTTTTTCTACGGAACGGACCAGCGCTTTTACCTTGATATTTCGTTTTAAAAGCGCATGAACCAGATTATTTCCGAGCAGGCCAGTAGCACCTGTGACAAAGGCATATTCCATTAAAATCCAGCTCCTGTAGGGTCATCTGCTGCTGTATTGAGATTGATGCCACCGGACTCGATGCTCCGATCGGGTGCTGGGGGCGTCAACGGCGCAATTAAAAACCATACGGTATCTGAAGATCAAGCGGTATTTGCTTGGCTCCGCAAGGTCGACACCTGAATCTGATGTGAAACACGGCAATCCAGGGCTCAAGCGCTCCGCCGGTCACGGCTATTCGCCCGGATCGAGGGGCTTGAGGGCGTCCCGCAAATATTTCTCCACGGGGTTCTGTACAGGAAAGTCACAAGGCAGCCTCACCGACTCGATCGGACAGGGAGAGCGTGTCAGGTGGATACCAAGGCATCTTGAAGCTATCGGAGTCGAGGCGTTTTCATGAGTCGCCAATGTTTGCGATAGCGGCGAAAACTCGCGGGTACAGGCCATCTTGCGGCCTCTTTTCGTTGCCCCGATACATGGTGTGTAGATGGGCCACCTTGAAAATTAAATTTAAAACGATTGAAAGGGTGAGTGTAATATATGATAGTTGACATTGTTTTTTGCGGTAAGCGGTGATCTTTACATTTAGTTACAAATAGGTGTTTTTTGTTTGGCCAAAGGAGCCGAAGGCGTGATGAAAAAGAGAATGGGGCGAGAGGAAAGTCAGCAAGTAACCAGAGACAAGTTGTTCGACACGGCCACTGATCTTATGATCAGCAAGGGCTTTCACGCCGCCAGCGTCAACGCTATTTCCGAGGAGGCCGGTTTTTCCAAAGGGGCCTTTTTTTCAAACTTTGCAAGCAAATCGGATTTGCTTCTGCAATTGACTCAGCGGTTCAAGCGAGTTGAAATCGATCGGTTGAGTGCTACCCTGGCTGCCGGCTATTCATCGGAAGAGCTGGCCCATGGATTGAATGCGTATATTGACACGCTTAAGAATAATACCAATTGTGCGATTCTTGATGCCGAACTGCAACTGATCGCCTTGCGCGATGAGGCGTTCTCGAAGCATTACTACGATTTGCATCAGGAAAACAGTGAGGCGCTGGGCAAGCTGATTACCATTATATTCAACCATGCCGGCAAGAAACCTCCTCTTGACCATGCCGCTCTTGCCCGGACCTTCACCGCTCTGTCGGAAGGTTTGATACTGCAAGGACATAACGATCCGGCTTCTGAAATAAAATTGGTGTTGAACTCGCTTATCCAGACAGCAGAACCTTTATAGCGTTCTGCCATTTTTCTCATGTATACGGTATTCGCATGTCCGAGGCCCGGACTTCGGACAGGGTACATTGCGCCCCGGGTCTATTTCACCGCATAGAACTTGCGCACGTAGCGAGTGCTTTTCCACGCACACGGCGTACCTTGCGGTACGAACACCGTGTCACCGGTGTTGACCGTCAGGCTCGTACCTTCGGGGCCCTGCAAGGTCACACTGCCTTCAATCAGGTGCATCAGTTCATTGAGTTTGTGCGCTCGACCCTGGCGTTCGTACGGTGTCGAGTCCCAGACGCCGACGCGCAGGTCAGTACTGGCGTCTTCGAAGACATTACCTGAGCGGCACTGTGGGGTGGGCCCGATCAGTATGTGGGGTTCCGGTGCGGCCGAAGGGGAGAGCAGCGCTTGTGGGTCCAGCGCTGTCAGTCCTGGTGCCGGTTCAGCCGTGGGGTCGATGACGGCACAGAATGCCCAGCGAGTATCGGGCTGCGCCAGGAGCCGGAGCGCTGTACCGCAGCCGATCACGGCGCTTGCGCCGATGCCCAGTTTCAGCGTCTGGCCTCGGGATTGCAGCACGACGTTGCCGGCGTGGATCACGATCATTTCAGTGTGCGGAAAAACATCGATATCCAGTGCCTGGCCTGTGCTCACAATCCCCGCGCAGATACCGTCGGCCCCGGTGTAGGCGACCTGACGATGTTCCCCGAAGGGGTCGGCAGTGCTCAAGGGCATCGTGTTGAAAGGCGTGCTGACACGGCTGCCATCGGCGCGAGCCAAGAGCAGAAGGGTAGGTTGAGGCATGCGGGTGACGCTCCCTGTTAATGGGCTGTTGAGGGGGATAGCGAGTTCTGCTTCGTGCGCGCGGGTCAACCTATGGCTTGGGTGACAAGGGCAAACTGTCGGACGCCGTTGACCGCTTGCGGCGGTGTGCCCCGTGCCATTTGCGCCACGGTATCGACCTGCTTGAGACCGGCCGATACCAGCCACTCGCCCAAGCCACTGTCCGTCGGAATATCGATACGTACGAATGCGTCCGGCACCTGGGCCAGTAACGCGGCGATCAGGTGCTTGGCCTGTGCGGGATTTTCCGCGACCACCGGACCGATGCAGCGGCCTCGGCCAAATGGGCGCAGCAGGGCGAAAGCATGCAACTGGCCGTTGCGCTCGATGCCCACCGAATGCTCCACCACATCCTGTAGCTCCGTGAGCACGGTCTTGCGGTCCAGCCCGCTGGCTGCGTTGGCCAGCGCCAGCTGACGAGTCCGATCGGCCTCGTGCAGCGGGCGACACACTTCACCCTGGGCCAACGGCTCTGGGCTGGGCGCATGGGCTTGACCTTGATGCTGCTGAATCCGGCCGAACTCGATAAAGCCCTGGCTGCTGTAAAGCGGCGCGCCGGCCAAGGTGGCGTTCAGCATCGGGGTGCGTGACTGGCAGGCGTCGAGGGCCTTTTCCATCAAGCGACGGCCGATGCCCTGGCCCTGATAGTCGTCACTGACGATCACCAGGCCGATGGTCGCGAACTCGCCTTGCGGGCAGGTGAATGCGGTGCCGACCAGACGCTCGCCATCCAGGACCACGAAACCGTCGCTGACCCGTTGCAACATGGCCCAGTCGTCCAGGCGATGGGGCCATTTCAGTTGCACGGACAAGGCATGGGCCGAGGGCAGATCGGCGGCTGTCATCGGGCGATAGACATAAGCAACAGGTTGCGGGGCGGACATGGCGAGTCTCCGTTGGGCCGTGTGCACGAGCGGCCGGTTTTGCGCCGCGAGGGTGCCTGTATCCCATCTGCGTGAAGGCCTGGCAAGGGGGGCTGGAACATTCGGCAGATTCCCCGCGCCCAAGGCCGGCAGACCACACTTACTACTTAATTGCAGTACAAGGTCGGCAGCAAATGCTTGCGCTTTTTTTCTACGATGGAGCCCTGGATTCACGACTCGCCGACCCTTTTCTGGAGTGCTCCATGGATAGCTTCGATCCTCGCCTTATCGCTGTGCGCAGCGCTCATTTCATTGCGGGTAAATACCGCGATGCGCAACCGGGACTGGACGTTGTGCGACCGTCGGATGGCCAGGTCTATGCCCAGTTGCCGATCGCCGATGCCGAGATGGTGGATGAAGCCGTCGACGCTGCCTGGCAGGCTTTTCAGCGCAGTGATTGGGCCAGCCGCCCACCTCGGGAACGGGCGCGGGTCATGCGCCGCTGGGCCGATTTGATCGAAGCTGACGCTGCCGTCCTGGCACCGCTGGAGGCGCTGGGCTCGACCCGTCCCCATAAGGATGTGATCGCCTGGGATATTCCCTACGTCGCCGAGGGCATTCGCTTTTTTGCCGAGTTGGCCGACAAGCACGGTGGCCAGGTTGCCGCCACCCAGACCGACCGGTTGGGCATGCAGATCGCCGAACCTTACGGCGTGATTGCCGCCATTGCGCCGTGGAATTTTCCGTTGAGCATGGCCTCCTGGAAAGTCGCCCCGGCATTGGCGGCCGGTAATGCCGTGGTCCTCAAACCGTCGGAATTGACGCCGTTCTCCAGCCTGCGCTTTGCCGAGTTGGCGGTGCAGGCGGGCATGCCGGCGGGGATTTTCAATGTGATCCAGGGCGATGGCCGCATCACGGGCGATGCCTTGTGTCGTCACCCACGGGTGGGCAAGGTGACCTTTACCGGCTCCACCGCGACCGGCTCGAGCATCATGTCCACCTGCGCGCTGGTCGGTCCGAAACCGGTCACCCTGGAACTCGGTGGCAAGAGCCCGCAACTGGTCTTCGCCGATGTGCCGGATATCGCCAAGACCGCCCGCACGGTGGCCCTGGCCATTACCGGAAATGCCGGGCAGGTGTGCGTGTCCGGTTCCCGGTTGTTGATCCAGCGCTCGATCATGGAACCGTTCATTGCCCACCTGCAGGCGTATTTCGAGGAACTGCGCCCCGGCCCGACCTGGTCGTCCGAGAGTACGCTGTCGCCGATCATTTCCCGGCTGCAAGCCAGCCGCATCGATGGCATCGTCCAGCGCTCGCGTCAGGCCGGCGCCGAAGTGCTCACCGGCGGCGGGCTCTTCGAAGGCCTGGGCGGGGCCTATTACCAGCCGACCTTGTTGGCCGGCCTGGACAACCAGAATCCGGCGGTCTGCGAAGAGATCTTTGGCCCGGTGTTGACGGTGCAGGCCTTCGACGACGAAGAGCAGGCGCTGGGCCTGGCGGCCCATGCGACCTACGGCCTGGCGGCGGGGGTGCACACGGCCGATCTCAATCGCGCCTTGCGCCTGGTGCGGCGCCTGGAAGCGGGGACCGTATGGGTCAATCGTTACGGACGCAGTAACGACTACATCCTGCCGACCGGTGGCTACAAACGTTCCGGTATCGGCAAGGATCTGGGGCGCGAGGCATTCGAGGCCAATTTGCGTTTCAAGAGTGTGCTGATCGATATCGCCGGTTGATCCACCTCCTTCAAACACACTCGAATGACCCTTCAACGGGCGCTTCCTCAGGGAAGCGCCCGTTTTCGTTCGGCCCGGCGCAGGTTCTGCGGTGCTGCAGTGCGTATCGAGCCTCTACAGGGTTATAAAGGTCCATAAGAGCGCATGAATACGGGGTTTGCCCAAGGCTGGAGCGGTCCGCAAAGTCTGCTGAGGGGAGGTGCTAAAACGGTGGTTTGTATTGAGCAGAGGTCGCTTTTAACGCCATCTGCTGATTTCACGGTGTTGTAATGACGATGTGCTGCAGCGTTGCATCACGGCTCCTGAAACGGAGCGAATGCTTGTCACGCCATGACCTCAACGAACTTCAGGACCGCACTCAATGAGCTTTCTTCGTCCCAAATTCATTACGTTCGACTGCTACGGTACGCTGACCAATTTCCACATGGGAACGATGACTCGCGAGTTGTTCGCCGATCGTGTCGTGCCCGAGCAGATGGATCAATTCGTCAAGGACTTCTCGGCCTATCGCCTGGACCAGGTCATGGGTGACTGGATGCCGTATGACGAAATTCTCAAGACCGCCCTGGCGCGGACCTGCAAGCGTTGGGGTATCGAATACCGAGACGAAGGCCAGCTGTATTACGACGCCGTGCCGACCTGGGGTCCACACCCGGACGTACCGGCCGGCCTGTCGAAAATCGCCGACAAGATTCCCCTGGTGATTTTCTCCAACGCCAGCGACAGCCAGATCATGTCCAACGTCGACAAGCTTGGCGCGCCGTTTCACAAAGTCTTTACCGCCGAACAGGCACAGGCCTACAAGCCGCGTCTGGCGGCGTTCGAGTACATGCTCGACAACCTCAACTGCGGCCCGGAGGACATCTTGCATGTGTCGTCGAGCTTCCGTTACGACCTGATGCCGGCCCACGACATGAAGATCCGCAACAAGGCCTTCGTCGCCCGTGGCCACGAAGTGCCGGGCAATGCCTTCTACGGCTACCAGCAGATCAGCGACATCGGCGGGCTGGCCGCGCTGGTCGGTCTCTGAGTCGTAACGGCACTTTTTTTGGCACAGGCGGTTTTGGCATAGGCGGATCAGACATGGGCAGTGAATCCTACTGGCTCGACACCGCGCCGGCGTTTACCGGTGCACAGCTCGGCGCATTGCCCGGGCAGGTCGACGTGGCCGTCATCGGTGGCGGTTTCACCGGCCTGGCGGCGGCTCGGGCGTTGGCCTTGCAGGGCGCCAGTGTGGTGGTGCTGGAAGCCGGGCGGGTGATCGGCGAAGCCTCGGGGCGCAATGGGGGGCAGTGCAATACCGGCGTCGCCCAGGATTACGCCGGCCTGAGCGCCAGCCTCGGTGCCGACCGGGCGCGAGCCTATTACCAAGCCTACGAGAGTGCCGTGCAAAGCGTGGTTTCGCTGGTGGAGCAGGAGCAGATCGCCTGCGACCTCAAGCGTAACGGCAAGCTCAAGTTGGCCGCCAAGCCGATGCACTACGAGGGCCTGGCCCGGACCTGCGAGCTGATTCGCCGGGAAGTCGATGCCGATGTCGAGTTGCTGTCTGCCGGGCAGATTCGCGCTGAAGTCGACTCGGCCCAGTTCCACGGTGGCCTGCTGCAGCGCAACGGCGTGCAGATGCATGTCGGGCGCTTCGGTGTCGGTCTGGCCGAGGCCGCCGTACGTCACGGTGCGTTGATCTATCAGGACACGCCGGTGACGGACTGGAAAGCCCAGGCTGGCGGCTACCAGGTCAACACCGCCAAGGGTTCGCTGCACGCCGGGCAAGTGCTGCTGGCGACCGGCGCCTGTCAGCACGGCGGGCTGGGCTGGTATCGGCGGCGGATCGTACCTGTGGGCAGTTTCGTGATCGCCACCGAGGTCCTGCCCCGGGCCCTGATCGACCAGTTGCTGCCCGGTCGGCGCGCCTATGTCACCAGCCGCATGATCGGTAACTACTTCCGCCTGACCCCGGACAACCGCCTGCTGTTTGGCGGCCGTGCGCGGTTTGCGATGTCCGACAGCGTCTCCGACGCCAAGAGCGGCAAGGTGCTGCGGGCGGCGATGGTGCAGATGTTTCCGTCGTTGGCCAACGTGAAGATCGATTACTGCTGGGGCGGGTTGGTGGACATGACGTCCGACCGGCTGCCCCGTGCCGGCCAGCATGGCGGGGTTTATCACTCCATGGGCTACAGCGGCCATGGGGTGCAGATGTCGGTGCACATGGGCCAGGTGATGGCCGAGGTGATGGCCGGCAAGGTCGAGGCCAATCCCTGGCGCGAACTCGACTGGCCGGCGATTCCCGGGCATTTCGGCAAACCCTGGTTCCTGCCGCTGGTGGGCGCTTATTACCGGCTCCAGGACTATTTGCATTGAGTTGAAAGGGTGGTGTCACCGTCGTTTGCGTTTCTAGACGCTCCGGACAACCGCGAGCATGGGCCTTCTCATTATCGACAGGTACAGCTGATATGACTGACAACAAGATCGACTCCCCACTGATCTCCGGCCAGGAAAGCCTGAGGGTATTCGAAAGCCTCAATCGCGGCATGTCACGCCGCAGCGCCCTGCAGATGCTCGGGGTGGCCGGGGTGGCCGCCGCAGGCACCGGCAGCCTGTTCAGCGCCGCCGGCAAGCTGTTTGCCGATGACGCCGCGAGCCCCGGCAAAGGCAAGCCGGGCGGACGGATTCGTGTCGCCGGCATGTCCAGTTCCACCGCCGATACCCTGGACCCGGCCAAGGGGGCGCTGTCCACCGACTACGCGCGCCACTATATGTTCTACAACGGCCTGACCCGTTTCGACAGCCATCTGGTGCCGCAACTGGAGCTGGCCGAGCGCATCGACAACGTCGATGCCACGCTGTGGACCATCACCCTGCGCAAGGATGTGACGTTCCACAACGGCAAGACCCTGAGCGCCGCCGACGTGGTGTTCTCGCTGTCGCGGCACAAGGATCCGTTGACCGGCTCCAAGGTCATGCCGCTGATGGAGCAGTTCGCCGAGATCAAGGCCACCGGCGCCAATGAAGTCCAGATCCGTCTGAGCGCGCCCAACGCCGAGTTGCCGTCGATCCTGGCGGTGTCACACCTGCTGATCGTTCCGGAGGGCACCACCGACTTCAATCAAGGCATTGGGACCGGGCCGTTCAAGGTCAAGGAGTTCAAACCGGGCGTGCGCTCGATTGCGGCGCGCAATACCGGCTACTGGAAACCGGGCCTGCCTTACCTGGACGAGATCGAGTTCATTGCCATTGCCGACGAACCGTCGCGGGTCAACGCGCTGCTGTCGGGCGACGTGCACATGATCAACGAGGTCAATCCGCGTTCCACCACGCGAATCAAGGCCAGTACCACTCACCGCGTCGTGGATGCGCCGTCGGGCAACTACACTGACTTGATCATCCGTCAGGACCAGATGCCCGGTAAAAGTCCGGAATTCACCCAGGCGATGAAGTACCTGATGGACCGCGAGCAGATCAAGTCCGCCGTGTTCCGCGGCTTTGCGGTGGTGGGTAACGATCATCCGATTGCCCCCGGTTCGCGCTACTACAACGCTGATTTGCCGCAGACCGTCTACGACCCGGAAAAAGCCAGATTTTTGTTGAAAAAGGCCGGAATGGACAGCATCAGCATGCCCCTGGTGGCCTCGCCGGCAGCGACCGGTTCGGTGGACATCGCCGTGCTGTTGCAGCAGTCGGCGAAACAGGCCGGGCTCAAGCTCGACGTCAACCGTCTGCCCAGCGACGGCTACTGGTCCAACCACTGGATGAAACACCCGTTGAGCTTCGGCAACATCAACCCGCGGCCGAACGCCGACGTGATGTTTTCGCAGTTCTTCCAATCGAGCGCGCCGTGGAACGAATCCGGCTGGAAGAACGACCAGTTCGACCAGTTGCTGATGCTCGCCCGCGCTGAAACCGACGACGCCAAGCGCAGCAAGATGTACGCGGACATGCAGACCCTGGCCCATGACCACTGCGGTATCGGCATCCCGGTGTTCATCAGCAACATCGATGCCGTCGACCAGCGCGTCAAGGGCTATGGCAGCAACCCGTTGGGCGGTTTCATGGGCTACATGTTCGCCGAGCAGGTCTGGCTGGACGCGTGATGGGCTGCCCCGGGTTTGGCCCGCGTTGCATTGCAGGAGGAGAGGGCGATGAATAGCAACACACTGTGGCTGATCGGCCGGCGTCTGGGCGCCGCGATCGTGACCTTGTTGATCGTCTCCATGGTGGTGTTCGCCATCACGGCGGTACTGCCGGGGGACGCGGCGCAACAGTCTCTGGGGCAGTTCGCCACGCCGGAACAGGTGGCGGCCTTGCGCCTGAAACTGGGGCTGGATCAGCCGGGTGTGCTGCGTTACCTGCACTGGTTGATCAGCCTGCTCGGCGGCGACCTGGGGCTGTCCGTTTCCAACGCCATGCCGGTCAGCGATTTGATGGCCGGTCGGGTGCCCAACACCTTGATGTTGGCGGCCGCCACGGCGCTGGTGTCCGTGCCGGTGGCCCTGGTGCTGGGCATCGGTTCGGCCATGGGCCGCGGTGGGCGCATCGACAGTTTCCTGAGCTTTGTCACCCTGGCGATGGTCGCGGTGCCGGAGTTTCTGGTGGCGACCCTGGCGGTGCTGATTTTTGCGGTGAACCTGGGCTGGTTGTCGGCGCTGTCCTATGCCAGTGACATCACCTCACCCCTGCAATTCCTGCGCACTTACGCTTTGCCGGTGATGACACTGTGCTGCGTGATCGTCGCGCAAATGGCGCGCATGACCCGGGCTGCAGTGATCGATCAGCTCGACAGCCCTTATGTGGAAATGGCCCGGCTCAAAGGTGTGAGCCCGATGCGCATCGTGCTGCGGCATGCCTTGCCCAATGCCATCGGGCCGATTGCCAATGCCATCGCCCTGAGCCTGTCCTATCTGCTGGGCGGGGTGGTGATTGTCGAGACGATTTTCAACTACCCCGGCATCGCCAGCCTGATGGTCGATGCCGTGACCAACCGTGACATGGCGCTGGTCCAGGCCTGCACCATGCTGTTTTGTACGGCGTACCTGGGGCTGGTGCTGATTGCCGACCTGTGCGCGATTCTGTCCAATCCGAGGCTGAGAAACCAATGAACCATTTCATTGTTAAATCGACGCCGGGTACCCCCGATCTGGCGGCCGGCAAGGTGTCTCATGGTCCGGCCTGGCTGGGTTTGATTGGCGCCGCGATGTGCGTTATCTGGTTGCTGGTGGCGCTTTTCGGCCCCTGGCTGGCGCCGCACCCGGTGGGCGAAGTGGTCTCCGATAACGTTTTTGACAGCATCAGTGCCGTTTACCCGTTCGGCACCGACTACCTGGGCCGCGACATGCTCAGCCGTGTCCTGGTCGGCGCGCGCTTTACCGTCGGCCTGGCGTTGATTGCCGCGGTATTGGCCAGTGGCCTGGGCACCGGTTGCGCGTTGCTGTCGGTGGTGTCGCCCAAGTGGCTGGACGAGGTGATCAGTCGCTTGATGGACGCCTTTATCTCGATCCCGAGCAAGATGCTGGCGTTGATCATGGTCTCGGCGTTCGGCTCCTCGGTCACGTTGCTGATCTGCACCGCCGTGCTGAGTTTCTGCCCCGGGGCCTTTCGCATCGCCCGCAGCATGGCGGTGAACATCGAGGCGCTGGAGTACGTGCAGGTGGCCCGTACCCGTGGTGAGCGCCGGCTGTACATCGCTTGCGTGGAAATCCTGCCGAACATGCTCAACCCGGTGCTGACCGACCTGGGGCTGCGCTTCGGTTTTATCGTGTTGCTGCTCAGCGGCATGAGCTTCCTCGGCCTGGGCGTGCAGCCACCGGATGCCGACCTCGGCTCCCTGGTGCGGGAAAATATCGGCGGCCTCAACCAGGGCGCGCCGGCCATCGTGATTCCGGCCCTGGCCATCGGCACCCTGACCATTGGAGTGAATCTGTTTATCGACAGGCTGTCGTCCCGACGTAGTCGGCGTGCGGGAGGCCATTGAAATGAGTGAGCTGATTCGAGTTGAAGACCTGCGCGTAGTTGCCTGTGGCGAACGGGGCGAGGTGGAAATCGTCAAGGGTGTGAGCTTCTCCCTGGAAAAAGGTGAAGTATTGGCGTTGATCGGTGAGTCCGGTTCCGGCAAGACCACCATCGCCCTGGCGCTGCTCGGGTATGCCCGGCGCGGCTGCCGGCTGTCGGGCGGTGTGGTGCAGGTCGGCGAGCACGACATGCTGGCGTTGAGTGAACGCGAACTGCAAGGTTTGCGTGGCAACCGGGTGTCGTATATCGCGCAAAGCGCGGCGGCGGCGTTCAACCCGGCGAAGAAGCTGATCGACCAGGTGGTGGAGGGCGCCTTGATTCATGGCCTTGGCAGCCGGGCGGTGCTCGAAGCCAAGGCCATCGAGTTGTTCCGCGACCTGGCGCTGCCGGACCCGGAGCACATCGGCCAGCGTTACCCGCACCAGGTCTCGGGCGGGCAATTGCAGCGGGTGATGGCGGCGATGGCGTTGATCAGCGATCCGTTGCTGGTGGTACTCGATGAACCGACCACCGCCCTCGACGTGACCACCCAGATCGACGTGCTGCGCGCCTTCAAACGGGTGGTCCGGGAACGTGGGGCGACGGCGGTCTATGTCTCCCACGACCTGGCCGTCGTGGCGCAGATGGCCGACCAGATTGTGGTGCTCAACGGTGGCCAGGTCTTCGAGCAGAGCGCCACCGCGCCGCTGCTCAAGGGCCCGGCCCATGAGTACACCCGCAGCCTGCTGGCGGCGGCGCGGCCTGATACGACGATCCGCCCGCCCAGCGGTGTCGCCGAAGACGAACCCTTGTTGACCATCAAGGGACTGACCGCCGGCTATGGCAACAAGAACCTGCAAGGCATGCCGTCGATCCGCGTGCTGGAAGACATCGACCTGACGGTCCGCCGGGGGCAGGCCATTGGTGTGATTGGCGAGTCGGGTTCCGGCAAGTCGACCCTGGCGCGGGTGGTGGCCGGGCTGCTGACTCCGGCGCTGGGTGGGCTGACGTTCGCTGGCCAGCCCTTGGGGGGGAGTCTTGGCGAGCGCACCCCCGAGCAGTTCCGACGCATTCAGATGGTCTTCCAGAACGCCGACACCGCGCTCAACCCGATGCACAGCGTCGGTACCATTCTGAGCCGCCCGCTGAAGATGTATTTCGGCCTCAAGGGCGCCGCATTGCGCGAGCGTATCGGCGAACTGCTGGACCTGGTGCGGCTGCCGCGGACCATGGCCGAACGGCGTCCGAATGAACTCTCCGGCGGGCAAAAGCAACGGGTCAACCTGGCGCGGGCGCTGGCGGCGAAACCGGACCTGATCCTGTGCGACGAGGTGACCTCGGCACTCGATACCGTGGTCGGCGCGGCGATTCTCGAACTGCTGCGCGACCTGCGTCAGGAGCTGGGGGTTTCGTACCTGTTTATCAGCCACGACATTTCCACCGTACGCGCGCTGTGCGACGACATCGTGGTGATGTACAGCGGCCACAAGGTTCAGGCCGGCACCCGGCAGTCATTTGCCCAGGCCCCGTTCCATCCTTACACCGATCTGTTGATCCATTCGGTGCCGGAGCTGCGCCAGGGCTGGCTGGAGAGCTGCGGTACCACCTGCGGCGAACTGCCGCCCATCGGCGCGAAGGCCAATGTGGCGGAGCTGTGCACCTTCCTCAACCGCTGCCCGGTACGGGTGGACGGCCTGTGCAATCACACCGCGCCGAGCCGTCGGATCATCGAGGGCGGCAGTGAAATCCTCTGCCACCACGACAGCGCCGAGCTGCTCAAGACGCAGCTGGATTTGAATCTCTTGACCCAGGGAGCCTATGCATGAAGGGGCGTTTTGTAAGGCTGGCCGAGCAGGGCCGGCCGACCGTCAAACTGCAGGTGGACGGCGCACCGATTGAAGCCTTGCAGGGCGACACGCTGATGGTCGCGCTGTTGACCCAGGGCACGGCGTTGCGCCAGTCGGAGTTCGATACGGGGCGCCGTGCCGGTTTCTGCCTGATGGGCGCTTGCCAGGATTGTTGGGTCTGGACCCGCAGTGGTGAACGCCTGCGTGCCTGTTCCAACGAAGTCCGTGAAGGGCTGGATATTCTCACCACGCAACCGGAGGCGATATGGCCACTGCACGGATAGTCATCGTCGGCGCCGGGCCGGCCGGTGTTCGTTGCGCCGAAACCCTGCTGGCTGCTGGTCTCAAGCCGATCCTGATCGATGAAAATCGTCGCGATGGCGGGCAGATCTACCGGCGCCAGCCGGAAGGTTTCACCCGCGACTACGCCACCTTGTATGGCACCGAAGCCGCCAAGGCCCGGGACCTGCACATGAGTTTCGAGCGCTTGCGCGGGTCGATCGATTATCGCCCGGAGACCCTGGTGTGGAACCTCACGCCGGGGCAACTGTGCTGCGTCAGCCAGGGCAGGCACTCGACCGTGGATTACGACGCGCTGATCCTTTGTACCGGTGCCACCGATCGCCTGATGCCAATCGAAGGCTGGCAGTTGGCGGGGACCTACAGCCTGGGTGGCGCGCAGATCGCGCTCAAGTCCCAGGCGGTGTCCATCGGTCATAGCGTGGTGTTCATGGGCAGCGGGCCGTTGCTGTACCTGGTCGCCAGCCAATACCTCAAGGCCGGTGCCAAGGTAGCGGCGGTGCTCGACACTTCGCCGCTGGGCAAGCGCCTCGGCGCCTTGCCGAAACTGCTGGCGCGTCCCGGGTTGCTGTTCACCGGGATGAAATTGTTGGCGCAGTTGTACCGGGCGAAGATTCCCGTACACCTGGGTATCCAACCCAAGCAGGTGCTGGGTGACGCCGCCGGCGGGGTCAGTGGTGTGCGAGTGCGGACGGCGGCAGGGGCGACCTTGAACGTGGCGTGCGATGCCGTCGCCCTGGGGTATCACCTGCGCCCGGAAACCCAATTGGCCGATCTGGCCGGTTGTCGCTTGCGCTTCGATGAGGCCTCCAGCCAATGGTTGCTGGCTACCGATGACGATGGCCGGACCTCGGTGAGCGGCGTGTATGCCGCCGGTGATGGTTCGCGAATCCGTGGCGCGGATGCCGCCGAACATGCCGGACGCCTGGTGGCGATGGCGCTGCTGGAGGATCAGCACAAACCGGTGAATGCCGGATTACGCGACGAACAGCGTCAGGCGCTGGCGGTGATGGAGCAGTTTCGCCTGGGTCTGGCTCAGGCGTTTCCCTGGCCCTCGGCGCAAGCCAAAGCCTTGCCGGATACCGCTATTGTCTGCCGTTGCGAGATGATCAGCGCCGGTGAGTTGCGACGCACGGTCAGCGAGAAAGGTGCCTGTGAAGTCAATCGGGCCAAGGCCTTCAGCCGGGTCGGCATGGGGCGTTGCCAGGGGCGTTACTGCTCCCAGGCCGGGGCCGAGGTGATTGCCGCCGCGGCGGGCGTCACCGTGCAACAGGTCGGCCGCCAGCGCGGTCAGGCGCCGGTCAAACCGCTGTCGATGCTCACCGAGGAGGTGTCGCCATGACGCTACAGAAAGCCGATGTGGTGATTGTCGGTGGCGGCCTGATGGGGTCGGCCGCAGCGTTTTTCCTGCGCCGGCGCGGGCAGACGGTGATCCTGCTGGAGCGTGACCAGATCGGCCAGTACGCCAGCGGCGTGAACTTCGGCAATGTCCGGCGGCAGGGGCGTTTCCTTGGGCAGCTGGAATTGGCCAACCGTTCCTGGGCGTTGTGGAAGCGCTTGCCGGAGCTGATTGACGACGACCTCGAGTTCATTGCCAGCGGGCACATGCGGGTGTGCTACCGCGAAGACGAAATCGCCGAGCTCGAGGCCTATGCCGCGGCCCCCGAGGCCGCGCAACTGGACCTGGAGATTTATCGCGGTGCAGACCTGCACCAGCGTTTCCCATTCCTGGGGCCGGACGTGAAGGGCGGTTCCTATGCACCCCACGACGGCCATGCCAACCCTCGTCTGGCGGCCCCGGCGTTTGCCCGGGCGGCACGGCGTATCGGCGCTCGGATCGAGGAACAGACTGAAGTGGCCGAGGTGCAGAAGGTTGGCGGCGAGTTCCGCATCACCACCACCGATGGTCGCCAGTTCAACGCCGAACGCCTGCTGATTACCGCCGGTGCCTGGGGGCAGAAACTCTCGGCGCAATTCGGCGAGCCGGTGCCGCTGGACACCCATGGCCCGCAGATGGCGGTCACCGAGCCGGTGCCCTACGCCTTGCCGACGGTGATCGGGGTGTACACCAAGATTCCCGAGGAAGTGATTTATTTCCGCCAGATCCCCCGTGGCAACATCGTCATCGGCGGCGGCTACCGCAGCAAACCGGACATGCTGACCCGTCGGGCCCAGGTCGAGCCGCGCAGCATTCTCAACCAACTCGGGCAGATGCGTCGTCTGCTGCCGGGTGTCGGCAATCTGAACATTATCCGGGTCTGGAGCGGTATCGAAGGTTACCTGCCCGATTCCCTGCCAGTGATGGGCCCGAGCGGCACCGTCGATGGCTTGTTCTATGCCTTCGGCTTCTGTGGTCACGGTTTTCAGCTCGGCCCGGGTGTCGGTGACGTGATGGCCGAACTGATCAGCACCGGCAGCACCAGCACTTCGATTGAGCCGTTCTCCATCCGTCGGTTCGCCCTTTCAGCCGAGCAACGGAGCAAGGCCTCATGAAACCCCGTGTACTGGATATTCTCAAACGCCTGATGGCCTTCGACAGCGTGTCTTCGGAGTCGAACATGGCCTTGATCGAGTATGTCCGCGACCTGTTGCTGAGCAAGGGCATCGAGTCGCTGATCGTCAAGGATGAAACGGGCAAAAAGGCCAACCTGTTCGCCAGTACCGGCCCTCGGGCGTTACCGGGGATTCTGCTGTCCGGGCACACCGACGTGGTCCCGGCGGCGGGCCAGGCCTGGAGCTTTCCGGCGTTTCAGGCAACGGTGCAGGACGGGAAGATTTACGGTCGCGGTAGCTGCGACATGAAGGGTTTCATCGCCCTGGCCATCGACACCATGCTCGAGGCAGCGGACAGCCCATTGAGCCGACCGCTGCAACTGGCCCTGTCCCATGACGAAGAGACCGGTTGCGTCGGCGTGCGGCGTTTGCTGGACGTGTTGCACCTGGCACCGGTACGTCCCTTCCTGTGCCTGATCGGCGAGCCGACCCAGATGCAGTTTGTGCTGGGCCACAAGGGCAAGGGTTCCTATCGCACGTACTGCCGGGGCCTGGAGGCTCATTCATCCCTGGCGCCGCGCTCGGTCAATGCGATTCACGTGGCCTGTGACTTTATCGCGGCGCTGCGTCAAAGCCAGCAGCAATTGCAGGAGCAGGGCGCCCAGGATGCGGACTACGATGTGCCTTACAGCACGGTGCATGTCGGGCAGATCGTCGGCGGCAGGGCGCTGAACATCGTGCCGAACCTCTGTACCCTCGACTTTGAAGTGCGCAACCTGCCGGCGGACGATCTGGATCAGTTCCTCGAGCAGATGCGCGAGCGTGCGCAAGTGATCGTGCGCGAGGCCAAGCGCTTGTCCAGTGTCGCGGACATCGAAATCGAAACCCTCAATGTCTATCCGGGGCTCGACACCCACCCGAGTGTCGAAGCGGTGCGCTTTCTGAAGAACTTTGCAGCGCCGGACACCGGTACCGCCAAAGTTTCTTTCGGCACCGAAGGTGGGTTGTTCAAGCAGCGTCTGGATGTCCCGGTGGTGGTGTGTGGGCCTGGATCGATCGAACAGGCGCACAAGCCGGACGAGTTTATCGAGATCAGCCAGATGGAGGCCGGGGAGCGGTTTCTGGAGGGACTGCTGGGCTCCCTGAAACTGTGATTTCCCCATAGACCACAAATCTACCGTTGCTGCGCAAATTTCAGCATCCGACACTGCCCTCAAGGCGCTTTCAGCATCCTCGTCCGTGGCACCTCCCTAGACTGGAGCGTGTCTCGGATCAGGACCTCGACCATGCTCAAGAATCGTTTGAAAGACCCCAGCCTTTTGGCAGAACTCGCTTATATCGATGGGCAGTGGGTCGGCGCTGACAACGCCGCGACCCTGGACGTCATCGACCCGGCCAGCGGTCAGTTGCTCGCCCGCGTGCCGGCGATGCAAGGCACGGAAACCCGTCGCGCCATCGAGGCGGCGGAACGGGCCTGGCCGGCCTGGCGCGCACGCCCGGCGGCCGAGCGTGCGGCGCTGCTGGAGTGTTGGTATCAGGCCATGATCGACAATCTCGATGACCTGGCACTGATCATGACCTGCGAGCAGGGCAAACCCTTGAACGAAGCCAAGGGCGAAATTCGCTACGGCGCCGGTTTCGTCAAATGGTTCGCCGAGGAAGCCCGACGGGTCTACGGCGAAACCATGCCGGCCCCCAGCGGCGATCGCCGGCTGCTGACCCTCAAGCAACCCGTGGGTGTTTGCGCCGCGATCACCCCGTGGAACTTCCCCAACGCGATGATCACCCGCAAATGCGCACCCGCGCTGGCGGCGGGTTGCCCGATCATCGTCAAACCCTCGGACCTGACACCGCTGTCGGCCCTGGCCCTGGCGGTGCTGGCCGAGCGGGTCGGGATTCCGGCCGGGGTATTCAATGTGCTGACCGGCATGCCCGCGGGGATCGGCGAAGAACTGACCGCCAACCCGACTGTGCGGAAGATTTCCTTCACCGGCTCCACGGCCGTGGGCCGATTGCTGATGCGCCAGAGCGCCGAACACATCAAACGCCTGAGCCTGGAGCTGGGCGGCAATGCACCGTTCGTTGTGTTCGATGACGCTGACCTGGAGCAGGCAGTGGCCGGCATCATGCTCAGCAAGTTTCGCAACGCCGGCCAGACCTGCGTCTGTGCCAATCGCATTCTGGTGCAGGACGGCATTTACGAGCGATTTGCCCAGCGGCTGGTGGAGGAGGTGGGCAAGCTCAAGGTCGGCAACGGCCTGGAGGCCGACGTCACTATCGGACCGCTGATCAATGCGGCCGCCGTGAGCAAAGTTGCCCGACATATCGATGATGCCTTGAGCCAGGGCGCGCGTTTGCTCTGCGGCGCCATTCCCGAGGGCGACAGTCAGTTTGTCCAGCCCACCGTACTCGGCGAAGCCCACGCCGGCATGCTGCTGGCCAACGAAGAAACCTTCGGTCCGGTGGCGCCGCTGATGCGTTTTACCTCCGAGGCCGAAGCCCTCGCGCTGGCCAATGCCACGCCTTACGGCCTGGGCGCCTATTATTTTACCCAGGACCTGCGTCGCTCCTGGCGTTTCGGCGAGGCGCTGGAGTTCGGCATGGTCGGTCTCAATACCGGGATCATTTCTATGGAAGTCGCCCCGTTCGGCGGTATCAAACAGTCGGGCCTGGGCCGTGAAGGCAGCAAGTACGGCCTCGACGAATACCTGGAAGTCAAAGCCTTCCACATGGGCGGGCTGTAACCCGACCGACGATGGCACAGACATTTTGCGAGGCAGATTGATGAGCAAGACATTCAGAATCGCCGCGATTGCCGGCGATGGCATCGGCAAGGAAGTCCTGCCGGAAGGGTTGCGTGTGCTGGAGCAGGCCGCGAAGAAATGGCAGCTGGACTTGAGCATCGAAGTACTCGACTGGGCCCACTGCGATTATTATCTGGAGCACGGGCAGATGATGCCCGACGACTGGTTCGAACAGCTCAAGGGCTTTGACGCGATCTATTTCGGTGCCGTGGGTTGGCCGGACAAGGTGCCGGACCATATTTCCCTGTGGGGCTCGCTGCTCAAGTTCCGTCGCGACTTCGACCAGTACGTGAACATCCGTCCGGTGCGCCTGTTCCCCGGAGTTCCGTGCCCCCTGGCTGGGCGCAAGCCGGGGGACATCGATTTTGTGGTGATCCGCGAGAACACCGAGGGTGAGTACTCCTCGGTCGGCGGCAAGATGTTCGAAGGCACCGAGCATGAGTTCGTGTTGCAGGAGTCGGTGTTCACCCGGCGCGGTGTGGACCGGATTCTCAAATTCGCCTTCGACCTGGCCCAGACCCGGCCGCGCAAGCGCCTGACGGCAGCGACCAAGTCCAACGGGATTTCCATCAGCATGCCGTATTGGGACGAACGCACCGCATTGATGGCGGCGAAGTACCCGCAGATCACTTGGGACAAGCAGCACATCGACATTCTGTGCGCACGTTTTGTCCTGCAACCGGACCGTTTTGATGTGGTGGTGGCGTCGAACCTGTTCGGCGACATTCTTTCCGATCTCGGCCCGGCCTGCGCCGGGACCATCGGTATCGCGCCGTCGGCCAACCTCGATCCCGAGCGGCGCTTTCCGTCGCTGTTCGAGCCGGTGCACGGCTCGGCGCCGGACATCTATGGGCAGAATATCGCCAACCCGATTGCGATGATCTGGTCCGGTGCGCTGATGCTCGACTTCCTGGGTAACGGTGACGCGCGCTATCGCGCGGCGCATGACGGGATTGTGCAGGCGATCGAACATGTGATCGCCGACGGGCCGATCACACCGGACCTGGGTGGAAAGGGCTCGACACAGGAAGTGGGCAGAGCGATTGCCGAGCGACTTTGACCCACGCCACGATCCACTGTGGGGGGAGCAAGCTCGCTTCCACAGTGGATGCTCGCTGTATTCAATAACCCCGGGTACGATCGATCTCACCGACCATCGGCTCTGCACGTTGGTGTCGCCGAATATTCTCCAGCAACACCTCGAACGCACTTTCCGGTTGGGTCATGGCCGCGATATGTGGGGTCAGCAGAATCTTCGGGTGGTGCCAGAACGGATGATCCGCTGGTGCCGGCTCTTGCTGCAGCACGTCGATGACCGCGCCGCTGAGTTGCCCGCTGTCCAGGGCCGCCAGCAGATCACCTTCCACCAGATGACCACCACGGCCCATGTTGATCAGCGCCGCGCCCTGGGGCAGCTGTTCGAATAGTTTGCCATCGAGAATGCCCTCGGTCTGTTCGGTCAGCGGCAGTACGCACAATAAAATATCGCACCGGCTCAGGAACGCCGGCAGCTGTTCGTTGCCGGCATAGCACGCCACACCCTCAACCTGATGGACACTGCGGGCCCATCCCGATAATGCAAACCCCAGGGGCTGCAACGTCGCCAGAATCTGCCGGGCCTGGGTCCCGAGACCCATGACACCGATCCGACGCCTGTGGGCCGGTTGCAGCACGTGCGCCTGCCAGCAGCGAGCCGTTTGTTGCTGGCGATAACGGAGCATGTCCCGGTGCAGGCTCAGCACGGCGAAACTGGCGTATTCGCACATGCCCCGGGTGATGCCCGGATCCAGCAGGCGCACCAGCGGCAAACTGACGGGCAAGCGACCGAGGTCCAGTTGATCGACTCCGGCGGACAGGGCGAACAGCACTTTGAGATTGGGCAGCAAGGCCTCGAGGTCGTCGGGCGCCTGCCAGGCGGCCAGGTACTCGATGTCCGCGGGGTCGCCGATGTCCGGCCAGGCGCGCCATTCGATATCCGGGGCATGTTCGGCAAACAGCGCTTTCCACTGTTCGCCGCGTACGGGGTCAGCTTTATACAGCAGGGCCATGGGCATTTCCTGAACGGGGGAAGGTGTTCTCCATCATCGCGCAATGCCGGCGCAGGATCTGTCGAAAGCGCCGGGTTAAACGGGTCGCGCGACGTTCTATTGGCGATGCTCCGGCAGATTCGGTGTGCTGAAGGAATCTGCCGTTTGGCAGGGTGAAAACAGTCGATCCGAATTTCTCAGGGGCCAAGTTCGGCGTAGATCGTTTCGCGCAACGCTTAACCTGAACAGCATCGCAACCATCTCCCGGTTGCCGGACTCACGATGGGAAATGCCATGAATAGCCAAGTCGACAAAACCCCTCATTTGCTCCGTCAGCGCGATCAATTCGTGCCACGCGGCCTGATTACCGCTCACCCCTTGGTGATCGATCGCGCCCTGGGTGCCGAATTGTGGGATGTGGACGGCAAGCGCTACCTGGACTTCGTCGGCGGTATCGGTGTGCTGAATATCGGTCACAATCATCCCAAGGTGGTCGCGGCCGTGCAGGCACAATTGCAAAAGGTCTCCCACGCCTGTTTCCAGGTGGTTGCCTATCAGCCTTATCTCGATCTGGCCCAACGCCTGTGCGAAATGATCGGTGGCCAGGAGGCGTACAAAGCCGCGTTCTTCACCTCGGGTGCCGAAGCCGTGGAAAACGCGATCAAGATCGCCCGTGCCCACACCAACCGCTCGGCCGTTATCGCCTTTCGCGGGGGCTTCCACGGTCGCACCTTGCTCGGCACTACACTGACCGGCATGAGCCAGCCTTACAAGCAGAACTTCGGACCGTTCGCGCCGGAGGTGTTCCATACCCCGTACCCGAATGCCTACCGCGGTGTCAGCAGCGATATGGCGCTCAAGGCACTCGACGAGTTGTTGGCCACTCAGGTGGCAGCGGAACGGGTCGCGGCCATCATCATCGAGCCCGTGCAGGGGGACGGCGGATTCCTCTCGGCACCGGTGGAGTTTCTTCAGGCGCTGCGTGCCCTGACTGAAAAGCACGGCATCGTGTTGATCCTTGATGAAATCCAGACCGGTTTCGGCCGTACCGGCAAATGGTTCGGTTTCCAGCATGCCGGGATCCAGCCGGATCTGGTGACGGTCGCCAAGAGCCTGGCGGGTGGCTTGCCGCTATCGGGTGTGGTCGGCAAGGCGGCGATCATGGATGCCCCGTTGCCAGGCGGCCTGGGTGGCACCTACGGCGGCAACGCCTTGTCCTGCGCCGCGGCCCTGGCGGTGATCGACGCCTTTGAGCAAGAACAGTTGCTGGCCCGTGGCGAAGCACTGGGCGAGCGTTTGCGCCAGGGGCTGTTGCGTTTGCAGGCGCGTCACTGGCAAATCGGTGATGTGCGCGGCAGCGGTTTTATGCTGGCGCTCGAGCTGATCAAGGGTGACGAAGCGCGTACTCCGGACGCTGACTTGAACCAGCGGTTGATTGATGAGGCCCGGAGCGGCGGTTTGCTGGTCATAAAATGTGGTGTCTACCGCAACGTTCTGCGCTTCCTCGCCCCGTTGGTGACCACGCCAGAACAGGTCGACGAAGCGCTGCAGATTCTGGAAGGCGCATTGGCACGGGTCTTGAACTGAGCTCGTGGCTGCTCGGAGCGGTGCCGCCAGGCATCGCTCGTGAGCGTTTATGGGGCACGGATGGATGAAATGTATCACCGGAGGCTTTGCACACCATGGGGCTGACTGACTATCGGACGCTGCTCATTGATTGCGACGAGGTTCTGGTGGATCGGGATTCGGGTGTCTGGACGGCATTGCAACCGTTGCTCGACAGCCGAGGCGGTCATCCGAACAAGGAACAGGTGCTGGCCGAATACGCCGAGGTCGTGCGCACGCTCTATCCTCGGTTCGGTGAGCTAGGCTTTAGTGGCTTGCTGTGTTTTGTTCATCGCCAGCTGGCAGAGCGCTGGGGGCTGAAAGCCAGTTGGGAGGAGGGGATGAGCTTTGCCCGTTCGGTCGCCAACTGGTCACTGTTCGAAGACGCCCCCGGGGCGATGTTGTACCTGCGCAAGTTCTATCGCTTGCTGGTACGGGGTGACCGGGACACTGAGGACCGGGGGCTGCTCTGTGAGCGGTTGGGGATCATGCCCGATGATTTTATTTCATTGGCGGACGATCCTTTGCTCGATCCCGAATGGTTGAAGGTCAACGAGCTTGAAAGGGCGCACATTCTGCAGGTCACTCGACCATCGGCCAGTCTGCTGGCGACCACTGACGTGTGCCTGATCTGTCGTGGCCGGGCAAAACAAACGTCGCCCTGCGCGGCCAATTACTGCATCAACAGCATGGCGGATCTGGTGACGCAGCATCAGCTGTCTTTACGGCGCTGATTTTGCTAGAAGATTGTCTTACAAACGGCAGTCAAGAGGTAGGCAATGGAAGGTTTAGTAAAACTGGACCGGATCGACATCAGCATCTTGGTTGAGCTGCAAAAAGATGGGCGCATGACCAACGTGAGCCTGGCCGATGCGGTGGGGTTGTCGGCCAGCCCCTGCCTGCAACGGGTCAAGCGGCTGGAGTCGGCCGGGTACATTTCCAGCTACAAGGCGCACCTGAACCTGGCGAAGATCACCGATTCGGTCACGGTCTTCACCGAAGTCACCCTGAGCGACCACAAGCGCGAAGACTTTGCCAAATTCGAGTCCAATATCCGGCTGGTGGACGAAGTGCTCGAATGCCATTTGATCAGCGGTGGCTATGATTACCTGGTGCGTTTCATGACCCGCAGTATCCAGCATTACCAGGAGGTGATCGAAAGCCTGCTGGACAAGAACATCGGCATCTCCAAGTACTTCAGCTACATCGTCATCAAGTCTCCCGTGCTCAAGGACGGTGTGCCGCTGCGCAAATTGTTGCGTCACTGAACCGGAGTTTGCTTCCCATTTCCGTAGAGATCCGGTCCGCTCTACTGGAATCCAGTCGAGGGGTACAGTCAGGCGCTGCGACGACCAGGAACACCCTGCGATTGTACAGTGCCCCCGTTCCCTCGGTCAGTCGACCGTAGGAAGAACAAACCTTTCATTGAACGTAAGATTGACTCCCACAAGCGCTCCACCGATTTGCTGAAGTCGGCCTCCCTCTGCGAGGGAACCCAGATCAAGACTGTGGAAACCGATCTCCTCGATAAGGTCGCTTACCGTTTTTTTTGCGACGCAATCGTCCCCGGACACAAAGAACACGGTCTTACGCTTGGACGACGAAAAGTCCGAGATCCAAGACATTGGAAGAGTGTTGAATGCCTTGACGACCCTCGCCCCCGGAGCGAGATCGGCGACGATCTCGCTCGACGTCCGACCGCTAGTGTCGCCTAGCATCAAAGGCTCGATACTGGCAACGCGGTTGGTTGTATCCACGAGAATCCGGTTCTTCCAGTCGCCGACTGGAAACAATGCCGACTGCACATCCCACCATTTAACGGCAAGCACGATGAGATCCTGCTCCGCAGCCTCTTTTGCCGTTCCGGCTGCAGCGCCGGAACCCAATTCCGTCACAAGGGCAGCGAGCGACTCAGGCCCGCGCGAGTTACTCAGTACAACCTGATGACCTGCCGATAGAGCGTGTCTGGCGATCGTTTGGGCGACAGGCCCGGCGCCGATAAAACCGATTTTCATTTGGCGTTTCCTTACTGATATGAGGTTGATCATTCATGGCCTGTCGGCGCGATCCGGCGCCTGCGCTCGAAGTACACATCATGCTGCTCATGTTGCTTGCTAAAAGCAAGTGATATGCTGGAATTTACTTGCCTCATGCAAGCAATGTAAGATCCGGACATGAAAACGACCTGTAAAGAAGACATTCGGTCCCATTGCGCAGTGAACTACGGTGTGGAGATTTTCGGCGACCGATGGTCGCTCTTGATCATTCGCGACATCGTTTTTGTGGGCAAGAAGACATATGGCGAGTTCCGGAAATCGGAAGAGGGAATTGCGACCAATGTCCTGGCTTCCCGCCTCGCCTTTCTTGAGGAGCAAGGCATTCTCTCGAGGGCGCCCAGCCCCGACGACGGGCGCAAGGACTTCTACACGCTGACCGAGAAGGGCCTGGACCTCATCCCGATCGTGCTTAACATCGTCCTTTGGAGCGCGAAACACGATTCGAAGTCGTATGTGCGGCACCGCAAGGAGTTCATTGCTCGGTTGAGCCAAAGCCCACGGGAGGTGGGCGAAGAGGTGAAGGCGCTGGTCCGCAATGGGGGATGTATCTTCCCTGGGAGTACGGAATGAGAGGCTCGTTGTAGCGGCCCTTTGTTTACCAGGCAGGATCGCCTCGGAATGTGCGATCCCGACTCGTCAGTCGAACTTGACCAAGTCCTTGAAAATCAAGTGACCCCAGCTATTTCCACGGGCCTGCACAAGCAATCCACCTTCCGAAAGGCCGCCCAGTTGGATCGGCGAGAAACCGAGCTGTTGCGCAAGCGCACCGATCTTCTCGGCGGCGCCGTCATCGTCGCTCGCCAGGAACACGACTCTCCTGCCACCCTGTACGGCCGGATCCTGGCCAAGGACGGCAGCGCCCAAATGGTTGAAGCCCCTGACCAGTCCTGCACCCGTGAAGGCCTGCGCGACGACCCTGGAAGAAGGCTGGCCTCCCAGTTCCTCAGGGGACACGCCGTAGGCATTGGTCACATCGATGATGGTCTTGCCCTTCCAATTGGGCAGCGCCTTCGCGACATCCGGGTGCGACTCAAAACGGACGGCCAAAAAGACGATGTCCGCCTTGACCGCTTCCGCCAGTGTTTTGGGAATGATCTGCGGTCCGATCGCGGCCGCGGCGGATGCAAAGCTTTTCGGGTCGCGGGTGCTTGCAACGGATACTTCGATGCCGCTGCGGGCAAACGCCTTGGCCAGGGCCTGGCCGATATTGCCGAAGCCGATAATTGCGTAACTCATATACTCTCCTTGGATTTACCACGCCCGACGGCGCTTCGAATAGTCGAATGACGTGCCGGGCCTGGCGCGTCAGAGTTGGGCCAGGCCGCCGTCGACGGCGACCTCGCTGGCGGTCATGAAGCTGCTGTCCGACGAGGCGAGAAAGGCGGCCGCCGCTCCGATCTCTGCTGGATCGGCCATGCGCAGAAGCGGCGTCATCGAGGCGAAAACCTTCATACCTTCCTCGCCCAACGCTTCCTTCGCGAGATCGGTCGCAGTCGCCCCGGGCGACAGCACGTTTACCCGGATACCGGTGCCCTTCAGATCCTCCGCCCAGGACCGCGCGAGGTTGCGCACTGCCGCCTTGCTCGCGCTGTAGGCGCTCATTGCCGGAGCGCCCGTGGTGCCGGCGCTCGATCCGGTCAGGATGATCGAGCCGCCCTGGCCCATCAGTGGCAGCGCCTTCTGGACCGTGAAGATCGTACCCTTCACATTGGTGTCGAAGGTTTCGTCAATGTGCTTGGCGGTGATCTCGCCGAGCCGAAGCTGGCCTCCCGCCCCGGCATTGGCGAAGACGATGTCGAGGGTTCCGCGCTCGGCCTTCACCGCGGCGTAGAGTCGGTCGAGGTCAGCCTCATCCGAGACCGAGCCCTTCACCGCCCGGGCATTGGGCCCGAGCTCAGCCACGGCGGCGTCGAGCGCTTCCTGCCGGCGGCCGAAGATGAAGACGAAGGCTCCTTCCTCGATGAAGCGCTTTGCAGCGGCGAGGCCGATGCCGGTAGCGCCGCCGGTGATTACCGCGGTCTTTCCATTCAGTCTGGTCATGACGTGCATCCTTCCTAAGCATTGTGTATGCAAGCAGGGAACCGCTTGCTTGAGGCCAAGGATGCAGTTCTGATAACCTAAGGACAAGTATGCACTTTTAGGTAAGTACCCAAAAAAATGACGACACCCTCTGAAATCTGCGACACCGGCTGTGGGCTCAATGCCACGCTGCGTATCATCTCGGGCAAGTGGAAACCGCTGGTCCTGTTTTTCCTGCGCGGCGGCCCGAAGCGCTACGGCGAGCTCAAGCGCTTGACCCAAGGCGTCAGCGACAAGGTGCTGATCCAGCAATTGAAGGATCTGGAAGCCGATCGGGTCATAACGAGGACCGACTACAAGGAGGTGCCGCCGCGCGTGGACTACTCACTGACCCCGCTCGGTCGCAGTCTGGCTGATGCGATCGTCCCGCTGTGTACCTGGGGAACCGAGAACGCGGCGCAAATGGCAAGCATCTTCGCCAAGCGCGACACTTTGCCCTAGCAGGGTGCCGAAGAACCGCTGAGTCGGACGCCCCGTCGCCTTCGTGGAAGGCAGGACGGTAGCGGGCGTCAATTATGTGGGGAATTCGTCCGGAACAAGCCCCACCAGATCCGTACTCCCGACATCGACACCTGCCTGCGACAGCAAGGTGGTCACTTGCCCACGATGATGGGTCTGGTGGTTGAAAAAATGCATGACCAGGCCATAGAAGTTCTTGTCAGCCGGTACGCCTTTCATGCTTTTGTAGTGGAGCGGATGCTCCAGGTCCGACTCTGTCACCGAGCCCGACCACTCGACAATGATTTGATCGAGCCATGCCCGATGCACCGCAAGCTCCTGGAAACCGGGAAACAGCAACTGGTCGAGGCGCTCGGGCGTGGGCAGTTGTCGAATCGGCTCCAGGGCCAGGTATTGCGCCGGGTGCCGGGCGAATCGCTGTAGCCAGACCCTGTCCCCGGCCGCCAGATGGTTCAACGTCCCGAGAATCGAGCCGAAAAAGGCGTTCCTGTCGGCGCCCAGCTCTTCTTCGGGCAAAGTCTTGGCCGACGCATAGACCTTGGCGTTCATCCACTGGTTGTAGTCTGCCATCAGGCTGATATGTCTGGTACGGCTCACTGCGCTCATCCTTTGATCATTTGACAAGCGCCCCGCACTCATCGCCCGGCCCAGTCTAATACCATCCCCTTCTTGAAGCCCACCCAGAATGGCATATGCTGTGAGCATCAAGCCGTGCTGACCGTGGCCTGCGGCTCCAACACACGCCCAGAGCGAATCGCTGCACTATTCTCGACATGGAAGGGAGAACGCAGGTGGGTCAGCTGAGAGAGGTCGTCTATTTTGCCCCATACCGAAGCTGGACGTTTAAAGCTGTTGCGCGCTCTGGAGGTGCTCGACACCGAGGCAGAGCCGGTTTTTGATCGCCTGACCCGGTTGCTGTCCGCCACGCTCGGGATGCCCATTGCGCTGATTTCGCTGATCGACAGCGACCGCCAGTGGTTCAAGTCCAGGGTCGGGTTGGACATCCGGCAGACACCCAGGGATATTTCCTTCTGCACCATTGCCATCGAGCAAGAGCATACGATGGTGGTCCAGGATGCGCTGAATGATCCGCGGTTTTCATCCAATCCGCTGGTCACCAGCGCTCCACATATTCGTTTCTATGCGGGCGCGCCGATCCGCTCCATCGAGGGCTATGCGCTGGGTACGCTCTGCGCGATAGATATCAAGGCCCGGGTTTTCACCGATGAGGCGCAGCAGATCCTGGAGGACTTTGCCGGGCTGGTCAGCCGGGAATTCCAGATGCGCGAAGCCGCGTTGCTGTCCCGTTCCCATATCACCCACTCCGCGGCGGCCTTTGCGGCCAGTGAGGCGCGCCTGAAAACCGCCTTTGCCCTGGCGCCCACGGGCATCGCGGCGGTCGCGGGCGACGGGCGCTTCCTCAGCCTCAACAGTGCGTTCTGTTCCATCGTCGGTTACGACGCCGACGAACTCATGACCCTGAGCTTCCAGGACATCACTCACCCCGACGACCTGGACAGTGACTTGAATCTGTTGCGCCAGTTGAACCGTGGCGAAATCGATCGTTATCAGCTTGAGAAAAGGTACCGGCACAAGGACGGCTCCTCGGTCTGGGTCGACCTGCATGTGGCCAAGCTGCTGTCGGTGGACGGTGACCTGGAGTACTACATCGCGACGGTCCAGAACATCCAGCGCCGCAAGGAAACCGAGGCGTCCCTGCAGGCGCTGCGGCACGGGCTGGAGCAGCGTGTCGAGGAACGTACCGCGGAGTTGCAGCGGGCCAATGAAATGCTCTCCCATACGATGCTGCAACGGCTGCAGGCCGATCGCGAGCTCAGGCAGCGTGAGGCGGAGCTGTCGGCGGTGCTGGAGCACGCCAGCGATGCCTACGTGAGTATCGATGAGGCCGGCGCCATAAGGGCCTGGAACCGCATGGCCGAGACGACCTTCGGCTGGTCCCGTGATGAAGCGCTGGGCCAGTCACTGGAAAAACTGGTCATCCCCACGGCCATGCGCGAGGCTCGCCTGACGGCGTGGCGGCAGTATCTGGCTACCGGTGATGATGAAGCGCTGCGCCAACGCCTGGAGATATCGGCGTTGCGGCGTGACGGCACGGTCTTTCCCGTCGAGGTGCGGATCAGTCCGGTCGCAATCGATGGGCACCGGTTTTTCAGTGTTTTCCTGCACGACATTACCGAACGCAAGGCCATGGCCGAGCGCCGTGAGAAAGAGGCGTTGACCGATACCCTGACCGGATTGCCAAACCGCCGCTCCTTGCTCGAATACCTGCCCAACGCAATGGCCAGGGCACGCCGGACCGGCGTTCCCCTGGGGGTGCTGTTTCTTGACCTGGATGGCTTCAAGGCGGTGAACGATACCTTTGGCCATGAAATCGGCGACCTGTTGCTGCAGGTCGTGGCCGAGAAGCTGAAGACCTGCCTGCGGGAGACGGATGCGGTGTTCCGGCTGGCGGGCGATGAATTTACCGCCGTGGTGGAGGGCCAGTTCGGGGGCACCCAGGACGCGGAGCATTTGGCGCAAAAACTGATCCAACTGATCAATGAGCCGGTGCTGATCGGGGCGGCCACCGTGCAGGTGGGGGTGAGTATCGGGATTGCGGTGTACCGACGCGATGATCCGAGATCCGCGACACAGCTGTTGCGCGAGGCGGACAGTCGAATGTACGAAGCGAAGCAGGCGGGCAAGGGCCGCTTTGCCTCGCAGCAGCGCTGAGAGGTGCTGCCGCGAGGCCATATCGGCCATGTGTCGCGGGGGAGTGCAATTCGTCGGATGGCGCGGCAGGATGGGGGCCTGTCTGTGACAGGCATCACAGTCCCTTGAGCGATCTGCTCGCGCAGAGTCTTGCGTTTGAAAAAAACGGTCTATGCTGGACCCGTCAAGCACTACCCGGACTGATCATCAAGGATGAACAGCATGATTCCAGAAGCAGAGCTCTGCCAGATCATTGAATCCGGCTTTCTTCCGCTGTCCTGCACCTGCACGGTGAATGCCAGCGGTGCCTTGATGATCAAGATCTTCGATCCGATTTCGGGTCGCGTGGATCTGCAGCTCAATGGCGTATCCACCAGCGGCTTCACCAGCATCCGTTCGATTGCCAATTTCATCGGCGAATTGCGCACCGAGATGAAGGCCGGGCGCAGGGCTTTTGCCGGTGGCATGAACTAGGTTCGTACCCACCACCGGCTGTCAAACGCGTCACCCGCCGTTCACGCCAGCCTTCTGCCGAAGGCTGTTGCTAGTCCTGCACCCCGAATTCCGCCAGGGCATCGAGCAACGCCCCGCGAAAATAGCTGAGTGATGCCCGGTCGAAGAGGATATGCAAGGTCGCGACCTCGGCTACCTGGGGATTGATCACGATGACGTTGATCCGCGCCGCCGAGGTCTGCGCCACCGACCCCGGCCCGAAGGCCTGCGGACGCAGGTCGACCCCGCAGATCTTTGCCATCACCTCGGGCACCCGTTCGCCACTCAGTTGCAGCCAGGCATGGCTGTCCTGGCGTGGTAGCAAGTAGTTGGCCTGATGGTCGAGTTCCCAGCGGGCTTCTTCATCGGCGATTCGCAAGCCATGGTCCCGGGGACTGCCCAGCAGCAGGTACTCGCTGGCCGACAGGCTGATGACCTGGCTGCCATCTTCCTGGGTGACGCTACGGTTGGGTCGATCCGGCAGGCTGAAACCGCTGGCCTGTAGCGCCTGGGCGCTGTCGCGGCCGCGAAAGCCGACCCGCGGCAGGTCGGTCAAATCGCTCAGTGTGTGGCTTGGCAAGGCAGTCACGATGGGGTCATGCGTGGCGAAAATGGACATGAGTCAAAGCCCCTGACGCAGGTTTTCGGGATCGAAGAAAGGCAGTTTCACCACGGTGGCCATGACCACGATCGCGCCTTCGACGCGGATCGGAATCTGTTGCCCCGGCTCGCTCTGGCGTGCCCCGGCATAGGCCAGGCCGATGATTCGGCCAAGGCTTGCGGAATACTCGCAGGAGGTGACGTTGCCGCTGATGTCCGCACCGTCGAGCACCAGATGGCCCTCCAGCGGTTGCGGGCTGCCCTTGGGCAGGGTGAAACCCACCAGTTTGCGCTTGAGCGGCTGGGCTTCGAGGATGTCCAGCGAGCGCCGACCGACGAAGAACGGTTTGCTGCGACTGACCGCCCAGCCCATGTCGATCTCCGCCGGATGGGTCATGCCGTCGGTGTCCTGGCTGATGATCACGTGGCCTTTTTCCAGGCGCAGCAGACGCTGGGTCTCGACGCCGAAGGGCCGGATGTCGTGGGCCTGGCCGGCACTGACCAGGGCATCCCAGAGCGCCAGGCCATGGCGGGCCGGCACGTGGATTTCATAGCCCAGCTCGCCGACGAAACCGACCCGCAGCAACCGTGCCTTGATCCCCGCGACCGTGCCCTGGCGCACCGCCAGGTACGGGAAACCGTCGGCGCTCAGGTCGAGGTCCGGGCAGAGCTGTTCCAGGACCTTGCGCGAATCGGGTCCGGCCACATTGACCGCGCAAAGGGCGGCGGTGACGTTGGCGATGTCCACGTCCAGGCGCCACTGGGCATTCCACTTGAGCATCTGCTGGTAGATGCGGTCGACGCCGCTGGTGGTGGCGGTGACGTAGAAATGCTCCTCGGCGAAACGCGCGCAGACGCCGTCGTCGATTACCGCGCCCTGTTCGTTGGTCATCAGCGCATAACGCGAGCGGCCCACCGGTTGCTTGAGAAAGGCGAAGGTGTACATCCGGTTCAGCAACTCGGCCGCATCCGGTCCACGGATATCGAGGCCGCCAAGGGTCGAGACGTCGATCAGGCCGACCTTGCTGCGTACGTGGCGGGCTTCTTCCTGCATGCAGCGCTCGCGGTCTTCGGCCTTGCCGTAGAACGCCGGGCGTTGCCAGATGCCGGCGGGCATCATTTTCGCGCCGGCTTCCAAGTGACGGCGGTGCATCGGGGTCTGCCGGTAAGGATCGAAGGCGCGGCCGGCGACGTGGGCCAGCTTTTCCGCGACAAACGGCGGTCGTGCCGTGGTGACGCCGGTTTCGCTGATATTGCGCTGGGTCGAGGCCGCGACCAGGCGTGCGGTGGGCAAGGCCGAATGGCGGCCCTGGGACGGTCCCATGCCCACGGTCGAATAACGTTTGACCAGTTGCACGTCGCGGTAGCCGATTTTGGTCGCGTTGATGATATCGCGCACCTGCAGGTCCTCGTCGAAGTCGACGAAGTCCTTGCCCTTGGGGTGCGGGAAAATCGGCCAGTCGAAATTCACCGGGTTTTCCCGGGCGTAGTTCGCCCGCTCGGCGCCGACGCTCAGCCCCAGGGCCCTGGCCGCGTCGAGCCCTGCATTGGCACCGTCGGCGAGAACGTTGTCCAGGCCATGACGGCCATTGGCGGAACCGGCGACAGCGAGGTTGGCCGGCAGGCCGCTGAGGTTGAATTCGGCCTTCTGGTCGTCGTAGGCCAGCTTGCCGCCGGCCTGGCAAAGCAGCTGGTAAACAGGCATATAGCCGGCGGACATGCACAGCAGGTCGCAGTCCAGGCGCAGGCCGCTGTCGCTGACCTGGCCCTGGCCGCTGATGGTGCGCACCTCCACACCGTTGACGTGGCGCATGCCCTTTTCGTGCAGGGCTTCATAGACCGTGCTACCGGTCAGGTGGGGGATCTTGCGTTGCTCCAGGGCGCGGGACAGGGCCGGGTCGGCGCTATTGCGCAGGTCTACCAGCGCGGCCACCTCGACCCCCTGGTCGTGCAGGTCGAGGGCGGTGTAGTAGCCGTCATCGTTGCCGGTCAACACCACCGCGCGTTTGCCCGGCTTGACCGCGTAGAGCTTCATCAGGCGTTGCGCGGCGCTGCACAGCATGACGCCGGGCAGGTCGTTGTTGCGGAAAATCACCGGCTGGTCGAACGCGCCGCTGCACACCAGGCACTGGCGGGCGCGGACCTTGTACATCCGCTTGCCCTGGATCACCGGCAGGTAATTGTCGGTGAACCAGGCATTACAGGTGGCGTCGCTCAGCACGCGGATATTGGCGTGGCCAAGGACCGCCTCCAGCAGTTCCCGGCGCAGGTGCTCGGCACGGCTGCCGGCGATATCGAAACGCGCGTAAGCGAGGGCGCCGCCGAGCACCGGTTGCTGTTCGATCAACAGCACCTGGGCCCCGCAGTTGGCGGCGGTCAAGGCCGCCTGTAACCCGGCGGGCCCGGCGCCGATCACCGCCAGGTCGGTGAACAGGTAGGCCTTGTCGTAGTACTCGGGCTGGAACTTCAGGTCGAGCACGCCCAGGCCGGCTTTCTTGCGAATGATCGGCTCCCAGACTTTCCACATGCCCTTGGGCTTGTAGAACGAGCGGTAATAGAAGCCCACCGGCATGAATTTGGAGAACTTGCCGAGGTAGGCATCGCGGTCGTTATCCAGGGAACCGTTGAAATTCTGCCCCTGGACCTCAAGGCCGGCTTCCAGTGGATAAGCATCGGCCAGCACATTCGGCTCGCGAGGCAACTGCACCAGGCTGTTGGCGTCCTGGCCGGCCATGGTCAGCGGGCCACGGGGGCGGTGGTACTTGAAGGAGCGCGAGAGCAGGAAACGGCCATTGGCGAGCAGGGCGCTGGCGATGCTGTCGCCCTTGAAACCCTGGTAGGCCTTGCCGTCAAAGCTGAAGTCCAGCGGCTGGTCGCGGTCGATCAGCAAACCCATGGGGGCGGGCAGGCGGTTGGAACTGTTCATCCGGCGATCTCCCGGGACTGAGGGGCATTGAAGTCGAGCCGTGAACTGAACAGTTCCCTGGCATCGAAGGTGCGGATGATCTCGTCGCTGACGGTGTGGCGCTCGGCCAGGAACCAGTAGCTGGAAGGCGTGTGCATCCACCACTCGCGGACCACCCCGGCGCGGTTTTCGCTGTTGAAGACATAGTCCGCCCACTCGGCATCGCTGCAGGTGCCCGGGTCCGGCATCGGCTTGAACTCGCCGCCGTAGGTGAACTCACTGATATTGCGCGGCCCGTTGAGCGGGCAATTGATGATTTTCACAGTCCGCTCTCCATTAGTGGCTGGCCGCCGTGGCGCCCATTTCGTTGACTTGCTGGAAGGTGCTGAAACGCTCGAGACCGAAGGGCTTGATCAGCTCCGGCACCCGGCCGCCGCTGGCAACCAGCTCGGCCATGGTCTTGCCGCAGATCGGCGTGGCCTTGAAGCCCCAGGTGCCCCAGCCGGCGTCCAGGTAGTAATTTTCCACCGGCGACAGGCCCATGATCGGGCTGTAGTCCGGGGTCATGTCGGTGATCCCGGCCCACTGGCGCATCAGCTTGGCGTTGGCCAGGAACGGGAACATCTCGATGGCATGGGCCAGCAGGCTTTCCTTCAGGTCCAGGGTCGAACGGCTGTTGAACAGCGGGTAGGGGTCCGAGCCCCCCCCGAACACCACTTCGCCGCGACTGGTCTGCTGCACATAGCAATGCAGCGCCGAGGAGCTCACCAGCGGATCGAGGAAGGGCTTGAACGGCTGGGTCACCATGGCCTGCAAGGGAAAGGTCTGGATCGGCGAACGGATCCCGGCCTTGGCCATCAACAGCGAACTGTGCCCGGCGATGGCCTGGACCACGCAGCCACACTGCACGGTGCCGCGATTGGTTTTCAGCGCGCGGATCCGGCCGTTCTCGATCACCAGGTCCTGGACCTCGGTGAGCTGATGAATCTCCACCCCGCGCTTGGCCGCTTGCTTGGCGTAGCCCCAGGCCACCGCGTCATGCCGCGCGGTGGCGCCGTCGATATGCCAGAGCCCGGCGATCACCGGCAGATGGCCGGGGTCGAGATTGAGGCTGGGCACCAGCTCGCGAATCTGCTGGCGGTCGATCATTTCCGTGCGGCCGCCGAAGTGCTTGTTGACCTCGGCGCGCTGGCGGAACGAGCGCACCGTCGCATCGGTGTGGGCCAGGGTCAGTTGGCCGCGCTCCGAGTACATGATGTTGAAGTCGAATTCGTTGGAGAGGTTCTGGAACAGCTTCACCGACTCGGCATAGAAGCGCACGCCTTCGCTGGTGAGGTAGTTGGAGCGGATCACCGCGGTATTGCGCGCGGTGTTGCCGCCGCCCAGGTAGGCCTTCTCCAGCACGGCGATATTGTTGATGCCGTGGTAGCGTGACAGGTAGTAGGCGGTGGCCAGGCCATGGCCGCCGGCGCCGATGATCACCACGTCATAGGACGGCTTGAGCTCGCAGGGCGGCGGCAGGTCGACGTCCACCGGGTATTCGGCGCTCAGTCCGTATTTCAATAGATTGAATGGCATACGGCCTCCGATTGGTTGCGTTGCGCCTGGTGTTGCTGCCGGGCGGCGATCACGGTGTTTTTCATCAGGAAGGCGATGGTCATCGGGCCGACGCCGCCGGGGACCGGAGTAATCGCCGAGACCTGGGGCAGGGCGTTGGCGAAATCGACATCGCCGACCAGGCGGCTGCCATTCCCGGTATCAATCCGATTGATCCCCACATCGATCACCACCGCTCCCGGTTTCAGCCAGCTGGCGTCGATCAGGCCGGCGCGGCCGACGGCGGCAATCACGATATCGGCCTGGCGGCACAGCGCCTGGGCATCACGGCTGCGGGAGTGGAGCACGGTGACCGAGCAATCGGCCTTGAGCAGCAAAGCCGCCATGGGTTTGCCGACGATATTCGAGCGGCCGACCACCACGGCATGCTTGCCGCGCAGATCGCCGCAGGTTTGTTCCAGCAGGTGCAGGCAGCCGCTGGGAGTGCAAGGGGCGAGCACGTCGCGGCCCTGGCTCAGGCCGCCGACGTTTTTACTGTGGAAACCGTCCACGTCCTTGCGCGGGTCGATGGCTTCCAGGGCCCGCAGTTCGTCGATCTGCGCCGGCAGCGGGAGTTGCAGGAGGATGCCGTTGATCGAGGGATCGTCGTTGAGGCCCTTGATCAGGTTCAGCAACTGCTCGGTGCTGGTGTCGCCGGGCAGGCGATGCTCCTGGGAGCGAATCCCCACCTCATCGGCGCGCAGGATCTTGTTGCGCACATAGACCTGGCTGGCCGGGTCGCTGCCCACCAGGATCACCGCCAGCGCCGGTTGCACTGCCTGGGCGAGCAGCTCGCCGACTTCACGACGCACCTGTTCCAGGACCCGCGCCGAAGCGGCCTTGCCATCTATCAGTCGGGGTGTGTTCACCGGAAGATCACCGTTCTGTCCTGGTTGAGGAAAACCCGGTGCTCCAGGTGGTACTTGACCGCCTTGGACAGGGCCACGGTTTCTGTGTCGCGACCGGTCGCCACCAGGTCATCGGGGCGGTACACGTGGTCGACCCGTTGCACTTCCTGCTCGATGATCGGACCTTCGTCCAGGTCGCTGGTGACGTAGTGGGCGGTGGCGCCAATCAGTTTCACCCCGCGCTGGTAAGCCTGGTGATAGGGCTTGGCACCCTTGAAACCGGGCAGGAACGAATGGTGGATATTGATCGCCCGGCCCGAGAGCTGCCGGCACAGGTCGTCTGAGAGGATCTGCATGTAGCGCGCCAGGACCACCAGGTCGGTGCGGGTGTCGTCGATGATGGTCATCAGCTCGGCTTCCTGGCGGGCCTTGGTGTCCTGGGTCACCGGCAGGTAGATGAAGCGGATGCCTTCGCGCTCGGCCATGGGCCGCAGGTCCAGGTGATTGGAGACGATGGCGGTGATGGTCATGTCCATCTCGCTCTTGTGGTAGCGGTAGAGCAGGTCGGTCAGGCAATGGTCGAACTTGCTGACCATCAGCAGCACGCGCATGGGCTGGCGCGTATCGTGCAGCTCCCAGGCCATGTCGAAGGCCTTGGCCACGTCGGCGAAGCCGGCCTTGAGCGTCTCGATATCGGCGGGCAGGCCGTCGTTGAAGCGGAACACCGCACGCATGAAAAACTTGCCGCTGAACTCGTCGTCGAATTGCGCCATCTCCCCGATGTAGCAACCGTTGTCCGCCAGGTAAGTGGTGACGGCGGCGACGATCCCGGACACCGCCGGACAGCTGATCTTGATGATGAAATGGTTTTTGTCGTGTTGCATGACGCGTCCTCGGGAGGGTGGCGGCAGCTCATCGCAGGGCGATAAAAAACAACGGTGAAGCCAGCTTCATGGATGAAGCGTATTTTCTTATAGGGAATAAAATATTCCCAATAGCGGCTTTATAGGGGAAGTGCGCGGGGGACGTCCAGAGGTTTCTGAAAGTTTTTTAACTGGTGGGAAATATCAGGCGGCACGACAGCGTTTCTGGCCGTCGTGCGCGAGGGGCGGGTTTATTCGTTGCCGTTGCCGTAGTTCATGATCGACAGCAGGCGGATCGGCACCTGCACCAATTGCTCGGGACCGTGGGGCACTTCGCCTTCGAAGGTCAGGCTGTCACCGGCTTCCATGCGGTACAGCTGATTGCCGTGGCGGTAGATCAGCTCGCCTTCGAGCAGATGCAGGAACTCGGTGCCGGGATGGGAGAAGGTCGGAAACTCCTCGCTGGCGTCATCCATGCTGACCATATACGCCTCGAAGCTCTTCTTCGGCCCGCGGGTATGGTTGAGCAGGTGGTAGGTGTGGCCTTTCTCCGTGCCCCGGCGCACCACCTCCATGCCCTGGTCGGCCTTGACCAGCAGGGCACTGCCACCTTGCTGGTCGTACTGGCTGAACAGCTTGGACATCGGCAGCCCGAGCACGTCGCACAGGCGGCTCAGGGTATCGAGGCTGGTGGACACCTGGGCGTTTTCGATCTTGCTCAACATGCCCTGGCTGATGCCGGCGATCTTCGCCACATCGGACAGCTTCAGGTCCTGGGCCAGGCGCTGGCGCTTGATCTGCATGCCCAGGTACTGCTCCAGCTTGAGGCGGGGTTCGAGCTCGTTCGGCATATTCATCGGGACCTGCACGGTTTCTGTTCAATAATATTAGTTTCGCACTAGGAAAGTGCAAGGCGAGCACCTGCGAGGCTCGCCAATGGGGTGTATTCCCACAGGGAAAACAATTTTCCCATATATACAGCACAAATGCGCGGTCACTGATGTCGCATTTCGGCATGGCGGGACTTGGCAAGGGCTTTGCATTCCTGAAGAGAAATTAACTTTCTTCTGCGGAATAAAGAAGGTTGAGAGCGTCAACTCCATCCCTAGCGCTTTGCCTTTTCACGAGGAGTGAAGACCCCATGTTGCCAGCAGAAACCCAGCGCCTTATCGACAAGCACGGGATCAAGTACGTGCTTGCGCAATTTGTCGATATCCATGGCGCGGCAAAAACCAAATCGGTGCCGGTGTGCGGACTCAAGACGGTGGCGGAAGAAGGGGCCGGATTTGCCGGTTTCGCCATCTGCGGCATGGGCATGGAGCCCCACGGTCCGGACTTCATGGCCCGTGGCGATCTGTCGACCCTGACGCCGGTGCCCTGGCAGCCGGGGTATGGCCGCGTGGTCTGTGTCGGGTATGTCGACGGCCAACCGCATCCCTATGACAGCCGCTATGTCCTGCAACAACAGGTCCAGCGCCTGCAGGACAAGGGTTGGACCCTCAACACTGGCCTGGAGCCGGAATTCAGCCTGTTCCGCCGTGACGCCGAGGGCAAGCTGCAAGCGGTCGACGCCAGCGACAACCTCGACAAGCCCTGCTACGACTACAAGGGCCTGTCGCGCTCCCGGGTGTTTCTCGAGCACATGACCGAGTCGCTGCAAGCGGTGGATTTCGAGGTCTACCAGATCGACCACGAAGACGCCAACGGCCAGTTCGAGATCAACTACACCTACAGCGATGCCCTGACCTCGGCCGACCGCTTCACCTTCTTCCGCATGGCTGCCGGCGAGATCGCCAACGACCTGGGCATGATCTGCTCCTTCATGCCCAAGCCCGACCCGAAGCGGGCCGGCAACGGCATGCACTTTCACCTGTCGATCGCCAGCGCCGAGAACAAGAACCTGTTCCATGACGCCAGCGACCCGAGCGGCATGGGCCTGTCGAAGCTGGCCTATCACTTCGCCGCCGGCCTGCTCGCCCATGGCCCGGCGCTGTGTGCCTTCGCCGCGCCGACGGTGAACTCCTACAAGCGCCTGGTGGTGGGTAACTCCCTGTCCGGCGCGACCTGGGCCCCGGCCTTTATCGCCTTCGGCGCCAACAACCGCTCGGCGATGGTCCGCGTGCCTTACGGACGCCTCGAATTCCGCCTGCCGGATGCCGGCTGCAACCCCTACCTGGTCAGCGCCGCGATCATCGCCGCGGGCCTGGACGGCATCGACCGGCAACTGGAAGTCGAGCATGTCTGCAACGAAAACCTCTACAGCCTGAGCCTGGAGCAGATCGCCGCCCGGGGCATCAAGACCTTGCCGCAATCGCTCAAGGAAGCCACCGACGCCCTCGAAGCCGACCCGCTGTTCGCCGAGGTCATGGGCCCGCAAATCGTCGGCGAGTTCATCAAGCTCAAGCGCATGGAGTGGGTGGAATACAGCCGCCATGTCTCCGACTGGGAAATCCAGCGCTACACCGAATTCTTCTGACCGACCGCTTCAACAACCATTCGGGCGGTCGGGGGAAAACCGGGCGTCCTGTGTCTTCGAGGGAGACTTGATATGTGTGGGATCGTAGGACTTTACCTGAAAAATCCGCAGCTGGAAGCCCGGCTCGGCCAGTTGTTCGAGCCGATGTTGCTGGCCATGACCGACCGTGGCCCGGACAGCGCCGGCTTTGCCATCTACGGTGATGAAGTGGCCGACGGCTGGCTCAAACTGACCTTGCAGGCGACCACTGAGGGTTTCGACTGGCAACCACTGATGGCCGAGCTGGAAGGGCGCCTGGGCTGTTCCCTGGACTGGTTTCAGAACGCCAGTGCCGTGGTGCTGAAAATCCAGGCCACTGAAGCTCCGGTACGGGCGCTGCTCAATGAGCTGGCGCCGTCGCTGCGGATCATGAGCGCCGGACAGAGCATCGAAATCCTCAAGGGCATGGGCCTGCCGCTGGAGATTTCCCGGCGTTTCGGCCTGGCCGGCATGCAGGGCAGCCACATTATCGGGCATACCCGCATGGCCACCGAAAGCGCGGTGACCCTGGAAGGCAGTCACCCGTTCTCCACTGGCGCGGACCTGTGCCTGGTGCACAACGGCTCGCTGTCCAACCACTTCCGTCTGCGCCAGGAACTCAAGCGCGAAGGCATTCATTTCGAGACCGACAACGACACCGAAGTGGCCGCCGGTTACCTGACCTGGCGCCTGCAACAGGGCGACTCGCTGAAGCAGGCGCTGGACCATTCACTGCGCGACCTCGATGGCTTCTTCACCTTCGCCATCGGCACCCGCAACGGCTTCGCGGTGATCCGCGATCCGGTGGCGTGCAAGCCGGCGATCATCGCCGAAACCGACGACTACGTGGCCATGGCCTCGGAATACCAGGCCCTGTCGAGCCTGCCGGGTATCGAACACGCCAAGGTCTGGGAGCCGACGCCGGCGACCCTGTACCTCTGGGAACGCGAATCAGCTTAAGGAGTGCCTGCATGAAAACCATCGATCTTTCCACGGCCTCGGTCCGCGACCTCAACCAGGCGCTGCATGACCAGGTCCATCAGCTAGAGGACCGTGAATGGGTGGTGACCCATTCCAACGGCAAGCACAACCTCGCGGTGGGGGTGAACCAGGCGGTGTCCATCGATATCCAGGGCCATGCCGGTTACTACTGCGCGGGCATGAACCAGAAGGCGAGCATCACCGTGCACGGCAATGCCGGTGTCGGTGTGGCGGAAAACATGATGTCCGGCATGGTCCGGATCAAGGGTAGCGCCTCCCAGGCGGCCGGAGCCACGGCCCATGGCGGTCTGCTGGTGATCGAGGGTGATGCCGGGGCCCGTTGCGGGATCTCGATGAAGGGCATTGATATCGTGGTCGGCGGCAGCATCGGCCATATGAGCTGCTTCATGGGCCAGGCCGGACGCCTGGTGGTGTGTGGCGATGCCGGCGATGCCCTGGGCGATTCGCTCTACGAAACCCGTATCTATGTCAAAGGCAGCGTGCAGTCCCTGGGGTCGGATTGCGTCGAGAAAGAGATGCGCGCCGAGCACCTGGAAGAGTTGCAGGAACTGCTCAACCGCGCCGGTTTCGACGAGTCCCCCGCCAGCTTCAAGCGCTATGGCTCGGCCCGTCAGTTGTACAACTTCAAAGTCGATAACGCGTCCGCGTACTGATCCGCGCGAGGAGAACTGCCATGAGCGACCCTGTTAACCCAAAAGCCGCTACTCCGGTGCTGCGTGAATCCGCCACCTTCGACCGCCTGACCATCCAGGAAATCCAGCGTGCCGCCGAGACCGGTATCTATGACATCCGGGGTGGTGGCACCAAGCGCAAGCTGCCGCACTTCGATGACTTGCTGCTGCTCGGTGCCAGCGTCTCGCGCTACCCGCTGGAAGGCTACCGGGAGAAGTGCGGGACCGATGTGATTCTCGGCAACCGCTTCGCCAAGAAGCCGATCCACCTGAAGATTCCGGTGACCATCGCCGGCATGAGCTTCGGCGCGCTGTCGGCCAATGCCAAGGAAGCCCTCGGCCGTGGCGCGACCATTGCCGGCACCAGCACCACCACCGGTGACGGCGGCATGACCCCGGAAGAGCGCGGGCAATCGCAGCACCTGGTCTATCAATACCTGCCGTCGCGTTATGGCATGAACCCGGATGATCTGCGCAAGGCCGACGCCATCGAGATCGTCCTGGGGCAGGGCGCCAAGCCGGGCGGTGGCGGCATGCTGCTGGGGATGAAAGTCACCGAGCGCGTAGCGGGCATGCGCACGCTGCCGATCGGCGTCGACCAGCGCAGCGCCTGTCGGCACCCGGACTGGACCGGCCCGGACGACCTGGCGATCAAGATTGCCGAGTTGCGGGAAATCACCGATTGGGAAAAACCGATCTACGTGAAGATCGGTGCCAGCCGGCCGTATTACGACGTCAAGCTGGCGGTCAAGGCCGGGGCCGATGTGATTGTGCTCGATGGCATGCAGGGCGGCACGGCGGCGACCCAGGAAGTGTTTATCGAACATGTGGGGATTCCGATCCTGCCGGCGATTCCCCAGGCGGTCCAGGCGTTGCAGGAGATGGGCATGCATCGCAGGGTGCAGTTGATCGTCTCGGGCGGGATTCGCAACGGTGCCGATGTGGCCAAGGCCATGGCGCTGGGGGCCGATGCGGTGGCGATCGGCACGGCGGCATTGATTGCCCTGGGTGACAACCACCCGCGCCTGGACGAGGAATTGAAGAAGATCGGCTCGGCGGCCGGCTTTTACGATGACTGGCAGAACGGTCGTGACCCGGCGGGGATCACCACCCAGGACCCGGAGCTGTCCAAGCGCCTCGATCCGGTGGAAGGCGGCCGGCGCCTGGCCAACTACCTGCGGGTGCTGGTGCTGGAGGCGCAGACCATGGCGCGGGCCTGTGGCAAGTCGCACCTGCATAACCTCGATCCCGAGGACCTGGTGGCCCTGACCGTGGAATCGGCGGCCATGGCCCGGGTGCCGCTGGCCGGCACGTCGTGGATTCCGGGTTCGGGCTACTGAACCAAGACTCCAATGGAATCTTGAACACGCCGAAAAACCTGTAGGAGCCAGCTTGCTGGCGATAGCGGCCGCTCAGACGATGCAAGGCTCACCGGCCTCATCGCCAGCAAGCTGGCTCCTGCAGAGAGCGTGCTCAGCCGTGACGGGCCCTGACAGGGACGGCGGTATTTGCACGTTCATCATTCGAAGAGGCCCCGAGGCCCGTCCACTCTCACATTGCTCGCTGCCAGACATCCCCATTCTTTTTGCAGGAGCTTCAATAATGGTCAATCGTCTACCTGGCAAATCCCTTTTACTGCTGCTGGCCCTCGGTGCGATAGCACCCGTGGCTCAAGCAGCCGACACCCCGACCCTCAATACCGGCAGCACCGCCTGGATGATCACCGCGGCGGTGCTGGTGCTGTTCATGTGCCTGCCGGGTCTGGCGCTGTTCTACGGCGGCCTGGTCCGGGCAAAAAACATGCTCTCGCTGTTCACCCAGTGCTTCGGTGTCGCTGGTCTGGTCGGCGTGTTGTGGGTGATCTACGGCTACAGCATGGTGGTCGACACCACCGGCATGATCGACGGCCAGGTGACCTTCAACAGCTTTGTCGGTGGCCTGAGCCGGGCCTTCCTGGCCGGAATGAAACCCGACAGCCTGGTGGGGGATATCCCGGAAGGGGTGTTCGTGACCTTCCAGATGACCTTCGCCATCATCACCCCGGCGCTGATTGCCGGGGCCTTTGCCGAGCGCATGAAGTTCTCGGCGGCGCTGCTGTTCATGGCGGTCTGGTTCACCCTGGTCTACGCGCCGGTGGCGCATATGGTCTGGGGTGGGGCCGGGGCCCTGATGCACAACTGGGGCGTGCTCGATTTTGCCGGCGGCACCGCCGTGCATATCAACGCCGGCGTCGCCGCCCTGGCCGCGTGCCTGATCCTCGGCAAACGCAAGGGTTATCAGAACGAGCCGATGCCGGCGCACAACCTGAGCCTGACCATGGCCGGCGCGGCGATGCTCTGGGTCGGCTGGTTCGGTTTCAATATCGGTTCCGGCGGCGGTCTCAACGGGCTCTCGGGCATCGTCATGCTCAATACCCAGTTGGGCGCCTGTGCCGGTATTCTCGGCTGGATGTTCACCGAGTGGTTCAAGGTCGGCAAACCCAGTGCCCTGGGCCTGGCCAGCGGTGCCTTGGCCGGTTTGGTGGGGATCACCCCGGCCTGCGCCTATGTCGGCGTCGGCGGTGCCCTGGCCATCGGCTTGTTGTGCGGGGTGTTCTGCTACCTGAGTGTGACCGTGCTGAAACGACGCTTCGGCTATGACGACAGCCTCGATGTCTTCGGACTGCATGGCATCGGCGGCATGATCGGCGCGGTGCTGACCGGGGTGTTCTGCGTGCCGTCGATGGGCGGCCTGGTGGAGGGCGTGACCCTGGGCGGGCAGGTCCTGGCGCAGATCAAGGGGGTGGCGCTGACCACGGCCTACTGCTTTGTCGTCAGTTGGGTGATTCTCAAGGTTATCAAGGTGTTGATCGGTTTGCGCGCCGATGAGTCGGTGGAAGAGATGGGGCTGGACCTGGCCGAGCACAATGAGCGCGCTTACAACCATTGAGCCTGGACCCGGTGTGCCGGCCGGTGAAACGGTGTAACGGCTGACATCGCATCGCCGGCAAGCCGGCGATGGCGTCTGCGAGGACAGCACAACCGCCAGCGTCTATCGGGATTGCTGCAACTGTGTGGCAATCACGGTGTTCTTCATCAGATAGGCAATGGTCATCGGCCCGACCCCACCCGGTACCGGGGTGATCGCGCTGGCCACCAGGCGGGCGCTGGCATAGTCGACATCCCCTACCAGGCGGCTGCCGGTCTCGGTTTCAATCCGGTTGATACCCACATCGATCACCACCGCGCCCGGCTTGAGCCAACTGGCATCGATCAACTGTGGGCGCCCGACAGCGGCCACCACAATATCCGCCAGCCGGCACAACGCCGGGGCATCGACACTGCGCGAGTGCACCACGCTGACCGAACAATCGGCCTGCAACAGCAAGGTCGCCATCGGCTTGCCGACGATATTCGAACGACCGATCACCACCGCGTGCTTGCCGCTCAGATCGCCGCAGGTTTCCTGCAGCAAGCGCATGCAGCCACTGGGGGTGCAGGGTGTCAGCACTTCGGCGCCGTGAACCAGGCCGCCGACGTTTTCCCGGTGAAAGCCGTCGACATCCTTGAGCGGGTCGATGGCCTGGATCACGGCATTTTCTTCGATATGCGCGGGTAACGGCAGTTGCACCAGGATGCCGTTCACTGTCGGATCGGCATTCAGTTCGCCAATCAGTTGCAGCAGCTCGGCCTGGCCGGTGCTTGCGGGCAGGCGATGTTCCAGCGAGCGGATGCCGACTTCTTCGGCGCGCAGCAATTTATTGCGCACATAGACTTGGCTGGCCGGGTCGTCGCCCACCAGGACCACGGCCAGTGCGGGGAAGATGGCTTGCCGGGCCAGGTTCGCGACTTCGTCGCGGACTTCATTGAGCACCTGGGCGGCGATTGCCTTGCCGTCGATGTCACGGGCCGGTGCAAGGGAAGAATTCATCGAATGCGTCACCATGGTCTGGATAGGAAAAAGAGTGGGGCCAGGCGCCTTCGCCCCAATGGGGGACTTGAAGACACCGCCAAACCTGTAGGAGCCAGCTTGCTGGCGATAGCGGCCGATCAGGCGATGCAAGGCTCACTGGCCCCATCGCCAGCAAGCCGGCTCCTACAGGGATCGGGTTCAGCCTGGACGGCTGGTAGCGCCAGCCAGGTCATTGGGGTTCTTCAGGTCGGTCAGGCCACCAGCCGGTGGCAGAAATATACCACCAGCACGCCGGCGAGCAGTGTGACATAAGGCAGCATACCCGCGCGCTTGAGTCCGGCATCGGCCTGGATATGCAGGTCGGTCAGCATCGCTTCCGGGAAACGGCCCTTGTCCTGCCAGTAATGGCGCACGACAAACACCGGAATGATCAGCAGCGCCAGTAACAGGCCGGTGAACAGCGTACCGGCGCCCCAGATATCCGCGCCCATTCCCATGCAAGCCAGATTGACGAAGCTCAGCACCCCGCCGGCCGCCAGCAACAGGGTCGGTGCCTTGTACGGACGGGCCCAGTCCGGGCGGTCCAGGCGGTGGATCCAGCCGGCGTTGAGGTTGAGGAAGTTGAAGATGATGTAGCTGACATTCGACGCCGCGAGGACGAACACATAGTCGGACATCAGCAACAGCAGCATATTGAACGTCAGGTCGGTCCACATCGCCGCCGTCGGCGCGCCGTGTTCGTTGGTCCGCCCCAGGTACCTGGGCAACCAGCCGTCCACCGAGGCCTGGTACAGGGTGCGCGAAGAGCCGGACATCGAGGTCATGATCGCCAGCAGCGTGGCCAGTATCAGCATGATCAGCACGATATTGGCCACCAGCTTGCCGCCGCCGATGCTGTCGGCCATGACCTGGCCGACGCCCATGCCGCTGTAGATCGCCGGCGACAGCAGGCCGCTGTAGACGGCGGGAGTGACCACCGTGCCGCTGGCATCGAGCACCGCCGGCGTCACCAGTTGACCGAGCCCGAGGCTGCCCTGGAAAGCCAGCGGCACCAGGGTGAACACCAGGATGCAGAGCAGGCCCGCGTAGAAGATCGCCTTGAAGGTGTCGCGCTTGGGGTCCTTGAATTCCCGTGTATAGCACACGGCGGTCTCGAAGCCGTAGGTCGACCAGGCGGCCATGAACAGGCCGCCGGCCATCAGCGACCAGCCGGAAATATCCCAGGGCCCGTCGATCACCTGTCCGGCGGCGTCGTGGGCCAGGGGGAACAACGGCAGGAAGTTGACCCGCGCCGCGTCGCCGGTAAGCAGCGGCACCACACCTACCAGCAGCAGCGGAATCAGCGAAGTGGCGCCCAGCACCAGGGTCAGTCGCGCCGAACGCAGGATGCCGCCGTGCTGCACGGCGAACACTCCCAGCAGGATCAGCAGGCCAATACCGAAGGTGGCGTTGATGCGCAGCGACAGGCCGCTCTTGACCCAGCCCAGGTCAAGCAGGGTGAACTGCCAGGTGTTGATCAGTGCGTCCGCCGGAAACAGCGCGGTGAGGATATAGCCGGCGGCCAGTCCCGAACCGATGGCCAGCACCGGCGACCAGGCCAGCCAGTTGCACCACACCGACACCGGGGCGATCAGCTTGCTGTAGCGGACCCAGGCGATGGCGCCGTAGACCGAGGCGCCGCCGGACTTGTGCGGAAACAGCCCGGCGATTTCGGCATAGGTGAAGGCCTGGATAAAACCGAACAGGATCGACACGATCCAGACGATCCAGGCCGGTTTGCCCACGGTGGCGGCAATCGCGCCAATGGAGAACAGCACCAGCGCGGGCACGCCGCTGGCGACCCAGAAGGCGCCGCGCCAATCGATCTTGCGGTGCAGGCTGCCGACCGCGGCGGTGGCCGGCGGTACGGTCTCGAACGTCGTCGCTTCCATCTTTGTATTCCCATGTCTGAGTGGAGGGGCGTTGGGCAGTCAAAGTCAGTTGGCGTAACCGTTCGTTATTCCTATCAACTGCGCACCCGGCTCTTGTCCGGGTCGTAGAAGATTGCGGGCGTGACCGTGGCGCTGATGCGCTTCTGCAGGCCATCGACCTTGCCGACCTCAAGCTCCATGCCAATCTCGGCGCAGGCCACATCGACGCGACAGAGGGCGATATTGCTGCCCAGCAGTGGCGAGCGACAGGCGCTGGTGATGACTCCTACCCGGGCCCGACCGCGATAGACCGCATCGCCATGGTGGGCACCTTCATTGCCGCTCAGTTGCAGGCCCACCAGCTTGTGGCTGGGATGGGCGCTGCGCCGCAGCAGCGCGTCGCGACCGATGAAGTCGTCGGTCTTGCTCTTGAGCGGCACGCTGAAACCGATCCCGGCTTCAAATGGATCGGTCTGGTCGCTGAACTCGTAGCCGGCAAAGATCAGCCCGGCTTCGATGCGCAGCATGTCCAGGGCTTCCAAGCCCAGGGGGACGATGCCCAGGGGCTGGCCCAACTGCCAGATCCGGTCCCAGACCCGCCCGGCGTCCTCGGGCTGGCACCAGACCTCATAGCCCAGCTCGCCGGTGTAGCCGGTGCGGGAAATCATCAGCGGGCAACCGTCGTAGCCGTCCAGGCGCCCCACCAGGAAGCGGAACCAGCCGAGGCTTTCCAGGTCCGGCTGGGTCGGTGGGGTCCAGACCATCTGCTTGAGCAGTTCGCGGCTCAGCGGACCCTGGACCGACAGGTTGTGGATCTGCTCGCTGGCGGACTTGACCCAGACCTTCATGCCCAGCTTCGCCGCCTGTTCCCGCAGCCAGGTGCCGGCATAGTCCTCGCCGCAGATCCAACGGAAATTATCCGGCCCCAGGCGCAGCAGGGTGCCGTCGTCGAGCATGCCGCCGTGCTCGTGGCACATCGCCGAATACACCACCTGGCCGACCGCCAGGCGCCGCACGTCGCGGGTCAGGCAGTACTGCAACAGGGCTTCGGCGTCCGGGCCGAGGATCTCGAACTTGCGCAGGGCCGTCAGGTCCATCACCGCCACGCGCTCGCGGCAGCCGAGGTATTCGTCGATGGCACCGAAACCGTCGTAGCGCAGGGGCAGCCACCAGTTGCGGTAGTCGGTGAAGCTGCCGGTCAGGCCGCTGGTGCGGCTGTGGAAGCCCGATTCACGGGTCAGGATCGGGTCGGCGTCCGCCGTGGTTCGAGTGCTCATGGCGATGGAAAAACGCTCCTGTTCGCTGTAGACGCGGATATGGATGTCGGTCGGGTTCCAGCCGTTGGCCGGGTCGATATCGTCGGGGCACGATGAGCTGCCGCAGACCAGGTCGTTCATGGCCTTGAGCAGTACATAGTCGCCGGGGCGCGACCAGGGTTCGTCGAGGGTCATCTGCTGGTGGGCGTCGATCGCGGTGTTGAAGAAGAAGTTGATCGCCGGCCAGCCGGCGCGCGCTTTTACGCCATGGGGGGCGAGGGCGCGGCTGAGGTTGTCGCTGCAGTTGTCGTGCCCGAAATAGCCCTGGCTTTCGTAATAACGGGCGGCGCAGGCGAGGGCGAAAGCGTCGTGACGGCCCACGGTGTCGCGCACCACTTCGAGCATGGGCTGAAACTGCCGGTCGAAGAACTTCGAGAACAGCCCGGGCGCCGGGTAGGCACTGCCGTTCAAGGTGCGGGTGACGGTCTGGTCGAGGTCCAGTTCCTGACCGCGCTCCAGCGCCCGGCGGTCGAAGGCGACAAAGTCCGAGCATTGCCGGCCGGCGACATCCAGCACCTGGATATATTGGCCCTTGGCGACGGTGTAGCCGCGGGCGCTGCCGGCGCGCACGGTGAACTCGTCCACCAGTTCGCCCAAGGGTTCCGGCAGTTCGGGCAGCCACAGCGGCGACGGGTTGGCCCGCTCGACCACCAGGCGAAGTTCGCTGGGCCGGTATTGCCGGTCGACGGCGTGGGGGCTGGCGGGGGCGGCCACCAGCACCAGCAGCGGATCACTGGCGACAAAGCGGCGGCTGTGCCCGGCTGCGCTGTCGTCGCCCCAGAGTGAGGCGGCGCGGGGCAGTGAGCGGAGATCGATACCGCGTTTGTGCAAGGCCTGGAGAATGCGTCGGCTGTGCAGGCTCGGCTCAGCCAATTGCCCGGCGATAAACTCGCCGCCCGGCGTGGCGGCCAGTGCCCATTGTGCCAGGGCGCTGTGGCCGTTCGCCGCGAGGGCCAGCAGCTCGCAGGATTGCAGGCCTTCGACGTCGATCACCTGCAAGGTGTCGCCGGGCTCCAGGGCCACCAGGCTGACGCCGCCGGCGGCCACCCGATAACGTTCCTGCGCCGGCGCCCGGGCAAACAGCCCGGGCTCCCGGGGATGCGAAACACGTGGTGCGTTCATGCTGCGACTCCCCTGTCAGCCAACCGACTGGATCGAGGTGGGCGGTTCGCCGAGGTAGGCGGCCATGGAGTCGTCCAGCGCGTGCAGCCAGGGTGTGTGATGGGGCGGCGACTGGGTGCCGGTCATCAGCGAACGGTAGGACTTGTCGCGATAACCCATGATGTTTTCGGCCTTGTCGTGCTTCCAGTGCAGGAAGGTGTCGTTGACCGCTGCGATGTCGAAATCGGGGTAGTCGGTGGCGTCCACCAGTTGCTGGATATAGGCGCCCTGGTACTCGAACATCTGCTGGTTGGTTTCCAGGGTCTGCTCGCGTGCGTGCCATTGCCGGCTGTCGGCGACCATCTCGGCGTGAGACGGCAAGGCGATGCGCCCGAGGATGACGTCGCGGGCATACCAGGCCTGGGCGTCGAACATGTTGAAGGAGTACCACTGGTCCTGCATGCCGAGGTAGATCATCCGTGGGTTGGGCTCCCAGAACACGCCCTTGTACAGGTTCATCGGCCACAGGCGATTGTCGGTCTTGAGGCAGAGTTCGTCCGGCAGGAACGGGAAGTGATGCTTGTAGCCGGTGCAGAGGATCACCGCGTCGATGTGCTTGCTGCTGCCGTCGGCAAAATAGGCGCGGTTGTTTTCCAGGCGTTGCAGCAGCGGTTTTTCCTCCCAGTTGACCGGCCATTGGTAGCCCATCGGCGCGCTGCGGTAGCAACTGGTGATGCTCCGGGCGCCGTATTTGTAGCACTGCGAGCCAATGTCCTCGGCCGAATAGCTGCTGCCGACGATCAGCAGGTCCTTGCCCTTGAATTCCAGGGCCTCGCGAAAGTCATGGGCGTGCAGGATGCGTCCGGCGAACTGCTCGAAACCCTCGAAGTACGGGACCTTGGGCGTGGAGAAGTGGCCGCAGGCATTGATCACGTAGTCGAAGCTTTCCTCGGTCTGAAGATCCTGGTTGTAGTCATGGGCCTGGACAGTGAAGCGGCCGCTGTCGGCGTCGAAGCTGACCTGGCGCACCACATTGTTGAAGCGAATGTACTGGCGCACCCCGGCTTTTTCCACGCGGCCCTTGATGTAGTCCCAGAGCACTTCCCGCGGCGGGTAGGAACCGATGGGTCGGCCGAAATGCTCTTCGAAGGTGTAGTCGGCGAACTCCAGGCACTCCTTGGGGCCGTTCGACCACAGGTAGCGGTACATGCTGCCGTGCACCGGTTCGCCGTTTTCGTCCAGGCCGGTGCGCCAGGTGTAGTTCCACATGCCGCCCCAGTCGCTCTGCTTTTCGTAGCAGACCAGTTCCGGGATCTCGGCGCCTTTGTCACGGGCCGACTGGAAGGCTCGCAGTTGCGCCATGCCGCAAGGGCCGGCGCCGATGATTGCCACGCGTAAAGTCATGATCGTGCCTCGTAATGATGGGGTCGGCGCTCAGCGAAAGATCACTGTCTTGTCCTGGTTGATGAAGACCCGGTGTTCCAGGTGATATTTCAGGGCCTTGGAAAGCGCGACGGTTTCGGTGTCGCGGCCGATGGCGACCAGGGAATCGGGCCGGTGGGTGTGGTCGACCCGCTGGATCTCCTGCTCGATGATCGGGCCCTCGTCCAGGTCGCTGGTGACGTAGTGGGCGGTGGCGCCGATCAGCTTCACGCCACGGTCGTAGGCCTGGTGATAGGGCTTGGCACCCTTGAACCCCGGCAGGAACGAGTGGTGGATATTGATCGCCCGGCCTGACAGCTTGCGGCACAGGTCGTCGGAGAGGATCTGCATGTAGCGGGCAAGCACCACCAGGTCGGTGCGGGTTTCCTCGACGATGCGCAGCAGCTCGGCTTCCTGCCCGGCCTTGGTGTCCTTGGTGATCGGCAGGTAGATGAAGCGGATGCCCTCGCGCTCGGCCATCGGCCGCAGGTCCAGGTGGTTGGAGACCACGGCGGTGATGGTCATGTCCATCTCGCCCTTGCGGTGGCGATAGAGCAGGTCGGTCAGGCAATGGTCGAACTTGCTGACCATCAGCAGCACTCGCGTCGGTTCGGCGCCGCTGAACAGCTCCCACTGCATGTCGAAGCCGCCGGCCAGGCCACCGAGGCCTTCGCGCAGTGCGCCGACGTCGGCGCTCGAACCTTTGTTGAAGCGGAACACCGCGCGCATGAAGAAACGCCCGGTGAACTCATCGTCGAACTGCGCCAGCTCGCTGATGTAGCAGTTCTGCCCGGCCAGGCAGGAGGTGACCGCCGCGACGATGCCGGAGGTGGCCGGGCAGGTGATCTTGAGAATGTAGTGTGGCTCTGGATGGTCCATGGAAACTCCCGGGGTGGCTCAGCCCTTGGCGGTGCGTTTGGTTTTCTGCGGATCGTCGAAGGGCAGCGCGTGGCTGACGGCGCCGGTTTCCAGGCTGCCGCGCACTTGCAGGGCGATACCGGGCACGGAGCAGGCGACGTTCATGCGGGCGATGGCCATGGAGCGTTTGCTCAAGCGCGAATACATGCCGCAGGTGACCACGCCGACCTGTTGGCCGCCTTGCCAGAGGGTGTCGCCGGCCTCGGCGGCGCGGACGCCGTCCAGCAGCAGGCCAGTGATCTTGAAGCGCTCGCGGCCTTGCAGGCGGCGGTGTTCCTCGGCGCCGCGGAAGTCGCGCTTTTCCGGCGAGACGGTGAACTCCAGGCCCATTTCCCAGAGGGTGTCGCCGGGCTTCTCGTCGGCGAAGGGATACATCTGCGAGTTGTCGTAGGGAAAGAACATCAGCGAACTTTCCACCCGCAACCAGTCCAGGGCGGTAAAGGCGCAGGGAATGATGCCCAGGCTCGCGCCCTGTTCCAGGATCTGGTCCCAGAGCAAGGGCGCATCGGCGGCCTTGCAGAAGATTTCGTAGCCGCGCTCGCCGGTATAGCCGGTGCGCGAGATCATCACCGGGCGCTCGAACAGCCGGGTCTGCAGGTGGTGGAAGTAGGGCAGCTGGCGAATGCCGGGCACGTGCTCGGCAAGAAAATCCACCGCCAGCGGGCCTTGCAGCGACAGGTCGTGGAGATCGTCGTCGAACAGCACCGCGACCTGCCGGCCCTGGGCCGAACGCACCAGCATTTCATGGCCGCTGCCGGCACCATGGACCACCATGAAGGCGTTGGGGCCGGTGCGGTAGACGATGCAGTCGTCGACGAACTTGCCTTCCTCGTCGAGCATCGAGGCGTACACCGATTTGCCCGGATACAGCTTGCTGATGTCCCGGGTGGTTGCCCATTGCAGCAGGCTCTCGGCGTGAGGGCCGACGTAATGGACTTTTTTCAGCCCGGACACGTCCATCAGCCCGGCCCGGGTGCGGATCGCTTCGTGGTGATCGGCGAGGTCGCTGGCGTAGGTCCAGGCGGTGCCCATGCCGTTCCAGTCTTCCAGGTTCGAGCCGAGTGCGCGGTGGCGCTCGGCGAGTGCGGAAATGCGCCATGAATGAGCCATATGCAGGTCCTTGTCGGTCAAAGAGTGGGTAAGGGGTCAGGCGTCGGGGTCGCAGCGGCTCAGCCACTTGACCAGGGTCTCTCGGTAGCGGGTCATGCCCTTGTAGTCGGCGATCGGCTCCGGCAGGTCGCGCAGCACGCGGTGCAGGCGGCAGCCCCAGCCGGGCTGGCTGACCAGTTCGTCGAGGCTGATCAGGTAGGTGCGGATGCTGAACATCAGGCCGTTGCTGCGGGGCAGGCGCGCCATCAGTTGCAGTTCGACCCGCAGGTGCACCAGGCGACCGGCGTTTTCGGCGGTGACACTGCCGCGGTCGGCGCCCCATTCGTGGAAGGTTTCCGGCGAGGAGTCCAGGCGCGGATTGATAGTCAGCGTCCAGTTCAGGCGCCGCACCGGCTGGCCCACCGGGACATTGAGCAGGTATTTCAGGGCCCGCTCGAAGATGCCCATCTGGTGGGCCATGGGCACCGGCGAATGCCATTGCTTGAAGCTCATGCCGGCATCGAAGGCCAGCGACCAGTCCGCCGGGCTGGTGACCATGCCGGCGTCCATGAACAGGTCGCCGTCGCGCTGGTCGAGCAGGGCGAAATCGCCCTGGACCTGGCGGGTGATGAACTCCAGCGGTTCGCACGGCAAGGTCGTGGCGTCGCCGAAGATAAAGCGCTGGTCGATCGCCAGGGCCTTGTTGCGCCAGTGCCAGTTCAAGCCGTCGCAGTCGAGTTCGAACCACTGCGGATAATCGGCGGCGAGCTTTTCCATCAGCATTTCCAGGGCGTCCCAGGCGGCTTCCTGCATATGCGGCATTACCAGGTAGCGGCGTGGGTCCTGGTCCAGGACCCGGGCGCGTTCGGCCATTTCCGAGCGGTAGTGCTCGTCGATATCGAACCAGTGTTCGTAGATCGAGCCGGGGTCCTTCGAGTTCGCCGGTTCGATATTCACCGAATAGAGGTAACTGTCCTCGCTGAAGGGGAACGGAAAGCGCTGGATGGCCTTGGGGCTGTTGCGGAAGCTGAAGGGCTCCCGGTAGGTCTGGAGTGGGCTGAATTGAACGGACATGGTCGACTCCTAGAGATCTAGCAAAACCCGCGGGCCGCAACCGCGGGACACGCAGGGCATAAGGAACTCGGCCTGTTCGGCACGGCTCAGGAAGCTGTCGCGGTGTTCGATTTCGCCGTGCAGATGGCGGGTCATGCACTGGCCGCAGACCCCGCCACGACACAGGCTGGGTGGCGCGATACCGACGCTTTCCAGGGCTTCGAGCAGGCTCTGTCCGGCGCTGACCTGAAGGCGGCGGCCGCTGCGGGCCAGTTCCAGTTCGAAGGGCCGGCCGGGCTGCGCGGCGCTGAAGGCTTCCCAGTGCACGCGGCTGGCGGGCCAACCGAGGCGGCTTGCGGTTTCCCGTACCGCATCGAGCAGGCGCTGCGGACCGCAGGTGTAGACATGGCTGCCCAGGGGCCGGCCGCGCAGGATCGTCGACAGGTCGCAAGGTGTGCCGGCGGCGTAACGATGCAGGCGCGGCCCCAGGCGTTCCTGCAACTCGTCGAGATAGGCATCGGTCAGGCCCGGCCGGTAGAGGTAGTGCAACTCGACATCCGCCTGCCGCCGTTGCAGGGCGTCGAGATAGGCCATGAACGGGGTGATGCCGATGCCGCCGGCAATCAGGATGTGTAGTCGCGCGGTCGAGTGCGGGGCAAACAGATTGGCTGGCGGCGAGAGGATCAGGGTGTCGCCGACTTCGACCTGTTGGTGCAGGTAGCGCGAGCCGCCTCGCGATGTCTCTTGCAGGCGCACGGCGATACGGTAGTGACGGTGATCGGACGGGTCGCCGGTCAGCGAGTAGGCGTTGCGCAGGGTCCGTTCGCCCAGGGGCAGGTGAACTTGCACGTGGCTGCCCGAAGAGAAGCCCGGCAAGGTGCCGGTGCAAGGCTCCAGGGTGAATTCACGGACCAGGGGCGTGAGCAGGCGCGCCGCGCTGACCCTGACTTGCAACGGCGTGCTCATGGGTGGGCTCCGGCGTAGGGGCGGTCGGCGTCGTCGCAGACCCCGAGGTAGGCCCCCAGGCGTCTGGAAAAGTGCGCACGGACACTCAGTTGCACCTGGCAACCGATGCAGTTGAAACGGTCCGCCACGCCGGCGGCCTGGGTCAGTCCGCAATGCACGCAATAGACCCGGCGGCTGCCGGGGGCCGAGAGGATCATGTCGATTTCGTCGTCGTGCAGCCCGGCGTTGCGGGCCTGGCCATGGACCAGCCAGATAAAGGCTTCGTCGCCGAGGATGTACAGGTGACAGCCGACGCTGGCATCCGCCAGCACGCCAGTGAGCTGCAAGGGAAAATCCCTGCCCTGGGCATTCAGCAGCAGCGGCTGGTCGAGCCCTTCGACAAAGGCCGCGCCGGCTGCCGTCGACTGCATGACGACGATGTGCCGGCGTGCCGCCTCGCGGGGCATCGGTTCCCGGTAGACGGGGAGGCTGTGAAGCCGGTCGGGGGCGGCGCTGGGTCTATCCATCATGGTGATTTTCCTGGCTGACTTGTTTCTTGCTGGGGAAGATAGTTTCCCAGAAGGAATTTCCACTCAATCTGGAAAAAGCAGTACCTCTTTGGAGATAGCCCGTCGTTATTGGGCGGCGGGGCATGGAAGTTGCTCAGCAGTGGTCAGGGCGGAGCAACCGGACGGGGAGTCATCGACAGTGCGAACACGACCACAGTGGTGGGTCCGCTGGTTTCAGCGCGTGAGCCCCGGGCAAGTCCGCCAGGTGCGCGGGCTGCTGGCCGAGTTGCCGCTGTGCCTGATGCACGCTGACGGTGCCTGGCCACGGCTGCTGGACCGTTTCGAAGCACTGCTGCCCGGTTACCGCCTGAACCTGATACTCGGTGACGAGGACCTGGGCCCGGCCCGTAAACAATTGACCAGCCTGTGCCACGGCGAAGCCAACTGCCCCTGGCGCGGCGGTGTGGTGAGCGAGTTGCCGCAGCCCTGCACGGCGTGTCGCCGGCACGGTACGCACCGCCTGCTCTGTGCCTTGCCGGAGGTGGGTAGCGCGCAGCGCGGCCTGTTGTTGCTCGATGCACCGGGCCCGGTCGGCCGTACCTTGCGCCAGTTGCTGGAGGAGGCGGCGCGGGCGGTCGGGGTCACGGTGCAACTGCTGCGGCACAAGCGCGAGCAGCAGCGCAAACACGCCACTTCCCAGCACGGCGCCCTGGCCCGGGAGCTCCATGACTCGGTGGCCCAGCAGTTGGGCTATCTGTCATTCCAGGCGCGGCTGATGCAGTCGCGCATGGGCGAGCCGGCCCAGGCGGATGCGTCGCTGGGGGAGCTGCGCAGCGGCCTGAGCCAGTTGCAGCGCCAGGTCCGCGAGCTGATCACCAGTGCCCGCCTGACCATGGACGGGCGTTCGCTGCGCCAGGCCCTGGCGGACTCGGTGGCGGAGTTTTCCCGGCGTTGCATCATTGTCTTCGAACTGGACAACCGCCTGGCCGACGATGCCCTGAACCCGGAAACCGAATTGCAGATCCTGCAGATCATCCGCGAGGCCCTGGCCAACGCGGTGCGCCATTCCCATGCGCGGCACGTGCGTATCGAACTGCGCCAGACCCAGGAGGGCGAGGTCTCGGTCGCGGTGGAGGATGACGGCATCGGGCTGAGCCAGGCCTGTGGCGAAGACAACCATTTCGGCCTGGAAATCATTCGTGAGCGGGCCAGCAGCATCGGCGCACGACTCTCCATCGAACCGATCCGGCCCCACGGTGTGCGCGTGCACCTTGGCCTTTCCCGCCACCCAGACGATCCCCAGGGGAGTTTCAATGGACTGCACGACCTTATTGTTGATCGATGATCATCCGCTGTTCCGCAAGGGGCTGGCGCAGTTGTTCGCCGCCAGTGAGGATTTCGAAGTGGTGGGCCAGGCGGCCAGTGGGCGGGAAGGTATCAACCTGGCGTTGAGCCTGGCGCCGCAACAGGTCCTGCTGGATCTGCACATGCCCGGCCTCAGCGGTTTGCAGGTACTCGACGAGTTGCGCCAGTTGCGCCTCGGCTGCCAGATCGTGGTGCTGACCGCGTCGATGGACCGTGGCGAGTTGCTCGCCGCGCTGCGCCTGGGCGCCAATGGTTATGTGCTCAAGGAGACCGAGCCCGATGCGTTGCTGGCCTATATGCGCAACTGCAACAAGGGCGCGATTGTCCTCGACGACACCCTGGTCTCGCTGCTGGCCGGGCAGGGTGAGTCCACCCCGGCGCCACACCGGGCGGACCCCGGCGGCCTGACCGAGCGCGAAGGCCAGACGCTGGCGCTGATTGCCGCCGGCATGAGCAACAAGCAGATCGCCCGGGAATTGGGGATCAGCGACGGAACGGTAAAGATCTACGTGAAGAATCTCCTGCAGAAGTTGAGCCTGCACTCACGCCTGGAACTGGCGGCGTGGGTGCACAACGTCGGTAGCGGGCGACCAGAGGAGCGTCATTAGCCATGGACAAGCGTGGATCACTGTTGGAATCGCTGTTGAACGAGCCGGCCGAAACGGCACTGGACCGCTTCCCGGTGGCCCTGCTGGAGCTGGGCGACGATGCGCGGATCGCCCGCTTCAATAGCGCCTGGGTCGCCTTGATGGACCGGCCGCAGGCCCAGCGCCCGCTGATCGACTACGTGCACCAGGAGGACCGTCCGTTATGGCGGCAGGCGCTCCACGAGTTGCGCCGCCGCCCCGAGACCGCGTTCAGTCAGCGCTTGCGTTTTGTGCACCCGTCGGGGGAGTTGCGCTGGTTCGAGGTCAATCTCAAGCGCAATGCCGACGGCTTTTGCCTGGCAGTCGGTGATGTCACCGCGCACAAGCGTCGGGAAATTGCCTTGCAGGCCAGTCAACGCAGCACCTTGAGCCTGCTGGACAGCATGCCCGGACTGATTTATCGCGGACGCAACAATCGGGATTGGACGATGGAGTTTGTCAGTGCCGGCTGCCTGCAACTGACCGGCTATCCGGCCCAGCGCCTGGTGGACAACCATGACTTCACCTACAACAGCCTGATTCATCCGCAGGATGCCGATTACGTCTGGCGAGCGGTGCAATATGCCTTGTCGCGGCAGGAGGCGTTCGAACTCAACTACCGGATCCGCTGTGCCGACCATTCGATCAAGGCCGTGTGGGAGAAGGGCGTGGGGATCTATTCGGACAATCGCGAGGTGCTGGGGATCGAGGGGGCGATTTTCGAACGCAAGGTGCCATGATCCCGAGCGGGTCACGGCGATGCGGGAGCAACCGGTCGGTGCTCCCGCGGTCTGGCGAGGCTCAACGGAAGGCCGGCACCACCTGTTGGATAAACAGCTCCAGCGATTTCTTTTTCTCGGCGTGGGGCAGACTGTTGTCACACCAGAAGCTGAACTCGTCGACCCCCAGTTCCTGGTAATAGCGGATCCGCTCGATCACTTCCTGCGGGGTGCCGATCATGGTGTTCTTGCGGATATTCTCCAGGGCGAATTCCGGCCGTTCGGCAAACTTTTCTTCCGGGCTCGGCGCCAGGAAACCGTTGACCGGCACCTGCTTGTTGCCGAACCAGGCGTCGAAGGTCCGATAGAACTTCGAGATCGCCGTGGCCCCGACTTTCCAGCCTTCGGGATCGTCGACCGCATGCACGTGGGTGTGGCGCAGCACCATCAGTTGCGGGCGCGGCACCTCGGGATTGTTGTCCAGCGCGGCCTGGAACTTGTTCTTCAGGTCCAGCACTTCCTCGTCGCCCTTCATCAATGGCGTGACCATCACGTTGCAGCCATTGGCCACGGCGAAGTTGTGGGAGTCCGGGTCGCGGGCGGCGATCCACATCGGCGGGTTGGGCTTCTGGATCGGCTTGGGCACGCTGGTGGAGGTGGGGAATTTCCAGATATCGCCGTCATGGGCGTAGTCGCCTTGCCACAGGGCGCGCACCACCGGAACCATTTCCCGCAGTGCCTGGCCACCCGAGGAGGCGGGCATGCCGCCGGCCATGCGGTCGAACTCCACCTGATAGGCGCCACGGGCCAGGCCGACTTCCATCCGGCCATTGCTGATCACGTCCAGCAGGGCGCATTCCCCGGCGACCCGCAACGGATGCCAGAACGGCGCGATGATGGTGCCGGCGCCCAGGTGAATGGTGCTGGTCTTGGCCGCGAGATACGCCAGCAGCGGCATCGGGCTCGGCGAAATGGTGTATTCCATGGCGTGGTGTTCGCCGATCCATACGGTGCTGAAGCCGCCGGCCTCGGCCATCAGGGTCAGTTCGCTGAGGTCTTCGAACAATTGGCGGTGGCTGACACTTTCGTCCCAACGCTCCATATGGATGAAGAGGGAAAACTTCATGACGCTTACCTCGGGTCTTTTGTTGTTGGCCGGCAGGTCTGTCTGCTGATTTATTGGTATACCATAATACTGTTTATTGCCCTTAAGCAAGGACCGCCTGTGCAGTGTTGTACTGGCTCAGGCGAGAACGGGCAGGGTGCCCATCTTGCCGTGGCAGTAGATCATCGGCCCGGCGTCCTGGCGCGGCACGATCAGGTTCTTCACCGCGCCGACCATGATCGCGTGGTCGCCCCCTTCATACTCGCGCCACAGTTCGCATTCGATGATGGCGCTGGCATTGGGCAATAGCGGGTTGCCCAGTTCGCTCAAGGTCCACTGGATGCCCTGGGCCTTGTCCTTGCCTTTGCGGGCGAAGGCATAGGCCTCGCTTTGCTGGCCGCCGGACAGCACATGAATGGCAAAACGCTTGTTTTTGATCAGCACCGGATAGGAGTCGGAGCTGTAGTTGGGGCAGAACAGCACCAGGGCCGGGTCCATGGACAGGGAACTGAAGGCGCTGGCGGTCAGGCCCACCACCTGGCCGTCGTCATCCAGGGTGGTGATCACGGTGACTCCGGACGGGAACGAGCCCATGACTTGTTTGTAGATGGCGGCATCGATCATGGGGCGGTCCTCGGGTGGCTGGAGCTGCTTTTTGTAGGATTTAAGTATTATGGTATACCGTAATACAATGCATGCAAGAGCTTTTTTTGCCGGTGTATTGGCTCGATACAGTCTGCCGGTGTGAAACGGCTCCACTTTTCCCGAGGTGCCGTTTAGAGTCTGTGCTTTTGGGGGAGGGCGACAGGCTTTCCCCTGACTGCTTAGGGAAGAGAGTCATGCAGCTTTTTGATCGTGGTTCCGTGCCACCGCCGAGTTTTTTGCAAAGTCGGGAGGCCGTTGCCAGCAGGCAAGCGCTGGCAGATTACTTTCTTATGGACCCGGTGAAGAGAGCGCAGACTCGCACCCCGGGACTTGATCTCAATCTGGATCATGAGTCTGTTCATACCAGCCTTGGACGGCTTTTCCGAGGCAAGTGTGCGTTCTGTGAAAGCATGACCCGCAACTTTCCTTACCGATTTCGCCCAAGTACCGGGGCAATCTCCACACAGAAAACACCAGATGACCATTTGTATTACATCTGGCTCAGCAATGCTTGGGAGAATATCTATTCGATTTGTCAGGGCTGTGTGCCTGAACGCCTGGATTACTTTCCTGTTTTAGGGCGGCGCGCGCCATTGCCTAGGAAACACCAACTTCTGAATTATGTGGCAGAAAACCTAGGTTTATGGCGCGACTTTCCGTTGCAAGAGCGGCACGACTTACTGGATCCCTGTGAGCAAAGTAACGTTGAAGCCTTTCCTTATGCTGACCTCACTGGGAGGCTATTTGCGTCGAAGCTGCGCACACAGGCAACTATTGATCATTTCAAGCTCAATCGGAGCGAGTTGATTGAGCGGCGCAGAAGCGTGCTTGGAGCGTATTTTGATGAGCTGATCAATCATACGATTCGGATGATGCGTCTCGCCGACCCTGAATCTTTGTCGATATTTAACTTTGCGGAGTTAGAGTTCGGCGGTCTTTGGTACCAGCTATGTCGTCGAATTGCTCAGGAACTGGCGCCCGTCAAATCGAAACGTTTATCTCTGTCACGTGGGGATATTTTGGCAAACTTCGTCACGATTGCTCGAAGCGAAGGTTACGACTCTCGGCGTGAAGGGCTCGAGATGAGACTGGATAAGTACTCTCAGGAGTGGACTCTCTATCCACTCCGATTGAGGCAGAGTTCGCTCTTGGCGTCTCCCTCGCTTGTGTCAATTTTCTTGAAAAACTTCAAAGGGATCGAGCAACTCGAGCTTCTGATGCCTCCCGCGCAAGAGACCCCAATTCCGAACGTCAAGCCCGCTCGACCAGCGCTGCTGATCCTGGGTGAAAACGCCGCCGGCAAAAGCTCCATCCTCGAAGCTACGGCCCTGGCGCTTTGCAGCGAAGAGGCGCGGGCACAATTGCCGGTCGACGTTGCGGCTTTGCCCCTCGATCCCGAACTGCTGGGCGCGGGGCAGATGCCCCGATGCACCTCGGCTACCGTCGCCTTGACCTTCGAGGACGACAGTCAGCGGGAATTGACCATCGCCGGTGGCGACTACTGGCTCGAAGGCACACCCGTCGCGCCACCGGTCTTTGCCTACGGTGCCTTCCGCCAATACCAGAAACAGGTGCGGCGCTACAGCCCGGGCAAATCGATCATCAACCTTTTCGACGCCACGGCCCTGTTGTCCAACCCGGAAAAATGGCTGTTGAGCCTCAAACCGGTCGAGTTCGACAGCGTGGTGCGGGCCCTGCGGGATATCCTCTCCATCGAGGGTGAGTTCGAAGTCATGGAGCGTGATGTTGAAAACCAGCGCTGCCTGATCGTCACGGCCACGGCCGGTAGCCGGACCCTGTGCCGAACCCCATTGAGCCTGGCGTCCTCAGGCTACCGCTCGGTGCTGGCCATGGTCTGCGACATCATCCAGGGCCTGATGAACCGGCGCATCAACCCTTACTTCGAGAGCCTGGAAACCGCCCAGGCGGTGGTGCTGATCGACGAGGTCGAGGCCCATCTGCACCCGCGCTGGAAAATCCAGATCATGGGCGCGTTGCGTAGCGCCTTGCCGAACGTGACCTTTATCGCCACCACCCACGACCCCCTGTGCCTGCGCGGCATGCGAGAGGGGGAGGTGATCGTCATGCAGAGGGTCGCCAGCGAGGACAATCCCGACAGTGATTGGCCGGTGATGGTGGAGCAGGTGGTCCGCCTGCCCAACGTCAGCCAACTGACCATCGAGCAACTGTTGACCTCGGACTTTTTCAGCCTCACCTCCACCGACCAGCCGGATACCGAGCGCGAGCTGGCGATGTTCGCCGATCTGCTGGCCGCCCGCGAGCAGGGCCAGCCCCTGAGCGACGCCCAGCAGCACGCCTGGAGCCGCTTCGAACGGGATATCAGCGACGCCTTGCCGGTGGGCGCCACCGAAGTCCAGCGGCTGGTACAGGAAGCGGTGGTGGAATACCTGCAGAACCGCCGACAGGTCAGTGCGCTCAAGCTCGGCGAGCTGCGTAAGGAATCCAAAAAGCGGATCCTCGCTGTCCTGGAGGGCATCTGAAGCATGCGTGCGGTCATTCGAACGATTGCCAAGGCGCCGGATGCCCTGTCCGGAGCCGACTCGCCCGCCGCCAAGGAGCTGCAAAAACTCAAGGCCTGGTTCGCCGCACCGACTGGCAACCCACCGGCTTTTGCAGTGTACAAATCCGATAGCGTCAAGAAGCAGCTTGATGAGCTGTTCCACGGCAAATGCGCCTATTGCGAGAGCTTCTTTGCCTCCACCGCGCCGGTGGATGTCGAGCACTATCGGCCCAAGGGCGCGGTGTCCGAGGACGCCAGCCATCCCGGTTACTGGTGGGTGGCCATGGACTGGGACAATCTGCTGCCCAGTTGCATCGACTGCAACCGCAAGCGCAAGCAGGTCACCCCCAGGTTGTCGGCCAAACTGCTGACCCTGCGGGACGACCGCCAGGGGTTCAACCAGGGCAGCCTGCTGCTTTCCGGCAAGAAGGACAGCTTCCCTATTCTCGGTCGGCGGGCGATGTCCGCTGCGCAGGACTTTGCCGACGAATACCCGCTGCTGCTCGACCCGTGTCGTGACAACCCCGACGAACACCTGAGGTTTCATATCGACCGGGACAACCTGATCGGCCTGGTACTGCCCAGGCCGCACACGGGGGCGGACCTTCCGGCCATGACTGATGCGGCCATGGATGGAAATCTCCAGGAAGCACTGGTCGCCGGGCTGAGCCTCAAGGGCAGCGTCTCGATTCATGTCTACGGTTTGAACCGGCTGGGCCTGGTGCAGGAGCGCACGCGTCTGTTGCGCCAGCTGGAGTTCCTGGAAATGCTCGCGCTGGAAGTGGGGACTATGGCGGATGAGCTTTTACCTGATCCCGAGGCGCCGCCCTCGGCCACGGTCGCCAGTATCGCCAAGCGCCTGTACTTCCTCCAGGACCGGATTCTCAGTGAAATGAAGCGCATGGCCCGGCCCGAGGCGCCTTATTCGGCCATGGTCCGGGCCTGGATCGAGGACTTCAAGGTCCGGCTCCAGGCCTGACTACGGTGCCGTTTCGGCGTCGCGTATGCCCTGGTGTTCGGCCACCACGCGCAAGGTCCTGAGGCTGACCATCGGTGCGTCGACCACGAACTGGTTGGCCAGCCAGGAGGGGATATCGCCGGCCGGCTCGGCTTGCAGCTCATAGGTCACGCGGGTTTGCGTGTCGCTTTCGGGGTGCATGGTCCAGGTGCCCTTCATCTGGCTGACACGGATCTGTCCCGGCACGAGGGGGACGAAGCCGGGTACCGCCTCCAGATAACGGGTCAGGCTGCCGTCGTCGGCGCGCTCGCTGTGCACATGGATCACCATGTCACGGGTTTGCGCCGGCCACGGCAGTGCAGTGGTCAGATAGACCCAGGTGTCGTCACCGTCATTTTTCAGCAGGCGCATATCGGCGCAGGCATACAGCCATTTGCAGGCGACCCGCAGGTTTTCCTGGAGGTTGCTCAGGGTGCCGACATCGGCCTTGATCCGCGTCTCACCGCGAAAGCTCTGGTAGCGCGAGCCCGGGACGTGGCGGAGGTAGACCTGGATGCCGTCTTCGTCCTTGGCCAACTGCCAGTCCGGGGGCGCCGCCAGTGTTGTCGTGCTGAGAAGAGCACTGGCCAGCGCTGTCGCAGATAACAGGATGTTCATTCGGATCTCCGGGTTGCACGGCCGATAGTGCCTGGCTACCCGGATATAACACCTGAGCCCGGGTTTTATTCAATGGGCGCCGGCTGCTTTGTTCAGATCGCCCTCGCTCCATTGGGTATAGACGCAAGCGTCCGCGCTGGCCCAGCGTACCCGCAGTGGATCGCCGGCCTTGAGCGGCATGCCGGTGGCCGACAGCGCCTTGACCGTCATCGCCGTGCCGCCGTCGGTGACCACGCTGCAGGTCTGGCTTTCGCCGAGAAAGAGCATTTCGCCGACCTTGGCCGAGACCTCGTTCCAGCCTGCCGGCAAGGGTTCGGCGGCGGCCTGTTCGAGGCTCAGGGCCAGGGCTTTCTCCGGGCGCACCATCAGCAACAGCGGCTGCTCGCTGGAAACCCCGCTGGTCGGCCGGATCGTCAGGGTCTGTCCCTCGAAATCCCCCGCGGCATTGCCCCGGGCCTTGAGCTTGAGGAAGTTCGAGTTGCCGAGGAATGAGGCGACAAAGGCGTTCGGCGGGTTCTGGTAGAGGTCGTAGCCGCTGCCCAGGCCGACGATCTTGCCGTGACTGAAGATCGCGATGCGCTGGGACAGGCGCATGGCTTCCTCCTGGTCATGGGTCACGTAGACGATGGTGATGCCCAGTCGACGATGCAGTTGGCGCAGCTCGTCCTGCAGGTCTTCGCGCAGCTTCTTGTCCAGGGCGCCGAGGGGTTCGTCCATCAGCAGGATGCGCGGTTCGTAGACCAGCGCCCGGGCAATCGCCACACGCTGTTGCTGGCCGCCGGAGAGCTGGGAGGGGCGGCGATGGGCAAAGGTTTCGAGCTGCACCAGCTTGAGCATGGCGTCGACCCGGCGCTCGCGCTCCTCGCTGCTGAGCTTGCGCAGGGTCAGCGGGAAGGCGATGTTGTCACGCACCGACAGGTGGGGAAACAGCGAGTAACGCTGGAACACCATGCCGATATCGCGTTTGTGCGGCGGCACCTTGACCAGGGACTGTCCACCCACCAGGATTTCACCGCTGCTGGGCGTCTCGAAACCGGCCAGCATCGACAGGGTGGTGCTTTTGCCCGAGCCACTGGAGCCGAGGAAGGTGAGGAATTCACCCTCCCGGATATCCAGGGAAATATTGTCCACGGCGGCGAAGTCGCCGTAGTGCTTGTTCAGGTTGCGCAGGCTGACCAGGGGGCGGTCGGGTTGTTGCGCGGGGTCTTTGATCACGGCACTCATGTTCTACTCCTTGGCGCTCAGGCGCGAAGTTCATTGCGCCGGCGCAGGGCGGCGGCGATCACCATCACCAGCACCGACAGGGCGATCAGCAGCGTCGAAGCGACGGCGATCACCGGGGTCAGGTCCTGGCGCAGGGTGGTCCACATTTTCACGGGCAAGGTCTGCAGGGTCGGGCTGGCCATCATCACGCTCAGCACCACTTCATCCCACGACACCAGGAAGGCGAACAGCGCCCCGGCGACCATGCCGGGACGAATCGCCGGGAAGGTCACCTTGAACACCGCCTGCAGGCGCGAGGCACCGCAGATCACCGCGGCATCCTCGATCGACTGGTCGAACAGCTTCAGCGAGTTGATGATCGAGATGATGGTGAAGGGCAGCGCGACGATGACGTGGCTGACCACGAAGGCGAACAGCGTCCCCGTGTAGCCGAGTTTGAGAAACAGCGCGTACACCGCCACGGCGATGATCACCAGGGGCACGATCATCGGCAGGGTGAACAGGCCGTAGAGCAGTTCGCGGCCGGGAAAGCGTCCACGGACCAGGGCGAAGGCCGTCGGCAGGCCGAGAGCGACCGCGAAGAAGGTGGTCAGGATCGCCACCTTCAAACTGGCCAGGGCGGCGTTCATCCAGTCCGGGTTGGAAAAGAACTGGCCGTACCATTTCAGCGTCCAGCCCGGTGGCGGAAACACCAGCCATTGGGAGGAGCCGAACGACAGCAGCACGATGAACACGATCGGCAGCAGCAGGAACAGGGCGATCAGTCCGGTGGTGAGGTAGAGGCCCAGGCGCAGGCGCCGGCTCATGGCATTGGGAGTCAGGAGCATGACGGCTTACCTCGCGTTACTGGCGCCGACCGGGGATTCCGGCTGGAGCTTCAGGTAGAAGTAGAACAACACCAGGGTGATCAGCACCAGCAGGGCGGCACCGGCGCTGGCCAGGCCCCAGTTGAGGAACGACTGCACCTGTTGAATGATGAACTCCGGCAACATCATGTTCTGCGCGCCGCCCAGCAGGGCCGGGGTGACGTAGTAACCCAGGGACATGACGAAGACCATCAGCCCGCCGGAAAACAGCCCCGGCCGGCACAGCGGCAGGAACACCCGCATGAAGTTGCGCCACGGGCTGGCCCCGCAGATGGCCCCGGCCTGCAGGATCATCGGATCGATGGCCTGCATGGTCGCCTGCAACGGCAGGACAATGAACGGGATCATGATGTAGCTCATGCCGATCACCACGCCGGTCAGGTTGTGCACCATCTCCAGCGGCTGGTCGATAATGCCCATGGCCATCAATGCCTTGTTGATCACCCCGGAAGCCTGTAGCAGCACCAGCCACGAATAGGTCCGGGCCAGCAGGCTGGTCCACATCGACAGCAGCACGATATTCAGCAGCCAACGGCCCCAGCCACGGGGCACCAGGGTAATCGCCCAGGCCAGGGGAAAGCCCAGCAGCAGGCTGAACAGCGTGACCAGCCCGGCCACCGAAAAGGTGTTGAGCAGGACCCGGGCGTAGGCCGAGTTGGCGAACAGTTGCTGGTAGTTTTCAAGCCCCGGCGTGGGCTCCAGGACGCCACGCAGCAACAGGCCGATCAGTGGTGCGAGGAAAAACAGGCCGAGGAACAGCAGGGCGGGTAACAGGTTACCCGCCCCCCGCCAGCGCTGCGCATACGTGGAAGACTGCTGCATGACCGCCGCCTTGCTGCTGGCCAGGCCGGCAGCGCCAGGGGCGCTCCCGGTCGGACGGGTGTCAGGGGAAAGCGTGGCCGTCATTTTCATTTGACCAGCCATTCGTTCCACCGTGTCGCAATGGCCGGACCGTTCTTGGCCCAGTATGCGAAGTCGAGTGTGATCTGATCCTTAGCGTAGGCAGTCGGCAGGTTCGGTGCCAGTACCGAGTCCAGGCGCGCGACGCTGTCGATGTTGACCGGGGCATAGGCGGTCAGGTTGGAGAAGTCGGCCTGGCCCTTGGCGCTGCTGGCACTGGCCAGGAACTTCATGGCCGCCGCCTTGTTTTTCGTGCCTTTGGGGACGACCAGGATGTCGGCCATGACCAGGTTCTGTTTCCAGCTCACGCCCACCGCTGCGCCGTCCTGCTGCAAGGCGTAGATCCGGCCGTTCCAGAACTGGCCGATGCTCGCTTCACCGGAGGCCAGCAACTGCTGGGACTGCGCGCCGCCGCCCCACCAGACGATGTCTTTCTTGATGGTGTCGAGTTTCTTGAAGGCGCGATCCAGGTCCAGCGGGTAGAGCTTGTCGGAGGGCACGCCGTCGGCCAGCAGGGCCAACTCCAGCACGCCGGGGCTCGGCCATTTGTAGAGGGCGCGTTTGCCCGGGTAGGTCTTGGTGTCGAACAGGGCGCTCCAGTCCTGGGGCTTGCCTGCGCCCAGCTTGCCCTGGTTGTAGCCGAGGACAAAGGAGAAGTAGAACGAACCGACGCCATGGTCCGAGACGAAGCGCGGGTCGATCTTGTCGCGCTGGATCTGGCTGAAGTCCAGCGGCTCGAGCAGGCCTTCGGCGGCGGCGCGCAGGGCGAAGTCGGCTTCGACGTCGACCACGTCCCACTGCACGTTACCGCTTTCGACCATGGCCTTGAGCTTGCCGTAGTCGGTGGGGCCGTCCTGGACCACGGTGATGCCGCTGGCCTTGCTGAACGGATCGGCCCAGGCCTGTTTCTGCGCGTCCTGGGTGCTGCCGCCCCAACTGACGAAGTTGACGCTGTCGGCGGCCATGGCGAAGGAACTGCCGATTGCCAGGAAACCCGCGAGCAATGTCGCGGTTGCACCTTTGTTCAACACCATTTTCACGCCCTCATTTGTTGTGTTTTTGAGCGGGTTGTTGATGCCCGCCTATCGGGAGCAGTAGGTCCATCGGGGCCTTTTAAGGCGACCGCGCCAAGGGCTTTTATGGGTGCTTTCCCTGTCGGGGGCACTTGGCAAATATCTCCGGTCTACGGAATATCATATTATGGTATTCCAAACTTTCTGCAAGCACTTTGCCTTACCGGTGATCCGGCCTTGGCGCTTTTTTACGGGGTATCAGGGTTGCGTGAAGGGGATGCTTTCCACCACCTGCAGATCGTAGCCGGTCAGCCCGGCATATTTGAGCGGCGGCCCCAGGTGGCGCAGTTGGCCGACACCGATGTCCTGCAGTATCTGTGCCCCGGTACCGATCTGCGAATAGATCCGCGATTGCGAACGGCTGTACTGGCGCGCTGGCCGGGTCAACTGCGGTACGCGCTCCAGCAGCGCCTGGGACGATTCGTGGTTGGCCAGCACCACGACGACGCCGCAGCCTTCCTCGGCGACCCGTTGCAGCGCCGCCCAGAGCGTCCAGTTGCTCGGCCCGTGGTAGTCGGCGCCGACCAGGTCACGCAGCGGATCGATGACGTGGACTCGCACCAGTGTCGGCGTATCGCGGCGGATATCGCCCATCACCATGGCCATATGCACGCCGCCTTCAATGCGGTCCTCGAAGGTGATCAGGCGAAACATGCCGTGCACCGTCGGCAGTTCCCGTTCGCCGATCCGCAGCACCGTGTGTTCGGTGCTGAGGCGGTAGTGGATCAGGTCGGCGATGGTGCCGATCCGGATGCCATGTTTTCGCGCAAATACTTCCAGGTCCGGGCGCCGGGCCATGCTGCCGTCATCGTTCATCACTTCGACGATCACCGAGGCGGGGGTAAAGCCGGCCAGGCGCGCCAGGTCGCAACCGGCCTCGGTGTGCCCGGCACGGGTCAGCACGCCGCCTTCCCGGGCCCGCAGGGGGAAGATATGCCCGGGCTGGACCAGGTCTTCGGCGCGGGCATCGGCGGCCACCGCGGCTTCGACGGTGCGGGCGCGGTCGGCGGCGGAAATGCCGGTGGTCACGCCGTGGGCGGCTTCGATGGACACGGTAAAGGCGGTGCTGAACGCGCTGCCGTTGCTCGGCACCATCTGTGTAAGATCCAGGCGCCGGCAATGCTCGTCGGTCAGGGTCAGGCAGATCAGCCCGCGTGCCTCGCGGGCCATGAAGCTGATAGCCTGGGCGTTGCAACGGTCGGCGGCGATCAGCAGGTCGCCTTCGTTTTCGCGATCTTCGTCATCCACCAGCAGGACCATCTTGCCCTGGCGGTAGTCGTCGATGATGTCCTGGATACTGTCAAAGGCCATGCCAGCGCTCGCTCTGTCTGAAAGTGTGATTTATGGTATACCATAATACAAAATCAACCAGCAATGAGGTCATCGATGAAGGCTTACTGGATTGCCCATGTGGATGTCACGGACCCCGAGCAATACACCGAGTACACAAGCCGCGCCCCAGCGGTATTTGCCCGCTACGGCGGACGCATGCTGGCACGGGGCGGGCGCGCCGAGGCCCTGGAGGGGCGGGAAACGCCACAGCGTAATGTGGTGATCGAGTTCGACTCCTACGACCAGGCGCTGGCCTGCTATCGTTCGGCGGAGTATCAGGAGGCGCGCGGGCACCGCGAAGGCGCGGCCCGGGCCGAAGTGATCATTGTCGAGGGCATGGCGCCCTGAGGGCGCTCAGCGGATAAAGTGAATCTTGCCGCTGTCGTCGTTGCCGATGTAGATGCCGTAGACCCCGGCCTGGCGTTCCTCGATGTAGCGTTCGAGGATCTGCCGGATCGCCGGGTAGTAGATGCTGTCCCAGGGGATGTCCTCGGGCGCGAAGAATTGGTAGTCCAGGGTTTCCGGCCCGAACTGGCCGGTGATCTCCAGCGCGATGGCGCGGAAGATGATGTACACCTCGCTGATCTGCGGCACGCTGAAGATCGAGTAGGGCGAGAGGATTTCCGCGCGCACGCCGCTCTCTTCCCAGACTTCCCGCAGGGCCGCCTGCTCGGTGGTCTCGCCACCTTCCATGAAGCCCGCCGGCAGGGTCCAGGTGCCGGGCCGTGGCGGGATCGCCCGTTGGCACAGCAGGTACTTGCCGTCGCGCTCGATGATGCAGCCGGCGATGATCTTCGGGTTGACGTAGTGGATGTAGCCGCAGCCCGCGCACATCAGGCGTTCATGGGTATCGCCCGGCGGCACTTGCCGAGCGAGGTCGGCGACGCCGCACTGCGGGCAGAAGCGCGGGCTGGGCATGTCAGCGGCCCATACGGGGTTCTTTGAGGGCGATGGGCGCGGTGATCTCGGGGGCCGGGCCGGTTTCGTCCTGCTTGCGCTTGAGGTATTCCAGCGCCACCTTGGCCGCCGCGCGCACGTGGTCGACCGAGGCCTGGTGGGCGGCCAGCGGGTCGCCGCTCTTGATGGCCTCGACGATGCGTTCCATTTCCTGGTTGCTGGCGCCGCGCCGGTTTTCCTGGGACACCGAGGTGGCCCGCAGGTAGCTGATCCGGGCCTGCAACTGGCGCAACTGGGTGGCCGCGGCACGGTTGCCCGAGCCTTCGAGCAGGACGTCGTAGAAACCCTGCACCGAATCGATGACCTGCTGCAGCTCGCCGTCCTTGAGGGTCTTGCGATTGACTTCGAGGGCCTTTTCCAGGGCCTTGATGTCCTTGGCCTTGGCCCGCAGGGTGAACAGCTGGACGATCAGGCCCTCCAGCACACAGCGCAGCTCGTAGATATCGACCGCATCGTCCAGGGTGATGATGGCGACGCTCGGCCCCTTGGCATCGGCGAACGCCACCAGGCCTTCGGACTCGAGGTGGCGCAGGGCTTCGCGCACGGAGGTGCGGCTGACGCCGAGGCGCTCGCAGAGGTCGCGCTCGACCAGGCGGTCCCCCGGCATGAGTTGGAAGTTCATGATGGCGCTTCGCAGCTTGTCCAGCACGATTTCGCGCAGGGTAACGGGGTTGCGATTGACCTTGAAGCTGTCGTCGAGTGGCAGGCGTTTCATGGGATCCGCTCTAAAAGTTCGTGGGGCCGATCGAGGGCCGAAATCACCGGCAAGCTTATCATGCGCCGTTCATCCGCGTCGGCTCGCGCCGTGGCAAAACCTCAGGCCAGCGCGGGCAGCGGGCCGAGCTTGCCCTTGTGGTAGATCATCGGCGTCACTGCTTGCTCGGGCAGGATCAGGTTCTTGACCGCGCCGACGATGATGGCGTGGTCGCCACCGTCGTATTCGCGCCACAGTTCGCACTCGATGATGGCGGTGGCCTTGTCCAGCAGCGGGTTGCCCAGGGCGCTCAGGTGCCAGGCGATCCCCTTGGCCTTGTCCTTGCCTTTGCCGGCGAATGCGTAGGCTTCGGCGGTCTGGTCGGCGGACAGCAGGTGAATCGCGAACTGCTTGCTGTCCCGCAGGATCGGGTAGGTGTCCGAGGCGTAGTTGGGGCAGAACAGCACCAGCGCCGGGTCGATGGACAGGGCGCTGAAGGCACTGGCGGTGATGCCGACGATGCCCCCCTCGGCGTCCAGGGTGGTGACCACCGTGACGCCCGACGGGAAGGAGCCCATGACTTCTTTGTAGATACCGGGTTCGATCATCTCGTTTGTCTCCTAGCGCATCACGAAGGGGTCGGGCATGGGGGCTGACGAGAGGTTGATCCACACCGTTTTCAGCTCGGTATAGGCCAGCACCGAATCGATGCCGCTCTCGCGACCGTAGCCGCTGTTCTTGAAACCGCCGATGGGTGCCATGGCCGAGACCGCGCGGTAGGTGTTGACCCAGATGATCCCGGAGCGGATGTCCCGGGCCAGGCGATGGGCGCGGCCCAGGTCGCGGGTCCAGATGCCGGCGGCGAGGCCGAACTGCGAGTCGTTGGCGATGGCCAGGGCCTCGGCCTCATCCTTGAAACGGATCACCGAAGCCACCGGACCGAAGACTTCTTCCTGCATGATCTTCATCGAGTTGCGGTCGCACTCGAACAGGGTCGGCTCGTAGAACCAGCCGTTACCCAGGTTCGGCGGGCGCTTGCCGCCCAGGCGCAGGCGCGCGCCCTCGGCCAGGGCGTCGGCCACCAGGCCTTCGACCACGGCCAGTTGCTGCGCGGTGGCCATGGGGCCCATCTCGCTGGCGTCGTCCTGCGGGTTGCCGATGCGAATGCGCTGGGCGCGTGCCACCAGGCGCTCGACGAATTCGTCATAGATGTCGTCCTGGACCAGCAGCCGTGAACCTGAGACGCAACTCTGGCCGGACGCCGCGTAGATCCCGGCAATGGCACCGTTGATCGCGCTGTCCAGGTCGGCATCGGCAAAGATGATGTTCGGCGACTTGCCGCCCAGTTCCAGGGACAGCTTGGCGAAGTTCTCGGCGCTGCTACGCACCACATGGCGGGCGGTGGCCGCGCCGCCGGTGAAGGCGATCTTGCGCACCAAAGGGTGGCGGGTCAGGGCGGCACCGGTGCTTGCGCCGTAACCGGTGATGACATTGACCACGCCGGGCGGAATGCCGGCTTCCAGGGCCAGGCGCGCCAGTTCCAGGACGGTGGCCGAGGCGTGCTCGGAAGGTTTGAGCACGATGGTGTTGCCCGCCGCGAGGGCCGGTGCCAGTTTGATCGCGGTCAGGTAGAGCGGGCTGTTCCAGGGGATGATCGCGGCGACCACGCCCATGGGTTCGTGCACGGTGTAGGCGAACAGGTCCGGCTTGTCCAGCGGCAGGGTGCCGCCTTCGAGCTTGTCGGCCAGGCCCGCGGTGTAATGGAAGAACTCCGGCAGGTAGCTGACCTGGCCGCGGGTTTCGCGGATCAGCTTGCCGTTGTCGCGGCTTTCCAGTTGGGCCAGGCGCTCCTTGTTTTCCGCGATCAGATCGCCGAGGCGACGCAGCAGCTTGCCCCGGGCGGTGGCACTGAGGCCACGCCAGGTCGGGTTGTCGAAAGCCCTTTGCGCGGCCTGGACCGCGCGCTCGACATCGGCTTCGCCGGCGTCGGGCAACTGTGCCCAGGGTTCGGCCAGGGCCGGGTCGAGGCTGTCGAAGGTCTGGCCGGACAGGGCATCGACCCATTCACCGTCGATGCACATCTGGAAGCGGGTGAGTGTCATGCAACGATCCCCTTTATCTGGTTTTGTCGGGCGTGGGCGTTGGCGAGGAAGTCCAGCAGCACCTGGTTGACCAGGCGCGGCGACTCCACGGGCATCATATGCCGTTGCTCGGCGAGCACGGCAACCGTGGCGCCGGGAATACGTTCGGCCAATTGGCGGGCCATTTCCGGGGTCGACCCCGGGTCCAGCTCACCGGTGGCGATCAGGGTCGGCACCTGAATGCCGCCCAGATCCTCGGCACGGTACATGTCCTGGGTGGCGAACAGTTCATAGGTGGTCAGGTAACCTTGTGGGTCATTGTCCGCCAACGTCTGGCGCAGGGCGGCGATTTGCGCGGGATTGGCCGCCTGGTATTCGCGGCTGAACCAGCGCGACAGCGCGGCTTCGGCGTTGGCGTCCGGTCCGTGCTCGGCGGCCTGGGCGGTGCGGGCGATAACGCCGGCGCGCTGTTCGGCGCTGCGATTGAACACGCTATTGAGCACCACCAGGGCTTGCAGACGTTGCGGGTAGTGCAAGGCAAACGCCCGTGCTACCAGCCCGCCCATGGAAAAGCCGATCACGCTTGCCTGGGGCAATTGCAGATGGTCGAGCAGCTCCAGCAACTGGTCGGCATAGCCGAGCAGCGGGGTGCCGCTGGCCGGGCGCGGGCTGGCGCCGTGGCCGAGCATGTCGTAGGTGATCACGCGGTACGTCGTGGCCAGGCCAACGATCTGGCCGCCCCACATTTCTTTATTCAGGCCCACGCCGTGGATCAAGACCACAGGCTGGCCTTGGCCGGTCGCCAGGTAACTGGTGCCAGCCGGGGTGCGTTCAGCGGTGAGCCGAATCATGGAGCGCTCCTGCCTTTCTTATTGATTACCGCGCTTTCTCGGCGGCCAGTTCTTCCAGGTCGATATAGCGGTTGCCGATGCGCGGGTGCAGGCGACCACCGTCGGCGCAACCGAGCACGACGACGATCTCGTCGGCGCGCGGAGCGTCTTCGATGCGCATTTCCAGGGTGATGTAGTGCGAGCGCAGGCCTTCGTCGTCCTTGTGCATCATCGGGATCTGGATCGAGGTGCCGGGCCCGCCGCGCTTGTTGGTGAAGCTCAGGTAGCTTTTGGCCTGGACCGCCTCGCGGTAGTGGTTGCCGAAGCGCAGGGTGTGGATCACCGCCGAGGCATGTTCGATTTCACCGTCGGCGCCGACTACCGCGGCCTTGCCGTAAGCCTCGATCTTGTCGGCACCGCCGATGGCGGCCACCAGGCGCTCGACCATCATGGCGCCGAGGTCGGAGCAGTGGGCGCGGATTTCCGGTTTCAGGTCTTCGACGAAACCCCGACCCAGCCAGGGGTTTTTCATCACCACGGCGAGGCCGATCATGGTCACCGGTTTGTCCGCGGCCTTGCCGCCTTCGATCAGGGTCTGTTCGGAATAACTGACGATCTTGCGGATTTCGAAACTCATAAGGGGGCTCCTGGGTGCACGTTGATCATGTGGTATGATGGTATACCATAATATTGGCTGTGCAAGCCCCTCCTGAAAGTATTCAGGTTGCCGCGAGGGCGAGTCCTACAGTGGAAGGTTGTGCCGACGGATCATCTCCATCAACTGCCGCAGCCCCGGCTGCGACTGGCGCTGGCTGGAGTAGTAGAGGCAGAACGGGGCGCCCATGCTCGACCAGTCCGGCATCACCTCCTGCAAGCTGCCGTCCTCGAGTTCCCGGGTGACGCGTTTTTCCAGGCAATAGGCAATCCCGACACTGGCCAGCGCCGCGTCGATCACCGCCTGGGTATCCGAGGCGGTCAGGGCTCCGGGGACATCCAGGCGGATCATTTGCGCGCCGTTGCCCAGTTCCCACTTGTAGGCCGTGTTGTCGCCCAGGCGCATCCGAATGCACGCATGCTCCAGCAGGTCGGCGGGTTTTTCCGGGACGCCACGGCGGGCGAGATAGTCGGGGGAGGCAATCATGATCCAGCGCAACTCGCCAGTCAGGGGCACGGCAATCATGTCCTGGGGCACCGTCGCGCCATAGCGGATACCGGCATCGAAACCTTCGGCGACGATGTCCACCAGACGGTCCTCGACCTTCAGGTCCAGGTTGATCTGCGGGTAGGCCGCCATGAACTCGCCGAGCACCGGACTGACCAGCAGGCGGGCGGCATCCCGGGGCACATTGAGGCGCAGCCGGCCGATCGGCGCATGGCGATAACGGTCGAGTTCGTCGAGGGCTTCCTGGATGGTGGCGAAACCGACGGCCAGCTTCTGCGCCAGCAGGGCACCGGCATCCGTGGGTTCCACCGAGCGGCTGTTGCGGTTGAGCAGCTTGACCCCCAGGCGGGTTTCCAGGTTGCGCAGGGTGTGGCTCAGGGCCGAGGTGGTGACCCCCAGTTCATGGGCGGCCTGGCGAAAGCTGCGGCGGCGGATGATGGCCATGAACACATTGAGATCGGCCAGTTCGGAGCGGTTGAAAGCTGCCATGTCATGGGTTCTTTACGAGGAGAGAAGGTGAACGGGGTGTTGAGCCTTATTCAACCATGGATGATCTAAAATCATGGTCCTTTTATGCTTCGATTCCATTGGAGATCATCATGAGCATCGAACACATCGCCATCGCCGGTATCGACAAACCGGTCTCGCGCATTGCCCTCGGCACCTGGTCCATGGGCGGCTGGATGTGGGGAGGCGCGGACGATGAAGTCTCGATCCAGACCCTGCGTCACGCCCTGGAACGGGGTATCAACCTGATCGATTCCGCGCCGGTCTACGGCAAGGGGCATTCCGAAGAGCTGATCGGCAAGGCCTTGAAGGGCGTACGCGATCAAGCCGTTATCGCCACCAAGGCCGGCTTGCAGTGGGATGACGGTTCGGTTCGGCGTAACGCCACGGCCGTGCGGATTCGTCGGGAAGTTGAAGACTCCCTGCGGCGCTTGCAGACTGACTATATCGATCTGTACCAGATCCACTGGCCCGACCCTCTGGTCGAACAGCAGGAAACCGCGCTGGAGCTGGAAAAGCTGCGTCAGGAAGGCAAGATCCTGGCGGTGGGCGTGAGTAACTATTCGCCGGCGCAGATGGACGAGTTCCGTGAATACACCGCGCTGGCCACGGTGCAGCCGCCCTACAACCTGTTCGAACGGGCCATCGACAACGATATCCTGCCTTATGCCAAGCAGCATTCGCTGGTGGTGCTGGCTTATGGTTCGCTGTGCCGCGGGCTGCTGACCGGTTCCATGAGCGCGGCGACGGCGTTTGGCAGCGATGATATCCGTGGTGTCGATCCAAAATTCCGCGCCCCGCGTTTCGAACAGTACCTGGCGGCCGTGGCGGCGCTGGACCTCTACGCCCGTGAGCGGCATGACAAGTCGGTGCTGGCCCTGGCCTTGCGCTGGGTGCTCGACCAGGGGCCGACCATCGCCTTGTGGGGCGCGCGCAAGCCTGAGCAATTGAAGGGCATCGAAGACGCCTTTGGCTGGAGCCTGTCGGCGGATGAACTGAAGCAGATCGACCAGATCCTGCTCAATACCGTCAAGGACCCTGTGGGTCCCGAGTTCATGGCGCCGGGTATCCGCGGCTAACGCCTGTCCATCAAGGTTGAACGCGTTTCCTGTAGGAGCCGGCTTGCCGGCGATGACGTCAGTAAGGTCGATGCAAGGCTTACTGGCCTCATCGCCGGCAAGCCAGCTACAGGTGTTGCGGTGTGCTTTTAGCGGCAGCCGGTCAGGGTGACCTTGCAGGTCGCCGGCGTTCCGCCCGATTCAGCGGCGTAGCGCTGGCAGTTGCCCATCGCTTTGACGCTGGCGCTTTTCACGTTCGGCCCCCAGGCCAATCCGCCATCCCCCAGTGTCGGCACCGCCTTGGCGTAGCAGGCGTAACCGCCGACCGGGGTTTGCGAACCTCTCCCCGAACAGCCGGCGATCATTGAAAAACTGATCGCCAGCACCAGCAGGCAGAACAGGGACGGGGCGTTGCGTGAAGCTTGTACGTTCATGGCAGTGTCGCTATTGCAGGTTAAGTCCCGCCTATTGTCCCGCCTTATTGATGGCTCGGATAGTCCCGTTGCAAGGCCAGGTTCAGGGCCAGCACATTGACCCGCGATTCACCGAACACCCCCAGCGCCGGCGCCTGGGTATTGGCCTGGACCAGCGCCAGCACGTTATCCAGCGGTGCGCCGCGTTGCTGTGCCACGCGGGTGGCCTGCAAGGCGGCATTGGCCGGGCTGATGTCCGGGTCCAGGCCGGAGGCCGAGGTGGTCAGCATATCGGCGGGCAGGGTCTGGCCGGCCAGTTCCGGCTGGGACTGCTCCAGGGCATGCCGGTCGGCGGTCAGCCGATCGCTCAGGGCCTGGCTGGTCGGCCCCAGGTTGGAGCCCGAGGAGCTGGCCGCGTTATAGGGCGATGGCACGGTTTTCAGCGGGTCCTTGGGATCGGTGTCGGTGGTGGCCGATGGCCGCCCATGGAACCACTGTGGGGCATCCCATTGCTGGCCGATCAATGCCGAACCGATCACCTGGCCCTCGGGGTTTTTCAGCAGGCTGCCATTGGCCTGGGCGGGAAACAGCAACTGCCCGATCCCGGTGACGGCGAAGGGGTAGGCCATGCCGCAGAGTACGAAGGTGACCGCAGTGACCCGCAGGGCCGGTGACAAGAACTTGATCATGATCAGATCCTCCTACAGGAAGGGCGCCAGGCACAGGTCGATCAGCTTGATGCCGATAAAGGGCGCAATCAGCCCGCCGACGCCGTATACCAGCAAGTTGCGATAGAACATGGTTTCCGCGCTCTTGGGCATGAAGTTGACCCCGCGCAGGGCCAGGGGAATCAGCGCCGGAATGATCAGGGCGTTGAAGATCAGCGCCGAGAGGATCGCGCTTTGCGGCGTGGCCAGGTGCATCAGGTTCAACGCCGCCAGGCCCGGCAGGGCGACCATGAACAGCGCCGGCAGGATGGCGAAGTACTTGGCCACGTCGTTTGCGATGGAAAAGGTCGTCAGGGCGCCGCGGGTGATCAGCATGCGCTTGCCGATGGTGACCAGGTCCAGCAGCTTGGTCGGGTCGGAGTCCAGGTCGATGATATTCGCCGCCTCCTTGGCCGGCATGGTCCCGGTGTACATGGCCAGGCCGACATCCGCCTGGGCCAGGGCCGGGGCGTCGTTGGTGCCGTCGCCGGTCATGGCCACCAGGTGCCCGGCCGCCTGTTCGCTGCGGATCAGCTTGAGCTTGTCCTCGGGGGTGGCCTGGGCGACGAAATCGTCGAGGCCGGCCTGGGCGGCGATCACACTGGCGGTGGTCGGGTTGTCGCCGGTGACCATTACCGTGCGGATGCCCATGGCCCGCAGTTGCGCGGCCCGCTCGCGGATTCCCGGCTTGAGTACGTCGGACAGGTTGATGATGCCGAGGATCCGCCCGTCGATGGCCACCGCCAGGGGTGTCGCGCCTTGCTGGCTGACGCCGAGGGCCAGGCGCTCGAGGTCGGCGGGAATCTCGCTGCCGTAGCTGTCCCTGACGTAGTTGACCAGGGAGTCCACCGCGCCCTTGCGCACCACGCGCCCGTCGGCCAGATCGGAACCGCTCATGCGGGTTTGCGCCGAGAAGTCCATGCCGACGGCTTCTTCCAGTCGGCTTTCTTCATGGACGCCCAGGCTCTTGGCATAGGCGGTGGTGGACTTGCCTTCCGGGGTACTGTCGAACAGCGAGGCGAGGTAAGCCCCCTGTTGCAGCTCCTGGCGGGTGACGCCCTTGACCGGTAGCAGCTCGGTGGCCTGGCGATTGCCGATGGTGATGGTGCCGGTCTTGTCCAGCAGCAGGGTGTTGACGTCGCCGGCGGCTTCCACGGCCTTGCCCGACATCGCCAGCATATTGAAGCGCAGCGTGCGGTCGATCCCGGCAATACCGATGGCCGAGAGCAGGGCGCCGATGGTGGTAGGGATCAGCGCGACGATCAGGGCCACCAGGTCGGCGACGTTGATCTGTGCGTTGAGGTAGCTCGCCACCGGGGCGATGGCGGTGACCACGATCACGAAGATCAGGGTCAGCACCGAGAGCAGCACCGTCAGCGCGATCTCGTTCGGGGTCTTCTGCCGTTTGGCGCCTTCCACCAGGCTGATCATGCGGTCGAGAAAGGTGTTGCCGGGCGACGCGGTGACCAGGATCACCAACGAGTCGGAGATCACCTTGGTCCCGCCGGTGACCGTGGAGTTGACGTCCGAACCGGACTCCTTGATCACCGGTGCGGATTCGCCAGTGATCATCGACTCGTCGACATAGGCCGCGCCTTCGACCACTTCACCGTCCATGGGAATCAGTTCGCCGCGGTTGACCTTGACCAGGTCGTCCTTGCGCAACGATGCAGCGGACACCAATTCCTGGCGACCGTCAGAGAGCAGCCGGGTGGCATTGAGCTGCGTGGTGGTGTGGCGCAACGAAGCGGCCTTGGCCTTGCCACGGCCCTCGGCCATGGCTTCGGCGAGGTTGGCGAACCACACCGTGATAAACAGGATGAAGGTCACCACGCCGTTGTACAGCGACGTGGCATTCGATGGCCCGAACAGTTGCGGGTTGAGCGTCAGCGCGGCGGTCACCAGGGTGCCGATCCAGACCACGAACATGACCGGGTTCTTGATCTGCACCCGTGGATCGAACTTTTTCAGCGGTTCGACCAGGATCAGCCGCAGACGCTCCTGCCGGTTCTCCGCGCGCGGCGCCTTGCGGGCCGCAACCGGGGTCGACAGCGGGGCCAGTGGCAATGCTTTTTCAACTTTCATCTCAGTCTCCTCACCCTTAGAACAGCAAGTGCTTGTTCATGGCGAAAAACTCGGCGATCGGTCCCAGGACCAGCGCCGGCAGGAAGGTCAGTGCGCCGACGATAGCGATCGTCGCCAGCCACCAGATGCCGAACATCGGGGTATCGGTACGCAGGGTGCCTATGTTGGGCTGCAGGGTCGGCTTGGCCGCCAGTGAGCCGGCTACCGCCATCAGGAAGATGATCGAGGGGTAGCGACCGATCACGATCACGCAGGCGATGGCGAGGTTGTACCAGGGCGTATTGGCGTTCAGGCCGCCAAAGGCCGAGCCGTTGTTGGCGGCGGCGGAGGTGAAGGCATAGAGCACTTCCGAATAGCCATGCACCCCGGCATTGCCCAGCGCGGCCACGCCGTAGGGCATCACCATCGACCAGGCCGAGGGCGCGAGGATCACCAGCGGGTGAATCAGCATGGCCAGCGAAACCAGGATGATTTCGCGCTTCTCGATCTTCTTGCCGAGAAACTCCGGGGTGCGCCCGACCATCAGGCCGGCGACGAAGATCCCGACCAGGCCGTAGATCAGGAAATTGAGGAAGCCCACGCCCTTACCGCCGAAGACGCATTGCAGCATCATCTGCACCAGGGTCGAGAGACCGCCCAGTGGGGTGAAGCTGTCGTGCATCGAGTTGATCGAGCCGGTGGTGAATGCCGTGGTGTAGGCGGCGTAGAGTCCGCTTTCGGCGATGCCGAAACGCACTTCCTTGCCTTCCATATTGCCGCCGGCCTGCAGGGCGCTGGCATGGGGATCGATACCCAGCTGGCTCAGCAGCGGCGTACCGGCCTGCTCCGGAATCACGCAGAGCAGCAGGAAACCCACCAGCATCAGGGCCATGACGCTATAGATCACCGCGCTCTGACGGTGGTTCTTGATCATATGGCCGAACATCACCACCAGGGCGGCGGGCAGGCTGGCCATCAGCAGGATCAGCACGAAGTTGGTCAGGGCGTTGGGGTTCTGGAACGGGTGCGCGGCGTTGACGTTGAAGAAGCCGCCGCCGTTGGTCCCGAGGTTTTCAATCGCTTCCTGTGCGGCGATCGGGCCCAGGGTCAGGGTTTGGTGGCTGCCTTGCAGGGTATCGGTCACCAGGCTGGCATCCAGGGTCTGCGGCACGCCTTGCCAGATCAGGAACAGGCTCAGCACCAGCACCACGGGCAGCAGCACCCGGGTGATAAAGCGGATCAGGTCGCGGTAGAAGTTGCCCAGATTGGCGCCGCCGTCGGTGACCAGCAAGGCACGGATAAAGGCAATTGCCACCACGAAACCGGTCGCCGCCGAGGTGAACATCGGAAAGGTGATGGCGGCCATCTGGCTGAAGTTGGACAGGGTGCTTTCGCCGCCATAACTCTGCCAGTTGGTGTTGGTGATAAAGCTGATGGCGGTGTTGAACGCCTGCATCGGTTCCATGCCGGCGAAATGCTGCGGGTTGAGCGGCAGGACATTCTGGAAGATCAGCACCAGGTAGATGAGCAGGGCCATCACCAGGTTGGTCGCCAGCATGTGCAGGGTGTAGCTTTTCCAGTTCATCGCCTGGCTGCAGGCCTGTTTGCCGATCAGCCGGTAGAGCAGGTTGTCCAGTGGATCGAGCGCCCGGTCGAGCACGGTTTTCTGATCAGTCACCACCCTGGCCAGATAACGTCCCGCCACCAGGCTCAGTGCCAGGGTGGCGATCAAGGTAATAATGATTTGTAGCCAGAGGTGTGACATTGCGTTAACTCCTGAATCAGCGGACTGTTCTGGCGTGCGCTATTAAACAGAAACAGGCCGTCAGAACTTTTCCGGATTGATAACGGCGTAGAACAGATAGATCACTACGCCAACCACCAGCGCCAGTAATAGATCAATGGCCATGTCGAGTATTCCTTCTTGCCGTGTTTGAGTGGGGGCAGCGGACGGGGCACGCCCGCTGCGTGACTTGAAATCGGTCGGCGAGCCGTCTTCAGGATCAGTTGCGGCTGTGCCGGTTCGGCAGCACGGGCTTTATATCCGGGGCTTTCGAGGGCGTGATGACGTTGTCGGCAAAGTAGACGACCAGCCCGCATAACAGATAAAAGCCGATGATCGCTGCAAACAGGAGTGCGCTGAGTAACATGATGTTAGTCCTCGATACCTGTAGCGTTAGTGGGCACTTTCAATCGGTCTGGCCGATCTCGGTGGGTACAGTTTCAGTATAAGTTTCGGATTATCCGGGTCTGATAAGGCCTGTGTCTTTTTAGGCGTTGGCGCTATCAATTTTCCGTAAAGAAACTTGGCGAATTGACACCTGGGGTCCTAACTGACATCAAGGCTATTAACAACGCATTCAAGGCGGCGCTCATGCTCAAACTGGAACGGCTGGCACAGGGGATTATCGGGCCCGCGCGCGATCCATTGGCCCCCGATACACGCGCCCATACGCTGCTGGTCGGTCTGCTGGCCTGGGCGGGCCTGGGAGCCAGCGGTTTGGCTTCGGTCAGTTATGGCCCGGAAAGAGCTTATCTGGCGCTGGGGGCCCATCCCGAGCTGGGGGTGTTCCTGGCCCTGGCGACGCTGCTGACCGTCTGGGTCCTGTCGCTGGCCTATCGTCAGGTGGTCGAGCTGTTTCCTTCGGGCGGCGGCAACTACAAGATCGTCTCGAAACTGCTGGGCCCCAGGCTCGGCCTGGTGGCCGGTTGCGCCTTGCTGGTCGACTATGTGCTGACCATTGCGGTTTGCCTGTCCAGTGGCACCGATGCGTTGTTCAGCCTGTTGCCGGTTGAGTGGCAGAGCCACAAGCTGGTGGTGGAGGTCGGCCTGGTGCTGCTGCTGATCCTGTTTAATCTGCGCGGCATCGCCGACTCGATCCGCTTGCTGCTGCCCCTGACGCTGGGGTTTGTGTTGGTGCATGTGGGGCTGATCGTCTATGGCGTTGCCTCGAAAGCCGGTGACCTGACGGGCACGCTGGTGCGCAGCTCCGCTGATACCGTGGCCTTGTCCGGGGATATCGGCTGGCCTTTGCTGGTGGCGCTGTTCCTGCGGGCTTATTCCCTGGGGGGCAGTACCTACGCGGGGTCCGAAGCGATTGCCAACAACGTCAACCTGCTGGCCGAGCCCCGGATCAAGACCGGTCGCACCGCCTTGCTCTCGGTGGGCTTTTCCCTGGCATTCATGGCCGGCGGCATGATTCTTCTGTACAGCCTCTGGGGGGCGCAACCGACCTATGGGCAGACCCTGAACGCAGTGGTGTTCAAGGCCGTTATCGAACAACTCGGGATTGCACCGGGTGCCAGTCATGGGCTGCTCCTGCTGACCCTGGCACTGGAAGGTGCGATTGTCTTCGTGGCGGCCAATTCGATCCTGATCTTCGCCCCCTCGCTGCTCGGCCGCATGGCCGCCGACTCCTGGCTGCCGCACCGTTTCTGCAACCTGTCGAACCGCCTGGTCAAGCAGAACGGGGTGGTTTTCGTGGGGGCCTGCGCGCTGCTGATCCTGCTGTTATCAAGGGGATCGCTGGGGCTGCTGGTGGTGCTCTATAGCATCAATGTGTTTCTCAGCCTGGCCCTGGCCAAAGCCGGGCTGTGCCGCCACTGGTGGCAGCATCGCCGCGAAGGGCCTTGGCTCGGACGGATGCTGGTGTCGGTCACGGGCTTTTGCGTGGCCTCGGGCATCCTGCTGGTGACCCTGACGGAAAAGTTCTTCGAAGGCGGTTGGGCGACCCTTTGCCTGACCCTGCTGGTGATCGGCGGCTGCGCCCTGGTCCGGCACCACTACGCCAAGGTGGAAACCCTGCGCCTGCAGATGGATACCGAGTTCACCCTGCCGGCGCAGGTGCTGGCAACCGTCACCCGCATCGAGCCCACGCCAGACGCGCCGACGGCGGTGATCCTGGCCACCGAACATTGGGGCGCGGCGATCCATACCTTGCTTTGGGTGCAGCGTCTGTTCCCGAACCGTTTCGCCAATGTGGTGTTCGTCGGCATCGTCAAGGTGGAGGGGCATGTGTGGGGGCGGATCGACGGTGTGCAACGGCGCAAGACCCGGCTCGACGAGTCCATGGATCAGTTGGAGGCCTTCTGTGCCCAGGCCGGTATCAGCGCGACACGGCGAATCGGCTACGGCACCGACCCGGTCGCCGAGTTGCAGAAGCTGCTTGGTGAGGCGACCCGGCATTACCCGGGCTGCGTCTGTTTCAGCAACAAGCTGATCCTGCAGGACAGCTGGGGTTTCAGCGAGTGGCTGCACAACCAGACGCCCTTGCTGCTGCAGCGCCGACTTCATCTGGATGGCATTCCCCTGGTGATTCTGCCTCTCAGATTGAGTGGGTCCGAACACAAGAGCGTGATGGCTTGAGAATGTGTTTTTATATAATTTGTAAAAATTATACAATATGTATTGTTCTGGGTATTCTCGTTCCAAGGCCTGATGTCCTGACGCAAGGGCCGTGACTTGAATCGACCTGGGGAAAAATCACATGGCCACACTTCCGGATTTCCGCCTGGAAACCTACTTTTCCAAGTGGGAGTTTTCCGCGCGCTACCATATGACCGCATCCGATGCGCAAAGCCTGACCATCAAGGAGTTGCTGGCGTTGGCCGATGCGTCGGACCGCGAAGCCTTCGAGACGCTGTCCCTGGGCTACACCCAGACATTTGGCGCGCCCGAGTTGCTGGAGGTGATCGCTTCAACCTACGAGCGTCTGGCTCCGGCCGATCTGCTCTGCTTCGCCGGGGCCGAGGAAGGGCTCTATGTGGCCATGCATGCGCTGCTGGATAAAGGCGACCACGCTATTGTGGTAACGCCCAATTACCAGTCCTCGGAAACCATCCCCTTGAGTCTCTGCGAGGTCACGGGCGTGGCCCTGGACCCGGAGCAGGGCTGGACGCTGGATATCGACGCGGTGGCGGCGGCGATCCGCCCCAACACCCGGCTGATCTCCATCAACTTTCCCCATAACCCCACCGGCAAGATCCTTGAACGCGAGCGTTTCGACGCTCTGGTCGACCTGTGCCGCCAGCACGGTATCTACCTGTTCAGCGACGAGGCCTATCGCTTGCTGGGCCTGGGTGAGGGCGGGCAACTGCCGGCGGTGGCCGATGTCTACGAACGTGGTCTGTCCCTGGCGGTGATGTCCAAGCCCTATGGCTTGCCGGGGCTGCGCATCGGCTGGATCGCCTGCCAGGACCGTGGGTTGCTGTCGCGCATGGAGCGCATGAAGCATTACCTGTCGATCTGTAACGCCGGCCCGAGTGAAGTGCTGGCACGGATCGCGCTCAAGGCTCGCGAGCCGATCCTGGCGCGGATCCACCAGTTGATGCGCCAAAACCTCACGCTGCTGGATGGATTCTTCCGTGAGTTTGAAGAGTTGTTCGAGTGGTATCGCCCTGATGGCGGCTGCATTGCCTACCCGCGTTACCTCGGGGCCGAAGGGGTCGAGCGTTTCGCCACCGACCTGGTGGAGCGCACTGGCGTGCTGCTGTTGCCGTCGAGCATCTACGAGTCGGCGCTGGGGCCGGTGCCCCGGGATCGCTTTCGTATCGGTTATGGCCGGGCCCATATGGAGGAGGGGCTGGAGGTGTTTGCCAACTACCTGCGCGGTCGCCGTCCATGAGCCCGATAGCGTTGCCGGTCCATGGCCTGGGGGAGTTGCGCGACGTGCTGCTGCGCAAGGACATGTTGCGGGTGGTGCGCGAGGCTTTTATCCGCCATGCCGAAGGTGAAGTCGTCGCGCCCCGTGGCGGTGAGTTGCTGTTCCAGGATCCGCCGGGGGACTGTCATATCAAGTTTGGTCATTTCCGTGGTGGCGAGGTGTTTGTGGTCAAGGTGGCGATGGGGTTCTATGAGAACGCCGCCAAGGGCCTTGAGACCAATAACGGCCTGATGCTGGTCTTCGATGCGCGGACCGGGGCGACCCTGGCCGTGCTCAATGATGAAGGCTGGCTGACCAGTTGGCGGACCGCTGCCGCCGGCGCGCTGGCGGCCAAGGCCGGTGCGCCGTCGCGGGTCACGGCGCTGGGCATTGTCGGCAGCGGCCATCAGGCCGAGCACCAGGCGCGCTGGACCGCCGAGATGCTGGGGGTCGACCGGGTGTTTATCTGGGGCCGCAGCCCGGACAAAGCCGCGCGGTTGGCGGCCAGTCTCAGCCATCAGGGCCTGATCGCCCAGGCGTTGCCGAGCGTTGAGCTGTTGTTCGAGCGTTGCAACGTGGTGATGACCTGCACGCCTTCAACCGAGGCGCTGGTCCCGGCTTCGGCGGTACGGCCCGGTACCCATATTGTTGCACTGGGAGCCGACAGCCTCGGCAAACAGGAGCTGGACCCGGCGATCCTGGCCCGGGCCCGGGTGATCATGACCGATGATCGGCATCAGTGCGCCGAGCGGGGTGAGTTGGCCCATGCCTTGGCGGCGGGGTTGGTGGAGGCCGGAGCGGATGTTTCGCTGGGCCAGGTGCTGGCGGGCAAGGTCCCGGGGCGCTTCAGCGATGACGATGTGACCGTGGCCGACCTGACGGGACTGGCGGCCCATGACATTGCCATTGCCAGCCTGGCGATCGAGTCGCTGCGCAACGCGGAGCGTTAGGCGCCGGGGGCCTCGCCACCAAGCTCGCTCCTGCAGGGGGCATTGCGTACAATTCCCGCTTATTTTCAATGGCCCGGCTCCCCTATGGTCGATATCGCCTTTATGAACGCCGCCGCCGATGGTTTCGCGGCGCTGCTGTTTCCCGACCTTGAAGCGGTGGTCCACGATGTCCGCAACGGACGGATCACCCACATCGCCAACGGTTTCTCCCGGCGCAAGGTCGGCGATCCCTCGTTGCTCGACGATCTTGCTGAACTGGAGCAGGGCGCGGACGTCATCGGCCCCTATGAAAAGAACGGCGCCAACAATCGCCAGTTGCGTTCCATCAGCATCGCCGCGCGCGCCGACAGCGGCGAGATCGTCGCCCTGCTGTGCCTGAATTTCGATGTCACGGCCCTGTCCCAGGTGCAGAAGCTGCTCAGCGGATTTGCCGCCGGCCTCAAGCCACAACCACGCCCACAAGCCTTGTTCAATGCCGACTGGCGGGAAAAGCTCAACGATATCGTCGAAGCCATCTCGGCCCGCCAATGCGTGCGCCGAAGCGATTTCGGCCGCGCCGAAATCCGCCTGGCACTGATTGAGGCCAAGGCCGGCGGGCTCTTGGATATCCGCAATTTCGTCGATTATTTCGCCGAATACTTCGAGATTTCCCGGGCGACGGTTTACAACTACCTGAAAGCCATTGCCGCCGACGACGGAAACGGATGATCCAGCGGGCGCATTAATGGCATCATGGCGGACTGTCGAGGTGCACGAGCTTGTGCGCTTATCTTTCGAGCCTGGAGAGTTGATGAATGGCTGTGCAGCAAACCCTCACCGTGATCCCGCCGAACGCGTCCCTGAACGGAAAGGTGACGCCGCCCGGTTCGAAGTCGATCACTAACCGGGCCCTGTTGCTCGCCGCCCTGGCCAAGGGCACCAGCCGCCTGTCCGGTGCGTTGAAAAGCGATGACACCCGCCATATGTCCACCGCCCTGCGGCAGATGGGCGTGCAGATCGACGAGCCGGACGAGACCACCTTCGTGGTCACCGGCAACGGCAAGCTGCACGTGCCGGAGCAACCCCTGTTCCTCGGTAATGCCGGGACCGCGGTGCGCTTCCTGACTGCGGCAGTGGCTACGGTGAATGGCCGAGTGGTGTTGGATGGCGACCACTATATGCGCAAGCGTCCGATCGGCCCATTGCTCGAGGCCCTGCAGCGCGGCGGCCTGGACGTAGCCAGCGAGACCGGTTGCCCGCCGGTGATCGTGAACGGTCGTGGCGGCGTGCAGGCCAAGCGTTTCGAGATCGATGGCGGCTTGTCCAGCCAGTACGTATCGGCCTTGCTGATGCTGGCGGCCTGTGGCGAGGCCCCGATCGAAGTGGCACTGACCGGCAAGGACATCGGTGCCCGTGGTTACGTCGACCTGACCATCGCCTGCATGCAGGCCTTCGGTGCCCAGGTCGAAGTGCTGGACGAGACTCTCTGGCGCGTTGCCGCCACCGGCTACCAGGCCTGTGACTACCGGATCGAGCCGGACGCTTCGGCGGCCACCTACCTGTGGGCGGCGCAAGCCCTGACCGACGGCCATATCGACCTGGGCGTGGCCGGCGAAGACTTCACCCAGCCGGACGCCAAGGCGCTGGAGGTGATCCAGCAGTTCCCGCACATGCCTGCCGTGATCAACGGTTCCCAGATGCAGGACGCGATTCCGACCCTGGCGGTACTGGCGGCGTTCAATAAAACCCCGGTGCGTTTCGTCGAGCTGGCGAACCTGCGGGTCAAGGAATGCGACCGGGTCCAGGCGCTGTTCGATGGCCTCAACGGCATTCGCCCGGGCCTGGCGAGCGTGGAAGGTGACGACCTGCTGGTCGCCGCCGATCCGGCCCTGGCCGGCACCACCTGCGATGCCCTGATCGACACCCACTCCGACCATCGCATCGCCATGTGCTTCGCCCTGGCCGGCCTGAAAGTCGCCGGTATCCGTATCCAGGATCCCGATTGCGTGGCCAAGACCTACCCGGATTACTGGAAGGCCCTGGCATCGCTGGGCGTACAGTACGCCTGACCGATTCGATCAGGCCTGGACCAGCGCCAGGCCCAGATCGTTGATATCGACGGCGACCTGCTGGTAATCGGCCAGCACCCGGTGCGGGGTTTCCATCGGGTGGGCGTGGGTGGCACTGATCACCACCACCCGCGCCTCAGCCGCTTCTCCAGCGGTAATACCCGCCGGGGCATCTTCAAAGACCAGGCAATCTTGTGGGCGAACGCCCAGGCGCTGTGCTGCCAGCAGGTAGCAGTCGGGCGCAGGCTTGCCGTGGGCGATATCTTCGGCAGTGATCACCAGGGGTGGAAAGTCCAGGCCGGCAGCGGCCATCCGGCGTTCGGCCAGGGCGCGCGGTGCCGAAGTGACAATGGCCCAGCGCTCCGGTGGCAGGCTGGCGAGAAAGGCTTTTGCGCCCTCGATGGCGATCACGCCTTCGACGTCGTCGATTTCGGCCTGTGTGATTACTGCAGCTTCACGCTCGGGATCGATGCCCGGGAGGTTCTGGCGGCGTACGGTCTCGATACTGCGCACACCGTGAATGGTCTGCAGAAAGGCTTCTACATCAAGGCCGTGGCGCACTGCCCATTGGGCCCAGACGCGCTCGGCGCTGGCGATGGAATTGAGCAGGGTTCCGTCCATATCGAATAGAAACGCCGCGAATCGCTGACCTTCAACCATCTCCGTTCTCCACTGTCAGCCCTTGTCGCAGGGCAAAGGCAGCATGCTAGCACGGGCTTTTCTTTTGTTTTTACCGGTGCGCGGAGCGGGTCGACGGCTTGTTCAAGCGTCCTGGCCGTTGCCTGCAGGTTCGGTTGGCCATGTGATGCCAGGCAGTGCCTCGAACTGGGGGCGGGCGAACAGGTAGCCCTGGAAGAGTTCGACGCCAAGGCGGCGGAGCTGGAGATATTCTTCTTTGCTTTCGACGCCCTCGGCAATCACCTGCATGTCGAGAGATCGACACATGCTCAGCACGCTTTCGACGATGATCAGCCTGACTCGGTCATCATGGATATTTCGGATGAGCTCCATGTCGAGCTTGATGATGTCGGGTTGAAACTCGGCGAGAAAACAGAGCCCGGAATAACCTGCACCAAAGTCATCGATGGCGGTCTTGAAGCCTTGTTTTCTATATTCCAGCATAATTTGCTTGATATGCTGCTTATCAACCAGGTACTCGTTTTCGGTGACTTCGAAGATAATTCGACTCGTCGGGAAGTTGAAGCGCCTTGCCGCTTCCAGCGTGGCACGGATGCAGGCCGCCGGCTGGTACACCGCATTGGGTAGGAAGTTGATACTGAGATAGCAAGGTATTACGAGTCGAGCGGCCAATTCGACTGCTTTTACCCGACAGGCCTGGTCGAATGCATAACGATTGCTTTCAGAAACCTGGCTCAAAATACTTTGGGCGCCACTTCCATCAAGTCCGCGGACCAAGGCTTCGTAGGCAAATACCTGGTGTGTGCGGACGTCCACGATTGGCTGGAATGCCATGCTGAAATCGAACTCGAGAGCGGTGCCCTCTTTACAAGCAAGACAGCTTGCGGATGAACCATGGGTCGTGTTCATAGCGATTCACTCGTGCTAATGCCTGAAATATTTTAGGGTTCCCAGAGCATAGTCCTTTTCCGTCCTGTTCAAGGCGAGCGGATGATGGCGCTTTGATTTCATCTCGGTGTGGGTGGACGTATCTGTACGGCTGTGAGTTTTTGTATAGGAATTTATTGAATAAGTTGTTCATTTTGTGTCGGTTTTTGGCGGTTATCGTTTTTTGATCGCTTATGCCGGGGAGGTAAGCGCTGTTCTCTTGGGCTCGGCATCGAGCCGATGCACAGTGTTGCATTTGAGTCGTCCTGCCCGAAAAATCAAGCTCTACAGGTTGTTTCCGGCTGTGATGCAAGATTTTTCTGTCGCTCTGCCTACCACTCTGACTCGCAAATATCTCGACAGGAGCCGAATTGATACAGGCCGGGCAAAACCTTTACAAATATTATTTTCTGTATAGTATTTCGAGTGTTCTCCTGAAGTTTTTCGGAGTCTACGAGGTGTTGGAGCATGCGAATCCTGCTGATGGCGCTTTGTTGCTTCTTGCTGGGCAGTTGCGGCAACGTCGAAGTCGATCACTACGCCGCCGAACGTCCCTCGCTCGATCTGGTGCGCTTCTTTTCGCAACCGGTGGAGGCCTGGGGGATCTTCCAGAAACGTTCGGGGGAGGTGGTCAAGAGATTCCATGTGCAGATCGCCAGTCGTCGCGAAGGTGAGCAGCTGATTCTCGACGAACATTTCCTCTATAGCGACGGCAGCCGCCAGCAGCGGATCTGGACCCTGACCCCAGGGGCCACCGGGCACTGGACCGGCCGTGCCGCCGATGTGGTCGGCGAGGCGCGCGGTGAAGTAGCGGGCAATGCCCTGCGCTGGCGCTATCAGATGAACCTGCCGGTGGACGGTTCGACCTGGGAGGTGAGCCTCGACGACTGGATGTACCTGATGGATGAGGACACCTTGATCAATCGTTCGAGCATGAGCAAGCTCGGCGTCGAACTGGGTCAGGTGACCCTGTTTTTCCGCCGGCAGCCGGTGGTGTCGCAATGAACCTTCAGACTTTGAGCGAATGGGCCGCCGAAGGGCGTGTCCAGGAACTGGAGCTGCTATCGCTGGAGGGCGGCTTCTACCTGCTGCGAGCTCGACTGGAGCAGGGCATGCGTACCTTGCTGGACGCGCGCGGTGAAGTGCTGCGGCTGCGTTCCACGAGTCATGTGCGTGAGTTGTTGCGCGAGTTGCCGTCGCTACCCTGTGTGCTGGTGCAACACGTCGTCCACGACGAGATGTGCGGTATGCGTGACGGTCCCATCGAGCCCCTGCGCCTGCCATTTTCTCTGACCTCACCCTGGTGACGGCCGCTGTCCGACGGCGTGTAAGCAGCATGCCGGTACGGGCTTTTCGAATATTTTTCAGCGGGTCGTGGAATAACTCGACGTGGTGCGCGTCGGACTAGGGCAAGCCACTTTGTACTGGCGCAATGGCCGACAAGGCCGGGCGATCACCCGAATCCCGAGCGAGACGAATTCCCATGAAATTTGCGAAAGTACCTTCCCTGTTGGCGGCCGTTTCCCTGGCCTGCATGACCCTGGCGATGGCCGGCAGCGCAACGGCGGCCCCGGCTCCGGCAGCGGCCCCCGTGCACAATATCGTTCTGGTCCACGGCGCCTTTGTGAATGGCGCGGGCTGGAAGCCGGTCTACGACATCCTGGTCAAGGACGGTTACCACGTCTCGGTGGCGCAGCATCCGCTGACCGCTTTCAGCGATGACGTGACGGCGGTCAAGCGGATCCTGGCGATGCAGGACGGCCCGACCATTCTCGTCGGCCACAGCTACGGCGGCGCGGTGATTTCCGATGCCGGTACCGATGACCATGTGGTGGGGCTGGTCTATATCGCCGCCCATGCCCTGGATATCGGTGAAACCGAAGCCGCCAACGGCAAGCTTTATCCGAACGCGACCAAGGCCGTGAAGAAAACCCCGGATGGGTTCCTCTACCTGGATCCGGCGTTCTATCCTGCTGATTTCGCTGGCGACCTGCCCAAGGCCCAGGCTGAATTCGAAGCCAATGCCCAGTCCCTGACTTCCGCCTCGGTGTTTACCACCGCCGCCACCTCGGCCGCCTGGAAAACCAAGCCGAGTTGGTACGCCGTGGCGAAGTCCGACCGCATCATCAACCCGGACCTGGAGCGCATGTACGCCAAGCGCGCCAACAGCCACACCATTGAAATCGCCGGCGCCAGCCATGCGGTCTACGAGTCCCACCCCAAGGAAGTGGCGGCGCTGATCGAGCAGGCGGCGAAACACGCGCTGGATGCCAAATAGTTGCAGTCGACGGCCACAAGGTGGAGGGGGCGGCAGGCTAGGCCTACACTGAAACTGACAGCCCGGATGGTCCGGGCTGCTGATGCGAGGTGCGTATGGATACTCAACCTGCTTCCCCGTTCACGGCGTTTGCGTACCCGGGTGTCCAGGCCATGCCCTGGCGCAAGGTGCCGATCCCGGATGAGGATCAAGAACCGCTCAGTGAGACCCCCGGCAACGAAGACGATCACCAGGTGCCGCAAACCTGGAAACACCCCGACGATGGCAAAAGCCTTTCTGAGCTTGATGAAGAACTGCCGCTCAAACCTTGAGACACACAGCCCGGTGCAAAGCCGGGCTGTGTTGTTCGTCTGCCGTTGAAAACCCGGTCCCAATCAATATCGCGCCTGTGGCGAATGCACTCCTTTGACTTGAAGGCGTCGGAGCAAGGGCTCATGATCGCTGACGACTTCATCTCCCTTTTCCAGGAAATCCCATGAACCATGAAATTCGTGTCGTTGCCATTCTTCGTGCCAAGCCGGGCAGGGCAGCGGAACTGGAGCCCCATCTGAAGGCCTGTGTCGTGCCGTCCCGCGCTGAACCGGGCTGCCGCGAATATGTCCTGCATGTCGACCAGGCCGACCCCGAGCGTTTTGTCTTCGTCGAGCGCTGGATTGACCAGGCCGCCATCGAGCACCACCGCAAGACCGAGCACTACCGGATCATGGGCGCGGCGATCGGCGATTTGTTGAGTGAGCGCCAGGTCCTGCTGCTGGATGAGGTGCCTGGGCAGTAAGACTGATGAACCTGGCGTGCAAGCGCCAGGTTCGTTGCCGGTGGCTTAGAAGCGCACCGTCGCGCCGGTGGTGAACCAACGATCGCGATCGCCCGACAGGTGCTGACCGGCCACCAGGTCGATGTCGAGATTTTTGCCAATATGCAGGCGCGGTCCGGCCTGCCAGCCCTGGTCGCCATTTTGTTGGCCGAAACGTTCGGCCACCAGGGTCAGCGACTTCAGCACATCGTATTCCACACCACCGCCCCAGGTCCGGCCCTCGCTGGGCGCGCCGTCGTTATGGGCGTGGTACCAGCCGGCACTGACGGTCAGGCGCAAGGGGGTGAAAGGCGTGTAGGTCAGCGGCACTGCGAGGTCGGCGCCGTCGAAGGCATGCCGGCGATCCGTGGCAACGTGGGCCTGGGCCACTACCGCGGCTTCGAGTCCCAGCTCTTCCCGGGTGAAAATCGAGGCCTTCAGGTGCGGACTCAGCATCGTGGTGTGCTCGCCGTCGTCACGACTGCGGTTGATGTCGGCACCCAGTTGCACGGCGGGCAGACTGGTCGGTGTGCAGTCCGCCGAAAGCACGGTTTCGCCGCTGGCGGCCTTGTGCCGGCCGCTCTTGTACCAGGTGTCGATATTGCATTGGCCGGGGTCGTTGATCCCGCCATCATCGACGACGTACGAGCCGCCGGCCGCGTGGGCCTTGGAGTAGAGCGAAAGCAGCAGGAAGGTGCCGAAGGTGGCACCGACAAGCACCACCGTGCGTTGCAGGGCGCGGCGCTGGGCCGGGGGCAGGTGTTTAAGCAGTGAGCTGGAAACCGTCGGCGTCGGCCGGGCGGTGGTCGTTCGCTTGGTGTGGCGGGAAGTGGATTTTTTCATGGCAGGCCTCGGTGATCAGGTGCTCACGGGCGCGCGCGTCGGATGCGCGTCGTCGTGAAACGGGCAAAGGGGTATGGAGGTCGTGGTGGTACGCGTTACAACCGGGTTCTTCATTCATGCTTGATGCTCCTTCGGGGTGGGCGGTCAGTGACCGCGTGCAGGCAATGGCCTGACCTCTACCTAGGTAAAAGGCCGGGCAGGGTGTTGCTTGATAAGGGGTGAACAGACGCTCAGTCCTCCAGGGACAGAACATCGATCTCCATGGCCCTGGCCTGGGCCACCAGCTCTTCAGTGTCGTGGCCGCCGGGAAAGGCAATCACCAACTGCGGTTCGCTGTCCATCAGCATGAACTGGTTGCGCCGGCGTTCGGCCTGCTTGCCATAGAGCTGCCAATTGGACGGATAGCGCACCAGGTGCGTACCGTTTTCCCGGGCCCAATCCTCGATCTCACTGCCCAGGAACTGGTTGCCGCCATGAATCAGGACACTGATCCTGTGGGTCTGGTGATAAGCCTCCAGCACCTTGCGGCACATCGCCGCGTTCAGGTAATAGCGCCCGGCGCAGATCAGGACGCGCATGGGTAGTTATCCTTGTCGAGCCGGGGCTCGTCGTTGAGTTCAAGGGCGTGTACAGGCCCGGGTGCTGGCTCGTTCGCGCCCGGGGACTGAGTTTCCAGGACGCGTTCTCCCGAGCGTTCGAGCACTGGATAGGCGAGTGCCGCGATGTGGTGGTGCACGCGGCGGTAATCGCGCAGCACCCGCTGGAAAATATCCCCCGACTCGGCCCAGGTGCTCTTGTCGGCACTGAGTTTACGAAAGTGTTCGCGGCTGGCGCCGGCTTCCAGGCGGCGAATCACCTCCTTGCGCTCCACCAGTCGATGGGCCGTGACGGTGTCTTCGCGCAGGAACACGGTGACCGCCAGGCTCAGGCTTTCGCGCAGCTCTTCGTGCAACGGATAGATGTGCCCCAGTTCGAACTCCGAGAAGCGTTCGCCACGGCGCCGACGGCGCGCCGCCAATTGGGCGAGGTTGGTCGAGAGAATGTCGCCGGCATGCTCCAGGTTGATCACGAACATCAGGATTTCCTGGGCGCGGTCGGCATCCTCGTCGCTCAGGCCGTCCTGGCCGATATCCGCGAGGTAGGCGCGGATCGCCGCGCTGAGCAGGTCCAGGGACTGGTCGAGCTGGCGGATAGCCTCGGCCGACACCTCGCCGGGTTTCTGGAACAGTTGCAGTACCCGATCGAGCATCACCGAGAGCATGTCGGCGATGCGCAGGGCTTCGCGCACGGCGTTCGAGAGACCGATATTGGCCACTTCCAGGCCGGCTTCGTCGAGGTACTGCGGCATGCCCGGGTCGGCGGCCTGCTCCGGTGTCGGCAGCAGTCGGGTCAGGCCCTTGGCAAGCCAATCCACCAAACCGATAAAGCCCAGGCCCAGAAGCAGGTTGAAGGCGATATGCAGGTAGACCACCAAGTGCGCGGGGGCGATGGCGGTAGCGGCCAGGCTCTTGCCCAGCAGCGAGGCGAACGGCAGCACCAACAGTGCGCCGAACAGCCTTACCAGCAGATTGCCCAGGGGCAGGCGTCGAGCGACCGGAGTGCCAGCGTTCATCACCGACGGCAAGGCGCCGCCGATATTAACCCCGAGCACCAGGGCCAGAGTGGTCACCGGCGACATCAGCCCGGTGCTGGCCAGGGAGGCGATCAACAGGATCACCGCGACACTGGAATGGCACATCCAGGTCAGCAGCAGCGCCACCAGCAAGGCGATCAACAGGTCGCCGTCAAGGCCTTGCATGACCACATGGAACAACGGCGTGCTTTCCATCTGCCCGAGGGCGGCACCCAGCAGGCTCAGCGCCAGCAGCATCAGGCCGAGGCCGATCAGGGCGCAGCCGACGCTTTCATAACGCGAGTCGTCGCGCAGGCGGAACACCACGAAGCCCGCCAGCAGTACCAGGGGGATGGCGATCGAGGTGTCGAAGCTGAGGAGTTGCACAACCAGGGTCGAGCCGATATTGGCCCCCAACATCACCGCCAGCGCCGGAGCGAGACTGAGGGTGCCGGCGGCGGTGAAAGAGCTGGCCATCAGGCTTACCGCGGTACTGCTTTGCAGCACGGTGGTGATGCCGATGCCACAGAGCAGGGCCTTCCAGCGTTTATCGAGATTGCGGCCCAGGCCATTGCGCAGATGGGTGCCGAAGCCGCGCAGCAGGGCGGTTGAAATCATATGGGTGCCCCAGAGCAACAAGGCGATGGCGCCGGCGAGGTGGATCAACAGAGCGGTTCCAGACATGAGGATTCTCCACGTACTGGTTTTTTACTTTCTGGGTGGGCGCAGCAACCTCACCGAGACACGACTGATGGTGCTGGAGAACGCCAGCAGGTAGCGCATTTCGATAGCGGTCAGCGTCCCGCGAACATAGAGCTTCACGGTGACCCGCCTGACCACTTTTGCCGCTTTGGTCAGGAACAGGACCGACAGCGCCCGATAGCTGTAGTCGAGAACGGCGAGGAACTGGCTGAGTGGTTCCATGGTGGGCTCCGGGGGATGGCCGGGTTATAGGTGCCAATGCGCGAATACAATCGTATGAGCACCACGCACCTGTAGGAGCAGGGCTTGCCCGCGAAGCTTTTAGCAGTATCGAGGTCCCCTTCGCGGACAAGCCCTGCTCCTATAAGGTTCGGTGTTATCTGACGAACCGCATCAGAACCACTGCTTGAAGCGGCGGATATAGAACATCTTCATGCTCTGGGCCACCACGCAGTAGGCCAGCAGGGTACCCACCAGCCATGGGAAGTACGCCGTCGGCAACGGCACCAGGCCCACCAGCGTGCCCAGTTGCGAGAACGGCAGGTAGATGCCGATGGACACCGCCAGACAGGTCATGACGATGATCGGCAGTGACGCAGTGCTCTGGAAGAACGGGATCTTCTGGGTCCGCAGCATGTGCACCACCAAGGTCTGCGACAGCAGGCCTTCGATAAACCAGCCGGACTGGAACAATGCCTGGGCTTCCACGCTGTTGGCGGCGAACACGTACCACATCAGGGCAAAGGTGGTCATGTCGAAGATCGACGAGGTCGGCCCGATCCACAGCATGAAACGCCCGATGTTCTTCGCGTCCCACTTGCGTGGCTTGCGCAGGTATTCCTTGTCCATCTTGTCCCACGGCAGGGCCAGCTGGGAGATGTCGTAGATCAGGTTCTGCAGCAGCAGGTGGATCGACAGCATCGGCAGGAACGGGATGAACGCACTGGCCACCAGCACCGAGAACACGTTGCCGAAGTTGGAGCTGGCGGTCATGTTCAGGTACTTCATGATATTGCCGAAGGTTTCGCGGCCCTTGAGCACGCCTTCTTCCAGCACCATCAGGCTCTTTTCCAGCAGGATGATGTCGGCCGATTCCTTGGCGATGTCCGTGCCGCTGTCCACCGAGATCCCGACGTCGGCATCCCGCAGGGCCGGGGCGTCGTTGATGCCGTCGCCGAGGAAACCGACGGTATGGCCGTTGGATTGCAGGGCCTTGAGCACCCGGGATTTCTGCAACGGGGTCAGCTTGGCAAAGACCGTGCGCTCCTCGACCCGCAGCTTGAGGGTCGCGTCGTCCATATGCTCGATGTCCTGGCCCAGCAGCGGCAGGCCTGGCTCCAGGCCGACTTCACGGCAGATCTTGCAGGTGACCACGGCGTTGTCGCCAGTCAGCACCTTGACCGTAACGCCGATCTCACGCAGGGCGGCAATCGCCGGCCCGGCGGTTTCCTTCGGCGGATCGAGGAAAGTCAGGAAGCCGCGGATGACCAGGTCACGCTCGTCGGCGGTCTTGTATTGCCCCTTGGTCTGCGGTTTGGGAATATCGCGGGTGGCCAGCAGCAGGACGCGGAAGCCGTCCTTGTTGTAATCGTTGGCCAGGGCCAGCAGGGCCTTGCGACGCTGCTCGTCCAGGGCCACGACCTCGTTGCCTTCCATGACGTGGCTGGAGATGGCGAGCATTTCCTCGACCGCGCCCTTGCACACCAGCAGGTGATCGGCACGGCTGTCCTGGACGATGATCGACAGGCGCCGACGGACGAAGTCGAAGGGCAGTTCATCGACCTTGCTGTAGGCGAACGGCTCCTGGAAGTTGGGGTTCTCCCGGGAGAACTGCAGCACCGCCTGGTCCATCAGGTTCTTCATGCCGCTCTGGTGGTAGCTGTTGAGCCAGGCCAGGCCCAGCACCGCGTCATCGCGCTGGCCGGCGGCGTCGACGTGGTGCTCGAGGATGATCTTGTCCTGGGTCAGGGTGCCGGTCTTGTCGGTGCACAGTACGTCCATGGAGCCGAAGTTCTGGATGGCATTCAGGCGCTTGACCACCACCTTGCGCCGGGCCATGGCCATGGCACCCTTGGCGAGGTTGGCGCTGACGATCATCGGCAGCATTTCCGGGGTCAGGCCGACGGCGACCGCCAGGGCGAAGAGCAGGGCATCGCTCCAGTCGCCTTTGGAGAAACCGTTGAGCAGGAACACGATCGGCACCATCACCAGCATGAAGCGGATCAGCAGCCAGCTGACACTGTTCACCCCGCGATCGAAGGCGGTCTGCACCCGCGAGCCGACAATCGCCTTGGCCAGCGAGCCGAAGTAGGTACGCGCACCGGTGGCGACCACCACGGCCTTGGCGGTGCCGCTGACCACGTTGGTGCCCATGAAGCAGATGTTCTGCAGGTCCAGCAGATTGCTCTGGTCGGTGCCGGTGGAGGCGGATTTGGCCGCGACATCGCCGAGGGTGTCGTACTTCTCCACCGGCAAGGCTTCACCGGTGAGCACCGCCTGGCTGATAAACAGGTCGCGGGATTCGATCAGGCGGATATCCGCCGGAATCATGTCGCCGGCCGACAACTGCACGATATCGCCGGCCACCAGTTCGCGCATCGGCACTTCGCGCAGTACTGGCTTGTTGCCCAGTTGCTCGCGGCGCAGCACCGTGGCGGTGGTCCGGACCATGGCCTTGAGGGCTTCGGCGGACTTGCCCGAGCGGTGTTCCTGCCAGAAGCGCAGGGTGCTGCTCAGGGTCACCATGGTCATGATGATGATGACCTTGGTCAGGTCACCTTCTTCACCGGCGCGCTCGGCCAGCCAGAAGTCGGTGAAGAAGCTGATGCCGGCCAGGATCAGCAGCACGTAGATGAAGGGGTTGTTCAGCGCCTGGAGGAACTGGATCAGGACGTGTGGCGGCTTGTCGTGGGCGACTTCGTTGAAGCCTTCGCGTTGCAGGCGGCCGGCGGCGTCCAGTTCGGTCAGGCCGTCACGGCTGGCGTTGACGTTGCTCAGGGTGGTGGCCAGGGTGTGTTGCGATTCGCGAGCGGCGCGCATCGACAGTTTGGTGTCTTGCGTCGCACGGTTTCCGGTGGGCCGGATAGGGTCTTTGACTGCGTTCATAGCGATGCCTCTGTCACGTCTTCGTGACCGGGCATATAGACGACTCACCTATTCAACAGGCGAACGAATACAGGCCGAGTCACGCGGATGCGAGTGATTCGAGTAAGAGGGTGTATAAGGTTTTAACGTTCGCTGCCCGTTCACCAAATAATGACGAACAGCGAACCGTCTACTGGCTTCGTCCATAATGAAATACTCAAGTTTTAATAATTAAAGGCATAACTATGCCGTGCACTTCCAAGTGGAAAGTGCAGGGGCGGTAGTTGTCAGTGTCAGTGCCGGATAATTAAGCGGCGCGGGCCTCGACATACAGGTTCAGGGTCAGGCCGGCGCGCTGGAACAGCTGCGCAAGCCCGGGACTCTGCGGGTCCTGGCTGTCATCGAAATTCCAGCGTTGTTGCAGCTGGCCGGTGGCCGGGCAGATACGCCAGCAGACGCAAGCGCGTGCCGAAGCCTTGGAGGAGGGGGCGGCGAACAGGGCGTTGCCGCGGGCCGACTTCACCGGCTCACGGGACAATTTGACGCGCATGTTCGAAGCAAAGGCGCGAACGCCTGGCATTACGTAGGTTTTGAAAGTCATAACACACCTCGCGACCGGACTGGCGCCGGCAGAGGCGAGTTACGGAAAGAGCATCAAGCCCTGGCGCAGCTCACCCGACCTGTACGTCGAGTCCCGTCATTTTCTGGGTTAAGCGCCCGGTGAGCCGCATTCGCGGGAACCGGACAGCGTCTAGATACTGTGTCCATTGGGTTCTTTTGTGAGTTGAAAAAAGGCCTGAGCAGCAGGCAGGGGGAATTTACTCAACGGGGTGCTTGAAGTCAATATCAAATGCAGCGTTTTGCTGGAGTAACCTGAATATAAGCTGAAGTGAAGGAGATAGTCTTCGGGTATTGAGTTCTGAAGTTGTTTGTTTCAATGAGGTGAATATGTATCGCCGTGGCGCTCGAGTACATATCCACTTAATTTTATGACCGGACTTTTTTATCGCGGATCAGCGCCTCGGTTGCAGCAGCAAGGCCACCAACGCGCTCCAGCCGGTCTGATGGGAGGCCCCCAGGCCGCGTCCGCTGTCGCCATGGAAATATTCATGAAACAGCACCAGGTCGCGACTCGCCGGATCGGCCTGCAATTGCGTGTAGGCCGCCATGGCTGGGCGACATCCGTTCTCGTCGAGCAGGAACAGTGAGGTCAGGCGTTGGCCCAGGCTGTCGGCGACTTCGTCCAGGGACGACAGATAGCCCGAGCCGCTGGGGTATTCCACGGAAAAGTGATCGTCGTAGTAGCGGTGGAATTCGCGCAGCGATTCGATCAGCAGGTAGTTGACCGGCATCCACAACGGCCCGCGCCAGTTGGAGTTGCCGCCGTACAGGCGCGAGTCGGACTCCGCCGGTTGGTAGCGGGCGCTCAGGGTCTTGCCGTCGAGTTGCATCGCCAGTGGCTGTTCGGCAAACACCTTGGACAGTGAGCGGATGCCGAAGTCGGAGAGGAACTCGGCTTCATCGAGCATGCGCTTGAGCAGGTTCTTGGTGCGTTCGCCACGCAGCAGGGCCAGCAGCAGGCGATTGCCGTCGCCAGGTTCGTTCCAGCGCGAGACCAGTGCCGCGAGGTCGGGCCGATGGTGCATGAACCCCAGCAACCGCTCGCGCAGGCCGGGCAGGCCTTCGTGTTCGCGCTGCTCCAGCACCAGCACGGCGAACAGCGGCATCAAGCCGACGATGGAGCGCAGGCGCACCGGTTCGCTTTGGCCGTCCGGGTGTTGCAGCACGTCGTAGAAAAATTCGTCCTGGTTGTCCCAGAGGCCTTCGGCGCTGTCGTCGACCCGATTGATCGCCCCGGCGATATAGAGGAAGTGCTCGAAGAATTTCACCGCGATATCGACATACACCGGGTTGCGCTTGGCCAGTTCCAGGGCGATGCGCATCATGTCCAGGGCATAGGCGGCGACCCAGGCGGTGCCGTCGGCCTGGTCGAGGGTGTAGCCGGGCGGGATGTCGTCGGAGCGGTTGAACAGGGCGATATTGTCCAGGCCCAGGAAGCCGCCCTGGAACAGGTTGCGGCCTTCGGCATCCTTGCGGTTGACCCACCAGGAGAAGTTCAGCAGCAGTTTGTGGAAGATCCGCTCGAGGAAATCCAGGTCACCGCTGCCGGTCAGCTGTTTTTCCCGTTGGTAGACCCGCCATGACGCCCAGGCATGCACCGGTGGGTTGGCGTCGTCGAAACGCCACTCGTAGGCGGGCAATTGGCCGTTGGGGTGCATGAAGCGGTCTTTGACCAGAAGCAGCAACTGGTGCTTGGCGAAGCCCGGATCGATCAGGGCGAAGGCCACCGCCTGGAAACCCAGGTCCCAGGAGGCGTACCAGGGGTATTCCCATTTGTCCGGCATGGAGACGATGTCGAAGTTCGACAGGTGCCGCCAGTGGGTGTTGCGGATGTGCAGGCGTTCGGCCGGTGGTTGCGGTTGGGTCGGGTCGCCGTCGAGCCACTGGTTCACATCGAAGTAATAGAGCTGCTTGGACCACAGCAGGCCGGCCAGGGCCTGGCGCTGGACATTGCGCGCGTCGGCGTCTTCGAGACCGTCCTGCAGGGCGGCATAGAAGTCATCGGCTTCCTGGCGGCGCTTTTCGAACAGGTGGCGGGCATTGATTTTTTCGGCATCGGGCGGCGCGAAACGCAGGTAGACCGTGCGGGTTTCATCCCCTTGCAGCGCCAGGGAAAAGTGCGCTGCCACCCGTGTCCCTGTATCCCGGCGAATGCTATCGGCACCGTTCACCACATGGTCGTTGATACCATCCTTGAACGGTCCGCGGTCTTGCGAGCCATACAGTCGCCGAGTGTTGGTTTCGTTTTCGCAGAACAGCCACTCAAAGCCGTCATCGCCCCAGGCGCTGGCTTGCATGGGGTCGCAGCCGGCGTGCTGGGCGCTGATCTTGTCACCTTCCAGGACCAGGCTCGGCCGTCGGGCGTGGTCGCTCCAGCTCCAGTCATTGCGCGCCCAGAGATGGGGCAGCACGCGCAGGCTGGCGGGTTGGTGAAAGCGGTTATGCACACTGACCCGCATGACGATATCGTTCGGGCCCTGCTTGGCGTACTCGACCGTGATATCGAAATAGCGGTTGTCCTCGAACACCCCGGTATCGAGGATCTCGTACTCGGCATCGGCCAGGCCGCGCCGGGCGTTTTCGGTGATCAGGTCGTTGTAGGGGAAGGCCGCCTGCGGGTATTTGTAGAGCATGCGCATATAGGCATGGCTGGGCACGCCGTCGAGGTAGAAGTACAGCTCCTTGACGTCTTCGCCGTGGTTGCCTTCGGCATTGTTCAGGCCGAACAGGCGCTCCTTGAGAATCGGGTCGCGCTCGTTCCAGAGGGCCAGTCCGAGGCACCAGTGCTGGGACTTGTCGGAAAACCCCGCAAGACCTTCCTCGCCCCAGCGATAGGCCCGACTACGGGCGTGCTCGTGGGGAAAATAGGCCCAGGCATCGCCGTCAGTGCTGTAGTCCTCGCGTACCGTGCCCCATTGCCGTTCACTCAGGTACGGCCCCCATTCGCGCCAGCGGGTGGCATCCTCACCGGCCAGGCGCTGGCCTTCAAGGGTGTCGAGAAGCGTCGCTGTTGGTTTGGCCGTCATCGGGTCTTCCGTCGCTCGGGGAGTGAGCAGCAGTGTAGAACGCGGCGACGGTCTTGCGGGAATCGAGTGCCGTCAGGCGAGCACCGCCACCGACTTGATCTGTGCCCAGAGGGTCTGTCCCGGAGCCAGCTTGAGCTGGTCACGGGAGTAACGGGTGATCCGCGCCAGCAACGGGGTACCCGCGGCCTCCAGGCGGATCAGCACATGGGCGTTGTTGTCGGCGGGGATTTCCCCGATGAGGGTCACCGGCAACAGATTGAGAATGCTGCTGTGTTCGCCCGGTTGCCGGCTGAGGCTGACGTCCCGGGCCTGGATCTTGACGCGCAGGCGCTTGCCCGTGGCCAGCGGTGCGTGGGCCACTCGCACGTTCAGCAGGCTGCCGGGCAATTGCAGGGTCAGCAGTTGATACTGGTCGTCATAGGCGCTGACCGTGCCCTCGATCACCACCCCGGCGTCATCGCCCAGGGCCATGGGCAGGTCGAGCCGGGCCAGGGTTTCACCGATGGGACCGCTGGCCAGAGCCTTGCCCGCGCTGAGCAGGACGATATGGTCGGCCAGGCGCGCCACTTCGTCCTGGGAGTGACTGACGTAGAGCACCGGGATATCCAGTTCGTCATGCAGACGTTCGAGGTATGGCAGGATCTCGTTCTTGCGCTGGCTGTCGAGCGCCGCCAGCGGTTCGTCCATCAGCAGCAGTTGCGGGCTGGTGAGCAGTGCCCGGGCGATGCCGATGCGCTGGCGCTCGCCGCCGGACAGGTGCTGTGGGTGGCGGTCGAGTAGATGCCCGATGCCCAGCAAGTGGGTGGCGTGGGCCATGTCGACCCGGCGTTGTGCGCGGGGAATGCGGCGCAGGCCGAACTCCAGGTTGGCCCGCACCGACAGGTGCGCAAACAGGCTGGCCTCCTGGAACACATAGCCCAGGGCGCGCTTGTGGGGCGGGACGAAGAGTTTACGGGCGCTGTCCTGCCAGACCTGGTCGTTGATCCGGATAAAGGCCTCGGGGGCTTTTTCCAGGCCGGCGATGCAGCGCAGGCAGGTGGTCTTGCCCGAGCCCGAGTGCCCGTACAGGGCGGTGACGCCACGGCCGGGCAGTTGCAGGTCGAGGTCCAGGGCAAAGTCCGGATAATCCAGGTGCAGACGAACCTGTATCGAAGAAGCCATGGCTCAACTCCAGCCCATTTTGGTCTTGCGGCTCGAGTAAAGCGCCAGCAACACGATAAAGGAAAACACCAGCATGGCGCCGGCCAGCCAGTGGGCCTGGAGATATTCCATGGCCTCGACATGGTCGTAGATCTGCACCGAGACCACCCGGGTCTTTTCCGGGATATTGCCGCCGATCATCAACACCACGCCGAACTCGCCGACGGTATGGGCAAAGCCGAGGATCGCGGCGGTGATAAAACCGGGTCGTGCCAGGGGCAGGACCACGCTGAAAAAAGTGTCCCAGGGGTTGGCGCGCAAGGTCGCCGCCACCTCCAGCGGGCGTGTGCCGATGGCACTGAACGCGTTCTGCAGCGGTTGCACCACAAAGGGCATCGAGTAGATCACCGAGCCGATCACCAACCCGGTGAAGCTGAAGGTGAGGGTGCCCAGCCCGATGGACTGGGTGAACTGGCCGATATAGCCGTGGGGGCCGAAGGCGATCAGCAAGTAGAAGCCGATCACCGTCGGCGGCAGCACCAGCGGCAGCGCCACCACCGCGCCGACCGGTCCGCGCAGCCAGGAGCGGGTGCGGGCCAGCCAGAGCGCAATCGGAGTGCCGATCAGCAACAGGATAAGCGTGACCAGGGACGCCAGTTTCAGGGTCAGCCAGATCGCGGCGAAGTCAGCACTCGTGAGCGGCATTTAGAGCTGGTAACCGTAGGACTTGATAATGGCGGCGGCTTTCGGGCCCTTCAGGTATTCGACCAGGGCCTTGGCGGCGGCGTTGTCCTTGCCCTTGGTCAGGATCACCGCGTCCTGCTTGATCGCCTCATGCATGTCGGCCGGAACGATCCACGCCGAACCGCTGGTGACCTTGCCGTCCTTGTAGATCTGCGACAGGGCGACAAAACCCAACTCGGCATTGCCGGTGGAGACGAACTGGTAGGCCTGGGTGATGTTCTGGCCGGTGACCAGCTTGTCCTTGACCTTGTCGGTCAGGCCGAGCCTGGCCAGGACCTGGGTGGCGGCCAGGCCGTAAGGCGCGGCTTTCGGGTCGGCGATGGACAGGTGCTGGTACTGGTTGTCCTTGAGCACCTGGCCCTTGGCATCGACATAACCGTCCTTGGCCGACCACAGGGCCAAGGTGCCGGTGGCATAGGTGAAGCGCGAGCCGGCAACGATATCGCCTTCTTTTTCCAGCTTGGCGGGGGTGCTGTCGTCGGCGGCGAGGAAGACTTCGAACGGTGCACCGTTCTTGATCTGGGTGTAGAACTGGCCGGTGGCCCCATAGGCCGCGACCAGCTTGTGGCCGGTGTCTTTTTCGAAGTCGGCGGCGATGGCCTGGATCGGCGCGGTGAAGTTGGCCGCGACGGCGACCTGGACTTCAGCGGCCTGGGCCGAGCTGAAAGCGAGCACGCCGAGGAGGGCGGCCAGGCAAGTCGGGGCAAAGCGTGAGGCACGAATGGTCATGAAGCGGCTCCGTTCAAAGGAAAGGGACAGGCAAATGCGCCGCTTGTTATAGGAAGTGTGCGGCGCTGAGAGGGTAAATCGCTATATAAATAAATATATAGCGATTTGATGGCCCTGGCGAGGGGCCCGGCTCCTGCTCAGCGTCTGGTCAATATCGCCTGGGCCTGTTCCGCCAGCTGCCGGGTCAACGCCTCGGCCGGCAGCTCCACGCTCAGCCGCAATGCCTGGCCCGACCAGAGATTGCTGAAGTCCGCCTCGCCCTTGGCCCGCAGCGGCAGCAGCGCACCGCCGGCCAGGGGAAACGCCGGGGCCATGTCGCTGATCGGCCCCAGCTCGCGCATCACCCGGTTCATGATGCCCCGTGCCGGCCGGCCGGTGAACAGATTGGTCAGCGCCGTCTCGCTTTCCTTCGCCGTGCGCAGTGCCTGGTGATGGGACGCCGAGACCTTGGCCTCTGGAGTGAACAGGTAAGCGGTCCCCAACTGTACCGCCGAGGCCCCGAGCATAAAGGCCGCCGCGATGCCACGGCCGTCGCCGATACCGCCGGCGGCAATCACCGGCACATCCACCGCATCGGCGATCTGTGGCACCAGGGCGATGGTGCCGACCTGGGTGTTGAGGTCGCTGCTCAGGAAGATACCGCGATGGCCGCCGGCTTCGTTGCCCATGGCGATGATCGCGTGGCAGCCGCGCTCTTCCAGCCAGCGCGCCTCATCCACAGTGGTGGCGCAACCGACGATGGTCGCGCCGGTGGCTTTCACCCGGTTGAGCAGGGCTTCGGGCGGCAGGCCGAAGTGGAAACTGACGATCTCCGGGCGCAGCTCTTCCACCAGTTGGCAACTGGTTTCATCGAAGGGGGCACGGCTGGACACCGGCGTTGGTGCATTGAAATCCACGCCCAGTTCACGGTAGTAGGGGGCCAGGCGTTCTTTCCAGCGTTTTTCCCTATCCGGGTCCGCGGCCGGCGGTTGGTGGCAGAAGAAGTTGATGTTCAATGGCGCCTGGGTCGCGCTGCGAAAGAGCTGCACCTCCTGACGAATCTGCTCCGGGGTCAGCATCGCGCAGGGCAGGGACGCAAGGCCGCCGGCCCGGGCAACGCCGATCATCATGGCGGACGTGGTTGCCCCGGCCAGTGGCCCCTGGATGATCGGGAGTTCGATGCCGAACAGGTCAAGAATGCGGTTGTCGGGCCAGGTGCTCATGACGACTTTTCTCCGGGGAAGATAAAAGGATAACGACGAGAACAGGGCTGGTTTGTATCAGGAATGAGGACCGTAAGGCCAGTCGCTGTCTTATTTGCACACGCAAAAAAAGTGCTCCCCGGTGACGGCCTCGGAAAATCCACCTAAAGTTTTCGTACTTCAAAACACCCGCTCAGGAGCACAAATCAGATGGACGTGAAACGCGTGGAAGTGGCCGCTTTCCAGGTCTGCGGCCCGCAGGTCCGCACCCGCAATCAGGATGAACAGCAACCTCGGACGGCAAGGATCGGCGGGCTGTGGGGCAGCTTTTTCGCCGAGGGATTGGCCGAGCGCATCAGTACCCGGCAGCCCGACTCGCTGGTGTATGGCGTCTATTCCGGTTACGAGTCCGATGCCAGCGGCTATTTCGATGTGACGGCTGCGGTGGCGGTCAGCGCGCCCGCGCCAGGCTATGAGACGCTGCAGGTACAGGCGGGTCCCTACCTGGTCTTCGAGGGCCGTGGCGCCATGCCGCAAACCGTGATCGACACCTGGGGGCGGATCTGGTCCTACTTCGAACAGCATCCCGGGCAGCGTCGTTTTGCCACGGATTTCGAAGCCTATACCGGGCCTGACAGTGTGTCGGTGTATATCGGCGTCGTCGGTTGAGCCGGGACTACATCTTTGGTCGTATGTATTTCGTAGCCGATCGGTCTATATTGTGCCCATGACCTCGATAACCCCCGCACCGCGCAAGCCTGGCCGTCCGCCGAAGATCCCCCGGGAGAACCTGCAAACCCGCGAGATGCTGATTCGTTGCGGCACCGAGATCCTCACCGAGCAAGGTTTCATGGCCACGGGGATCGATACCGTGCTCAAGCGGGTGGGGGTGCCCAAGGGCTCCTTCTACCATTACTTCGACAGCAAGGAAGCGTTTGGCCAGACAGTGCTTGAGAGTTACGCCGGGTATTTTGCCCGCAAGCTCGACCGCTGGCTGCTGGACGCGTCCCTGGCGCCGTTGCAGCGCCTGCGCGGTTTTGTCGACGAGGCCAAGGCCGGCATGGCCCGGCATGAATTTCGACGCGGTTGCCTGGTGGGCAATCTCGGGCAGGAAGTGACGCTGTTGCCGGACAGTTACCGCGAGCAGCTGGAGGCGGTGTTTCGCAGTTGGGAGTTGCGTCTGTCACGCTGTCTGCAAGCGGCGCAAGCCGCGGGCGAGTTGGCGGCGGATGCGGATTGCGAGGCCTTGGCGAGTTTTTTCTGGATCGGCTGGGAAGGTGCGGTATTGCGCGCCCGGCTGGTGCGTAGCGATGCACCGTTGGAAATTTTCATGCAGGGATTTGTACGCAGTCTGGCAGGTTGATTTTTTTGGGTTTATTTCTAGGCGATCGGTCTAAATTGGAGGCAAGCATGTTCAGTGGCATCTTGATCGAAAAGGACGCGGGCGGTTATCGGGCCAACCTGGCGTCCATCAGCGAGGCGCAGTTGCCGGAAGGCGATGTGACGGTGCGGGTGGCCTACAGCACCCTGAATTTCAAGGATGCCTTGGCGATCACCGGCGCAAGCCCGGTGGTGCGACAGTTTCCGATGGTGCCGGGCATCGATCTGGTGGGAACGGTGGAGCAGAGCAGCCATGCCGATTATCGGGTCGGCGATGGGGTGCTGCTTAATGGCTGGGGTGTCGGCGAAGGGCATTGGGGTGGCCTGGCGCAGAAAGCCCGGCTCAACGGTGACTGGTTGATCCCGATGCCAGCGGGCTTCACCCCGGCGCAGACCATGGCCATCGGCACCGCGGGTTTCACCGCCATGCTCAGCATCCTGGCCCTGGAGCGCAATGGCCTGACGCCGGATCAGGGCGATGTGCTGGTGACCGGGGCCAACGGCGGCGTCGGCAGTTTTGCCGTGGCCTTGCTCGCGCGGCTGGGCTATCGGGTGGTGGCCTCGACCGGACGTACCGCCGAGCATGCCTACCTGCAACAACTGGGCGCGGCCGAGATCATCGATCGCGAGACCCTGTCGCAGCCGGGCAAACCACTGGCGAAAGAGCGCTGGGCGGCCGCCATCGATTCGGTGGGCAGCCACACCCTGGCCAACGTCTGCGCCGGTATCCGCGCCAACGGCACGGTGGCCGCTTGCGGCCTGGCCCAGGGCATGGACTTTCCGGCCTCGGTGGCCCCCTTCATTCTGCGCGGCGTGACCCTGGCCGGGATCAACAGCGTGACGCAACCCAAGGTGCAACGAATCCTCGCCTGGGAGCGCCTGGCAAAAGATCTCGACCGTGGGCTGCTGGCGCTGATCAGCCAGGAAATCAGTCTGAGCGAGGCGCTTGAACTAGCACCGCGATTGCTCGCCGGGCAGGTGCGCGGTCGGGTGGTGGTGGACGTCAACCGCTAAGCCACAGGCGGCTAACCGGCGCTGCGCAAGGTGAAGTTGAGGCGCTCGGCCCCCAACTGCGGGTGATGGCCTTCCTTGATCGGCAGGACACCATGGAAACGCAGCCGGTCGACGCCGCCCCACACCACGATATCGCCGTGAAACAACGGGATGCGCCGGGTCTTGTCGCTGCGTTCGTGGCCGCCGAACAGGAAGATCGCCGGCAGGCCGAGGGAGACCGAGACCACGGGCGCGCTGAAATCGCGTTCGTTGCGGTCCTGGTGCAGGGACATCTTCGCCCCTGGCAGGTAGCGATTGATCAGGCAGGCATCGGGACTGAAGTGGGTAAACCCCGCCGCCTCGGCCGCCTCCACCGCCAGTTGCCGGAACACCTCGGGCATTTCCGGCCAGGGCCGACCGCTTTGCGGGTCTACGCGGGTATAGCGGTAGCCGTTGCGATCGGTGGTCCAGCCCAGTTCGCCGCAACTGCTCAGGCTGGCGGACATGGTGAACCCACCCGGGGTGACCATCTGCCGAAACGGCGCCTCTACCAGCACTTCGGCCAGGGCCGGCAACAGGCGCTCGACCCAGGGCAGGGCGAAGCCGCGCAGCACGCAGGATTGTGCGCCGATGGCTTCGAAGCGTTCGGGTTGCTGCAGATCGGCGTCGGCAAATAGGTCGAGAGTCATGGCAGTCGGCGGGTAGCGAGGTCTTACAGGGCCTTGCTCGCTTTCACATCGCTGATGACATCGTCACTTTCACCATGAATGGCTTTCAGCGCGGCCAGGGCTTGCTCGTCGCTGCCGTTTTCCAGTTGGGCGAATTCGAAGCGACGCTCACCGTTGAGCTTGTATTTGATGACGTACTTGGTGGTGGGTGTGGTGTTCACGGCGATTCCAGTAACGAGAAGATGGACAGCGGTGGCGATTCAGCGCAATTTCGAGCTGGAGCGTCGGATGATGCGAATCGAGTGTGTCAGGTTCGGCTTGCGGGTAACGCTGATGGCGCGCTTGGTCACCACGGTATCAATGGTGATGTTCCAGAAACCGGTGCTCGGGATGGTGATCTTCGCCGGAAAGGTATCAAAGGCGCCGCCGTGGTAGGTGTGTCGGCCGCCATTCTTGAAACTGCGAAAGTTGGCGTCGTTCATCAGGCGGATGTTGCACGTCTGGGAGCATTCGATCACGACGATGTCGTCTTCGTTGAGGTGCTCGCGCTGGTGGATGAATTTCAAGGGCGTCTCCAGAAGGCTTTTTCTACAAAATCAAAAAGATAGCATGTGGCGCAGGGCGTTTTTAGCGCGCTGGCGGATTTATTCGACCGGCACAGGCGCCAGTTTGACGGATTGTGTAGGCTTGTCGCCATAAAAGTTGGATTAAATCCTTGAGCTCGGGAGAAAAATCCCTTGAGCGCTGTCCTACCGTCTTTATCGGAGATTTGCTTATGAAGTGGGGTGTGTGGGCGTTGGTTGCTCTGGTCATGAGTGGGTGTGCGAGCGTATCGGACATCGAGCAGTCACCGCCGACGATGGCCGTGATTTCCGGCAAGAAGCCCATGGTTTATGCCCAGTGCTTCGATACGCGGTTGACCAAGGATCGGGGGCCTTCGTTGATCGAGCCTTATCACAAGGATGGTGTCAAGGTGGTCGTGCGTGACCAATTCTCCACCCATCCGTCGGCGGTGCTGATTATTGAAGAGCGTTCCAGCGGCAGCAGCATCAAGGTCTTCGAGAGCATGTCGAATTTCCCCTTGCGCTCCAAGGCTGTACTCAATGCCGCGGAACATTGCATTTCAGGCTGAACCGGCCAGCGCGCATGCCCCGACGGGGCCTGCGGCTATTTGCACTTGACGATCACCGTACGGCTTTTGAAGTTGCCCACGTCGACGCCCAGGGTCTTGTCGCTTTCCTTGGGCGACGGGGTGCCGTCGGTGCCGACGATGGTGTAGCCGGTACCGGCACAGGAGGCATCGGCTTTCTCGTAGCACTTGGCCCAGGACATCGCCTCGCCCGAACAGTCGATAGCCAGGCCCTGCTGGCCGTTGTTCAGGTAGGTTTTGGACGCCGTGGCGCAGCCGCCAAGGGCCAGTAGAGCGATCAATGCCAGAAATTTGTTCATGCCGGCTTCAGTCCTTGTTGCCACGACGCCGGGCGGCGGGGGCGGGTGTATCTTCGAACACCGAGGCCACTTCAATGGCCAGGGCTTCGCTCGGGAACGGACCGGCAACAGGTTCGCCATCGACACCGGTCAGCCACCATTGGCCATCTTTTGCTTGATTGATCAGGTAACCGTTCACGTTCTTTGCTGCCGACATCGATCTGTCTCATGGGCTGATGAAAGGTGCTGATGATAGCTCAGATCAAGGCATAAACCGTCAATAGCGGCTAGAGTTGCTGGCCGAAGCGTAAAGGTCGAGGCTTGACCGGGCCTGTGAGCGCCGGATGTAGCAAAATTTGACACAATCCCGGAACTATCTGCCGCCAGGTTTCTCTAGATTGACGTCAGTCTGCTATCAGCAGGGCATTGTAAGGTGGCCGCTGCCTGATTAGACTGCGCCGAAACTTGTACACACCGCCCTTTCAAGGACTTATATGATCAAGAAATGCTTGTTCCCAGCAGCCGGTTACGGTACTCGCTTCCTCCCAGCGACTAAAGCCATGCCCAAGGAAATGCTGCCGGTGGTGAACAAGCCACTGATCCAGTACGGCGTCGAGGAAGCGCTGGATGCCGGCTTGACCGAGATCTCGATCGTCACCGGCCGCGGCAAGCGCGCGCTGGAAGACCACTTCGACATCAGCTACGAGCTGGAAAACCAGATCAAGGGCACCGACAAGGAAAAGTACCTGGTCGGTATCCGCAAACTGCTGGACGAGTGCTCGTTCTCCTACACCCGTCAGACCGAAATGAAAGGCCTGGGTCACGCGATCCTGACCGGCCGTCCATTGATCGGTGACGAACCCTTCGCCGTGGTACTGGCGGACGACCTGTGCGTCAACCTCGAAGGCGACGGCGTCCTGACCCAGATGGTCAAGCTGTACAAGCAGTATCGCTGCACCATCGTCGCGATCCAGGAAGTCGATCCGCAGGAAACCAACAAGTACGGCGTGATTGCCGGCGACCTGATCGGTGACGACCTGTACCGCGTACGCAACATGGTCGAGAAGCCGAAGCCGGAAGATGCGCCGTCGAACCTGGCGATCATCGGTCGTTACATCCTGACCCCGGACATCTTCGCCCTGATCGAGCAGACCGAGCCAGGCAAGGGTGGGGAGATCCAGATCACCGACGCCCTGATGAAACAGGCCCAGGACGGCTGCGTGATTGCCTATAAGTTCAAAGGCAAACGTTTCGACTGCGGCGGCGCCGAAGGCTACATCGAAGCGACCAACTTCTGCTTTGAGCACTTCTACAAGACCGGCAAGGCTTACTGATCGAGCCTGCTGTTGTAGACAGTACCACGTAGAAAGAAAGCCACCCACCCGGGTGGCTTTTTCGTTAGTGCGCCCTCATGTAGGCCTGACGCTGACCCAGAAGGCTACAGCGGGTATGCTGTGCGCCTGCCGAGGAGATTGAAATGGCCTACGATTTTGACCTGTTTGTGATTGGCGCCGGTTCCGGCGGTGTACGGGCGGCGCGGTTTGCCGCGGGGTTTGGTGCCAAGGTGGCGGTGGTCGAAAGCCGCTACCTGGGCGGGACCTGCGTCAACGTCGGCTGTGTGCCGAAAAAGCTGCTGGTGTATGGCGCGCATTTCGCCGAGGACTTCGAACAGGCCCAGGGTTTTGGCTGGTCGCTGGGCGAGGCGGACTTCGACTGGGCGACCCTGATCGCCAACAAGGACAAGGAAATTCACCGCCTCAATGACATCTACCGCAGCTTGCTGGTCAACAGCGGCGTGACGCTGCTCGAAGGCCACGGCAAGCTGGTGGACCCGCATCAGGTCGAAGTCAACAGCCAACGCTACAGTGCCAAACACATCCTGATCGCCACCGGCGGCTGGCCGCAGATTCCCGATATCCCTGGCAGCGAGCACGCCATCAGTTCCAATGAAGCGTTTTTCCTCAAGGAACTGCCCAAGCGCATCCTGGTGGTCGGCGGCGGCTACATTGCCGTTGAATTCGCCGGGATCTTCCACGGCCTGGGCGCCGATACCCAGTTGCTGTATCGCGGTGACCTGTTCCTGCGCGGTTTTGACGGTTCGGTGCGCCGTCATCTGAAGGAAGAGTTGACCAAGCGCGGGCTGGGCCTGAACTTCAACGCCGATATCGAGCGGATCGACAAGCAGGCCGACGGTAGCCTCAAGGCTACCCTCAAGGACGGTCGCGAGCTGGAAGCGGACTGCATCTTCTACGCCACCGGCCGGCGGCCGATGCTGGACAATCTGGGCCTGGAAAACACCGGGGTGAAGCTGGACAAGAACGGCTTTATCCAGGTCGACGAGCAATACCAGACCGACGAACCGTCGATCCTCGCCCTGGGTGATGTCATCGGTCGTGTGCAGCTGACCCCGGTGGCCCTGGCCGAAGGCATGGCGGTGGCCCGTCGTCTGTTCAAGCCTGAGCAGTATCGTCCGGTGGACTACGCGATGATTCCGACGGCGGTATTCAGCCTGCCGAATATCGGCACCGTCGGCCTGAGCGAAGAGCAGGCGCGGGAGCAGGGCCATGAAGTGCAGATCTTCGAAAGCCGCTTCCGGCCGATGAAGCTGACCCTGACCGAGTGCCAGGAACGGACCCTGATGAAGCTGGTGGTGGATGCCAAGACCGATAAGGTGCTGGGTTGTCACATGGTTGGGCCGGATGCCGGGGAAATCGTCCAGGGGCTGGCCATTGCCTTGAAAGCCGGCGCCACCAAGCAGCATTTCGACGAAACCATCGGCGTGCACCCGACGGCGGCCGAAGAGTTCGTCACCATGCGCACGCCGGTTGCCGGCTGAACCATGGCCCTGGCCGCACCGCCGGACCTGAGCGACACCGACAGGCCGGTACAACCTCTGGCCCGGACTTACCCGCGGGGCTTGTTTATCGAGCCCCATGCCCATGCCTGGGGCCAGTTGCTCTATGCGATGTCGGGGGTGATGTGGGTCGAGACGCCCCACGAAGCCCTGGCGGTCCCGCCGCAGCGCGCGGTTTGGCTGCCGCCCGGTGTTCCCCACGGGATCCGGGTGGTATCGGACCTGCAGATGCGCAATATCTACCTGCGCCCGGCGTTGGCCGAAACCCTTGAAGACACGGTCCAGGTGATCGAGGTCGGCGGCTTGCTGCGCGAGCTGATCGTGCATCTGGTGGAGCAGGCCGAGGATCCCCGGGGCGACTATTACGAAGCGTTGGTCAACCTGGCGCTGCTGGAACTCAAGCGGGCACGCCGCGCATTTCTGAAGATTCCCATGCCCTCGGACAGTGATCGCCGCCTGATGAACCTGTGTCAGGCGGTCATGAGCGCGCCGTCGCTGGACATCTCTTTCGAACAGCACGCCCAATCGGCCGGGGCCAGCGTGCGAACCCTGGCGCGTTTGTTCCAGGGCGAGCTGGGCATGGGCTTCGCCGAATGGCGGCGCCAGGTGCAATTGGCGACGGCCGTGGCGGAGTTGATCCAGGGCGTGCCGGTCAGTCGTATCGCCCGGGAGCTGGGTTATTCGCCCAGCAGCTTCAGCGATATGTTCCGGCGTGCCCTGGGCGTTGCCCCGTCCCACTATCCGGCGGGCTGACGAGCACTGTTCCTGCGGAGGAGGGTGCTTTGGCCGAAAGACAGAAGCCTTTGACCGACGCCCCCGCTTTGCCGGTCATAGACTCTGGGCATTCCCTCACCGAGCCTGGAGTTCGTCATGAGCTACCTTGTTTCTCTCGTCATCGGCATAGCTGTCGGCCTGCTTTACGGCGGGCTCGACTTCCGTTCCCCGGCACCGCCCGCCGTGGCCCTGGTTGGCCTTTTGGGCATGCAACTGGGTGAAAAGGCCTGGCCCCTGGGCAAGCAATTGGTCGCCGGCTGGCTGTCCTGAATCCCGCGTTTTTCTCTGACTGGATACGTACTTTATGAAAGCCCTGCAATTTGCGAAAACCGGCGATCTCTCGGCCCTGCAACTGGTCGACGTGCCCACCCCTGTGCCTGCTGCCGGAGAAGTCCTGGTGCAGATCAAGGCGGCCGGCCTGAACCCCAGCGATGTGAAAAACGTGCTGGGGCGTTTCTCCTACACCACGCTGCCACGGATTCCCGGCCGGGACTTCGCCGGGGTGGTGATCGAAGGGCCGCAATCGCTGCTGGGCCAGGAAGTCTGGGGCACCGGCAAGGAACTGGGCTTTACCGGAGACGGTTCCCATGCCCAATACCTGACCCTGCCCGCCAGCGGTGTGGCGATCAAGCCGACGCACCTGAGCTTTGCCCAGGCCGCCAGCCTCGGCGTGCCGTTCACCACCGCCTGGGATGCCCTGGAACGCAGCCTGGTGAAGGCCGACACGCGTTTGCTGGTGATCGGTGCCAATGGCGCCGTCGGCAGCGCCGCGCTGGCCCTGGCGAAGATTCGCGGGGCCCGGGTGCTGGGCGCGGTGCGCCGTGCGGAGCAGGTCAAGGCGCTTCAGGACAAGGGCTTTGATGCCATTCAACTGGACAAGCCGGAAGACCTCGCGGCGTCGGTCAATGGTGTATTCCCCGGTGGCGCCGATGTGATCTTCGACACCACCGGCTTCTGGCTACCGCCGGCCGTGACGGCCCTGGCGCCTTTCGGTCGGATCGCGATCATCGCCGCGCCGGTGGACGGCCATGTGCAATTGCCGGCACTGGCGTTGTACCGCAAGGGCGGTTCGGTGGTCGGGATCAACTCGTTGCTCTATGGCACCGAGGCCTGTGCGCGAATGCTCGATCAGTTCGGGCGCTTCTTTGACGAGGGCTTGCTGGAGCTGCCGACGGGGTTGCTGGAGTCGCCGCTGTCCGAGGGCCTGGCGCGTTATGCCGAGGTCAATCAGGGCGGTAGTGACAAGGTGATCCTGTTGCCTTGAGACCCTGAGTCGAGCCGGGGACCTGCGCAAATATCGGCGGCTTGAGCTACAACTGTCTTGCTCATTCAAGGAGACGACTCAATGTTTGCTCACTGGTCCCTGGCAGCGCTTCACCTTCTGGCGTTCGGTATCGCCCTGGCGGCGGTCCTCGCACGCGGCGGGGCCTTGCGTCGTCTCACCGGCACCCGTCCGGCCGAGCTGCGGCAGGTGTTTGTCTGGGACAATCTCTGGGGCATCAGCGCCGGTGTCCTGTTGATCACCGGCGCTCTGCGTGCTTTCGGCGGTTTCGAGAAGGGCACGGATTACTACCTGCACCAGCCGCTGTTCCACCTTAAGTTGACCTTGTTCGTGATTATCCTGCTGCTGGAACTGGCGCCGATGATCACCTTGATCAAATGGCGTATCGCCCGGAAGAAGGGCTCGGTCATCGATATCGGCCGTGCCCGGCTATTCGCGCGGATCAGCCATATCGAAGCCTTGTTGATCATGCTGATGGTGATTGCCGCCAGCGGCATGGCCCGGGGATTCCTGGCCGGGTAGCTGGGGAATCAGGGCTGCAGGTGCAGACTTGCGCGGATTCCATTGACCACTGGCTCCACACTCTTGTAACCGTCCGCCGACCCGGCATAAAGCAAGGAATACGCCTTGCCGTCGCGGGCTGCGGCCACCAGGGTCTGGGTCATCACGTGCCCGCCGTTCTGGGTGATGGTGCAGGTAGTCTCTACCGCCGCCATGCCGCCCAGGGTGCTGTCGTGAATCCGGTTGCAGACACTCATGAAACCGCGCTCGACGAAGTTCTTCTGCACCGCCTTGCGCATCTCCAGCAACACCCCGGGGAGGTTGACTGCGTGGTCGGGGTTGAGTCCCGACTCGGTCAACTCCATGACCATCAGCGGGTCGCCGTTGGCATCATTCTTCACCGCGCGCTGGCGCAGGCCACTGATCGCTTCGCCCGCGGCGTTCTGGGCCGGAGGCAGGGTCTGTACTTCCCAGTCGCCGGGCCAGGTGATGATCAGGTCGTCAGCCAGGGCCGAGGAGCAGCCCAGCAACAGGACAAGGGCGGTAAAACAGGCACGACATTGCACGGGGGTCATGGGAGGGCACTGATCGAGAGGCTGAAGTTGATTGTTACAGTGTATCAATACTCCACGTGTCATGGCTGATAAAACTGCCCCAGCAATAGACCGTTACTCAGCTAACCCTTTGCTTCTCAAGCTTAATCCCGGACAATCGCGCCCCTCTTATGGCCGGGGCGCTGCCAGTGACATGCTTTTTATCCGCCCCGGTCGCGTGGTAATGACCGGCTAACGGAGATTCGACCGGATGAATGACCAGGCCAACAGCGTCGACGAACGCTATGAATCGGCACCCGCTGTACTGAGCAGTTGGAGCCGCCAAGACACCACCTGGATGCTGGGCCTGTTCGGCACGGCCATCGGCGCGGGCACCTTGTTCCTGCCGATCAACGCGGGGCTGGGCGGCTTCTGGCCGTTGCTGGTCCTGGCGGTGCTGGCGTTCCCCATGACCTTCTACGCCCACCGTGGCCTGACCCGTTTCGTGCTCTCCGGGCGCGATGGCGCGGACATCACCGAAGTGGTGGAAGAGCATTTCGGCATCAAGGCCGGGGCGCTGATCACCTTGCTGTATTTCTTCGCGATCTTCCCGATCCTGCTGATCTACAGCGTGGCTTTGACCAATACCGTCGGCAGTTTCCTCGAACATCAACTGCACCTGGTGCCGCCGCCGCGGGCGCTGTTGTCGCTGATGCTGATCCTCGGCCTGCTGGTGGTGGTGCGGTGTGGCGAGCAGGTGATCGTCAAGGCCATGAGCCTGATGGTCTATCCGTTTATCGTCGCCTTGCTGTTCCTGGCGGTGTACCTGGTGCCGCACTGGAACGGCGGCATCCTCGCCACGGCCGGCAGCCCGCCCGAACCGTCGGCCTTGCTGCACACCTTGTGGCTGGCGATTCCGGTGATGGTGTTCTCCTTCAACCATTCGCCGATCATCTCGGCCTTTGCGGTTGACCAGAAGCGTCGTTATGGCACCCATGCCGAAGAGCGCAGCTCGCAGATCCTGTCGCGGGCGCACCTGCTGATGGTGGTGATGGTGCTGTTCTTCGTCTTCAGTTGCGTGCTGACCCTGTCGCCAGCGCAGCTGGCCGAAGCCAAGGCGCAGAATCTGTCGATCCTGTCGTACCTGGCCAACCACTTCAGCAACCCGACCATTGCCTTCGCGGCGCCGCTGATTGCCTTCGTGGCGATTTCCAAGTCGTTCCTGGGGCACTACATCGGGGCCAGCGAAGGCCTCAAGGGCCTGATCGCCAAGAGTGGCCGCAAACCCGGCGCCAAGGCCCTGGACCGGATGACGGCGGCGTTCATGCTGGTGGTGTGCTGGTTGGTGGCGACCTTGAACCCGAGCATTCTCGGCATGATCGAGACCCTCGGCGGGCCAATCATCGCGGCGCTGCTGTTCCTGATGCCGATGTACGCGATCCGCCGGGTGCCGGCGATGCGTCAGTATTCGGGGCAGATGTCCAACGTATTCGTCACGCTGGTGGGCTTGGTGGCGATTTCGGCGTTGATCTATTCGTTGTCGGCCTGACCTGAAACGCGATTTCCGTGGGAGCTGGCAAGCCAGTTCCCACAGGACACCTCAAACCCAGACGTCGTTACTGGCTGTCATTTCCCCGCCTTCGTCTCCGGTATTGACCACCCCCCGTGGTTCGATCAGCAGCATCCTGACCTCCTTCTCGGCAAACGGCTTGTGCTCGACACCCTTGGGCACCACCAGCATTTCGCCGGCCGCCAGATGCACCTGGCGGTCACGGAAGTCGATGCGCAGCACGCCTTCCAGGATGATAAATGTCTCGTCGGTATCGGCATGGGAGTGCCAGACGAAATCGCCTTCGATCTTCACCACCTTGAACTGATAGTCGTTCATTTCGGCAATGACCCGGGGTTTCCACTTGTCATCGAACAGGGCGAGTTTCTGCGCGAAATTGATGGGTGAAAGGGCTTGCGGGGTATTCATGGGCTGGACCTCTGAGCGGATGACTAAGACCCAGCCTAGCTGCATTTCAGTGTCGACCGCTTGTACGATTGTGCAGGCGCTGCATGTTCAGCCAGCGTCCCGGCGACTGACCGAAGGTCTTGCCGAACTGGCGGGTCATATGACTCTGGTCGGTAAAGCCGGCGATCAACGCCGCCTCGGCCAGTGATCGACCCTGAACCAGCAATGACCGGACGAGGTCCAGGCGGCGCATGCTCAGGTAGCGATAAGGGCTGGTGCCGAACAGCATTCGGAAGTCCCGTGACAGATTCCAGCGATCACGCCCGCTGTGTTCGGCCAGCTCATCTAGGGTAACCGTGCGATCCAGGGCGCTGTGAATGTACGCTCGAGCCCGTTCCGCCGCCTGGTAATCGAAGCTTCGCGGCTGGCGTGGTGCGCCACAGAGCGCATTCAGGGTCTGGGCCAGGTCGAACAGCGCGTCTTCCTCCTCCAGTGGATCAAGGACGTTGTCCATGCCCCGCAGCAGGGCTTCGGTGGCCCGGCGCAGGCGCGGATCGTGACTGATACCGCCTGGAACAAAGGGCAGGGGCTGCCCGCCCAGTGCCGATTGGATCAAGGAGGGTTGCACGTAGACCATGCGGTACTTGAAGCCATCCCGCGTCCCGGCCTCGCCGTCGTGCACCTCGTCCGGGTGCAGTACCAAGGTACCGCCGGGCAGGCTATGGCGCTGGCTGCCGCGATATTTGAAACTCTGCACGCCGGACAAGGTGCAGCCGATGGCGTAGGTGTCGTGGCGATGAGGGTCGAAGCCGTGGCCGGAAAAGAATGCTTCAATACGCTCCAGCGGGCTGGATTGTGGCGCCCGCCGGACCCAGTCGGTGATTGCTGTGCGCTGATCCATGTGGCCTGGTGCTCCCTTTACCGTCCGAAGTAAGCGAATGGTAAAGGAAAACGCCGTTTAATCCTTCAATCGAACCACACCTTCTATCTCCACCGCCGCGCCACCTGGCAGGGACTGCACGCCGATGGCCGAGCGCGCATGTCGGCCACGGTCGCCGAAGACTTGGACCAGGACTTCGGAGGCCGCGTTGATCACCTCGGATTGAGCACCGAAATCCGAGGGGGCCCGTACATAACCGGTGATGCGAACGATCTGCTCGACACGTTCCAGGTCGCCATCGCAGGCGGCGGCGACAATCGACAGGAAGTTCGCCGTGCACAGCCGCGCCGCTTCCCGCGCCTGCTCCAGGGAAATATCCTGGCCGACGATCCCGGTGTGGCGAATCTCATGGTTGAAGCGCGGCACCTGGCCCGATACCCACAGCAGGTTGCCGTCACGCACGCTCAATTTGAAGTGTGTCGGGACCACGAAGCTGTGCGGCGCCTCGTGGTAAACCGCCCAGAGCAATGCCTGGAACGGTTGTCGGACCTCGGAGAAGGGCAGCCATTGGCGGTTTTCAGTGCTCATGCCGCTCTCCCGCCGGTTGCTGCTCGGCGGCAAAGGCGCTGTAGCCACCGACATAACAACCGACCGGCTGCGCACTGCCTGCGTCCAGGTCCAGGCGCACGTAGATATCGGAGGGCCGACCCATGGCCCGGCCCTGATGCACCAGGATCGGTTGTTCATCGGCCTCGATCATGCCGTATTCCAGTAAACCGAACGCCAGGGCCGTGGCGGCGATGCCGGTGGCGGCGTCTTCGGGGTAGCCAGAGGCCTTGGGGAATTGCCGGCTGTCGAACTGCCGGGCGATATCCGGGCGCGGGCAGAACAGATAGAGCCCGGTGGAGTCGATCTGCTCGCACAGGTCCTTGATGCGCGGCGAGTCGGGACGCGCGGCATCCAGCAGGGCCGGGGTCTTGACCGGAACCAGGGTCTTGATGCGGCTGGTGGCGGCGTTCAGGAACGGCAGGTCGAGGATGTCGTCCGCTTGCAGGCCGATGGCCTCGATGATCCGTGCCCGTATCTCGGCATCCTCGACCTTGCTCACCACGCCCGCCGGCTGGGAAATCTCGATAAAAGCGTCATCACCCGGCTTGCCCTGGATATGCGCGGTCACGGTGCCACTTTGGGTCTGGATGGACAGCTGCTGGCGGTCGAGCTTGCCGAGTTGTTGCAGCAGCCAGACGGTGCCGATGGTGGCGTGGCCGCACATGCTCATTTCATGCAGGGGGACGAAGAAACGGAAATGGTAGTCGTGGCTGGCCTGATCCTGCGGGGTGAAGGCAAAGCCGCTTTCATGGCCGTAGGCGCGGGCGATAGCGGTCATCTGCTCGGCGCTCAGGCCGTCGGCCGCAACGGCGATGGGGGCGGGGTTGCCGCCGCCCTGTTTCGATTTGAAGACTTCTACAACCTGTACATCACTCATACCTGACCTCACGACACGGTGGATAAGGTCGATTCTGGCAACGGACAGCGACAGGTTCTAGGTGGATCGGGTCCTGCAAGCGAACGTTTGGGCCATGACCTCAATGTGGCTTGCGCAGGTCGCTGGGCACCAGGCCCAGGTAGCGCTTGAACAGGCGCGCCAGGTAGGAAGGCGAATCGATGCCCACGGCCAGGCTGACCTCGAGGATCGACAGGGAACTGCTGGAGATCAGTTGGGCGGCGGTTTCGACCCGGGTGCGATTGGTAAAATCCACCAGGGTTTCATCGGTGCAGGCCTTGAACAGGCGGGTGAGGTGGCGCCGCGACAGGTGGAACTGATAGCCGATAAGGTCGACATTCAGCTCGTCCTGCAGGTGTTCGCGCACATAGCGCTGGATATCGCGGACCAGCAGGGCATTGCGCTGACTATCGCTGTGCTGCGTCGGCGGTTGCTGGCGGGCAATCAGTCGGGCGCACTCTTCGAACAGCAGGTGGTTGAGGTGCGGGACCTGGCGTTGGAAGGCTTCGGCCGAGCATCCCGACGCCAGCTGGTCGTGCAGGCGCAGGATGCTGTCGAGGGTCTCGCTGCCTTGCCAGATCCCCGAACGATCAGCCTGTTCGGCAAAGGCCTGGTAGCCGTCGAGCCGACCCTGGTGATTGATGTAGTGCGAGTCGACGTAGAGCGCCACGTGTTTCTCCCGACCCGGGGCGGCCTGGGTCGAGTGGGCGAAATCCGCTGGCACCAGGGAAAACGCCTGGCGCGAGACGTGGAGCGCATTGCTGTTGCTTTCGGTCGACAGGAACAACCCGCCCTGGCGTGGCAACAGCAGCATATGACAGTCGTGGGCGTGCCAGTCCTGGGCATAACCTGTGCTTTCGCTGATCTCGAAGCGGAACACGTCGGGGGACATGCTGCTGAGCTTGGGCGATAAATGCGCCATGGGATCGACCTCCAGGGTGGTCATTCAGGTGTCTCGCGTCAGTCTATCCGTTAACGCGCCGGGACAAACGCCTGCTCGTCGTCCGCTTGCGGCCGCGACAGCGATTGCCAGTAACGCTCGCCCGCCGCGTCATCGTACAGGCCTTCCCAGCGCGCCACGACCACCACCGCCAGGGCATTGCCGACGATATTCAGCGCGGTGCGGGCCATGTCCATGATGCGGTCCACGCCGGCAATGAACGCCAGGCCTTCGAGGGGAATGCCGACGCTGCCCAAGGTGGCCAGCAGCACCACGAATGACACTCCCGGCACCCCGGCGATGCCCTTGGACGTCACCATCAGGGTCAGCACCAGGGTGATCTGCTGACCGAGGGACAGGTCGATCCCGTACAACTGGGCAATGAACACTGCCGCAATGCTCTGGTACAGGGTCGAGCCGTCGAGGTTGAAGGAATAGCCGGTGGGCACCACAAAACGGCTGATGGCCCGTGGCGCGCCGAAGGCCTCCATCTTTTCGATGATCCGTGGCAGTACGGTTTCCGAACTGGCGGTGGAGAAACCGAGGATCAGTTCGGCCTTGAGGATACGGATCAGTCGGAACACCGAGAAGCCGCAGATCCGCGCCACCAGCCCGAACACCACCACGCCGAAAAACACGATGGCGGCGTACACCAGGGTCACCAGGCGCGCCAGCGGCCATAGCGAGGCGAAGCCGAAGTTGGCCACAGTCACCGAAATCAGGGCGAAAACCCCGAGCGGGGCGTAGCGCATGATCATATGGGTGACCTTGAACATGCTTTGCGAGACGCCCTCCAGCACCCCGACCAGGGGCAGGCGCAGTTCGTCCTTGAGGCTCGACAGGCCGAGGCCGAATATCACCGAGAAGAAGATGATCGGCAGCATGTCGCCGCGTACGAGGGCGGCGAAGATATTCGACGGCACCAGGTTCAGCAGGGTGGTGATAAAGGCGTGGTTGGCCTGCACCTCGTTGGTGGTTTTCTCGTACTGGGAGATGTCCGTGGTGCCCAGCAAGCTCATGTCGATGCCATGGCCGGGCTGGAACAGGTTCGCCAGGACCAGACCGACAATAATTGCCACGGTGGTGATGATCTCGAAGTACAGCAAGGTCTTGAAACCGATGCGTCCGAGTTTCTTGCCGTCGCCGACCCCGGCGATACCGACGATCAACGAGGAAATCACGATCGGGATGACGATCATCTTGATCAGGCGGATAAACAGGTCGCCCGCCGGTTGCAGGACTGTGCCGATCCACCAGGCCTTGTCCGCGCTGGAGTGGTTGAGGAGCGCGCCGACGGCGATGCCCAGCAGCAGACCGATGACGATCTGCCAGGCGAGGCTCAGTTTTGCCTTGTTCATGGTAGGAGGGTTCCCGTTTTTGTTGGAGGTCGATACAGGGGCCGGGGAGGCGGGCAATGGCTCGCCGGTGGGGCAGCTCGATGTTGAGCCGCAAATCCCCGGGCATGAGCGCCAATCGGGCCGGGCAAGCTCACGATTGGGCCATGTCTGATCCGGGCCCGGTGTCGATGGCTCTGTTAAACTCGGTGGAATTTGAAACGGATTGAGGTGTACCGATGAGCGAAGCGATTCGTCTGACCCAGTACAGCCACGGCGCCGGCTGTGGCTGCAAGATCTCGCCCCAGGTGCTGGAAGTGATCCTGGCCGGCAGTGGCGCGCAGAACCTCGACCCGAAACTCTGGGTCGGCAATGCCTCGCGTGACGATGCCGCGGTGTATGCCATCGATGAAGAGCGTGGCGTGGTCTCCACCACCGACTTTTTCATGCCGATCGTCGACGATCCCTTCGATTTCGGTCGGATTGCCGCCACCAACGCCATCAGCGACATCTACGCCATGGGTGGCGATCCGATCATGGCCATCGCCATTCTTGGCTGGCCGGTGAACCTGCTGGCCCCGGAAATCGCCCGTGAAGTGATTCGTGGAGGGCGCGCGGTGTGCGACGCGGCGGGTATCCCGTTGGCCGGCGGCCACTCGATCGATGCCCCCGAGCCGATTTTCGGCCTGGCGGTGACCGGTCTGCTGGAAAAGCGCCATATGAAGCGCAACGACACCGCGACGGCCGACTGCAAACTGTACCTGACCAAACCCCTGGGGATCGGCGTGCTGACCACCGCGGAAAAGAAAGGCAAGTTGCGCAGCGAAGATGTCGGTGTGGCCCGTGACTGGATGTGCACCCTGAACAAACCCGGCAGTCGCTTCGGCAAGCTGGCGGGGGTTACCGCGATGACCGACGTCACCGGCTTCGGCCTGCTGGGTCACCTGGTGGAAATGGCCGATGGCAGCGGCCTGACCGCGCGTATCGTGTATGAGCAGGTGCCGCGCCTGCCGGCCGTCGAGTATTACCTGGATCAGGGCTGCGTGCCCGGCGGTACCCTGCGCAATTACGACAGCTACGCCAGCAAAGTCGGGCCTCTGCGCGAATTGCACAAGCGCGTGCTCTGCGACCCGCAGACCAGCGGTGGGCTGCTGGTGGCGGTCAGCGCCGAAGGCGAGGCCGAGTTCCTCGCCGTGGCTGCCGAACTGGGCCTGGAGCTTGAGCCCATCGGCCAACTGGTAGAGCGACAGAGCCACGCGGTAGAGGTGTATTGATGTCCCGTGATATCACCGACTACCGCAGTTTGTTTCTCAATGACACACCGATGATGGATACCCGGGCGCCTGTCGAATTCAACAAGGGCGCCTTTCCCGGGGTGGTCAACCTGCCGCTGATGACCGACCTCGAGCGGCAACGAGTGGGCACCTGTTACAAGCAGCACGGGCAGCAGGCCGCGATTGTCCTCGGTCACCAACTGGTGGGCGGCGAGGTCAAGGCGGCCCGGCTCCAGGCCTGGGCCGATTTCACCCGCGCCCATCCCGACGGCGTGCTGTATTGCTTTCGTGGCGGGCTGCGTTCGCAGATTGTCCAGCAGTGGCTTCGCGACGCGGGGATCGACTTTCCGCGCGTCGCTGGTGGCTACAAGGCGATGCGCAGCTTTCTGATGCAGACCGTTGAGCTGGCCGTGGCCCAGGCGGACTTCGTCTTGCTGGGGGGCATGACGGGCACCGGCAAGACCGATGTGATCGTTCAACTGGAAAACAGCCTGGACCTGGAGGGGCACGCCAACCATCGCGGTTCCAGCTTCGGCAAGCGCGCTACCGGCCAGCCGTCGAATATCGACTTTGAAAACCGTCTGGCCGTGGACCTGCTGAAGAAGCAGGACCGGGGCATCGAATCCTTCGTGCTGGAGGATGAGAGCCGCATGGTCGGGCGTTGTGCCTTGCCACTGACGCTGTTCCAGGGGATGCAACGGTTTCCCATGGTCTGGCTTGAAGACAACCTGGAGAGTCGGGTCGAGCGCATCCTGCGGGACTATGTGGTTGATCTCTGCGCGGAATTCGTCGCGGTGTATGCCGATCAGGGATTCCGGTTGTTTGCCGAGCGACTGCTGGGCAGTCTGGACAACATCCACAAGCGTCTTGGTGGCGAGCGACACCAGCGGATGAAGGCCTTGATGCAGGCTGCTCTGGAGGAGCAGGAACGCAGCGGTGCGGTGGAGCTGCACCGGGGCTGGATCGAAGGTTTGCTGAACGAATATTACGACCCGATGTACGCCTTCCAGCGTGAAAGCAAAGGCGAGCGGATCGAGTTTGCCGGGGAGCAGGCGGCGGTGCTGGAGTATCTCAGGAGCCGCCGCCAAAGGCGTTGAGTGGGTAGTGCGTCTTACAAGACCAGCATGGCCACCAGCCCGCTGACCACACCCACCAGCATCGTCAGCACCGCCACGGTCACCAGCACCTTGGCGTCGAACTCCTTGCGCAGCATCAGCAGCGACGGCAGGCTGATGCTCGGCAAGGTCAGCAGCAGTGCCACTGCCGGCGCGGTGCCCAGGCCCAGGGTCATCATGGTCTGCACGATGGGAATCTCGGCCGCCGTCGGGATCACGAACAAGGTTCCGATAATCGCCAGCGGTACCAGCCACAGCAGGCTGTTGCCCATGGCGCCATCCACATGGGGAAACAGCCAGACCCGCGCCGCACCGAGCAACAGCACCGCCAGGATATAGATCGGGATGGTGGTCCAGAACAGTTGCCACAGGGTCTTGCCCCAGCGTGCCATAAAGCTGCTCTGGTCCGGGCTGCTGGCATCGACCACGGCTTCCACCGCCGCTTCCGGCAAGGTTTCCGGACGGGCGACCCGTTGTGCCACCAGCGAAACCCCCAGTACCAGCACCAGGCCCGCCACCAGGCGAATCGCGGTAAAGCCCCAGCCCAGCACGAAGCCCATGAACACCAGGGTCGCCGGGTTGAGCACCGGGTTGGCGATCCAGAACGCCAGCGCCGCGCCCACCGAGACGTTCTGTCGACGCATCCCGGCCGCTACCGGTGCCGCGCAGCACGAACACATCATGCCGGGCAGGGCGAACAGCCCGCCGCGCAGGGTCGAAGCGAAACCGGCGCGCCCGAACAGGCGCAACAGCCAGTCGCGGGGAATCAGCACTTGCAGCAGCGAGCCGAGGATCACTGCCAGTACCGCGGCTTTCCAGATCGCCAGGAAGTACACCTGGGCGTAGGCCAGCGCGGCGGCGACCGGCGAGGCCGGGTTGTCGTTGATGATCGAGGCGCCGATGCTGTGGCTGTCGGCGGCGACGAAGGCCTTGGCGTAGTAGGGCGACCATTTGACGTAGTACAGGCCGATGGCGGCGACGGCGAGAAACAGCAATGGTTTCCACCAGAGCGACCAGCCTCGGGCGGGGGCGGCTTGGGTAAGAGTGGGCATGGGAGGGTATCCGATGGATAAGGGGTGATGGGTGAATGATAACCCAGCGGTGGGCCTTCGCCAGCCGTTGGGCCCCCACGTGTGTTGAAGGTTTCGGCCTATCGGGGCGTGGGCGATTTCTTATAGCGTGCCGAGTGTGTACCTCCGCCATTTCAAGTCCGTATGGCGACCTGTTTGATGGCGTATTTCCCGACGACGCGTTGTGTTTTTGCGCAGAGGCGCGGGGTTGAACGGATTATCTCAGGTCATCGGCGGCAAGCGGCGCTTGATCGGTGTCTTCTTGACGATGGCGGTGTTGGTTTCGGCGTGATGGTTGAGTCGGTCCAGCAGCGTATCGAGCTGTTCCATATCGCGGACATGTAAACGGGCGATAAAACAATCGTCGCCGGTGACCTTGTCGCATTCGGTGAACTGGGGAATCGCCTGGATCTGTCGTTCCACTTCCTGCAACTGGCCGGGCAGGGGGCGAATACGCACGATGGCCTGCAACAGGTAGCCGAAGGATTTGGGTTCCACATCGACGGTGTAGCCCTTGATCACGCCGCGTTCTTCCAACCGGCGCAAGCGTTCCGCGACGCTGGGCGAGGACAGCCCGCTGACCTGCGCAAGAGCCTTGAGCGAACGCCGTGAGTCGCTCATCAGGGCGCTGATCAATAAGTGGTCGATTTCGTCAGTCATGGCGGCCTCGTTAGGTCAATCGCTAAAATTGCCTTGATAAGAAAGGCAGAAGCAAAGTCTAGCCTATTTCTGGCGCTGGAGAAGCGGCTGGAGGAATGGGCATACTTTTGCCATCTGTCCAAGGCTGACTCAGAGGAACTCATTCATGAACACATCACTGCATCGTGGCTCGCTGGAAATGGTCGCGGCCATGTTGATCTCGGGGACCATCGGCTGGTTCGTGCTGGTGTCCGGCCAGCCGGTGCTGGACGTGGTGTTCTGGCGCTGCCTGTTCGGTGCGTTGACCTTGCTGGTGATCTGCGCCGTCATGGGCTTTCTGCGCCCGGGCATCCTGACCCGCACCACCTTCCTGCTGGCGGTGCTCAGCGGCGTGGCGATCGTCGGTAACTGGGTGCTGCTGTTCGCCTCCTATTCCCGGGCCTCGATTGCCATCGGCACGGCGGTCTACAACGTCCAGCCGTTTATGCTGGTGGGCCTGGCGGCGTTGTTTCTCGGTGAGAAGATCACCGCACAGAAGTTGTTCTGGCTGGGTTTGGCTTTTGTCGGGATGCTGGCGATTGTCAGTGCCCACGGGCAGCCGGGAGAGAGCGGCGGCGAGTATCTGCTGGGTATCGGCCTGGCGTTGGCGGCGGCGCTGTTGTATGCCATCGCGGCGTTGATCATCAAGCGTTTGAAGGGGACGCCGCCGCACCTGATCGCCCTGGTCCAGGTCTGCACCGGGGTACTGTTGCTGGCGCCCTGGGCGCATATTTCGGCGTTCCCGCAGCAGGCGAGTGCCTGGGGGAGCTTGCTGACCCTGGGGGTGGTGCACACGGGGGTGATGTATGTGCTGCTGTATGGCGCGATCCAGAAATTGCCGACGGCCATGACCGGGGCGCTGTCCTTTATCTACCCGATTGCGGCGATCTTCGTCGACTGGTTCGCCTTCGGTCACCAGTTGGTGCTGGTGCAGTGGGTCGGGGTGATTGCCATTCTGCTGGCGGCGGCAGGGATGCAACAAGGCTGGACGCTGGGCTTCAAGCGGGTGCTTGTGCGCTGAGGGTTTGGAGCAGCCGGATCAGAAGATCCGGCTCTAGAGTACGACGGGCTATCGTGGCGCGACGCTGACCTCAGGCACCATTGCGATAACGCGCCGCCGGCAGGACCTGCATGTAGTTCGGCAGCATCGCCAGGCGAGCGGCTTCCAGGGCTTGCCACTGGCCTTCATCGGGCAGCGGTGGAATGGTTACGGTTTCACGGCGATCAAAGCCCACCAGCGCCGCATCCACCAGATCATCGACTTCCATGACCGCCGACAGGTCCTCGATCCGCTTGCCCGAGCGTTCCCAGATTTCGGTGCGGGTGGCGGCCGGCAGGACGGCCTGCACATACAAGCCCTTGCCACCGAGTTCGATATTCAGCCCCTGGCTGAAGAACAGTACAAAGGCCTTGGTCGCCCCATAGACCGTCATCTGCAGTTCCGGCGCCAGGCCCACCACCGACGCGACGTTGATGATCGACCCCGTGCCGGCCTGGACCAGGCGCGGGGTGATTGCACTGGTCAGGCGGGCCAGGGCGGTGATGTTGAGGTTGATGACCTGGCTCACCGCATCAGGCGCCTGCTCCAGGAAAGTCCCGGCTCCGGCCATCCCGGCGTTATTGATCAGAATGCCTATCTTGTCGTCGTCGCGAACCCGAGCTTCGATACGGGCCAGATCGCCGGCATCGGTCAGGTCAGCCTGGACCACATCCACCGAAACTCCGGTTTCCTGCCGCAGCCGCTCGGCCAGGCTGTCCATGCGGGCCTTGTCCCGAGCCACCAGCACCAGGTCGTGGCCGCGCTTGGCAAAGCGGTCGGCATACACGGCACCGATACCGGTGGAAGCGCCGGTGATCAGAACGGCGGGTTTGACTGTCATGACGGTAATCCTCAGCGGGTTGATTTATTCATGACCATTGTCATGTTTAGTAAATATGATGGCTGTCATGTATACTGTCAAGCCTATTACCGGAGGTTTCCAATGAAGGTCAGTCGCGAGCAGGTGGCAGAGAACCGGCGCAATATCCTCGAAGCCGCCAGTCGGCTGTTTCGCGCCAAGGGATATGAGGCGGTCACCGTGTCGGAGGTGATGAAGGCGGCGGGGCTGACCCATGGCGGCTTCTACGGGTATTTCGCCTCGAAGGACGATCTGGTGGCCCAGTCCCTGGCCCATGTGTTTTCGACGGCGGTGCCGGCGGGCGCCAACGTGGCGGGTTATGTCACGCAGTATTTGAGTTCCGCACATTTGAAGGACTGTGCCGGTGGCTGTCCGATGGCCGGGCTGGCATCGGAGACCAGCCGTCAGGCCCCCGAGGCGCGGGCGCAGATGACCGGGAGTATTCGCCGTCAGATCGAGAGTTTGAGCCAGGCCATGGCGGGTGCCACGGTCGAGGAAAAACGCCGTGCCGCTACTGGAAGCTGGGCCGCGATGGTCGGCGCCATGGTGTTGGCGCGGGTCTGTGATGACCCGCAGTTGGCCGATCAGGTGCTCAGCGACACGCGGGAGTGGTTACTGGCGTCTGAGGCTTAGGACCTCAGTTGCCGATCACATACAGACAGATCGACAGTGTCACCAGTGATCCCAGGGTGGAAATCAGGATGGTGCTCGACACCACCGAGGCTTCGCGCTTGTAGTACTCCGCCAGCATAAAGGGCCCGGTGCCGGTGGGCAGCGCGCTCAAGAGCAGCGCCGAATTGGCCCAAAGCGGCGGCAGATGAAACACCTTGAAGGCGAGGAACCAGGTCAGCAGCGGGTGGGCGATCAGCTTGATCAGCACCAGCATTGTCGCGCCCTGGCGTGGGCCTTGTTGCTTGTGGGCGAGGAACAGCCCCAGGGAGATCAGCGCGCAAGGAATGGTGGCGGCGCCTAGCAGGCTGAGAAACTTCTCGAAAGGCGCCGGCAACGGTGCTCCACCCCAGGCCCAGAGCGCGCCGAGCAAGGGTGAAACCACCAGCGGATTTTTCGCCAGGGCCAGCAGCACCTTGAAGACGATCCGGTGCACCTGGCGTTCGGTCTGCAAACCTATCTCGATACACACCAGGGCCAGTCCGAAGAGCACGCAGACCACCAGCAAAGAGGCGATCAACGCCGGCTCCAGGCCGTTCTGGCCGAGCACCATCACGCACAGTGGAATCCCGATATACCCGGTATTGGCGTAGGACGCGCTGAGGGCATCGATGCTCGCGTCGGCAAAATGCCCGGACTTGCGCCAGCGTAGCAACAAGGTCAGGACAAACATCGCCAAGGTACTGAGGGTAAACGCCAGGACAAATCCCGGGTGCCAGATCTGTTCCCAGGTCGCGGTCGCCGTGGCCTTGAACAGCAGCGCCGGCAGGCACAGCCAGACCACCATGCGGTTGATCTCGGAAGCCGCGTTGGGGCCCAGTCGATTGGTTCGACGGCAGATGAAGCCGACCAGGATCAGGGCAAAGATGGGCAGCAGGACGCTTAGTACGGAGGACATTATTGAAGCTGAAGCCTTGGTGGTAGGCGGGTGGGGAAGGGTAAAGGCGGAGATCGTTAGCCTGCAATCTTTATTCTCGGGGCGAGGGATTCGAGCCTGGGTGCTGCCTGGGGTGAGGCGGCGTTGGAGCGCCGCACACCCTGTGTTGTGGCACCTATTGCGCTTCCCGATCCAGCAACTGCCGTTTGCGTTCCACGCCCCAGCGATAACCGGACAGGTTACCGTCGCTGCGCACCACCCGATGACAGGGAATCGCCACGGCCAGGCTGTTGGCGCCACAGGCCTGGGCCACGGCGCGGAAGGATTTCGGCGCACCGATCATCTGTGCGATCTCGGCATAACTTGCGGTACTGCCCACTGGAATGTTGCGCAGTGCCTGCCAGACCCGTTCCTGAAAAGCTGTACCGCGCAGGTCCAGCGGCAGATCCAGGCCAATGGCCGGGGCCTCGATAAAACCCACCACCTTGGCGATCAGTTGCTCGAAGGCGGCGTCGCCGCCAATGAAATGCGCCTGCGGGAACTTGTCCTGCAAGTCCTTGGCCAGGGCATCCGGATCATCACCGAGCAGGATCGCGCAGACACCGCGATCACTCTGGGCCACCAGGATTGCCCCCAACGAGCACTCGCCGATGGCAAAGCGAATATCGGTGTTGGTACCGCCGGCGCGATAGTCGCTGGGTTTCATGCCCAGCACGCCATTGGACGATTCGTAGAACCGGCTGCTGGCGTTGAAGCCGGCTTCGTACAAGGCCTCGGTGACCGAGCCGCCCCGGGCCAACTGTGCCCGTAGTTTGCCGGCGCGATGAGCGGTGGCGTAGGCCTTGGGTGTCAGGCCGGTGACCGACTTGAAGACCCGATGGAAGTGAAAAGGGCTCAGGCCCAGCTGTTCGGCCAGGGGATTGAGTGAGGGTGGGGTGTCGGACGTTTCAATGAGTTGGCAGGCCCGGGTCACCAGGGCCACGTGTTGCTCGTTGATCGACGTCTGGTCGGCGGCGGCACGCCGGCTTGGCCGGTAGCCGGCAGCTTCGGCCTGCTCGGGGGTATCGAAGAACTCGACATTTTCCGGATTGGGCCGACGCGCGCCACTGCTCGGGCGGCAATACACGCCCGTGGTTCTGACGCCGTAGACGAAGCTGCCGTCGGCGCTGGCGTCCCGTGTCAGTACCGCTTGCCAGCGCGGATCCTGTTCCATGGAGTTTCCTTGGGTCGAGGTATTCATGGTGTTCTCCTGTCGGAAGATTCAGTTCTCGCTCAGCTTAGGGGCGCTGCGAGACAGGAAAACTCCGAGTCTTGCGGTTGAATTCTACCGACTGCGAGCGGGATGTCAGGTTGCGTCGTGAAAGATGATGCCCAGGGTATGCCGCTGGCCTGCATTCACGCGGCTGACGCCATGGCGCATATTCACGCGATAGAACCCCCGCGTGCCGTGAACCGGGCGCTGGGACACGGCAAAGATCACCGCGTCGCCCTGTTTCAGCGGGACCACCTGGGGACGGCTCTGCATGCGCGGGCGTTGCTCGGTGAGGACGAACTCGCCGCCGCTGAAGTCTTCTTCTGGTCGGGACAGCAGGATGGCGACTTGCAGCGGAAACACCTGTTCGCCGTAGAGGTCCTGGTGCAGGCAGTTGTAGTCACCGGCTGTATATTGCAGTAGCAACGGGGTGGGGCGTTGCTGGCCGGCGTCATGACAACGTTGGAGCAGGGCCTGGTGTGTTTCGGGAAACGATCCGGCTATTTGCATGCGTTCGTTCCAGTCATTGGCAATCGTTGCCAGAGGCGGGTAGAGCGTGGTGCGAAGCTGCTGGACCAGTGGCGGAAGCGGGTAGGTGAAGTATTGGTATTCGCCCTGGCCAAAACCGTGGCGGGCCATGACGACCCGGGAGCGAAAAGACGCTTTGTGCGGGTACAGGGCGGCCAGTTCCAGGCATTCTTCGGGGCTGAGGAGGTTGGGCAACAGGGCGTTGCCTTGCTGGTCCAGGTCGCGGCGGATCGCCGGCCAATCCAGTGATTGTATTCGGGTGTGCATGAGCTTGCCTCGGGGCATATCCGGTGAGGCTTGCAGTCTAGAAAGGCCGCTGGGGCCAAACACTCCGACTCTTGCGGTTGAATTTTCCGGGTAGCGGCAGACATGGAACGATGCAGTTTCTTTGCCCGAGAGGGGCTGTGTTTCCCTGGCGTGCTCCCCTAGGATGTCCACTCTGTATTTTTGCCAGGAAACATTGCTCATGTCCGCCCATCATCGTCTCGCCGTGCCTTTGTCCAAAGCCTATCGCCTGCTCAATCACGGTCCTACGGTGCTGGTCAGCGCTGCCCACGATGGCCAGCGCAATATCATGGCGGCCGCCTGGGCCATGCCGTTGGACTTCGAGCCACCGAAGGTCGCGGTGGTGATCGACAAGTCCACCTGGACGCGGCGTCTGCTGGAGGCCTCGGGGACTTTTGTGATCAACGTGCCCTGCGTTGCCCAAGCCGATGTCGTGCAAACCGTCGGTACGACTTCCGGCCTGGAGTTGACCCAGAGTCATAGCCGCGACAAGTTCGATGCCTACGGCCTGGAAACCTTCAAGGCTGAGAAGATCGATGCGCCGATGCTGGAGGGCTGTGTTGCCTGGCTGGAGTGCCGCTTGCTGCCGGAGCCGCGCAACCACGAACAGTACGACCTGTTCCTGGCCGAAGTGATTTCAGCCCAGGCTGATTCGCGGGTGTTCAGCGAGGGGCGCTGGCATTTTGAGGGGCATGACGCGTTGCGTACCTTGCACCACGTCGCCGGCGGGCATTTCCTGAAAATCGGCGACGCGGTGGATGGTGAGATTCTGCGGCCCTGACTCAGCGGCTGGCCATCAGATGGGCGCCGAACAGCAGGTAGCAAGTCCCGGCGAAACGATCCAGGCCTTTGCGGCAGCGGCTGTAGAAGGCTGACATCCGCGTACTGGCAAACACCAGGGCCACGCTGGAGTACCAGCAGAAGGACAGGCTGCTCATGATCGCGACGGCCGTGGCCAGCAGCGGCGCGGACGGGGAGCTGGGCATGGTGGTGGCGAAGATGGTCGCGACGAACAGCGCCGACTTGGGATTGGTCATATTGCCCAGCAGGCCCCGGCTATAGGCCGAGAGCAGGCTGCGTTTGGGTTCGTGGAGTGTGGGTTGCCGGCCGGCGCTGGCGGGGTGTTTGCGCAGGAACAGCTTTACACCGAGGTAGATCAGGTAGGCGCCACCGGCGATCTTCAGTACCAGGTACAGCGATGGTGCGGCGGTGAACAGCGACTTGACCCCCAGCCCACCGGCCAGGCCCCAGAGGATGGTACCCGTGGCGACACCCAGCGCGCAGACCACGCCATGCTTGCGCGAGTTACCGGCGGCGAGTTGGGCGGTGGTGAAGAAATTCGGCCCTGGCGTGACCACGGCAACGGCCCAGAGCAGGGCGAGGGAGATCAGGGGGCCGGCATACATCAGGTTCTGGGTATCCATACGGTACGTGCCTCAATGTTGTTCAATCTCGTTGTGCCTGCCCGAAGCGCTCGCGATAAACCGAAGGTGGCAAACCGACCAGGCTGCGAAACGCAACCCGGAAACTTTCGACGGAGCGATAGCCGCATTGTTCGGCGATACGGTCGCTGCTTTCATTGCCACTTTCCAGTAATTCTCGGGCTCTGGCCAGTCGTTCGTGCTGCAGCCAGGCTTTGGGAGTGATGCCGGTTGCCTCGCTGAAGCGTCGCAGGAAGGTACGCTCGCTCATCGCGGCCTGGCTGGCGAGCTGGCGGACTTCCAGCGGTTCATGCAGGCGTTCCCGGGCCCATTGCATGACCCGTGACAGATCATTGCGTGGCGTACGACCGACCGGTGCCGGAATAAATTGCGCCTGGCCACCTGTGCGTTGAGGCGACATCACCAGTCGCCGGGCCACGGTATTGGCCACCTGGGTGCCGAAGTCACGAGCGACCAGATGCAGGCAGGCATCGATACCGGCCGCGCTGCCAGCCGAGGTGATGATCTGCCCGGCGTCGACGTACAACACATCGGGATTCACCTCGATGGCAGGAAACCGCGAGGCGAGTTCTTCTGTGTAACGCCAATGGGTGGTCGCCTGTCGACCATTCAACAGGCCAGCTGCAGCCAGTACGAACACCCCCGAACAAATGGAAACGATCCGCGTACCTCGGGCGTGAGCCTGTTGCAAGGCCTCGATAAGTCGTGCAGGAGGTGGCTCGATACGGCTGCGCCAGCCGGGAACGATCAGGGTTCGTGCGTCTTCAAGTTGTTCCAGCCCTCCGTCGGCCAGCACCTGGATACCACCCATGGCCCGCATCGGTCCGGGATCGACGCCGACGATACGGTGCTCATACCAGGGAAAGTCGAACTCAGGGCGCGGCAAACCGAAGATCTCCACGGCTATGCCGAATTCGAAAGTGCAGAGGCCATCGTATGCCAGGATCGCGACCAGGCCGGGAAAGGAAGTCATATGGCGGAAACTTACCAGTCAGTGTCTTGTTCGCCACTGTAGCGATAACGGCGAGCTGGATAAAGTGTTCTCACACCCACTGATTGGAGCATCCACACCATGACAAGCCTGGTTCGTAGTATCCCTGCCGCCCCTTCGGCGATTGCCTTGAGGCATTTCAGTCACCGCCTGACCTTGGAAACTGATTGTTCCGACGTGCATGCCAGCCAGCAGAGTGGCGAGCTGGATTTCGTGCTGGTTGATGTGCGAGGTGAGTCGGCCTTTGCACAGGGGCATGTGCCCGGGGCGATCAATATGCCCCATCGGTTGATGACCGCCGAGTACCTGGCGCAATACCCGCGAGACACGTTGTTTGTGGTCTATTGCGCGGGCCCGCATTGCAACGGCGCCCACCGTGCGGCGGTGAAACTGGCTGCGCTCGAGTATCCGGTGAAGGAGATGATGGGTGGGGTGATGGGATGGCTGGATGAAGGCTTCAGCCTGGCGGGTGAGCAGGCGCAGCAACGGGAAGGGGGGGGTGCTTGTGCGTGTTGAGATTTCGGTTGGTACTTGATGTGTGACCCCCTGATGAAGGGGGCGAAAACTTGTCAGTCGGCGAAAGGCGTTTGAACCCTGCGGGAACAAAGCGTGCCCGTGAAACGGAGGGGCAGCCACAATACTCCCACAGGATTATATCGCTCTCAGCCTTGGGCACTCCAACCGCCACCCAACGCGGTCATCAGGCCGATGCTGGCCTGCAGCTGTCGGGTCTGCAACGCCTGCAACTGTCGCTGGGTCTGCAATGCCGCCGTCTGCGCCGTCACCACATCCAGGTAGTTCACGGCCCCGGCCTGGTAGCTGTTCATCGCCAGGGTCTGGGTGTTCTGCGCGGCATTGACCGCCGCTTGCTCATCCAGGGCCTCGCGCTGCAAGTCGCGCAGTTGCGCCAGGTTGTCCTCGACTTCGCGCACCGCGCGCAGGACCTGGCTGCGGTAATGGGCCGAAGCCTCGTCGAATTCGGCCTTGGCCTGATGCTCCTGGGCACTGAGACGACCGCCGTCGAAGATCGGCAGGTTGACCAGCGGCCCCAACGCCCAGTAGCGATTACCCGTCGACAGCAGGCTGCCGCTGCCCTGGGTCTGGCCGCCGAGCAGGCCGGTCAGGCTGAAGTCCGGGTACCAGGCGGCCTTGGCCACGCCGATCCCGGCATTGGCGGCAAACACCCGGCGTTCCGCCGCGGCGATATCCGGACGGCGTTGCAGCAAGCCGCTGGGCAGGGCGCCGGGTACCTTGGGAATGGTCAGGATCGCCTGGGTCGGCGGCAACTGGAAGTCACTGGCCGGTTCACCCACCAGTTCGGCAATCGCATGTTCGGCCAGGTTGCGTTGGCCGCGTACGTCGTCCAGTTGTGCCTGGGCCTCGGCCAGTTGGCTCTGGGCACGGGTCAGGTCGAGTTCCGAAGCGATCTGGCCCTGGTAGCGGTCACGGGTCAGTTGCAGCGCCTGGGTGTAGTCATCCAGGGAACTGCTGAGAATCCGACTCTGGGCGTCCAGTCCATTGAGCTGGATATACAAGGTCGCCAATTGCTGTTGCAGGCTCAGGCGCGCCACCGCCAGGTCGTCGCCGAAGGCCTGGGCCTGGGCATCGCCGGCGGCCACCTGGTTGCGAATCCGTCCCCACAGGTCGAGGTCGAAGTTCAGCGCAAAGCCTGCGGTGTTGCTGTTGTATACCGCCGGCTGGGTGCTGCCGCGCAACGGGCGATTGTCCGATTGGCGCTGGCGCAGGGGCTGCGCGCTGGCGGTGATCTGCGGGAACAACCTGGCATGCAACTGGCTCGCGTAGGCCTGGGCGCCGTCGTAGTGCGCCAGGGCGGCGGCCAGGTCAGGGTTGGCCTTGAGCAGGCGCTGCTGCAGGTCGTTGAGGCGTGAGTCCTGGAACAGCGACCACCATTGTTCCGACAGCTTGTCGCCCGGTTGTGCCAGATGCCATGGGCCGTCGCTGGTCTGTTCGCGATAGTGCTCCGGCAAGTCGAGTTGCGGCGGCTTGTAGGTCGGTGCCAGGGAACAGCCCTGCAAGGCCGCGATCATCAAGAGCCAGGCGCTGAGCTTAAGCCTTGGGGACATGTTGGCCTCCGGCGTCGGCGAGTTTTACCGGGTCGCCTTCGCGCAGGGCGTCCGGCGGGTTGTCGATCACGGTGTCGGCGGGTTTCAGGCCCTGGTCGATGACCAGGCGCTCGCCCAGGTCCAGGCCGATGTGGATGTCACGCAGGTGCACATGGGACTGGGCGTCCAGCACCGCCACCTGGGTGCCCTGGGCACGGAAGATCAAGGCGCTGGCCGGAATGCTGACGCCGTTGGTGTCCGCCGGGATCGGCAGGGTCGCCTCGGCATAGTCGCCGGGCAGCAGGACGTTGTCCGGGTTCTCGGCGACGAACTGTGCCAGCAGGGTGCCGGAGCGCGAGTCGATCGCGGTGGAGTTGCCCAGCAATTTTGCGTTGAACTGCTGGCCCGGATGTTCCGGCACCGTCAGCTTCACCTCGAGACCGGGACGGATCACGCTGGCGTAGTTCTGCGGAATCGGTACGTAGAGCCGCAGTTGATGGGTGTCGGCGATATCGAACAGTTCCGGATCGCTGTCGTTGTCGGCCTTGATCAACTGGCCGATATCGGTGTTGCGGGCGGTGATGGTGCCGGCGAAGGGCGCGCGAATGGTCTTGTACGCTTCCAGTGCCGACAGCCGCGCGTAGTCGGCGGCGGCGGCTTCGACATTGGCCTTGGCCGCGGCGGCATTGGAGCTTTTTTCATCGGCCTCCTGGCGTGATACCGAATGGGTCGCCACCAGGTTCTGCCAACGGGTGGCGGTGGTTTCGGCCAGGCGCGCATTGGCCTGTTCCTGCACCAGGTGGGCATGGGCCTGGGCGACCTGCTGGTCGAGATCCGGGCTGTCGATTTCGGCGAGTATCTGGCCGGCCTTGACCTGGCTGCCGATGTCGGTTTTCCAGTCTTTCAGGTAACCGCTGACCCGTGCATGGATCGGCGCCTTGCTCCAGGCTTCGAGGTGGGCCGGCAGGCGCAGGGTGTCGCCGGCGGCGTTCTGCGCCGGCTTGAAGACGCTGACCATGGGGATGGCGGCGGTTTCGGTCCAGGCGGTCACGGATTTTTCGTGGCGGGTTCGCGCGGCAATCCCGTTGGCGACCAGCAAGGCGGCCAGGGTCAGACCGCCGACGCCCATGTAAAGCAGGCGTTTGCCCGAAGGTTTGCGATCAGTCATGGGTGTTTTCTCCAGCTACGGCGCGAATAGGTCGGCGGCCATGCACCAGGCTGAACACCACGGGGACGAACAGCAGGGTGGCAGTGGTCGCCAGGATCAGACCGCCGATCACGGCGCGTCCGAGGGGGGCGTTCTGTTCTTCGGAAAGGGCCAGCGGCAACATGCCGATGATCATCGCCAGGGCCGTCATGCAAACCGGACGGAAACGGGTGTAGCCGGCTTCCAGGGCGGCCTTGAGGGCATCGCCGTGTTCGGCCAGGCGTTCGCGACAGAAGCTCACCACCAGGATCGAGTTGGCGGTGGCCACGCCCATGCAGAGGATGGCCCCGGTCAGGGCCGGCACCGACAGCGAGGTGCCGCTCAAGAACAGCATCCAGACAATCCCGGCGAGGGCCGCGGGCAGGGCGGTGATGATCACAAACGGGTCGACCCAGGACTGGAAGTTGACCACGATCAGCAGGTAGATCAGCACCACCGCGCCGAGCAGGCCGAAGCTCAGGCCACCGAAGGCTTCATGGAGGGCATCGATCTGTCCGTGCAGGCTGACAATCGCGCCCTTGGGCCGCAAGGACGAGGCGTCGTCGAGGATCTTCTGGATGTCATGGGCCACCGCGCCAAGGTCTCGGCCTTGCACGCTGGCGTAGATGTCCAGGGTCGGCTGGATGTTGTAGTGGGTCACCACCGCAGGGCTCTGCACCCGATTGATGGTTGCCAGGCCGCCGAGGATCTGCGACTGGCCGTTGCTACCGGTGACCGGCAGTGCTTCCAGTGATGGCAGGCTGTCCAGGCGGTATTGCGGAGTGGCCGCGACCACGCCATAGGACACACCGTTGGCCGGGTTGAGCCAGAAGGTCGGCGCCACCTGGGAGCTGCCGGCCAGGGAGGCGACCATGCTGTTGGTGACGTCACGCTCGGTAATGCCCAGGCCCTTGGCGCGCATGCGGTCGACCTTCACTTCCAGCGACGGGTAGCCGACCGATTGCTGGATCCGCAGGTCGGCGATCCCCGGTACGTGTTGCAGGCGTCGTTGCAGTTCGAGGGCGAAGACGCGGTTTTCCTCGGCACTGCGTCCGGAGATTTTCACGTCCAGCGGGGCCGGTGCGCCGAAGTTGAGGATCTGGCTGCTGATATCCGCCGGGAGGAAGGCGAACTGGCTGCCGGGGAAGCTTTCCGGCAAAGCCGTGCGCAGCTTTTTCACGTAGTCGGCGGTGGGCTGGTGATCGGCCTTGAGGGTGACCTGGATATCGCCATCCTGCGGGCCGATGGTGCCGCTGCTGCTATAGGCCATGTCGATACCGCTCAACGGAATACCGATGTTGTCGACGATGTTGTCCAGTTCCTCGGCGGGAATCACCTCGCGGATCCGTGCTTCGATACGGTCGAAGGTCGCGGCGCTTTCTTCGATTCGCGTACCCAGCGGCAGGCGTACGTGAAGGGCCAGGGCACCGGCGTCGGTGGCTGGGAAGAAGTCCTCGCCCAGGCTCGGCAGCAGGCTGAAGGAGGCCAGCACACAGGCGAGGAAACCCAGCAGGAAGCGCTTGCGGCAACCCAGCGCCAGGGTCAGCAGGCCATGGTAGACGTCACGTACCGTGGAGAAGCCGCGCTCGAAGCCCTGCTGGAAATTCAGTGCGCCTTGCAGCAGGCGGTTGCGTGGCTTGCGGTGCTGTTCGCCTTCGTGATGGTTGATAAATTCATCTTCGGGATGATGACCGCTGCCGCCCTCGACCATATGGGGCTTGAGCAGGAACATCGCCAGGGTCGGCACCAGGGTCCGCGAGAGGATGAAGGAACTGGCCATGGCGAAGATCACCGCCAGGGCCATCGGCCGGAACAGGAAGCCGGCGATGCCTTGCAGCATGAACATCGGTACGAACACGATGCAGATACACAGCAGCGAAACGAAGGCCGGGCCGACGATCTGTTTCGCGCCGTCGAGGATCGCATCGTTGACCGCCTTGCCCTGTTCCAGGTGCCAGTTGATGTTCTCGATGGTCACCGTCGCATCGTCCACTAGGATCCCCACCGCCAGCGCCAGACCACCGAGGGTCATGACGTTGAGGGTCTGGCCGGTGGCGGCCAGCAGGGCGATGGCCGAGAGCACCGCCAATGGAATCGAGGCGGTGATGATCAGGGTCGAGCGCCAGCTGCCAAGGAACAGCAGGATCATCGCACTGGTCAGCAGGGCGGCGATGATGCCTTCGCGGGCCACGCTGCCCACCGACTGCTTGACGAACACCGAAGCGTCGCCCAGCAGCGAGGTCTTGAGCTCCGGCGGCAGGGTTTCATTGATCAGCGGCAGCATGTTGCGGATGTTGTCGACGATCGACAGGGTGGAAATATTGCCGTTCTTCATCGCCGGCATCAGCACCGCGCGGCGGCCATCGACCCGCACGATATTGGTCTGTGGCGGTGAGCCGTCACGCACGTGGGCCACCTGGCCGATGGTGATCAGGGCGCCGTCGACGGTTTTGATCGGCAGGTCGTTGAGTTCTTCGATGACTTTCGGGCTGTTGTTCAGCAGCACGGTGTATTCGTAGGGGCCGAGTTTGGCGGTACCCACCGGAATGATCTGGTTCTGCGCGGCCAGGGCATTGCCCACATCCTGCGCCGAGAGGCCCTTGGCGGCCAGCGCCTGGGGATCGAGGTCGAGGGTGATCTGGCGTTGCTTGCCGCCCATCGGCGTCGGAATTGCCAGGCCCGGAACGGAGGTCAGTGGCAGGCGGATATTGTTCTGTACCAGGTCACGAATCTTCGCTTCAGACAGCGTCGGACTGGAAAACGCCATCTGCAGGATCGGCACCGTCGAGGCGCTGTAGTTGAGGATCAGTGGCGGGGTGATCCCCGGCGGCATTTGCTTGAGCACGGTCTGCGAGACCGCGGTCACCTGGGCGTTGGCGGTGCGGATGTCCACTCCCGGTTGAAAGAAGATCTTGACGATGCCCATGCCCGGTAGCGATTGCGACTCGATATGTTCGATGTCGTTGACCGTGGAGCTCAAGGAGCGTTCGTAGGTGTAGATCACCCGGCCGGCCATGTCCTCGGGGGACAGGCCGTTGTATTGCCAGACCACTGCGACCACCGGGATACCGATATCGGGAAACACATCGGTGGGGGTACGCATGGCCGCCAGCGGCCCGATGATGCAGATGAATATCGCCAACACGATAAACGTGTAGGGCTTGAGCAGTGCGGTCTTTACCAGCCCGAGCATGCCTGAACCTCCGGGGAGTGGAATTGCAAACACCGGCAGTCTTGCGTCTGGAACTTAACGTTTAGCTTTCACCAACATGAAGGATCTTTTAGATAAGGACTGAAAATCCCTTCATGTGTGTTCATTTGTACAAGAGCCTCTAGTCCGCCACTCTTTGCCTCGATTAGACGGATTTTCCGTCCAGCGATAAAGCACTTGAAGATGAGAGGAATTCATTCAATGACACTTAAGCCGCTGATGCTGATTTCGACCCTTGGACTGGTTTGCCTGCTGTCTGCCTGCGCAGCGCCAGTGCCCAAGGCTGATCCGAGCGAAGCCTGGATCGGCCTGGGGCAGGAGTCGAGCGACGACCTGCTGGCAGAGCGTGTGGATGGCAAGCGCGTCGATGACGGCCGCTACTTCGAAGTGGCGCCGGGCAAGCACGATCTGAAAGTGCTCCTGGTCCAGGGGGCCAACGGCAATACCGAACAGCCCGAGTGCACCGGTCAGGTGGACTACGACCAGTTCAAGGCCGGCAAGCGCTATCACCTGGTGGAGTCGGGATCGGGTGCGGATGTAGGGGCTGAGCTGGTGAACGACCAAGGCGTGATCGTGGCCCATTCCAGGAAGTTTTCCTGCATTTAACCGCTGACAGCTTTTTCATTTTTTGAGGTAGAACACCATGACATTCAAACCCCTGATGCTGATTCCAACCCTGGGCCTGGCTTTTCTGCTGTCCGCGTGTGCCGGCCCGATGCCGAAAGCGGATCCGAGCGAAGCCTGGATCGGTCTGCAAAATGAAGCGCCGAACGACATGCTCGCCGAGAAGGTCGATGGCAAGAAAATCGATGACGGGCGTTTCTTCGAAGTGCCACCTGGCGCCCACAAGCTGGACGTGATGCTGGTGGAGATGCCGTGGGGCGATGGCAACCAGCAGGACTGTTCGGGTGAAGTCAGCTTCAACCAGTTCAAGGCCGGCGAGCACTACAAGCTGGTGGAGTCGAGCCTGGGCCAGGAAGTCAACGCGCGCCTGATGGACTCCCATGGCAAGCAAGTCGCCGAAACGGGTGACTTCCAGTGCCTGCCGGGGTAAGCCGGATTCCGGGCTTGGCAGCGATGGCGATAGTGGATTCACTGCCGTTATTGCCGGCAAGCCAGCGCCTACATAGGTCCGTGTTTCACCGCAAACTATTGTAGAGCCCGGTCCCTTGTAGGAGCCTGGCTTGCCAGCGAAGAGGCCCTTGATGGCGCCAAAAGCTTCGCGGGCAAGCCCTGCTCCTACAGAACGGTGTGAGCAATTATTGTGTGGTGAAGCCAGACGGCGCGGCGCTGATGGTCGCGTTGCGCCAGGCGGTCTGCAGTTGTTTGTCGAGCAGCGTCGGCACCGGCTTGTCCGGCTGTTGTTGCAGGCTGAGCTTCAGCCCGTTGAGCGAACGACCACTGAGGCGATTGCCCATCAGGTCTTCACGGAAAACCTTCTCGGCTTCGGCCGCCTTGCCCTGGGCCAACAGTGCGTAGCCCAGGGACTCACGCAAGGTGTAATACCAGTCCGGCGGCTCGTTATAGCTCAGTGCGTCCTGGATGGAGACCGCCTTGCGCCAGGCGTCGATGATCTGTTCCTGGTTATCGCCCTGGAGTGACTTGAGGTCAGTGGCCAGGGCCTGTGAGGGATCCTTGCCAAACACCTTCGCAGCGGTTTCCCGCAGTGACGCCAAGTCCAGCTTGCCGTGGCTGCTGTCCTGGGCCTTGTTCAGCAGGATCAGGTTGGCGATGCGAAACAGCTCCGAGGCCTTGTTGTTGCCGTAGTTGAGAGCCGGTGTGGCTTTCAGGGTATCGGTCACCGCCTGCCAGTAGCCCTTGAGCGCGTCGTTGACCTTCTCCTTGTCCGCCCCGTCCTCGGCCAACTGCCGATAAGCCTTGGCATAAGCGGCCATTACCCGGGTGTAAGGCGCGGTCAGTGGCTGCCAATCCTTGTCGGCCTGGGTGCAGGTCTCGTTGATGGTCTTCAGACCCTGCTCGATCTTCGGTTCGATACGCTCCAGCGCTGCCCAGTCCTGGAAGCGCACGGCAAAGTAATAGGGCACGGCATAGAAGTAGTCCGACTTGGTGCGGATCTCGTCGGGGTACTGCTTGCAGAGGAACTCCAGCGCCGAATACTGCGTGGTGTTCTCCACCAGTTCCTCGGCCATGTTCATGGCTTCGTTCTGACGGCCTTCGATGGACAGGGTCCAGATCAGGAAGTGAATGTTGTGGCCCAGGTAATGCAACGGGTAGGGGCTCTGCGGGCCGACCTGATGGGCGTAGGCCCGGTCCACCGAAACCGCCGTGTAGTTGGCGACGCTGGCCAGGGCGTTATTGCCGGTGCGCTGGTAGATATGCGAGGCCATGTGCACCAGGTGCCCGATGGCCGGATTCTGGTCGCGGAAGCGATTGGCCATGGGCAACCCGTTGTCGGGGAACGGCGACTCCTCGATGGCGTGGATATAGAAGTGATTGGCACCGGTGTGCAGCTTGTCCTGCACCAGTACGCGGTTGAGCACTTGCAGCGCCTGATAGGCCGCCGGCGTCGGGTGGACCTGATCGGAGACCGCCTCCTCGCCGTCCCACCATTTCCAGGGTGTCAGATTGAGCAGGGCGTCGGCGTAGAGGGTGGCGGCATCGAGGTCGTCGAAATAGGTCTGCGACAATTCTTTCATGGCGTCGGCGTAGTGCTGTTTGCCGTCGCCGTCGAGGCTGACCTGGTCGTCCTTGAGGGTATAGGCGCTCAGGAACGCCTTGGCGTAATCGACTTCACGCTGCAACTGCCCTTCGCTGAAACGGGCCTTGGCGTCCGAGTCCTTGAGGCGGGCATTGGCGTGCTCCAGTGCAATCTGCGCCGAGCGATAGGCCAACTGGTCGCAACCGGGAGTGGCGTCGCTGTTGATATTGGAGTTGGCCGACAGGGCAATGCCCCAATAAGGCATCGCCGAACCTTCGTCGAAACGGCTGGCCTGGTAGAAGGCGCGGATTGCTTCGGAGAAGTTGAAGCCGTATTGCAGGGCCATGCCCTGGCTATAGAAAGCTTCGACCCGGTCGGCGTCCTTCAGGCTGACCATGGGGTAGCGCGTGCCGCCCAGGCCCGAGAGCAACTGGCCCTGTTCGGTGTCCTTCTGGCTGACGCATTGGTGCAGGACTTCGAGGTACGGGGTGTCCGGCGAGACGGGTGTGAAACGTTTCGGAGTTTCGGCCGTTTCAGGCCCGTGGGTATGGGCCTGGGCCACGGACAGACCGGTGAGCAGCAGGGCAGCGACAGCAAGACGCAATACAGCCATGTAGTGAATGCTCCTTTCAGGACGCGAGTCGTTCGATCTGGGGCGCCAGGTCTTTTTGCGGAATGACCACCTGGACCAGCACGGTCTCGTCGATCACCAGCAGTTTGAGCAGCAGTTCGCGCAACTCACCCAGGGTCGAGACCTTGTAGCCCTTGGCGCCGAAACCCTGGGCCAAGGCCAGGTAATCCCAGCTGGGCAGGATGTCGAACGCTGCGAACTCGCCGTGTTCCTTGAAGGCGTTGATGTTCACAAAGGCCTGCTCGATGGCGTAGACCTCGTTGCTCATGACGAACACCACGGCATTCACGCGATTGCGCACCAGGGTCGACAGCGACTGGCACATCATCATGAAGCCGCCGTCGCCGGCGACCACCAGCGGCCGGCGCTGGCCACCCATGGCCACTCCCAGGGCACAGCCGGTCTCGTGACCGAGGGAACCCCAGATGGCATCGGCGACAAAGCTGTTCTCGGGCATGCCCATGATATTGCTGGCGGCGTACAGCGCCGAGCTTTCACCGAGGATCAGCGCGCTGTTGTCCCACAGGCGTTGCTCCCGGGCGAAATCGGCGAGGGTGTCGAGGAACCGCTCGTAACTCAGGGGCGTGTCATGGTCGGTTGCCTTGAGCAGCGGCGAGAGTGGTTCGCGCGGGCGCAGGGGCAGCGGGAAATCATCGTCCAGGCCGAGTGCGCTGGTCAGCGCGGTGAGGTACTGCGGCAGCGGAACATGGGGGTAGTACTGCAAGCCGGTGCGGGCCAGCTGGGTGTTGACCAGGATGATCTGGCCGAAATCCTTCTTCAGCAGTTGCAGGTAGTCGTCGGTGAAGATGACCCCGATGGCCAGGATGCAATCGGTCTGGTCCACCAGCTCCTGGGTCCACAGCCGAGAGGCGGTACCGGCATAGGTGCCGATAAATTGCGGGTGGTTTTCGTCGACAACGGTCTTGGCTTCCAATGAGGTGGTGAACGACAGGCCGCTGGCTTCGATCAGGTGCAGCGCCTGCTTTTGCAGGCCGAAACGGGCGATCTCGATGCCGAGCATGATCAACGGCTTTTTCGCCTCGCGCAGGCGTTGCACCGAGGTCTCGACCGCCGCTTCCAGGGACAGCAGATCGCAGGCGGCTGGCACGGGAGACAGTTCGCCGACGGGTTCCTCGCAAGGTTCGCCCCAGACGTTCTGCCAGGCTTCCAGGTAGATCGGCCGGCGCTGGCTGATGGCGGCGACCAGAGCCCGGTCGATCAGTGCCGGTGCGGTGCGGCTGTCATCCAGCAGTTCGCAGGCGACGGTGATGTTCTCGAACACCTTGCGCCCGACGTCCAGGTCGCCGGTGGAGTGGTGGAACAGGACGTCCGCCGCCCAGATGATCTGGCGATTCTTCGCCGACGGACTGGCACTGATAACCACCACCGGATTGCGCTCGACATAGGCGCCGGCAATGGCATTCACCGCGCTGAAGGTGCCGACACCGTATTGCAGCGATACCGCGCCGATCCCGGCATAACGGGCGTAACCGTCGGCGGCGTAGGCGGCACTCATTTCATTGACTTCGCCGACCGGCTGGATATCGGCGGACTTCTCCAGGGCATCCATAAATCCCGACACATAATCGCCGGGGACCTGGAACACCTTGTGCACACCCAGTTGAAGGAGTCGTGCCAGCAGGTAGTCAGCGACAGTAAAGTCTCTACGTATTGCCATGGTCGATCCCCTTATAGGCAAATTGAGTCACTTCATTCAGGGTGTCCGCGCAGTCCTTGCAGGCCGGGCGCTGGCCCGGTTGCAGGGCACAACCGTCGGGTGTCGGCACTGGCAGCAGGGCGTAGTGCTTGGGTAACCAGGTCGGACGCTTGAGCCCGAAGAAGTCCTGGAGTGTCGATTCGGCCACGGTCAGGGCGCCTTCGACCCAGCCCTGGCCATAGGAGTAGGCCTCGCCGACGATATGGATCTGCTGGTTTTCCACCGGCCGGCGCATGCGGCAGATGATCTGGTCGAGCCGGTAATTGGCTTTCCATTCATGCCAGCCGCCGCCGTACGGGTCGGCGTCCCAAGCGTGATAGACCGCCGAGTAGGGACGCGGCAGTTCCACCTGGTCATGGACCTGGGTGACCTGCATCTGCGCTACCCGGACCATTTCGTCGCTGACGGTGAACTGGGTCCTGGGCACCACCGGCTCGGACTTGAGCAGGCCGACCAGGTTGACAGGCGTGTGGCCAACAAAGGGCGCACCGCCTTCCAGGCCTTTCCAGAACGGCACGGTGCCGATGTCGTTGTAGGAGGCCATCAGCAACGAGTTGAGTGTCGGCTCGCCGCCTTTCTGCTCGCATTCGGTGCCCATGTAGTAGATCTGCCGCACCGGCAGGTCGGTGACCGAACGCCCGGCCATCAAGCCGAGGGCGCGCCACCAGGGTTGCTCGTAGGCGAGGAAGAGTTTGAAGGCCGATTGCACCAGCACCGAGCCGAGATTGTCCTTGAGCCAGGGATCGCTGAAGAACGGCGACTCGATCAGTTCCAGGGACCGACGGGGCATGGCCAGGATGATTTTCTTCGCCTTGACCACGGACTGGCCGTCGCTGTCGCGGGTACTGCCGTCCACCGTGGTGGTGGCCTGGAAGTGCAGGCGGTAGGGGAAGTCGGCGTCCTTGGCGTAGCTGATGGCGGTCAGCCGCTGGTTCATCTGTACCCGCTGCTTGCCCGGCAGTTTTCCGGGCAGCTTGGCGAACTTTGCCGCCAGGGTCAGGGGCAGGCTCTGGAAACCCTTGGTCAGGGTCAGGAACTCGGTGGTGTCCTTGTATTCGGTGGCCGGAAGCTGGGTCACGGCGCTGGCGTTGGCGACGTTGGCGTCATAGCCGCCGGCGTCTTTCATGAACTGGTAACCCTCATTGCTCATCACCCGGTAGAGCAGGTCCCAGAAGCCGTACCGCCAGATTTCCTTGCCGAACACGCTGACCTGCATCTGCTGGCACAGGTTGAGTTTGTCGAAGCCGGGGTAGACGTAGTTCATCACCTTGACCTGCAAGTCCTCGGGGCAGAAGCCGCGCTCGGACCAGGCCAGGTCGTAGGGGATTTTTTCCGGGGCTTCGACGAAGTCGCGATAACGGAAGCGCTTGCCGCGCAGGTAGAACAGGTTGTTCTTCGAATAGACCGGCTTGGGCGCGCCCATGGGGAAATCCTGGCTGGGCAGCTTGAGGTGCTTGACCAGGCTGTCCACCACCACATGGCCGTCAGGGCCCGGGATGTAGCGCATGCCGCCGACCTCGGCGACCACATTGGGCAAGCCTGGCAGGGTGATACTGAACAGGCGTCCGCCGATCCGGTCGCTGTATTCGAACAAGGCAATGTTCTGCGTATCGCCATGAACCTGCTGCAGTCGCCAGGCGCTGTAGCAACCTGAGACGCCACCGCCGACCACCGCCACATCAAGTTCCAGTTCTTGCGACTTCATGGCGAACTCCATTTCGAGGAGAAGAGTGACTGAGCATTCCGATCGCGACCAAGTATTGTCGAGTTTTGCCGAAATGCCAGTTCGCCACTATGGTGCCGTGTCGGCGGCCTAGTCACTGACCGCCGACAGGATCAACAGGTGTGGGAGGAAGCGGGGAATCAGGTGGCCGGAGTGCTGACGAAAATCTCCAGGCGCTCGGCATAGGCCGTGAATTGTTCGAGGTGCGGATAGTGTGTCGCCAGGCATTGCTCGGGGAGCATCATCTTGCTGAAGCTCCAGGCAACCGCCAGGCTGATGCCTTCCTGACGAATCGTGCCGTCTTGGGGCAGTTGCTGGCGTGACAGTTCGTTCTCGATCTGCGTGTAGGCGGCTGCCAACTGGCCGCCAACCCGTTCCAGCCAGGGACCATGCTGTTTCTCCGCGGGACGCAGATTCTTCTCATAGACGATCTGCACCGATTTTTCGCAGGCGGCCAGGGCCAGCCCGATCAGTCGCAGTCCGCGCACCTGCTCGGCCAGGCTGGCATAGGCCTGGCCGGGACCGGCGATCAGCGCCAGGTACTCGAGAATCAGTCCGGAGTCCATCAACACTTCACCGCTGTCGCAGACCAGGGTCGGGGCCTTGACCACCGGGTTGATCTGCGCAAAGCGCTCGAAGTCACGAAACACCGAGACCGACTGGTGTTCGAAGGCGATGCCCAGGTGCTTGAGGGTGATAGCGACCCGGCGCACGTAGGGAGAGTCCAGCATACCGATAAGCTTCATTGATCCTGTCCTTTTGATGCGGTGAAGGGAATCCTGGCAGCCCCTGGGGCTTGAACCGGTTACTGTGCTGGACACGCAACTATCCTGAGGCTCCATGAAGAACGCCCTCTCGATCTGAAGAAAGGAGCACTGTCTCGTTCACGGCCAAGGAGGATTGAGTCCGGACCCAATACTAGTTGGCTATCGCGTTGAGTTTCAAGTCACCAGCTATGCTCCTGTATGACCGTCATTGAGTACGAGCGAGGCCTGCCATGCACGCTGTCAAAACTGCCCTCGTGTTGGCTGGAGGTGGGAGCCTCGGCGCGGTCCAGGTGGGCATGCTCAAGGCCCTGGTGGAGGCCCGGGTGAACTTTGACCTGGTGATCGGCGCGTCGGTCGGTGCCATCAACGGCGCCTACTTTGCCGCACGGCCCACCGCGCAGGGGGTGGCGGAGCTGGCGGACTTCTGGCGCAGTTTGCGCAAGGGCGATGTGTTTCCCCTGTCGTTACTCGATACCCTGGGGGCGCTGATCAATCGGCGCGGCTTTCTGTTGCAGGCCACGGCGCTGGAGCGACTGGTCAAGCGAGCGTTGCCCGTGGCACGGATCGAAGACACGGTCCTGCCACTGCATATCGTCACCACCAACCTGCTGACGGGGGCCGAAGAGCTGTTGTCCAGCGGCAGCGCGGAACAGGCGCTGCTGGCCAGTGCGGCGATCCCGTTGGTATTTCCTTGTGTGAGGGTTGGCGACAAGTTGTTGATCGACGGTGGTGTGGCGAGTAATACACCGATTGCCAGCGCGGTCGACCTGGGGGCCAACCGCATCGTGGTGGTGCCGACGGGCTTCGGCTGCGCCTGCCCACAACCGCCCGCCGGCCTGGTGGCCCTGGCGCTGCACACGTTGAACCTGATGAGCATGCGGCAGTTGGTGCGGGATATCGAACTCTACGCGCACCGGGCGGGTATTCACGTGGTAGTGCCTTTGTGTCCCTTGGGGGTCTCGGTCTTTGACTTCAGCCAGACCGACGCCCTGTTGCAGCGTGCCTATGAACAAACCTGCACCTGGATCGAGGAGGGCGGGTTGGTTCGTACCGGTGTGCCCGATTCATTGCAGGCCCACACTCACCCCTCGACGCACGGGCATTGAGGGGTAACGCCGGTTACGGCTTGAGCCGGTCGCCGCGGTAGACACCCAGACAGACGCCCACGGCAACCACTACCGGCAGAATCAGTGCCCACAATCCCCAGGCCAGATAGAGCAGGGCGGCGCTGACGCAGCCTGAGGCAAAGGCCAGCAGCGTCGTGCAAATCGGTTTCAGACGTTGTTTGATCACGCTCCGTTGCTGGATGTCTCGCTCGGTCCACAGGGCAAACACATCGACGGCGAACTGGGTGACGTTGCCCGTCATCAGCGTGGTCGGCGGGGTGCCTTTCATATGCTGGCGGGAAATGGCGTTCTGAATCGCCATGGCGGTGACCCCGGTCATGCCGGTGATCAGCGCCGTCGTGCTGTCGCCGTCGATGAAGGGGCCCCAGAAAATCGCCAGGAAAGCGAAGGCGGCCAGTATCAGCGTATGGGTCACCAGCAGCAGGCGCAGCGGCGTCAGCCCCCGACGATGGATGGCCACCGCGGCCAGGTGCGTCAGCCCCACCACCAGCACGAATACCGGTAGCGCGATCAGCTTGGGCAGTGCGCCGGAGGTGCCATGGACAATGCTTACCCCCAGGGTGACGAAGTTGCCGGTGACGTGGGCGGTGAACAACCCTTGCAAGGCGAGGAAACCCAGGGTGTCGACGAAGCCGCCGTTGAAACTGAGGGCCGGCCCTACGCTGGGGTGCAAGGGGGATTCCATGGCATGTCCTCTCTGGTTCTGGCGTCGGGGGCACCGGATGGAGTCAGACGGTAACTCGCCGCTTGTCGTTGATCAAGGTCGGACGGCTGAAACCTTGGATGGAAAATTTCATGGTGAAAGTCGCGTATGAAGTGCCTGGCGTCATAAAAATTCGCTACGCTCGAACACCTCAGCGGACTTCCCAAGGATGTGGTGCATGCGCGTACTTCAGAGCAATCCCCAGGACGATTTTCGGGTCAAGGCCTACGCCGGGACCAGTGGCGTGTTGCTGGCCATCGACCTGGCCGAATCGCGGCGGGCCGGCCTGCTCGGTTTTGCCATCGAACGCCAGGAAGGCAGCGCGCCCTGGGAGTTCCTGTTCAACAGCCTGACATTCCCCGGCAAGGAACACACCTTCCCCCAGTACCACGCGACCCCGAGCAATCTGGCGCCTTTGCAGAAATTCCGTTGGGCCGACTACAACGTCGAGCCCGGCAGCACCTGCAACTATCGGGTGCACCTGGCCTACGGCACGCCCGATGCGCCGCAACTGGGCGAATCACTGGCGGTGACGGTGACCACCGACAATGGCCTGCCCAAGGGCCAGCGGGTGATCTTCAACCGTGCGGTGGCGGCCAGCCAGGGCTTCGAACGCAAATTTCCGGATCTGGACAAACTGATCACCACCCAGAAAAACCTGCCCATCGAAGCCTGGCCCGATGCGGCGCGCCTGTGGTTGGAAAACGGCCTGCTGGAAGAGTTGCTGGGTTTTATTGCCCGTGCAACGGATGTGCAGTGGGGCCTGGATATCGCCATCTACGAGTATCAGTTGAAGGCGATAGTCGATGCGGTGAACGCGGCGCAGCAGCGCGGTGTGCGGATTCGCGTGCTCTACCACGCCAAGGTCGGTGATGAGGACACCGCCCTGAACGAGCAGAGCCTGGCGCCGATTCCGGCCGAGAGCAAACGGGGTCGGGTCACCAGCAATATCTTCCATGACAAGTTCATCGTGCTCAGTCAGCGCGACGCCGGTGGCGAGTACCGGCCTGAAGCCGTGCTCTGTGGCAGCACCAACTTCACCGCCAATGGTGTCTATCGTCAGGCCAACGTGGTGCACGTGCTTGACGACGTCCGCCTGGCCACCGAGTACACCCAGGTCTTCGAGGAGATCTGGGCGGCGCCGGCGGATGTGGCGGCGACCCGCAAGTGGATCACCCAGAACAATCCCATGGACCCGAGCCAGCCGCTGTTCGCCGGGTTTTCCCCGCGTACCGGACAGGGCGATCTGAAGGAGTTCGTGCAGATCATTACGGCGGCGCAGAAGGATGTGCTGTTCGCCACGGCCTTTGCCTTGCCCCAGGAAATCCTCGACGCCTTGCTCGGCAAGCCCCACGACGATGTGCTGCGTTTCGGCTTGCAGAACACCGCCAGCAGCATCTCCGGGATTCATGCCGATCGGACGGATGATTTCGTGGCCACGGCGCTGCTCAATACCGGCCTGGAGGGCTGGATCAAGGAGGGGCTCCTTGGCCAGAAGGGCAACCTGCTGGTGCATACCAAGGCCATCGTCACTGACTTCACCACCGACGCGCCGACCATTATCAGTGGTAGCCACAACCTCAGCGTCGGCGCCAGCGATGGCAATGACGAGAACTACCTGGTGATTCGTGGCGATACCGATCTGGCGGATCGTTATGGCCTGGAGATCCTGCGCTTTTATGAGCACTACCGGTTTCGCTATTACGCGAAGAAGCTGGAGCTCAAGCAGGTCCAGCCGCTGTCGCCGGACAACAGCTGGAGCGATGGGTATTACAAGGATGGCGATTTGAAGATGCTGTCTCGGTTGCGGTTTGCCGGGCGCTAACGGGATCAGGCGCTCAGGTTCTTCATCGCCGCGCGATACTGCTTTGTCCTTCGACCGATAAACAACCGATCCAGCACCAGCGCCCACACCGCCGAAACCTCGGGGTGAGGGCGCTTGCCCTTGCTCAGGCGCTGCAGTTGGAACTTGACCACCGCCATGTTCGCCAAGGCCGCCAGTGGCTTTTTCTTCCAGTGGATCGGTGGCAATTGCGGATGGCTGTCGCGGCCTTCGCGCCAGTGTCGGGGCAGGTGCGGTTCCACGGCCAACGCAGTGCCGATACCGGCCATGGCGATGCCGCTGTCCAGCACCTGTTCGACGATGGGCAAGCGCCGAATGCCACCGGTGACCATCACCGGCATTTTCGCCACCTTCGCCAACTCGCCGGCCATTTCCATGAAGTAGGCCTCCCGCGCCAGGGTGCGACCGTCCCGTGCTTCGCCCTGCATGGCCGGAGCCTCATAGCTACCGCCTGAAAGCTCGACCAGATCCACCGGCAAGTCGTTCAGCCATTCGATCACCTGGCGGGCATCGTCAGCGTCGAAGCCGCCGCGCTGGAAGTCCGCCGAGTTGAGTTTGATCGCCACGCAAAAGTCCGGCGAGACAACGGCCCTTATCGCCTTGACCACCGACAGCAACAAGCGGGCGCGATTTTCCAGCGAGCCGCCCCAACGGTCTTTGCGCTGGTTGCTCAGCGGTGAGAGGAACTGGCTGATCAAGTAGCCGTGGGCCGCATGGATCTCTACACCGGTGAATCCCGCTTGCTCGGCGAGACGGGCGCTGTTGGCGAAACGGCCGATCACCTCTTCGATATCCGCTTCGCTCATGGGGCGAGGTTCGGCGAACATTTTCGAGAAGCCGCCCATATCCAGCGCCACCGCGGACGGTGCCCAGGCGATCTGGCCGAGATTGGCCATGGTCTGGCGTCCGGGATGGTTGATCTGCATCCAGAATTGCGCGCCCTTGGCCCGGCCAAGGGCGGCCCACTGGCGGAATTTTTCCAGGTGTTTTTCATCTTCCAGCACCACACCGCCCGGGCCGGTCATGGCGCGACGGTCGATCATCACGTTACCCGTCAGCAGCAAACCCGGTTCACCGTCGGCCCAGGCGCGGTAGAGTTCCATCAACTGAGCGGAAGGCGCGTTATCCAGGTCAGCCATGTTCTCTTCCATGGCGGCCTTGGCGATGCGATTCGGGATCTGTACGCCGTTGGGCAGGAGCAGTGCTTGAAAGGGGGACATGCTTGACTCCGGGGTAGTGGGGAGTTCAGGCTAAGCTTAAACCTAACTTTAATGTCAAGCGTCCATTCGAGGCCTCTTATGAAGATCGGTGAACTGGCCCTACGCAGTGGCCTGGCGGCGTCGAAGATCAGGTTTTACGAAGCCCAGGGGTTGATTCGCAAGGTACAGCGCCAGGCCAACGGCTACCGTGAGTATCCGGCCGAGGTGTTGCAGACATTGTCGATCATCCAGTGCGCACAGCAGGCGGGTTTCAGTCTCGAGGAACTACGGGCGTTGGTGCCGGTGGCCGAGACCGGGGGCTTGGGCCATGAGGTCATGGTTGACAGCCTGGAGCGCAAGATCGATCAGATCGAAGCCATGCAGGCGCGCCTGGCCCATAGCAAAATGCAGTTGTTGGGGATCGTCAATAGCATCCGCAACCGACCCGATGGGGTCAGTTGCACGGAAAACACCGAGCGGGTATTGGCGTCGATCCAGTCCCCGCAACCACGGCTACCACTGTAAGGGCTTCTAAATTGGGCGGCTGAATAATTTCAGTGCCCGTACGACGAGCCCCGTACGGATTTATTCCCTGGCCAATGAATAAGAGCGGCTGGCGGGCAGCGGATGGCGCATCAAACTGCCCACCACCAACGCCCCTGACAACGCCAGCAAGCCCGCGACCCAGAGCACCGTGGCAAAGCCCCCGACGAAGGCTGCGCGAGCCAGAGGCTGGACCACCTGGCGTGCGGACTCCGGCAGCGTTGCCATGGCCGCCGGCATATCACCGGCGACCACCCGCGAGGCAATCGCCCGGGCCTGATCGAGCCAGGGCGCGGCCTGGGCGGCGAGGCTGGCCTGGAGCAATTGCTCGGTATGGCTGGCGAGCAGGGCACCGAACACACCGATGGTCAGCATGATCGCGCTGAAGCGCATGGTGGTGCTCATCCCCGAGGCCATGCCGGCCCGTTCCCGGGGTACGCAGGCCATGATGTTTTTCTGGGTGTCGCCGTTGAGCAGTCCGGCGCCGGCACCGGTCACGGTAATCGCCAGGGCAAATGGCAGGTAGTTGCCACTGCCGACCGCCCAGGCACTGAGCAGGTTGCCGCAACCGACCAGGGTCAGGCCGCTCGCCATCATTGTCGCCGGGGCGAACCGTGAGGCCAGTCGAATACCGATACGCGGGCAGATCAGCATGGCCAGGGCGAAGGGCAACATGCCCAGGCCCGAAGCCACGGCGGAAAAGCCCAGGCCGTTCTGCAGGTAGAACGGCAGCAGGGTCATCATCACCTGGGCGCAACCGGCATAGGCGAACATCCCCAGCAGGGCACCGATAAAGCGCGGGTGGCGGAACAGTTGCAGGTCGACCATCGGCCGTTGTTGCACCCGTTCGACGAACACGAACAGGCCCAGCAGCGCAGCGCCGCCCAGCAGCCGGGTGTAGGTCAGCGGGCTGTTCCAGCCGATGCGATTGGCTTCGATCAAGCCCCAGATCAGGCACAGCAAGGCGCCGCTGAAGGCCAGGCTGCCCCAGGGATCCAGGCGCGCCGCCTGGCTGTCCCGGGACTCCGGCACGGCGTGGCGGACCATCGCCATCAGCAGCAGGCCCACCGGCAGGTTTAGGTAGAAAATCCAGCGCCAGCCCAGGTACTGGGTAATCAGCCCGCCGAGGGTTGGCGCGGCGGTCATGGCGACTCCCATGCAGGCACCCCAGAAGGCCCAGGCCTTGGCCCGCTCGGCCTCGTCGTGAAAGACGTGGCCGATGGAGGCGAGGGCGGAGGTCAGCAACAGCGCGGCACCGACGCCCTTGATGGCGCGGGCGATATCGAGGAACAGGCTGTCGGGTGCGGCGCCACAGCCCAGTGACGCGAGGATGAACAGGGTCAGGCCCCAGAGCAGGGTTTTGCGTCGGCCGAAGCGGTCGGCGATGCTCCCCGCCGGCAGCAGCAGGGCGGCGAAGGCCAGCATGTAGGCACTGACCACCCACTCGATATCGGCGAAGTTTGCCCCCAGGTCGCGGGCAATGCTGGGCAGGGTGACGGCAACGATATTGGTATCGAGGACAATCAGCGAGCAGACGCCGGAGGCTGTCAGCAGTGTCAAGCGTGGGCTGACCCGGCTCATGGCTGGGCCTGCGACGGCAGGGCGGCGATGGCGGCCAGGGCGATTTCATCGTCATGGGCCGGGGTGTCGGCGCTGATGCCGATGGCGCCGATCACCTGGCCTTCGAGGCGAATCGGCTGTGCCCCTTTCATCATCACCAGGCCGGCGCTGAGGGCGGCCTGGCGTCCGCCGTTGACGGCGTTTTCCAGATCGCCCGACGGCCGTTTGAACAGCGCCGACGTTCGGGCCTTGCCTTCGGCCAGTTGAATACCGGCCACTACGGGGGCGCCGTTCATGCGTTCGCCGAGGACCGGCCAGCCGCCGTCATCGACCACCACAATTGCGCAGGGCCAGCCTTTTGCCGTGGCTGCCTGTTCGGCGGCCTCGAGCAGCGTACGGGCCAGCCCCAGGTCAAGGATTGCCTTGTGGGCAACGGCGGGTGATGAGTCGGCTGTTGCCACCAACGGCAGGCTCAAGCAGGCAAAAAACAAGGGAATAAGGGATTTGACGCGCATGGTACAAGCTCTCTACTGTGGCAGTAGAAGCAGCTTATCGCGGCTCGGACCTGGCTTTGTTAGGTGGGCTTCGGTACTTCATTACCTTTGAGCTAATGCCTGTATGGAAATTCGTCATTTCCGCTATTTCCTGGCGGTGGCCCGGCAACGCAATTTCACCCGGGCGGCCGAGCAGCTGGATATCGCGCCGCCGACCCTGAGTCGACAGATCCAGGATATGGAGGTCGCTCTCGGCACCCGGCTGTTTTTGCGTGGGCAGCGTGAGGTCACCCTCACCGAAGCCGGTGCGGCACTGCTGCCGGAAGCCGAAGCAACGGTGCGCCAGTTCGAGTTTGCCCAGCGCAATGCGCAGCGGGCCGGACGCGGTGAAGTCGGGCATATCGAACTCGGTTATGTGGCCTCGGCGGTGTATTCCGGGGTGCTGCAGCGCCAGGTCAAGGCCTTCGGCCGGGAGTTCGCCGAGGTCAGCCTTACGGTGCGCGAAAGCCCGATGGCGGTGCTGCCTGGGTTGATCGCCGAGGGACGTTTCGATATCGGTTATGTGCGCTCGCCGATGTCCTTGCCCGAGGGCGTGGATGCGGTGCGCCTGAACGCCGAAGGGTTTGTGCTGGCCGTGGCGGACGATGCCTGGTTGTGCCGTCTGAAACAGATCGGCGCCGAACATTTGCAGAATGAAACCTTCATTCTCCCGGAGCAGATCAGCGGCACCCTGCAGGTCGCCGCCCAGGGTGGTTATGCGCCGAAGCTGGGGCCGCAGCCCGGCGGGCTGGTGGCGGTGATCGCGGCGGTGTCCCTGGGGCAGGGCGTGGCGGTGGTGCCCGAATCGGTGGTCGGCCATGTGAACCTGCCGAATGTGGTGTATCGACCGATCCACGGCTTCGAGGCAAGTTCCTGGTTGTCGCTGATTTATCGGCGTTTTGAAAAGGCCCCGGCGGTGGCGCGTTATATCGAGCGGGTCAAACGTGAATCTCCGGGAGAGAGGGCTTGATCAGGCCTGAGACCGGAGCGACTTACGCCTGATCGGCTATCATCGATTAGGCGACCAGCACGTCAAATAGTGTTGGGCCGGTCGAACCTGCGCATAATCGATACAGCATGCCGTTGGTCGGTCTTCCCTGGGCGCTGACCTATACGTCGGGCAGGTCCTCCTGAATAATGGCCAGTAGCCAATATTCCACCGTGCACTCGCAGGGAAGCAGGTACAATCCGCCGTTTTTTCACCGAGTTCGGGCATTGCCCGGTTCGATGTTTCAGAGATTCGTCATGCTCATTGGTAGCTATTCCTCCGCGCTGGTCTTCATGTCCCTTTGTGTGGCGATCCTGGCCTCTTATACCGCGCTGGATCTGGCCGGGCGCATTGCCACGGCCAGCGGACGGGCGGTGTACCTGTGGATGGCCGGCGGTGCCATGGCCATGGGCGTGGGGGTATGGTCCATGCACTTTATCGGCATGCTCGCGTTCAAGCTGCCGATTGCCTTGGCCTACGACGGCCCACTGACGTTGCTGTCACTGCTGATTGCGATTCTTTCCAGCGGCTTTGCCCTTTGGCTGGTCAGCCAGCCCAGCCTGCCGGTGGTGCAATTGGCCCTCGGCGCCCTGATCATGGGGGCTGGCATCAGTGCCATGCACTATTGCGGCATGGCGGCACTGCAGATGCAGCCCGGTATCGATTACGACCCGACCCTGTTCGGCGCCTCACTGGTGATTGCCGTGGTGGCCTCGGCGGCGGCCTTGTGGATCGCCTTTCACCTGCGGCGCAGCACACCCTATGTGCGCCTGGCCCGTAGCGGTGCGTCGGTTGTCATGGGGTTGGCGATTGTCGGCATGCACTACACCGGCATGGCGGCCGCCAACTTCAGCCAGGGCAGTTTCTGTGGCGCGGTGGGCAGCGGGTTGTCCGGTAAGGGGCTGGACAATCTGGTGTTGGTCACCAGCCTGGCGGTGCTGTCCATCGCCCTGTTGACCTCGCTGCTCGATGCCCGACTCGAAGCCCGGACCGCCATGCTGGCCAATTCGCTGAGCCAGGCGAACCAGGAACTCATCCATTTGGCGCTGCATGACACCCTGACCGGCTTGCCGAACCGTGTGCTGCTGGCGGACCGGATCGACCAGGCGATGCACAAGGCCACGGACGAAGGCGGTTGCTTTGCGCTGATGTTTATCGATCTGGACGGCTTCAAGCCGGTCAACGATGCGTTCGGCCACCACATGGGCGATCAGTTGCTGCGCGAAGTCGCCCTGCGCCTGCGCGAAGATCTGCGCGGCCAGGACACCCTGGCGCGCATCGGTGGTGATGAGTTCGTGTTGCTGGTGCAGTTGGCCGAGCCGGACGATGCGCTGCAAGTGGCGTCGCGTCAGGTCGGCCTGATCTCCCGGCCGTTCCGGGTGGGCGACCACGACCTGCTGATCTCCGCGAGCCTCGGCATCGTGCTGTTCCCGGGCAACGGTCAGACCGCCGAAGAATTGCTGATGAACGCCGACGCGGCGATGTATCACGCCAAGGGGGCGGGCAAAAACGGCCACAGCTTCTTCGACGCATCGATGAACAGCAACGCCCGCAAGCAGTTGCAACTCTTGCAGGACCTGCGCCAGGCCTTGGAACAGCAACAGTTCCGTCTTTTTTACCAACCCAAGTTCGACGCCCTGAAGGGCACACCGATCGGCGCCGAGGCTCTGTTGCGCTGGGAGCACCCCGAGGAAGGGTTGTTGCTGCCGGACAAGTTCATCGCCCTGGCGGAAAAGACCGGCCTGATCATCCCCATCGGCGACTGGGTACTGAACGAAGCGTGTCGGCAAATGCGCTTGTGGTATGAGCAGGGCTACCAGGACTGGCGTATCGCGGTGAATCTCTCGGCCCTGCAGTTTTGCCATGTGGGCCTGGTCGACAGCGTGGCCAACGCCCTGGCCCGGCATCAGTTGCCGGCCAACAGCCTGACCCTGGAGATCACCGAAACCACGGCCATGAGTGACGCCGATGCGAGTATGGAAGTGTTGCAGAAGCTTTCGGACATGGGCGTGGACCTGTCCATCGACGATTTCGGCACCGGCTATTCGAGCTTGATGTACCTCAAGCGTCTGCCGGCCAACGAGTTGAAGATCGACCGCGGTTTTGTCCGTGATCTGGAGCATGACTCTGATGATGCGGCGATCGTTTCGGCCATTGTCGCCCTGGGCCAGGCGCTGGGGTTACGGATCGTCGCCGAAGGGGTGGAAACCGATATGCAGCAGAGTTTCCTGACCCGTCTGGGGTGCGACTCCCTGCAAGGCTACTTGCTGGGGCACCCCTTGCCAGCGGAGAAATTCATGGCTGATATCGGCCGGCTCGAACGTCAGGCTGCAAGCTAGACCTCGGCACCTCCCAGGCTTTCACCGCTTTTGTTGCGCATCATGACCGCGGCCAGGCCCGCACCCAGCGCGGCAAACACCGCGCCCACCAGAAAGGCGCTCTGATAGCCGTCGTTGAGGGCCGAGAGTGCCGACACTCCTGCCGCCAGATGCGATTCGGTACGCGCCGCGGCCAGGCTGGCCAGTGCCGCCAATCCCAGTGCGCCACCCATCATGAAAGCGGTATTGACCACGCCGGAAGCCAGCCCCGACTCGGACGGCGCGACGTCATTCATCGCCGCCAGCAGCAACGGATTGAAGGCAATGCCCGCGCCCAGGCCGAGCAACAGCATGCCCGGGAGAATGTTGGGCAGGAAGTGGCCGTCGACCGGCGCCTGGGCGAACAGCAGCAGCCCCAGGGCCGCCAGCGCCAGCCCGACCGCCAGGGGCAGGCGAATGCCGAAACGCATCACCAGCCTGGCCGAGATACCCAGGGAAAAGACCGCCATGATCAGGTTCGCGGGCAGGAACGCCAGACCCACCTCCCAGGGCGTGTAGCCCAGCACCAACTGCATGTACAACGCTGACAGAAAGAACCAGGCGAACATCGCGGCGGCCCAGAGCACGCCGATGATATTGGCGATGGCCAGGTTGCGCAGGCGGAACAGGCGCAAAGGCATCAGCGGGACTTTTACGCGGGTCTCGATGACCAGGAAGGCCAGCAGCAGGCCGACGGCAATCAGCAGTTGCGCGACGGTGCGCAGTGATGTCCAGCCCATTTCGTTGCCATTGACGATGGCGTAGACCGCCAGCATCAGCGAGGCGGTCACGCTGAGTGCGCCGGCCACATCGAGGTCGCGGGACGGGTGCTGGTTGAGGGTTTTCGAGAGCAGGCGCAGGGACAGTGCGATCACCACCACGCCGATCGGCAGGTTGACCAGGAAGATCCAGTGCCAGCTCAAGGTGCTGGTGAGCACGCCGCCGAGCAGGGCGCCCAGGCTACCGCCACCGGCACAGACAAAACCGTAGACGCCCATGGCCTTGGCCCGGTCGGCCGGTTCGCTGAACAGGTCCATGATCAGCGACAGGGCCACGGCGGTCACCACGGCGGCGGCCAGGCCTTGAAAGGCCCGCGCCCAGATCAGCGTTTCCTGGTTGTGGGCCAGGCCACAGGCCAGCGAGGCGAGGGTGAAGAAGCCGATACCGAGCAGGAACAGGCGTCGATGGCCGTAGAGATCACCCAGGCGACCGCCCAGCAGTAGAAAGCCGCCGAAGGTCAGCATATAGGCGTTTACCACCCAGGCGAGGGAGGTTTGCGTGAAGTGCAGATCGGTCTGGATCGACGGCAGCGCGACGTTAACGATGGTGGTGTCGAGCACGATCATCAGTACCCCGAGGCACAGGACGATCAAGGCGAGCCAGCGGTGGTCCGACCCGGCGATGGGGGAGGCAGGTGCTGTCATGAGGGCTTCTCGTGTGAGGGCCGGGGAGTTTAGGTCGTGGGTCGCGCCGGGCTCAATAGAGAGAGTGTAGGGAGGTTGTTAAGGCTTCAGGTCCGTGGATAGATGATCGGAAAGTGTATGTCGAAGGTCGTGCGCATTCTGTGCATCTGAGCTGCCCGTTACACCTCGGCCATGGACCTTGGCGATTTCTCGAACGATAAACAGTCCCGGCCCGACAAAGCCATTATGGACTTGCTACGTGATCCAATGCTGTGCGCAAGTCGGTGGCACTGGCGAATTCGCGTTGTGCCACCAACCGGCCGTTGTCCAGTTGCAGCCACAGTACCTTCTCTTCAGCGCCTGGGTAACGTGGCACCACGCGACTGTCGCGGTCGAGCATGACGCGGTAGTTGTAGTCACGCATGGCGGGAATGGCGAAGAGTTTGCTGACCAGTGCGGGCATACGTTGGATATCCGCGATGAAGACAGTGTGGCGGGCTTCCAGGAAGCCTTTGGGCTTGTCCTGCAAGGCGGCCTTGACCAGCTTGGCGCCGTCCATGGTGCGGGCGACCAACAGAACCTGGGTATGTGCATCCAGGCTATAGGGCTGGTCATATTGATCAAGCAAGGTCCAGGGGGCCAGGCGCTCGCCGATCTCCGTCGCCTGAGCCAGAAACGGCAGCAGGCTCAACAACAACGTAATTGCAACTCTCACTGTTCATGACCTCGTGGTTCAGGTTGTACTGATTGGCATTGTGCAGTGGCGCGGGGCTCATCACGTTTGGCGCAGCCACATCATCCATGAAGTCGCCTGTAGCAGCCCCGGGCAGCAGGATAGCAAGGTGGATTGCGGGCGTCCGCTTCCCATGCCCGTGAGGCTAAGTATTTCACCGCATCAAACGTCAGCCTTGAGGCGTAACGGGAGCTCTGGCAGATGCACTCAGGTTCAAGCATCGACGTGTGATTACTTCGGGTACAGGTGTTGGGTTGCTCTTTTTTGTCAGTGATCGTGGCGACATTTCCCCCCATGGATTGATAACTACTGTGGCTTCTCACAATGAGCGCCTGCTTTTCTCTTTGATGAGGCGCTTTTACTGACAGAGACCTCTTAGGAAATGAACTAAAAATCAAGAGCGTCATTACGGAATGGATCCGATGACATGCACGATGACGCTCATAGACGATGGGTGCGGGTTCGGATCTTGCAGGAGGAGAGTTCGGTGGGGCTGCTGAGTCATTCCTGCCACAAGGCGAAGTAGAAGGCGGCCGGCGCTGTGGGCGATCGCTACAACAGGGAGAATGCACAAATGGATTTGGGCCTTGATGAGGGTGTCGATGACACCTGCACGGTACTGTTCAAACTCAGCAAAGAGTTGTTGGACAGCCGTGGTTTTCTGTACGAACTGGCTTGCCGCCTGGAGGGTTGGGCAGAGGTTGAGGTACTGCGTGTTCAGCTTGAGGGGTACTGCTATGAGTCTCAATCCGATCTTGAGGACTTGGCAGAGGCTCTCGAGGTCTTTGAGGGACGACAAGGAAGAGACGATGACGGCGCGATTACCTGATCCCGTTGTCGACACCCCGATGATTGTGACGCTGGACGAACTGCGGGCCTATGAATACGACCCCCGGGTGAACCGCAACCCGCTGTATGACGAGATACGGGCTTCCATCCTCAGCCGTGGTTTGGACGCGCCACCACCCATCACCCGTAGGCCAGGAGAGGCGCACTTCATCATCCGCAACGGTGGTAATACACGGCTGGCGATTCTCAATGACCTCTGGCAGGAAACCCGAGACGAGCAGTTCTTTCGTATTCACTGCTTGTTTCGTCCTTGGCCGGCTCGTGGGGAGATCGTTGCCCTGGCAGGGCACCTGACGGAGAACGACCTGCACGGTGGGCTGACCTTTATCGAGCGGGCGCTGGGGGTGGAGCGGCTGAAGGCGTTCTATGAACAGGAGCTGGAAGCGCCGCTTTCCCAGCGTGAGTTGGCCAGGCGCCTTATGGCCGATGGTTACCCGGTTTCGCAGTCCCACATCAGCAAGATGCAGGACACGCTGCGCTATTTGCTGCCGGCCATTCCCAATACGTTGCACGCAGGCTTGGGTAAGCCCCAAATCGAAAAGCTGACCGCGCTGCGCCGGTTGAGTGAAAGAACTTGGTTGAAGTACGCGGGGGCAGTGGGGCAAGCGATGGATCACGCCCCCCTGTTCCAGGAGACTCTTGCTCTGTTTGACCAGGGAGACTTCAGCTACGAACGTTTCCAAGATGAGTTGCTGCATAAGATGGCGCAGTTACTGGGGCAGGATTACAACGCGCTGAAACTGGACCTCCTTGAACCCGAACGTCAGGTGTCGCAACAGCATGCGATGGAGCTTTCCCAGACAACTCCATTGTTATCGCCGCAAGCAGGGCAGGCCACTGACAACGCTCCTGGGGTATCCGAGGTGCCGGCGTCTGGCAATCCTTTGAGGGTTGGCGAAGTGGTCCCGCCTGAGCCCTTGGGCGAGCTGCCGTTCACGCTCACGGCAGAGGAACAGCCTACAGGCCTTCAGGACCCTATAGGCTCGATCACACCGGAACAAATGCCCTGCACTGAAGTGGTCGGGCCGCTGCAGATCAGTGACGACGGTGATGCGACAGCGGCTGTCGAGTCGATGCCTCAACCGTTCGTTGCCGTGCAGGTGGATGAACCCAATGGGGCGGTGGATTGTGACGATCTCGAAGGTGCTGTCGATGATCCTGAGGGTTTGCGCCAGGCGATTTTTGGTTTGGTGCGGGACATCGCCGATGAGGTGGCACTAGCGCCTGAGTTCTTCTGCGCGAGGAGCCAGGGTATCGGTTATCAGTGCATCTATCCGGTGGACTGGGGCAATGATTCGCTCACTATCACGCCAGAGGGGCCCACGCCTGAGGCGCTCATTATCCTCAATCTCTTGGAGGGATTGAGCGACGGTTGTGGACTGGTCTCAGGGCCAGCACCACTCAGGGGCAACACTAATCTGGCGTTGCCCTTTGAAATGTCCGGCGACCGATTCTCGGTCAAGCTCGGGCAATTACTTCTGGGCGGTTTGCCGCTCAACGATCAGCCGGTGTCGAGACCAGAGCGTCTCAGTGATATCGCCCTGATCAAGCTGTTCCGGGTCATACGTTTGGCTCGGCGTCTTGTTGAACGACAGGAAGATCGACCTGTGAATCAGGTTGTTTAATTACCATGGAATGGTGGAGGTACATGTGCTCCCTTTGAATTTGGCAGTCGCCTTTCAAGTTTTAGACAACATCAAAAATGGCCAACTGCGTAGCTGCCTGGCCATGGGGTTTGAAGAAAAGGACTTACAAACCCTGAGTGATCCTCACAACATGGTGGCCTTGGTGAACTCACCGGTCCCCTGGTTTAGGGTTATCGTGGATGGCACCATTGTCCAACGGTTGTTGGCCCATGCCAGAAATATGGATGAGGAGGGCATGATCCGGCGTGCGATCAGCTTGGGCGCGAGTACGGCCATGATTACTGAACTCTTTGGTTTGCCACCCAAGGAGGTCGCTGTCCGGCGTGACATTCTGGGGATTCCCTGTCGTAAGGGACGCTTACCTAAAGTCGGCCCTGAGCATGAGGCCATTCTCCGGGAGCATTGGGCCAAACTCACGAAGGAGCAGAGTACCAACCTGCAGTGTATGCGCTCCGTTTTGAAGGTAGCCATGCTGATGACTGAGCGAGAGTCAACGCAGAGTCTGGCGAAGGTCTGGAGCATTATCCAAAGCTGGATCACTCAAGACCTGCTGTGATCGCCAGCGGATCCTTCCACGGCTTTATCTCGGGGACCGCAGTGGGTCCCCGTTCGCCCTGGCAAGTGGGGAGCTGGGGGGAAGTTCTCCAGGTGATTCCACTGGAATCATACTGGCTTGGTGCTACTGAATTTTCAGTGAATCGGCACGCGGCTCGCCTGTCCCATCCCCCATCCCCCATCCTGTGAGTTCCGCTTCTCGACCTTCGCGCGTTAAAACGAATCATACGTAAACCTGTTTGTCGACTGACGCCTCGCCTGTTCCTGATGACACTGATGCCTTGACCTCAATCTATCAGGAGCCTTCCATGTCTAATCCATTTCCACTCAGTCTTGGTCCTTTGCGCAGTGCCATGGAGCTCACGCTTCACACTCACTACGCTGTTCGCATCTGGCAAGGCAGGCCGGCGGACCAGGAGAAGAGCAGCATCATCAGCCTCAACGGTTTTGTCAGCCTGGTGAACAAGATCAAGCACGGGGCTGAGCAGGATGACCCTTACGCCGACTTTTGGATGATCCGTATCCACGAGAAGCTCGTGCACTCGAAAGACGCGTTGACGCTGATTCGGGGGCAACTGGACGAGTTGATGAGATGTCTGCCCTCTGCAATGCAGGTGGGTGAAAACTTCAATGTTCACCCGGTCACGGTGCCTTTCTATATCAACACTCCGTTGGGCTTTTTGGCCGTCTACCTGCTGATTGACTACGACAACATCGCCCGCCAGTTGCTGTTGGCTAATCACACGGCTTTGATGGGGCGTCGAGATATGGAGCGCTGGATCAATGCGGGCGGGCATGTGTTGCGCAGCCTGTTTGGCTTGGCCCAGCAGTTCAAGTTTTCAGGGGTGACCCGTGAGGATTTCGCCGCCAACAATGCCGCGGCGCGTGAAGCTCGGGAGCGGTTTGGGGAGTTGCCGGCGGATGTGCTGGAGGGTACGCGTCGTTGCGAGTTTGCGCCTCAGATCATTCGGCGTCGGGTCAATGACGAGGGACGGCTGGAGGCTGTTGAAAAAGAGATTGAGGGCGGGGCCGAGGTTGAGGATGCGGTGGGCGATGGCCAGGTATCTTCCAGTGCGGGCTTGGCTGAGCCGGCGATGGGTTCCGAACGCGTGGGAGGGTGATGCCATGAGTATTTCAGGCGATATTTTTGGGGGCGATCACTCGGCGGCGTCGGGCGTTGAGGCAGAACACATTGCCTTCCAGCCGCTGCAACACACTGCCTTCCAGGCATTGGAATACACAGCCTTCCTTAAAGGGCTTTTAAAGCCTTTTAAGGGTAAGGGGGAGCTGGTTGAATTCGGGGATGTGTGCAGTCAACTGACGGGCAGTCTGATCGAGTTGGCCATCCAGGGCGTGCTGGCCCAAGCCGAGCGTTATCCGTTCACGTTGTTGCCCATTCGATTGACGAGACAGCCCACTGGAGCGGGCACAGTGTTCTTGCGTTGGAGCCGGGTGGATCGCAGCAAGATGGGCGTAGACCTGTGGGCGGAGTTGATCCGCGATGAGCGCACCTCGATTGGCCTGGTGCCCGAGCTTCATGCGCTGGAGCTGCAGCGGATCGTGATCAATATGCAGATCAGCCTGACCCACAGCATTAGTCGTCAGGCGTTTTTGTGTGCTTGCAAGGTGGAGGTGGCTGACCAGGTTTATCGCCAGCGAATGGATCAAGACGTCAGTCATCACACGGAGGGGAACTAACCATGGCCACCAATTTTTGGGGTGAGGGCAACATCGGCACGGAGCCTGAGTTCAAGGAGATCTCCAACGGTAACAACGAGCCTTACCGGCTGCTTCGGTTGAATGTTTACTTCGATAATCCGATTCCGAAAAATGATGGCAAGTACGAGGATCGAGGCGGGTACTGGGCTGGTGTTGAGGTCTGGCACAAGGACGCTGAGCGCTATTCCGAGCTCTACTGTAAAGGGATGCGGGTGCTGGTCACAGGGCGAATGCTCATGGACAAGTGGGAGGATGACAACGGTGTCGAATGTCGGGCCATGAAGGTTCAGGCCAGTCGCGTGGGGATTTTGCCGCATCGTGTCGAGAGCCTTTCCATGATGGTGCCAGAGCGTCCTGTGCCGGCTCCTGAGGCTGATGAGCCGGAATGACGGTGGAGACTTTGAGCTGGAGGGCAGTGGCCCCTTGGAAGGGCCGCTGCCGCTTTAATCAGTTCTTCTGTTTGATCGGTGCTCGCCAGTTCAAGGAGAGCACATCGCGTCGATCCTTCGGCAAAAGGCTGCCCTCACCAATATTGGTAGCGATGCCCGCGTTTGGTGACTTCCACTGGGTAGCTCCCCTTCGTACTCTCCCACACGCCGCCGCTGTTGACGGTGACGTTGACCGTTTCATCTCCCACGGTGTTGACCTGAACCTCGTTGTCGGCCGCGCGTACCGTGGCCTCTGTCGCCGCTGATATTTCCATCATGAAGGTCTTCCCGTGATCGCCCCCGGCCACGGAGCAAGAGATGAGTGATATCACGGCATTGTCCGCGAGGTAGGGCTTGATCGTCGTACCGAAGCTGGTGGGGTGAGTGTGTCGCGCGTGGTCGGTTTCGTAAGAGATGTCACAACCTGGTACATCGGACTCCGAGTGGCCGGAGATGGTAAGAAAGGCCGCGTGTGCGCCGTGCGTGCCAATAAGCAGCAAATCGACCGGCTGGGCTTTGATGAGGGCGGCGAGGAGGGTCGCGGGGTCGGGAGTGGCCGCCACGGAGGTGAAAGTGCTTGCAGAGAAGCGCTTTCGCATCACCTGGACGCAGTTCAAGTTGTCGTCGCTCGCAAAGTAAAGCACGTTTGGCATGAAGGATCCCTCCTCAAGATGCTTCATCCTGGGCATGGGGACTATCGTGCGTCAAGCCACTTTCCTTGGAACGTGGGCTGTTCGCCACTGTGATTCCACTGGAATCACTGCGAGCTTTTGCCGGTCGCTGAGCATTGCAGCGAAGAGGTGGTTTTTGTCGGGGGCGATAATCGTGGGGACAGGGAGCGGGCTCGAAACAGTGCGCAATAGATGCGGATAGAGGTGGCGTCTGGCCGTGGCCTACAATCAGCGCGTCATCCTCAGTTCACGTCATAGGGACATGTCATGCGAACGAATTTATTCCTGGGTACGCTGTGTTTCTCCTTCCTTGTCATGTCGGGCTGTCAGAGCCCTACGCATGAAGCGCTTCGATCATCGGCTACCGTGGGGGCCTCCGTCGCCTCAAACATCGTCACGCTCGACAAGGGGGGCTTCGTGCTGACGTATGACTGCACGAACCATACTGCGTTGCGTTATCAGTATGTGCTGACTGCCGATACCGGGTCGGTGCCGCGTCCCTCGTCGTTTCGTCTGGACCCGGATCTGCCCAGTGGCTGCGGTCAGCAGTCCAGTGCGGTGACTTACTCCAGTGTCGGTGGTTGGGACCGGGGACATCTCGTGACCTCCAACCACATGGATTACGACGAGACCTACATTCGACGAGCCAACTACATGACCAACATCGTGCCGCAGGTGGGCACCTTCAACCGCGGTATCTGGAAGCAGGCCGAGGAGGTTGCGGAGTGCTATCGGGATTTGGCGACGGTTCATGTCTATGGCGGTGTGGTGTACAGCGATCCGTCGAACGATTACTTCGTGGCCTCCCATGGCATCCGTACGCCGGACTATTTCTGGAAAACGGTCGTCACCACGAATGCGGCAGGAGAGACACAGGCCATCAGTTGGTACATTCCCAATCAGGCCGGCTTGGGCAATCTGGATACCTACATTCGAAGCATCAATGAGCTCGAAGCCGAGGTCGGTGTTGAGAACGTGAACATCCCGGTGTCGGCCAGTGTGAAGGCGCAAAGGCCGGCGGCTACGTGGCCTAAGCCGAGTGGGTGTGACCTCAGCTGAGCCTATAGGCGAATTGGGCTATTGCCACGATGTTGGCTTCTGGCCGGTTGCGGCGGGTTGTAATAGGCCGCCTTCGAGCAAAAGCTGCTTGATGCACTTGCCCGATTAGTCGAATTGGCGCGTGTATCTAGCGACTTGATTGGGAAACAACTCAATGTACACCGCATGTGGAACACCCAGAATGTTGACCTCAATGCAAGGAGGCATGAGTTCTTCGGTGTAATCCAGAATGCCCACGCCAGCACACGGAATGACACGGCCTGTTCGGGTCTGAACAGAGAGGTTTAAAGCAGATTGATCGGAGTGGTTTGTTCTGCACTCGCTCTGTATGCCCACGTATCCATCAGCAGGCTCGAATTCGCCGAAAGCAACACCCATGGGTGGGTCTCCAGACTCCAGAGCCGAGTGGCCCACCAGAACCGTGCCGCTGTAGATACTGAATCGCGTCATGAAATCGCCTGTTTTTAAGTGATGTGTTCTGTCTGCAGCAGTCCCGTTTTTGGTCGATTACTACTGGCCGCAATCAGACCTGGGTGGTCACCCCAACGAAGTCACCAAGCTGGTTTCGGTACCGACCAAATTCTTCGGTGGCTCGTTGATCAGCACAACTGCATCGTCACCCTGGTTCTGATAGATTAGGTAGTCGCCTGTTTCGAAGGTGATTTTGAAGGCGACAAGCCTAGCCCCCTGGTCCCATCTGTTGTCGACGACTCCTTGAACCTCTGTGATGATCTTGCCTTCAAAAAAGGGGGACGGATAAGCCGGTAAGCAGATTTTCTCTACGCCAAGAGCAGGTGCTAGCTGCATCAAGCTCGAAGGGCGCAGGGGGACCTGGATCTAGTAGATCAGCACCGACGCTTTCCCCATCGCTCAGCAAGTACATCGCAACGGCTTGATGGCCGCCACATCGCCACATTAACGATCCTATGTCTCCCGGATACTTCTCATCGTTGAAGTAGTATTGGTCATGCAACAACTCGGAAAGTCGCTGACCCAGCAGCAAACGCGCATTGCCTAGATCCTGAACCATCCTTTCGCGGGAGGCGACATAGCGGTTAAACATTGAGCGGTACCTTTGACGCATTGGAGACGGAGTCGCAGACTCTAGCCGGGCTGCTCGGGGGATGGTCGCTTTTGGCTGAAAGCGTACGCGGTCAAATTGTAGTCAGCCAACTGTTATATGCGTTCAACACAAACTCGATACATGATATGCCGCTCAAACTCGTCTTCCGGATTCTCGTAAGCTTCAAGCTTTTCCAGGAACCCTGTCTGCTCAAGTCTATCCAGGTCCTCCAGAATCCATCCCGCGGGAAAGTCGCTGGAAACGTCTTTGCCCTGGTGCTCAACCCAGTGATACACCCCGAAGGGAAGGTAACCGAGCCACTCTGATTTGTAGGTAATCTCGCCAGATTCGCTGGCGGCCACCACGGCGTCGATTTTGCTTTTAATTGTTTTTTGACGTTCATTCATGGTGTTTTCGAACTCGGCAAACTGAGTTTGCCGGTGGGGCTAGGCGCCGCGATATTTATGACAGGGCGGTGTTGTTGTCTGCGTCGGGTTGATTGCAGCCTGTCACCACCGGCTGCAATCAACCCGAAGGGGCCATCAAGTAGTAAGGGCAAGTGCCATCCCTATACTCCTGTATCACGATGGGCAGCAAACAGCGTGCAATCACGCGGCTCCGAAGACAGATTGGGGTGTACTGCGTAGCCTTGGATCTTATCTTTGAGTTGTAGCCCGGCCTGGATCAAGACCCGAGCGGACGCTTCGTTTTCGTCGTCGCAGTAGGCCCATACCTGCGTGACGCCAGTCTGCTCCAGGAGCCAGCTCTTGAGGTAGGCGACCAGTTCACGGCCATACCCTTTACCCCACTGATGGCGGACCAATCCGAAGCCGACGGATACTCCTTCTTCACTGTCGCCAAGGTTGAGAAGGCCGATGGGTACTTCAGGGCTGTCAGCTAGTGTGATAGCGAGCAGATAGGCCGTACGTTGTTCTGCGAGTTCCGCAGCGTAATGGATCATGGTAACAGTCTGGGAGGGGGCGCTATGCCGGCCCCATGGCAGATACCTGGCGACTTCCGCATCGTTGGTATATTGGGAGTAGAGGATAGGCGCGTCTTCCCCTCGCAATGGCCGTAACGTCAGGCGTTCGGTTTGCAATCTGTCGGGTAGCAGGAAAGGGAGCATCAGAAGGACCTCTCAAGTGTCAGGAATCGAACCTAGCGTCTGCGCTCATGTGGGCTCGACATTCACAGTAGCTCCGATGGAGCCTCCAGAAACAGATACGATGAAGTCAGCCGCTTTTCGGCAGAGAGCTGCTCGTGATGAGCGGATTACCAACGCAAGGGGGCTGATCGAGAGAGGGTCAATGTCGAGGCGTTCTCCTGGGGTACCACGTAGCGACAACGTCAGTTCCGTCCAATGGCGATCATCTAAAGCGGTGCAGTCACCATCAGAATCAACATCACAGCCTGTTCCCCAGAGATGTTCGGCGATGCTGTAGAAGGCGGGCAATGGTCCCGCTGGTGTGATTTGAATGGAGTAGTGGGAGCGCATGAGTTGTTGGCTACGACCTACCAGGGAGGATGAAGGTGTCTTGGGGCTTGATGCGAAGGCAATCAGAGCCACTGTGACGCCACAAGGTTTCCGCCCGCGCAGGGGAATTACATCAGCTTTTCGAGCAAAAACGTAGTGGCTTTAATCGCCATATCTCCAAAATCACCCTCAAGGAATAGAACGTTTTCAACAATGTTTATCCCTTCAAGCTCTCCGAGCCCGCTGGAGTTTTGGACGTGAAGCGCGCCAAGTCTGATAGTCAGCTCAGCGCCGTCGGCGTTCCATGCCATCAGCTTGTATCTAGTCTCGTCATCTAGACTGACAACCATCTCGAAATAGCGATGGGCCTGGTCCACAGTGATCGATAAGACGTTGCTTTGTTCGAGCGCTTGAACATCCATGGTGAAATTTATTTTGTTTAAAGCAGCATTCTACTACAAGCGAACACCTGCCTTTGAAAGTGAAGGTCCGGGTTTGGCCGATTTCTGCCTGTCACCAAGGGCAGAAATCGACCCCAAACGGCCTTCGGGTGTCTACGAAACCGGGGCGATTCAGTTCTGACCGACCAGGCCATCGCTGGATGGCGTAATCTATAGGGGGAAATACAAGGCGCTCCTCACCAATTACACCTGATCGCTACTCGATGACAGCCCCAGCCCTAGAGAACATCCGTACTCTTCTCTCGATCAAGGCCAGACTCCATTCATTGGAAAAAGCCTAAAATAACCATTATGATGGCCTATTGCCCAGGCTTGAAGGCTAGCCTGCGCCACTTCAGCTAAGATGACGAGCAGGGAAAGCAATGAGGTCTATTTACCAAAAGTGTTTGGCTGACCAAATTCTCGCAGATTTCACATAAAAGCGCGGAATTCAAATTCAACAGAACTCCGTGGACGATTCGCGATGCTTAAATACATACTTCCCTTGGTGGCAGCTCTACTGCTGGTCGGCTGTTCGAACAATTCTGGGCAGCAGTACACCGACCAGGTCCAGGTGAGCGGTACCCCCATTGCTCACTCTTTCCAGGAGGCGGTCCGCCTCTCACAGGCGGTGCCGTTGCCGGTCAATCGTGGTCTGTTTCCCACCCGCTGGGAAATCAGCGCAACGGATCCCCGTATCGCTTCAGGTGCAGAAAAAAGTAACTATCGACTGTTCGAGTTCTCGTTACGCAAGGGCCAACGCTACAAGATCAATGTCATCTCGCTGTGCAACAACATGTGCATGGGGTTGGCAAAGAGCGCACTGAAACCCAAGGCGCTGGTGCTCGATGTGCAAGGTAATGTCGTGGCTGACAACCTGACCGGTACCAACGCCCTGGCGATCGTTTGGACCGGCGTTGCGCCGGCTGATGGTGCCTACTTGTTGATGGTTGCCGCCGACAACTCCGCCCCAGGAGAGCAGGTTTCGGTGATCAATACTCAGGTACCAGGGCACCCAACGTTGAGCATGCCTATCGGTATGGCCAGTGCGCCCTTTGGTAAGGTCATCGCTTATGTCGAATATCCAAGCGAGTAGCGACGGGCGGGGCGAAGGTTTGACCCGTTCCCCGTGACCATCACTGCAACAGATTGTCAGTCAGGTTGTCGATCTGTTGCGACAGGCCGCTTCTGGCCGTCGTGGGAGGCCGCAGGCGACCCTGAGCGGTCCGTCAAACCGCCCGAAAGGCATATTCAACGCAATGTGTCAGACACGGCCTCGAATGGAGAAGACATTGCAACAAGAGCCAAAATGTTTCGATTTGAGCAGAGTCCTGCCTATTTTGGCGCGCTAAATCACTGGTACAGTGCCGTGATCAAAAAGAAGTGGCGACCATACGAACGCACTGAATATGTCCAGCCCTTTTGTTCTGCCATCTCAGGTCGATCGAGCGGCTTGTCAGTTTCATCGTAGACAAGGTTGTAGAAGAGGTTCGGTCCAGTAGCCCCGCCGGTTCCCCCCCAATCCCACTTCCCGTATTTTGGCGACGACCCGGGTAGATTGCGGGCCAGTTCCGCGTAGTGACCACTCGTCAATTGGAATCGTATCCAGTCGGGATTGATTTCGTAGTGGGCCAAGGCCACTAGCAACCCGATCGTTAGGGCCGGCGCGCCTATGACGGAAAGTAACCTACCCCATCGGCGGTACCATAAACTGGCGATCAGCCCGACGATGAAGGTACCCATTGCAATGAGCGCGGGGACTCCAAGCAGCGGAATCATTAAGAGCCAAAGCCCATACACGCGGTCGAGTTCGTCACCAAAATAGAACACCGCGCCAGCCGCCAGCCAAACATAAAAATGAGCCGGTCTCAGCCATCCTGCGGTGCTCACCGGGGATTGATCTGCTTCGGTACTGGTTTGATTCATCGGTCCTCCGTGATCATAGTTTATTTCGCACTTCGGACAGTAGAACCTGACAACTTGGGACTCCAGCTTCCGACTATTGTCGCACTTGAGAAATCGCAGAAACTCCACGTAATGCCTCTCGTGTGCTGACCGTCGCTGTGCAGATGGTCGCCGATTTACACTCGTCCGTCGAACGGCTGTAAATGGCCCGGTTTCCGCCCAAGACATGGTCTGGCTCCCTTCGACAATCAGCTTATTACCCCTGCCAGACTCTGTACGAAAAAGTGAATCACACACATAGGATGCCAGTCGCAGAAAAATGCTGTTCCTGCATCTTAAGGTTTCTCGAGAGCTAAGTAAGAGCTCTCTCGATCACCGAACATCTCCAAAACCTGTCCTCTTAACCAAAGATGCCGCGGATCCTTATGATACCTGGCATGCCAATGATGTTTAAGGCTATAGGGCGGTATCTGCACGGGTGGTTCAATGAGCCTGACCGCCGCACTCCTGGCATATAGATTGGCCACAGTCCGTGGCAGAACCACCACCAAATCCGAACGCTCGATAATCGCTGCCATGCTCATGTAGTGGGACATTTGCAGAACAATGTTGCGTTCAATCCCTTTGTTCGCCAAGTGGGCTTCGTACATTTCCTGGCTGCGGCTGCCGTCTCGTACTTGCAAGTGTTCGAGGCCGCAAAATTCTTCGATGGAGAGTTGTTCGCCAGTGATGCGATGGCCGCTGCGAATGAGGCAGACGAGGTCGTGGGAGAACAGACGTTGTTGGTAGATGTTCGGCGCATCCAGGTCGGGGAAGTAGCCAAGCACGGAGTCGACCTTGCCTTCACGTAGCGCTTCAAGCAGGTCTTTGGGGGCGAGACTTAAACAGCGGATCTTGGCATTTGGGGCTTCTGCGCGAAGGCGGTCGAAGAGGGCGGGAAGGAAAACTACTTCACCAATTTCGCTAAGGCAAAAGGTGAACTCTTCGGTGCTGTGGGCTGGGTCGAAGGTGGGGCTGGTGAGGATTTCCTGGTCAATAGTGGCGATGACTTCGCGGGTGCGTTCAACGATGTTGCGGGCTCGCGGGGTGGGCTCCATGGTTGTACCGCTACGGACGAACAATGGATCACCGAGAGAGTGGCGCAGGCGTGATAGTGCAGCGCTGGTAGCAGGTTGACTCATGCCCAAACGTTTGGCGGCAAGGGTGACATTGCCGCAATCGTGAATGGCCAGTAGCACTCGCAAAAGGTTCAGGTCTGTGCGCATGACTATAACCATATCAAATAGATTGAATAACTAGAATTTGCTTCTGCTATTTGAGCCAGGGCGCGAGGATTGTGTCCAGACAAAAATAATACTGAGGCTTCCCTCATGATCAATCTGCATGACATCCGCTACGTGCGACTGGGCACGGCGGATATCGACCAGGCTCGCCAGTACGCCACGCAGGTGCTGGGCTTGCAGGTCGCTCGCAGCGCCAACGGAGCGGTGTATTTGCGCTCCGATAGCCGCGACCACACCCTGTGTTACTACGAAGGTGATCCCACCGAAACCACCACCGCTTTTGAACTCAACTCCAGCGCCGAACTCGACCACGCCGCGCAACTACTGGAAGACAACGGCTTTGCCGTACGCCATGGCAGTCGTGAAGAGGCCGAGCTGCGCGCGGTTGCCGAGCTGATTCACTTCCGCGATCCCAGCGGCAACCAGATTGAACTGGTGCTTGCCCCCCATGCTTATGGCGGACGTTATTTCCCGTCGCGGGATGCCGGGATAACCGGCTTCAGCCATATCGGTTTGCGTACCACCGATGCCAAGCGCGACGAAGCCTTCTGGACCCAACTGGCGAATGCCAGGGTCAGTGACCGGATCGGCGATGCGCCGCTGCTGCGTATCGATGAGGTGCACCACAAGATCGCCCTGTTTCCCTCGGTGCATCCGGGGGTGCAGCACATCAACCATCAGGTCGAGACCATCGACGACGTGATGCGCGCCTATTACTTCCTGCGTGAGCGCGGCATCAAGATCCTCTTCGGGCCGGGCCGCCATCCGACTTCGGGAGCGGTGTTCCTCTACTTCGAGGGGCCGGACGGCATGACCTACGAATACTCCACCGGGGTCAGCCACATTGCCCCCGAGCAGGAAACCACCCACCACCCTCGACAATTCCCGCTGGCGCTGTCGTCGTTCTGCGCCTGGGGCTCGAAGCCGGATATCCCGGAGTTCAAGTCATGAGTCGGACTCCCGTGGCCACGCCCCATCAACAGATCGAACTGCGAATGGCCGCCCGGGCCTTGTCCCGGGCCGGTCTGGCCCATGCCTACGGGCATTGCAGCCTGCGCCTGGATGCCGGGCATTTCCTGGTCTGCGCGGCCAAGCCCATGGGCTTGATCGAGCCAGGCGAGGACGGCGTGGTGGTTGCCATCGACGCCGAATTGCCGGCCGCAGTGCTCGGCGAAGTGCGTATTCATCAGCAGATCTATCGCCGCCGTGCCGAGGTCGGTGCGGTGATCCGCAGTATGCCGGCCCAGGTGATGACCTTGTCCTGTGCCCGCCTGACACCGCAATCGCGGCATGGCATGGGCGCCTATTTCCATTCCTCGATCCCGCTGTGGGACGACCCGCAATTGCTGCGCGACGACACCCAGGCCGCAGCCTTGGCCGAGCAACTGGCCGGCAATCCCGCGCTGGTGATGCGTGGCAACGGCGCGATTGTGGTCGGCGGCTCGCTGGGGGAGGCACTGACCCTCAACTGGTACCTGGAGGACGCCGCCCGTATCGAGTTGCAACTGCTGGCGTCCGGTCTGGCGGGGCCAGTACTCAGCACCGGGGAAACCGAGCGCCGCGCCACCAATTCGGGACGCATTTTCGAACGCATGTGGGATTACCTCACCGCCGGCGATGCCGAGGCGGGTATCCGCTTACAAGAAGAAGGAAACTGATCATGTCCAAACTGCCTCTGCGCGAGTTTCACAACTTTATTGGTAACCAGTGGGTTGAGGGTGTGCGCACCTTCGACAACCGCAACCCTGCCGACAACAGCCTGATCGGTCCGGTGCATGAAGCCGGCGAGGCCCAGGTCGATGCCGCAGTCAAGGCCGCCCGCGCGGCGTTATCCGGGCCTTGGGGCAAATTCTCCGTGGCCCAGCGCGTGGCCTTGCTGCACAAGGTCGCCGAAGGCATTGAACAACGCGCCGAAGAATTTATTGCCGCGGAAATCGCCGACACCGGCAAGCCTTGCGGCCTGGCCAGTCACCTGGATATTCCCCGGGGTGCGGCGAACTTCAAGGTCTTTGCCGACCTGATCAAGAACGTGCCCACCGAAAGTTTCACCATGGACACCCCGGACGGCGGCAAGGCGGTCAATTACGGGGTGCGTGCGCCCAGGGGCGTGATTGCCGTGGTCTGCCCGTGGAACCTGCCGCTGCTGCTGATGACCTGGAAAGTCGGCCCGGCCTTGGCCTGTGGCAACACCGTGGTGGTCAAGCCTTCGGAAGAAACCCCGGCCACCGCCACCTTACTCGGCGAAGTGATGCGCGATGCCGGCGTGCCGGCTGGGGTCTACAACGTGGTCCATGGCTTTGGCGAGAACTCTGCTGGAGCCTTCCTGACCGCGCACCCGGAGGTCAATGGCATCACTTTCACCGGCGAAACCGGCACCGGTGAAATCATCATGAAGGCCGCAGCCAAGGGCCTGCGTCCGGTGTCCCTGGAACTGGGCGGCAAGAACGCCGGCGTGGTGTTCGCCGATGCCGACCTGGACAAGGCGGTGGCCGGCATCGCCCGCTCGGCCTTTGAAAACAGCGGTCAGGTCTGCCTGGGTACTGAGCGTGTCTATGTCCAGCGGCCATTGTTCGAGCGTTTTGTCCAGGCGCTCAAGGCCAAGGTCGACACCCTGCGTATCGGCGCGCCTTATGCCGAAGGCACCACTATGGGACCGCTGGTTTCCCTGGGACATCGAGAAAAAGTCCTCGGTTACTACCGCCAGGCGGTGCAGGACGGCGCGACCGTGGTCAGTGGCGGCGGGACTCCGGAAATGCCGGCGGAACTGGCCGAAGGCGCCTGGATTCAGCCGACCATCTGGACCGGCCTGGCGGAAAGCTCGGCGGTGATCCGCGAAGAGATCTTCGGCCCGTGCTGCCATATCGCGCCGTTCGACGACGAGGAAGAAGTGGTGCGGTTGGTCAACGCCACTCAATACGGTCTCGCCGCCAGCGTCTGGACCAGCAACCTGCAAGTCGCCCATCGCATGGGGGCGGCGCTGGATGTCGGGATCTGCTGGATCAACTCGTGGTTTCTGCGCGACCTGCGCACCGCCTTCGGCGGCGCCAAGCAATCGGGCATTGGCCGTGAGGGCGGTGTGCACTCCCTGGAGTTCTACACCGAACTTCGCAACGTTTGCGTTCGCTTGTGAGGCCGACCATGAATTCCCGATCCATCCAGCAACTCGGCACGGGTCTGCACCGCGCCCTGAGCGAACGCCAGGCCATCGCGCCGCTGACCGACAGCCACCCGGATCTGACGATCGAAGACGCCTACCAGATCCAGTTGGCGATGATCCAGCCCCGGCTGGACGCGGGCGAGCGGATCATCGGCAAGAAAATCGGCGTCACCAGTCAAGTGGTGATGGACATGCTCGGGGTGGATCAGCCGGACTTCGGCCATCTGCTCAGCGGCATGCTCCTGGGCGATGGCGCATCCATCGCCTGTGCCGACCTGATCGCGCCCAAGGCCGAAGGCGAAATCGCCTTTGTGCTCAAGGACGACCTGAACGGCCCTGGGGTGACCCTGGCCGATGTGCTGCGGGCCACGGCCTACGTGATGCCGTGTTTCGAGATCGTCGACTCGCGGATTCGCGACTGGAAGATCCGTATCCAGGACACCGTGGCCGACAACGCTTCGGCGGCGGCCTTTGTCCTCGGCGATGCCGGCGTCGCACCCCATGAAGTCGACCTGGCCTGTGTCGGCATGACCCTGGAAAAGAACGGTGAAATTGTTGCCACCGGCGCCGGTGCGGCGGCCCTCGGGCACCCGGCCAATGCCGTGGTCTGGCTGGCCAATACCCTCGGGCGACTGGGCATAGGCCTCAAGCGCGGCGAGGTGATTCTCTCCGGTTCGCTGGCGGCCATGGTGCCGGTCAAGCCTGGCGATCAATTGCGCATGAGCCTCGGCGGTATCGGCTCGGCCTCCGTGCGTTTCATATAAGGAAAACCTGATGAACCTGACAGCAGAAACCATCGCCGGCCTGGCCGAGCACCTGGAAAACGCCGAGCTGAACCGTGAGGCGGTGGCCAAGATCACCGACACCCATCCAGAGATGGACTGGGAAGACGCCTATGCGATCCAGGATGCGATCCGCCAACGCAAGGAGGCGCGGGGCGTGCGCATCGTCGGTCTGAAAATGGGCCTGACTTCCTTCGCGAAGATGAAGCAGATGGGCGTTACCGAACCGATCCACGGCTTTCTCACCGACTACGGCTCGTGCATGGACGGCGCGGTGATCGATATCGATTCGCTGATCCACCCCAAGGTCGAGGCGGAAATCGCCTTTGTCCTCAAGCACCCGCTCCGGGGCCCGGGTTGTCATGTCGGCGATGTACTGGCGGCGACCGACTTCATCCTGCCGGCGGTGGAGGTCATCGACTCGCGTTACGAGAATTTCCGTTTCGACCTCAAGAGCGTGATCGCCGACAACACCTCGTCAGCACGATTTGTCACCGGCGGGCAGTCGCGCAGTGCCAACGGCATCGACCTCAAGTGCCTGGGCGTGGTGCTGGAGAAAAATGGCGAAGTGGTTGCCACCGCGGCCGGCGCGGCGGTGCTCGGGCACCCGGCGCAGAGCGTGGCGATGCTCGCCAATATGCTCGCGACCCAGGGCCGTGAATTGCCGGCTGGCTGTTTCATCATGACCGGCGGTGTGACCGAAGCCATCGCGGTGGCGGCCGGCGACCAGATCACCGTGCGTTACCAGCACCTGGGCAGCGTTTCGATGCGCTTCCAGTCGCAATCATCCTGAGGAGTCGGACCATGCCCATCATGCAGGTTTTCCTGATCGAAGGCCGTGACGAAGAACAGAAGGCCCGCTTGATCTCGGCCTTGACCGAGGCGGCGGTGGAGTCGATCCAGGCGCCCCGCGAATCGGTGCGGGTGATCATCACCGAGGTGCCCAAGATCGATTTCGGCATCGCAGGCAAGACCGCCAAGGCCCTGGGCCGCTGACCGCGAGGAACACGACATGAGCGAATACAAGAAAAAAGTCGCCATCATTGGTTCCGGCAATATCGGCACCGACCTGATGATCAAGATCCTGCGCCACGGCCAGCATCTGGAAATGGCCGTGATGGTCGGCATCGATTCGGCCTCCGACGGCCTGGCCCGTGCCCAGCGACTGGGTGTGGCCACCACCCATGAAGGGGTTGAAGGCCTGGTACGGATGGCCGAGTTCGCCGACATCGATTTTGTCTTCGATGCCACCTCGGCCAGCGCCCACGTGACCAACGACGCGCTGCTACGCCAGCACAAGCCAGGCATTCGCCTGATCGATCTGACCCCGGCGGCCATCGGTCCGTACTGCGTACCGGTGGTGAACCTGGAGGCCAACCTGCAGGCGACCAACGTCAATATGGTCACCTGCGGCGGCCAGGCGACCATTCCCATGGTGGCGGCGGTGTCGCGGGTGGCGAAGGTGCACTACGCCGAAATTATCGCCTCCATCAGCAGCAAGTCGGCCGGTCCCGGGACTCGGGCCAATATCGACGAGTTCACCGAAACCACCTCGCGAGCCATCGAAGTCGTGGGCGGTGCGGGGAGGGGCAAGGCGATCATCGTGCTCAACCCGGCCGAGCCACCCTTGATGATGCGCGACACGGTGTATGTGCTGTCGCAGGCGGCGGATCAACGTGAAGTCGAAGCCTCCATCGAAGAGATGGCCCTGGCGGTGAAAGCCTATGTCCCAGGTTATCGACTCAAGCAGAAGGTGCAGTTCGAGGTGATTCCCGCCGAAGCACCGCTGCATATTCCCGGCCTGGGCCGGTTCAGCGGCCTGAAGACCACGGTGTTTCTCGAAGTTGAAGGCGCCGCCCATTACCTGCCGGCCTATGCCGGCAACCTCGACATCATGACCAGTGCCGCGTTGGCCACCGCCGAACGCATGGCCCGGTCCATGGCCCACTGAGGAGACTCCCATGACCTTCAATCCCGGCAAGAAACTCTATATCTCCGATGTGACCCTGCGTGACGGTAGCCACGCGGTGCGCCACCAGTACTCTATCGACAATGTGCAGACCATCGCCCGTGCCCTCGACAAGGCCAGGGTCGACAGTATCGAAGTCGCCCACGGTGACGGCCTGCAAGGTTCCAGCTTCAACTATGGCTTTGGTGCCCATACCGACCTGGAATGGATCGAAGCGGTCAGTGATGTGATCAGCCATGCCAAGGTGGCGACCCTGTTGCTGCCCGGCATCGGCACCGTCCACGACCTCAAGGCCGCGTACAACGCCGGGGCCCGGGTGGTCCGGGTGGCGACCCATTGCACCGAGGCGGATGTCTCGCGCCAGCACATCGAATATGCCCGCGAGCTGGGCATGGACACCGTCGGCTTCCTGATGATGAGCCACCTGACCAGCCCGCAGAACCTGGCTGTCGAGGCGAAGAAGATGGAAAGCTATGGCGCCACCTGCATCTACGTAGTGGATTCCGGCGGCGCGATGGGCATGCAGGATATCCGCGAGCGTTTTCGCGCGGTGAAGGCGGTGCTCAAGGCGGACACCGAAACCGGCATGCATGCCCATCACAACCTGTCGTTGGGGGTGGCCAACTCCATCGTTGCCGTGGAGGAGGGCTGCGACCGCATCGACGCCAGCCTCGCCGGCATGGGCGCCGGGGCCGGCAATGCGCCGCTGGAAGTGTTTATCGCCGCCGCCGAACGCCTCGGCTGGAACCACGGCACCGACCTCTACACCCTGATGGATGCGGCCGACGACATTGTCCGGCCGTTGCAGGACCGACCGGTGCGGGTCGACCGCGAAACCCTGGCCCTGGGTTACGCCGGGGTCTACTCGAGCTTCCTGCGCCATGCCGAAATCGCTGCGAAGCGCTACGGGCTCAAGGCGGTGGACATCCTCGTCGAACTGGGCGCGCGGCGCATGGTCGGCGGCCAGGAAGACATGATCGTCGACGTTGCACTGGACCTGTTGCAGAGGTCGAAAATCTACCCGACCTGAGCGTGCTGAAACTTGTTTCACCCCCACTGACAAATCCAATAACAGGGGAAACACCATGAACCACAAAACCGCCTCCATTGGCGAAATCATCGACGCCTGCGGGATATCTCGCTACCAGATCATTGTCCTGCTGCTGTGTTTCCTGGTGGTGCTGGTGGACGGTTTCGATACGGCCGTGATCGGTTATATCGCGCCGTCCCTGCGCCAGGAATGGGGCCTGCAACCCAGTCAACTGTCGCCGGCCTTTGGCGCCGGCCTGTTCGGCCTGATGTGCGGGGCCTTTCTGTTCGGCCCCATCGCCGACAAGTACGGGCGCAAGAAGGTATTGCTGGTGTCGGTGCTGATCTTCAGCTTCGGCACCCTGGCCTCGGCCTGGGCCCACTCCATCGATAGCCTCACCGCCTTGCGTTTCCTCACCGGAATCGGCCTCGGTGGCGCGATGCCGACCTGCATCACCTTGAGCGCCGAGTATTCGCCGCTGCGGCGGCGAATGATCATGGTGACCCTCAGCTACAGCGGTTTCACCACGGGCCTGGCCCTGGGGGGGGCGGTGGCGAGCCAGATCATCCCGACCTTCGGTTGGCGTGGCGTGTTGCTGATCGGCGGGATGGCACCACTGCTGTTACTGCCGCTGCTGGCCTGGTACTTGCCAGAGTCGGTGCGCTATATGGCCGCGCATCCGCGTTATACCGTGGCCTTGCGCACGGTGGTGGAGAAGATCAGCGGGCGCCGCGACTGGGACGAGGTGACCTTTGTCGAGGACCAGCGGCCGGTGGTCGAACGCTCACCGATCTCGCAACTCTTCAGCGAAGGCCGAGCGCTGCGCACGCTGCTGCTGTGGGGCACGTTCTTCTGCTCGTTGTTTGTCTTCTACCTCCTGACCAGTTGGTTGCCGAGCATCCTCAAGGACGCCGGCTATGACATCGCCAGCTCGGCGCGGATCGGTGCCATGGTGCCTCTGGGCGGGACCCTCGGAGCGGTTTTCATGGCGCTTCTGATGGACCGGGTCAGTCAGTACAAGGTGCTGGGCCTGGCCTACCTCGGCGCGGCGCTAGTGATCGCGCTGGTGGGCTTTGCCCTGGGTCAGGCGGCCTGGCTGACCGTGGCGGTGTTCTTCGTCGGCTTCGGAGTAGCCGGGGCGCAGAACGGCCTGAACCTTCTCTCCGCAAGCATCTATCCGACCACGGCACGGGCCACCGGGGTGAGCTGGGCCATGGCCAACGGCCGAGTTGGCTCGATCATCGGTTCGATGCTCGGTGCCTGGCTGATCGCCCAGTTGGGCCAGCCCAAGCTGTTCTTTATCGCCCTGGCGGTACCAGCCTTGCTCGGTTCTATCGCGATCTTCTCGTTGCAGCGCTTTGCGGTGCGCGAAGACCTGAGTGAACCGCAGGTGTCCGCCGCCCACTGAGGCACTGACGCCGACTCACAGACACAACTTCACCAATCCTGCCGTTCGCGGCAGGAGGGGCCGCGCTTTGCCCGCGTTCGGCCCCGAGCTCCCGACAATAAAAAAACCAAGGGTGTCACTACCATGCGTCAACTCAAGATGATCTCGCGTGCCTTCAAACCCATGGCCTTCGGCCTCTCGCTGCTGACCCTGGTCATCGCGCAGCAGAGCCGCGCCGATGGCTTTATCGACGATGCCAAGGCCAAGCTCGACCTGCGTAACGTCTACTTCAACCAGGACAACCGCAGCGGTGCGGCGGCACCGTCGAAACTGCAGGAGTGGGGCCAGGGCTTTATCCTCAACTTCACCTCTGGCTACACCCAGGGCCCGGTGGGCTTCGGCGTCGATGCGCTGGGCATGCTCGGGGTACGCCTGGACTCGGGCAAGGGCACCCATGGCAATCCGACCGCTGCGGCCCAGGGTGGCTTCGTCTTTCCCAGTGACGCCAGCGGCCGGGCCGTGGATGACTTCGCCACTCTCGGCCTGACCGGCAAGATCCGCATCGCCAAGACCGAACTCAAGGCTGGCACCTTGCTGCCAAAGATGCCGATCCTGATCTACAACGACGGGCGCCTGTTGCCGGAAACATTCCAGGGTGTGCAGGTAACCTCACGGGACTTTGATCACTTCACCCTGACCGGCGGGCAGGTCAGCGCGGTCAAGAGCCGCAACTCGTCGAACAACGAAGACCTGGCAATTGCCGGGGCAGGTGGGCCGGCCGGACGGCGCAGCAACAAATTCAATTTTGCCGGGGTCGACTACCAGGTCGATTCGAGCCTGCTGTTGCAGTACTACTACGGCAATCTGGAGGACTTCTACCAGCAGCACTTCCTCGGTCTGGTGCAGACGCAACAGCTACCGGTGGGTAGCCTCAAGACCGACCTGCGTTTCTTCGACAGCTCCTCCGCCGGCTTGAACGGAACCCTGGCCGGGCGTCAGGAGGGTTATGTGAGCAGCGGTTATCACAACAACGGCGAAGTGGATAATCGTGCCTTGGCCGGGTTGTTCACCTACAGCCTGGGCGGCCATGCCGTGAGCCTGGGTTATCAGCACCTCAATGGTTCCAGTGATTTTCCGTTTCTCAACCAGGGCGACGGTTCCTCGACCTACCTGATCACCGACCGCCAGACCGGTGCCCGCTTCCAGCGTGCAGGAGAGAACACCTGGGTCGCACAGTATGGCTACAACTTTGCGGTGATGGGGATGCCGGGTCTGACCAGTCAGGTCATCTATCAGCGTGGCGGTGGTATCAAGTCCGATCAAGGTGACCAACACGAATGGGAGCGTGACTTGATGATCAGCTACACGTTCCAGAGCCCGATGTTGCGGGGATTCGGCATGCAATGGCGCAACGCGATGCTGCGCAGCAGCGTTACCACCCAACGGGACCTGGACGAAAACCGCCTTTACCTGACCTACACCCACGATTTTTTTTGAGGAGCGGATGATGAGCCGTTTACTGGAAGTACGTATTGCCCGCCGAAAGGAAGAAGCCGAGGGCATTATCTCTCTGGAGTTGGTTGATCCTGCTGGCAATGGGCTGCCAGCGTTTGAGGCCGGAGCACACATTGAGGTCCAGGTCGCTCCAGGTCTTAGCCGCCATTACTCTCTCTGTGGTTCGCCCGAAGATCGTCAAGTTTACCGCTTGGGAGTCTTGCGCGAGCCTGTTTCAAGGGGGGGCTCGGCAAGAATTCATGAACAGTTTCACGAAGGCTTGCTGATCGCGATTAGCCCTCCGAGCAACCAGTTTCGCCTACAGGAGGGAGCGGGGCATTCATTGCTGGTGGGGGGAGGGATCGGCATTACGCCGATCCTGGCCATGGCCTGGCGGCTGCACGAGATTGGCGCATCGTTTGAAGTGCATTACTGCGTACGTAATCGGGGGCGTGCTGCTTTCCTGGAGTTGCTGACGCAGGCACCGTTTGCCGACAAGGTGAGGCTGCATATCGATGACGATGGGCAGCGGCTTGATATTCCTGGCTTGCTGCGAGGGCCAGAGACACAACGGCATGTCTACGTCTGTGGTCCAGCAGGTTTCATGGATGCAGTGATAGGCACTGCGCACCGGCAGGGGTGGCCGGTGGCGAACGTGCATTGCGAGTACTTCGCCGCCGAGGTCGACGTCGCCGGTGAAGGATTCACCCTACACGCGGAACGATCCGGCTTGACCTTGCAGGTGCCCGAGGGTCGAAGCATCGCCCAGGTGTTGCTGGAGGCTGGGGTCCAGGTGCCGCTGTCGTGCGAACAGGGTGTATGCGGCACCTGCCTGACCCGGGTATTGGAAGGCATTCCCGATCACCGTGACCTGTTCCTCACTGAGGAGGAAAAGGCTTCAAACAATCAGATATTGCTGTGTTGTTCCCGGGCCAGCAGTGCGTTTTTACGACTGGATATTTGAAGGAGATCATCATGAGTTTTTTGCGCAATTGCTGGTATGTCGCCGGTTGGGCCGACGAGTTGATCGAAGGTCAACTACTGCCCCGAACCGTGCTCAACGAAAAAATCGTACTGTTTCGCGACAGCAAAGGCACCTTACAGGCGCTGCAGGATCGCTGCCCTCATCGATTCGTACCACTGCACTTAGGGCGCCTTCACAATGACAGAATTCAATGTGCCTATCATGGACTGAGCTTTGATTGCAGCGGTGCCTGTGTGCATAACCCTCATGGCAACGGTGCGATTCCCAATGCTGCCCGGGTGCGGGTCTACCCGATGCAGGAGCGTCACGGTTTCGCCTGGATTTGGATGGGCGAACCGGACCGAGCCGACCCGGCATTGATTACCGATTTCAGTGCGATGGACCCGCAAACGGCTTACATCGGAAAGAGCTACTTGCACGTGAAAGCCAACTACGTGCTGGAGACTGATAACATTCTTGACCTGAGTCATATTGAGTTTCTGCACGGTAACTCTTTGGGCAGTGCCGCCGTGGCCCAAGGTGTCATTGAGGTTGAACAGCATGGCGAAGTTGTACACTCCAAACGTACCACCCACAACGAGCAACTGACGCCCGATCTGGAGCGTTTACGCGGTATTCCCAGTGGGCAACGGGTTGATCGCTGGCTCGACGTGCGATGGAATGCGCCGTCCAATCTGCTGCTTAACAGCGGTTACACCCCGAGCGGAGAGCCTCGAGAGAACGGTCGCTCGGTATATGTCGCGCATGTCTTCACCCCGGAGACCGCCGGTACCACTCACTACTGGTTTGGCATTGCCTTTCCCAAAGAACTCGGTGAAGAAGGCAGGCGGCTTGCTGAAGAAAATATCCAGTGGTTGCTTCAACCCTTTACCACCGAAGACATGCCCATGCTCCAAGCCCAGCAGGAGGTGATAGGCGACCAGGATTTCTGGGCGCTCAAGCCGGTATTGCTGGTCAGTGATGGTGGTGCGGTACGCGCCAGGCGCCTTTTGGAGAAGATGATCCAGCAAGAACAGAACATGACGAATACTCGCCATGAAAGCCCCTCATTGTCGATGGAAACAGCTCTCCAACGATCTGAAAATCCATAGCAGAACTCCCTATGGAGCGATTAAGTGAATAAGTGGCTCTGCAATCTTAGCGTCAACCTCAAGCTGACTTTGGGCTTCGGACTGGTATTGGCACTTACCACAGTGCTTGCCCTGACGGGCAGGACTGGTCTGGACACCCTGATCTGGCGCACTGACCGAATAGGCGATATCGCGCAGCTAAATCTATTGCTGAACAACGTTCGCGTGGCTCGTCTTCAATACATGCTCACTCATGGAGATGAAATCGCTGCGCAGAAGGTGCAGGTGAGTGTGGATGCATTTATCAAGCAGCAGCAAAAATTGCTCGGTACTTTCATGCCCTCGGGAAATCTCAAGCCGCTCAAGGAGCAATCGGTCGTTATCAGTCATTTCCAGCAATCGCTGAATAAAATGCGCGACGCGTTTCAAGACGGCCATCGTGCGCGTCAGATTTTGGGCGACAACGCCGAAGCGGCCGGTAGGCTGATGACCACGCTCCGCAGTAGTGTGCTTCAAATGCCCTCAGGCAACACGGATCGTTCCGAACGTTTGCAGGCCATCAGCCTTGCTATAGAACAGTTCTTGCTGACCCGTTATGAAGTAAGTCAGTACGTCGCCAACGATGCTCTGGATACCGAACTGCAAGCCATCAACCAACTGAATAAAACCGTCGAGGTGCTCAAACAGCTGGGTGTAGATTTCAGTGCTTCCCAGCAGGATGTATTGCGTCAATTGCAAACCGTGTTAGGCGACTACCGCACGGCCTTGTTGGCCTATAAAACGGCGAGCAACATTGTTGCCTTGACGAGTAAAGAAATGGTCGATGAGGGCAGCGAGATGTGGGCACGCAGCGAAGCCCTTTATCAGGGCCAATTGGACATCCGTGACAGCGAAGTTGCCCAGACTCGTATCTTGCAGTTGGTCAGCACCCTGTTGACCTTGCTGTTCGGCATCTTGGCTGCCGTCATCATCACCCGCCAGATTACCCGTCCTATCCTGGAAACCCTTGGCATCGTCGAACGCATTGCGGCGGGTGACCTCACCCAGAATCTGGTGGTCACCCGCCGCGATGAATTAGGCCTGTTACAACAAGGTATTCGGCACATGGGCGAGACGCTTTGCAGCCTTATCAGCGGTGTTCGCGACGGCGTGACTCAGATCGCTGCTGCCGCCCAAGCGCTGTCGACGGTGACCGAACAGACCAGTACCGGTGTCAACATTCAAAAGCTCGAAACTGACCAGGTTGCTACTGCGATGCACGAAATGACAGTCACTGTGCAGGAAGTCGCGCGCAATGCCGAGCAAGCCTCTCAAGCTGCTGCCGATGCCGATGGCCAAGCCCGGGAGGGTGACAAGGTAGTTGCCGAAGCGATCGCACAGATTAAGCAGCTGGCGGTGCAAGTGGTACGTTCCACTGAGGCGATGAATCTCTTACGGCAGGAAAGCACCGGTATCGGTAGCGTCATGGGCGTGATCAAGGCGGTAGCGGAGCAGACCAACCTGCTGGCACTCAACGCCGCTATCGAAGCTGCCCGAGCCGGAGAGGCGGGTCGTGGTTTTGCTGTGGTCGCCGACGAAGTTCGCGGTTTAGCCAAGCGGACCCAGAAGTCCACCGAGGAAATTGAACGGTTGGTCGCCGGTTTGCAAAGTGGTATAGAGCAAGCGGCCAGCGCCATGGACAACTGCCGTATCCTGACTGAAAGCGGGGTCGAACTGACTCGCGAAGCCGGTGTGGCACTGGGCAATATCACTCGCACTGTGTCGAGCATCCAATTCATGAACCAACAGATCGCCGCGGCCGTCGAACAACAAAGTGTTGTGGCCGAGGAGATCAATCGCAGCATCATCAACGTGCGTAACGTCTCTGAACAGACCGCTTGCTCCAGTGATCAAACCGCTACCTCCAGCGTAGAGCTGGCACGCTTGGGCAACCAGTTGCAGAAGATGGTCAGCCATTTCAAGGTCTGATGAGCGAGATAGTTTCCATACGTTCGCACCAGGCATGTACCTGGCCGCCCAGGCGCTCAATGTTCATTCGCGCGGTGATAGCGTTGTACTCGGAATAATCATCGATTAAGTACTTGCCTTGTGAGGTCTAATGCCTCGATTGTAGTGTGGCAAGCATCATTGCACTGATGCCCAGAACTTGACGGGGGGACAACAGCGGCTCAATAGACATGTTAAGAAAATTTGGTTGGATTCAAGCATGAGTAGTGTGTGCCGTCGGTGATACCAAGTTCGCAATTCGATCTTCGATCCATTGGACGGCGCAGCAGTTGCGAGCCTGCGCCGAATTTGTCTGATCAAAACTACTACGAGGTAGACTCTCGTGTTCGTATGCCTAGAAACTACATGAATAGCCTTGGTAAGGGGAGCATTTGCATGGACTTGACCACCCATTTGCATTCGACTTGACCAGTTGCTTGCATCGGGTTTGACCAGCGCACGGGGTGCGCCTTGACCGGCAGAAGTCGATCGATTCTGTTGAAAAAGTCGACCCGGGCTGACGGTCCATGCATTGAGCGGTGAAAACGTCATTTTTGCACGCTGCTACGTGAAATCTGAGTCCTGCACCCTCTGCTCAAAACACGGATTTTAATCTCAGACGCGTACGTTTCCGTCGTGAAAACCGAAACCGACTTTTTCAACAGAATCGACCCACAGCTGCCCCTCACAATGGGCAGAAACCGGCCAGAAGCAGCCTCTCAGAGAATGAGGCATCCCCCAACGATCCGCCGAGCAAGCTCTAGGTAGAACAAGCTGCCAGGTTAAACGCTGGCGCGAAGTATATAATTGCTAAGTTCTATCGCTTATAGCGTGCTGCTATATTGAGATGCTAAAGCCTCATATAAAGCTGCTTTCCATAAGTTCTTTTTCTTGGCTCGCTCGACTGTAGCTATCGTGGCAAACTCCTTAGCTCTCGACGATAAATCGCCACTATAACTAAGCAAGTCTGCTATTTCGGATGCTGCGCGCTTTGCATATCGACTCTCAAGCTCCAAATCTTGGAAATAATTCGATATTCTTTTCTTTAATTCTGGCGACCAATGCGCAGGGGGATCTACGAAAAACTTGGCCACTGGTAGTACAGCCCCTTTCAACTGAGCATAGAGCCATGGCTCGCTAGTGAGAATTGAATGCTCAAAATATGGGTGTAAAGATTCATTTTTCTTTGATATTACGGAAGCGCCCTTGCTTTTATTGCACTTCATACAAGCTGGTACTAGGTTGTCTGTAAGAACTGAAAAAATTGGATATCGAGACTTCGAGGCAAAATGGTCAACACTGTCGACATGAGTTAAATCGCACAGCGGACACATACTTAGAGGTATACTGTTTAGAATTTTGTCATAATAAACTCTCCCGTTACTTTCGGGGCCAACCATGCACTGCGTATAAAGTTGCTTGAAGTGCCCTTTGGTTAGAGAGTTAATTATGATTTGCCAGTCTTTTCCATGCTCGCAGGATTTCAAGGAGGATAAATTCTCCATAGCTGCGTGGCCGACGTAGCTCCTAAACTCAGCTAAAATGTCGCTTTTTGAGTCAATGAATCTGGCGCGAAGCCCGGCATCTTTAATGCTGCTAACACAGGCATCAAAAACGTCAACTGAGTCAATATTCAATTTGGGCAGAATATTCATTCACTCAATCTCCGACTGACTTTTCGACTCAAGCATTGCTCTTAATATTAACTGCCCTTCCAGCCCTAAATGTCCGGAATAGTCAGATAGAATTTCTTCGAATGACTGTCCGCTTTGTACTGAGCTAGCTAAAATGTCATGAAATCCGGACTTTATTGCCTCTAACCCGAATACTGATTTGGTGAGCGCCCCAACATTTTCCCCAAAAGTCTCTCTTTCGGGCGGATCGATCCGCTGTTGATCGCCATTTCGTGTCAACACGAAAGCACATGAATTTGGCACCTCTTGCAAGACCACCGGTGAATGCGTGGCAATAAGGGCAATAGCGTTGCGATCGATAAGGAGATCTGCCAGCGCCCTCATGAATGCCGAAAGCAGCGGTGGGTGCAGGTGGGTCTCTGGCTCATCCATTAGAACTAAAGTTTTTTCTTCTACTACATCAACCAAATGCGTAATAGTGTGTAAAATTATAAAGTGGCCTGAACTGGCACTTCTTATTTTTTCAATAATTTCATTTTTAACCCAATCAAAAGGCTGTAAGGAGAGTTTGGCCAGGTTCATCTCGGCAAAATTCAAGTCTGACTCTAGTCGTTTTATCGCTGCGACCCACCTACTGCGCTTTCTTTCCTGGCTCCAGCAAGACTCAATAGACTCTAATGTGTCAGCGAGAAAATCTGAGGGCCCCTTTGCTGTCGCGGAAACTCCCCCATTATCGCAAGTAACTCTTCGCTTCATACCGATATAAAAGTAAGCTACTCCTTCAGATCTATTTTGGCGATTATCGGGTGGCATGAACGTATCAAATGCGCTGAACGAGACAGAAACCACACTGCTAAAATATTGCTCGGGCATTTCTGAATACGATCCTGCCATGCTTACCAAAAAACTTCCATCGCAATCGTGAGCTTTATCAACAACACTTGAAACCATAGAGTTAAGTATCGTTGTTTTTCCAGCACCATTCCTTCCAATAAGAACATGTATGTTAGTTGGCGGCATCGAGCCAGGTTTAACGTTAAATCCTAACGATATATTACTGCCATTCTCCCTTGAGTAGTTGTAGGAAAACTTGTAAGAGGTGAGGGGTGGAAGGCCTTGGACAATTCTTTTGTATTGAGGGAAAGCTGCTAGGCTCACCGTTCTTAATAGTGAGTGACGGAAAACTTCATGTTTCTGGGACTGGCGTAACACTGCGTCCATCCACGAGGCGTCACGCATTGATTTCAATATGTCATCAACATCCCTGGAGCTAAAGCTCTCATATAGAACTTCATAATATGCAATATCTTGGCCTATCGAGAAAAAATTCTTTGGAAGACCTAATAGATCTTGACCTTTAAGAGCATCCCTAGTCCATCCAGCCGGTTGATCTTCATAGCCTATTTTTACTTCACCAAGGCGGAGTACTGAGCCTTTGCAGAGCACAGAAACTGAAAATGTTGTCTTGAAATTATAGTCATCCCAGTTGCTAGGCGATAAATAAATCCACCCTGACGATGGATGTTTATTATAGTCACTCTCTAATAATATTCTGTACACAAACGTCCCTTTTTATATGTTGTCCACGATTAGCGATTTGGCGCCTTCCGATCGTTCCATTTCGACGCTGCTCAATTTTAGCCCGCCTTGCCTATGGATTGGCAAAGGTTCCTTCTATATCGTCCAATTCGCTAAAAACCTTAAACTTCGTCGCGCTAGCAAGTGACGACGCGTGCGCACCACCACTTATCCACCGCCATTTTATACATCTACGGGGACCTTACCTCGCTCGCGAGAAACAGTTATGGTTGGCAGCTTCTGGCCGATCTCGGCCCATCGCCACCGTCAGCTTTGGGTCGATAGTTGCCCTTCGGAACGGATAGCAATCTCGGCCAGAAGCAGACCTTCAAAGCTCCTACCACTGAGTCCGGTCGCGGCTTCGAGCCAGCCGACGGGGGGCGAAATTATTAGACGCAAACTATCGGCTTGACGTTATACCGTTGATAAGGAAAATTCCTGTTCGGAGCCAAGCCTGAATGGACCTCTGCGAGTATGAAGTCAAAGGTTTTCAACCACGGAGAAAGGTATGCAGGAACGGACATTCGCTGTTATTCGGATAGATCAGATCCATGAAATCGTTTCACCAGTAGTAGAGTCTCTGCTGCATCCGCTGGGGTTTGAGGTCCAGGGACCGCTGTGCTGGCTGCGTAGCCTTGACGCCCCCATTCGCCAGATATTCTGCCTTAAACAGTGGAAAGGCGGTGCGCTAGCACCAGCATGGGGGCTTTCACTGGATTTCGTCCCTCATGTTTCCGGCAACAATATAAAGTGGCACAGAACCCCTAAGTCAGCGCAGCTTGATCTGACCTGGGATACCCGGGATCGGGCATTGGATATCTCCTATTGCTATGGACCTGAAATCATAGCCAGTCATGCCCCCAGGGTGCTGAACGCAGCCATTGCACAGGCTGAATCGTTCTGGAGCAAAACTCGTTTGATATCAGATCTACCGGAGGCCTTCGAGCTAGTGAGACAGCACCTGTCATCCGGCGGCCTTGGGTTCTACAACTATTTGCAACACCCTCTGGCCTACGCATTTGTCTTGGCCATGAACGGCAAGCAAAAGGCGGCCGAAGAAGAGTATAAACGTTACTCACCGCGTCTATCAGAGGTGGCAAAGCAAAAGCTGCGCACTTTGTTTATAGAGGCCAGTCGTCAACTTGTGTAATTGCGGGGAGCTTTGACCGTAGTAGCGCTCCCACGAATATCCGCCTTCGACCATGAGTGATCTCAATATATCTCACCTTCGTCACCTTCGACGCTCGCAGCCAAGGCGGTGGCGATTTCCTTGCCCTTCACCAGTGCTGCATCGCTATAGACGAAGGAGATTCTTCCCCTGCGGAAATCAAAAAGATATTTCTGCTGGGTTTGAGGGGTCGTCCAAATTGCAGAGCCTTTGCCGCTGATGCTGATGCTTTCACTCGTGCGAGGATTGATTCCGGAAATTTCGGTTTCCAATTTGATTGCTCGGTCACGAGCACAGAACGATTGCCACTCTTCGAGTGTTATCTCGTTCGCTCTTAAAATGTGGATTTCGTAAGCCATCAGTTTTGAGACCTGACTGGTGATTGAGTGGGGCTTTCAAGCCCTTTACGTGGGCTAACGTCGCAGCCATTTGAGGCTGCCCATGTCAAGCAGCGGAGATCAGAGAGTTGGCCCGCCAAGGGCACAGCATTCGACAGACCGCCAAGACATTGGGCGTGTCCCGCAACACTGTTCGTGGCTATCTCAGAGAACCTTTCGTCCCGCGTTACTCTCGTATACCCAGAGCCGCCAAGCTCGACGCAGTTCGTGGCTGTACGCACGAACGAGTCAGGCAGGCTCACCAGCTCTGGCTAGGAACGAGCCTGCCGTTTGAACTGATGACTCCGGGCGAAAATTGGCGAATTGATGTACGCTCCCGTCAAACCTCCTAGGTTCGCTGATTAGATTCGAATGTTTAACTCAAGTCGACTCAAGATTGATGGTATGCTTCGTAATGGAACTGAGCCGGGGATGGTGTCTAGTTTTCGAACGTACTAACACACCGTGTTTGTAAGTTAAAGTCTGTTGAGCTACAGTTAAGGAGAGAAGTAGGTGAGCGAGCAGGTTGACAAGGAAATTGTTTTTCATCCCATCAATATAAAAGTTAGATTTGAGATTCCTGCTGGAGAACACTCCTCTGCCGCCGCTCTGATGCGGTCTCTGTGTCCGGCAGACGGTGCGCCAACTTTACACTTGCTAGACGTCTGCGCCATTAGCCACATCAAAACTCATTTAAAAAAGCCGCCCGCCCCCTCCGTTCCGGTTCGAGAGTCGATTTCTGAACTAATTAAGCTCGATAAACCTAGGGACGGGATCTCGTATATCGCAGCTTTTCTTGAGATAATCAGTGATTTGAAAAAACCTAGAGCTGATGAAGATCTCATAGCTGAAGTTTCAGGCGACATAGTCGCCATGCAGAAGTTCTTCACTAAAGCTAGAGTGTATGAAAAAAATCTTATAACACCAGCTATGATTCTCGAGCTCAAAGGTGAGCACCCTGAAGAGTTGGGCCCAGCCTATCTTGAGTTTCTTATATACGTTAACTCAATGGGGCTGCATGATAAGCCGCTTGCAGAAAGACGCCTTGAACTCGTTGCTGATATATGTTCTAAGGCGCAAAGTCTTGGGATCTTGAAAAATCATCCGGTTGTAATTGTTTCAGTCGCTTGCGTCTATAGCTTTTTGCCTGCTTTTAAGGTCGTGAAGTTCAAGAAAAATCCTGACGAGTTCGATGCGAGCAATGCACTGGGAGATATTCAGTTAGTACAGCGCATAGCCAACTTTTCAAATATGATACTTAATGTTTGGATTGCTCATGGAAAAGGGTACGCGAAAACTAAATTTTTCACAGATGATAGGAATTTGCGGTTATTGCTGGACTGCTTCACGGTAACGAATGTGACGCGCAAAGAGATCGAAAGCCAAACTACAACCAATTATCAGATGACCACTGACTTTGCGCGCTTACTCCCTGTGCTGCACACTGAGGCCGGGCATATAAAAGGACTTGAGGAGGAGGACGAACGCTATGAGGTATATCGTCTTCTGGGGATTGCTTCATCCTGAATTCCCTGTGAATTCTATGACCCTTGCTCAATCATCCATCGTGGCGTTTTGAGCGCTCTTCAAGCGGAGCGCGCCGACCTGCGACGGGGCAGAGACTTGAGGATGAAAGCCCGCAGGGCCAAACCCTGGCGCAGTCAGGGTTTGGTTCACGCCAGCCGTGCCCCGAAGGGGGCAAGCCCAAAACGGATCTACCGGAAATAGCCATCCAACTACGAGATAGGATGGTCGCCAAAGGTCTCGCGAAGTAAGCTCTGCATCATCACAGAGGCAGGGCCTTCGAGAAAGTGCTCCTGACCGCTGATATCAAACCGCACGGGATTGATGTGAACGACAGTCGCACCATGCCCCAACGCTCGTAGCGGAAGCTCTGCTGCCGGATAAACAATCCCGGACGTTCCAATCGACAGGAACACATCGCATTTCTGCGCAGCGGCGAGCCCAGCGCTCCATGCATCCTCGGGCAGCATCTCCCCAAACCACACAACGCCTGGTCGGACATACCCATTGCACGCACTGCATCGCGGCGGCTCAATCCGGCGTCCATCCTCAGGCAGAGCGTCAGTCGGGAGAGGCAACGTATGCGCCTGCCCACAATCGATGCAGCGGGGTGAATGCAGGCTGCCGTGCAGATGGATCACATCCCGGCTGCCGGCGCGCTCATGCAGGTCATCAACATTTTGTGTCACCACGGTCAGCTTGGGCACACGATTGGCAAGCTCAGCGATAGCGAGATGAGCCCCATTTGGCTGCGCTTGGATAACCTTCAGCCGGCGCCACTCGTACCACCCCCAGCACAGGCTCGGATCTGCACGAAATGCCTGAGGAGTCGCAAGGTGCGCAGGATCAAACCGCTCCCAGAGTCCAGTCAGAGCGTCCCTGAAAGTCGGGATGCCGCTTTCCGCTGATGCACCAGCCCCTGTGAATACAACAACATGTTTAGCCTCTCGCAACTGCTGAGCCATGTTACTGGTGGTCATTAGCCCTCCTTGGGGGCGGATTTCAGTTGAGGTGCCGACGTTACGGGCCTTGGACTCGCATCCGGTTGGTCGTAATCTAATGGATCGTGGTTATCGGTAGTCCAGCTACGTGTGGCAAGGACATTTTGGCCGACTGGTGGCCCGTCATCTCGCTGATTGGATAAGGCAGTTCAAGTAACTCAATCAGTCAAGATTTATGAGAAATGTTTGCCCTCTATGGCATATGTATGAAGTCATGAGCCTGTCGAGTAAGTGTTTGTAGTTCGTGCTTCAGACTGTGAATGTAGTGGGGCTCCAAATCGGCGTATATAATCTCTCGAAAAGAGCAGTGTTCGATGCTCTGAAGCCATGTGTAGGACGCCCACCTTCGTTGACCGAATAGGGTTCTCAGTCGTGTCATCGTTTCAACGAGACCGTCTTGCCCGTAGGCGATACGTGCATCGTGGGATCGGCCAGGATGGTTATGTCCCCACTTTCCGGGTGAGAATCCGAAAGAGCCGTTCCAAATCTTATCGTGTACGGACTGCGGGAGGATGCCTTGATCAACAAGATGCTGAATTCCCCAAAGCGGATCGAGAGTTTTGGCCAAGTGATCGGCAAATTTTTGCTTTATCTGCCACTCCGTGTTGGGATCAAAAAAAGGCACATTTACAGGTTTATTTCGACGCATTCTAGCTATTTCTTCTGCATCGGTTTTCCATTCCTGCAGTACCTCTTTTGCATACATCCGCCAGTTTTGAGGATGGTCGACGAGCCTATGGCAAGCGCGACATAAGGGAATACAGTTGGAAATATGGTCGTAATCAAAGTTAGGTATGAACCTATACCTGGGCCCATTCGGGGCTTCCGAGATTATATGAGCAGCCTCGAACACATCGACCTGATTTGGGCCTTCATCACCTGGGTCAAGAAGGTAGCAGGAGCAGCGCGGGTTAGCGCATATACCACCTGCTCGTGCTGCCGCGATGAGACGAACATCAGCTCTGAAAGGCATGGGTACTCCCTGAGTAAGCGATCATTCCTTAAGCCAGCCCGCGCTCATTCATACGATCCAAAAGCGCTTGGGGATGAATGCGATAGGTGCCTGCACCAACCCGCTGCGTGAAGTGGTCATAGGTTGGGCTGTGAACGAGCCCCATGAAAGACAGGACACCGTTCCCCCCTTAAGATACGACCGTTCCGCCCTTAGCCGCTAGGCTCCGACGGTGGGGTGTCTACCCTGCGTCTCTCACGATTTAAACATTGGCAGGTATTGCAGCATCCAGTTCAGCAATTCTTGCGCCGGCGCGGCCAGTGGTCGCCCGGACTTCACTAGCAGCTTTGCCTCAACCCCCAGTAACAGCGGATGGTTGATCAAGATTGCCGCCAGTTGGCCCTTTTCGATTTCCCGGTAGGCCGCGAACTCCCCTGCCAACGAAGCAAAATCCCCTGAGGCCACTAACCGCTTGAGTGCGGCCAGTGAGTTGCTGATCAGCGTCGGGCGGATTTCGATCTTCTCGGCATACTCCAGCAGCTTGATCGCGTGCCCGATACCAAACGTCGTCGGTGTCAGTACCAGTTTGCAGCCGAGAATATCCTCGACACTCACTACCGTTCCGCGCACCGCCAACGGATGATCGGGGCGCACCAGCAGCATCACCGGCTGTGACGACGCGGCGCGATAATCGATGTGCGGATGTGCGGGTGGGTTATAGGCCAGGCCGATGTGCGCGCGGTTTTCCGCCACTTCGTTCAACACATCGTCCACCGGCAGGATATCCAGCGTGACATCGAGCTTGGGGTATTGCTTACAGAAGGGGGCGAGCACGTTGTCTACCAAGGCATCGACATAGCCTTCGCTGATGACGACTCGCACATGGCCCTGCTGCAGGCCCTTGATCGCCTGAAGCTGGTCTTCGAGCTTTTCCTGGTGCGATCGATAACCGCGCCAGAACTCCAGCAGATGCGCCGCCGCCTCGGTGGGCCGCACGCCACGGGCCTGGCGCTCGAACAGCTGCGCACCCAATTCCTCTTCCAGCAGTTTGATTTGACGGGTGATCACGGAGGGTGAGGTATTGATGCTCTCCGCCGCGCCCCGGATCGAGCCGTGCACCAGCACCTCGTGAAAGTAGCGAAGTCGTTGTTGATTGATTTCCCGCATGCAGGTTTACCCGTCAGAAAATTGCGTTGCCTGTAGAGCAACAGTATACGAACTTAGTTGCTATTGCTGGAGTTTACAAGTCGGCGCACCATTCCTTGGCAAGAACGTAGGCCAACAAAAATAATTGGAGACTCGTATGCCAACCTTTCTGGCGCCGGCAAGAAGTGATGCCATTCATGCCCTCTACCACAAGCTCAACTGGCGGCTGCTACCGCTGTTGTTCATCGGCTACGTCTTTGCCTACCTGGATCGCATCAACGTCGGCTTTGCCAAGCTGCAGATGCAAAGTGACTTGGGTTTGTCGGATGCGGCCTATGGCGCGGGCGCGGGAATTTTCTTTATCGGTTACGTCCTGTTTGAGCTACCCAGTACCCTGATGCTGCCACGCATCGGCGCGCGTAAAACCTTCAGCCGTATTCTCGTGCTGTGGGGCATCACATCGGCCTGCATGCTGTTTGTGCGCGACGTGCCGACGTTTTATGCCATGCGTTTCCTGCTGGGTGTATTCGAGGCCGGGTTTGCCCCGGGCATGATTTATTACCTGTCCCGCTGGTACGGCCCGAATCGCATGGCGCGGGCGATTGCAATCGTGTTCATTGCCGGGCCCATTGGCGGCATTCTTGGCGGTCCGTTGTCCGCCTGGTTGATCACTGCATTTGCCGGCGTGGGCGGCCTGGCCGGCTGGCAATGGATGTTTCTGATTGAAGGGTTGCCGTGTGTGTTCTTTGGCATTCTCATGTATTTCGTTCTTTCCGATCGACCGCTGGACGCCCCTTGGCTGAATGCGACAGAAAAGCACTTGCTGGAAACCGAACTGGGCGCGACGGCGGCGCGCAGCCATTCGTTCCGGGCGGTGTTGCGCGACCCCAAGATCTACGTGCTGGCGTCGGCGTACTTCTGCATCATCTTTTCGATCTATGCCATGAGCTTCTGGCTGCCGGCGATCATCAAGGCCCTGGGCGTCAACGATACCCGGCAACTGGGTTGGTATGCCGCCATTCCTTATGTCGGCGCGGCCCTGGGCATGTACTGGATCGGGCGCCGCTCCGATCGGGTGGGCGAGCGGCGCTACCACTGCGCGGTACCCGCGGCCATCGGCGCCCTCCTGTTGATCCTTTATCCCTTCGCCGGCGGCAACCTGTTGCTGTCGCTGGCGCTGCTCAGCCTGTCGATCAGCATGATGTTCATGGCCTACACCGTGTTGTGGGCAATGCCGTCCGAGCACATCAAGGGCGATGCGGCGGCAGGCGGTATTGCCTTGATCAACACCATCGGGCTTTGCGGTGGTTTCTGGGGGCCGGCCATGATCGGCTGGGCAAAAACCGCCACCGGCAGCCTGAATGCGGGGGTTGTTGCAGTAGGCTGCGTATTCCTGTGCGCGGCCTTCGTGATCATTTCGACCAAACCGCGAACGCGCGGCAGTTCGGCCCGCGAATACAGCATGGGTTGAGCAATCCCGTGTCACTGAAATCAAAGAGGAACCGAAAATGCTTTTATATCTATCGACCTGGGCCGAGATCGGGGAATTTCTCGAGCGCAGCCGTACCATCGTGATTCCGATCGGCTCCAACGAGCAACACGGCCCTACCGGCCTGCTGGGCACCGACTGGATGTGCCCCGAAATCATTGCGGGCGAAGCGCAAAAAAGCGCGGACATCCTGATTGCACCGACCTTCAATATCGGCATGGCCCAGCACCATATCGGCTTTCCCGGCACCATCTCGCTGCGCCCGTCGACCTTTATTGCCGCGATTGGGGACTGGGTGCATTCGCTGGCGGCTCATGGATTTGAAAAAATCCTCTTCCTCAATGGGCACGGTGGCAACGTCGCGTCGATTGAGGCGGCATTCTCCGAGCTCTACGCCGAGGCCAGTTTTGCCCGACGCCCGGCGGGGTTTGCGCTGAAGTTGTGCAACTGGTGGGACCTCGAAGGGGTCGGCGACCTGGCCAAGGAACAGTTCCCGACCGGGCACGGCGTTCATGCCACGCCGTCCGAGATTGCCGTCACCCAATGGGCCTACCCAGACTCGATCAAAACGGCCGAGTACTCGCCGCGGATAGCGCCGTGGGGGCCTATCCGTGAAGCGTACGACTTCCGCGCGCGCCATCTGGATGGCCGCATGGGCTCGGACCCGGCGCAGGCGACACCGGACAAGGGGCGCGATCTGGTGATGATGGCCGCGCAGAGCCTGATTCGCGAAGTCGAGGCTTTCAGTCACGAGCCGATCCCGGGCTGATACAGGTTTCAACCCCATCAACTTCGCCAGCGCCCGGTCAACCCGGGCGCTGGCATATTTGCAGTGAAGAGAGAAGACCATGAGTGAACATGACATCCATATCCGTCTCAACGACCTCGGAATCACCTTGCCCATCACCACCGCGCCGGCCGCCGCTTATGTGATGAGCGCGCAAAGTAGCAATCTGGTTTACCTGTCTGGGCACATTGCGAAGAAAGACGGTAAGGTATGGGCGGGAAAACTGGGTGATACACTGACCACTGAAGACGGTTACGCGGCCGCACGTGCGACGGCGATCGACTTGTTGGCGACGCTGTACGCGCATCTCGGCGATCTGAATCGGGTCGTTCGGATTGTTAAAGTGATGAGTCTGGTGAATTCGACCCCCAGCTTCACTGAGCAACACTTAGTCACCAACGGCGCATCGGAGCTGTTCGCCGAGGTGTTTGGCAATAGGGGGAAGCACGCCCGCTCGGCATTTGGCGTGGCGCAGATACCGTTGGGGGCGTGCGTCGAAATAGAGATGACCGTTGAGGTCAGTTGAAGGTGATGGCAACGCAAGAGGGGGTGAAGTTGTTCGCCCCCTCTTTGTTCTTAAAACAGCTTCCAAGTGTAACTGATGACCAAACGGTTCTCGGTGATGCCCGTGCGGTAGTTGGAACGCGCGACGGCATTGCGTATGCGTACGGCGAGGCCCTTCAGCTGGGGCGATTGGAACGTGTAGCTGAGGTCCAGATCACGTTCCCGGTCCTTGCCTTCGTAACCCGCGGCTGTCGTCACGTTGTTGCCGGTGACATAGCGAGCACTGGCCAGCAGGCCGGGCACCTTCAGGGCGGCGAAATCATAGTCATAACGCAGTTGGTAGGAGCGTTCGTGGGTGGAGACGAACTCATAGGTCGGCAGTTCATTGCCCAGTGCGCTGACATTGAGAAAAAGCCGGGGAAAGGGACTGTCGCCATACATGCCCTGGTAACCGGCATAGAACGTATGCCCTCCATGCTTGGCCGAGAGCAAGGAGAAGAAGGACTGGTTGTCAATCTTGCCGACCAGTTTTCGACCTTCCTCTTTAGCATCGTAGTAACCGATATTGGCGCCCAGCACCCAGTCTCCCATCGGCTGGCTATGTTTGAGGCCGAAGAAGTTCTGGTCGTAGATGTCCTCCAACTGCGAGAACCAGGCGCTCACGGTGCTGCGTTCATCGTTGAACGTGTAATCGGCGCCCGCGTAGTTGAAGGCATCACTCGACACCTGACCTTGTAGCTTGTTGCCCAGCAAGGCCTGCAGTCGGCTTTCGCCGGCCTCGTTGCGCAGGCTGGTCGAGGTGAGATGCCCGCCTTGCAGCGTCAGGCCGGGAACTTCAGTGCTGGTAACGCTCGCGCCCTGGTAAGTCGGCGGGAGCAGCCGAATATCGCTGAACACCAATGTTGGCAGATTGGGTTGCAGCTCACCGAACTTCAGTACGGTTTTGGAAATGCGAATCTTGGCCGCGAACCCCAGTCGAGCATATTCGTCAGCGGCTTGGCCGTCGCTCTTTACCGGTAATAGCCCCGTGTTAGTCAGACCTGGACTGCTATCGAGCTTGATGCCGAATTTACCGACAGCATCCAAGCCAAATCCAATCGGTCCGGGCGTATACCCGGACGCGAAGTTGAGAATGAAGCCCTGGGCCCATTCCTGTGACAATGACTGCGTTGTTCCGTGGAGATCGGAGAAGTCCCGGCTGAAAAAGTAGTTGCGGGTCTGCAAGGTCGCCGTGGACTGTTCTAGGAACCCGGTATCGGCGCCATGTGCCAGGTTCACACCGGCGAAGGTAAAAAACAGCGCACACAGCTTGCCTGTATTTCTGGTCATATTTTCAATTCTCGTTTTTATTAGACATGACTCTCCCGTAGGCCCTTATTCGGGGCTTGCGGGTATGCAGGGGAGGTATGACAGCCAGCAACGTACTGCTCAGGCAGGTGCTGCGTTGTCGAGAGTCATGTTCGCTGCATTGACCAGACGCAGCAAGAGCAACTTTATTCAGGTAGCGTTGCTCTGCAGGCAACGAAAAGTGAGGCGGCGATTAGCCTGATGTATGGATTTTGAGAATTAAAGCTGTCGCAGACGCTCCGCAAAATTTGCAGCCTCCAAGATACCTCCAAAGCCACGCAAAACTGTCGCAACCTCTCAACAAGCCTGCCCAACGCATTGCTCTTGAGAATTAAAACTGTCGCACTACGTTCGTGATACTCAGGATGAGATCAATGCAGCCATTTTCAGGTTCTCCTATCTGCTAAAACTTGCCTCAAGCTAAATCTGAACAGAATCGAGTGACGGAAATGAAAAAAAAGCCCGACAGCGTCGGGCTTGAGTGAGGTGTTGCTGTAGGCCGATTCCAGGTTATGAATCAACCCGCTCGTCCTTGAGTGACAGGAGCAGATACGGCGTCTCTGGGTCCGTTTCCACCAGTTTGAGCGTCAGCTCCAGAGAGGACTGCTTCGTGCGACGCCCTGTGTGCAGCCGCTGGTAGAGCCCGAAGTGAATCTGCCGAGCGTCCGGTTGCCGGTGATGGGCTTTGCTCACGGCGTGCAGCAGATCCAACAGCCGACTCTCGTAGGTTGAACCACATCGGTACTGATTGCTCTGCACCGCTTTGTCCCAGGCCCGTGGCGTGACGGACAGTGAGTACTTCATCTTGCTGACGCGATCTGGGTTCGGTTGTGGGGACATGAGATTTCTCCAGTTCAGAGAAATCACCGCCCCGGCCGGGAGGTGATTTCCCGGTGACGGTTATTGAGGCTTTATCCAGCCTTGAGTATCAGTAGGTGCAGCAGGTGACGCCTGTATCGTGGAGCGCCTTCAACACAGGCACTCGCCATCTGGGTGAAACCAAAAAGCCTTTCAGCTCCCTGGCTTGTCGACGGGCAAGATTCGCTGATTCGTAGGCCTCTACACGCATGTCCTCGTTGGCTTGTGCGAGCTGTGCCTGTATCCGTGCCTCCAGCACGCGCACGTCTTCATCCGTACGACAGGGACGTCGCCAAACGATCTCAGAGGGGCCAACAACGCCTGAGAGCACCCGTTGAACATCAGCGCGTTCACAGATCACAGGGCCTCGTTTACAGGCCTCGGACGGGGTGTAGTAGACCTCGACCGTGCGCGGATCGAACGACTCCGCTGCACTCAGTTTCGGATACGCATGCAGCTCCTCGAACCGTGAGGTACAGAGCACAATGGCGTCTTCAATCAGACCCGCATGCACCACCTCGTACGCGCCGGTGACTTGGTAGTAACCCACACGCGGCGCTTCTTCCGGCAAGCGCATGACACCGCTGCAGATGATCGTGAACTGCCGCTGAAACGCGTCCAGGCGCAGAAACGAATCGGGGACGTAAGGATTCCGAATGAACGGAAACGGTAGGCACAGCACATTCAGTAGCTTTCCCATAAAGCACTCCTGGGGGCGGGACTGAGCTCGCCCCATAGGGCGAGAATCCCTATGGATGGATGTGAGGTTGAAACCGTGGTCAGGAGCCGTGGAGGACACCCAACATCAATGGAGCCGCGTGACGACGATCAGCCGCACGAACGCATGTGGCCTGTTCGTAGCCGGAGCCGCAGAGTGAGGTATCTGTCTTGCCGACCTGACGACAGATCAGTGGCCTGACAGAAGGTGTTGGGTGGGCATGGTCGACAAACACCACGCCCATGAAGTGAAGGCCGATCAGCTGCGGGCATCGCAGGGAGCCGGTGTTCGATCAGCGTGTCAGCGTCTGCGCTGACGGAGTAAAGACCGAGCGGTTGAGGCTCGTTGCAGAAAATATTGGGCATGGTGATTCTCCAGATTCATGAAGCGGAACGCGGAGAACACTTCTCCCGGCGGGGAAGGATTCCCCGCGTGGGTGGGTACAACGGATGGTGTTACGCCAGGTACTTGAGTCCAGAAGTGACCAAGCCGGAAGATACACCGGCTGTGGCGCCTATGATCAACAAGAGACGTATCGTCAGGTTTTTGCTCAAGATATCCACCTTGGCGTCAAGCTTCACGAGGCTTTTCTGAAGCTCGGAGATGTCGATCTTCAATTCGGCACGAAGCACCGCGAGATCAGTTTTACTCGCAAGGGTTGAGGTCATCTCTTTCTCCATTGCCTCAATGACGGCAGTAGCGTGTACTTCTGGAACGTTGGATGCGACCAACGCTTTGTATAAAACAGTTTCCATTTTCATGGAGCCTCCAAGATTAAGGGAGGACCTGGCCCATACGGGCGAGGCCCGTATGGGGGAAACAGTGAAGCAACAGCAGAGCTTCCATCGACAGCAGTCGATCGGTCGCGCTACTGGAAGCGTTGCGACCTGGGGAGTGGATCATGCGCAATGGCGCATCGTAGCCTCCCGGATCCAAGCTACATGGACAGGGTGTTGACAACGTCAGCGGTATGCACCGACACAATGAATAACGCCGCAGGGGGCTGTCAAAACCCGAACTGCTACAAGCTTTTTCAGGTCGTTGGCGTCAGTACAGAATGGGGCAGGGGGCTTCAGCAGACTGCACACCTAGCTCCGAGTCTTGACCTGCGACTGACGCTGGCTTAGCTTCCTCGCTCGCCCCACCAACCGAACACAAAGGCACATCAAGATGGGAGACGAATTGGCGGATTATGTTGTTACTGCCGTCTGCTTTCCTATTGGCTGGCCGATAGTGAAGTTGCTTACGTTAGGTAAATACCCAGTTAAGGGTTCTTGGTTCGCTTTCACCGCTCAGAGTCAGTGGACTACGATGACGGGGGTTGCCTTTCTGCTGATCGCAATGATGATTGCTCTGAAGCAATTCGATATTTTGTAAATTGAACAGCGGTAGCTGGCCTCAGATGACGGACGCTTCACTCGATTTGTTTGCGGTGTCATCCACCGTCCGCATCACACCCATCTGACTTGCCATTCTTTGAGGCAAGCTGAGGGGGGGGTAATACCGCTGTTAAACTTCAGACTCGGATGAGCGCAAAGCCCGGCTTTCCGCTCACCCGCAGAACGTGGTCAGCCGCTGACGCTGATTGCTTGCCCATCCAGCACAGAGTCCATTTTGAGCTGTGCCAACTCAATCAAATGCACCACACCCATCGCCACCTTGCGGTTCGAACCGGTCTGGTTGTCGGCGTGCTCATAGGCCGTGGCCGCGGCGGATTGCAGAATCGAGTAGACGTTGGCCAGGGCGTCTTCCTGGTGCCTGGGTTCATGCAGATGATCGTGCAGCGTGGTGACAGGGGCAGGTTTTGATCCTGCGCCCGGGCCGAGGTTGTAGTGAGACAAAGCCCGGTCGGCGATACGAGGGTCGATGGATTCAACGTTGGAGAAAACAGGCGGATTCGGGGTGGGTTTGAACATGTGGCGTAACTCCCTAGTTTGAATGGAGCCGCCGCAGATCGCGACTAAACGATGGGTGGCGGCCATACGCAGGTTAGTCGACCGGAAACTAGGGAACCGGCGCACCCGAGGGTGCCCTGCGCACGGCCACCATATTGTGCAGGCGATAAAAAACGCCTGTCTCAAAGGGGACGCAGTGCGCCGTAGTTTCGCGGGCGACTAAACCCGATCACTGATGAGCAGTGACGAGTCGAAGCCTAGCCGCGAGATCAGGCGCAAACAAGCGGTCAGGATTTTCTAGGAAATTTCACTCAAGGGAAAGAGAGATCTCTTGCGTGCCGCTGAAATCACGGTCTTCCGTTAGGGGGGGCGAGGGCGATTGGCTGTAGGGCCAATCCAGCGGATTCCATGACCATCCGGACACCGATTTCACGGCCATTCGGACACTTTCAGGCAGGCAGCAACGCAGGATTAGTCACTACCTGTCAACGCCGGCCCAAAACTGACCCCTTGGGGATGGGCGTCTTGAACCTGCGCAGTTGCGCATAGCGTGCATCACAGTGAACCGGATTGTAGTCGCGAGAAATTTGGGAAAATTGACGAATCTCCTCATCTGAAAAACAGCGGAATATCGTGAACCGGTCGCCTATCTGTAAACCTTCAGCTGCGCGTTCTCTGGGGCTCTTCATAACGATTCCCGCGCAGTTAAAATGTGTGTTCGGGACCTGGGAACGTTCCTGCCCCCACTTCAAGTGCAAAGTCCCTTGCCGCCGTGTGAAGCACTGAACGAAGGTCAGCGTACTGTTTGACGAATCGCGGCAAGCGACCGGTGCGCAGTCCTGCCATATCCTGCCAGACCAACACCTGTGCATCGCATTGGTTGCCCGCGCCAATTCCGACGGTAGGAATTGAAACGGCTTCAGTGATCGCTCGCCCCACATCTCCCGGCACCATCTCGATCAAAACAGCAAATGCACCCGCTGCTTCAAACGCTCTGGCACTGTCTATCAGGCGCTGCGCATCTTCGCCCCGACCTTGAACACGGTAACCACCTAGTTGATGTTCCATCTGCGGCGTGAAGCCGATGTGAGCCATGACGGGAATGCCGGACTGAACGAGTTTCTCGACCTGAGGCAGCGTTTCAACTCCTCCCTCGAGTTTGACAGCATGCGCACCGCCTTCCTTCATGAACCGGACGGCGGTATGGAAGCATTGTTCCGCCGAGGCCTGATAAGAGCCGAAAGGAAGATCGGCGATCACCAGTGCCCGCCGTGTCGAACGGCTGACCGAGCGAACCAGAGGGATAAGTTCGTCGACAGTGATGGATAGGGTGGATTCATTACCATAGACATTGTTGGACGCAGAGTCGCCGACCAACAGGACGGGTATTCCCGCTTCCTCGAAGATGGCTGCGCTGTACATGTCATAAGCCGTGAGCATCGCCCATTTCTGCCCCTCTACTTTCATTTGTTTTAGATGGGGGATCCGGACACGCGGTGCCTGGGAGACGTCAGAGATACCGCCATATGGTGAAGACTGATCGGTCATGGTGTCGCCTTGTTTAAAAATGGATTAACCCAGCATTTGCTCGATGAGCAAAGCGATCGCGATGGTGATCATTGCTGCGCCGGAGAGTCGGCTGACCAAACGAGCCGCAACTGGACGTGCCTGCAGTACCACCTGTGAGCCAAATCCGACTAGCAGATAGATCACGCCGCAACTGACAGTGTGAATGAGCCCCAGTGCAATCATCTGCATCGGCACAGACCAGGCAGCGGTGGCGTCGGTGAACTGAGGCAACAGTGCCAGGAACAGCAGGAACACCTTCGGATTCAGCCCGCTCACGCAAAGGCCCTTGATCGCCCAGCGCGTCCAGGAACCTGACGTCTGAACATCATCAGAGTGTGGCGTAGCGGGGTGGGCAAGCATATTTAGACCCAACCAAAGCAGATAGCCCGCCCCGGCAACGGTCAGTACGGTCAAGGCAGTGGGGTGGTTCGCAACCAGCGTGCCAACACCACCAGCAACAATCATGGTAGCGATCAAATGGCCGGATAAGAGCCCGCCCACGGCGGGTATGACGACTCGGCCCTTCATACCTGCGGAAATCGCATAGGCCCAATCTGCGCCTGGCGTGATGACGAATAGAATCGACACTGCCCAAAAGGCAACAAAAACGCTCAAGGTCATGGTGTCACCCACCTCTGCTGCTGACACACCGCGTGCTGCATCGTCCGGCTCCGGTAATTATTGGTGCGAAGAAGAATAATGAATTATTGTTAGAATTTACTTCCAAAGATAATCATTTTGTTCGTGCAATAAGGGGAGATTCTTCCAAATGGATAGGATTGATCGAAAGATTCTTTCTGAGCTGCAAAGGGACGGTCGTCTTTCGGTCACCGAACTGGCCGAGCGTGTGGGGCTGAGTCTTTCCCCTTGTCATCGACGAGTACGGGCCCTGGAAGAGTCGGGTGTATTGCTCGGCTATAGAGCACAACTGGACCCGGGCGCATTGGGTCTTAACTTTTCCGCCATGGTGTTCGCTACATTGCGCGAGGGGAATAGGCAGGCTGTCGAGGCTTTCGAGACGGCGCTCGTTGACATCCCGCAGGTGGTCGATGCCCAAAGGTTATTTGGCGAGCCGGACTATCTGCTGCATGTCATCACCCAGGATTTGCCCGCATTTCAACGGCTTTATGATGAAAGCCTGTCGACATTGCCCAATGTGCAGCGCTTGACGTCGACGCTTGTTATGAAGCGGGTTGTGCAGGACAGGCCATTGCCTCTATAGCGCTGGATGTAGGCGAAAAGGCATGGGATACCAGTGTGCGAGTGTGAGCTGGAAAATGTCCGTTTTTGGCCGATTCCGGCTTATCGCCTGACAGTGTGTGTATGGATACTGAGTGGTACGATTATGGCGTGTTAGGGTAGTTATAGAGCAGAATCCGTCGCCATGAGACCCAGTTTCGAGAAAGTGCCAACGGAGGCGGATGCCTCTTGGGCGCTATTGAACAGACGCTTGTCGGACGCCATTCCGTTCGAATGGCATCATCATCCCGAGTACGAGCTGACGCTCACGTTGAACAGTCGTGGCCACCGCTACATCAGCAATGACGTCGCACCTTACGATGATGGGGATCTGATTCTGCTGGGGCCTAATGTTCCCCATAGCTGGTCGTCAGCGGAGCTCATTGATCCGGGACAACCGCATGTTGCTCTGGTGATCTGGTTTTCAGCGGCATGGGCTGAGTCGCTGGTGACGTTGTTTCCGGAGCTGGGACAGCTTCGACAATTACTGGCGGCTGCTCAGCACGCCTTGAGTTTCAGTGAAGCGGTTTCTCGGGAAATACGGCCAATCATCGAGGCAATGGTCAACCAGGAGCCGTCCGAGCGATTAATCGCGTTGCTTGCGGTGCTCAACAAGCTGGCAAGAGACGTCGATGCCACCAGGATCCTGCCGGCACTGGCCTCAAAGGCTGGCAGCCACATCGTCGAAGACGCGCGCATCCACCGAGTCCTGGAGTATGTGCATGGTCACTATGCACATGCACTCAGTATTCCCACGTTGGCCGAGATGGCTTGTGTCAGCGTATCGGCATTCCATCGGATGTTTCGCAGGCATACGCGTTGTACCGCTCTGGACTACATCGTTCGACTGCGGGTAGGACATGCGTGCGCGTTGTTGATGCAGGGGCACTTGACGGTATCCATGATTGCAGAGGAAGTGGGTTACTCGTCGCAGGCGTTGTTCAATCGCCAGTTCAAGGCGCTGAAAGGGCTGACACCATCGGAATTTCGCCGACAGCACGGCCATCATTTTCAGTAAAGGACTCATGCTCAGTAGATCGATACTCCAGGACTATCTGATCAGAACGCCATAATCCTACTACCTGACGCCTCAAATGAGGCTGCCGCTGCCGTAACTGAAAGTGGTTCCATACCTGCATGAATAACAAAAGCAGCAGGTAAACCCGTGAGTAAATACCAGGCCTTTGAAAGCGCTACGCTTCCGGAAAATTACAGGGATAGCATCGTCAAGATGAAGCGGGCATTACGCGCGCAGATCGGAAACGTGGAATCCTTGTTCGCACAGGTCAGTGAATTCATTGCCGTCGAAATCGCCTCAGTCAAGGAACAGGAGGCACTCACAGGCTCGGGATGGCCTGTGCTGGAATTTGAAGACATCAGCGTAGACAAGGTCACCGAAGAGCAGTTGGCCCTGATCAAGCGCAGGGGCTGTGTCGTCATCAGAAACCATTTCCCCAGAGGACAGGTATTGGGGTGGGATAAAGGACTGCTGGATTACTTGGACAAAAACCAATTCGATGCGGTTTATCGTGGTCCTGCCGACCAGTTTTTCGGAAGCCTGGAGGCATCTCGTCCCGAGATTTTCCCTATTTATTGGTCTGAGTCGCAAATGCAGCTCCGTCAGGATGAGCGGATGGGCGCAGCACAATCGTTCTTGAATCGCCTGTGGACGACCTACTCTCAAGGTCAGGAATGGTTCAATCCGGATGTCAACGCACTTTATCCAGATCGGGTACGCCGTCGTCCGCCAGGCACAGACTCAAAGGGGCTTGGACCCCATACCGACTCAGGTGCTTTGGAGCGCTGGTTGCACCCGGCGTACCTGAAAATCTTCGACAAAATCTACAATAACAACTTCAGTTCATACGATCCCTGGGACGCAGCCTTCCGCACCGAGGTCGATGAGTACGCCTACAAAGACACAGTGAGGTGCTCTGCGTTCCGGACGTTTCAAGGATGGACCGCGCTGTCTGACATGAAGGCCGATCAGGGTGTATTGCATACCTTGCCAATCCCGAAAGCGATGGCCTACCTGCTGCTTCGGCCTCTGCTCGATGATGTGCCCGAAGATGAGTTGTGTGGGGTCGCGCCAGGCAAGGTTCTTCCGGTTTCCCGAAAATGGCACCCGCTGCTGGTCGAGGGGTTGAGTCCGATTCCGGATGTTCAGGCTGGCGACTCGGTTTGGTGGCACTGCGATGTAATCCATAGCGTCGCGCCCGTGGACAATCAACAGGGCTGGGGCAACGTCATGTACGTGCCCGCGGCGCCTATGTGCCCGAAAAACCTGCGTTACGCCAGGGATGTGTGTAGGGCATTCGAGCAGGGCGTGTCCCCTGACGACTTTCCTCGTGAAGATTACGAAAAGGCCTGGGAGGAGCGTTTCACCGTAGAGCGCCTGAACGCGCTGGGACGTGCCGGTCTTGGGCTTGAATAACCGCAACACGTGCACTGGATCTCAAGAGTCCCGCTGTCCATAATCTTTCCTGTCAGCTAGGTTGTTGTTGTGCGACAAAGACTTTTGGAATCAGTGGATTGCTGTGGGGCCGGTAGACCGTTTTCCGCTCAAAATACACAAGAATGCCACTCAATAGAGTGGCGTTCTTGTTTGTGCGTTTTCCAGTCTGTTATCTTTTTCCTGAAGGCGGTCATCAGACAATTCGCTTTCCAATGACTGATGTTTTCTGGGAAATCCTTTCACCTTGTGCTTACCGAAACCGCTCTCTAGTCTTCGTTCGTCATTGCAAAATCAGTGCTAATCCCAGAGCGGGAAAGCGGCGTCAGTGCTGAGCATTCGACGCTATTTGTAATGTTGCTCAAACATGGCCACCTGTTCCGGTGTGATCAGTTGAAAGGGCACCCAGACATCTGTCTCGACCGGCTCGCCCTTGATCATTTTGATGGCCGCTTGCAGTGCGACGCTGGCTTGGGCCTTGGGGTCTTGAAAGACCGAGGCGACCAGCATCCCGCGCTTGATCGCTGCCAGTCCGTCAGGCAGGCCGTCGATGCCGACAATTGCTATTTCACCCTTGGCTTTACCGGCTTGCTGCAGTGCCATGGCGGCGCCGATGGCCATCTCGTCATTGTTGGCCACGATGGCGTCAAAGCTGGCGCCGGCCAGCAGCCAGTTGCTAGTCAGGTCCATGCCTTTGTTGCGCTGCCATTCAGCCGTTTGTTGTTCGACGATCTTGATGCCGGGATAGTCCTTGAGCACCTGTTTGACGCCTTCGGTGCGGTCATGCGTGGAGTTTTGCGCCAGGTCGCCCATGATGATCGCGAGGGTGCCTTTGCCCCCCAGCTTTTTCGCCAGATAGCGCATCTGCAGCTGTCCGGCCTCAATGTCATTGGACGCCACAGTGACCACGCCTTTGGGCAGGGTACGTTCGTCCGGGTGGCGGTTGACGTAGACCAACGGGGTCTTCGCCTCGACGGCGGCGCGGGTCACGTTGGCGGTGGCAGCGGTGTCCACGGGCAAGACGATGACCGCGTCCACCTTCTGGTTGAGAAAGTCCTGGACCTGATTGAGCTGGCGCACCACGTCGCCCTGGGCATCCTCGAACTGGATCTGGACGTTTTCCTTTTTAGCGGCGTCTTCCAGGCCGCTGCGGACATAGGTCATGAAGTTGTCGTCAACCCTGGCAATGCTGACGCCGATGCGATAGCTGGAGGCGGCGGCCCATTGGCTGAAGAATAATAACAGCGTGGCAAAAAGCAGTGCGTAGCGACGCATGATGGTTTTCCTTTTGTTGTTATGAGTTGAAATTCATCAAGATCAAACCTGTGGGCTGCCGGCACTCGGCGGATCAGATCCGCCAGGAGCGCCCGTTCCCTCAGTCCAGCGTGAACGCCTGCCGAAAGCGCTCAAGTGCCGTTTCGCTGTCGCCGCTGGCCCAGCCCTCGAGCCCGACCACGCCCGTATATCCCATGCCGAACAAGGCCCTGGCAATAGCCGGATAATGAATCTCGCCGGTGCCGGGCTCCTTGCGCCCCGGGACATCTGCGACCTGGATTTCGCCGATGGCAGGGCCGGCGCGCTGGATGAGTTCGATCAGGTTCCCTTCACCGATCTGCGCGTGGTAGAGGTCCAGGTTCATCTTCAGGTGCGGGCTACCCACGGCCTCGATCAGCGCCAGGGTGTCGTCGGCGCGGGCGAACGGAGTGCCGGGATGGTCGACCTTGGTGTTGAGGTTTTCCAGCAGGAACACCCGACCGGCGTCTTCACCCAGGCGGGCGATTTTTTCCAGGGTCTTGCAGGCGCTCAGCCACATGCGTCCGCTGGCGTTGGCGACGGGTTTGACCGGCAGGCCTTTGTCACCCAGGCCCGTACCATGCAGGTTGAGGCTCGGGCAGTTCAGTTGCTCCGCCACGGCCAATGACTCCCGGGCGCTGTCGAGCAACTGGCGGATCTCTTCGGGGTCGGTCAGGTTGCCGGAGATATAGCCGGTCATGGAGGTGAAGTCGGCGCCGGTGGCAACCAGTGCAGCTATGTCCTTCTTCGTCCAGTCCCAGATTTCGGCGCTGAAACCCAGCCCGTGGATACGTTTGACACGCTCGGTGAACGGCAGGTCGAGGAAGACCATCTCGGCACTGATTGCCAACTTGAACGGTGAGAAACTCATCAATGGGCTCCTTGCACGCGTACTGTGTTGCCCTGTTGAAAGGATTCGATGCATGCCCGGGCAATCGCCAGGGCCGCCCGAGCATCTTCGCCGCTGGCCAAGGGTTTTTCCCCGGAGCGTAGGCAGCCGACAAAATGATTGAGCTCGGCAATGTAGGCATCGCGCAGCAGGTCGGTGTCAAGGCGCAGGGTGTCGGCCTGGATACCGCCGGCCAGGTAGCGCACCAGGTCCGAGTCATTGACGTTGCCCATGGTCAGCATGCCGGCACTGCCGAAAACTTCCCCGCGCACATCGTATCCATACACCGCCTGGAAGTTGGCTTCGGCCGTGGCGATGGCGCCGTTGTCGAAGCGAATCGTCACCACGGCGGTATCCAGCAGGCCCTTGTCCTTGTACGCCGGAGCGATCAGGGCATCGGCCATGACATGCACCTCTACGGCTTCGGCGCCCGGGTTCAGGTAGCGTAGGGTGTCGAAGTCATGAATCAGGGTTTCGAGAAAAATCACCCACTGCGGCGAGGCGGCCGGGTTGTTCAGCGCCGGGTCGCGGGTCAGCGAGCGCAGCAGTTGCGGCGTGCCGATGCGGCCGGCGAGCACATCCAGGTGGGCGGCACGAAAGCTTCTGGCAAAGCGCCGGTTGAAGCCGACCTGCAGCGTGATGCGGGCATCGGCGGCAGCGGCAATGGCGCGGTTGGCTTCGTCCAGGGTGATGGCCATGGGTTTTTCACAGAACACACCCTTGCCAGCGCGGGCGGCGCTGATCACCAGTTCGGCATGGCTGCGGGCTGGAGCGGCGATCAGGACCGCGTCGATCTCCGGGTCATCGAGCAATTGCTGTGGATCGATATAGACCCGCGCCACCCCCAACTCTGCCGCCAGGCGCGCGGCCTGTCCGGGTGTCGGGTCGGCGATGGCGGCCAGACAAGCGCCAGGAATGTGCCGGGCTGCGGTCAGGCCGTGAAAGCTGCCCATGCGGCCGGCGCCGATAAGGCCGAGGCGGATGGTCTTGGATGCACTCATGAATGACTTCCTTTTATTGTTGTTCAATGACTCGACAGCAGGAATGCCCTCGCTGGTACAAGGCTGTCAGCAAGTGCTATGCCAATATTTAACTTATTGATATTTAATGAGTTAATCGAATGTCGTTGAAATAAGTGTTCATTCTTATGACATGTCTATACTGACATGTTGAAAATATGAACACGGGAGTAGGGTGTGAACCAGCAGCCAATGGCCTTCAGCGTGCAAGACCTCGATTACATCACCGCGCTCGGTCCTGCGTCGTTGAGTGAAGGACCGATCGCTGCGTTGGAGCAGGCCTGGCAGGCGTGTTTGAAGGGGCGCATTGATCGACCCGCCGAGGTTCGGCAGGTGATCTGGGATTCGTGGCTGCGCAGCGTCAGTGCCGGCCTCGATCCTGAAGATGGCGAGTATCGCTTTGTCATCCCCGCCGATCTGGCCGCAACGCTGGCGGCCAATCGGGTGTTGATCATCGCGGCAGCGGAAGTTATGCGTGGATTGCTGGCATACAACCCCAGGGGCCATATCAACCTGACCGATGCCGAGGGCACGACGCTGTATTTCTGCGGCCTCGATCTCACGCCAGTGGGTAGTCGCTTGCTGGAGTCAGTGCAGGGCACCAATTGCACGGGGCTGGCGATTGCCGAAGACCGATTGGTCTATGTGTTGGCCGAGGAAAATTTCGGGCTTGGCCTGCGCCGGCGGCGCATGCACTGCGCCGCCGCGCCGATCCGCGATGCCCAGGGCCGCACGTTGGGCATGTTGACCCTGACCGCCGAGCCCGGCTGGTTCCACTTCCACACTTTGGGCACCGTGCAGGCCGCGGCTGAAGCGGTGTCGCGACAGATGGCCTTGCAGACCCTGCTGGACGAACAGCAAGCCGTCCTTGAAGTGCTCAACGAAGGGCTGGTGGTGCTCGATGAGCGTGGCTGCATCAAGGCGCTCAATCGTTATGCCCGGCAACTCTTTCGCGTCGGCCGGGACCTCCTGGGCAGCCCGTTCGAGCGCCTGGGGCAGAGCGAGCTGACTGCCGAAATGTTGCTGCGCAGTGGCGAGGCGCTGCGGGATCTGGACTGCACCTTCGAGTTGCCTGACCGCAGCCACCTGGCGTGCCTGGTATCGGTGTGCTCACTGGAACAGGGTGGGCGGATTGTTTCGTTACGGGAGAACCGACGTATCCGGGAAATTACCCGGCGGATCATCGGCACTCAGGCCAGCTACACCTTTGAAACCATTCAGGGCGGCTCGCGAGCGATTCAGGACGCCTTGCACCTGGGGCGGATCGCCAGTCGCAGTGACTCGACCACGCTGATCTTAGGTGAAAGCGGCACTGGTAAGGAGCTGTTCGCCCAGGCGATCCATAACGCCAGTGACCGTTGCAGTGGTCCGTTTGTGGCGGTCAATTGCGGGGCGATTCCGCGAGACCTGGTGCAGAGCGAACTGTTCGGGCATGTAGAGGGTGCTTTCACCGGATCGGCCCGTGGCGGCTCGGCCGGGAAGTTCGAATTGGCCGATGGCGGAACGATCTTTCTCGACGAAATCGGTGACATGTCCTTCGATGCCCAGGTCAGCCTGCTGCGGGTCTTGCAGGAAGGCGAGGTGACGCGGGTGGGCGCAAAAAAATCCCGGCAGGTGAATGTGCGCATCATCGCCGCCACCCACCGCAACCTGAGTCAGGCGGTGGCCGATGGCGCGTTCCGCGAGGATCTTTACTATCGGCTCAACGTACTGAACTTGACGGTTCCGCCGCTAAGAATGCGCCGGGAGGATGTGCCGTTATTGGCGCGACATTTTCTCAGCCGTTGCGCCCGGTCGTTGCGCAAGTCGGTGCAAGGCTTCTCGCCAGAGGCGTTGGATATCCTGTCGGCTTACCATTGGCCAGGTAATGTTCGTGAGCTGGAAAATACCATTGAGCGCGCGACCAATCTGTCGGTGACCGAACTGATCCAGCCCGGAGATCTACCGCTCGAAATCAGGCAGGGAGTGCGGCCTGCGGCGCGGGGAGGCGTGCCTGAACCCCGGGCGGCCCTGGACCTCGGTACCCATGAAATGAACGTGATCATCGCGGCCCTCGAGGATTCCCGCGGCAACATCCGCCTGGCCGCCAGACAGCTGAATGTTTCTCGTGGTGGGCTGTACAACAAGATGAATCGGTATGGGCTGAGTGCTGATACTTTTCGGTCGGGGCCGGACTTCTGACGGGCTGACTGGACCTGGCTTCCTCGCCACAGGTTCAGCTTCGAGCGTTCTCTGAGGTCAGGATTTGCAGTGGAATGTGGATTCGATGTCGCACCGGATCGAAGTCGGGCGTGGTTTGCAGTTCAATCAGCAGGTCGATCAGCGCTGTTGCCAGCAATTTCGGCTGGGAGTCGATGACCAGGCTGATCAACCCCTGCGCCAGGGCCTTGCGCGACAGCTCGGTCGATTCCTGCAGGATGCAGCACAGCGACGGCTGCTTCGGCAGTTGCGACAGGGCGCTGATAATGCCGTCGCCGCCACCGCCGACCACGCACAAACCCCGTAAGTCGTCATGCCGCGCCAGCAGGTCCAGCGTCGCCTCTTCGGTGATGTCGTTGTTGTCCAGATTGATCACTGCTTCCAGCGGCCGCAACCCCGGTGCGCGCTCCGCCAGGTAACTGCGCAACCCCTCGACCCGCGCCTGATGACCGAGGAAGCGGTGGCCGCCGAGCAGCACTCCGACACTGCCTTTGCGCGCGCCACAGGTGTGAGCCATCAGCCAGCCCATGGTGCGCCCGACCTCATGATTATCCTGGCCGACGTAAGGCTCATCCGCGGCCTCATAAATGTCGGAGAGCAGCGCGATCACCGGCACGCCGGCGGCTTTGATCTGAGCGATGGAGGCCTGGATCAGCGGATGCGCGAAGCTGACCACTGCCAGGCCGTCGCACTGCACCGCCAGTTGTTCGATTTGGGCAATGATCGCGCTGGGTGTGCGATCGATGACGTATTCGAATTGCAGGTTCAGGTTGACGCCAGCCTGGCGCTGCGCAGCCTCGGAGATGGCGGCAGCCACGTTACCGTAGAACGCTTGGGCGGTGCCAAGCAAGAGGATGCCGAAACGGTAGCTGGGACGACATTCGCGAATCCGCTGGCCGATCAGCCTGGCGGCGAAATAACCGACCGCTTCAGCGGCCTGAAACACTTTTTCGGCGGTCGCCGGGTTGACCGGCGCCCTGGCGTTGAGCACCCGGTCCACGGTGGCGACACTCAAGCCAGCGTGTTCGGCGACGGTGGCGATGGTTGGGCGTTTAGTAGTGTTCATGGCTGGTCCGGCAGCGCCGTGATAGAAAACTATCAAGCTTCAATGGGCCTGGATGATAGCTTGATAGGAAATGTATTCAAGGGCTTGAGGGTAATCAGTGGGCTCTCTATCGTCTCTCCAACGATGTGATCCCGCGTCGAAAAGTGCCCATAGCCATCAAGCTTGCGGAGAACAATAAAATGCCTGAACAACACGCAGCCTTTGAACACCCCGATAAACCCGGGCCTCGGGATTATCGATTGATCGGTCCGGAAGCCGCCAAAGCGGCGCAAAAAGGCCTGGTGTCAGCCCGCTGGTACCAATCGCAGATTTCCCGTAAACGCATGAAGGAATTGATGCAGCGTCGAGACGGCCCGGCCTTGCGTGACACCGCCATCTGGTTGCTATCGATGGTCGTCACCGGATTTGCGGGTTACTGGTTCTGGGGCTCCTGGGCCTGCATTCCGTTCTTCTTCGCCTACGGTGTGCTCTATGGCACCGCATCCAATGCCCGTTGGCACGAAACGGGTCACGGCACGGCGTTCAAAACCCGCTGGATGAATGATGCGGTCTATCAACTGTCGAGCTTCATGTTCATGTTTGAACCCCATGTTTGGCGTTGGAGCCACGCCCGGCACCACACCGACACCATCATCGTCGGTCGCGATCCGGAGATCGTCGAGCCGCGTCCGCCTAGCCTGATCAGTATGGTGCTGAGCCTGTTCAGGATGCCTTACGCGATCAAGACGATGTGGTCAGTCTGCCGACATGCAACCGGACGGATGACGGAAGAAGAGCAGACCTTTATCCCCGAATCCGAGTGGCCCAAGGTCTTTACGGCGGCGCGTATCTGGCTGGTGATTTATGCACTCACCGTAGGCGCGGCGCTGTATCTGCAGAGCTGGTTGCCGCTGATGTTTATCGGCCTGCCAACCCTGTACGGAGGCTGGCTATCCTACCTGTTCGGCCTGACGCAGCATGTCGGCCTGGCCGAGGACGTGCTCGATCACCGCAGCAACTGCCGCACCATTTACATGAACCCGCTGCTGCGTTTTCTGTACCTCGACATGAACTATCACCTTGAGCATCACATGTATCCGATGGTGCCGTTTCATGCGCTGGCGCAGCTTCACGAAGAAATCCGTAACGACTGCCCGCCGCCGTACGCCGGCTTGTTCGAGGCTTTCAAGGAAATCCTCCCGACCATCTGGAGGCAGCGCAAAGACCCGACGTATTTCATCCGTCGCCCTTTGCCACAACGCGCAACGCCGGCCACCAGCACCCAGTCTGAAGCCGACGCAACGCCGGCCTGACACCTCCCGGGTTGACCACCACACGAGAAAACACCATGACCGATCAATGGATCGACGTCTGCGCCGTGGGCGAAATAAATGAAGAAGATGTCATTCGTTTCGACCACGGTCCGCACACCTATGCCGTCTACCGCTCTGCCGACGACGAGTTCTTCGCCACGGCGGGCCTGTGTACCCACGAATCCATCCATCTGGCAGATGGCCTGGTGATGGACCATGTCATCGAGTGCCCCAAGCACAACGGACGTTTCGACTACCGCACCGGAAAAGCCCTTGGCGCGCCGGTGTGCGTCAACCTCAAGACCTATCCGGTACGGGTCGAGTCGGGACGTGTCCAGCTCGCCATTACGGTTTAACTGCGCGGAGTCTGCACCATGAATCCTGCCAATGCTCCACTGGTCATCGTCGGCGCCGGGCATGCCGGGGGCCGCGCGGCGCTGACCCTGCGCGGCGAAGGTTATCGCGGTCGCCTGATTCTGATCGGCGATGAGCCCCATCCGCCTTATGAGCGTCCGCCGCTGTCCAAGGGACTGTTGCAGGGCACGATTGATCTGGCGGGGTACAGCCTGTGCGACAAGGCTCGGCTCGCCGAACTGGACATCGAGCACCTGGCTGGCAACCCGGTGAAAAGCCTCGATCCGCAGCAACATCGATTACAGCTGGCCGACGGCAGTTGGTTGCATTACACCCGCCTGTTACTCGCGACCGGGGGCAGGGCGCGACTGCTGGCCGCAGTGCCGGGGCATCTGCCCAACGTGCTTTATCTGCGAACCCATGACGAAGCAATGGCACTGCGCGCTTCGCTACAGCCCGGCGCTCGATTGGTGATCATCGGCGGCGGCTTTATCGGCCTCGAAGTCGCTGCGACCGCCCGCGCCCTGGGTTGTACGGTGACCTTGCTCGAAGCTGGGTCGCGCCTGGCGGGTCGTGTCCTGCCGGAGCGTTTGTCCAGTGTCCTGCTGGAACTGCATCGCCGTCAGGGCGTGGATGTCCGACTGAACGTAGCGATAGAAACGGTGCTGGGCGCCACTCGCGCCGAGGCGGTGCAACTGGTCGACGGCCAGTTGTTGCCTTGCGATCTGGTCGTGGTGGGTATCGGCATACAACCCAACACCGAGTTGGCCGTGGCTGCCGGGCTTGAGGTCGGTCAGGGCATTCGCGTCGATGCGCGGTTGCGCACCAGTGCACCAGACATCTTTGCGGCAGGCGACGTCTGTGAGTTTCGCCTGCATCCGCAAGGAGGATTCCAGCGTCAGGAAACCTGGCGCAACGCCGAAACCCAGGGCCGTCATGCCGCACTGAACTTGCTGGGCGGCGAGCAGCCCTACGACGTCATTCCCGGTTTCTGGTCCGACCAGTACGACTGGGGGCTGCAAACCTCGGGCATCATCGCAAACACCGAACCGACAGCGAGCCGGGCAACCGCGGATGGCGGTTTCCTGTTGTTCTACCTCGATGCCGAACAACGTCTGCTAGGGGCTTGCGGCTGGGGCCAGGGCAATAGCATCGCCAAGGACATCAAGTTGTGCGAACGGTTGATTGCCAACCATAACCCTCTCTCGGTGGTTGCTTTAGCCGATGCCGATGTATCGCTCAAACAACTGCTGAGGACCTGACATGCGCGAATTCCTGGTGTTTCAGTCCTTGTGGGCCATGCAAGATCACCGTGGCCACTGCGATCTGTCCATTGAAGCGCAGCTGGAAAAGATCGCCGCCGCGGGCTTCGACGGGATCACCGAGCATTTCTGGCTTGCGCCACAGGCTGCACGCCTGAGTGCCGCCGCCAAGGCGCAGGGCCTGCAAATCGAAGGTCAACTGTTCCCCCGGACCGTGGATGACCTGGCGACCGCACTCGATGTGGTATCCCGCTACGGCTGCCACCACCTGACGCTGCAGGCCGATGTCCGGCCGCGCACACGGGCGCAAGCCATTGAACTGATCGAAGGCTGGCAGCGTCTGGCCGAGCAGGTGGACTTTCCGATCCTGTTGGAAACCCATCGTTATCGTCTCACCAGTGACTTGTTATTCACGCTTGATCTCCTTGGGCAAATGCCTGATCTCAAACTGTTAGCTGACTTGTCCCACTACGTCGTGGGCAGGGAGTTACCTGAGCCGGCCAACGCCGAAGACGACGAGCAGATCCATGCCATCCTGCGCCGTAGTTGGGGTTTCCATGGTCGTGTCAGCAACGGTGAACAGGTCCAGGTGCCCTTGAGCTTTGCCCAGCATCGACCCTGTCTGGAGCGGTGCCTGGGCTGGTGGCGCTACGGGATCGAGGATTGGCTGGCTCGGCCGAACACACCCACCAGCCTGTCCTTCACCTGCGAACTCGGCCCACCGCCTTATGCGATCACGGGGGCTGATGGGCGTGACATTACGGATCGCTGGGAGGAGGCGTTGATGTTGAAGGAGCTGATACGTGGGGTTTGGAGCGACTGCCAGCGGTGAACGGATACATCAAAAGATTGATTTAAAACACGAGCCGGAGCCGGCCTGAGCAAGACGCGGGGGGCTTATCGATGTGCCGATTTTGCTGGGCTGATGCGGTATGGGCCGCAAGGAGTTTGACGCCACTGGCGTCGAAATCTGTTTCACAAAGGGGAGGAGAGTTTCACAGCCAGAGAGCCAATATTCACAATATCGGCTCGCTGACTGAGGTATTAAGGGCGTTGGCGGGGCGTAGCAGTGGGCTAAAAGACGTTGATTGGGTACTCAAAAATCAAACGTACATCCTCCAGATTCCAGTTGTCGATGTCAGAGCTGCGTAAAGTTGCCCAGCGAACTCGTGCGCTCATGTTTTTCATGGGGCCGCTTTGTACGACGTACTTTACTTCAATGTTGCGCTCCCATTCTTTTCCGTTATCCGTATTTTTGTTGGTGAAACCGCTGCCCCTGACATAGCGCATCATATAGTTGAGACCCGGTACACCATAAGCCTCCATGTCAAGGTCATAACGTATCCCCCATGACTGTTCACCCTCCTGGTTAAAGTCGGAGACCTGAATTGAGTGCACTGCATACATCGTACTACTGCCTAATTCATACACATAACCGCCGTCGCCTTTGACTCGCTGGTGGCTCAGAGCGATCGTATGCGCCCCAAACTTATAGGCTGCAGAGAGGCTAAACAGCTGATTATCTAACTTATCTCCGTCCCAGGCTCGCTCAACCGCGGCGCCGACGCTTTTTGTGTCGTACATGCCGAGGTCAAACAGGAACCTCTTGTCGCTAGATACCGGCAATGAGTAATTTGCGTTGGCGTAGGATCTGCGGTAGTAATCCTCTGTTTCAGACCAGTAAAGTGTGCTGGCGAGTTGTTCGGTGAAACGATACGTTCCTCCAAAAAAATCGATGGACTTGAGGTTCTTACTGTCGCGCGAAGTCTGATTGCGATTTCGCATGGCGGTAAAGTGCCCAAGGTTGAGGCCCAGGTTTTTAATTTCGTTGCTGGTAATCAATGCGCCACTGGCAGATTCAGGCAGTAAACGTGTGTCGGAGATGGCGAAGATCGGCAAGGATGGCAGTTGGTCGCCGTATCGCAACACTGTATTGGAAACCTGAAACTTAATGGCTGCCCCAGCAACCGAATACTCATCCTTGGGATCGCCGTTTTTTTTACGTTCAAGCAGTCCGGTTCCAACACGCCCATCTCCCGAATCGAGTTTTACCCCTAGAAAATCGAAAGCATCCACGCCAAAACCAACGCTGCCTGGGGTAAAACCCGAAGAATAGGTGGTGATCAAACCATGCGCCCATTCTTCCAGATAACTGTGGCCGCTGGCGCTTCGGTCACCGTTTTTGAAGTCCCGATTCATGTAAATGTTACGATTGAGGACCTTTAGTTGACTGTCCTCAATGATGCCGTTCGTAGTAGATTGCTGGCTGGCCTGGAGGAAGGGAGCCGAGGTGGCGGTGACGGCTAATAGAATTAGGCCCGAGGTGACTGGTTTCATACCTGCAGTATCCAAGTGGTTGGCATTTTATTGTTTTTATTGGTTTTTGCCACGCTTAGGGTGTGACGACCATTCCTACGCCGCGGCCTCTTGGGTCGGATGCAGTTTCAACTTTCTTTCCGTCAACACGTATGGCTTGTATGTCGCCCATCTTCCAGGGCTGCTGTTCCAGGGTGTAGCCCATGGCTTTAAGTGATTCGGCTTCTTTGCCTATCAGAGGGGCGTAGGCGTCATAGAAGATCGTGTCTTTGGGCAGGAGTTGGTGATGCACGCGTTGGGCGGCGACCGCTTTTTCCAGTGGCAATTTGAAGTCGTAGACGTTGTTCATGACCTGGAAAATAGAGGTAAAGATCCGTGAGCCGCCCGGCGTCCCTATCACCAGGCTGACCTTGGCGTCTCGCGTAACGATGCTCGGGCTCATAGAGGACAGCATGCGTTTGCCCGGCTGAATTGAGTTTGCACTTCCGCCCACGACGCCAAACGCGTTGGCCACGCCGGGTTTGGCGCTGAAATCGTCCATCTCGTCGTTGAGCAGGAACCCTGCGCCCTTAACCACCACCCCGTTGCCGTAGTCGAAGTTCAAGGTGTAGGTGTTACTGACTGCATTGCCGTCCGCGTCCAGAATGGAAAAGTGGGTGGTTTGGTGAGACTCGAGTCCAGGTTTGACCATGACCGTGGGTGAAATCGCATTCGCATTGACCTCGGCGGCGCGTTTTTTGATGTAGGCCGCATCAGTCAGTTCAGCCGCCGGCACACTGGAAAAACCTGGGTCACCCAAATAGTCGGCGCGGTCGGCAAACACCCGTTTCTCGATTTCTGCGAGCAAGTGAATGTAGCGTGCGGAGTTCAATTCCACGCCTGCAAAGTCGGCAGCCCGGGCTTCCTTGATCCCGATAAGCTGGGCGAGGGCGATGCCCCCTGAACTCGGCAGTGGCGCGGTGTAGAGGGTGTTGCCCTGCCATTGAACGGTGATCGGATCGCGCCATTTGACCTGATAGCCGGCCAGATCTTCGTGGGTGATCAGTCCCCCGTCGCGTTGCATCTGTGCCACTAAAAGGTCGGCGGTATGACCTTTGTAAAACTCATCCGGACCATTAACCGCTATACGTTCCAGCGTCTTCGCCAGTTCGGCTTGCTTGAAGATCGTGCCCGGTTTCAACGCTGCAAAATAGTCTGCGAAATTGGTCTTGTCCTTGAACAGGCCAAGGGCGTCCTTGCGGTAGGCGTACTGCCTGTTGGCGACTTCAAATCCGTCACGGGCGTAGCCGATGGCTGGCTTGAGCAGATCACTCCATGGCAGTTTGCCAAAACGCTTATGAGCCTCCCACAGGCCCATTACCGTGCCTGGCACGCCGGCCGCCTTTGCTCCCACCAGGCTCATCTCTGCGACGGCGTTACCTTTCTCGTCGATGTACATCGTCTGCGTTGCCGCACTGGGTGCTGTTTCACGGTAGTCGAGGAAGTACGGCTTGCCGTTGACGAACAAGGTCATAAAACCGCCTCCACCGATATTGCCAGCCTCCGGATAGGTGACGGCCAGTGTGAAGGCTGTGGCCACTGCGGCATCTACTGCGTTGCCGCCGGATTTGAGTATATCGGCTGCGGCCTGAGCGCCGTATTTGTCGGGAGAGGCTACTGCGCCACTGTCGAGCAATGCTGCCCATGCAGAAGTACTTGAGGCCAGTAACAATAGACTCAACGCAAGTGGGCGAATAATAGTTAAGTGCATGGTGTTTCCTTTTTATTCTTGTATAGACGGTTGAAGGCGGTCGGCGACGGTGATGCCGCGAGGGGAGTTGCAAGGCTTCCTCGCTCTAACATGTTTATAACGGGTCGATAGCCGGTGTCGGCTGCCCACTCCAGAGCGGCGAGGACAGCAATCACGCAAGGACTGAGGACTACTGTGGCAGCGAATGTGTTTGCGCCAAAAGTTCAATGTCTGACAACTTCCAACTTTGATCAAGGTAAGGTTCAAGTGGGCCAAACAGACGGAAATAAACATACCAAGATCGCCCGGGAATTGTCGGTATCCAGTTTTTTTCCAATCCGGCTGGTGACTTTGGCCCCATCACGATATCCACGGAGCCATCTGCATTGCGTATCAAGTCGTCCTTGGAGGAGCGGTCGACGATTTGTTGGGCGCTTTGAATAAAGGTGCGCGATTGGGTGTCATACAGCGTAATTGACCAGAACAGTTTGGCCGGAGGATTGGCCGGCACGTGCAGCTTGTACGTTTTGCCGCCGTCCAGTACCGCGCCTTTCTTGTCGTGATACGCGGTGAGGTAGCCAGAGCCTACCCCCGACTTTCGAGTCATTACGGCCTCGGACGAGCCCATCACTTCATAGAAGAATGCAGTGCGCTCTTCAAATAACGTGCCCCCCGGAATGTCCTGCTGCATGGAATAATAGGGGGGAATCAGGTATTCCCAATTGGAGTCCGGGCGGTATTTCATCTTGGGCAATCGTTTACTGAACGCGTTGGCTTTGGCCATGGCTTCACCCAATTCGGCGGCCTTGTTCAAAATTTCGATCTGCCGGCTGTCTGGCGCAAAGGGCTGGCCATTTTCTATGCCCAGTGGTTTAAGCATGGCCATGAAGAAGCGGTCCCGGTCTTCGACGACCTCTCCTTGAAGGGCCGCCGACAAGCTTTTCCAGTACGCCAGACCCTTGGGCGGCGCCATGGATTTAAGTTCACCGGTCGGTTTGAATTTCAAAATAGTGACGTGTTTGGGCGCATCTTTGCCGTAGGGATAAAAGCGAGCCTGGGAGAGTACGTCTTGGATTTTTTGCGGGTCGTTATCCAGAATTCGCCCGAACAACAGGGCCTTGAAGGTTTTCGAGTGCAGCACGTGAGCGCCAGCAGGCGCGTCTTTCGGAACCTCCTGGCCAGGACCCAGCAACAGGAACGTTGCGCCCTTGCCGGCATCGACGCCTGGCCCGCCCAAGTCTGCAATTGGACGGTCGCGCCAGTCGATCAGCGAGCTGGCCGTCGCGCCTGCCGGATACTCCAGGACCACAGGGCCTTGTGCGAGGTCAAAGTGGCTGAAAAAGTACGGGGTGGTGACGTTAGAGCCTCGCATGGTGCTGACGTCACGAAAACCACTGACAAATACCACATCACCGCTCTTCGCCCCGGCGTTTTCAACCAGTGACTCTTTGGAACTTTGTACACCAATAATCGGAATCGCCCATAAGTAACTTTGTACGGCCCGCTGAAAATCCATCTGATTATAAAGCCGCTCAACGGTTTCGGCCGTTGGCATGCCCAAATCATAATCCAGGTGCAAACTCGGAACGCCGATTTCTTTTTCCACGGACGCCTCACTTGCCTTGGCAAAAATGGTTCCTGTCGACGCCAATAGGCTGACAGCAGAAGAAAAGACTACAACCTGTGCTGTTTTCCATCGAACTGAATACATAGGTGCTCCTTTGATATCAGTACTTTTTCCAGACGAATATAGAACCGGCACTGGGGGGGCTTAGGGTGCAGGCGCGAACCACGGCGCAATGACGTCGTTCTGGATGGTGATGGATTTAAGGTGCGAATACTGGTTGAGCGTTTCGTGGCAATGCTCGCGGCCGATTCCACTTTCTTTGACGCCGCCAAACGGCGCGCCACTGTTGAGGTTGAAGTAGTGGTTGATCCAGACGTTACCCGTCTCCAGGGCATCGGCGGTTTTCATCGCATTACCCAGATTGGAGGTATAAATCCCGCAGGCCAGTCCATAACGTACGTCGTTGGCTTGTTCCAGAAGGGTGTCGTAGTCGTTCCAACGAATCACGCTCAATACCGGACCGAAGATTTCTTCCTGGGCAATGCGCATTTGGTTGGTGGCTTCAAACACCGTCGGCTGAATGAAGTAGCCATACTCATTGCCCGGGACAATCACGCGCTGCCCCCCCACCAGTAGCCTGGCTTTTTCTTCCTTGCCTGCCTCGATGTAGTTGAGCACGCGTTCGCCCTGCTTGCGGTTGATCAGGCCGCTCACGCGGGTGGCTTCGGACATCGGGTCGCCTACTGTCAATCGGGACACTGCGTTGGCCAGCTTGTCGATGAAGTTCGTGTAGATGTCGTCATGAATGAACAGCCGGGTACCGGCCAGGCACGACTGCCCGTTGCAGTACATGGCCGCAAACAGCACGTTGTCGACCACAGCGTCGATGTCGGCAATATCCGGGAACACGATGTTGGGACTCTTGCCTCCCAGCTCTAGCGACACCGGCACAAGACGTTGAGCGCCAGCGCAGCCGATGACTCTGCCTATTTCAGGGCTGCCGGTGAAAGCCAATTTGGCGATATCAGGGTGGGCGGTGATCGCCGAACCTACTTCAGCACCAAAACCAGGCACCACGTTAATTACCCCGGCAGGCAATATACGGCCGGCGAGCTCTGCGAACTCCAGTGTCGACAAGGAGGCATTTTCATCTGGTTTGAGCACCACCGTATTACCCGCGGCAACCGCCGGAGCCACCTTCAAGGCAACCATGATCGCCGGCACGTTCCATGGGATGATCTGACCCACGACGCCAACGGGCTCGCGCTTTGCAATCAGATAGCCATTGGGAATCGGGCGCCCGAGGCCTTCGTGTGTCAGGATCGCCCCGGCGAAATAGCGGTATTGCGCCACGGCGATGTGGTAGTCGGTAAGCACTTCGCCTATGCGTCGGCCAACGTCTGCGGCATCAATCGCTGCCAGGCGTGGTGCGGCTTTTTCCAGTTCGTCCGCCAGTTGGTTGAGTAACGCCGAGCGCTGCTCAAAGCTAGTGAGCTTCCACTCCTTTTGCGCGCGATGCGCAGCGCGTACCGCAAGATCTACCTCGGCGGCGGTGCACCGCGCGATGGAGGCAAGGTGCTCGCCGGTAGAAGCGTTGACTGCTGGGAATGTCATCGACGTACGAACAAGTTGGCCATCAATGTAAGCGGGGTAATCGGTTTTCAGTAACAGGCTCATGATTGTTAAGTGACCAATCGGTGGATCGAAACGACTTGTTCGACCCTGTTCCCTATCTTCGAATGAGCACCGAAAGGTGCGATATCAAAGACTGGCCACGACTATCAAATGCCTGCCCAAATTTGCCATAGGCATTGCGCCAACCCGTTGACTGGAGTATTCAGAAAGCTCGTAGAACATGAGTGCATCGCAGAGTGCACAGGAGCATCGGCAATGAGCTTTTCGACCTCTTGGGACAACACCGCACAGCCATCCACACTGGGGGCGTTGGCGCTGACCGGAGCTGCCGATATGCCCCAGCAGTCGTTGCTGTTTGCGACTACCGATCTGGGTCAAGCGAATGAACAGGTAAGCCGCGTGTACACGTCCTATCGCTATCACACCCGGGGACTGCGCAGGGATCCAGCGAGCATGTACAACATGCCCGGGCAGTCGATCGGTCTGTCGAAGTTCTGTTACGGTACAGACATCACCATCGAGCCAGAGCCGTTCGATGATTTCGTTCTGGTATTGACCACACTCAGCGGTCAGTCAACGATCAGCACCCCGTCAGTGGAGAGTATCGGGGGCGTGGGCACGACCGTTTTGGTCGCGCCAGGTGAGCACTCCCGCTACTTTTACGACTCAGACAATAGCCAGTTGGTGACACGCATAGACTGCCAGCGAATCGTTGAGCTTGCCGGATCAATGTCCAATCTCAAGCCTTGGGAGTTTCCGCTTAGCTCCCAGGTAATAAATGATGACAACCAACGCGCGTTATGGCACGCCTCGTTGAATCAATTGCGTCATATTCTCGATCCGGCGACCAGCCCCCAAAGCAGGGCGTTACTGCTACCTCGGGCGGAAGAGCTGCTGATTCTGTCTTTGCTCTGCGCTCAATCCGATGGATATGTCTCTCGCTCACCGCTCTCCAGCGGCGTCAATCCTGCCTACCTCAAGCGCGCCGTAGCATATATAGAAGAGCACGCCGACCAAGCCGTCACGCTGTTGGATATTGCCGAGGCAGCACACTGTGGCATCCGTTCATTGCACCGTAGCTTTCACGAGTGGCGTGGTATCAGCCCAATGCGGTATCTCAAAGAGGTACGCCTGCGCAATGTACGCCAAGCGCTATTGAACCCAAGCGAAGGGGATTGCGTCACCGACTTGGCGACTCGCTGGGGTTTCTTGCACCTAGGGCAGTTTTCAGTCGACTACCGACGCGCTTTCGGCGAGAAACCCTCCGATACGTTCCGTCGTGCTCGCTAATAGCCCCTGATGATTCACGCATTCAGAGTGATTTAGTCTGGGATTTGATAGTCGTGGCGCCGTGCTGATACTGCCCGAAGCACAAGTCGCCTTAACGTAGTCGCAGTTCGACGCCTGCCACTGACATTAAGGACCCGTGATGACTGACTCCAAAATGCTGCAAATAAAAGCTGCTGTGGTACGTGCCAAGGGCGCTCCGTTTGTGATTGAAACGGCGACGCTGCGTCGTCCTGAGCGCGATGAAGTGCTGGTCAGGATTGTCGCCACGGGCATGTGCCACACCGACATGATTATTCGCGATCAGTATTACCCGGTGCCATTGCCGGTGGTCCTCGGCCATGAAGGGGCTGGGGTGATTGAAGCGATAGGGCCGCTGGTTAGAGGTTTGGCAATCGGTGACCATGTTGTACTGACCTACGGCAGTTGTGGTCACTGCCGGCCTTGTTCAGGGGGGCTATCCTCCTACTGCGAGGACTTTTATAACCTGAACTTCAGCGGGGCAGATCCACACGGGCAATCAGCAATCGACGACGCGTTGGGGCATCCGTTACATGACCACTTTTTTTCCCAATCGTCGTTTGCCACTTATGCGTTGAGTCGCGAAAACAACGCCATCAAGGTACCGAAAGAAGCACCTCTTGAATTGCTTGGGCCATTGGGGTGTGGCATTCAGACGGGGGCAGGGGCGGTGATCAACTCGCTCAAGGTCCGCCCCGGGAGCAGCTTTGTTGCCTTCGGGTCAGGTGCGGTGGGCCTCAGTGCCGTTCTGGGGGCCAGGGTGGCAGGCGCCACGACCATCATCGCGGTGGATGTGGTGCCTTCACGCTTGAGCCTGGCAATAGAGCTTGGGGCTACACACGTGGTTAATAGCAAGGAGGAGGACGCGGTTCTGGCAGTTCGCGAAATCACGGGGGGCGGCGTCGATTTTGCCTTGGAGTCCACCGGTATTACGTCGGTGTTGCGTCAGTCGGTGGATGCGTTGGGAGGGCTGGGTTGTGTAGGCGTGGTCGGGGCATCGCACCTGGGCACACTCGCGTCTTTCGACGTCAATGACTTGCTGATTCATGGCAAAAGCATTCGTGGTATCTGCGAAGGAGACAGCGTGCCCCAGAAGTTCATTCCTGACCTGGTCAACTTGTATCTGCAAGGCCGTTTTCCTTTTGACAAAATGGTCAAGTTCTATGAGTTCGAACAGATTAATGAGGCTGCTGCCGACAGTGAGCGGGGAGACACGCTCAAACCGATTTTGCGCATAGGGTCATGATCGCTGGGCAATGTCGGATTAGATAATTGCTTTAAAAAATCAGCAAGCGGCGCAATAGCCCCCCCAGAAGAGGATCTCACCACAAAAAACCGAATGCAAAAACCGCCCACTCGCCTGGAAAGGCAGGTAGGCGGTCAGTAAGCCTCAGTCGAACTGGGGCAGGGTGGGTTCAATGGGCAGGAACAGGGAGGTGAATCGCCTGTCTGCCGAGGTGATGATCCAGAGCTTCTTCGCCGTTCCGACGTCAACGTCGTATTGCGAGAACAAGCTGGCGCCGGTCAGCACCGCCCGTTCGTTTTTTTGTCTGTCCGCCCCTGGTAATTCTCCCCAGTCACCACAAAGGTGGCGATCCAGATAGGGCACTATGTCCAGCAGACCTTGTTGAACGAGCGCCTCGACACCAAGGGGCATGACGACTTCACCGAGAGCAAAGAGCTCTCCAGGAATCCGCTTTTCAAGCGCCTCGGCTTCATGCCTGAGCATGAGCGTCAGCAGATGCAGCTCATCTTCCTTTCGATCTACGACTAGGCGCAGATCCAACAGGATTCGATCTGATCGCTCACCTGTGGAAGGAAAGCATTTGTGGCCGAAGTCAAAGAACAAAGGCTCATCATCCCACGCTTCCTGGATGACGGCTTCGCGAATGGACTGAAGCACTTCCGTCAGACGATAGCCCTGACCGAATACGCAGGATTGCAACCTCCACCAGCATGACTACGTGAAACAAGGTTTCCGACTCAGAAGTATTCAGTTGATCTACTTCGACACCTTCCTCTCGTACAAACCTGAGCGTCTGCTGCTCGATATCACCGACGACGACCTGGAGATCGCGGTAAGGGCCATGTCCCCTGTTGCGGCACCGCTGGCAGAGTTCACCGTCTTCATTGAGGACGCCAAGTTCGAGAAGTACCTTCAGACCACGAAGCTCGGAAAACTACAAAAGGCCGGCTTGGCCGAACTGACTAAGGCTGAACTCGAGGCCGCAATCCGAAGCAAGCTGCGGATGAACTACCTATATAACCTCGAGTGGGTGAGCCAACCGACCCACCAGCTCACCAAATTCAACATCCTGCTTGAGTTCCCGCGAGTTGGTGGTCACCCGGAACGGGTAGTTGTGGCCTTGGAGTACCGTCCGGTCGAACGCATCCTGCGCCTTCTCACCATCACCTAACTACCCCAATCCTTCAAAGCACGGCCCACGGGCGAAAGCTACCTCCTATTTAGTCGAGCCCAGCCCTAGCGAACGTCCACTATGGGTCGGATAGCGACGGTCTAGCATCGACCGTCGCTATAGATGGTCAGACTTCCGTCTGTTCCGCCATTTCCAGGGCATCATCGACCTCGATTCCCAGGTATCTGACGGTGCTTTCAAGCTTCGTATGACCAAGCAGGAGTTGGACAGCTCTCAGGTTCTTCGTCCTGCGATAGATCAGCGATGCCTTGGTTCTTCGTAGCGTGTGAGTACCGTACATGGCTGGGTCAAGGCCAATGGCTGTCACCCACGCTTTGACTATTCGAGCGTATTGTCTGGTGGAGAGATGGTCTGAGTCGTGTAGCCGGGTCGGAAACAAGAAGTCCTCAGCACGAAGGCGGGCCTGATGCATCCAAGCCTCCAGAACCGTTCGGGTTTGCTCAGTGATTTCAAATTGCATTGGGTGCTGAGTTTTCTGCTGCATCACGATGGCCCGTGACGACACATGTTCTCCATGGGCTATGTCTCGTACTCGCAGCTTGGTTAAGTCACAGGCACGCAGCTTGCTGTCGATAGCCAAGTTGAAGAGAGCCAGATCCCGTGTCTTCTCCGCGAGCTGGAGTCTGACCCGGATGGCCCAGATATCTCTGACTCGAAGCGGGACTTTCTGGCCGACTAGCTTTCCCTTGTTCCAAGGCTGATGGCGGTACGTAGCAATAGTGTTCATGGTGGTGTCCTCCACGTTGGGGGAGGACAAGAGTGGATCAGGCACAGCGTGCCGTGGTCGCTATCGACCCATTGCATCCGTTCGTCGACGACTGCAATCGATCCAAAGCATCTGCTCAATCGCGGGTTTGTGAGGCGGGGGTAAAAATTGAGACGGCTTGATGGTCGATGACTCATCGCTTGTAGAGCAACGCTTCAACTACAACGCCAAACGCTGATGAATGTTCACGGCGATTGGGGTAATAGAGATGGTAACCGGCAAAGGGTTGGCACCAATCTTCCAACACTCGCACAAGGCTTCCCTCGGTAATCTCCTTGGCAACCATATCTTCCGGAAGGAAACCCAACCCACATCCCGCAACGGCGGCACGCAGAATCGGCACGCTGCTGTTGAACGTCCATTGTCCTTCAACGCGCGCCTTGAGTTCGTGACCATCCTTTTCAAAATCCCATTGCATCAGGCTTCCATGGGTGGGCAGGCGCAGATTGATGCAATTGTGTGCGGCCAGATCACCCGGCACCTTCGGCACTGGGCGCTGTTTGAAATACTCGGGTGAGCCCACGACCGCGATGCGCAAGGACGGCCCGATAGGAACGGCAATCATGTCCTTGGCCACTTGGTCACCAAGCCGTACCCCTGCGTCATAGCGCTGAGCGACGATGTCGGAGAGTGCGTAGTCGACGGTGATTTCGACCTTGATGTCCGGATAGTCGGGAAGCACCTTCAGCAACTTGGGCCAGAGAATATTGTTGGCTGCATGTTCGGATGCTTGAATCCGCACGTTCCCTGCCGGGGTGTCACGAAACTCGCTGAGCGCTGCCAGTTCGAATTCAATCTCTTCGAACCTCGGCGCCATGGATTGATATAACCGTTGACCGGCTTCGGTAGGGGATACGCTACGGGTGGTTCGGGTCAGCAGACGAACCCCGAGTCGCGTCTCAAGGGCACGTAGAGTATGGCTTAGCGCAGACTGCGAGACGCCCAGCTGCGCCGCAGCGCGGGTGAAGCTGCCTTCGCGGGTAATGATCACAAAGGCTTGCAGATCGTTGAGATTGGCGCGTGACATTGATGAGAGCCTCTCATGGGGATCGCGTAATTATTCCATGTAAGCAGGTTCCGCATGGATACGCGATCCCCGAACAGCCCATCAAAGGGTTCGTGCGTAGAACGTTGTCAGCTTGCCCATTGCCGCGTCGACATAACGCGGGACCCAGTAGGTTTCGATGTGGGTGGCGCCGTCGATGATGAACAATTCCTTGTCCTTGGTGCCGGTGGCCTTGGGAAATGCATCCTGGGTCATGTACAGGCTGTCAGCCTTGCTGCCGGCGATCATCAGCAATGGCTGATTGATCAACTCAATCTGATTGGTCGCGTCAAAACGCATCAGGTCCAACAGGCTGCTGGTGGTGTACTTGAACGTTGAGTTCGGGTGCGCGTGGGTTTTCCAGTAGTACTCGTAGCCCTGGCGATACAGCTCGAAGGGCAGCTTGGCGATCTGCTCGTCGGTGAGGTTGGCGTCACCCGAATAGAGCACAGCACCGCCGGCCGCCTCCTGAGCGCGCGCAGCGGAAGCCTGTTGCAGGCGTTGCTGAACGCTGTCCAGTTGCGAGTCGTTGTAGCCGTTGCGACGCACCCGACCGGAGTTGAACATGCTGATGGTTGCCAGCGATTTGAAGCGTTTGTCGGTTTGCGCGACGGCCAACGAATAGCCACCGCCGCCGCAGATCCCGAGCAAGCCCAGGCGCGTGCTATCGACGCCCGCATATTGGCTGATGAAGTCTGCCATGCCATGGATGTCTTCGATGCGATACGCCGGCTTGTCGATGCTGCGAGGCTGTCCGCCACTTGCGCCCTGGTAGGCCGCATCGGCGGTGATCGTGATGTAGCCCTGTTCGGCCAGGCGCTGGGCGTACAGTCCGGCGACCTGCTCTTTGACGCCACCGTTCGGATGCGCGACCACAACGGTCGGGTAGACCTTCTTCGCATCGTAGTTGGCCGGGGTGTAAACGTTGGCGGCGATGTCCATGCCATTGAGCTTGTAGCTGACCGGATGGATGTTGACCTTGCCCGGCTCGTTCCTGGTAATGGCGCCGTCGTAAGCCAGTGTGAACGGGTTTTTTTTGTAGTCCGCCGCTCCGGCTTCGCCCGCAGAAAGGCCAACCAGCGCCGACATGAGCGTGGCTTTCATAAAGGTGTTTATCACGTGAAACTCCTGAGCAATCAAAGAAGGGCAGTAAAAAAATTGGATGTGAGCCCTGGTTAGTCCAGATGCTTTTCTTTTAGGAAACTCGACACCAGATTCGCGATCTGCACGTTGTTCAAATCGGACATGGGGAAGTGGGTATTGCCCTTGATGCCGATCTCCGGCAAATGGATCAGCCTTACGTCACCGCCGTGCTGGTTGACGGTATCGCGCCAAAGCCGGGCCATCTTCAGCCGTGCGCGCCAACTGTCCTGAGCGGGAAGGTCGACGGCTTGCTCCGGGATGTTGTCGCCGTAGAGGATCAGGATCGGAATGCGCGTGAGCGCCATGAACTGATCAATCGGCACGGCCGCACCCTGCACCGTGTCGAAGGCACTGGGGATCGGCGCGGGCACCTCACCCTGCGGGAAGACAAAGCTGCTGCCCGGCTCGAAGGCGACAATGGCCTTGACCTTGTCATTCTTGATCGCGGTCAGCCAACCCGGCCCGCCACCTTGCGAGTGCGTGAACAGAATGCCGGGGCCGATTTTGTCGAAGACCGCCGACACACCATCAGACACCACACCCATGTCGAACGGCCCGGTGTTCGGTGTCATTGCCCGGAAGAATTGCTCGCGCGTCTGTGCATCCTTGGCTACTTGCACACCGTTGAAATAGTTGGGCCACAAGCCGATGCGAAACTGGTTGAACCACAGTTGTTCGTCCGGCGTCGGTTTGACCGTCGCCTCGACCATGCTACGGCCGGCATCGCCACGTCGCGGCTGGTCGATCAGGTACACACCGAAATGGCGGCGCAGGAAAATGGTCTGGAAACCTTCGCGGCCATCGGAGGTGGTTTCCCAGGTCTTGGAGAACTGGCCTGCGCCATGCCACATCACGATGGGTAGTTTCCGGGCATCGACCGGGATTTGGTAGAAGGTGTAGGCATGGTCACCGTGATAGGTCTGGCCATCCGGAGCCATCGGCTTGCGCGGGTTGAACGTACCCGGCGCAGTGGTCATCGTTCCACCGGCGGCGAAGCTGCCTTGCGCCTGAATCAGTAAAGGGCCTGAGCCATCGGGCTGGTTCGCACAAGCTGCCAACAGGCTGAGCAGGGTGATGCAGAGCAAGTATTTTGCATATTTCATGTTATTTCCCCGAAGCCGCCAGGACCTGGGCCAGCGCCGTGTTTGCACGTTCGGCGGTCTGTGCATCTCCGTGCTTTTTCAACTGCTCGGTGACTTGACTCAACTGCGCTGCGCTGAGCCCGACGCGCAGGCTCGCCAGCATGTGCGAACGCAATTGCGATTCCACACCCGGCGTCGCTGCCAGCGCCCCGACGGTCGCCAGTTCGCGGCTTTGCCAGTCGAGGTTGTCGCGCTCGAAGATGTCGCCGAACAGATGGGTTTGCAGAAATCGGTTGATCACCGGAGCGAACTCGAACACCGGACCTTTGACCGAGCCACCGGAAATTTTTGTTTGATTCGCGGTGCCCGTCGCCAGAAGCTCATCACCGATTGGAATCGCCCGGTCAGGCTCACGCCCCGGCGCATCGTCGATGCCGCGTTGTTTGCGCGCCTGCACCACGGTCATCAGCTCATTCAAGGCATTAAGGCTGCGCGGGAAGCCGACGTAGGCGTAGAGCTGCACCAGAATTTCCCGCGTTTCGCTGATAGTCAGGCCGGCGTCGAGGCCTTGATTGAGGGCTACGTTGAGGTTGGGCATGTCGCTGGTCGCCATAAACGCTGCGATCAGGGGAATCGCCTGCTGTTGGCTCGACAGTGTTTCTGCGCTGGCTTGTGTGCGGGTCATGGTTTGCGATGCCTCGGCTGCTTGAGTGGTAACACTGAACATCACACCAAGGCTTAGACAGAGCGCCATTAGCGCGGGATGGGGGCGGGACTTGCTAGCGTCAGTGGTCATCATGAAAGGCTCCGTGCATTGCTGGGTCACTGCGGTGTCACTGGATCGTACGGAGGACGGTTGTAGTGATTAACCCCGATATTGCGCAAGGACTCCTGAGCAGGGCTCATGAGTGGTTTTTACGATTGCCGCTCAAAACCCGGCGTCGTCGCACAAACACGGGGGTTTGAGGTGTTTTGATGGCTCACCGCGGAGGTGCCGCGCTACTGGCTCCGACACATTCCGTTACTTCATTTGCCGGCGTATTGCGCCTCCGAGACTTTCTCCTCCCAAGTCACCGTCTTGCCGTCCTCGGCTTCTGCAATCGCGATGTGAGTCATGCCGTTACTGGCGGTGGCACCATGCCAGTGACGGGTGTGCGGCGGAATCCAGACAATGTCGCCCGGACGGATTTCCTGACGCGGCCCACCTTCTTGCTGCACGTAGCCAACCCCGGCGGTGACGATCAGCGTTTGCCCCAATGGATGGCTGTGCCAAGCGGTACGCGCGCCGGGTTCGAAGGTCACCGTGCCGCCGCCGATGCGCGCCGGCAGATCACCCTTGAACAGGCCATCAACGCGTACCGTGCCGGTGAAGTTTTCCGCTGCGCCCTTGATCGAGGGCTGGGCGCCATTATGGGTGATGCGGATTTCGCTGGCGGCCTGGGTTTCTGCGCTCAACAGCGACAAGGCAACGAGCGGTGCGATCAATCGGTTCATCGAATGAACTCAGGTCAGGTAGTGAAGCTGCTCCGAGCCCGGAGCAGCGGGGGTAAGGCTCAGAGCCCGGTCATCTTCAGCGCCGATTCCGGCAAGCGTTCACCGTGCACCTGGATCTGCGCCATCTGCTCATTGATCACGCGCAGATCATCGCCGGTCAGTTCCAGTTCTACCGCGCCCAGGTTCTCTTCCAGTCGGTGTTGTTTGGTCGTGCCCGGGATCGGCACGATCCATGGTTTCTGCGCCAGCAACCAGGCCAGCGCGACTTGTGCAGGCGTCGCCTGCTTGCGCTCGGCAACGGCCTTCACCACGCCGACCAACGCCAGGTTGGCCTTGCGCGCTTCAGGTGAAAAACGCGGGACAAAATTGCGGAAGTCGCTGGCGTCAAACTGGGTGTGCTCATCGATCTGACCCGTGAGGAAGCCAGCGCCGAGTGGACTGAACGGCACGAAGCCGATACCCAGTTCCTCCAGTACGCCAAGCAGTTCATGTTCCGGGCCACGCCAGAACAGCGAATACTCGCTTTGCACCGCCGTTACCGGTTGCACGGTGTGTGCCTGGCGGATGGTTTGCACACCGGCCTCGGACAGGCCGAAATGCTTGACCTTGCCCTCGGCGATCAGCTCCTTGACGGTGCCGGCAACGTCTTCGATCGGCACCTGCGGATCAACGCGATGCTGATAAAACAGGTCGATGCAATCGGTGCGCAACCGCTTCAATGACGCCTCTGCCACGGCGCGGATATGCTCGGGTCGGCTATTGGTGCCGCTGCCTCGTGCGCCGGTGACCAGGTCAATATCGAAACCGAATTTGCTGGCGATGACCACCTGTTCGCGGATCGGTTGCAAGGCCTCGCCCAACAACTCTTCATTTGCGAATGGGCCATACGCCTCGGCGGTGTCGAACAAGGTGATGCCTTGCTCATGGGCCGAGCGAATCAGCTTGATCATGCTCGGTTTGTCGGCGGCCGGGCCGTAGGCGGAGGTCATGCTCATGCAGCCGAGGCCCATTGCGGAAACTTCCAGGCCGTTGCCCAGCGTGCGGGTTTTCATGGTGCTTCTCCAATCCAGAAATCGATTAGCGTGTGTGAGGGTGATCGCTCAGCCAGCCATTCACGCGCTCCATGGTCTTGCGCTCTTGCTCACCCTCCATCACAAATCCTTCCATCAGCTTAGCCTTGGGCGCGTGCTTTTCGAGGATGCTGCGGCTATTGCCCAAGCCGTAACCACCGTGGGTGTTGAAGGGGATGAGGGTTTTGCCAGTCAGGTCGTGGGCGCTCAGAAAAGCACGCACGATTGGCGGGGTGGTCTCACCCCAGATCGGAAAGCCGAGATAAATCGTGTCGTAGTCGCTCAGAGCGTGAACCTTGCTTTCCAGCTCGGGCTCGAAGCCGCTGTCGCGCTCCTGACGCGCCTGCTCCACGGTTTGCAGGTAGTCCTCGGGATAGGCTTTGGCCAGACGGATCTCGAACAGGTCGGCACCCAATCCGCGCTGGATGAGCCCGGCAACCACGCGGGTATTGCCGGAGCGGGAAAAGTACGCGACCAGAATTCGCGAGCCTGAACGTGGTATTTCGCTGGCGGTTTGCGTGTCGGCGAGTGACAGCAACGGGGCGCTCGCCAGTGCGGCGATGACCGTGCGCCGTAGAGGATCGTGATCGTTGTTCATCGCCCGACGCGCGCCTTGAGGGCCTCGGGATAACGCTCGCCTTCGATGCGGATCTGCGCCAGTGCGGTGTCAATGGCCTGGAGTTCGCCCGCGTCGAGGGTGATGTCCGCGCTGCCAAGGTTTTCTTCAAGGCGATGCAATTTGGTCGTCCCGGGAATCGGTACAATCCACGGTGCCTGCGCGAGCAACCAGGCCAGCGCGATCTGCGCCGGTGTCGCTTTTTTTTGCGCGGCTATCTGGCGGATCAACACCACCAACCCTTGATTGGCTTGCAGTGCCGACTGGCTGAAACGCGGCACGATGCTTCGAAAATCGTCGCTGCCGTATGTGGCGTCGGCCGCTACTGTGCCGGTGAGAAAACCCTTGCCCAGTGGGCTGAACGGCACGAAGCCGATCCCCAGCTCCTTGAGCGTCGGCAGGATTTCCTGCTCAGGCTCACGCCACCACAATGAGTATTCGCTTTGCAGCGCCGTGACTGGCTGCACCGAATGTGCGCGGCGAATGGTTTGCGCACCGGCTTCCGAAAGGCCGAAGTGCTTGACCTTGCCTTCCCCAATCAGATCTCTCACTACACCGGCGACGTCTTCAATCGGTACGTCCGGGTCAACCCGATGCTGGTAAAGCAAATCGATGAAATCGGTCTTAAGTCGGCGCAATGAGCCTTCGACGGCGAGTCGAATGTGCTCAGGGCGACTATTTAGAATCTGCTGTTTATTGTCGGCACCGAAGGTGAAGCCGAACTTGGTGGCGATGACCACTTGATCGCGAACTGGCGCCAATGCCTCACCCACCACTTGCTCGTTCAGGTACGGACCGTAAACCTCGGCGGTATCGAAGAACGTAACGCCTCGGTCAACCGCCGAACGGATCAGCGTAATGGCTTGTTGTGTGTCAGTCGCCGGGCCGTAGCCATGGCTCAGGCCCATGCAACCCAAGCCCAGGGCTGACACTTCGAGTGAACTGTTTCCAAGTGTGCGCTTGTGCATTTCGATCTCCCGACGTTTGCGTTGGGAAACAGTAAGCCAGCTAACGAGTGGAGACTAGACGGGTAGATCGGCAAGGGTTCATGAGGTCTGCTCATCAGTCCCAGAAGAGAGGGAGGTGGCGACTTGCCTTAATGGACGCCCAGGCGCTCTTAGCCAGGACATACTCAGTTCCCCATGCAGAATTCTTTCTGGCACAGAATCAGGCTTAACGTTCGCGTTCGATAGTAAATAATCGACCGTCCGCTTTTGGCCGACACCGGACTGTCGCAATAGCAGCACCAGCATCCAGCGCGGGTCTCGCCCAACCCTGAATGCAAAAACCGCCTACTCGCCTGAAAAGGCGGGTAGGCGGTCAGTGAGCCTCAGTCAAACTGGGGTAGGGTGGGTTCTATTGGCAGGAGTAGGGAGGTGAATCGCCTGTCTGCCGAAGTGATGATCCAGAGCTTTTTCGCCGCTCCAACGTCAACGTCGTATTGCGAGAACAAGCTGGCGCCGGTCAGCACCGCCCGCTCATTTTTCAGTCTGTCCGCCCCAGGTAGCTCTCCCCAATCACCACAAAGGTGACGGTCCAGAAAATGCGCTATGTCCAACAGACCTTGTTGAGCAAGCGCCTCTACACCCTGGGTCATGACGACTTCACCAAGAGCAAAGAACTCTCCAGGAATCCGCTTTTCAAGCGCCTCGGCTTCATGCCTGAGCATGAGCGTCAGCACATGCCGTTCTGCTTCCGTACGGTCTACTACCAGACGCAGATCCAACAGAGCCAGTGCCGATCGCTCACCCGTAAAGGGAAAGCATTTGTGGCTGAAGTCAAAGAACAATGGCTCATCATCCCAAGACTCCTGAATGATGGCATTGCGAACGGCCTGAAGCACTGCAGTCAGGCGAAAGCCCTGTTCGGCGATGCTCAGTGGCTTCGCTATGTAAACGCTCTCATGCCACGCCCTAGGGGTAAATACGACAGGTAAGTCGAGCAGTGCTTCTTGTTGCGGTGTGAGTGCATCGAGTTTCATAGGTCTCTCCAGGAAAAGCCCAAAACGGAGAGACACTGCGCCCGGACGGGGAGTGTTCCCCGCATGGGCAGAAATTGTGGTGTATCAGAGCAACGCGGACAGTGCCCACGTCTTATAGCGTTTAAACCTCAGGCCGAAACCTTCCGGTAGAGCGGTGAAACGATGAATCAGAACGGCCATTCTTTAGCAACATAATCGAAGGTGAATTTTCCTAATGGAACGATTATGAAAGTGAAAATTATGCCGAGTTTCCAGCATGTGACAGTCATTTTCTTATCAACGTCAGCAGCTAAGTCCGAAATGGATTTTTTCAGCTCGCTGCCTTGCTTTTCAATTGCAAGCCGCAGCTCGCCTCCTTGTTTTTCCATTGCAAGCCGGAAATCGTTTCCTTGTTTCTCCATAGCAAGTCGAAGTTCGTTGCTTTGTTTTTCCATCGCAAGAGAGAAGCCGTTGCCCTGTTTTTCCATAGCAAGCCGGAAGTCACTGCCCTGCTTTTCTATTGATGCACGAAGCTCGTTACCTTGATCTTTGATCTCAGCACGAATCTCGCTGCCTTGTTCCTTCATTTCAGCGCGAAGCTCGATCCTCTGGGTGACTATCGCTTGGCTGAGCGTGTTTATCTGCTCGGTATGTGTTTTGACCGTGTCGCTAATCTCTTTGATCGAGCCACGCAGCTCTCGACCCAGATCGACGGTTTTTTGGATCAACTGCTTCTCCGCTCGTACCAAGTCGGATTTCGTTGCTACGTTTCGCACTTCGGCCTCCCAAGCCTCTACGACGGCTTTGGCTTTTTCCGGTGGTACGCTGATGTCTGACAGCGCGTCATACATGGCCATAGATCTACTCATGGTGTCTCCTACCTCAATGAAAACGTGACGAGGAGGCACCACCTGACGGTAGGTCTCCGTCACGGTGGGTTGCTGCATTCGATCGGCGAGGGTGTCGACGACTGTTCGCACTTCCGAATGCTGGGCGAACTAGGGATGATCAATGTGCTATCTGCACACCGTGGCCTCGAAGATCACGACCACTTGGGAAGGTGCTGCCAACGACAGCTAACCAGGTCAAATCATCGATCCAAACTCACTGGGTGAGATAGCCAGCCACTTCCGGTGAGAATGTAGGAAACGGCCTAGCTTGTTGCGCGTAACTACACGTATGCCGCGCACAGTCGTACAGAGAGCAGGGGGCTCTGTTCTCAGTTCTGGATGTAGTGTTCTTGTATCGCACGAACTGTCACGGGCTGTGCCTCAGGAGACGCCAGGTCATTACGACTGCGTCGGTAGCGACACCGCTGTCCATAGTGGCGTCCTGGCACAACCCCAACTGTTCAATACTGCATCGGGTGTACGCGTGGATTTAGAGCTGCGCGTCTGTTGACTCACATTGCGTCGTCGTAACCGAAATATCAGTTGATGCTGGTGCCTGCGTAGACGACTCGGTCTTTGAGACCGGTTTAGTAACAGGTGTAAGAAAAACTAAAAACATTATCAGTACCACGCCTAAAGTGGCCAGCCACGACATGATTATGAAAGTCCTTTGCTCTTTGACTCTTTCGCGTTCTTCACCAATCTTAACCACGACGTCATCGGCGATTTTGTTACGAAGCTCGCGATGTTGATCGACAACGGTATTGCTGAGAGCGGCTATGCTCTTATTCTGTTCTTTGATAGACGTGCAGAGCTCACTAATTGCATAATTTAACTTATCACCCTGATTTGAGATGTTTCGATTCAACAGACTTTCAGTAGATGTCAGATCATATTTTGATGCTGGATCTAGCACTTCGGCCTCCTAAGCCGTTGACAGCGGCTTTGGTTTTGTAAGGTGGTCCATTGCGACGGCTCGTACTCGCAAAGGCTGAGTAAGCCTCAACCGATCAATGAGCTGTCAGTACACGGTGGTCTTGAAGACAACACCACTTGGGAAGAGGTTGTTACCAGCCGTCATCCCGATCTAATAATCGAGCTAAATCATTTAGCTGAGATAGCCAGCCATTTCCCGGGTGGTTGTAAGGAGATACTTCGCTTGTCGCGTGCAGGTGATTTGTTCTGAGCTGGAGAGCTGAGTGAATTTTGGCGTATTCCTCGAGAAAATAGCTGCCTCACAACTGACATATGCTTTTCCCTTTTGAAGAGGCGCTTTTTCTGACAGAAGCTTCCTTATGCGTGCACTACATAATTAGGGGCACCACAAAATTGAGCCGCTGCGGAGCAGACCGGTTCGATGAAACCGCGGAACGTTTTCGCAGGTTCGCACGGGAAAACTGACGCCGGTCGATCAGCCATCACCGCCTATCGCACCTGGAGCGATAGCCACAACAGGGAGAACAAACAAATGGATTTGAGTCCTGATGCCCCAGTCGATACCACCTATACAGTCCAGCTCAAGCTCAGCACAGAGCAATTGAAAAGCCATGGCTTTCTGTATGAGCTGGCCTGTCGTATGGAGGACTGGGCAGGTGTCGAGATACTGAGTGTCCAGCGCAATGGGTATCGTGAAAACACATAGAGCCCGACGGACTGTAGGGCTATGAGAGCGAACGGCTTGTGACTGAGGCCGATCAATAACCATGGAATGGTGGAGGTACACGTGCACCCTTTGAATCTGGCTGTCGCCTTTCAAGTTTTGGACAACATCAAGAATGGTCAGCTGCGCAGCTGCCTGGCCATGGGCTTCGAAGAGAAAGATCTGCAAACCCTGATTGATCCTCGCAGCATGGGGACTTTGGTGAACTCACCGGTTCCCTGGTTCAAGATCACCGTGGATGGCACCGTCGTCCACCGTCTGTTGGCCCATGCCAGCAATGCGGATGAAGAGGACACAATCCGCCGCGCGATCAGCCTAGGTGCCAGCACACCCATGATCACAGAGCTCTTTGGTTTACCGGCCAAAGAGGTCGCCGTTCGGCGTGACATCCTTGGGATTCCTCATCGCAAGGGGCGCTGGCCTCTGGTCGGCCCTGAAGAAGAGAACCGCCTGTGGGAGCATTGGGTCCGCCTGACGAAAGAGCAGGGCACCAACATGCAGAACCCACGATCCGTCCTGGAGGTGACCATGTCGATGGCCGAGTGCGAACCCACCTTGAACCTGACCATGGTCTGGAACCTGGTCCAGCGTTGGATCGCCGACGGGCTGGTGTGAGGGCCTGAGGATTCGATAACCGTTACGGAAATTGCTGCAGGTCTGGTGAGAGGACCGTTAATCCCCCTCACCAGACCTGCAGCAAGAGCCGCCCAGTCTCACCGTCGCCACGACGCGCGCGAATGCTACGAGAGGTGTGCGTGCGGCGGACGCTTACACCTGTGCGAGCTGATCGATGAAGGCACCCGCCGCCTTGCCAGCAAGGTGAAATGATTTGAATCCAACGCGCTCCTTGTAGAGAATCGCCACCTTTGTGCCGAAAGGAAGCGCGCGATGAAGTTCGAAGGGACTTTTCAATACATGGGCAATCACGGGATCGTCTTCAACATCTCGCAGATCACCCTCACCGACAGCGAACGTGGGCGCCTGCGCGAGCTGCATTTTGGCGAGGCAAAAAGCGCCCACTATGAGGTCAACAGCAAGGTCGTCGAGGTGTACGACAAGATGCTGGCCAAAAACCTGCCGTGCGTGATGATGATCGGCATCTCCAAGCCGTTGACCCGGCAACAGGGCGATGCCCTCAACGCCCAACGCACCACGATCGCCAACCTTGCAGGCATGGCCTTCACTGCCGCCGCCAAGGCCGTGGCCCCCTCTTACGTGGCGATACCTGTAGGGGCCGGTGTGCGCACGTATGCCAATGAAATCCTACCCACCTACCATGCTGGCGACGTACTGGTCAGCATCGAGGCGCAGGTCAACGGCGGTATCGGCCCGCAACGCACCCTCTCGACATTGATCATCAAGACTTGACTGGAGACGTACATGTCCGACATTACTCAATTGGTCATTGCCTTGGTGGTGTCCTTTCTGCTCGATCAATTCCTCAAACCGTATCTGCTACGCAAGTGGCTAGGAGTGGTGTTGGTGGCGGCGGGTGCGGTTGGCTGCGTTGTGGCAGGTCAGACCCGCTTGTTGGGGTTTGATCTGGGGTTGCTGTCGGTTTTTGCCGTGGCGATGGGGATGGGATTGTTCATGAAGCGGCGGCGGTTCGAGCAGATGGATTGAAGGAATGATCGGGGGAATTGAGTGTGCAGTGGCACCTCTGGGGTTTGCCCTCGATTCAGATCTGATTTGTACGGCTGGGCCAGATGGAAAATGAACCTGACCATGGTCTGGAACCTCGTCCAGTGTTGGATCGCCGACGGGCTGGTGTGAGGGCTTGCTGATTCGGTAACCGCCCTTTGAGGCGGTTACCGTTTTAGTAAGGAAAGCTCGGCCCCTCTTACGAGACGACCTTCAGCAAACGCTGCCGCAGGTCCACTTCAGTCAGGCCCGAAACCCTTGAAGCTTTTCCTCCAGCGCTGAGTCCACTCGGCGTTGCGCCAACTCAATCAGATGAACCATGCCCATGGCGACCTTGCGGTTTGAGCCTGTGAGGTTGTCTGCATGATCGTAGGCCATGGCCGCGGCCGATTCGAGAATGGAACAGGCATCGACGAGGGCTTGCTCCCAAAGGTTTGGACCCGCGACGTTGCCGGGTCGAGAGGGTTTGGATGTGGAGGGCTGCGAAAAAATGTAGTGCGCCAATGCTCGATCGACGGCATCAGGGGTGAGGTCTAATGGGCTGGGTGTCGCCGGCGGGTTGGGTGTGGCTTTGAACATGATGGAGCTCCTGTGATGGGCTACCACCGCCTGCTGTCAAACAGGGAAGGGTGGCAGCTGTACGTAGGTTGACAGACCGGACACAGGTACCCGGCGCACCCGAAGATGCCCTGCGCACAGCCGCCATAACACGCACGACAGGCTCGCGCCTGCAATGGTGATTGGGGCGCTGCTTGCGCCTGTGAGTATCGGTCTGTCAAAACCGGTCACCGAATGGGCGGTGACGAAACGCAGACTAGCCACCGAAAATAACGGGCGCAAGCGGCCGGGATTTTCTAGGAAATTTCACTCGAGGGAAAGCGAGTCGTCTTGCTAGCGCTAACAAATCACGGCTAATGCGCGCCATACGGCCGCTCGTTCGACCTGGAGCACGCTGGCAATCGAAGTAGACGGTTCGAAGTTCGCGATACCACGGACAACGGGTGGTGGCCGTCATTCGAACCGGTTCACTCACGGGTGTTTAATGATGTTCTGAAGGATGAGCGGGCCGCCCAGGCTTAGCAGCTTGCTGCCTTGTTCGATCATCCCTAGATTGATCGCTGCGAACCCAAGCTGTCCGACCAAATCGACGACATCGGTATTGGCATCGTGGTCACGTCCCCATAGAAACATCACTCTGCGCCCGCCATTTTCTTCAGGGTGTTTAGCTAGCAGCGCTGCTGGTAACTGATTGAAGGTTTTGACCACTCGTGCGCCGATAAACGCCGATGCCACTATGTCAGTCGACTCTCTATCGCCGAGCTCCTCCGGCGAAACCCCGTAGGTGTTCATAGCATCAATCACGATTCTGTTGTTCCAATCGGAAATTGTGAGCCCGATCTCTCGGTGCGCTTTGAACGGGATGGCGAGGATGACAATGTCTGCCTTGAGCGCTTCCTGGAGGGACTGCGCAATCATTGGCTTGCCCAGTTCTTGGGCAAGCGCTGTGAGAGTGTCCGGGCCACGGGTGTTGGCCAGTCCGAACTCGATACCATTTCGGGCAAATTGGCGTGCAAGGGCTGTTCCGAGTTTTCCGGAACCAATGATGGAATAAGTCATGGTGAGTTCCTCAAAAGATGGCTGCGAGTCGAGATGTCAGGCCGTAATGGCAGCAATGGCTCTTCGTGCTTGAGTAACGGCTTCTTCTTTCGCCTCGGGGCTGAACGCGACACCTTCTGCGCGAACGACGGTCGTGTCGGTGATGCCCAAAAAGCTCAAGAGTCCAATCAAGTAGCTCTCGTGATGCTCCAACGCGGCAGCAGGGTTTCCCGCTGAATAGACACCGCCACGAGCGGAGGCAATGAACGCTCGCTTGTTCTTTAGCAAGCCTTCGGGGCCGGTGGCGGTGTAGCGGAACGTTTTGCCGGCCACCGCAATCCGGTCAATCCAGGCTTTCAGAGGTGTAGGTATCGACAGGTTGTACATGGGCGCGCCAATCACAACGATATCGGCCCCCAGTAACTCATCCATGTAGGCGGTGCCTTTGAACAGATCGTCAATCAACACCTTGTCCTTGTTGTCGATACCCTGCCATGCCGCTAGGTGGGCTCCCGAAAGGTGCAATGCAGGGTCGTCTGCGAGATCACGATAAATCACGCGGAGCTCAGGTTGCAGCTTTACCAAACGAGCAACGATGTCAGAGGACAGGTTGCGGCTAACTGAATGAGTGCCCAGCAGGCTGGAATCAAGATGGAGGAGTTGCATGGTGACTGACCTTCGAGGTGTAGGGGGGAAGCGTTGAGAATGATCTGCCGCTGAGTTGGATCTGAAAAGACGGTATATTGAGATGTGAAGTATCTGTTTTTGGGATGGTTGGAGGCGTTATGCTCGACGGGGTGTCACTGGATCAGCTCAGAACATTTATCGCCGCAGTCGATGAGGGAAGCTTTTCCGCCGCGGCCAGGAAGCTCAATCGGGTGCAGTCAGCAGTGAGTGGATGGGTCGGCGGCCTGGAAAACCAAATTGGTGTTGTGCTGTTCGACCGCTCAGGTCGATTTCCCAAGCTCACTCCAGAAGGAGTGCTCTTGTTGGCGGATGCGCGGAGCATCGTGTCAGGCGTAGATACGTTGAAGGCCCGTGCAAAGCTCATGTCCTCGGGGATAGAACCGGAGTTGTCCGTGGTAATGGACGTGTTCTTCCCGACATCGTCGATAACAGCCGTCGCGAAAGAGTTTGCCATCCGGTTCCCGCTTACACCCTTGAAAATCTTCGTAGAGGCCTTGGGTGCGGCTTACCAGCCAATATTGGACGGACGTTGCAGCTTAGGCATTTTGGGGAGTCTGCCAGTCTCTTTCGCATCGCTATCCAGCGAGCGTATCGGCGAGGTCTCGCTCGTCATGGTTGCGGCTCATGACCACCCGCTGGCCTCTTGGGTTGGAAAAACTCCAAGGCATGAACTGGCGAAACACATTCAGCTCGTTCTGACTGATCGTTCTGATTTAATGATCGGGCAGGACTTCGGTGTGTTGTCACCGTTGACGTGGCGTCTGGCAGATCTATCAACCAAATACGCGTTTCTCAAGGATGGGGTTGGATGGGGCAGCATGCCGCTTCATATGGTTGAGCAAGACATCGCTGCTGGCACACTGATTGTTCTTGATGTCGAAGGAATACCTAGGGAGGGCGTGAAGTTGGGAATATCCGCCGTGCATTCTGCAACGGCTCTTCCTGGACCTGCGGGCCGATGGCTGATCGACCGTATCAAAAAAGCTTGCGCTTACGAGTAGTTGGAAAAGTAACGGGGGCTTACCCGGCCCCGCTGTTTTCGCTAATGAAATCCAGGCGCTGGCTCATCCACTGCCGAACGATTTCACGCGCGGCCTGCTGCGCCTCGCTCGCGGATAAACCGCGCTCGTGCTGCAACCAGGTGCTGGTCGCCTGTCGGGCGGGTTCAACCGCAGCCAAGGCCTGCTGACGCTGTTTTTTCGGCCAGGACTTGTCGTCGGTCCAGTCACGCACGTTCTGTTCGGGATCATCCGTCTTTGCAGCCGGCGCCTTGAGAAAGTCCCGGGGAGACACCGTAGCCCGCAGCGCCATCAAGTGCCATTCGGCATAGCTGGCAAAGCGAATGGTGCCGGCATTCCCGCTCGCCGCAGACAGCGCTTCGTTAAAGCTGCCGCTCAGTTGCTTCCAGGGACCTTGTTCAAACAGGTTGCCCTGGGGCGCGCAGATCGGCGCAAAGGTGTCACGAGTAGAACCGTAGAGCGAGCCAAAGGCTTCGTAGGCGGCCTCACCGTGGCGTGAGAAAACAAAGCAGTGCACAAAGGCGCGCTGGTCAGCGAAGAACGCGTACTCTGCCCGTTCGATCATCATGCGCAGCAGCGTCAACTCGACCCGGTCGCGGCTCACCGATTGATCATTCTCAATGTCGCTAAACACCGAGCGCGCAAAGTCATCGTCAGTCAGTGCCTTGAGTACCTGCTGGCGACTCGCGTCGGCTTCGTCTTGCGTCACTCCGCTGGCCGGCTCAAAACGATGCAGGTAAACCAGCCAGGCCGCGGCTAACTCACTGCTCGGATAACGCCTCAGCCCTTGCGCCGCCTCGGCCGGGTGGTAGGGAATGCTGGCAATGGTCGCGTCCAGGGCCGCCGTGCCCGGCTGAGTTAGCGTACCCACCTCGATTACCCGCTGGCTCAGTAGCGGTTGTAGGCAAGCAGCCAGTTTGTCTGGTTCAGCGGCGCAGGCGTCGCGAGTTTTCAACCAAGTACGCTGACCAGTGCGTAAGGCATCGCGCTGATCAGGCGCCAGCTTGGTGATTGCCCGGTTGTAGTGTGCACCAAGGGTGCTGTCCAGCTCGCTCAATTCGGGACTGGCACAGATAGCTCGTTCCACCGGTGTCGAGGCTTTCTGGCAATCGAAGGACGCCGCCACGGCAGGCGTGCCCACATTCAGCAGCAGTCCGACAATCATCAATATTGAACGCAGAGGGGGTACGGGGCGGGCCATGGTGTTCCTTGGGTGGGTTCCTTTCCAAGTGAACATTGTGCCAAGACCATTGATTCCACGTCTATCGGCCCTGGTGTTCTCGAAATGATCAAGGAAGTGCAACTACTTGAGTGGCAATGCGACATAGGTGTGGGTAGCTTAGTGCCATTACCATCACCTATTGTCTATGTGGGGAAACGCGATTGGATCAGGATACCTCCAACCAAGGAGTCGAACGCGACAGGCTTCGTCTCGAAGACACAAAATTCAGGTCGGAAAGCAGTCACAACCGAACAGTTTTATGGGTAGGCGCTTTTGTTAGCGTTGTTGTAGTTATCATCCCCGCTACGTCTAGCTACCTCAATGAGTCGGCTCGGCTGAAGCTTGATGCCCACCGGCAGGAGGTAGAGCTACAGCAGAAGGCAGATGACCTGAAACTGAAGCAGAGCGAGATGGAGCGCTCTAGGGACGCCACCCGAGTCAAATTTTTGCAAGATCACATAGACATGATCATGTCAGATGAGCCTGACGCTGAGTTGAGATTGACTGCCTTAGCGAGACTTGTACTCCCAGTGGACGCGGATGCTCTGATCGCCCAGGTTCACACGATTAGACGAGAGCTCGCATTACAACGCTCTAGTGCTCAAAAAACCGACGGAGTTTCTATGGCGCAACAGGATACCGCTGAAGAGGACAGCTCTGTTCCACCACTGGTTGTCACTCCTCGCGCTGTGAGTGCCTCAGGAGATCAACAGTTGGCGCCCGGAATGGCCGAGGGGCGGGCGTATGTACGGAAAGGGGACTTTGAGAGCGCGTTGCGAAATTTCAACACTGCGATTGAACAAAATCCCAATGACCCTTTGGCATGGAATTTCAAAGCGTACTCAGAGTTTCGGACGAACCAGTTCACTGCTGCGCTGGCCAGCATCAGTCGTGCTTGGAAGCTGAACCCAAGCGAGAACAGGACTCGCCGATTTATCGCGATTAACGCCACAAAGATCTTGTGCGCTCAGGGGCGATCGAGCGAAGCGGCAACCTTTTTCAATCAGAGTGCATCCGTCGTACCGGAAATCGTTACCGATGTTTACGCTGATGGAGAATTCCAGTCCACTTGCAAGGCCATATGGCGAGGATGAACACTGTGGAAGGTCTTCGGATTCGGAGGAATCACATGGTTGCGCTGGCTAAGACAGGTATGTAGTGGTCAACTAATCCCGGACACTACCTGAGCTTCTTATCTCGGTCTCAGCAGGTGTCAGGTAATCACTTGATAGGGCTGGGACGGATTCATCCTCAAATGAAAGTGAACGGGAAGCTCTGCTTCCCGTTCTTCTCTGGACTGCTGTCAGCCGCTGACCGCGTGCTCATTCAGCACCGAATCCATTCTCAGCTGTGCCAACTCAATCAAATGCATTACGCCCATCGCCACCTTGCGGTTCGCACCGGTTTGGTTGTCGGCGTTTTCATAAGCAGTGGCCGCAGCGGATTGCAGAATCGAGTAGACGTCTGCCAGTACGTCTTCCTGATGTCTGGGATCATTCAGGTGATCATGCAGTACGGTGACAGAGGCAGGTTTTGACCCTGCGCTTGGACCGAGGTTGTAGTGAGACAAAGCCCGGTCGGCGATACGAGGGTCGATGGATTCAACGTTGGAGAAAACAGGCGGATTAGGGGTGGGTTTGAACATAGAGTGGTTACTCCCGATCTGTTGAGGGAGCTGCCAACATCGCTGCTAAACGAGGGGGTGGCAGCCGTACGCAGGTTAGCAGACCGGTGATCAGGAAAACCGGCGCACCGAAGTGCCCTGCGCACGACCACCATAAAACGGAGGCTGAAAAAAAGCGCCTCGTAGAAGGTGGCGCCGTGCGCCTGATCACAATGGGCTGCTAAACCCGGTCACTGAATTGGCAGTGACGGAACGCAGCCTAGCCGCGAGATCAGGCGCAAACAAGCGGTCAGGATTTTCTAGGAAATTTCACTCGATGGAAAGCGAGTTGTCTTGCTGGCCTTAGCAAATCACGACCAAGAAACGTTCGTTCAGCGGTTCGCCGAACCTCAAAAAACTCCCTTCCGTCCACCCTGCGCCAACTTCACACCTGAAGGTCGCCGTGAGCTCTCGAGCGGCGGCGATTCCTGCTGAAAAATACCCACTGTTTTTGCGAATTCCCCTACGCATATGTCTCGTATCCATCTGCGAAGCTGAGGGCCTGCAGGCCAGTAACGGCCGCGGGTTCTTTGAAACGTTGTGCTGAGCTTCGGGGTGGATGAAGCAGCAGACGGGCTACCAGTGAGGTATGACTATGGAGAGATTTACGTGGCAGACATGGACAGTAGAGCCGCCGGTAGCATCGCAGGTGTCGTCATCAGTTTTGTTCCCATCAAGGGGTACGGTTTCATCAAAGGGGAGGACAGGGAGCAGTACTTTTTCCACCTTGATGACGTCGAAGGTCGAGCGCCTCTGGTGACCGGGCAGAACGTCACGTTCATGCCGACACCTTCTGCCAAGGGCTCGAAGGCAAAACGTGTGGTTCCTGGACCTGGCCCGACAGACATTTATGTTGAACCCTACGATTTCGTCTGGTCCAAAGCCGGCCCACCGAAAGGCATGAAGAGGGTACTGATCACGGGTAAAGGCTGGAGCGAATCCAGTGACCTCAACAAGGCCCGCCAACTGCTGATCGAGACCGCCAGGCTGTGGGGGGCGAACGCTGTGTTACATGTCACCCAGTCCAGATACACGGAAGAAGAGGGCGGCTCCAACTACAAATACACGGTGCACCGGTTCGACGCCGAGTTGGCTGTCGTGAAGGTGATCAAAACCACCTCTGATCCTGAGCTCATTGCGGCCTCGCAGGCACAGATGCAGACGTTGAAGGACTGGTGGGCACGATGCAAAGCACAACACAACAGCGAAGGGGGCGGGCCTTCTGCCGCCCGTCGTGGATCGTCCTATCGGCTGGGCTTCTGTCTGGGGCGGTTCTCTGGCCGCTACCGGAGGGCTGAGGATACCGCTATGGGTTGGCTACAGGACAAGGGCGTGCCCGCGGTTCTGGCCGACGTCTTGAAAATGTCAGTGAGGCTGATCTTTCTCGGCTGTTTCTTGTATTTGGCGTTTTGGATAGTGCCTTTGATTCTTGGACTCTTGGTGCTGATGGGCATTCTGAGAAAGGATCCCGACTGCGGTGCAGAGAGAGTGGACTCTGAAGTGGAGGAGCTTTGACCTGATCCGACATCGATAGATTCGACCACGCAACGGCAAGAAGCTGGCAGTTTCAAGGTCCGCGAGGGTGATGCCACTTCAACAGCTTCTCCATTAAAAGGCCAATCTGTCTGTATTTGCCGAAAAGCCCTACAGGCGCTTCTGCGGATCATCTGCAAAGCTGGTCTGAACAATCGCACCTTTGAACTGTGCGAAGAATGGAATCTCAACAGCAGAGGTCAGCAGCATGGCAGACGACAGTAAGAATCAGGGACCTTCATACCACTTGGGCTTCTCGCTGGGGCGCTTCTCCGGCCGCTACCTGAGGTCTGAGGATACAGCCATGGGGTGGCTAAAGGACAAAGGTGTGCCCGCCGTTCTGGCGGGCATCCTGAAGTGGTCGGTGAGGTTGTTTTTTGCAGGTTGTTTCTTGTATTTGGCTTTTTGGATGTCCCTGTTAATCGTTGGACTTTTGGCGCTCCAGGGACTTCGGAGAGAAGAGTCAGACTGTGGCGGAGAGATAGTAGATTATGATGTGGAAGAGCTCTGTCCTGATCCCCATGCACCTAAATATATTCATGACCCGAGGTTTGATCGTGACTTGTAGGAGTCATTTCTTTGTCTTTTTCTTTGGCATCGTATTTTTTTGAATGCTCCCTATCATTATGTCCCCACCCTTGCCCCCCTGTTGTTGGGCTCCACTGGTTCCACCTACCAACCCTTGGATAATTGGTCCAGCGTGTATGCCTGCCCAAGCCAAGGCAGTCATCCAGAACGTTGGCAATATAATGAACAGGGCCGCCATCACATAATTCAGCAGCATGTCGGCCTGCATGTTGTGCAAGCCCATCAACGGCTCCAGATTCGAGTAGGGCGAGTTTTGGCCATACAGGGCGTCGAGGATCGTGGTATCGATCCAGCGCGCAAGCTGAAACCAAAAGTCCACGAAGATCATCGCGAACTGCACGATTGAAACCGTGACGGCGGCCTTCAGGTCGTATGTGCTGAAAATCAGCACCAGTGGTATGCAGATCACCAGCGCCATCTTCAGCGCCGCCATCACCATGGGTAGCGCCTGGCGCACAACGTCCATCGCCGGGAAGTACGCAGCCGTTCCCATCGATAAGCCAATGGTGCCCACCGCTCGACTCAAGTCGTTGTAAATGGAGCTTTGCACCTGACCGCCATAGTCAGAGTAGAGCTGCCCTTGGGTCATGTGCTGGCTACTCGGCGACACCAGTTGCCGAATGACTGCATCGTTCACTTCATCCAGGGGGATGGAGCTGGCCCACCGCACAAAGCGATCCAGCAGCGTGATGTCTACCTGAGTCAGTAGCCGTGCGCGCAGCCCCTGGTCACTGTCGGCCCACCACTGGTTGCAGGTCGGGTAACCGCCGCCATGGCTGACCTCGGCCAACCCCATGTCTCGCACCGGATCGTAGGGCCACTCGGCTCTCGGCGTCTTGGAGTGGTAGGTGTCGTAGTACCCGGACTGCTGGTTGAAGTACCGGGAGCCGATCCAGTTGATGTCATTGGTTTGTTCGTCACTCAGGGTGGGGCGGCTCATAAACAGCTTGGCCCGGGAGTAGCCGTAGCAGTCGTTGGTGAAGTCCGCGACTTCCTGGGTGAGCACTGGGTCATGCAGTCGGGTGGTGTTGACCTGCATGCGCATCTGCCGCAGATCCGTCCCACACGGAATGGCCGCCACTGCGGCGCCGGTCACTGCCTTGGACATTGAGTGCACGAACCACCACCACACGGGCACGCGGGCGCTCTGGTTGTTCAGGGACGTGAAGGAGCGTCCCCAGCCGGTGTCCTCGGGCATCGGCACCTGGTACTGGCATTGCTGTGAACGGCTGTCATCGAACTGCAGGGTCGTGAGGTTGAGCTCAATGAAGGGCACGCCCGCAAACATGATCACGGCGGTGGCCAGCCAGAGGCGGTTCTCGATGCGGGTGGCGGCCAGCAGGCCCTTGTTGCCCTCATCAGCGCCTTCATCACGAGCTTTGAGCCATTCCTGAAGCAGGATCGCAAAGAACGGCAGGGCGAAGAGTCCTGAGTCCATCAGCACGTCCCAGATGCCGTTGCCGACGAGCCAGCCCACCAGGGTGAGGTAGTACTCCAGATAGTCGTTGGTGTAGAGGGTCATATCAGCCTCCTAGCTGCGTGTAGGCGCGGGACAGCTCCATCAGGACAAAGGCCAGCACGACCGCGATTTCAGCTTTGCGCCATTGTGGGCTTGGGCCCGGCCCACGCTCGAGCAGACGTGCGCGGTACTTGAGCCACCCCAGCAGGGCGACGCTGTAGAGCGCCATGCGCCAGGCAAAGAAATACCAGTAGGTGTGGGCTCTCCAGGTCTGCCAGGCCGGTAACCCCTGCATCACGTACACGCCGCCCAGGTTGAAGGCGGCGGCGATGACGATGACCAACAAGGCGACAGCGATGGGGACCCAGATGCCCAGGCTTTTGAAGCGGGAAGAAGAGGGTGTGCTCATGGCTGCGTCCTCCGACGGCTGTTGACGTCCTTCTCCACGCTCTCAAGGCGGTTGGTGTCCGGGTCGCCTTCGTAGATGGTGCGGGAGTTGTCCTTGCGCTCGGTGTGGCGGGCGATGATGGCGGCGGGGGAGTTGCTGGTCAGGGCGCGGCGCAGCTCCAGCTCGGTCCGCAGGTTGGTGATTTCTTGTTGCAGGGACTCACGTTCTTGGTTCACCGCTGCCGTGGCGATCTCATTGGCGGCGACGTTGGGTTCCTTGTTGCCGGCCAGTAGGGCGCGCTGTAGCAGCAGGGCTTTCTCCAACACGCTGGTGACGGCGATCTCTGACGCCAGGCGCTGGGCCAGCAGCTCTTGGTCAGGCTCATCACGCAGGGCGGTGATCACCCCCCGGGTGATCGGCATTGAGCTGCTGCCGGCGGCGGCGAGGTTCTCCAGGCTGGGCGGTTGGGTACCGGCAATCAGCACTTGGAGCGACTGGAGTTTGCTTTCGTACTCCTCCTGAATCATCGGCGTCAGGCCCACACCCGCCGTGGTGGTGCTCTTGGTGCAGTTTTCGCAGGTTTGCTGCTCCACTTCGCCCAGAACACGGTTGGCGAACGTGGCGGCCTCATCGGGTGAGCGCCAGACACCGCAGAGCATCCCGTTGTTGCAGTCGACCGGAGCAATGCTCCCCGTCTCCGTGGCGCCTCGGCCGTTGAGGAGGTTGTAGCCGGCCTTGGTGACGGTGTTCACCACCCGGATCGGTGGCTGGCCCTGGCCACCGGCTTTGTCACCACCCACCCAGGGAATGCCGGTATTGCCCTTGTCCGACTCGGCCTGGGCCGTCACCGCGACGGCATCGCTTTTCTGGCCCATGGCTTCCTTGAGGGCCTGGCCTTCGGCAAGTGAGCCCCAGCCGCTCTGGCTGCCGGCCACGTTGATCATGCGCTCGGCCAGGGCGCGGCAAGTGCTCTTGGAGCGATCGAAGTCCAGACGAGCTTGCAGGATGCCGTTGGTGAGCAGGTTGTACAGGGCTGGGTCTGCCCGCTGGATGATCAGCGCTGGCAAGGATGCCACGGCACCGGTGGCGTTCTGAATCAAACTGCCCATGATGCTTTGAAAGCCATCGGTGAGTCCGTTGAGTTGGTTGTGCAGGGTGGTGGAGAGGTCCATGTTTCCGCACATGAGGTTGCTGTTCCAGCCGACACCTACGCCGATACTGCGCATGTTGCCGGCACGTCCCATGGAGACCGCATTACCACCGCCAATGCGGTACAGCACATCGTCACCGATCACGCTGCCGGTGCTGGTGAAACTGGGGGGCGCTGCGAAGGTGAGGGGGCTCGACAGGGCCGTGAGGAGGACCAGCCAGGGGGTGGCTGAAGAGGGGTGAAACAATGACATCCGAGTCATGGGTGAAGCTCCATTTCGTGAGAGACGATCGAAAATCGGGGAAAGACGTTATTGAGGACCGGTGCTACCGAGGAAGGTCTGGCCCTCTCGTTTGCAGCAGGTGTAGGGGCGCCACAGTGACCAGGCATAACCGCCGTCCCGGGCCTGAGGGAGAGGGCCTGGATGAGGGAAGACTGAACAGGATTGACTGAGCACCGGCGTCAGCGACTGCCATTTGCCCGTGCTGGGATCGGACTCACGCAGTTCCCCCGCGGGCCAGTAGCCCGGGCTGGGCAGGGCCAGGAGCGGCTGGTAGACATGCAACTGGCCCGGACGGGTGACGATGTCGCCCGCACGTTGAGCTGTCACGGCAGAGGCCTTGTAGTCGTCAGACTGATGCAGAAAGCCACTGCGCGGATAGACGCTGCCCCACAGGTTCAACGCCAACCGGCTGCCGATTTCACGCAGGCCCGGGATCAGTGAAGGCGGGTAGAGGCTTTCCGGAATGCCGTGGCGCCAGCCGAGAGGATCCAGGGTGCTGAGCAGGTTGGGCACATAGGGTGTACCGGCTCCGGCGCAGGTGTAACCCGACCCACTGGCAAAGGCATTGAACGCCGCGATACCTGGGTGGCCGATCACATCGACGTTCTTGAAGACGGCGAGGTTGTTCTCGTTGGAGTTGTTGGTGGTGCCGCTGCCACCGCCCTGGGCAGTTGGATTGGTCGGGCTCAGCAGTTTGACTTCAGTCCAGGGATTCTCACCCGTGGAGGAGTAGCTGGAGACAACGGCATCGGGCACGTAATGCCGAACCTTGGAAGACGTGTTCACGTCGCAACCAAAGGTGGTGCACCGCAGCCAATAGCACACCCCCACGACCTGGTAGTTCATGCAATCCGGGGACGACACCGATGGGACGATGGTGGCGGTGTCCAGGGCGAGGCTTAGGGTCGAATAGGGAAGGGCCAATAGGACCGGTACCCATGACCTCACGCGCTTACGCGACAAATCCAGATTCATGGCTGACCCCTCCTGAACTGCTCGATCTTCGCGAGCGCTTGTTCAAGGTTTGGGTCGCCGTAGACGACGTAGCGCTGGTCCACGACAACGGCCGGCATCTTAGTGACGCCCAGGCTCCAGGCATCCACCACGTCCTGGTGAGCTTGACTGATCTCGGCAGCAGCCTCGGCGGTGAGGCTTTCCCGAAAGAGGACCTGCACCTGGGCCGGGTCGTCCGGCAGCAAACTGGAAAGCTCCGCCTCCAACTGATCAAGTCGATCCAAGTGGACCAGACGGACGTCCGCCGTCACTTCAACGGGATGGGCTGAGTCCGTGATGACCCAGGTGCTGGCGAAACAGATGGGGGCAACGGCCAGCAGGGCAAACAGGCCGAGCGACTGGAGAGAGGGCAATAACGTCATGGCAAAGGTCCAGATAACAGAAACCCCAATCCTCTCTAAAACGACGCGCGATCACATCAAGGAAACAGGATCCCGGGCGTTGGCTTTTTTGTGAGAAGTGCACAGAGTGTTTTCTGTGGGCGCTATGTCAGGCTGGTTCATGTCAGCTGCCCTATGCGAGTCGTGACTTTAATGCCGTCCTTGGGCAAAGCGGGTTGATCAGCTGCCACTATTGGGTTCGCTACCAAGCTGAAGATATAGGGTTCGTTACGTATTACTGGATCAGAGCCTAACAAATGTGGCATATAGCCGCTATACAGGACGGCGCTGGCCTAGCTGGTGCTCAATTACTTTGCGGATGCCCAAGCCTGAAAGCATGGATGTCTAGAATCAGGATTGCCAATGTCTCAGGGATTGTTAGCCAGTATCAGATCGAAATGCGCCGCTTTTTCGGTCGCGGCTAAAGAAGGGATTCGTGTTTTCCGCTCGTTATGCTCAGCGTCCTCCTCATCGGGTACATTTGAACCTCTCACGCCAGTCCTGATCGACAGCGATCATTTTGACCGCTATGAGCGCGAACTGCTTGGCGCCCTCTGCAAGGATGAGGTTCTAAACATCGCACTCACCGGTGGCTATGGGGCAGGCAAGAGCAGTGTCCTCAAGACCTTCTTTGAGAGACATCCAGAATTTAAAACGGCTTATGTTTCACTCGCTACTTTCAGCAAAGATGCCCCACCACCTTTGTCCCTCTCGGGTGCTGAGCCCCCTAAGACCCCAGCGAGGGACTCTCAGTCGGCAATACAGGATTCTGGCGAGAGTAGTACCTCAAGCGATTTGATCGCAAGGATCGAGGAGACGATAGTTCAGCAGCTCCTTTACGCCGTGCCAGCTGCACGCGTACCCAAAACCAGGCTCAAGCGAATTGTCCAGACATCAGGGCGTAGCATCGCCAGGCGCACGATTTTTTTGGGCGTAATGCTCATCGCATGCATGCGACTCTACGTCCCTACATTGAAAGAGGTGCCTGCATTAGATCCTGCTTGGTTGCTGACGAGCCTGTTAATGATTCCGAGTTGGCTGGCAGTTTTGGTAGCGGGGTTAGGTGGATTTTATCTTCTCTACGCAAGCCTCAAATTTCTGTCTATGTTCAGCATCGACGGCTTGACCCTGAAGGGGGGGAAGCTCGAGGCCGTGAATCACGGATCCGTACTTCACAAAAACGTAGATGAAATTATCTACTGCTTTGAAAGAAGCGATGTTCGCGTCGTAGTGATTGAGGATCTGGATCGTTTCGGAACTCAGGAAATATTTTTTCGCTTGCGTGAGATCAATTTTACTATCCGGAATTCACCCCAAATAACTCGACCTGTTCACTTTATTTACGCTATTCGTGACGAGTTGTTTACGGTTACCGACAAGACTAAATTTTTTGATCTAATTGTCCCGGTTATTCCTGTCGTTAACTCTGAGAACTCAAGGGAGAAACTTGACGAGTTGATGAGGAAGCGGATTGTTGATGGCAAGACACTAGGTGCTGAACTTGACCCAGTCCTCGTGGAGACCGTTTGCTATTACATAGACGAGATGCGGCTAATCAAGAATATCGTCAATGAGTATGATATTTATGCGAGCCTGCTTTCCCATGGTGGCCTCAACCTGGATCAGAACAAGTTGTTTGCCATCGTGGTGCTCAGAAACCTCTACCCGGAAGAATTTGCAGAGCTGAGTAGGCGGAGGGGGAAGGTGTACGGCTTGCTCACGGGGTTGTCCGCTTGGGTTAGCCAACCATCGCAGGCGCTCGCTGAGCTCAACCGATTGACTGAAGAAAAGTCCCGGCGTGAGCAACATGGCGAAGAGCGCTTAATCGATCTGAGGCTAAGAGTTTGGTTTGAGGTAATTAAAGCGAGCGGGGTAGAGGGGGCAAATTACCTTCGAATCAACGGTAATCAGCAAGTAAGCCTCACCGAATTCCTCCAGGAAGATGCTTTTACCCGAGTCTGCGAGGCAGAACGGCTCGAAAGCATGATGGTGTCGCAGTGGTCAAACTATACACCAACTGGGCATGTTGTTAGCCCTGAAGATGCACTTGCGCGAGCCTCTTATAATCAGCGCCTAGCATGGCTTCATCAGTCCGTGAAGTCGATAGAAGAGTCCATTAGGACTGCCGAGAGAAAACTTGCCGAGCTCAAGACGGTTTCCTTTCGCGAAGCTGCCCGTGGTGAATACGGAACAATCATAGAACAGCGTCTGGCAGGAATGGATATAGTCGTTTACCTGATGCGTGCCGGATACCTCGACACCGATTACACAGACTATCTTGGATTTTTCTACGAAGGTTCGTTGACCCGTGACGATCAGAATTTGATCCTTGCACTCAGGCGCCGTGCCAGCCTTGACGTCGCCTCGCCAGTCCGGAATCCTGAGCGAGTAGCCGGCAAACTGGAGCACGATGCTCTTGGGGATGGCAAAGGCATTATCGTTGACCTGATTGTCGAGCTCTCACTCTCGGCGCCACTGACTGAATTGTCTGACGCAAGAACACAGAAGCTGGACATTATCCTGCAGAGCGGTCATCAGAATATGAGCCGTTTGGCTGAGGCTGTATTTATCATCCTTGCAGGTTATGCCAAGGTACCGCTCATCCGCGCTGTGTATGCATTGGCTCCTGACCTTTTCACCGTGATCTTGAGTTCCGAGCGATTCAAGGAAGCTGACGCTCGACAGATCTTGATATGCGGGATTATGGACAGCTTGTCTCAACAAAAGCTGCAAGCCTTTGCCCATAGGAAGCCTCTGCTTGATACTATTGCCAGTCTTACAGACATCAATCACCTGATCGCAGGTTTGGAGTCGAACATCGATGGCTGGGCATGGCTTCGCCGTGAGCCTGTCCAATTCAACAATCTTGCCGCAGATGTCGGTGAGAGTTCGCTGCGGCAGTTAATCAATTGGGGCTGCTTGCAACTGACGCTACCGATGATGGCACTGATACTGAAAACATTCACGACCGAAGACGGAGATATCTCCTACCGGCGTCTTAAAGCACTGAGTCTCGCGGGACTTGATTCATTGATTGAGGTTGCACCTGAGGACTTCATCTTCGAGTTGATGAAGCAAACGAGCAAGCTTCAGGAAAACACTGAATCGCTTAGGTACATTCTCGGCCTAGTAGAGGATGATCAAGAGGCGCAGGAGAATCTGTTCCAGCACACCGAATGTTTGATCGATGACTTGGAAGGGTTCACCGATAACATTTGGGAGAAAACTCTTGAACTAGATCGTGTGACCTCCGTCCCAGATGCTGCGTGGAGCTACTATATCGACATGATTGTAAGACCAATAGAAATTACATCTGAATCGAATGACAAGGAAAAGCAGGCTCGTATCCAAGACATTTTTACAGCATTCCTTGCTAGGAACGCCCGCGAAGCTCAGCGGCTTTGGGATGATGCGAGGGACGAGGCGGATGACCTGAAAGCCTATCTGCTGGCTTCGGATCTTGACGATGACTCACTAGGGGAAATTTTCGCGAGCACCACCGTCGGCCCGGAATCACTCGTAGGCCTGAACATATCGGCTGAACGATGGAAGTTTTTGGCTCAAGCCCCGTTCGTGCCCTTTGACGGTCAGATTCAGGAGGAAATCAGCAACAATGCTCCAACTGCGGAGGCGGCATATCTAATCAGGTGCTGGGCTGACGCGCGTGATCAGATAGAAGTGCGAAAGCTTGATCCGAAGATCGTCAGCTCTATTTGTGGCGCACCCAATGTGCCTATCGGTGACATTTCTAGAATGTGGGAGGGTTTGGTTGAGCGAGAGGAGGTTGGGGACGGGGCTGTAATCGGGAAGCTTGGTTTGGTGTGCGCTAAGGCCAATGCCGAGGATGTAATCCTACCCAGAAACTGCAGAAGCATAATTGCGTCGCGCGCGTGCGATGCCAGTCTTCCGCAACACGAAAAGCTGGAACTACTTCATCAAGCTCTGAAACTGCACGTCGATTGGGCTACGACCTCATCGATACTGGTTTCGCTCTCCGGTGGGTACGCTGAGCTGTTGGGGGATAAACGAACGGTGCGGCTGCCGAATTCAGAGCTGGATATTCGCCTTGCTCTGGCGCTCAATGATCGTGGTTTTGTAGGCAAGATCAAGCCGGAAAAAGACTATATTACGGTCTATACCAAGCGAGTTGGCAGGCTCTAGGCGGGGAGTTTCAACCTGCCGAGATTAGATAGCCTGCCAAGCCGCAAGGGGGCGCACTCCACAGCAGGGAAATAACCCCAGCTCTGTTACCGGCCAGCCAGCTGCGAGAGGAGGTCATAAGATTTCGATCTCCTCTGGCTGGAGCCATCCAGACTCAATCACTCGCTGTTTCGCCGTCGCCGGCTGAGTGGTGTAAACGTATTCGTCCGGCCAACACACCTTCTCGATTCCACCGCCGAAGGCCATGGTGTCCACCTACCTGCGACCATTTGGCTGGACGCTGAAGGCGTTTGAGCACGATGAGCTACTGCTGGAGCAGGACCAAGGGTACCTGGGCGAGGCAGCGTGAGGCGATTCGTCGTGGTTTGCAGAGTCGTGATGAAGTCTATCGACCGGACCAACAGTTCGATCGACTTTTCGCGTTTTTGATACCAGAGATCGGCGAGCAACTTTCGCGGGCCAGTCAGTGGTGACCGAAGGTTAGGCCACATCTGTTGATGTGTTGGGTTGCTCCGCCGGGAGGGGGCGACGTGGCTGTCAAAGGCATTATTCAACCGGCACGAGAGACAAGGGCCCCACTCAGGCTCCATCACGTCGTTCGTGGTGCTCGAGCAAGATTCGCTCAATCATCGGCCTCGTGTATTTCTCAGTGGGGTAAACATCTATCGGGTCGTTGGACCGTTTGAACTCGCCGGCGTCGAAAGCCAGATAGATGGAAAGGGCAGGCTCCGGCGTTTCGCCATCGACGGCCAGTTGAGCCACAACGCCTTCCAGTCCATTCATGACCTGGTTGCAGAAGTCGAAGTCGAGGGTCATCGCGTTTAAACCGCTCGCCACCGCGAGTGCAAGCTCGTTCACAAGCTGACGAGGGTCGATCCCGAGTCGTGTTCCCATGGGCTCAATATCGTTGATACTCAGCCCGGTTTCAGCCGCTTCAAGCATTAACCGACGAAGCTCCATCTTGCTCTCACTCGTGGTCATTGCGATTCACCTCTTAGACACGGCTATCCAAATTCACCTGCGGGCTGTCTGCCGCAGATCGTAGCCGTCGGTCCAGCCAACTGATCATCAAGCGGGTAGAAACCGACGCACCCTGGCCTGCAACAGCTCGATCAGCTCAGGCGCCATGTAGTCAAAGTCATCCGGGATGTCGAGACAGATCACACGTTTGCTGGCCAGCTCAGAGCGGAATCGGGCTGCGAGTTTTCTGCGATGGACGGGCTCCATGACAAATATAAGATCGGCCCATTCCAGAAGCTCGCCATCCACAAGGACATCAGCGTCATTGCCAACACCGGCCGATGCCGTTTCTACGCCCGGCCAGGACGCAAACACATGCTCGGCGGTCGGACTACGGAGCCGATTTTTACCGCAGATAAACAGTACATTCATCCTGGTCATCGCAAATCAGGAGCGTCCTGCTCAAGGACCTCCTCGGCGATGCGCCCGAAAAGATTGCGCGTGATACTGAAAAACGGGCTCAGGTCTTGACCGATTGGGATGAGGTCAACACCCGCCAGACAATGCAGGTCCATGTCGTCCTCAAGGTGTTCGTCGATAAGTGTTTCCAGCTCTTCCCACCAGCGCTGACGTAAATCTTGAAGATAGGGGCTGTTGAGATTGAGCAGGTTGATGGTGTAGCGAGCACGGTCCTCATCCTGAGGGGACAGCCCGTCAGCCGGTACCACACGACCATCGGACAGGTAGGCGAAGAAGCGCGAGCAGTCTGCCTGATGACACGATACAAAAAGGGTCAAATTGACGCCTTTTGACTTGCCGAGTGCGTGGCCACCGAATGCTTCAGTGCCTTGAGTAGTGAGTATTTGTAAATCGCTTTCGCTATCCAGGGCACTGGCCGCCAGGTTGCTGTAGTCGAAGGTGCGCTGGGGGTGCTGGCTTTTGTTCTCGACGTGTTCGATGTGGAAACCCAAGCCCAACCGATCCGGGCGAATTTCACTGTAGCAACACAACCCGTACTGCTCAATCAGCAGGGCGTCCAGAACCGGCTTCTTATTTCTGCGAAAACTTTTCCACCGGCTGGAGGCTGTATCAGGGGTTGTTGGCGGGTTGGCGTGTGCCTGGATCAACAGGGGCGGAATTTCTACAAGCTTTCGAATCACCCTCATCCTTTCAATGCCTTTTGCCGTCTGATGCTGCGTTGCAGGCGCTGAAGCTGAGGGTGCTGCTCACCCAATTCCCTCGTCAGCTTGTGCAGCAATGCAACTGCCGGCCCCTCGTCATAGCGGCCTTTGTCCACCCACTCCGTGAGTTTCAGCAGGTCCTGCTTTTCATCCACCGGTGGTTGCGGATCAACTTGCATCACGCTGTGGAGCACGCTATTGCTCGGCTCGCCGTAGGTCATGGCAAGTGGCTGGGACGCCATGAACTGGCCTTCGGCATCTTTACCGATGACTCGGATATTTTCACGACGCACGGTGCTGAGTACTTGCGGGCTATGCGTCGTGACGATGAATTGCATGGCGGGAAAAGCTGTTCGCAATGACCCGATGATTGTCTGCTGCCAGTGGGGATGCAGAAACATGTCGACTTCATCGATCAATGCGATGCCTGGGGTTTCCTGAGGTGCTCGTTCCCCGAGATGGGGGTTGAGTTTGCAGGCACGAAAAGCCAGATCGGCAACCATGGAAATGGTGTTGCGCAGTCCATCGCTGAGCATGTCTACAGGCAACACCCCTTGCTCAGGGTGGTGCATGACCAGTTGCTGTTGATGGCTGGCGCTGTACTCCAGGCTGTGCCAGCCAGTGGAGGCCTTGAGCAACTGATCAATGGCGCCCTTGATGGCGGTGATGATTTGCTCAAAACGCTGCCCGGTGTCGGACAACCGAGTGTTGCGCTCCAACCCAATCAACTGGGCTTCACGGTAGCTGCGATATATCCATCCGTACCAGGCGGTGAAAGTCTTGAAACTGGACGAGTAGGCCAGGCAGTTCAGGTACCCGGATGTTCTGGAGTATTCGCTCTTGTCGAGTGTCGTTTGAGCAGCTGTGGAAGTGAAACGCCCCTCGTACCAGAGTCGGGAGGTTCCCAGGTAGGTCACCATCGGCAGTGTCACCGGCGCGTCGCTGCGCACCTGCTCTTGAAGCCTTTTGCCGTGTGTGTTTAGGGCCTTGACACCTGCGTCACCCAGGGTGTTTGTGGACTTTTTCAAGCTGATGCGCTGCTGTAGCCAGTGTTCCTGATGAGCACTGTCCGACCAAGCCCCCCAGGCTTCGATCGTACAGGGGACCTGAGACTCCATGTTGCCACTGCTGAACTGCGCGAGTCGCACATCCTCAATCTGGATCGTGGCTGAGTTACCGGCTTGGCTGCCCACGTCGAACGCTTTGATGAAAGGCCATAGCGCAACCCGAGCCGCATCCAGAATGGTGGTTTTACCGCCACCATTAGAGGCAATCAATATGGTCAGATGCGGATCGAAGTCGATCTCGAACGCTCCAAAGCAGCGATAGTTCTGCAGGCGCAGCTTGTCGAGCCTCACAGTATTTTCTCCGGTTTCATTACCTGGCCCAGCATATGGGGGCACCTTTGTGTTGCAGTTGGAACAGCATACTAAATACAAACCACAAAAATGCCACGCAAAGTGAGCACCTGACCTGATCGATCACACTGCCGGAGCTGCTGAAACTGGGAGGTGCTGCGAAGGTGAAGGGGCTCGACAGGGCTGTGAGGAGGATCACCCAGGGAGCGGCTGAGGAAGGGTGAAACACTGACATCCGAGTCATGAGGGGGAACTCCGTTTCGTAAAAGGCGATGCAAAGACGGGAAAAACGTATCTGGGGGCCGGTGCAACCGAGGAAGGTCTGTCCCTCTCGCTTGGGATTCTCGCCCGTTGAGGGATAGCTGGAGACCTCGGCATCGGGTACGTAATGCCGGACCTTGGCCGACGTCCTGATATTACAGCCGAAGGAGGGACATCGCAGCCAATAGCAGACCCCAACGACCTGGTACTCCAGACAGCTCGTAGACGACACCGAAGGGGCAACCGGCTCAGGCACACCTACAAGCAGACCCGTTGGCAAAGGCATTGAACGCCGCAATGCCCGGGTGACCGATCACATTAAGAAAACTGGATCGTGAGTAAGGTTTTTTATAAAGACTGCCATTAAAAAAAGCAGCCCTTTGGCACCGATAACATCGTTTCTCGGGCGTACGGGTTTTGAATATATTGGCCGCCAGATCCGGTGAGTAAATCAACATTCACCCCCTCAGTGCGAGAAGTCTCAATGAACAATAAAACTGATAGCGCAGGGCTTGATAACGCCGGTATGGGGACCCGTGCGGTCTGGGGTGGGGAGCAAGTCAGGCACCCTTACAATGCCACGCAAACCCCGATTGTGGTCAGCGCCGCTTACGGTTACGACGACATCGACAATTGGTACGACGTTGCGCTGGGCAAAGCCCCAGGCTTTATCTACAGCCGCATGAGCAACCCGACCGTTGAGATCCTCGAAGCCAAAATCTGCGAGTTGGAAAAAGCTGCATCCGCTGTAGCTTTCAGCAGCGGCATGGCGGCAATCAGCAGTGTGCTTTATACCTTCCTCAGCCACGGCAATCGGGTGGTGTCCACCAAGGACAGCTATGGCGGCACCAACAAGATTTTCGAAGAATTTCTGCCGCGCATGGGCGTGGAGGTGACCTTATGCGAGACCTTCGATCACGAGGAGATCGAGCGTGAGGTTGCCAAGGGCTGCCAGTTGCTCTATCTGGAAACGCCGACCAACCCGACCCTGAAAATACTCGATATCCAACGTTTGGTGAGTGCAGCCAAGCGCGTCGGGGCTTTGGTGGTGGCGGACAACACCTTTGCCACACCGCTGAATCAGACCCCCCTGGCATTGGGCGTGGACGTGGTCGTGCACAGTGCGACCAAGTTCCTCAGCGGTCATGGTGATGTGCTTGGCGGGCTGGTGTGCGGCGCTGAATCCTTGATGGACAAGGTGCGTCATTACCGGGAAATCAACGGTGCGGCGCTCGATCCCTTCTCGGCCTACTTGATCATCCGCGGCATGAAAACCCTGGCACTGCGCATACGTCAGCAGCAACACAGTGCGCGTTGCCTGGCCGAGTTCCTGAGCAGCGAGCCGCTGGTGGAGTCGGTGAACTATCCCGGCTTGCCCGACCACCCCAACCACGCGGTGGCGTGTGCGCAGATGCGCGGTTTTGGCGCCATCGTCAGTTTTGTCCTGGTCGGTGGCATGGCCACGGTCAAGGTCCTATTGCCACGCCTGAGATTTGCCCACTGCGCGGGAAATCTGGGCTCGGTGGAAACCCTCTACGGTCCGGCCAGGACCACCAGCCATGTGGAGAACACCTTGGAAGAACGTTTAGCCCTGGGTATTTCCGAAGGGCTGGTGCGGGTCTCGGTCGGCATCGAAGACACCGATGATCTGCTTGACGATCTGAAGCAGGCATTTGCCTTTGTCAGGCATTCACGGAGTGAAAAGACACAAAAACACACCCCCCTCTCAATCCATGCATCTTGCACTGAGGCCGCAAGCTGAAGTAACCGCGTTAATACCTCATGACCCGGCGGTCTATGAGGCCTTCATGAAGAGCAATAATAATAAAACGTAGTGGCAATTTGTTTTTACTCTGCCCAGCTATTAATCGCAGACGTTAATACGTGCCCTCACCACTTTCATGAGAATAACCATGTCCATAAAAGAACAACAACTCGATACGCGTGCCGGTTTTAAACAGGAAATGCAGACCCGCCATATTGTCATGTTGGCATTGGGGGGCGTTATTGGGACCGGGCTGTTCCTAACGTCCGGGTACACGGTCAACCAGGCCGGTCCGTTAGGAGCGGTCATCGCCTATATCATCGGCGCGCTGATGGTTTACATGGTCATGATGTGCCTTGGGGAACTGGCGGTACAGATGCCGGAAACCGGCTCGTTCAGCACCTATGCCACACGTTTTCTCGGCCCTGGGACCGGCTACACGGTGGCCTGGCTGTACTGGCTGACCTGGGCAGTGGCCATCGGGTCGGAGTTCACCGCCGCCGGTATCCTGATGGCGCGATGGTTCCCGCACACTCCGGTGTGGATCTGGAGTGCGCTGTTCGCGGGTGTGGTGTTTCTAAGTAACGTGATCTCGGTCCGTTTGTTCGCCGAGACCGAGTTCTGGTTATCCCTGGTCAAGGTGGTGACAGTGGTGATGTTCCTGGTGATCGGCGGCGGGGCGATTCTTGGGCTGCTGCACATTGATCAGGCTCATAGCATCGGCCTGGGCAACTTCACCCGTGAGGGCTTGTTCCCCACCGGTTTCATGTCGATTGCCATGACCTTGCTGGCCGTCTCCTTTGCCTTCTCGGGTACCGAGCTGATCGGTATCGCCGCCGGTGAGACCAAGGACCCGCAACGCAACGTGCCGCGAGCTATTCGCACCACGGTGCTGCGCCTGGCTATCTTCTTTGTCGGTACCATCTTCGTTCTGGCGACCTTGCTGCCCCGGGAGCAGGCCGGGTTGGTGGAGAGCCCGTTCGTCACGGTGTTCACCTATATCGGGATTCCATACTCCGCTGACATCATGAACTTCGTGATCATCAGTGCCTTGCTGTCCGCCGCCAACTCGGGGTTGTACGCCGCTTCGCGGATGCTCTGGACCTTGAGCGACCAGGGTCACCTGCCCAAGCAGTTTTCAGCCCTGACCCGCATGGGCACACCGTTGAATGCGATTGTGTTGAGCATGGTCGGTGGTGCGGCCTCGTTGCTCAGCAGCGTGTTTGCCGCCGACACCATTTACCTGGCACTGGTGTCGATTTCCGGGTTGGCAGTGGTGGTGGTATGGATGAGCATTGCCGCCAGCCAGATCGCCTTCCGCCGCCATTTTGTGGCCAACGGCGGTGATGTCCGCGACCTCAAGTTCCGTGTGCGGGGCTACCCGTGGGTACCTCTGGGGGCGTTGGTCTGCTGCAGCCTCTCCTGTGTCGGGATTGCCTTCGACCCTGAGCAGCGTGTGGCGCTGTACTTCGGGGTGCCATTCATCGCCTGGTGCTACTTCGTGTATTACATTACCCGCAAAAGTCGCGAGCGCCGCTTGTCGCTTGCTCCTTTGGCACAACCGTCTGATGCGTTCTAGGCATCGCTGACGGGGAGGGCAAGCGTGCTCGGTGCGGAAGGTGTCAGTGAGGTCCAGGCCATGAAGCAAAAGACATTACCTCCGTTGAACTGGCTGAGAGCATTCGAGGTGTCTGCCCGTTGCTTGAACTTTACTCACGCCGCTGAAGAGCTGTGTTTGACTCAGGGCGCGGTCAGCCAGCAGATCCGCCAACTGGAAAGTCACCTGGGGGTGGCGCTGTTCAAGCGTTTGCCCCGAGGCTTGGGGCTTACGGAGGAAGGCCAGGCCTATCTGCCGGTGGTGCAGGATGCGATCACCCGGTTGGCGGTGGGCACTAACGAGATCTTTGGTCAGCACAAGCGCCGGCCGATCAAGGTACGCGGCAGCCTGTCGTTTTTTGTGCACTGGCTGGCGCCCAAGCTGGTGGATTTTCGCCAGGCCCATCCGCATGTCGACATCCGCTATATCAGCAATATATGGGTCAAGGAGCTCGACGGTGAGGACGACATGGAGATTCGTTGGGGGCACGGTCAATGGCCTGGCCTGGTGTCGCAGCGCCTGACCTGGGACACCTTGTTTCCGGTCTGTTCGCCCGCTCTGATGGAGAGTTCACCCCTGAAGGTGCCGGCGGACGTGGCTCACCACCCGTTGCTGCACGTCTTGGGCTACGAAGAGGGCTGGGGTTACTGGCTCAACAGGGTCGGAGCGCACGCTGTTGATTCTTCGACCGGCCTGCAGTTCGACACGTTGATATCCACCTTGCGTATGGCCGAATTGGGGCAGGGCATTGCTCTGGCCCGGTCTTCGATGGTCGACGAGATGCTGGCAGACGGGCGACTGGTTGAACCCTTCGCCCAGCGCATCGAAGCCAGCGAGTCGTTTTACCTGGTCCGCGGTTCCGAGGCCGACCAGCATCCCGACGCTGTCATGTTTTCCACCTGGCTGGTCGAGCAGGCACATCGTTTCAAATGAGGTACGGAGCCAACCATGCGCTATGTGAGCACACGAAATTCGACCGTGCAGGTTAATTTTGAACAGGTCGTGTTATCCGGAACGGCCGAGGACGGCGGGTTGTTCGTACCCCTCGAGCTGCCGCTGTTCGAACCGCAGGACATCGCCAACTGGTCGACCTTGCCCTATGACGAACTGGCCTATCGGGTCATGAGCCCGTTTGTTGGCGAGGCGATTCCCGAGGCAGACTTCAAGCGCCTGCTCAAGGAGGCGGGCACCCACTTCAGCCATCGCTCCTTGGCGCCTTTGCATCAGGTCGACCGCAATGAATGGGTGCTGGAACTGTTCCATGGACCGACGCGTTCTTCGAAGGATTTTGCTGCCCAGTTGCAGGCACAGTTAGTGCACTACTTTCTGCGCAAACGTGGACGGCGTGGGGTTGTGCTCGGCGCTACTAATGGCGATACCGGGCTGGCCGCGATCGAGGCATTCAAACACTGCGAGGAAGCGGACGTGGTGGTGCTTTACCCGCAGGCGGGCGTGCCGATGGATCAGCTCCAGCATTTGCAAGCAGTGGCGCACCCCAGGGTTCATAAAGTAGTGGTCAATGGCAGCTTCGACGACTGCCAGACACTCATCTCTCGGCTGTTGCGGCAGTGGCCGTGCGCAGAGCGCGAGGTGATCAGTTTCAACTCCAGCAACTGGGTCAGTGTACTGGCGCAACTGGTGTTTTATTTCCACGCTGTTCTGCAGCTAGGCGGGGGGCAGCGTCCGATCGGATTCAGCGTGCCGGCGGCGAGTTTTGCCGAGGTCTATGCCGGTTACATTGCGCAGAAGATGGGTCTGCCGATCACCCAGATGATCGTTGTGACCAATCAGAATGACGCGTTGCATCAGTTGTTCCTGAAGAACCACTACTCGAAGGTGCGAGCCAACAGAACCCTGTCGCCGGCTATGGATCTGTCGATCTTTTCCAACCTGGAACGTTTTCTCTGGGAGCTTTATGAGCATGACGATCAGGCGGTGAGGGCTCTGATGACAGCGTTTGAATCCAGCGGTGAAATGACCCTCTCCAACGAATGCTGGCTGCAGGCGCGGATGATCATCGACTCCTACGCGGTCAGTGATGAGCAGACGCTTGAGGAAATCACCTCGCTGTATCGTGACACGGGTTATGTGATTGATCCACATACGGCTACTGGCGTCCTTGCGGCCAGGTTGTACCGCCGAAGCCTGGTGGCGCCGATGGTCACCCTGGGCGAGATATCGCCCGCCAAGTCGACAGCGCTGCTGGGCGAGCTGGGGATCAGTGTGCCCTTGCATCACCGGCCGCTCGTGGAGCCCGGGCCGGAACAGCTCTACCGGATTGAGCACGATGACCTCGACACCCTTTATCAACTGCTCGGTAACTTGTGAAGACACCGTACCAGGAGGTCAGGTGAAGCGAATTCTGGACCCTCTCGATGAGCGCATCATCGCTGAACTTCGGGTCAATGCTCGAGCCGCGCACGCCGAGTTGGCGGCCAAGGTCAATCTGTCACGCAATGCCGTGCGTCAGCGTATCGAGCGCCTGGAGCGTGATGGCGCGATACAGGGTTATACAGTGCGCACGGGAGAGGGGCGGCAGGCGTCATCGAACATCAATGCGGTGATTTTCGTCTATCGCTACGACCGTATGCGAGGTGCGGACGTGCTGCAGGCCCTGCGTGCAATACCGGAAGTCATCCAGTGTGATGTCATGAGCGGCGAGTTCGATCTGATGCTACGGGTAGGCGCGGCGACTCCGGAGCGCGTGCATAAGGTCTGGCATGAAATCTCTGCCCTGGCTGGGGTGGAAAACACCGTGACCTCATTCGTTTTATCGTCTGTGGTCTAGCCTCTTTACTGCGCTAAAAAAGCCAACGTCTGTTGGCTTTTTTTATGCCTGACGCTTTGTCCGTGCGTTGGTCAAAACGCCCATAAAATAGAGCAAATAGGCATATTTTACTGCCTTGGCCGCCCACCTAATCTAGTGCCCAACACCCCCTCACTTGGATTAAGGGCAATAACAATGACTGAATACAAACTTGCGCTGGTCGGCTTCGGTGGCGTCAACCGAGCATTGGCTCAGCTGATTGCCGAGTGTAATGAACGCTGGAAAAAAGAATTGGGTTTTACTCTGAAAATCGTCGGTGTCACCGACCTGTTCCTCGGTTCAGTGATTGGCCGCAAAGGGCTGGATGCCGGACTGTTGGCCAGCCTGCCGGCGGTAAAGGGTGCCCTGGCGCAGGTGCCGGGAGGGGATAGCGAAGCCTTTAATGAGTCGGTGATCAAACACTCGGGTGCTGACATCGTTGTTGAGGCGACGTTTACCAACCCGGTCGACGGCGAGCCAGCCACTTCGTTCTGTCGTTGGGCGCTGGAAGGCGGCAAGCATGTGGTCACCACCAACAAGGGACCGATTGCCCTCCATGGTGCCGAGCTCAAGGCTCTGGCCCGACGCAATAACGTGGCCTTTGAATACGAAGGTTCGGTGATGAGCGGCACGCCGGTGATACGTCTGGCCAAGCAGTCGCTGGCAGGCAGTTCGATGGTGGGCTTCGAGGGGATTCTCAACGGCACGTCCAACTTCGTTCTCACCAGCATGGAAGGCGGCCTGGGATTTGCCGAGGCGGTCAGCCAGGCTCAGGTACTGGGCTATGCCGAAGCCGATCCGACGGCGGATGTCGAGGGCCATGACGTGCGCCTCAAGGTGGTGATCCTGGCCAACGAATTGCTGGACGCCAAGCTGACGGTCAGCGATGTCAGTTGCAGTGGTATTTCCTCACTCAATCTGGGCGACATCGAAAGTGCCCGCAGGGACGGCGCACGCTGGAAGCTCATCGGTGCTGCCACACGGCATGCCGATGGCTCGGTCAGCGCCAGTGTTGAGCCGCGACTGTTGAATAACGATCATCCGTTGGCCGGAATTTCCGGCGCCACTAATGCGGTGTCGTTTACGACCGATCTGCTCGGTACGGTGACGGTTTCGGGGCCGGGGGCTGGACGCACGGAAACAGCGTTCGCATTGCTATCGGACATCATCAGCCTGCATCAGCGTGCGACGCACAACTAGGAGAATACCTGTGAATTCATCGAATCTGGCCCTGGCCATAGTGGAAAATCAAATCGATGTCTTGAACCCCTTTGACGGCTCTGTCATCGGGACTGTGCCGGATATTTGTGTGTCGCAGGTTGCGGGGGTGCTGGAGCAGGGGCGCAACGGCGCACGAGCCTGTGCTGGATTATCGCGTCATCGACGGGCAGGTATTCTCGAACAGGCGGCGGTGAACGTTGAACGCGATGCCCTGGCGTTTGCGCGACTGATCGTCGAAGAAGCCGGCAAGACCTTCAAACAGGCGGAAAAAGAAGTCAAACGTTGCGTCAACACCCTTAAACTGTCTGCGCAAGAGGCCCGGCGCAATGCCGGCGAGGTGTTGCCTTTCGACGCCTATGAGGGCTCTGAATCGCGCCAAGGCTGGTTCTCTCGCGAACCCCTGGGCCTAATTGTGGCGATCACCCCGTATAACGATCCGTTGAATCTGGTGGCGCATAAACTCGGTCCGGCCATTGCCGGCGGCAACGCGGTGATTCTCAAACCGTCCGAGCTGGCGCCGTTGTCGGCCATCCGGTTGGTAAAGTATCTGGTCGAGGCTGGACTGCCGGAGTCGGTGGTCACGGTCGCCACTGGCGGGGCAGAGTTGGGTCGGGCGCTTGTAGCGGCTCGCGAGGTGCGGATGATTTCTTTTACCGGTGGCTTCGTCACGGGTGAGAGGATTGCCCGCACGGCGGGCCTGAAAAAATTGGCCATGGACCTGGGTGGCAACGCTCCCGTGATTGTCATGGGGGACTGCGATCTCGAGGCTGCCGTCGAGAGTTGCCTGTCCGGTGCGTTCTGGGCGGCGGGGCAGAACTGCATTGGCACTCAGCGTTTGCTGATCCAGTCCTCAATCTATGAGGTCTTTCGCGAACGTTTCGTCAGTCAGGCTCAGGCGTTGGTGGCCGGCGACCCGATGCTTGCCAGTACCGATATGGGGCCGATGATTACCCCGCAGGCGGCGCAGAATGCCGAGCAAGTGGTGACCGAAGCATTGGCGCAAGGAGCTACCTTGCTCTGCGGGCATCGTCGTCAAGGCTCTTGCTACGCCGCCACCGTATTGGAAAACGTCGATCACTCAAGCCGGCTCTGGCGCGACGAGGTGTTTGCCCCGGTCGTGGTGCTCCAGTCATTTGAGGTCTTTGATGAGGCTATCGCGCTGGCCAATCAACCAGAGTACAGCCTGCATGCGGGGATTTTCACCCAGGATCTGGCAACGGCCATGAGTGCTGCGCGCAGGATCGAAGCAGGCGGTGTGATGATCAACGACTCCTCCGACTATCGCTTCGATGCCATGCCATTTGGTGGATTCAAGTACGGCAGCCTGGGGCGGGAAGGGGTGCGCTTCGCCTATGAGGAAATGACTCAGCCCAAAGTGGTGTGCATCAATACCCTGGGGCCGGTGACAAGCGGAGGCTGATTAAGTGTTGTCGCAATAGGCTTGTGGTGCCAGGGCTACCTTGCCCTGATGCCGGCACCATGGGCCTGGATCTCCAATCCGGGAGTGCTGGCGGCTTGGCTGATCATGGGGAGCCGCGCCATCGCATCAACCGTAGAATGGGTCATACAGGTAATGCAGCGTCGCAGTGCTCATTTCGCTTCTCCCAAAAATAGAGGTTATTGGGCGATGCCCATGATCCGGTTACCCATCCGCACGCCCCATTCGCCCATGCGCCGGCCTTCGACCAACTGTTGGCGCTGCCAGGCTTTCAGCGCAGCATCCAGGTCAGTCTTTCCATCCAGGGCCTGGGCCAGCGCCAGGGCATTGGCCGCAGCCTTAGCCGTGCTGCCAGCGGTGTGTGGGCGCGGTACGAAGGCGGCGTCTCCCGTCAGTAGCACGTGATCGAAAACCATGCTCGGCACACTGAAATCGATGATCGCCTGGACGAAAATATCTTCGGTCTGGCGAATCAGTTCGCGAAAGGCCGGATTGGCCAACGCCTCGCCCATGGCGCGAATCCACGCCTCTTGTTCTGCCGCCAGCGCACCAGGTGGAATGGAGTGGCTGCGCCGATGACCGCCGCGGTCGGTCAGCACCTTGTCCAGTTGTGCTCCTTGCTCGGCTTTCAGGTAGCCGGGTACCAATGGGCTCGATATCGTTGAAACTCAGCCCGGTTCCAGCCGCTTCAAGCATTAATCGGTGAAGCTCCGTTTTGTTCTCACTCATGGTCATCGCGATACTCCTTGTTTAGGCATCGCTACCTGCTTTCGGCTGTTGGCATCAGTGCCGAGCCTCTATCCAATGCTGCAGACGGTCGACCAAAGCCAGGGCATCGTTTTCGTTACCCAGTTCAATGACCCCTACACCATGCTCAGTGTGGAATGCGGGCTCCTGCAGCATACGTACCTGGTCGGCCCGAGGGATTAATAGCAAGGATGCGTCTGGTTTACACCCGTTCCATCGCAAGCTGTCGTGATACAGGTGAGCGGAGCCCATGGCGTCCAAGACGTTAGAGCGGGATGTCCGGTATTTGGCATCCAAGACAATGAAGCGTGTAGGCTGCTGTTGCCGAGTTTGAGTGATAACGATGTCAGGGCTGCGTTCGCGAGACAGACTGGAGAAACCCTCCCTGCAAGGTTGATCGACCGCTGGGCATCGCGCTTGCAACCACACCTCAATCACTTGGTGCTCGTCTCTGCCCCGCCAATACAGGCGATCAGTTTTCTGTGACGGTGTATGCCGTGTCCAGCTAAGTTGCGAGTAGCGCAGACGTAGCTGTTCAAGGATTTTTACGTAGCACCAGCGTTCATAGATCTCCCACGTCGGACTGATCCAGAGTGATTCTGCTGTCGCCTGACCTTGCAGGCCCGTGCGTAGGGCATACCAAGTGAAACGATAGGCTCGTGCGTAGTCTGGGTGTGCGGAAATAGCATTGAGTCCGGCAGCCGAAAGTCGCCTGCGGCTGAGCTGGCGAAACAGCGGGGCGTTGGTGAGGCGCTCCAGGCGCTGGCGCAGTTGACTCAGAAACTGGATACGGCGGGTCAGGCGTGGGGCCAAGGGCGAACGGGTGCTACTGATTTTTTCCTTATCAGCCAGTTCGGTGAAGTAATGTATGACTTTGTTGCAGCGACGCAAAGTCTCATGCAGTACCAGGCCGAGGGCCTGGTTGGCGGGGTTGTCCAGGCTCTCATAGGCAGTGGCCACGTCCAGTCGTACGGCGTTGAGCGCTGGGCGGATGGTCGCGTCGGGGTGCAGCAGGGCGACGCCGTTGGGGGACGCCAGCGCCTTTCGTATGGAGGTCACGTCCAGGCGTTTGATCTGGTGGGCTGAGACAGGCTGTCGCTCGCGGCGAAGGTTAGTTAGCGGCTTGCGCAGAACTTGGCTATAGGCACTGAGGATTCGTGTGCAATACCGGCGCAGTCGAGCGTATTGCAGGTGTGGATTGGACAGTGCGCCTTCGGTACCAATCGTGCTCTGGGCCTGTTCAGAACCGTACAGTAGCTGCGGATCGAAGTCAGCGATGTCCTGGACCATGCCCGCGAAAATATCGCCCCCCAGCTTGCTCGCGTGAGGAGAAACGTCCAGGCGGTAGGTCACCATCTGGCTGCCACTGGCGTCGACCAGTTCGGCGGCTACTTCGCCGGCGTAATAGCCCACCAACCAATGCCAGGCGCGATAGCCGCTATAGAGGACGGTCTCAAGGCGAACGTCGTCTATGTACAGCTCGGTATCGGGTAGCGTTTGGATAAAATATTCACCTTGTTCGGTGAATCCAGCGCTGAGCGCCCCGGGGACTAACTCGAAGGGCGCCGCATCACTGGCGGTGCGGCAATGAAGTCGCATCATGTATCACCGCCAGAACCGCGTTGAGCCACTGTGCAGCAGGTCCTGCAGCATGTCGTTCACCTTGTCCGTGCAGCTCGCCAGGCCGTGCAGGTGTAGCGTTTCATGCAGCCCTTCGAACACCTTCTGTAGCCGTGGGCTGTCCTCTCCACGTAGCTTGGGTAAGACCTTGGAGTAAATGGCCTGATCCAGAGCCGCCTTGAAGTCGATGACTTCACCGCGCCGGGTTTGTTGCAGGTATCCAATGATGTCGTGCAGGGTTCGCCAACCGAAGTGCAGGCGGGCCGGGCGTAGGACGTTCATCAACCGATCCATCAGTTCACGCAGGGTTGCCAGTTGTTCAGGTTCAAGATCCGCTTGGTCCCAACCGGGGTAGGCTTGCACGTCGATGTTCCAGAACTCAATCACCGAGGCCCGGTCCAGTACCTTGTCACTCAGGCCGTGTGTGGTCTCGTCCATGTTGACGGTACCAATGATCACTAGGTTGGCCGGATAGGCGATGGCGGCGGGCACTCCGTTTATGGCTTCGATCTGGCCGTGCAGGTCGATAGACTCCCCGGTTTCCATAGCCGAGAGAAAGGGCGCCAGGTATTGCTCGGGGTGAGACAAGTTCATCTCGTCGAGCACCAGCGTGTAGGGCCGAGTAGGGTCAGAGGCTGCTTGGAGGATGAAGTCCAATACGCGGGTGCGTACGTAGGACTCGCTCTCCAGTGGATTGACGTAGCCGAGCAGGCTCGAACAGTCATGCCAGCCAGGTTGCACCGGAACGATGAGTAGCCCTTCGGACGGGTCTGGCTCAGCTTGCCACAGGCTTAGGGCATAGCCGCGGGCGAGTTGAGTTTTTCCCGCACCGCTCAAACCGGTGAGCACCGCAAAATGTCGGCGTGGGTGGCTCCAGAGACCGGCGTCCAATTGGCCGATCAAGGCTGGCGGGAAGGGCAAGAGTGTGTCGAAGCCTTGGATGATGTCCTTGAGCTTGGGGCGCTCGGCTAATTCAGCAGAAGGCGTGGCCTGGGTGATGGCGACCAAAGGATCGGTGCCATCCTGAGGGGGGAGCGGTTTGGGTGTCCAGTGGATGCGTTTGACCCATTGTTCGCCACGATCAGTCAGGCGGACCCATTTGTCATTGAGTTCTATCAGTTGCAGCGAGCGCAGCCAGCCGAACAGGCTTGACGGCGCAAAGTCCGATGTCCAGTTGGGGTTGGCCTGACGGAGTGTGAGGAGGGCTTCACGCCGGCTAAGCGGATTTTCGGATAGAGCGGCCAGCAGATAATCGAAGCCCAGTATGCGAGTGATCATCCAGTCGATCACTTCGTCCGGGTCGCCGGACTCCAGCAGGGCTTCGCCGCGCGAGGTCAGGTGCAGGCTGGCCCCATTGGCGCGAATCACACCCCACTCAGCCATCAGCGCATTAAGTTGGGTGTGTAGGGTCGAGCGTTTGGACTGTGGGCTAATCGACTGTAGGTGGTCAATGAAGTCGTCACGGGTGCTGCTCTGAACCAAAAACTCGATCATTGCCTGGATCGTTGCCAGGCCGCCGCCGATTGCCACCATGCCGCGCCGACGGCGCTCGGCAGGTAATGGATTGAGGCGTTCATCGCGGCTTTCCGGGTCGGAAACTTCGGTGGCTTCCAGTTCGGGATTCTGTACGTGGGTCACATAGAGCAACCAGGGCAGGGTCAGTCGGGTGGCGCCCTCACGGGTAAGGGGGGCAGGGGCCGGCCCAAGCACCTGATCAAGGCGTTCGAGCACCAGCCTGTGCAAAACCAAGCGAGGCTCGGCAGAGTATTTCAGGCCCAGGTGTAAGGCCAGTTCGCGCAGCTTGCGAAAATGCGCAATGGTGGTGAAGGCGCCGGGGCACAGCAAGGCAAATAGCCGGTACATCTTCAGTCGGGGCTGGCGTTTGCACAGCGGTGCAACACTGATAACAAGCTTGGACCAGGCATCGCTTATCAGCGCTTCTCGATCATTTGAGTTTGAGCTAGCAGCATAGGCGACCTTCAGTTGCCATAGGCGTTCGGCGATCTCGGCATTGGCTGCCACTTGGGATATATCGACATGGCCCATTCCGGTGGCCGATACGGCTTGAGTATTCCACAGTTCGAGTTGGAAACGCGCGCCGACGAATTCATCGTGGGCAATGCTGTGGATGCGTTGCATCCAGTGGAGGAGTTCGCCAATCCAATGCTGGTTACCCTTGAGTGGCACCGTACTGTCCAGCAGGGTCGTGCAGGCGAGGCGGAGTTGTTCATCATCCATTAGATTACGCACGGCGTCCTGGCTCTTGGCTTCGAAATAGTGGCCGAATGATGCCAGTGAGGGTGGTTCGGCCGCCAGTCGTTTATAGATATTCCTGCGTATCTTCTTTCGTATCCGCCTGGCGAAGTCATCTTGCCCTCCTCGGAAACGCAAGACACTGCTCTGGGGCCATCATGCAGCTCTCGAGCGTGGATGCAATGCATGGCCACGGTTTTAGATGCACTGAAGGGAAGTTCACCACCGAGGAAAGCCGCGTTGCTCCGGCCGCTTTTGCCCTATGGGTTTGCGACTGCCCGGGGCGTGGTCGTCTGCTCATCATGGGGGGGGCGATATTTCGCTCATAGCATTGTTACGTCGTATATGCTGCCGTAATAACCAGTGCTGAAGGACTCCACAGCATGAGCGACATAATTGACAACCCAAGCCCTTCCTCAGGACGCAAGCGGGAGCGCGTATTGTATCCGTGGGAAAGTCAGCCTGAGTGTGATGCCTGCTATTTGGCTCTGGTTAAGCTATTGCGTCATATTCGACCACAACTTTTATTGAACGGCAGCCCCGATACCGAAACATACTTGGTGGCCTCCGGTTTACTCGCCGGATTCGCCGCGCAGCGGTCGTGGTTTATGGTTGATGCCCTGAAAGAGGACAATCTTGGACTGCATCAGTTATCTACTGTGACGCTCCGAACCGGAGAGTTCCTCCAAGGACTCCCTCTGAATGATATCCTTGCACCTTCTGACATTTGTATGGCCAGCACGCGACTATGGCCAGTCACGATAAATGCCGCAACGCGTAGTGGCCTTTGTATAGAGCAGCTGCCGACATTTGCCGCACTCATCAACTCTGTGGTCACGTCTCTTGATGGTGAATGGGAAGGCGTATCCTCCGTCGTGATAGACCATCCTCCTCAGGTAGAGCCAAAACTTCTATTAAAGTCACTCTGGTCGGTTGTAACGATGTGTCTGATCGGAGATGCGCCTGTGCCAGCCCGATATCAAGGGCTCACACCAAGACAGCTATTTTTCGTCCCGTACGAGTTATGGCCAGCTGTTACAGCTCACTTTGTTGGGTGCGTAATTGAAGAAGTCAAAGACATAGTGGCACCGGCGAAGAGTTTGGTCGTCGTAATGGAGTCCGCAATTTATGCAGCGATGCTGAGTCCAGGGAGCATTATTTCCCCAGGATCTAGGTGAGTATCCATCAGTTGCACACTTCGTGGCTAAGCGGGAGGCCACTTGTGCGGCAGTAACTCCGCAATCTCACTCGCCCGCTGCGTCGTCAGGCGAGTGAGAACATCCTTCAGATACACATACGGAGCATGGCCATTGAGATGCACCGTAGCCCCGCAGATCCAGGCGACATAGGCATGTGGCTGATGGCGTCAGCGAGACACTGGCACAGGATGGGAAATGCGCGTGTGGGTTGTCAAAACTCAACTGCTACAAGCTTTTTCGGACCGGGAAATGCGCTAAAGAAGAGCTCGATACACTCATATCGATGTTGAGCTGTGACCCCTCTCTGCTGATGGAGTAGGTTTGCGACGGCTGAGCCTCTCGATGGTTCAAGGGCAATGACAAAAGAGCATTGCGAAGGCGTGGGTGGAAGCCGATCATGGATTTCGTCAGTCAGTTGTTCATGCGCGTTGCATCACAACGCTTGGCGACCACCCGACAACCGGAGTCCGATCATGAATGAACAAACCTGTGCCTGTCCGCACTGCACCTGCAAGATTGGCGAGCATGCGGTCGTGCGTCACGGCAAGCACTACTGTTGCCAGGCGTGCGCCGAACATCACCCGAATGGTGAACCTTGCGCGGCTTCCAAATGCCACTGCGCGGATAAACCCAAGTAGGGGGGACATTTCGCCGTCTCGCTCACCTAGATTCGGTATGCTGTTTTTCGCAGTGCCACAGGCACTGAAACGAAAGGTAGAGCGCATGAAAATAGGAAAGCCCAAGCGAATTCTCGACCCTTATGAGTGGTTGCCTGGCTATGGGGAGTCTCGGGTTTCGTTTCGATCTGTTGGGGCAGACGTCGTGCTGGAGATTGAGTATGACGGTGCTGATATCGGTACTGATGGGGCGGAAGAAATACCTTCTTTGACGCGAGAGCTCAGATTCAAGGGCGCCCGAAGCTTTATGAAGACACCTTTCCCAGGGGACCCAATGTTTGAGCTGTCTGGTAAGCCGGATGCATTGAGACTGGGTGATTTGACGGAGTTTGAAGAGTCAGAATTCTTGGAGCGTACGACTGAGGCATGGCGCTCGGTATCGAGCCATGCGCCACCGCTACTGAGGCATTTCTGCATTCTTTTTTTGTCAGAAAATTTAGCCTTCAACGTGTTGGCAGAAGACGTCATTTTATCCGAGGCGCTTACTGTCGATTGAGTAGATGTCTCAGGGGACTCGAGTCAGTTCATGGGGCGTCACTGGTCAAACCCGGGCGATAAGAGTCGTAACGATGGCGTGGCTCAGCCCCGGTCATCGATATGTTCAAGCAAGATTCGCTCAATCATCGGCCTCGTGTATTTCTCAGCAGGGCAGACCTCTGCCGGCTCGTCGAGCCGTTTGAACTCGCCGGCATCGAAAGCCCGGTAGATGGACAGGGCAGGTTCTGGCGTTTCGCCATCGACGGCCAGTTGAGCCACAACGCCTTCCAGTCCATTCATGACCTGGCTACAGAAATCGAAGTCGAGGGTCATCGCGTTGAAACCGTTCGCCACCGCGAGTGCAAGCTCGTTCACAAGCTGACGAGGGGCGATCCCGAGTCGTGTTTCCATGGGCTCGATATCGTTGATACTCAGCCCGGTTTCAGCCGCTTCAAGCATTAACCGGCGAAGCTCCGCCTTGTTCTCACTCGTGGTCATTGCGATTTTCCCTGTTTGCGCACGGTTACCCGCACTCAACTACGGTTTGGTCTGCCCCGAAGCGGGAAATGGCACGGCCATGAAATCATTGACCACTCGCGCTACCTGATCCGCAATTTGGCTATCAGCCTGTACCGGCTTGCCCCAAGTGTCTGACCGGCCGCGTAGCACGAGTTTTCCGGTGCTGATGTCGGTCAATGTCCAGGCAATGGTCGCCGCGTAAGCTCTTTCGGCTATCTGCACGCCAGACAGGCCTACGCTGCGAGGAAAGATAATCAGCCGATGAGTCGCTTTTGCTTGGGATTCAGCGCGCAGGTTCGTCAATACGGTCATTGCCACGGGCAATTGGACGGTACTGCCTGTTTGAGAGGCGACCTCCTGTAGCGAACTTGTCGAGCCGATCGTTGAGGCTTGATACCACAACCACTCGGACTTCACTCCTTCGACCGTGAGGCGGCGATTGATCTGTGCCTCGAGCTCCTTCAGAAAAGCTTCACCGAAGAAGTCGGCCCTCGCATCAAGGAACGAATATACATAGAGGTTTTGAATCTCTACCCGCTGTTGGTGAAGCGTATTTTCCTCAGGGACAAAGCTTGAATGGGCAATACAGCCACCGAGCAGCGCGAACAGGATGATGAGCGAAAAGCGCCAAGACTTATTACCTTTGAACATTGTGCTTCCTTTCAAACAAACGGGTGTTGTAGGTTGCCGAGCGATTGGACGGCGACACCTTTTTTGACTGGTGGAGCAGCTTGATGTTGAGCCTGCCGAGGCGGATGCGATAAAGCCTTGATCACCTAACACCGCCCTGAGTCCTGCATCACGATAACCGGCTACTCCACCGCATCGATGTGATAGTCGCTGTAGAAAAAGCGGTTTTTATCCGTGCTGGCCTGGAAAAAATAACCATAGTCAGTCAGATAGTAGGTGTGGGTTACCCGTTGATACTCATCAGGTTCTGCACTGCAGGTCAATGCCTTAGCTTTACCCGAAAGAGCGGGATTGAGCTCACTTGCACTCAGCTCGCGCTCGACTTTGCAATGTGTAGTTGTTGGGGGATCGACATACGCCCCAGCAATGCTGTTGAGCGACGTACTGCTGACGGTGTAACCCACAGTTTCGCCAATGGGTAGATTTTCCCAATTGCCGCTGAAGCTCAACTGGGTGGCTGCACCACTCGTGGCCATGCCACGGCCTCGGTTGAAGCTTGACTTGGAAACCAGAGGGATCAGACCACGCCAGTTCAGCATCTGGCTTTCATAGTTCTCTCCACGTTCTGTGATGCTCAGTTGCCCGCTTGGGCCATCGGTGCCGATAAATTTCTCTGCGTTCGCCGTATTGGTTTTACCCTTGAAGTTCGAGGTGCCTTGTATACGCAGATATTTCAACGAGTGGCTTGGCTGCCCAAGGTTAAGCTGACCAATAGCCTTTAGAACCTGAGGCTGGACGGATTGCAGGGTGATAGCCAACGGCGCTTTATGCCGTGGCTTGAACGGTTCCAACTGAGCGGTCTGTTGCGCGCTACCACACGCTTGGGCGAACAACGCCTGGTAGTCGGCGTTACCGCCGGCGATAGGCTGGGAAGTCGGCGATACGTCGACTCGTCCGTCGCTGACCCGATTGCGCACATCCAGATCATAGCCGGCCAACAGCTTGAAGGTCCCTGCGGTGCAGGACACGGTAAAGTGCTCGCGCTTTTGAGCGTAGGGGGCGTTGTAGGGTAAATCGTTGAGTACCACGAGATTGTCGAAGGCCCCCCAGAAGCGGGTTTCTCCGTTGACCGTGCTGACGCTGTTGCGGTCAAGCAACACCCAGTTCCCCTTGTCGTCGGTTTTGACTCGTCGCCAATCAGGCTTCGACGTCTGCGCGCACGCCTGGATAAATGTCGGGTTGGTGGCCAACGTTGCATGTAACTCCGGGGTCAACGCGCTGGCCGAACTGTATTGACCTGGGCCCATCGGATAGACACGCTGAGCACCATCGAGATACAAGAAATACAGTCTCGATGACGAACACGCTGCCTCGAACTGAGCGGTGGTGCGCACTGTGTTGTTGGACTTCGGGACCAACACCTGGAAGCTCAGGGTGTCGTCTTCGCGCATGATGCTGTCCTGCACCAAGGGCTGGGACAACGTTGCTTGCAATCCGCGGTCGATGAGGCGGGCATTGGTCGAACAGCCTGCCAGGCTAATAACGCCACAGAGCAGCAGGAGATGGGGGGAAACGCGCACAGGTATGCCTCTCTGAATCCATTCTTTGATGTTGCAGTGTCGGCACGGGGAACAGGATCTTTAGGTAGCTTTGGTTCGTTCTCTGTCGGGGGCTGGGAATAGCTCTCCAGGTGAGCTATTCCTTGCCGGAAGCCGTTACAATTAAGGTCAACGCTGGGCGTTCGCAACGCACAGAATTTATTTTAAGAAGGAAGCATTACGTGAAACGGAATTTCTCCCTGGTCCTTATCGTCCTGGCTGCAACTCTAGGTGGCTGCGCCGCCAACAAGCCGGCCAACGATCCCTACTTCATGGGTTCATGGACAGGTCAGCGGGCAGAAAACGGTAAATGCCAATTCCTATCTTGGAACAATGAATTCAAGCCCGACGGCAGCTTCTCCGTCACCTTTTTCTGGGATGCCCAGCAGACCCAACTGATTCACACCGAATATGGCCGTTGGTCTGCTACCAATGGCAAGAGAGAATTGAGAACCGATGGCGTGCCTTTGCCAGATGTCTACACCTACAAGGTGATCGATGCCGACACGGTGCATTTCGTGAATGTGGCATCAGACCCTTCCGGCGATTGCCAGGAAGATTATGAGTTCACTGAGCACCGTATTCACGGTTAAGCCAAGACACCCCCCATGATCGCGAGTACGACCATGGGGTGGTTGCTGTGTCCTGCCTATGGCTGAACCACTGACCCCATCAGACGAAACGGGTGCCAGCGGCCTTCCATCACCTTGCTCTGGACGAGCTCCCGATAGGCTTGCGGCGGCAGGGCGACCTTGCCCTGATGCCGACGTACGTTACACACCTTGCAGGCGGCGGCGATGTTTGAGGGGCGGTTTGAGCCACCCTCACACTTGGCCACCAGGTGCTCGGCCGTGCATTGCATCTGCAGGGCCTGCTGGCGCGAGCAGCCATAGAGCTGCGCGTATTTTCGGGGCGAGGTGACATACATGGGGTAGTCGCAGTAATAGCAGCGACCTTCCTGGCGGTAGAACGCATAAGCGCGCGCTCTTGCTACGGAGCTGGGCATAGAAGACCTCCTGGTTTCAGAGGAAGTCCGCGGTGCTGTCAGAGGTCTTGCGCCGTCTTCACGGATCAAGGCATCCGGGTAAATGGCGTGGGATGCGAGGGCCGCACCGCCATTGAACCAGCACCTCGGACTCACAACGTGCAGCAAGGGGAAACCGTCTACTCACCCGTGAAGGTGAGCAGACGGTTGATGGGCCTCAGTCAAGCTGGGGCAGGGGAAATGAGTCAGTACTCGTAGGGCAGCAGCACGGTAGTGGCGCTTCTGTCTGCCTCGGTGATGATGTAGAGCCTTTTGTTGTCTCCAGCGTCAATGTCGTAGGCCGAGAACAGCCAGGTGCCGTTGTGCAACGCCTGTTCGTTGCTCAGTTTGTCGTCTTCGTCCAGCTCGCCCCAGTCACCGGCAAGGTGCCGGCCCAGGTACGGGGCTATGTCCAGCAGCCCTTGTTGCTCGAGCTGACTGACACTTTGGGTCTTCAACAGTCGACCGGGTTCAAAGAGCATGCTTTGAGTGTGCCGAGTCGATTGACTAGTTTCGCTCCTGAGCATGATCCGTAGCAGCGTTGGAGTGTCATGCTCTCGTTCGACGATCATGCGCAGGTCCAGCCAGTGAAACTGATCCTGCAGATGCTTAGGTGGCAAGCGAAAGAAGCCAAAGTCGTAGGTGTAACTGCAAAGGACCGATACCTCGGGCCGTTGGAGAATGGCCCGATAGCTGGCTCTAATGACCTCAGTCAGGCGTTGCTCAAAGTCCTCCCACTCAAAGGGATGCTCGGTGTAAACGGCTTCCTGCCAGGTGCGCGCACTGAGCACGATCGGCAGTTTGATCAGTTGCTGTTGCAGCGGGGTAAGGGCATTCAGTTGCATGGGATCTCTCCAGAAAAGCCCAACACGGAGAGACACTGCACCCGTACGGGGGAGTGTTCCCCGCATGGGCTGAATAGGTGGTGAATCAGGACGCGGCGGGTGCCGACGCCTTGTTACGAATGGGCCACCGGTGAAGGCCGGGCGGCTGAAGATTGATACTGTGTCTCAAACCAAGAAGACCTGGTCTACACCCCGAGCGTGTTGCGTATAAAGGGTACTGCCACGCAGAGAAGCGTTAAACCATTCCCCCATTGTAGGAGCCGAATGGATGATCGGTGGTCAGCCCGTTGCTCCTTGAGTTCTGCCCTCAGCTCAACGCCTAGGTTTGTGATGGACTGTGTCAAATGAGTCTCGACCTGTTTGAGGTCAGCCTTTGTAGCCAGCTTTTCCACTTCGGCCTCCCAAGCGTGTACCACCGCTTTGGCTTTGTCAGGGGTAACGTTGGCGGTCGTCAACGCGTCGTAGATCGTTATCGCAAGTGTCATGTTGTCTCCTGTGCGGAAAGTCGATCAGGAGACCCACCTGACGGTGGATTTCCGTCACGGTGGGGTTGAGGCATTCGGTCGTCGAGAGACTCGACGATTGTTCGCGCTTCCGAATGCTGAGCGAACTACAGATGACCCATGGGCTTGAAAACCCATCGTAGCCTTGAAGGTCCTGGCTACCGGGGAAGGTGCTGCCAACGACAGCGAACCAGCCCAGATAGTCGATCCAAACCCACTGGATGAGATAGTCAGACGTTTCCTTGCGTTGCGTGGGTCTATGCCTAGTGTTTTGAGGGGCAGTGATCCTGGGCGCTGGGAGGCGTGGCTTCCGGCGTTAGCGGCGGGCTGAGAGGTATCCGGTTAGCCCCTTTCATTCAGTGACAACTTTGGCCTTTGACGCCCAGGTGCACTCGAACATGATGGGAGGCCCAGCGCGTCTGGGCGGTGTCGATGCAGGGTAGGGGGCAGATCGCGTGAGACCGCCATTACGGGGTTGCCCATGCCCCTGATTGCGAATGCTGACAGGTAGGACAAAGGCCCAACGCGAAGGGCCTGCACAAGGAGAGTGTTCCCATGCTCAATGAGCGCTTCACGGTCGTGATCGACGGCCAGCCCTTCTCGAAACCCTTTCAAACGGAAGATCAGTTCGCCAAGGGCTGGAAGTCAGTGCTGGAAAAGGCCTACGGCCGCACTCACGCCACGTGCCGTTGCCCAGGTAAGGGTGAGCGCAAGCTGGCGATCAAACGCCGGGAAACTACCGATGACTTCCACCTGGCCCGGTTCGCCGGTACAGGTCCTGAGCATGCCAACGAGTGCCGTTTTTACGCGCCAGCACCTGAGCGCTCGGGCATGCAGGGCTATGAGCAGGGAGTGGTCGAGGAGGGCGATGACGGCACTCTGCGTGTACGCCTGGCGCGTGGCCTGCTTGAGCAAGCGGCAAAGGGAGAGCGTGCCGATAAAGGCATTGTCATTTATGCGCCGACCGCGGGAACCCGTAAACCAGCGATGACCCTGCTGGGGCTGCTCCACCTGCTGTGGCAAGAGGCTCGGCTGAACGTCTGGTACCCGGCAATGGAGGGCAAGCGCAACAGTGGGTTGATCCATAGCGCCCTCCGTCAAACAGCGAGCCGGATCAAAGTGGGGCGCATGAGGCTGAGTGATGTGTTGCTGGTCAGTGCCACCCCTCGCTCCAAAGCTGAAGTCACCAACGAAGGTGTGGTGCTGGATGCGATCCAGCGCAACCGACGAGCGATAGCGGTTTCGCCATTGGCGCGCTTCGACAAGAACAAGCACGACGGGGCGGTCCTCAAGCTGCCGTTGGCGGGCCCCTTTGGCATGCCATACCTGAGCATGCCTACCGAGGTCTGGGCGGACACCGGGAGGCGATTCAAGCAGGAGATTGCGGCCTGGAAGCGCGGTGATCGGGTCATGGTGATCGCTCAACTCAATGTAGAGCCAGGCAAAGGCAACACCGGTGCCCGCGCCCAGGTGCTGGACCTGGCCCTGATGCACGTCAGTGAACGCTGGATACCGTTGGACTCCGATTACGAATCTACTCTGGAGGCTAAGTTGTTCGGCGCTGGCCGGTGCTTTGAAAAACCGCTTCGCTATGACGCAGATGAGTGCGAGTTTTTCCCAGACTTCTGGCTCTTGGACATGAAGCAGGATTTCCCCGTGGAAGTCTTCGGGATGAGCTCCCCTGAGTACCTTGCACAGAAGGCCCGGAAAACCCAATGGTACGACCGTGTCTACGGAACGGAAGGTTGGTGGAGCTGGAACGCCGCAGAGGATCCGGATGGGCTGAGGATGCTTGAATTACCCTGTCTGCCAGTAGGCACCGCTGACGATTCGAACGGATTCCGATAGCACACGGCGCAGTGAATGGTAAGCAAGTTGTCGCAGGGGGGGGCAAAATACTCTGCTTTCAAAAGGTCGACCCCCAAGCGATGAATCCGTTGCGCGGCAACCATCCTGGCCCCCGGCATCGCTGATGCTTCATGCCTTTAACAGCTTGAACGTTTCCTATGGCCGGTGCGCCTAGCCGGCGGTTTGTTTAGTTCATTTATCTATTTAAATTGAATGGTCGCCTGTTTTCGGGATGTTGAGATTAATGAGCTGCCCGTGCGAGCCACTAGTGGGGCACACAGAGAGCGGTGTGCGCCTCGATAGTTTCGTATTGTGTTTTCAGAAGTTTCCTACGAGCTGATTATAAATCTTGTAATAAGATGGGCGGCCAAATTAAAGGAGTGGCGCGATGGCTAATCACGGTTACATGACGATCACCGGCAAGGCTCAGGGACTGATTTCGGCAGGTTGTTCAACCCAGGACTCTATTGGTAACAAATGTCAGGCTGCACATGCGGACGAAATCATGGTGCTGTCTTACAGTCACAATATGGCCAATGTGGGGAATATTAATGGGGCAACACACAATCCGATTGTCATTACTAAGAACGTGGACAAATCCTCACCGCTTCTCGCTCAGGCGCTTTCAAATAGAGAGGAAATAAACTGTACCATTAGCTTCTATCGAGTGTCTTCCTTTGGCGCACAGGAAAAATTTTATTCTGTCTCGATCAAAGGCGGGGTTGTGGCTGACCTTACGCTTGAAATGCCTCATGCTATTTTGCAACACGACGCTGAGCCGCAAGAACATGTGGCTCTTCGTTACCGGGAAATTACCTGGACCCACCACGTCGCCGGAACCAGCGGATACAGTACGTGGGGGACTTACGAGTGAAGCCGGTGAATGATAGTTGCAAACCTAGCAGTTGCGATTATTGGATGGTTAGCCAAGCGGCCAGAAAACTGGGAAGTCAAGCCAGCACATTAGGTGCACGGCACATTAAAGACGGTGCGTTGCGTTTACAATTCAATCGCGAGGTGTCGTATTACGCTAGAAGTATTGTTATTGATGTTGAGCTGGGCAAAAAAAGCCCTGAGCAGGGTCTGAAGGAGCTGAAAGACGAACAAAAAAGCCTCCTAAGCCAGTCATTGGAGGTTGCTCAAAAAGGCGTCGGCGCCATTGCCGGAGCCTTCCAGTTCGCAACCGGGGCAGGGATATGCTATGCCTCTGCTGGTACGTTGTGTCTGTTCGCGGGTGTTCCCATGATGGCCCACGGTACAAATAACATGTATGAGAATGGGCGCAACCTCTTGCGGGGGCGTTCCGATACGCAGGGCCCTGTCCGGAAGGGTTACCAAGCGATCGCCAAAACGTTGGGTGGTGGAGAGCTAGAGGGCAATATGGCGTATGGCGCCATGGATTTAACAATGTCTGCCTATGGTGTCGGACGAATGGTGTTGAAGCCGGACTCATGGCGTCTATTCAGGTATGTGAACACTGATTACATCAGGGCATATAAAGCAATTGGTAAGAGTTCACTCGTTTTTGAGGGGGTTAGTGATGCTTTGACCGGAAGGTCTATGTATTTGGAGTACAGGTCTAATGATAAGTAGTTTGATGGTTTCGGTTTTGTATTTTTTGTTTTCTTTGATGGTGCTCTCTTTTTTGTATTTTTTATCAAGGTATTTTTCTGGTGAAAAATTTAGGTGGGGGTGGTTTTTGTTATGCCTTGTGCTGGCTGTTTTCTTCGGCTCATTTCATATGAGTACTGTGAAGTATGGGTATGATATTATGTTTCCCGCGTTAGAAGTGCTTTTTAAAGGTAATGATGTGGTTGGGTGGGTCGCATTTATTAGTATTTTTCTCCATGTGTGTTGTATTCCTACTCAATATGAACCGAAACGCTGGTTTTCGAAGAAATAAATACATCGTTCATCAATTCTGCCTGGTGGCTGTTGTTGGATTTACCTATCCACTCAAATGGGGTGGCGGTAGTGGCGGCCAGTTGCTCCCTTCGCTCCCGTACTTTCTGGTCTCACAACCCTTCAAGGTTGGTTGAGACTGAGTGCACTCAGATAAAGCTTCTATCGGTGTTGATGTTTACCCATGAACCACAGGGGCTGCCAGTAAAATAGCAAGGCGCTAAGGTGAATACTGATATGAGCGCCTTGCAGTAGAGGCGTTTATCCCAGGGCAGGGTCACTATCCACGATTGAGCCTGAAATTCCGCGTTTCTGATCAATCCGTTGCGCCACGGCCATCGCGGCATCCAGCTCTGTGATGCCCCACGCTTTCATCAGTGCGAACCGCTCCGCTTTTTCCTCCGGCTCCGTCATGGCCGTGGCCAGGTAGAGACTCGGCGGCACTGCCCGAAACAGCACCTCCATCGATTTTGACAAGATCACCCCTTCGGTGAATTTTCCGGACTCCTTCCTGGCGGACAGCATCAGCGCTTTCTGCGCCTCAGTGAGCGCCCGAAACCGCGCGATCTTGTTGACCTCATCCGGCGGCATGTTCAGGCAGATCCACCACTCGATCATATTGAGCATCGGCTCGGCGGCCTTGGGCAGGTCATCGATGTTCTGGGTGGCGAGCCAGAACCAGGCTCCGAGCTTGCGCCACATCTTGGTGATCTTGACCACGTAGGGAGAGAGCAGCGGGTTCTTGGTGATGATGTGGCCTTCGTCCGTGACGTTGATGATGGGCCGGCCCAGCATCTGATCTCGCTCGGCAATGTTGTTCACGGTGTTCATCAGCGAGATGTAGGCGATGGAGAGCTGGGCGTTGTAGCCCTCACGAGCGTAGGTGGCCAGGTCCACCAAGGTGATATCGGCTTCAGGCCAAGGCGTGCCGTCACGGTTGAATAGCTCACCCTCGGAGCCCTGACAGAACATATCCAGGGCATCGGCCATTTCCAGCAACCGCAGACGCCGCGGCTCCGGCAGATGGGGATCATTGCCCATGTCCCGCAAAGCGTCGCGCACGTCCTGGGTCAGCACCGTTCTGTGCTCGTTTACGCAGGTGTGGGCAGCGTTGAGAATGCACTGACGAATCTGGCTGTGATCGGCACGGGTCAGGCGCTGCTCTTCCTTGTCTTCGCCACCGGTGATCATCAGGCGGGCGGTGATCTCCAGTTCGCCCAGGACATCGCGCTCATCGTCTTCCGTGGATTCAGCTTCATCCAGATCTTCGGTATCCAGGGTCATGACACGGTCGGGTGTCGCCACCAGTCGGTAGGCATCGGCGAAGGGCGCCAGGCTTACCCCGGAGCCCGGCGCCAGCTTGACCCGATTGACCGTCAACCCCAGGCGCTTGGCGAAGTCCGCAAACAACCCGAAGCTGTTGCCGGCCTCGGCAATGAACAAGCGCGGCCGGTACAGGGCCATGACCTGGTTGAGGAGGTTGTTGAGGGTGGCCGACTTGCCGGCCCCTGTCGGTCCGAATAGAAACAGATGCGCATTCATCTGCCGGTCTAGGCGGTTGAGGGGGTCGAAAGTGAGCGGGCCGCCACCCCGGTTGAAGAACGTGAATCCAGGATGCCCTGTACCTTCACTGCGACCCCAGATCGGCGCCAGATTGGCCACATGCTGCGCGAACATGAGCTGGGTGTACCACTCACTCTGACGCATCCCCGGGTCGAACACCCCGGGCAACCAGCGCAGGTAGCTGTTGAGCGGCGCCACTTCGTGCTCATCGCGCACGGGCTGCAGTCCGGCGTTGAGCATCACGTTGTGAAGCTGCAAGGTACGGCGGTCGAGCTCCTCGACATCCTGGCCTCGCAGGTAAAACGCCACCGCGCCCCGGTATAGCTTGTGGGCGCTGCCCAGGTGCTTACGTGCTTGATGCACGTCCGCGCGGGTTTGCTCAGAAGCCAAGGTGTCTCCAACCGACTTCTGCGCGAGGTGATTGAGATGGGCTTCCAGTTGGTCCTGCGGGCAGATCACCAGAGTGATACAGAGCACAGTCTCTTCCGGCATCTGATCGAAGAGGGCGTTGATGGCATCACCGCCTTTGGGCGTTTCCCCGGTCAGGTGGCCAATGACCGGCGGCGTGCGCAGGCGATCAAGGACCACCACGCGGTGGGGCTGCTCGTCGAAAGACCAGAGCCCCTGGTCCAGGTCCGAGCGTGGTTGCTCGAAGAACAGGCGCTGGGCGAAGTCGGTACCGCTGGCCAGTTCCAGCTCATCGCCTGCTGGGCCATCGGGGTAGGACGTCAACTGATAGAACCGCTCCCGGTCCGCTCGGGTTTCGCCCAGCAGACGTGGGTGCGGGTTGAACCAACGCAGCAGCCAGGCGTGGATCTGCGCACCGGTCATACGATGGGTTTTGACGCCGGCATTGCCCAGGCCTCCCAGTAGGCGGTCGCAGACGCTGTTGAGGGCTTGCTCATGGGTTTGGCCCCGACGCCCATCAGCGCCCTTGCTGCGTCGGTAAACCACCAGCCGCACTTTGCGCCGCTGGCCACGCCAGGGCAGTTGGGTGACCACGGTGTCTTCAAACAGTCCGCCAGGTTTGGACAGCGCCTTCAGGTGCTGGCCAAACATCGCCAGGTAGCACTCGGTAAAGGCTGTCCCTTGAGCGCGCGCTTGCACGTAATCCCTGAGGGTTTTCAGGTAGCTGTCCCAGTCGGTCTCATCCTGGGCGTAGAGTTGCACCACCCAAGGCTGTTCCTCTCGCTCGTCGAAGCTGTCTTGCAGGGCATTTTCCAGGGCGTCGCGCACGGTGCACAGCCAACTCGCTTCTCGGCCTTCGGTGCCGATCGGCGTCAGCTCAAAAAAAGCCGCCACCGATTCGCCGTCCTCCAGTAGCAGGCACTGGGTGTCGGGTAAATATTCCACCCAGGGCAACAGGTCGACAAAACTGGGTGTTACGTCGTAGAGAGCTTGTTCATCAGCCTTTGTGGCGGGGCGCTTTCGTGTTCTGCGCCAAGCGCCGGGTTCCGGAATGCCGTGGGCCTTCAGCTGTTCAACGTGCAATTCCCAGGGATCAGTCGGGTCCGTCTCCATCAGTAGGCCTCCGTGCGTTCGCCGGGCAGGGCGTACTGCACCCGCTGGTAGAGGGGGAAGACCGTGCTGTAGCCCGGCACTGGCACCGGGTCAGACCCTGCCAGATGCGGGAAGACGTACATCACGATGTCCGGATTGGGCAGACGCTTGAACTGACTGTGGATCTCGTTGCGGGCTGTGCGGGTATAGGCTGGCTGATCAGAACCGGTATCGTCGAGGGGACGGCGCAAGGCCAGGCGGGCCTCTTGAAGCGGCTGGCTCAGGGCTCCTTGAGGGGCAGGCCCCGCATGGCGATCCCAGATATCGGTCATGGTCTGCGAGCCGTGGGGGAGCAGGTCGTCCTTGTCAGTGGTGCAGCCACCGACCAGGAACATGACCAGCCACAGGCTGGCCATGGGATTAATCGAGGGTTGATGCATGGTGACCTCCTGTCACATGCCGCACCTGACGGCCGAGGGTTTCGTAGTCAATTTCCAGCTGCCGGTCCAGGTGCACGGCCACGGATGCGCCGGGCTGCACGTAGACGGCGGCGAAGGCCTGGCCGTAGAGCTTGTTCACCCAGTCGCCGATGTCTTTCACGCCCCCAGACAGAATGCTGTTCAGCGCCGATGGACCGGCCCCGACGGCGGCACCGCCTGGCGTGAGCACGGTGCTGACATCGGCCTTATCGGCTTCGAGTAGCTTGGCCATCCCGGCGCCGGCTGCGGTGAGCAGGCTTTTGGTGCCCAGGTACTGCTGGGCGTTGGAGCGTCGCTCACCGGCAATGCACGGCACGCCATACGGATCGCTGAGCCAGCCGATGCCGCCCTGGATCTTGTTCAGTTGCGATTGGCCGGTCTGGCCGCTGCTTTGGCGGCTGGTCAGTTTTTGCGGTGCGGGGAGCGTGCGGATGCGCCCGTCGTTGAACACGAAGGTCAGGCTGACGATCTGCCCACGCACGCAGGAGAGTGTCCAATCCCCGGCGGCGGTACCGCTGAACACTGCACCCGCTACATCCGGTAGATCTATGCCATTGGCCGTGAGGTTGTCCGGGCCGATCAGTACCTTGAAGGGGTAGGGATCGTTCACCACCCCGTCCACCGGTACCCGACCAATCAGCGCAGTCATGGCAATGGAACCGGTGAGGGTGCTGTTTTCCGGCAGGGTGTAGACGGGCTTGGCCGGGGCTTTGTCGTCAGTGGTTTTGATGTGGCGGCCAACGGCGCCGGTATTGGCTTTGAGGGCCTGCTGGCCCCTGTTGATCTCATCACTGAAGGCCGTCGGGAAACTGAAGCCCTTCGCTGGTTTGCCAGAACCCGCTGGCAGCGGTTGGCCCTTGGCATCGACAGCGGTGGCGTCTTGAGGCTCGGTCCAGACGAGGTCAGTGTGGGCTCCGGGGAAGGACGCCTCGTCACCGGGCTCCAGGCCCAGGCCAATGGGCAGATCGGCACTGCCCTTGCTCAGAAACGAGGTTGAGAGCTGTTGCTTGAGGTCTTCCAGCAGGTTCTGGGCGTCCTGCGAACTCAGACGTTGCGAGCCTGCTGGTGGCGCTTTCTCAAGCTCAGTGCTCAGGGCTTTCTGAATGCGCTGATCGATGTCGCTATCGCGCTGACGCAGGCGGGCGTTCTCTTTCTGTTGGTCTTTGTTTTCCGTGAGCAAGGCCTTGAGCTCCGCGCGCATGGCCTTGGTCTGGGCCACCAGGGTGGCCACGGTGTCATGGGGCGTGTCGCCGTCAATGCCGAGCTGTTTCATGTCCTCCGGGGTCAGAGGCTGCCCGGTACTGACCTGTTTGGCTGCGGGAACATCCTTGGGGGAGCAGGCTTTGATCACCCCGAACACTACCAGCAGGATCAGGGGCAGGAGCAACCACTTGAGCAGTCCATTACTGGTCATGGTCACCTCCGGGCACGGTAGAGACGGTGAGGGCCGTACTGGCGTCCACCGGACTGAGAACCGGTGGCAGAGCCTGCGCCAAGCTTCGGCCCCGGGTGACGAGATAGACCACTGTGGTGTCGCTCGCGAACCCGGTCGGCCCCAGGTGCGGGTGCTGAAAGGCCGCGCTGATAAAGTCGCCCCGCAGTTCACGTGGGTCCAGGGCGATGGGCATGGCAGCTCTGTTCTGCAGTTTGACGGCGCTGACGGTGTGGTCCTCCAACTGCCAGGCGCCCAGCCATTGGCCGGTGACCGGTTGCGTGGGCATCAGGTCCGTCAGGTCCAGGTCACGCCGTGACTTGACCGCCAATACGCCGGGCAGGGGTTCTACCGTACGCAAAGGGGCATAGAGGTTTTGCGCTGCGTAGCGGATCAGGACCACCGGGATTGGCGTTTGCCGTGAAACGGGAGGGCTCTCCGAGGCGGTGAGGGACGGGTCAGCGTCGCTGTCTGAGGCGTCGGTCTCAGGCGTCTCGAGGTAGCCCATGGAGGTACCAGTGCCTTTCACGATTTTGACGGGTTCGAGCGCAGGCTGTCCCTGGCCATCCGTTGCCGTGATGTCGATCAGAATGATTTCACCGGTACGCACGTCTTGCAGGTGCAGACGGGTGGGCTCGATCGGCGCGCTGGCCCGCAGGTACAGCGCACCGCCGGTGCTCTGGATACGTAGTGTGTCACCCAGAGCGCGAGGAGCACCGACCCTGACGTTCTGGTCGATGAAGACGATGCGCTCCTGGTCGACGTGCAGCGGCACCGCGAGGGGTAATCGCTCCCACGGCATGAGTTCGATGGCTTGGGCTGTGACGCAGCCCAGCCAGAGAGGGAGAAAGAGGTTCAATCGACGCATGGCTAGCTTCCTTGCATAGCAGTGGCAGGATTGTTTGTAGAGGCGGGTGGTGGGGTGATGCGTTGTGGCGCGCTGTCGTAACAGTCCAAGGCCAGGCCAAAGGGGTTTTTCTCCGGGTCGACGTCCCAGCGCACCACCTGGAGCGGGTAGCGCACGAAGGCCTGCTTGACCCGTTCTGAGCCGTAAAACTCCTCGGTCACCAAGTCCAGGTTCACCACCCAGTTGTCCCGCCCCAGGACCTTGACTCGCTGTTCTGGATCATCGCCGTAGCCCCGGTCGGGCATCTCGAACACGCCCCGGGTCCGGCCACGCAGTTCACCGGCGGTCTGGCGTTTCTGGGCGTCGCTTTCGAGCTGGGATCTGCACTGCGGGGTCAAGTAGGCCGAGAGCCTCTGAATGGCCCGCGGATAGTTCTTCTCACCGTCGACCGGCCAGCGGTTGAGCTGCTGGAAGATGTAGAAGCCAAAGGTGTACACCGACTCTGGTCCCACCTCCCACCATTTGCGGGTGCTGCCTGAGCGCAGGTCCGGTGGGAGGTGTATGGTCATATTTCGGGGGGCGTCCCACCACCCCAATCCCATGACCAGGGCCACCCCGAAGAGCAACCCACAGCCGATGCGCAGCGAGGTAAGGTGGGACTCCAGCCGGGCCACCTCGTTCTTGAAGCGGCTCATAGGCGCCGGCTCCGGCGGGTGCTCCAGCGCCCCGAGCGCCTGACCAGGTCAGCGCCGCCGACCCAGGCGGTGAGCACCGGCCATCGCATTGCGAGGACGTATTGCAGGTAGCGGTACAGCCATGTCTCCGGCTTGCCACGTTTGTGACGGCGCAGCAGTTTGCCGCCCACCAGCAGACCCAGAGCGGTGCACAGCATCAGCGTCGTGGGCGCCAGTGCCACGCTCTGAAACATCACTGCAATGCCAACCCCCAGGCCAGCGCCGATTACCGCGCTGACGGCGACGGAGATCCACATCTCATCGGCCGTGAGTCCCAGCACAATGACCGGTTGACGATTGAGGCGTGACGGCAGAAACCGAAGGGTGCCGTCGGGCAGTAGGTGATCCGTGTCGTGTGTCATCGCCAGATCTCCTCACAAGATGCCCGTGCCCTTGGTCAGCAGCCAGATGCTGATCACCAGCAAAATGGCGCCCACACCGCAGGTGAGCCCGAACTGGCCCCAGGTCTTCTTGCCGTTTTGCACCTCGGAGTAGGTGGTGTAGGCGTGATAGGCCACTCCACAGAACGAGGCGGCAGAGATGAGCAAGGCGATCAGGGTGACAATGTCGAAGGCATGGTTCTGCAGCGTCTGGATCGTGTTGTCAGAATCGCCACGGCTCGGGGCTTCCATTTCCGGGAGTGCCGCGAGCGCCCAGTACGACCAGGCGGCCAAACAAGCCACGCTGCAGCGCGAGAGGAAGTGGGTGATGCGGTTTAAACCAATACGGGTTTTCATGAGGTGCCTCCATGGCAGGGGTAATCCAAAAAAACAGGTCAGTGCAGCAACAGAAAAGTGAGCAGCAGGTAAATCAACATCACCTTCACAGTCAGTCCGACGAACTTTCCTTGGGAGAGTTGGCCGGTGGCCCAACCCCGGTAACCGGTGACGAGGGCCCAGGCGGCGAAGATCAGCGCGCCGGCCAGAGCTAGGCCGATCAGCAAGGTGGTGCTTTGTTGCGGGGTAAAACCGCCCATGGCCTGAAAGGCGTTGAGCTGTGATGCACTCATGCTCATGGGGACCTCCCGACGGACCGGGTGTAGTGGCCGGTCAGTTCCGGCGGCGTACGCGGTTGAGCACGTGACGGCGTGAGGTAGCCCTCAATGCCGCCGCGAACCTGCTCCAGGTCGGCAGAGAGGCGGGCGTAGTCGAAGGTGAAGCGCGCGTGCTCATCGGCGGGCACGGCCGCATGGGCGTTTACCTGTCGTGTGACGGCCTCCAGTTGGCGCAGCACCAGACTCAGTTGAGCGCGTTCATGGGCCGTTGGCTCAGCCATCGCTAAGGGGGTGGTGAGACTTGCCACGAAGGCGATACATCGAAGAGGTTGGGGGTAGGGCATGGGCTCGTCCGCTCGAAGAAGGTTCAACGAGCCTGCCAAAAGACGAGGCGCATGACAGCAGGAAAACAGGATTTGGTCCGATTGATTTTATTTTCGGTTCATGAAGTGTCGAATGGCGAAATCGTTAGCCGCTAAACGGCGGTGCTTCGGCAGTGTTGTTTCTAAATGTTACTGTTTGTCTGGTGGGTGTTTTGGGCTCTTGAGTTGAATCAAGAGCTTGTTGGGATGGATGTTTTATGTTGCTGTTAGTGTTGGCTTATGCTGGGTTGGCTTGTTTGATTAGGGCGATTAGTGCGTCTATTTGCTCTTTTAAATCTAGCGTGTGAAGGTCGCTAATGTCTTCACATAGTGCTTTTGCAATTTTGACTTTGTCTACGTTGGTGAAGGTTGTCTTTGCTTTGGTTTTGAATGGCAGGACATGGTCGAATTTTCCTGTTTTTGAACGTTTTTCAAATGTTCTGTAAGACTGGTTGAGCGCTGCTGTCATTTTTTCTTTAGGGATGTAGTTTTCAATTTCTCTGCCGGCAGTGATCCATGCGAAACCACCATGTTCTTCGACTTCCTCTTTGATTCGTAGTTTCGTTGAATTCAAAGTGTCTTCTTGCGAGGTTTTATCACTGTCGATAACGATCGCCAAATTTCGGTTGAGTCGTCTCACCGCAATGAGAGCGTCAAGGTCTTCCACGTTCGGTTCGGTGTCTTCAGCGGAGAGGTGGCTCAGTAGTTTGCCACCATAGAACATGATCGAGTAGTCAATACCCTCTACGAATTCGGGTGCGGCCTGGTGGATCCAATAATTAATATAAATCCTGTCTGAAGGCCCCTCTACCCATATGATTACATTGGCTTGGAGCAGGTCCGAGGCCTTGTAGCCTAGGTCTCTGATGACGTTAGATTTACTGTTTGAGGAGAGGCAGAGCTCGATTTTAGTGCATCCATTTATGTTGGAGACATGGAAAATAGAGGCGTCAACGGTGTCAATGATGCTTGGTGAGTGAGTAGCGATAAAATATTGATTGGAGGTGTTGTCTTCCAGATATTTCACGAGCCGACGTTGAAGGATGGGATGCAGATGAAGCTCGGGTTCCTCGATACAAACAACTTGATCTTCGGCCAACGTGCAAAAAGCGGCCAACATCACAACCTCATGGATGCCTGTGCCTAGAGACTCAATAGGGAGCGTCTTGTCATTCATATGGACAAGAATGTGTTCTCTATCATGAGGGATTTCGATCTCCGCGCTTTGTGTCTCGGTTACACTTTTAAGAAAGTCATTAATGCGATTGAATTTCTTGAGTAAATGACGATCATGAACGCCAGGGTTCTGCAGCTTGGCAAGTTCTTCGATAAGTCCTTTACCGCTCCTGTCTGTGAAAGCGTCTCCCTTCGCAGAAATATCTCTAATGGCAGGAATGAGGTCAACTTTAGGCCTGTCTAAATTGGCTAAAGACATCAGCGCGGAGATAATTCCGGGGATGCAGTCGAACTCAAAGCTCTCTTTTTTACCGTTGCTCCAAACGGCCCAGAGGTCGAAAATGTCTTGTTTTTTTATTTTTTTTCCATATTCCTCTATATTTGGCTGTTTGAATAAAGATGTTCCCTTGTCATCGGTTTTCAACCAAATCGTATCTTGAAGCTTTATAATGTCTATTATTTTGTATAGGGTTTCAAGTTCTGAGTCGCGAAGTTTTTTTATTGAGCTTGCTTTGATTTTCAAAGATTCGGCGGATATTCCTTTAGCCGTGATAACTTGGTTTGGTGTGGCTCCGAGATGGACGTCTAACGCGGAAAGTTGTTTTAGCTGTGTAAGAGTTTTGTTTGTAAATAATAAATCTAAATGATTCGCGATGAAATTTAGCACGCAGGATTTTCCCGCGTTGTTAGGTCCAATGAAAAAATTGAATTTTCTAAAGGGCGCTATGAAAACGGTTTCCTTTCCAATGCCTTTGTAGTTTGCGAGTGCGATACCGTGCAGAAAAACTTGTTCTTCCATGAGCGAGAGACCGCCTGAATTTTGGATAATGGCAAAATCATATCGTTTACAGGTATTTTTTAAAACTGCCGGCCGAAATACTCACCACCACACCCAGTGCCGCCGCACTGGGCAGCAATATCAGCAGAGGGCTCACGGTCATCGGCAACGCGGGATAGATGATCCAGGGAGCGACCCACAGCGGCACGATCATCCGCTTCGCTCGGTGGTAGATGAATCCAGATTCTCTCCCCGCGCCAAAGCGCCGCAAGTCCCGACGCACCAGGCCATCGATCAGCCCCGTGAAGACCGCCATCAGGAACAACGGCAGCGTCAGTATCAAAATGAGGATTCGCGCCAGAAAGGTCAGCGCTGCATAGACCGCCGCCAGCCCGTAGTCTTCAAGGTGCACATAGACCAGCCCCAGGTAGTACTGAAACCCTGCCCCTCGGTTACTGTTCAATCGGGCCTGCTCGGCGGATTGGGTGATCCAGTGGATCAAACCGGTTTTCTCGAAACACCATTCGTACGCCAGGCCGATGATCCAACGAGCGGTTTGCCCGGGCTGCTCAATCAGCAGGCTCTGGACAAAGGCTGCCGACAACCACTCCAGCTCGCTGTTCAGCATGTCGCGCGAGTGATGCCAGCCTTCCTCCGGCCAGAAGAAATACAGCCCGATCCACTCGGTCACCACACTGAAAAACAACGACACCAACAAAATGCCGAGGAGGGTGAAAGGCAGCCCCAAGATCTTGCTGATCAGGCTCTTATCACGGTGTGGTTGTTGGCTTTTTGCGGTGTCGGTGCTGGTGGCCATGGTTCTCTCCTGCTCAGGACTCCGTGACGATCACGGGCTCGAAGCAGACCAACAGTGGACCAGCAACCGGGTCCACTACCCGAATCTGGAGCACGTTGATCCAGCGTGGAGAGAGACCGTTTTTGCTAAAGCGGTCAAACAGATCATTCCCCTCATGAGCCCCCCATCGAGCAGCGATCAGTAGCTGGTGCAAGACGTGGGAGACCGTCTGAGTCGCCGACGTGAGTGCCCGAAGGTGAACGAAACGCAGCTTCACACGGATTTTTCCTTTCATGGTTGAGCTTCCTCTGCAGTTGTCGAAGCGGTCTTGGCCTGGTGCGCTTGCTCCAGCAGATCCGCCGGTAGTGATTCATCCAGTACCCGTGTTCCACTGCTCATCCACCACTCGCCACCGCCATCGATGTAGCGCTTGCGCATGTGCTGGGCCAGGGTTTGCAGGTCCTTGGGCATGCATTCGTCAGGATCGGGGGCGGGTAGGGGCATACGGATTTTCCAAAGGTTGGCACCTTCGATCAGGGCAAAGGCTTGCCCCTTCGGCAGACTGACGATGTGGGCCGGTTCTATCAGCGGAACGCTGGTGGAGCTGACCCGGTCCTGAGTGTTGCTGGTGAAGTCGGTACTGCCAGTCGGGTCCGAACTGTCCGTCGCGCCGCTGACCAGCGTGGTGGCGTAGACGTCCACCTTCGGCAATTGCCGGGTCAGTAACTCGGCTGTAGCTGTCTCGCGCACCCGCAGCATGAAGAGGTTGTTGAAGTTGCCCACTACCTGACCGGCTTTGGCTCGGTTGCCGATCTTGGCTTCGATATCGCTAAGGGTCTGGGTGTAAGCAGTGACTTGGATACCGGCACCGCCGCCCTTGTTGATCATCGGAATGAACTCATCACCCATCAGTTCGTTGAACTCATCGGCGTGAAGGTTGATGGGGATTTTCTGATCGTGGACAGCACCCGGCAGGCCGTCATCAATGCCGAACTTGTAGATGTGGCCTGCCACGGACACCAGGTCCGAAAACATCGAGTTGCCCACGGCGGCGGCCACCTCTGGATCGGACAAAGCATCGAGCCCAACGTACACAATCGCCCGCTTACGGATGATCTGCATCCAGTCAAAAATCGGCCGAGGATCGTTGAGGTCCGTGTAGTTGGGCGAGATCAGCTCGGCCATACGCCCAGTTGTGAGCTTCTCCAGCAGCGGGAGGAGCGAGGCAACGATCTTGTCGAAATAGGTCTTGTCGTAGCGGATCGCCGAGCGCAGTCCGTCCATCACGGGGTCCGCTACTCTGGTTTGCGACAGGTACTGGTCAATGGCCGTTACGCGCTTCTGCCTGCCTCGCATGTTGTAGGGCGTGTTCTTTTCAGTGAGGGTGCCTTCAATCGTGACAATCACTTCCCAAGCCCTGGGATCGTGTTTGGCAAAGTAGTAACCGCTGTACTCAATGAATAGCGCGTCGATATTGATGACGTGCTGTAGGATCTTCAGGTAGTCCGGGCGGATTCCCAGTTCCACCAACGCTCGGGCAATGATGTTGACAAAGCGCCAGGCGAACTCCCTGAAGGCTGCGCTGTTGCCCTCGCCCGAGAGCTGACCAGCGATGCGGCTGGCCACCTCGGAGATGCGCCCAAAACGACCTACGGCGTTGTAGCGCGCCGAAAAGTCCGGCCAACCCAGGTGAAAGACATAAAACTCGTCCTCACGCCCGGCGCGCTTGGCTTCGACGTACATACGCTTGAGTAGATCTGCATCGCCCTTGGGGTCGAACACGATCACCGGTTCGAACTCAGGCAACCCGTTAACCATCTTCTTGCGGCGGATATCCTGGGTGATGAATAGCTCTGCCAACCGGGTTTTACCGACCCGTGTCGTGCCCAGGACCAGGCTGTGGCCGACACGCTCTCCCAACGGCAGGGATACCTCGACTTCATTGGGTTCAACGCCATGCAGGCGAGGAGAGCCGCCTACTGGCGGCAGAGGACGCACCGGGTTAAACGGGCTGTCCCAGGCGGTAACGCGGGGCACCAAGCTCAACGGAAAAGGCGCCACCTCCAGGCGTACTTCCAAACGGCGAGCGGCCTGAAATCCGGCGGTGGGCTCCACGTAGCGACGAAACTCGGGCCGGTAGGTCTGCATCAGACGCTGGGTGTGCCGTTGCTCCCACTTGAAACCGAGGCCGATAAATAGTCGGCTGTTGCTCACGGGTACCTGCTTGCTCGTCATCACATAGCGCGGCAGCCGGCGGATATTGCGCCGGTAGCGCAACACCACCAGCGCCTGACGAAGGCGCATCCCGCCGAACCCCAGAAAGAACACCGCCGCCCCGACCCCGAACAGCGGCGTCATCGCCAGCGACCAGGGTGCGAACAGACTCAAGTAAGCTCCGATGCCACACACCGCCACGGTGTACAGCTCCACCGCAGGCCGCAGCAGGGCCTCGATGGTATGGGACTGGGTCATGACTACTGCTCGATACCGGTGGCCGTCACCAGCGCGGGGTAGTGCTCAATCCCCAGTCGCTGCGCCAGGTCATCCGCCGCCGCTGGCACCATCTCCAGTCCGGCACCCAAAGCGCGTAGTTCTGTGAGGGCTGTCATCCGCTGAACATTGACCACCCACCCGACGGCTTTGATTTCACGCAAGACATCGCCACGACGCTGCAGCCACTGCCGTGACAGCTCGTCATCGCCCACCAGGAACACGGGCTGTAAGCCGGCGGCATTGTGCGTACGGCTCTCGAAGGGCCCAGGGCTCAGCGAAGGGGACTTCACTGGCAACATGTCCGCCTCGCTGTACGCGGTGGTGCGCACTGGCGGCAAGGTCATGGCCCTTGCCGGTTGCTCATCGGGCAACAGGTTGAGCGAGCGGTAGTACGCCAGGGTTGAGGTGCCGCCCCGGTCATCAACGACGATCAGTTCGGCGTGGGTGGCTTTGCACAACAGGCCCGCCACTGCGCCCAGCATCAAAGCGGTCAGTGGTGCGCGGGAGATAAAAGACGCGTGTGGTGTTTGTGTCGGGTTCATGGGGTCTTCATTCCTTGAAGGTTGGGGCGGGTGAGACGAGTGAGGTGCCGAGCAAAGGCTTGGCGGTACCGTTTGGCGGGTGCACCGCCAGCGGGGCGGTGGTAGCGGCCTGCGGCAGTGGTCCAGTTGTTGTTCGGGGATTTGTGTTTCAGGAGCAACGCGGTGACCACGGTCAGGTTGCGGTACGGGTCCAGGGCTTCGCAGGGATGCGTGAAGTGCTCGCCGTTCCAGCCCAGGTTGATCTGGCCCAAGCCCGCATCCACCTGTTTGGCACTGACTGTCCGGAGGGCTTGGAGCAGTGCACCGCACGCCGAGCGCCGATCCGCAAAGCGGTACGACTGGCCCGCCACGTTCAGGGTCCAGGGCCAGGGAACCAGCCGGCCACGTACACGGGCACCGCTTTCCTGTAGGGCCAGCGCGTACAACACCGGAGGGGGAACCAGCGTGCCCCGGGTGGCCCACTGGTAAGCGGGCGGCGGTAAGGCAGCCGCGCCGACCTGCAAGGCCAACAGGCCGCCACTCACCAAACCGGCACACGACCACAAACGGCCCCGGCTCATTGCCGTTGCCATTGGCCAAAGACCTGCCGCATGACGGCAGGAAAGGCCCCGTTGTCGCCCAGACGTGCCCAGTGTCCGGTGTCGTGATTGAGGGTGATGTCGCGGTTGAGCACCTTCTTCGGCTCAATACCGGCCCGCTTGGCCCAGGCCCGAAGGCGGTCGTCTTTGCCCCGGCTGTCGACCAGGTACAGATCAAAACCCTGTGCCGCTTGCTGAAGCTGTCTGACGCGCTCTGGGCAGCCTTTGCAGTCCGAAGTGACAAACACTGCCAACCGAGCCGATGAAATCACAGGAGACGCCTGGGCCGTGCTCTCGGTGCCGATCAGGTTCACCGGCAGTTGCCCGGGGTACAAACGCTGATAGGCCTCGTTGTAGGCGTTCTGGTAAGTCAGCAGCTTTTGCACGCGGACGAACTCCGCCTGCACCTGCTGTTCGGCATAGCGCTGCTGTTCCTGTGGATCTCGCGCCTCAATACCCAATGCCGTCAGCGGATCAAGGTTGGGCGAGTACACACCGAGCGGTCCTTGCATCAAGCGGCGATAGCGTTGCCACTCTTCTGGCTTGAGGCCCCACTCGGTGGCCCGGGCCAGCTCAATCGCTTGAGTTGGGTGCTCCTGGTTTTGGGTGTGTGGTGTGCTTTCAATCGTCAGGGGAGTGAGCGTTTCGGCCTGTACCACTGAAGGCAGTAACAGACAGGCACCGCTCAACCACAGACAAAGAGGGGATATGTTCATGGCGCAACCCTCAGGGGATCGAGACGGTGAGCGAACCACCGTCAGGCCGAATCCATTGGGCTTTGCCTGGCTCCAGCGCTTCCAAACGCCAGCCCAAGAACACCCGGCCCGGCCGAAGCAGTTCGATGTCCTCCAGTCGCCGCACCCCTGTGAGCGCCACCGCTAAAAACAACTCACCGCCGCGTGACTCCAGACCCACGACGGTGAACGGCATTCGGGCGGACGCAGTTGTGTTGGTTTTGCGAGGGTGTACGGCCTTGGGCGCCGTCGATGAGGGCCTCAGTGCGGCGGCAGAAGACGGTACCGGCGCAGTGGTCGGGGAGGGAGGCGTTTCTACGGCCGCTTTGAGCGCCAGCAGCGCGCCCTCGGTGTTTTCCACCTGGGTGGTCAGCGCAGCGAGGCCTGAGACGACGGTCGTTACAGAACGATCCGCGGCCAGCGTCTCAATACGTTGAAGAAGCGTCTTTTGCGCGACTTGAAAGTCGGCCTCTGTCACGCATGACTGCAAACCATCGAGTTCGGTATCCACCCTTTTCAGGTGCAACTGGATGCTTTCCAGACCTTCGTGAGAGGGCATTGACTCCACAGCGTCGGAAAGCATCGAGAGCTTGTTTCCCAGGTAGACCGCTGTGCCGGCTAGCAAAATCAGCGTGACACCTTGAATGGCCGAATACACCGTAGGACGTTTCATTGCTCACCTCCCAACGGCTGCGCCATAGGTGAGGAAAACGCTCCCGTTGTACCCGCCACCGGACCAACCACCACGGTTGTCGGTAGCTGATCAGTCACATCGTCTCGCGCCGCAAAGCAGATGTTGCGGGCTTTTTCGTCCACCTCCACACGCCAGGCTGGGCCAGCCAACGTCAGCAGTGCATTGCGTACGGTGATAGGCCCAAGCCGGTAGTGCGCCGCTGGAAGCGGATGGGCATACAGCACCTGTACGCCGCCAGTCTCTGCGGCGATCGCCGGGCACAACCGATAGCCGGAATGGCGCAGAATGTAGTGCATCGCTTCGTGAACCGTCGGGTTCAGCGTCTCCGGCAATCGGATATCGATCACTTGGCTCAGTAAATCCAGCTGCTCGGTTCGGGGAAACGTGCTGGCGAGGGTATAGCGCCCCTCACGCTGAGCCGGCGAGCGTTCTGGCTGTAGCCATTGAACCTGGGACGAACGTGAAACCTTCGACACCGAAGGCCGCACAACCTCTCTCTGGGGAGACGAAGTCATCAACGAGTTGCAGCCCGACAGCGCGATCACCGTCAGTGGCAAGGCGAGTTTTACAGCAGTGGCCAAAGGCCGAGTAGGGGAGAAAAACATCCATGTGTCCTCACGCATTGGTAAGAACACATTTGCAAATCAGAGCAATCGGCGCAGCAAACAAACAGGATTTGGGTCGATGTGATTTTTCAGGTGACCTTCTGCTGGAAGGGACACCGCAGCATTAGGCGTCAGCTGTTTGGGCGGTTTCGAGAGGGCAACCAGTTTTTCAGCCTGGAAGAACTGGCGCTTCAGTGAGCAGCTTTTCGGATGACGAAGCAGAGTGATGGGGGCATCAAAGACGGGTGAGCGTGAGCTCCAACTGCCGATGCTCCCAAGCGCTCAGTAGATCAACGGGATTGGTACCGTAACGCTGCCAATCGTCGAGTATTCCTGTTCTTCCGGCAGGGCACGTCGCGGCCTCACAGTAAGTGAGGGTGTCGCCGTCATTGAACAGCGTGAGCGTCCAGTGATCTACCTCAACGGGCATAGGTCCGGTATGGATCTCGTTCCAGCATTGTGTACTCAGTCGACGCAGGGCACGTACCCCCAGGGCGACCTCTTTGAGCACCTGATAAACTTCACGAGCGGTGAGGGAGGCGGCTGTCGTCATGCGCGTTGTTCCTCTGTGGCCGGTGGGGTCCAGCTAACAGACGGTGCGAGTGATCTGCTTTTGCGACTCTGCATGGCAACCCACGGACTTGGATAAAGGGACTCTTCAGTATACTGACATCTTCATTCCCCAAGATGCCCGAATAGCATGTTGAGGCTGGGAGGACACGATGTATGGTGATTTACGATCGTCCAAGAGTCGCTACACTTCCCGCTCTCTGTTTTGGACCCCGCTATGAATCTCTCTGACGTCGTTCTAGTGCTGCTCTTGGCCGCACGTATTCATGGTACGGATGAAGCGGTGAGGGCATCGGCCAAGAGCTGCGTGAAGAAGTTGCCACGGTCTAAGCGCGACTTGATCTACAACGTGATCAACAGCCGCAGCCCCATGGAACTGGTCGCTCTCCTGGCTGAAAATCTCGACGACTGAACAGCGAAATGCTTGATTCGTTTTCCTGATTCAGGAGATGACATCACCGTGACTTAATTGGCTGAAATTCAGCAAAGCCCCCCTGCGGGAGGATTCCCAGCAAGGGTAGGTGGAACCCACTCAACAAGCAGAAGGCATCTGCGGACCGACGAAATCTGGTCTTGCAGGGTCAACACTCTTTGGCCTGGTACGGCGCTTACGAGGCGCCTTTGGGACCAGTCGAGTGTTTGCCGAATACCAGTGATTCAGGTCGATGCCTTTGATGCGAACCATTGCTGGCAGGCGATCCATTTCACGAACCAGAGAATCTGGGACGCAGGGAGGTGGTAGCTGAATTGGAGGGCTAGCCTTGGGCTGGGTGACAGGCAATACACTCGTTGATTTCACTGCACTCAGGAATTCCCGTGTGACAGCGCCGAGTGCGAAGCCAATGTTGTAGCTGAGTGTGGACATGGTGTTCCTCCTGCAGAACAGGGTGCGGAGAAAACACTGTCCCCTAGGGGAAGTGATTCCCCGTTAGGTGAGTTGCATCAGGTTTCTATCGACGGTTGTCGTTCAGATGAAGACGTGGGCAAGAGTCCGTCTGGTCGCAGGTAGCCTCCAGCCAGGGGGCAGATCTGCCACGGCAGGGGCTGAAGTGAAACCAGAAGGCGGGCGCCCGGGGAGGGCGCCTTGATAAGGGTTACATCAGTCCATGTTGGGTCATGGACAATGGATCACCGGCACCGACAATGATGTGGTCCAGCAACACCACATCAATTAGCGCCAGGGCCTTACGTAGTCGTTGGGTCAGTATGCGATCAGCCTGACTGGGTGTGGTGCACCCCGAAGGATGATTGTGAGCTGCGATGACCGCTGAGGCGTTGTGGGCAATTGCACGCTTGACCACCTGCCTGGGATGAACAGTGGTTTGATCAATGTCTCCTTGAAACAGTATTTCAAACGCGAGGACTTGGTGTTTGGTGTCCAGGAAAAGGATGGAAAAGACCTCGCGATCCATCCCGGCCAGTTTCAGTTTGAGGAAGCGGCCGACCTCTGGTGGGCTTTCGAGCTTAGGGCCCCGAGCAAATAGCCGTCGATCCAGAATCCGCATGGCCTTTTCGATCAACACATCTTCCTGGGCTGGGCTTAGTGCAGCTAGAGCCCGCATGTCGTTTGGGGCGTGGGTAGAACTCATGACGTCAACCTCTGTTTCCAATCATGGAGGCACGCCATCCCCGAGGGACGCGTATGCCCCCGAAGGTGAAAGAAGGCGCCGGTCAGGGCGCCTGGGTGATGGATCAGACCGCGTGGTGCGCGACCGTTGCAGCTTCCGTGATGTCGGTTAGATCACCGATATCGCTGGAGGCAGAGTCATAGGCAGTCTCTGGTGCATTTGTTGTATCTAGCGGATTGGATGTCTGCGCTACATTCGCCGAATCGACGTCTGATTCCTCTTCCTTGGGCGCGTGGTACACCACTTCACCATCGATTTTGATCAAGGACAGAGAAAGTAAATTGCTTATCAGTCTGGTATCCGGCTGACCTCTGAACTCACCTGTCTGATGGGTGAAAGACCTGGTCCAAAGGCCGCTGAGTTTGAAGCATGCCACGACGGTCTGACCTGAGTTGATCTCTTGTGCGCAGTGGCTGATGAGCTGTTTGGCCTCGGTACCGACCACGGTGCAACTAAAGTACCTGTATTCGACTTTGTCGGCAGGGCCCATGAGCACGGTAACGGAAACCTTCAGGTACGATTGTTTATGATATGTGATCGTGCTGACATTGTTGAGATAGCCGATGCAGTCAAGGTACATGTTGAAATGCTTTTTTTCTTCAGCAACGGGTTGAGTTTGAGTCGTCATGAGTGTCTCCAATTTCAATAGAAAATGGGGAAACACTCATCCTCAAGGGGAAAGTGATTCCCCATTGGGTGGTGGTGCAGTAGGCATTCGGCCGTCAAAGGCACTGACGACTGACCGCGATGATGAATGCGAGAGCGGTCCGGTGGTGATCAACGCGATCATCGCGTCGTAGCCTTTTAGATCCGGGCTACCTGGGCATGTTGCCGACAACGTCAGCAGGACACCCTTTCAGCATGAGAAAAAGAACCCTAGTTGGTCTAGTCCTCCCTTTCAGACGGAGTGTGTCGGATATTTCAATTTGAGCTCCGTCAGCTTGGCGAAGCATCCCGCGTTGTGTCACTTCCCATGCTTCTTCTAGCTGATACACCTCGGCCCCACCTTCGAAAAATAAATGCAGTGGGACGTAATCCTGTTTTCCCCTGGCATTCCGCGCCCAAAAAAGGTCATAAAAGGAGAGGCGAAACGGAAGGGGCCAAGGGAAGCAAAACGAAGGGCAAAGGGCTTACCCACAAACGGTCATCCGTGCACTGAACAGCCAAAAGGCTCCCTCACACCACACGGATGGCAGGCTGAATGTTCTGGCAATTCAAGCTGAAAAAGGCGGCTGATCACGAGCCAACTCGCAAGACCGGGGCGTCCAACTATTTCACACCGCAGACTGCCGCCGAGCTGCTGTCGACTCCGCGCCGGCGAAAGCTTTTGGAACACATCTGGCAGCGCACCTCGCTGTCCCGTAAACAGTTTTCCGAACTCTACCTGAGCCCCATCGAGCGCTACGCCGAACTGGTTCAGCAACTGCCGGCCTCCGAAAATCATCACCACGCTTACCCTGGCGGTATGCTTGATCACGGCCTTGAGATCGTGGCCTATGCCTTGAAAATTCGGCAGTTCCACCTGCTGCCCATGGGGGCTCCTCCTGAAACCCAGGCAGCGCAAACGGAGGCCTGGAGCGCCACCGTCGCGTACGCGGCTCTTTTGCATGACCTTGGAAAAATCGCGGTCGACGTGGAGGTGCACCTGGACGACGGAACAATCTGGCATCCGTGGCAGGGCCCGGTCAGCCGCGCGTATCGCTTTAAGTACCTGAAGGGCCGCCCCTACAAGCTCCACTGCGCCGCGACGGGCTTGCTCTCCATGCAAGTGCTGCCACCGTCGATTCTCGATTGGCTGAGCACCTATCCAGAACCCTGGGGCGCACTGATCTATGTGCTGGCCGGGCAATACGAACATGCCGGTACCTTGGGTGAACTGGTCAGTCAGGCTGATCAGGCGTCGGTGGCGCAGGAACTGGGGGGCAATCCCGTTCGGGCACTGGCCGCGCCGAAGAGCTCCCTGCAGCGTCAATTGATTGAAGGGCTGCGCTATCTCGTCAACGAGCGGCTCAAGCTGAACCAGGCTCGTGCTTCAGACGGCTGGCTCACGGATGACAGCGTGTGGCTGGTCAGCAAGACGGTAGCGGACAAGCTGCGCGCTCACTTGCTGTCTCAAGGTGCGGATGGGATTCCGTCCTCGAATGCCACGCTGTTCAACGTCCTGCAGGACAACGCGATCATTCAGGTCAACACTGATGGCAAGGCGATCTGGACTGCCACCGTTGAGAGTGGCAAATGGAAAAAGACCCTGACGTTCCTCAAAGTCTCGCCGTCGTTGCTCTGGGAGGAGGGTAAACGCCCTCCGGTATTTAGCGGTTCGATCACGGTTGAAACGGCAGTCGAAACAACGAGGGAACGAAATGAAACAACGGCCGGGGATCGCTCATCGCCTGGACTCTCTCCACCTTGGGAGATGGAGTCTGACCTGATGCAGATATCTGCTCAGGCGAGTTTCATCTTGGAGGCGGATGCACCCTGCGGTTTAGAAGAGGGGGCGCTAGAGGAGGAACCACCGGAGTGGTTTCGGATGTTGGACGAGGGCAGCTCAATGGAGGTGTATCACCATGAGGCTGATGAACCGGCCACTGCCGAGCCCCGTCCATCGCCCGTGCGCCAATCCCCGCTTTCACGCCAACCTTCCTCGCCAGTTCGTTTGCCAATCCCAGACGTGAAAGTGAAAGACCTGGGAGAGGCTTTCATGACATGGCTGCGCCAAGGCATTCTGAAGCACACAATCACCATTAACGACGCTCACGCTTCGGTCCATAGCGTCGCCGAGACGGCCTTTCTGGTTACGCCGAAGATCTTTCAGCGTTATGCCCAGGAACACCCCGAAACTGCACGAATGGCCAAGGAGCAGGGGACCAGCGACTGGCGTTGGGTTCAGCGTTGTTTTGAGAGACTGGGCCTGCACCATAAGAGTGAAGAGGGCCTGAATATCTGGGTCTGTGAGGTCAAAGGTCCTCGCAAAACTCGAGGTATCAAGGGCTATTTGCTCAAGGACCCACGACTGATTTTCACCGAGAAACCGTACGACAACCCCTTTCTGGCGTTGAAGGACTCCCAAGATGGAAGCCCTCGCGACTGACCTTTGATTCTTGCGCCAGTTCCGGGACTAGATCCCGGACAACAGAGGGCTGATGTCTCCATGCAGTCGTCGTTCTTCGCCCGCTAGCGTGACGGAGCGGGTGGTTCAATCAACCGAGCGCACACCGATACCTCCGGCTACCTGAGGGCACAGGCCTCTTCAAACCCTTGAGTCCTACCCCAGAACAAACATCGCCACCGCCGCCACCCCCATCACGGCCGTCGCCACCCAGCCCAGGGCAATCAACGGCCGGCTTGCCGTGAAGTCACCCATCACCGATTTCTTCGACACCAGCATGATGATGACCACCATCAGCGGCACCGCCACGACCCCGTTGATCACGGCACTCCAGAACAGCGCTTTCATGGGGCTGATGGGCGAGTACTGGATGGCCAGTGCGGCAAGTACGCTGATGGCGATGATGCCGTAGAACCCCCAGGCGTCGCGCACTTTACGTTCGAGGCCTTCATTCCAGCCCAACGCTTCGGAAAGGGCGTAGGCGCCAGAGCCCGCGAGCACCGGTACGCCGATCATGCCAACGCCGAGTATGCCGAGGGCGAAGAGCAGGTAGGCGAAGTCACCGGCCAGTGGCCGCAGGGCGCTGGCGGCTTGTGCCGCGGTGTTGATGTCGGTCACGCCAGCCACGTTCAGGGTTACGGCCGTCGCGAGAATGATGAAGTAGGCGGTGATGTTGGAGTAGAGCATGCCACTCCAGGTGTCCCAGCGGATACGTTGCAACTCCTTGCGCGCTTCGCGCGGGTCTTGATTGAGCGGTGCATTCAGGGGTGGGTTCTGCATGTCCTCGACTTCTTCAGAGGTCTGCCAGAAAAACAGATAAGGGCTGATGGTCGTACCGAACATCGCGACGACCACAGCGGCAGCGGTCGCGTCCGGGGTGAAGTGGGGCCAGACGGTACGCAGGGCGACCTGCTCCCACGGGATATGCACGGTAAACAGTACGGCGGCGTAAGCCAGCAGCGAAAGCGTCAGCCACTTCAGGAAAAACACGTAGCGGTGGTAAGGGACGAACATCTGCAGTGCCAGTGTCCCGAAGACGAAGAGCGCGGTCATGAGGTGTCGGTTGATGCCACTGACCAGTTCCGCCACCTCTCCCATGGCGGCCACGTCAGCGGCAATATTCAGGGTATTGGCGATGAGCAGGAGCAGAACGACGCTCTGTAGCACAATGGGTGGAAAGGCCGTCTTGATGTTGGCCGCGAGTCCCTTGCCGGTGACTCGGCCGAGGTTGGCGCACATCGATTGAACGGCGGCCATCAGGGGAAAGGTCAGCGGCATCGTCCACAGCATGTTCAAGCCGAATTGGGCGCCCGCCTGTGAGTAGGTGGCGATACCGCTGGGATCGTCGTCGGCCACGCCGGTGATGAGCCCGGGGCCCAGCTTCGACAGCGGGTGCTCTTTCAGGCGCCCCCACAGAACCCGGAAAATATTGGTACGGGGAGCGCGTTCAACGTCCATCGATACACCTCAAGAGTGCTGCGCCGGGAAGGGGGGAGTGAGCGATGCTGTTGAGGGGCAACGGTTTACACCGATGACAAGTATGGAGGTCAAGGTTGCCCACCTCTATATGAATACAGGGCTATTGTTTCAAACGTTTGATCCAGTCATAAAGGTTGGCGCCATCCCTCGACAGTTAGCTACCTGAGCGTCGGCACAGATAGTACTGGCGACGGTCATCCACCTCCAGGTCGAACAGTTTCATCCATTCACCCGACAGGCAAGGTCCATAGTGAACATCGATACCCGCATCAAATTCCGCCATCTGCTGTGTTTTCTCGAAGTGGCCCGCCAAGGCAGTCTGACGCGCGCCTCGGACAAACTGGCGATCAGCCAGCCGGCGCTTTCCAAAACCCTCAAAGAGCTGGAAACCCTGCTGGCCACAACTCTGTTCGCGCGCAGTAAAAGCGGTGCGGTGTTGACTGAAGCCGGGGTGGCTTTTCTGCGTTATGCGGGGCCGAGTGTACAAGCGCTACGCGAGGGGGTGAACAGCCTGCGTTCCGGCGAGCATGAACCTGTCACCGCGAGGCTCGGCGTACTCTCCACCGTGGAAAGCTTGCTGGTACCGGAAGTCGTCTGCCGTTTGCACGCTCGACATCCTGCGCTGGTCGTCAGTGTGGTCACTGGGCCGAGTGCGTACCTGCTGTCCCAACTGCGGGTCGGTGAGTTGGACCTGGTGGTCGGCCGCATGACCGAGAGTCCGCAGATTCTTGGGCTGGCATTCGAACATCTGTACAGCGAGTCCATGACCTTGGTGGTGCGTAACGGCCATCCGCTATTGGCCGATTCGCGGGCGCCTAAAAATCTTGAAGACTACCCATTGGTATTGCCATTGGCGGGGACGACGATTCGCAAGTTCGCCGACAGTCTGTTTGTGCAGCATGGCATCAGCCCGCCAAGCCAGAGACTGGAAACCCTGTCATTAACCTTGAGCCGACGTTACGTGCAGTGCAGCCAGGCGATCTGGGTGGCGCCATTCGACGCTGTACGGCAAGACCTGAGTCGAGGTGAGTTGGTGGAGCTGGAGCTGGGGATTCGCGAGCCCGGTGGTTCGGTGGGGCTGTGCAGCAATCCGGCCCTGCCGATGTCATTGGCGGCCCAGTGGTGTGTGGATGTGCTGCGCGAGGTCGGGCAGGAGTATCGAGATGGACGTTATCCGTAACCATTTGGATAGGGGGGGCAATACTGCGTGAGGTGATATCGGGGGGAACTGCGCCACAGACTGCAACTCGGCAGGGCGCGCAGTTGACCGGCGCCCTGCTTTTTTCGTCTTGTTACAGCAGCGACAGCGGGTAGCTGATAATCAACCGATTCTCGTCGAACTCGTTGGTGCTGTAGTCTCGACGCATGTTTGAGTTACGTAGCCTCAGCGACAGGTTTTTGAGGGTGCCTGACTGAATGACGTAAGCCAGCTCCGACTCCCGCACCCACTCCCGGCCGTTGCTGGTAGTGGTGGTGTGCACGTTGTCGCCACGGATGTAGCGGTTCATTATCGTCAGGCCGGGGATGCCGAGGGCGGCGAAGTCGTAGTCATGCCGCAGTTGCCAGGAGTGCTCGCCGGCGTTGTCGAAGCTGGAGTTATAGCTGTCGTTGGCCAGTGTGCCGCCGCTGGTGCCATTGACCCGCATCCAGTTGTCGCCGTTGACCTTTTGCAGGCCGAGGTAAAAGGTGTTGGCTGCGTACCTTGCCGAAAACATCCCTGACCAGGTTTTGTTATCAAGATGACCTGCCAGATGGCTGCCATCGTCCTTTCCGGTGAAGAAACCGAGGTTGGCGCCCAGTATCCAATCGCCCATCGGCTGACGGTGAGTCAGGTTGAAATACTGCTGCTGGTAGATATCTTCCAATTGGGCATGCCACACGCCGACTTGGGTGCGATTGTCGTTGAAGGTGTATTCGGCACCACCAAAGTTGAAGCGGTCGGACGTCACCTTCGGCACGTTGAATAGCGACATGTCCTCCATGAGGCCATCGTTGCGTGGGCTGTTGCCACGGAACTGGCCGCCATAAAGCGTCAGGCCATCGATTTCCCTGGACGTGATCTGTCCCCCGCGAAAGGTTTGCGGCAGCGAGCGGCCGTCATCGGAGCGCAGGATGGGCAGTACGGGCATCCATTCCCCGACCTTCAACTCCGTCTTGGAAAAGCGCGCCTTGACGGCCACTCCAGTACGTCCGAAATCATCTGCCGGAGAGCCGTCACTGTGGATGGGCAGCAACTGCGTGCCCCCCGTGCCCTTGCTGCCATCGAGCTTCATTGAATACAGCCCCAGCACATCGACACCAAAGCCGACAGTGCCTTGGGTGAAGCCGGAGCGGGCGTCGAGGATGAAGCTCTGGGTCCACTCCTGGGCAGTGCGTTGCGCGTTGGCGGGGTTGACGAAATCACGATTGATGAAGAAGTTCCGAATATTCAGATTGACGTTGGCATCGTCGATAAATCCGGCTGCCTGGGTGGTGACTGGAACAAGGACGCTGGCGGCGATAGCGGCTGGAAGTGCGCTGATGAGATGGCGAATTTCGGGCATGGCAAGGGACCTTCTTATAGTTATATGAGGGCATCGAATTCGGGGCGGGTTAGTGCTTTTGAACATTTCTTGCGGGGAATGCTTCAAGAAAAGAGGCCTGGAGGACGGCCTCTTTTACCAACAATCAAGGGTGATCAGTCCTTGATGACTTCAACATTGCGGGGGGACATGAAGTACATCCAGATCAGGGCGATGAAGTACATCGCCGGGATCATCATGAGCAGCACGCTGTAGTTGTTGTTCGTCGCGGTCAGTACCGCGCCGACGATCTGGGTCATGAACATGCCGCCAATCGCAGCGCACATGCCACCGAAACCGAACACGGTACTGATCAGGTCCTTGGGCGTGTAATCCATCACCAGGCTCCAGATATTCGCAGTCCAGGCCTGGTGTGCGCCGACGGCCAGGGCGATGGCCAGTACCGCAATCCACAAGCCGCTGGCATGGGCGGCGAAAATCACGCTGATGATGGTGATCGCGAATATCAACATCGATAGCAGTCGCGATGTGGTCGCACGCATGCCGCGACCGATCAGCCAGGAAGAAAGTATCCCGCCGCCGATACTGCCGAAGTCGGCCGTCAACCAGATCAGCATGAGCGGAATGCCCATCTGGGTAACGCTGATGCCCAGGTTGTATTGCTGATTGAGGAACGGCGGCAGCCAGTACAGGTAGAACCAGAACACGGGAGCCGTGAGCGCATAGGCCAAGGCAAACGCCCAGGTGCCGCGCATACGCAGGATGCGTGAGAAGGGGACTTTGGCCGACGCCGGCTCGACGTCCTTATTGATGTAATCCAGCTCGCTTTGGCGCACGGTGGGGTGATCTTCGGGGTTGTGGTACTTCAAGCTCCACCACACCACCCAGATCAAGCCCAGCAGGCCCATGCAGATGAACGCCGCTTGCCAGCCCCATACGGACAGGATCAAGGGCAGCAGGGCAGGGGTCATCATCGCGCCAACGTTGGTCCCGGCATTGAATATGCCGGTCGCGACAGCGCGCTCACCGGCTGGGAACCACAGTCGCGTGGTCTTCATGCAGGACGGGTAGTTGGCGGCTTCGGTCAGGCCGAGAATGAAACGGCAGACCATGAAGCCGACGGCAGAGGTCGCCAGGCCATGGGCGCCCGTGGTGAAACTCCACAGCAACACGGCCAGGAAGAATGCACGCTTGACCCCGACCCGATCGATGAAGCGGCCTTGCAGCACAAAGCCGATGGCATAACCGACCTGGAACCAGAAGTTGATGTTGGCGTAATCCATCGCCGTCCAGCTCATTTCCTTGGCGAGGAGCGGTTGCATGATGCCAAGGGCGGCGCGGTCGATGTAGTTCAGTGTGGTGGCGAAAAATACCAGGGCGAGCATGCCCCAGCGGGTTTTGCCGACGGCCATGGCATCGCGGATTTTTTCACCGATACCCGGGGGCGCCGCAGTTGTGCGGGAAGTTACTTCGGTTTGAAACATGGCTAAGGCCCTATTCTTGAAATTGTTATGAGCTGGCGGGTGACACGACCGGGGACGATTAAATTCCCAAGGCATTGGCTAACGGTGTTGCGGGCTCGTCCTATGAATGTGCAGCTAGTTTTGAGCAGCGAGCGAAACAGCGTCAATTGGCAAAGGCGGCTTCTGTTCGATAATCGAACACAAAACTAACTGGTTAGTACATTTGTGATTGTCGTGCTAATTTCTCAAGCGAATAATTCGCTGCAGCACCCAGCATGGCCCCGAACAGGCTGATCAATCCGGTGCTTTAACAGGGCGGCCCGTAGTAGCCGCATTCATCCAGGAGCCCGCAGCATGCAGCGTTCGATTGCCACCGTTTCCTTGAGCGGCACCTTGCCGGAGAAACTCGAAGCCATTGCGGCCGCGGGTTTTGACGGTGTGGAAATCTTCGAAAATGATCTCCTTTACGATGATGGCAGTCCGCGCAACATCCGGCAGATGTGTGCTGATCTGGGTATCGCCATTACCTTGTTTCAACCGTTTCGCGACTTCGAAGGCTGCCGTCGTGATCGCTTGCAGCGCAATATCGACCGCGTCGAGCGAAAGTTCGACTTGATGCAGGAGCTGGGCACCGACCTGGTTCTGGTGTGCAGTAACACCGCTACGGATTCGCTGGGCGATGAACGCATTCTACTGGATGACCTGAGCCTGCTCGCCGAGCGCGCCGGCGCTCGAAACCTGCGGATTGGCTACGAAGCGCTGGCGTGGGGGCGTCATGTCAACACCTGGCAGCAGGTGTGGAACCTGGTACGCCAGGTCGATCACCCGGCGCTTGGCGTGCTGCTCGACAGCTTCCACACCTTGTCACTCAAGGGCGACCCCAGTGCCATTGCGCAGATTCCCGGCGACAAGATTTTCTTCGTGCAGATGGCTGATGCGCCGCTGTTGGCCATGGATGTGCTGGAGTGGAGCCGACATTTCCGCTGCTTCCCCGGCCAGGGGGAGTTTGATCTGGCCGGATTCCTCGCGCCAATCCTGCGTAGCGGTTACACCGGGCCGTTGTCGCTGGAAATCTTCAACGATGGCTTCCGTGCCGCGCCGCCTCGAGCCAACGCTGCGGACGGCCTGCGCTCGCTGCTGTACCTGGAAGAAAAAACCCGCAGGCTGTTGGAAAAAGACGTCGAGCCGATCAACACCGACATACTCTTCAACCCACCTTCGGCAAGCTGCTATGACGGCGTTGAGTTCCTCGAGTTCGCGGTAGATGAAGCCCAGGGCGCACGGCTGTCCACCTGGCTGGAGAACCTCGGCTTTGCCCGTCTCGGTCAGCATCGCTCGAAAGCGGTCAGCCTGCTGGGTCAAGGCGATATCAAGATCGTGCTCAACGCCGAACCCTATTCGTTCGCCCATAATTTTTTCGAGGCGCACGGCCCTTCGCTATGTGCCATGGCGTTACGGGTCGAGAACGGCAGTGCGGCGTTGGAACGCGCGCAGATGTACAAGGGGCAGCCATACCGTGGCCTGGTCGGTCCCAACGAACGCGAGATTCCTTCCGTACGTGCGCCGGATGGCAGCCTGATCTATCTGGTTGAACCGACCGAGGCGGGCAAGTCGATCTACGACAGCGATTTCAAGTTGGACCCACAAGCGATGCCGGGAGGAGGCTTGCAGCGCATCGATCACATGGCGATGGCGTTGCCTGCGGACAGTCTCGACAGTTGGGTACTGTTCTATAAAAGCTTGCTGGACTTCGAGGCCGACGACGAAGTGGTGCTGCCCGATCCCTACGGCCTGGTCAAAAGCCGGGCGTTGCGCAGCCAATGCAGCACCGTGCGTTTGCCGCTGAACATCTCGGAAAATCGTAACACGGCGATCTCCCATGCACTGTCCAGTTATCAGGGCTCAGGGGTGCACCATATTGCATTTTCCTGTGAGGATATCTTTGCTGAAGTCAGCCGCGCCAAGGCGGCTCAGGTGCCGCTGTTGGATATCCCGCTCAATTACTATGACGACTTGGCGGCGCGCTTCGACTTCGACGATGAGTTCCTCAGCGAGCTGGCCTATTTCAACGTGCTCTATGACCGCGATGCCCAGGGTGGCGAGTTGTTCCACGTCTACACGGAGCCGTTCGGCGACCGCTTTTTCTTCGAGATCCTGCAACGCAAGAAGGGTTATGTCGGCTATGGCGCGGCCAACGTAGCGGTGCGACTGGCCGCGATGGCCAAGTCCCGTAGAGGTGCCGTGCGCCAGGCCAGGCTCTGAATGAGACTTCCTTCCGGGAGACGCTCAGCCCATAATCGGGCGACTCCAACGCGGTCGTGAGCCCAGAATGACGAATTTCGCCGATGCCGGTGCACCTCAACCCCTCGAAGCACGGCACAAAGGCCGAAAAAACAACCCGGAACAAACCCGCAAGGACATCCTCCAGGCAGCCATTGTCGAGTTTGTCAGCCTGGGTTTGTCCGGTGCGCGGGTCGACGCCATCGCCGAGCGCACGAAAACATCGAAGCGCATGATCTATTACTACTTCGGTAGCAAGGAACAGCTCTACGTTGAAGTCCTCGAGAAGCTCTACGGCGACATCAGGCGAACAGAAAGTCAGCTGCAGCTGGCCGAGCTGGAACCACTGCAAGCCATCCAGCGCCTTGTGGAGTTCACGTTCGATCACCATGACCGCAATGTCGATTTCGTACGCATCGTCGGCATCGAAAACATCCACAACGGTGCCAACGTCAAGCAGTCCCCGGCGATTCGCTCGATGAGCCATCACGTCCTGGAGACAATCAAGGAAACGTTACTGCGCGGTGAAGCCCAAGGGGTTTTTCGTCGGGGCGTAGAGGCCATCGATTTGCATATGCTGATCAGTTCCTTCTGTTTTTATCGAGTCTCCAACCGGCATACCTTCAGTGAGATATTCCAGATCGATCTCTCCGAGGAACAGATCAAGCATCGGCACAAGGCGATGATTTGCGAGTCGGTGCTGCACTACTTGCAGGCCGGCATCTGATATTCACGCTCCCGCGCGAAGACCCGCGGCGGCGCGATTGATAGACGCACCGCCTCGGTTTTTCGGGCTCAGCTGTTCATGCTGTTAAAGTGCGCCTGCATGCGCTCGGCGTCGGCCGGGCACTCAGTGAACAGCTCGAAGGCCTTGACTGCCTGGAACACGGCCATGCTGCCGCCATCCAGCGTGCGGCAACCCAAGGCGCGAGCCTGTTTGAGCAGCTCGGTTTCGAGTGGGAAGTAGACGATCTCGGCCACCCATAACCCGGCGTGCAGAAGTGTCACCGGCAGTGGCGTGCCAGGCAGTTTTGCCATGCCCACCGGGGTGGTATTGACCACGCCATCGGCCGCCGCAAGGGCTGCTGCTAGATCCCGCCCGACAATTGCCCGTCCAGCTCCGAAGTGTGCGTTCAGGTTATCAACCAGAGCCTGGGCGCGACTCGGATCGACTTCAAATATCGCCAGTTGCCCGACCCCTTCGGACAGCAACGCATGTGCCACCGCCGCACCGGCGCCGCCGGCCCCCATCTGTATCACACGGTGACGTGCGGCCTGGGCAAGACCACGGCGAAACCCCTCGGCAAACCCAAGGCAATCGGTGTTGTGGCCGATACGCTTGCCCTCCCTGAACACCACCGTGTTGACCGCGCCAATACCGCGCGCCTCGTCAGAAAGCTCATCGAGCAAGGGGAGGATGGCCTGCTTGCAGGGATAGGTGATATTGAGCCCGGTGTAACCCATCCGTTCAGCGCTCTTGAGCAGTTCGGGCAGCCCGTTGACGTCGAGTTTCAAGGCATCCAGATCGATCAGCCGATACACATAGCGAATGCCCTGGGCATCACCTTCCTGTTCGTGCATGGCCGGTGTACGCGAGGCTTGGATACCAGCACCAATCAGGCCGGCCAGTACGGATTTCTTGTTCAGGTTCATGGCGATCAGACTTTCAATAAGTGGGCGAAATGTTCAAGGGCGAGACGGTAGCCGTGGGTTCCCATTCCGCAAATCACGCCGACAGCAATGGCCGAGACAAATGAGTGATGGCGGAACTCTTCACGTTTGTGCACGTTGGACAGGTGCACTTCGATCACCGGTAACTCTGCGGCGATCAAGGCGTCGCGGATCGCCACGGAGGTATGGGTCCAGGCTGCCGGGTTGATCACGATGCCTCCACAGCGACCTCGGGACTGATGAATCCAGTCGATGAGTTCACCTTCATGATTGGTTTGGCGAAACTCGATTTGCAGACCGTGAGAGGCGGCCGTGCGTTCACACAGATCGGCGACATCAGCCAGTGTTTCGTAGCCGTAAGTGGCCGGCTCACGAGTGCCCAGCATGTTCAGGTTCGGGCCATTGAGCACCAGGATTACATGAGTCATTGCAATGACCTCCATTGTTTTTTTCACGCATCGGCAGAGGCAGCCAAGCAGGCGTCGTGAAAATGTACTAAATGGTTAATTTCGTCAACGGGGTGGCGCATCGATGTTGAGCCTGAGCGAAGGCCGAAAAGCCAACGAGAGGGCACACGTCGGCCGCAAAGCGTGATGGGCAGGGAGGTTCGGCTCTGGTGCCGGGTTTGGGAGAGCCGTTTGAGTCAGAGAAAACCTGTGCGGTTATCGCCCATCTACGGCACCTCATGGCCCTGTGCCGAGCTCAGAAGCTCGAACCAGTGATCTTTCGTCAGCGTTAGCTGGCAGGCATCTACCGACTCACGTAGCACCTCGATGCGTCTCGAGCCCGAGATGAGCAGTGGCCGGCTGGGCAGTGCAAGCAGCCAAGCCATCAGGATCGTTGTAGCAGGCGCACCCAGTTGCTCTCCCAGGTGCGTCAGGGTCTCCCTGACTCGGCTGGCCACGGGGTCCGAATCGGTAAAAATACGCCCGCCACCGAGCGGCGACCAGAGCATGGGCGCGCACTTGAGCTGTTGAGCCTGGTCGAAGGTCCCATCATAGAGAGGGGCCAGTTGCAGCAGCGAACATTCGACCTGGTTGGTCACCAGTGACAGACCGTTGGCGACCATTCTGTCCTGGAGCAGGGCGAACTGGGAGGGGGTAAAGTTCGAGACACCGAAATCCCGTACTTTTCCTGCCTGATGCAACGCCTTGAAGGCCCGTGCAACCTCATCCGCATCCATCAACGGATCGGGACGGTGGATCAGCAGCACATCCAGGTACTCGGTATGCAGGGCGCGCAGTGAGTGCTCGGCCGAGGCGACAATGTGCTCGAAACCGGTGTCATAGGTCTTGAGTCGATGCTCCGGCCGCCGAGACGAGAGCAACTTGATTCCGCACTTGCTGACCAGTTGCATCTGTTCGCGCAAATGCGGGGCGGCGGCGAGCACTTCGCCAAACAAGGCTTCAGACTGATAGTTGCCGTAGATGTCCGCGTGATCGAAGCTTGTCACTCCGAGTTCGAGCGCGGCTTCAATCAGTTGCCGGCGCTCATGGACGGACAGCGACCACTCGCTCAAACGCCACATGCCAAAGATGATCCGCGAAAACTCCGCCCCTTGTGGGGTGAGGGATACTCGTGATGAGGTGCTCATTAATATTTCCCTATCATCCTTGCTCATGACGTTATGGACCAGGCAGCCCTTCGTGACACTCGGATTCAACTGAGCGGGAAGCCAGGCGCAAGCGCTCAGGATTCAGCATCGGCCCAGCGTTCGCGTATCTTGAGGATTTCAGGCAGGCAGTCCAGAAATATCCCTACCAATTCAGGGTCGAAATGCTGGTTGCATTGCTGGCGTATCAGTCCTACGGCGTCCTCGACAGACCAGGCGCGTTTATAGGGCCGCTCACTCGTGAGGGCATCGAACACATCGGCTATGGCGACCACACGGGCGACATGGGGAATATCTTCACCGGCGAGTCCACTGGGGTAGCCGCTGCCGTCCCATTTTTCGTGATGGCTCAGCGCGATAATTTGCGCCGTATGCAGCAGCCCTGAAGGGTGGTCACCGATAATTTTGGCGCCGATCACGGTGTGCTGGCGCATGATCTGCCATTCATCGTCCGTGAGCTTGCCAGGCTTTTGCAGGATGGCGTCGGGGATACCGATCTTGCCGACGTCGTGCATCGGCGCGGCATGCAGTAAATCATCCGCTGCGTAGCGGCTATAGCCCGCGGCCAGGGCCAGCGTCTGCGCATAGTGGCTCATGCGTATGACGTGCAGGCCGGTCTCGTTGTCCTTGAACTCGGCCGCCGTGCCCAGGCGCTGGATGATCTGCAAGCGTGTATCGCGCAGCTCCTGTGCCTGCACGAGCGACAAGTGGGTGCGCACGCGGGCTTTGACGATACCGGGATGGTAGGGCTTGCCTATGTAGTCGACCGCGCCCAGTTCCAGGCCGCGTGTCTCGTTGTCGACCTCGCTCAGCGCGGTGACGAAGATCACGGGGATGGCGCTTGTGCAGGGATCCTGCTTGAGTGCTGTGCAGACGTCGTAGCCTGAAAGGCCTGGCATCATGATGTCGAGTAAAATCAGGTCCGGGCGATCAGTGCGCACAAGTTCCAGGGCCTTGTACCCGTCTTTGGCGAAGAGTAGTCGGTAGTCATCCTGCAGCGTGTGGCGCAGGACCTGAAGATTGATTGCCTCATCATCGACCAGCAGCAAGGTCGGGCGTTGGTCTGTCATTCGCTTCATAGCCGGCTCACGCTTGGGGTTCCGTGGCATGGGTGGTGACGAGCTGCAGCAGCAGCGTGTGAGCGTGGTCTAACTCAAAGGTATCAACCGCAGTCCGCAAAGCTTGGACTTGCGCACGTTCGCCGAGACTTTCCAGGCCCGTGCACACCTTCTCCAGTACCGCATCGTTCAATTCACTGTGCTCAAAGCATGTCAGCAGAGTCTGCATGTGGGCGAGGAGTTCGGGCTCCAGCATGGGCGGTTGAGGTACTTTGTTATCGACGACGAGTGCCTCACTGGCCTGTAGCTCCTTGGCGGCTGACTGCAGCAAGAGGCGCAGTTGGGTGATTTGCGGTCGTGCTTCCTCGCGCCATCCTGTCCTGACCATGTCCTCCAGTGTGCTGGCCAACTCAGTCACGGCCGGTAGGGCAAGATTACCCGCTGCGCCGTGAATGCTATGGAGACTGAGCAGTGTCGCCTCCCAATCAACTGAGCGCTCTGCTTCATCCGGGAGTGGATGGTTGACCGCCGTTGCGCTCAGGAACTGCTCAAGCGCTTTGGCCAATCTCGTTTTACTGCCCCATAGCGAGGTGCCGGCTATCCAATCGATCAACTGGGATGGCGGTGGGGTTCGATCCTGCTCGCGGGAGGACGAGGGGCGACGTTCGAGGTTCAGCACCTGCGCGATCTCATCGAATAACCGTGGCGCGTCCAGTGGCTTTACGGCAAAGCCGTCCATTCCGGCCTGGCGTGCGGTTTTCCGGTCCTCGGCCATCACGCTGGCGGTAAGCGCAATGACGGGGGTGTGAGGGCGAGAGTGGGTGCGTTCGTACTGGCGGATCAGCCGGGTGGCTTGCAGGCCGTCGGTGCGAGGCATATGGACATCCATCAGCACCAGGTCGAAGTGTTCAGTCCTGAATTTCTCTACCGCCTCATCCCCATCATGAGCCATCACGATGGTGTGTCCGCCGGCGCCCAGTGTCAGTGTCAGGAGCTCCAGGTTTTGGGCGACGTCGTCGGCGATCAGGATCTTCAGGGGCGGCAGTGCCTGATGGTAGGTCGTGGGTTTAAGGGCCGCGGGTTTTTGTCCGATGGGCAGGGGCAGCAGCACGTGGAAGGTGCTACCGCATCCGAGCGCGCTTTCGACCTCGATACGGCCGCTCATCTGCTCGACCAACTGGCGCGCGATCGTGGTGCCTAACCCCGTGCCACCGAAACGACGGCTGATGGAAGCATCGGCCTGCGTAAACGGTGCAAATATCGACTCGGCCTGCTGGGGCGTCATACCGATGCCCGTGTCCTTGACCTTCACATGCACACCGTCGGGCTCATGGCTGAACGAGATATCGACGCGACCGTGTTCAGTGAACTTGATGGCATTGCCGACCAGGTTGGTCAGTATCTGCAGGATGCGCAGCGGATCGCCGCGGAAGTATTCATTCATGTCGCTCGGGTAGTGCGTGGAGAGGGTCAGGTGCTTGGCGTGTGCCCCCAGTCGCAGGGAGGACTCGATCTGCAGTGCCAGGCCTTTGAGCGAGAAATCTATGGCCTCAAGTGCCAAGCTGCCATGTTCCATCTTCGAGGTGTCGAGGATGTCGTTGATCAACCCGAGCAGGGATCTTGATGATTGCCGTACGGTGTTCAGGTGGTTGCGTTGGATCGATGTCAGATCCCCCTGCAACAAGAGCTCGGTGAAGCCGATGATGGAGTTCATCGGCGTGCGGATTTCGTGGCTCATATTGGCCAGAAAGGTACTTTTGGCCGTAGCCGCGCGTTCGGCCCGTTCAGCGGTCTCGCGCAGCGATGCCTCCAGTGTATGGCGTTCGGTGATGTCGGTCACGAAACCGACGAACAGCAGCTCGTTGGGCAGATCAACACGACCGACGGCCAGGCGCATCGGCATCAGGCTGCCGTCTTTGCGCAAGCCCATGACTTCTCGACCTATTCCGATGATCTTCGGTGTGCCGGATGTCTGGTAATTGTGGAGGTAACTGTCATGCCGAGACTGGTCGGGTTCGGGCATCAGCATCTTGATGTTACGGCCGAAGACTTCCTCGGCCGTCCAGCCGAACAGCCGTTCCGCCGAGTGGTTGAAGCTCTGGATCAATCCATGGCTGTCGATGGTAATGATGCCGTCGACGGCGGTGTCGAGGATGGCACGCATGCGTGACTTGCTGTCCTCGATCTTGAGGTTGTTCTCCTCCATCGTCTGGTACAGCTTGCGTGAGTGCATCAGTCCATTGAGCGCAAATACCAGCACAGTCACCGTGACGGTGAAGGTGGAAAGCGCAAACGAGGCGAAGGTCGCGTTGATCAGTACGCTGGCGGTGGCGTTGTCCGGGGTGCCGATGAAGCGTACGGCGGCCATGCCGGTGTAGTGCATGCCGGCGATCGCCGAGCCCATGAAGGTGCCACTGATCAGTAGCCGCCTGATTGAGTTGAGCGCGGTGTGTTGCAGTCCGTAACTCACCCACAGCGCAAACACCGCGAGGCTGATCGCCAGCAAGATAGAGAGGGCAAAGGTGAGGGGGTCATAGCGCATCTGCAACGATGTTTGCATCGCGGCCATCCCGATGTAATGCATCGTGCCAATGCCTAAACCCACCAGGGTGCCGCTCATGACGAGGTGCGGCAGCGTCACTTCCCGCCTTGTCAGCATCAGCAAGGCGAACCAGGACGCCACGCAGGCGGGTAGCAGGGAGAGCAGGGTCAGGGCGGTGGCGTAGTTGACGTGGGTGTGGAGGTCGAATGACAGCATGCCGATGAAGTGCATGGTCCAGATGCCGCCACCCAAGGCGATTGCGCCAGTGCTGATGGCGACGTGCCGATACCAGGCGTTTTCAGCTTTGCGCGCGATCTGTGCCGTTTGCAACGACATCGTCGCCGAAAAGATCGACACCAGAATCGAGAGCAGCACCAGGCCCGAATTGTGGGAGCCGTGCACATAGGGCATATCGATTGAAGTGTCGATGAAAAAGGCTTTTAACCCTTCCATATGGCGTTCATCTCTTTGTAGGGAGGGTCATCGATTCCATGAGAAGGCGTCCATGGGAAGCCATTCATTGGATCCGCCTTTTTCGAGGCGCGGGTAGCAACTTCCTGTGTCGGCGACCTCTTTAAGTTCTTGAATGCTTTTCGAGTGGGAAGACTCACCTTGAAGCGAGGATGCGCTCGCCAGGGGGATGCAACTCATCGGTTTGCTTGTCCTGCTGATCAGCTCGGCAGTCTGCATCTTCCTCCCTCATCACTCTGTTGCTGCAGCGATCCACGACTACTTGTATCCTTGTTCAAGAAAAGGACGAATGGCTGCCGCTATTGCCTTGGTCCAATAGTCGCTGAAACGGAAAACCGGACTTTCCATAAGGTTGTAATGTGAAGCGTGATACCCATCTGGTTGTGCTTTTGCTGTTGGTTATCGGTTGCTCCCTGGCATCACTGACGGTCTGGAAGGTGTTGGCCTCTCGAGATCGAGCGCTGGAAGAAGTGAACGTCCATGGCTTGAACCTTACCCAGGCGCTTGCTACTTATTCCGAAGGCATCGTCCGCCAAAGCTCGCTGCTTTTGCTCGGGCTGGTCGAACGGCTGGAAACCGAAGGTAGCGGGCCTGCGCAGATTCAACGGCTGAGTGCATTGGTCAGCCGCCAGGAGCCGCTGATGCCACAGCTCAGTAGTATTGCGATCTACGATAATCAGGGCCGCTGGTTGATGTCCTCCAACCGGCCGATTCCAGTCGGGGCGAACAGTACTGATCGTGCCTATTTCATTCATCACCGTGACGATCCATCCCGTGAGATCTTTATCGGTCCGCCAATCCAGAGCCGATCTAATCAGGAATGGGTGATCACCGTCAGCCGCCGTTTCAATAATCCTCACGGTGCCTTTGCCGGGGTAGTGGCGGTCACCTTGGGGATCGAAAACTTCCTGCGGTTGTTTGGAACGATCGACCTAGGGCAGGAGGGCGCTATCGGCTTGTCCTATACCGACGGTACGTTGCTGGTTCGCTATCCTTTCCGTGAGCAGGACATGGGACGCAACTTTTCCAAGTCGCCCATCTATGCAAAGTATCTTGTCGATCGATCAGTCGGCACTGCGTCGTTTACCTCCAGTCTGGACGGCGTGGAGCGGCTCTACGCTTTCCGAAAGAGTGACCGGCTGCCGCTGATAACGACTGTGGCACTAGGCAAGCGCGAAGCCCTCGCCGCGTGGCGAACGGAGGCACTGCTGTCGGCGGTGGTGGTGACGGGGTTGTTGGGGCTCACCGGTGTTATCGGCTGGTTCTTGATCCTGGATATCCGTCGGCGAACCCAGGCGGAAGATCAGTTGCGTGGAGCTCAGCAACAGTTGCTCTCATCGAATCGGCAGCTTGAGTTGCTCGCGATGAAGGATGCCCTGACCGGTTTGGCAAATCGGCGCTGCTTTGATGAGAGCCTCGCCATGGAGGCTCGGCGAGCACAGCGTGAGGGTACGACGCTGGCATTGATGATGATCGATATCGACTACTTCAAGCGCTTTAACGACTCGTTCGGGCATGTGGCAGGAGACGCATGCCTGCAGACGGTTGGCAGAATCTTCGAGGCGTGCGTAAGGCGACCGTCAGATCTGGTGGCACGTTATGGCGGAGAGGAGATGGGCATCATCATGCCTGACACCGACAGTGACGGTGCCGCGGTGGTGGCGCAACTTATCCTCGACCGTTTGAAGCAAGAAAACATTGCGCACAACACCAGCCCATTCGGACGGCTGAGTGTGAGCATTGGGATTGCCACAGCCACGGGGTCTCAACTGGACCATTTGCAAGGGTTGATTGAGGTGGCAGATCAGGCTCTCTATAACGCCAAGGCGTTCGGACGTAACCAGTTTGTGAGTGGCGGGTTGTGATCTGATTGATACAACAGGGCTATATGGAAAATGAAAGTGAAAATATTATTCATCGCGTCGCTGGGCATTTTATCGCTCATTCAAGCATCACTGTCTTTTGCGGATAACGCCAATGGAAAAAATCTCTATTCACAGAGATGTGCCATGTGCCACGGAGCAGATCTCAAGGGAACAGGACCATTGGCTAATAAAAGCAATCCTCCTGCACCTGACCTCACAACATCCGTTTTCAAAAAACGACTAAATGATTATCCGGGCGTTATTGTGTCATCGATAATACTTCGTCCAAATGGAGACTTGATTCCAAAAACGTTGCGAGAGAATGGTGTAAAACTATCGCCATTCGCTTGGAAGGTTCAGGATTTTCGCGATTTAAATCAATATATGAAGGGTGTAATTTCAAAAAGTCGATGATTTTTAGAGGTTGAAGATGGATCGCTCACTTAGGTGTGTTTGCCATTGGCTTACCGAGATCCGTCTAGCCGCTCCAGCTGACAGCATGCCTGCTGGCGCGGACATAATAATTATCAAACTCACCACTTTCGACGAACTCAAAGCCATGACGAATGTAAAAGCGATTTGAGGCGCTTTCTTTGAGTTCAACTGACCCAGAGCAAGGCGGGTGAGCCTTGGATCGAGACCGTTTCACAATTAATCCGCACCCTCTCATCCTGGAACCAAACACTTAGAGCGATTGCGTCAGGAACTCGCTGATCACACCAAGCACTTGCTGCTGGATCAGCGCCCGTGGGCGGCCCCCATCACCATCCCGGCAGATGATCCCGTCACCGGGGTCGTTTTGCTCAATCAGTTGCACAGCGCCCGGTTTGCAGGGGGCCATGAAGCTGAAGTGGGTGGCGTCGCTGATTTCCAGGTAGCGCACTGACGCTTGAGGCAGGCGCCTGGCCAAGTCGGCTGACTCCAACCTTGCCGGCAGTTCTTCCGAGGGCCAACCAGCGGCAATCACCAGTACTGGTCGGTGCAGGTCTGCAAGGCTTTTATCGGTGAAGCCTCGGGACAGGCCGAGGTCCAATGAAACGATGGCGGCCACGCGCGGGTCGCTTAAATTACTCGACAAGCGCTGCCGGGATTCGGCGGTGGCCCCGGCCTGAATATCTTGATAAACCTTGCAGCCGGCAAGTACAGGATGAGCCGTGCAGTCCTCGGCAAAGCGTTGCGGATCCTGCGTGTGGGGACCCCGGCGTTTACGTAGGGCCAATAAAATCGATCAGAGAACAGGCTGCATCCAGCCGACACGCTGTCATCAAGCTCCCGGCCGATAGACTTTTCATTCTCCGGTGGCTGGGCCGTCTGTCGCAGATCGTAGCAGCTGGTTCAGCCAGCTGACCATCAGACGGGTAGAAAGCGGCTCACCCTGGCCTGCAACAGTTCGATCAGTTCAGGCGCCATCATGTAGCCGAAGCTCGTCCGCTAGAACCAGGTTTCCATTTGCACCCCCAGTTGCCAGACGCCTCCAGACCTGAAGCCCTTCTGGCCGAAATCATCGGTTGAGCTGAAGTTATCGAGGTTCCTCGACCAGTTCATATAGGTGGCGAACAGGCGCAATTCAGGGCGGGTGAAGAAGTCGCCGGTTTGCAGCTTGAAGGTGGGCGCCAAGGTGAGTTTCCAATAGTCGCCGTCGGCTGTATGGCGGCCGGCATAGCCCCGCGCATCCAGGTCCATGGTCTGCCAGCTCAGCTCATATTGCATTTCGAAGTTGCGGCTCAGTTCATTGGCCAATCGCACGTTGAGCGTCAAGTAGCGATAGTCGTCGCCGGGGACATAGCGATCCTGGCTATGTTCGGCAATCAGGGTCGGTGCGATGCGCCAATCGTCATTCAGGCGAGTATGACCATAGAGTGCCAGCCGCAACGTCTGGGCCTGCTCAAGCAAGTCGCCATCGGCGCCAATGTTGTTGACCTCCGCTCCCAGTCCTTTGCCGTACAGCAACGCGGCTTTGAAATAGCCTTCACGACCGAAAAAGTCTGGTCGATGGTAGGCGAACAGGCCATGGGAGCCGCTTTCGGCAGGGCTGAACCCCGCCGCATTCAGCCGGGTGCCGCCGTCCATCAGCCTGGCGTCGTTCTGGCTTGAAGTAATACCATTGAGCATGAGCTGCCAGCGACCATCATCGAAAAATTGGTTGAGGGTCGCGACATAGCTCCGGATGTCCTTGTTTTCCTCTGTACCGAAATCACCGTAGGAACGGCTCATCAGGGAGGCATTGATGCGCCAGTTATCGGCAAGGCGGACGTCGTAGATCCCGCCACCGGTCCCGGCCAGGAACACAATGCCCCGGTCAAGCCAATGGATGTCGTAATTGTCTCGATCAAAGCGCTTGCCGGCCCATAAGGTCGCGTCGCGCAGCATGGGGGTGTTCTGGAATGACGCCAGATGGCTGAGCTCGGCATAGGACTGGCGCACATTGAGCGAGCTTTGCGCCGCGGTCCAATCGTTGGGGGTTTCCACACCGTCCGCGATCTCAAACAGGTACTTGGAGCGCGTGCCGTTATCGGCTTGGCTTTGTTTCGAGAATTTCGCCTCTGCGTAGGTGTCCACCTCATTGCCAAGGCGCCCAACCGACCCACCAATCGACCCTGCGGGGGTGATGTTGGGGCCGCCCCGACCGGCGCCGCCGCCATCGGTCATCATCCCGGAACGGGCATACGCGCTAAAGGAGAAACCTTGCGCGACGTCCTGGATCGAATCAACCGAAGAGGCGAGGGGCGAGGTGCGCTGCTCCATGGACTGCTGGCGTGTTTCAATCCCGGCGACTCTCTCGCCTGGAGGCAATTGCGTTGTCGTGGGTGACGCGGCATTGACGGCGAGCTGACTCTTGAGGCGCTCGACCTCCCTGTGCAATTGGACAACGTCGGTTTCAGCCGTCGCTGCCCGCTTCTCGGCGGTGGCGGTCCTGGCCTCCAACTGAGCGAGACGCTCCTCAACGGTCAAGGCTGGTTCGGCAAGCAGGTTGGTGGTTGAAAAAAGCAGGGCAAAGATACCCAGAAGCGGCGTATTACGCATGCTGACCCTCTTGTTTTTGTATTGGGGCACTACACACCTTTCAAACGAGTCCTTGTCCCTGGTCGAGCAGGCATTTGCGAGAGATCGCAAGTGTTCCTGGAGTCGCCGGCAGCGCGGCTTTTACCCAGTTTGCGTATCGCGATATCACCGGCAGTTGCACTCAACCCACTTGACAACGAGCCCGTCCAGGACGCGTAATGTGGTGCGATGTTAACGTTAACTAAAATAAAAACAAGAGGACTGTTCCATGTCGATCTCAATGAAACGTGAGTACTGGCTCATCAGTGGTTTGCTGTATTTCTTCTTCTTCTCGTGGTCATCCAGCTACTCGCTGTTCTCGATCTGGCTGCATCGAGTCATCGGCCTGAATGGCACGGAAATCGGCTTTGTTTTCGCGGCCAACGCCATTGCGGCGCTGCTGATTCAGCCGTTCTATGGCGCGCTGCAGGATCGGCTTGGCCTGTCGAAAAAACTGCTGGTGTGGATTGGCATCCTGCTCTGCGCGGCGGCCCCGTTTGCGATTTACGTATATGCCCACCTGCTGGCTCAGAACGTGGTGTTGGGGGCTTTGGTCGGAGCGGCTTTTCTGGCCTTGGCCATGCTCGCGGGCGTGGGCGTGATCGAGTCCTACACGGAGCGATTGTCGCGTCACGCGGGCCTTGAGTTCGGGACCACCAGAATGTGGGGTTCGCTGGGCTGGGCCAGCGCGACGGGTGTGGTTGGCGTGGTCTTCAACATTGACCCGGATATCGCGTTTTACCTGAGCAGCGCTGCCGGCGTTGCGTTCTTGTTGATCCTCTCCAGGCTGGATTTGAGCCGCTTCAGTCAACCCGGCGTAGCCGGAAAGGGGGCAGCGATGCCCGTGCGCGTGCACGATCTCTGGAAGTTGCTGAGGCTACCGCGTTTTTGGGCATTCAGCTTGTACCTGACCGGTGTGTGCGGGATCTACATGATCTACGAACAACAGTTTCCGGTGTATTTCTCCTCTTTCTTCCCGACCCCGGAGGAGGGCACCCGTGCTTATGGCTACCTGAATTCATCGCAGGTGCTGCTTGAGGCCGTATTGATGTTGTTCGCGCCATGGGTGGTCAGCCGTACAGGCGCCAAGTACGGACTGATTCTGGCGGGCAGCATCATGTTCGTGCGGATCCTGGGCTCCGGGCTGGCCATGCAAGCCTGGACCATCGCCGCCTGCAAGATGTTGCACGCGTTGGAAGTGCCCATCCTCCTGGTTTCGGTATTCAAGTACATATCGCTCAACTTCGATTCGCGCCTGTCCGCCTCGATCTATTTGGTGGGCTTCCAGTTCGCCCAGCAATTGACCGCGATGCTGCTTTCGCCTCTGGTGGGCTACGGCTACGACCATGTCGGTTTCTCGAGTGTTTACGTGCTGATGGCTGGCCTGGTCGGCGGGTGCCTGCTGTTGTCATGGACCTTGTTGCGCACCGATCCAGCCGGCACCTCTTCTCCCGCCAAGGTTACCGAACCGCTGGAGCTTCCGGCCATTGTTCAATCCGCCACTCGTTACGAACCCTAGTAAGGATCACACCATGCACGCTGCACTGCTGGATGAAGCGCATCGCGCCATCGAAAGAACAATACCCGAACGCGGCGATGACTATCGCCTCGGCTATCACCTGTCGCCTCCGGCGGGATGGATGAATGATCCGAACGGGCTGGTTCATTTTCGCGGTGAATACCATGTGTTCTACCAGCATCACCCATACTCTGCGCACTGGGGCCCGATGTACTGGGGGCATGCCAAGAGCCGCGACCTGGTGCATTGGGAGCATTTGCCCATCGCCTTGGCGCCCAGTGATAGCTACGATCGGGACGGGTGTTTTTCAGGATCGGCGGTGGTCATGGATGACAGGCTTTATCTGATCTACACCGGGCACACCTGGTTGGGTGCTTCGGGTGATGACCGGAACATCCGCCAGGTCCAATGCCTGGCCAGCAGCACAGATGGTCTCTCGTTCACGAAACACGGGCCGGTGATCGAGACGGCACCGGATCCGGACATCATGCATTTCCGTGACCCCAAGGTCTGGCGGCAAGGCGAGCAATGGTGGATGGCTCTGGGGGCACGCCAGGGAGACGACCCGCAGTTGCTGCTTTATCGCTCGGAAGACCTGCGGCACTGGCAATACCTGGGCTGCGCCCTGAAAGGTGTTTGCGAGTCGGACGGCTACATGTGGGAGTGTCCGGATCTGTTCGAGCTCGGCGGGTGCGACGTCTTTCTCTATTCGCCGCAAGGTTTGAAACCCGACGGCTACGATAACTGGAACAAGTTCCAGAACAGCTATCGGCTGGGTCAATTGGATGACCGCGGGCATTTGAGCGAGTGCGGCAAGCTGTACGAGCTTGACCACGGTCACGATTTTTATGCCGCACAGACACTGCTGGCGCCAGACGGGCGACGTTTGCTTTGGGCGTGGATGGATATGTGGGACAGCCCGATGCCGAGCCAGGCGCAACACTGGTGCGGCGCGCTTTCGTTGCCGCGCGAGTTGAGTCGCGACGGTGAACGGTTGCGCATGCGCCCGGCCCGAGAACTGAAAGCGCTACGGCAAGCCAGGCGAACGCTGCAGATCGGCGTGATCGAATCACGCTATTGCTCACTGGATGTTCGCGGTGCACTGCTGGAGTTTGAACTCGAACTGGACCTCGCGGGTAGCACCGCCGAGCGCTTTGGCCTGGCGCTGCGCTGCAGTGAAGACCAGCAAGAACGCACATTGCTGTACTTCGATGCCATGGCCCGACGTTTGGTGCTCGACAGGCAATGCTCGGGCACCGGCGTAAGCGGTGTTCGCAGCGTACCGGTGGCGCCAGGGCAGCAGCAAATCGCCCTGCGGGTCTTTCTTGATCGTTCGTCCATCGAGGTGTTCGTCGACGATGGCACCTATAGCCTGACCAGTCGGATTTACCCACGGCCCGACAGCCTCGCCGTCAGTGCATTCGCGGTCAATGGGGCAGGGCGGTTCGGGGAAACTGCTGTCTGGGATCTCGCCGATCTGCGGCTCTGATGACAGCGGATGTGCCATGGGCGGCCGTCGGCCGCCGGTCATGGTGTTGTTATGCATTTACCAAGCATGACATGATGCCCGGCCAGACAAGCAATGGCACCCGCGAATGGCTTCAGTTAAAGATGTCGCACGGCTGGCGGGGGTTTCCTTCATGACCGTTTCCAGGGCACTCAACACCCCGGAAAAACTGAACCGGGAAACCCTGGCGAAGGTTCGTCAAGCGATTGAGACCCTGGGTTATGTGCCCAGCCTTTCAGCTCGCAAGATCCGTGGTGGTCACTCCAGTGGCAAGACCATTGGCGTCTTCGCGCTTGATACCGCGACAACGCCTTTCGCCGTGGAAATGCTCCTTTCAATGGAGCGCACGGCACGGGAAAACGGCTGGAACGTTTTCATCCTCAACGTGTTCGAAGCGCCGCCGGACCAGCAAACCATCGATCTGATGCTGTCGCATCAGCCCGACGGAATCATCTTCAGCGCCATGCAGTTACGCACGGTCGAAATCCCCCAGGTACTGCACAGCCTGCCTCTGGTGCTGAGCAACTGCATAAGTGCGGAACCCGGCGTTGCGTGCTACATACCGGACGATGAAGAGGGGCAGTATCTGGCGGTAAAAAACGCATTGAAACGTGGCTACCGGCGTCCGCTGTGCATCAGCCTGCCGCAAAGCAGCCTGGCCTGGGAGTGGCGTCAGCGCGGGTTGGTTCGCGCCCTCGCCGAGGTCCGCCTGTCGGCGGACGATATTCCCCAATACAATCTGTCGACCGACGACGCCTATCAGGAAACAATGGTCGCGTTGGAACAGCAATTGCGCGGCCCGGAGGGCAAGCCGGCGTTTGACCTGCTTATCTGTGGCAACGACCGCATTGCGCTGGTCGCCTATCAATACCTGCTCAGCCGTGGCCTGCGTATTCCAGAGGATGTGGCGGTCCTTGGCTACGACAACATGATCGGGGTGGCCGAGTTGTTCTATCCGCCGCTGAGTACCGTGCAACTACCGTACTACGAGATGGGGCGCCGTGCCGCCGAGCATGTGATTCAAGGCCGGGACGACCCTTCGACTCACAGGGTTGCATGCCCGCTCGTCGAGCGTGAGTCCTGGTGACGGCGCTCATCTACGAAACGCCATATTTCCAGCCCCGCGCACAATTCTGCGATCACTCATAAACCCTCGGAAAGCTGACCAGCCACGGCACCAAGCAGTGGTTGGTTAAGTTCGTTCAATTTAAAACAAATATCCCTATATGTGGGATGTATAAATATATATTGAGATTTGTTTAAGCCAGGGTCTATAGTCGCCCCATCAGCTCTACGCACTCACTGTCCAAAAATAAATTCAGGTGAAGCGATGCAGGCGCAATTGATCGCGCTCGATTGGGGAACCACCTCACTTCGGGCTTACAAACTCGCTGCTGGCGGCCAGGTGCTCGAACAGCGCTCGCTGTCGTCGGGGATCATGCAGTTGCCCAGTGGGCCGCGGATGATCGCCAGCCAGATGTGCACCGATGGTTTCGAATTGGCGTTCGACGACGCCTGCGGCGACTGGCTGGAGGCGCAGCCCGAGCTGCCAGTGATCGCCTGTGGCATGGTCGGCAGCGCCCAGGGCTGGCGCGAAGCCGCTTACTGCGACACCCCGGCGAATGTCGCCAACCTCGGTACTTCCTTGCAAACCCTGCGCAGCCTGCGCGGCGTCGAGGTGCATATCGTGCCCGGCGTCATCCAGCGCTCACCGCTGCCGAATGTGATGCGCGGCGAAGAGACCCAGGTCCTCGGTGTCCTGCAAAGCCTGTCGGCGGGTGCTGGCGACAATCTGCTGATCGGCTTGCCGGGCAGCCATTCGAAATGGGTCGAAGTGGCCGACGGTTGTATCGTGCATTTCGACACCTTCATGACCGGCGAGTTGTTCGCCATCCTCAGCGAACACAGCATTCTGGGCCGCACTCAACAACGCGGTGCGACCTTTGATGGGCTGGCGTTTGATCGCGGCGTACAGGTGGCATTGTCCACTGACGGCGAGATCGGCCCGCTTTCGACCTTGTTCAGTGCCCGCAGCCTTGGCCTGACCGGCGAGCTGAGTGCCACCGGGCAAGTCGACTACCTGTCGGGTTTGTTGATCGGTCACGAACTCGTGGCCCTCGCCGACGTACAGCGTCGTCGACGCAACGGCAGCCACTTGCCCTCGATCATTCTTATCGGCAATTCCCAACTTTGTGCCCGCTACAGCCGGGCGCTCGATGCCTGCGGCTTTGCCCCGGTGAGCCTGGCCGAACAGGCCACCGAGCGCGGGTTATGGCACCTGGCCGAAGCGGCCGGGCTGCTCGGCTGAGCGTCTGCGTTCAACTACCAGGAGGTCTGACATGCTCAAGCAAGCACTGGCGAAAAACGGGCTGATCGCGATCCTTCGCGGCCTGCGTCCGCAGGAGGCGGCGGCCATCGGCGAGGTGCTTTACCAGGCCGGTTTTCGCGTTATTGAAGTGCCCCTCAATTCGCCTGAACCCTACGAAAGTATTCGCATCCTGCGCAGCCTGTTGCCCGCCGATTGCCTGATCGGCGCCGGTACGGTGCTGACCCCGGAACAGGTCGGGCAAGTGAAGGCGGCCGGCGGCCAGGTGATCGTCATGCCCCACAGTGACCCCAAGGTCTTGCGCGCGGCCAAGGCGGCGGGCCTGTACCTGTCGCCGGGTGTCGCCACGCCGACCGAAGCCTTTGCCGCGTTGGCCGAAGGCGCCGATGTCCTGAAGATGTTCCCGGCCGAGCAAATGGGCCCGGCGGTGGTCAAGGCCTGGCTGGCGGTGCTGCCGGCAGGAACCTTGCTGATCCCGGTCGGCGGGATCACACCGGACAATATGCGGGTGTTTGTCGAGGCGGGCGTCAGCGGTTTCGGCCTCGGTTCCGGGCTGTTCAAGCCGGGCCTGACACCTGACGAAGTGGCTGTCCGCGCCAAGGCTTATGTGCAGGCCTGGAACGCATTGCGTTAAGACTTTCCGGCGCCGTGGGCGCTGCCTCTGAACAAGAGAGACAACACGATGAAAATCACCAGACTGACCACCTTTATCGTTCCACCACGCTGGCTGTTCCTCAAGGTCGAAACCGACGAGGGCGTGACCGGCTGGGGCGAGCCCGTGGTCGAAGGCCGCGCCCATACCGTCGCGGCGGCCGTGGATGAGCTGTCGGACTATCTGATCGGCAAGGACCCGCGCAATATCGAAGATATCTGGACCGTGCTCTATCGCGGCGGTTTCTACCGTGGTGGCGCGGTGCATATGAGCGCCCTGGCCGGGATCGACCAGGCGCTCTGGGACATCAAGGGCAAGGCGCTCGGGGTCTCGGTCAGCGATCTGCTGGGCGGGCAGGTTCGCGACAAGATCCGGGTGTATTCGTGGATCGGTGGCGACCGTCCGGCCGACACCGCTCGGGCTGCCCGGGAAGCCGTCGAGCGGGGTTTCACCGCCGTCAAAATGAACGGTACTGAAGAACTGCAGTTCGTCGACAGTTTCGAAAAAGTCGACCTGGCGCTGGCCAACGTCGCCGCCGTGCGCGATGCGGTGGGGCCGAATGTCGGTATCGGCGTGGACTTCCATGGCCGGGTCCACAAACCCATGGCCAAGGTGCTGATGAAGGAGCTCGACGCCTACAAGCTGATGTTTATCGAAGAGCCGGTGCTCAGCGAAAACTACGAAGCTCTCAAAGAACTGGCGCCGCTGACCAGCACGCCAATTGCCCTGGGTGAGCGCCTGTTTTCCCGTTGGGATTTCAAGCGGGTGCTCAGCGAAGGTTATGTCGACATCATCCAGCCGGATGCTTCCCATGCCGGCGGCATCACCGAAACCCGCAAGATCGCCAATATGGCCGAAGCCTATGACGTGGCCCTGGCGCTGCATTGCCCGCTGGGTCCGATCGCGCTGGCGGCGTGCCTGCAGCTGGACGCGGTTTGCTACAACGCGTTTATCCAGGAGCAGAGCCTGGGCATCCATTACAACGAAAGCAACGACCTGCTGGACTACGTCAAGGATCCGCGGGTGTTCGATTACGACAAGGGCTTCGTGAAGATCCCCAACGGCCCGGGCCTGGGCATCGAGATCAACGAGGAGTACGTCATCGAACGCGCGGCCATCGGCCACCGCTGGCGCAACCCGATCTGGCGCCATGCCGACGGCAGCTTTGCCGAGTGGTAAGGCCATGGATCAGACAGGAGGATTAGTCATGCAATGGCAAGCGGTGAGCGAACAGCGCTTCATGTTGTCGGAAGGCCCGTTCTGGGACGGTCCGACCCAGGCCCTGTACTGGGTGGATATCGCCGCTCGGCTGGCCTGCCGCCTGAGTGGCGGGCACTACCAGCAGTGGCAGTTGCCCGAAGCCGTGTCGGCATTCATCCCGTGCGAGCGCGGTGATGCCTTGTTAACCCTGGCCAGTGGCGTTTATCGCCTTGATCTCGACTCGCCGTCGCAGCAGCCGGTCCTGAGCCTGTTCTGCGTGGCCGACCCGGTGAGCGGCAACCGTGCGAACGAAGCCCGTTGCGATGCGCAGGGAAGACTATGGTTGGGCAGCATGCAGAACAACCTGGCCGCCGATGGCAGCGACTTGCCGATCACCCGGCGTTCAGGCGGCTTGTTCCGGGTCGATCCGGATGCTCGCGTCATTCCTTTGCTGGAGGGGCAGGGCATCGTCAACACCTTGCTCTGGGACGCCACGGGCACGCAGCTCTACTGCGCCGATAGCCTTGATGGCCAACTCTATCGTTATGCCATCGAGGCCGATGGTTCCCTGGGCGCGCGCAGCCCCTGGGGCCAACCATCCAGCCGTGGTGTGCCGGACGGTTCGGCCATGGACAGCCAGGGCTATGTCTGGAATGCCCGCTGGGGCGGTCATTGCCTGATTCGCTATGCCCCCGACGGCACGCTCGACCGGGTCATTGAGTTACCCCTCGAGTACCCCACCAGCTGTGTTTTCGGCGGGCCCGATCTGTCCACGCTTTACGTCACCAGCGCCCGGCCGGCGGGCAGCAGGGAAGGGAAAGATGGGGCTCTGGACGGCGCGTTATTGATGGCCGACGTTGGCGTGAAAGGCTTGGCCTGCCAGCGTTTTTCCGGCTGAACATCTGACTGACAGGAGTATTTGAAATGGCTGAAGCGCTGTCTTTACCCGAGGTTCCGGAGCCCACCTACGGCGACCGGCTGAAAGACAAAGTGGTGGTGGTGACCGGGGCGGCCCAGGGGATCGGCGAGGCAATTGTCGCCTGCTTCCAGGCACAACAGGCGCGGCTGGTGATTGGCGATATCCAGGGTGAGAAAGTCGAGCGTGTGGCGGCCCGCTGGCGTGAACGTGGCGCCCAGGTCCATGCCCAGGCCGTGGACATTACCTCCAAGGAACAATGGCGTTCCCTGGTGGACCTGGCCATTGAAAAGTTCGGGCGCGTTGATGTACTGGTCAACTGTGCCGGCGTGAATGTGTTTCGCGATCCGCTGGAGATGAGCGACGAGGATTGGCGCCGCTGCTTCGCCATCGACCTGGACGGCGCCTGGTTTGGTTGCCGCACCGTGTTGCCACACATGATCGAACAAGGCATCGGCAACATCATCAATATCGCCTCGACCCATTCCAGCCACATCATTCCGGGCTGCTTTCCCTACCCGGTGGCCAAGCATGGCCTGCTAGGGCTGACGCGGGCGCTGGGTATCGAGTACGCGCCCAAGGGCATTCGGGTCAACGCCATTGCCCCGGGCTATATCGAGACCCAGCTCAATGTCGACTACTGGAACGGCTTCGACGATCCCCACGCCGAACGGCAACGGGCCTTCGACCTGCACCCGCCACGACGTATCGGCCAGCCGGTCGAGGTGGCCATGACGGCGCTGTTCCTGGCGACCGACGAGGCACCGTTTATCAACGCCACCTGCCTGATGATCGATGGCGGCCGTTCAGTGCTGTACCACGAGTAACGCCCAGCCGGCCGTTGGGCCGGGCAGTCTTTCCGTACGTAACGAACCAATAACAACAAGAGGGTTACTTATGTTTATTCAGCGCAACATCCGCTCTCTGACCTGCGCCGCGGCGCTGGTCGCCGCCAGCAGTTTCAGCGGTTGGGTCTCGGCCGAAGAAGTAAAGATCGGCTTTCTGGTCAAGCAGGCCGAGGAGCCCTGGTTCCAGACCGAATGGGCCTTTGCCGAAAAGGCCGGCAAGGACAAGGGTTTCACGGTGATCAAGATCGCCGTGCCCGATGGCGAGAAGACCCTGGCGGCCATCGATACCCTGGCCGCCAGCGGCGCCAAGGGGTTTGTCATCTGCCCGCCGGACACCTCGCTGGGCCCGGCGATCATGGCCAAGGCCAAGATTAACGACCTGAAAGTCCTGGCCGTCGATGACCGCTTTGTCGATGCCCACGGCAAGCCCATGGAAGACGTTCCTTATGTCGGCCTGGCGGCGTTCAAGATCGGCCAGAAGCAAGGCACGGCGATGGCCGATGAAGCGAAAAAACGCGGCTGGGACTGGAGCGCCACTTACGCGGTGATCAACACCTTCGACGAACTGGATACTGGCAAGAAGCGCACCGACGGTTCGGTCGACGCACTCAAGGCCGCGGGCCTGCCGGCGGACCATATCCTCTTCACGGCGCAGAAAACCCTCGATGTCCCTGGCAGCATGGACTCCACCAACTCGGCCCTGGTCAAGCTGCCGGGCACGGCGAAGAACCTGATCGTCGGCGGTATGAACGACAGTGCCGTGCTGGGCGGCGTGCGGGCCACCGAAAGCGCCGGTTTCAAGGCGGCCAATGTGATCGGTGTCGGCATCAACGGCACCGATGCCATCGGCGAGCTGAAGAAGGCCGACAGCGGCTTCTACGGTTCGATGCTGTTGAGTCCCGATACCTCGGGTTATGAAACCGCCAGCCAGATGTTTACCTGGGTCAGCACCGGTAAGGAACCGGCCAAGTACACCGCCCTGGATACCGTGACCTTGATTACCCGCGCCAACTTCCAGCAAGAGCTGACCAAGATCGGGCTGTGGAAATGACACGCCTTCGGCGCAAGGGCTGGACCTTGCACCTGACGTCCACCCTGTGGGTTGCGCAGTGCGCGGCCCGGTGCGGGAGATAGGTTATGTTGGAACACTCGAAGGCGGCCGCGAGCCTGCGCTTCAACGGCATCGGCAAGGAGTTTCCCGGGGTACGGGCGCTGGCGCAGATCAGTTTCGAGGCGCGGCCCGGCAGCGTGCATGCGCTGATGGGCGAGAACGGCGCGGGCAAGTCGACCCTGTTGAAGATCCTCGGCGGGTTCTATTCGCCCAACAGCGGCAACCTGCAGATCGGCGAGCAGGTCATGAGTTTCAGGTCGGCGGCCGACAGCATTGCCCATGGCGTCGCGGTGATCCACCAGGAACTGCATCTGGTGCCGGAAATGACCGTGGCCGAAAACCTGCTGCTGGGACACATGCCCTCGCGCCTGGGCATGGTCAATCGCCGGGAAATGGTGCGCAGCGCCCGCCAGCTGCTCAAGGGCCTGGCCGACGAGATCGATCCCAATGCGCGGTTGGGCAGCCTGTCCCTGGGCCAGCGGCAAATGATCGAGATTGCCAAGGCCATGTCGCGTAATGCCCATGTGATTGCCTTCGATGAACCCACCAGCAGCCTGTCGGCGCGGGAGATCGAGCGGCTGATGCTGATCATTGCCCGGCTGCGGGATGAGGGGCGGGTGATTCTGTATGTCTCCCATCGCATGGAAGAGGTGTTCCGCATCTGCGATGCGGTGACGGTGTTCAAGGACGGCCGTTTTGTCTGCACCTTCGAGGACATGCAACAGCTGAGCATCGACCGGCTGGTCAGCAGCATGGTCGGGCGCGATATCAAGGACATCTACGACTACCGTCCTCGCCCGCAAGGTGGCCAGGCCCTGCGGGTCGAAGGCCTGCTCGGGCCGGGCGTATTGGAACCGGCGAGTTTCAGCGTGAACAAGGGCGAGATACTCGGGCTGTTCGGCCTGGTCGGCGCCGGGCGCACCGAACTCTTGCGGCTGTTGGCCGGCCTGTCCCGCAGCAAGGCTGGACGACTGGTGCTGGATGAGCAGACGGTGGCGTTCAAATCGCCGCGTGATGCCATTGCGGCGGGGGTGCTGCTGTGTCCGGAGGATCGCAAGAAGGAAGGCATCGTGCCCCGTGCCAGTGTGGCGGAGAACATCAATATCAGCGCCCGGACTCATCACGCCGGCTTCGGCTGGCTGATCCGCGGCGCTTGGGAGCGGGACAATGCCCAACAGCAAATCGCCGCGCTGAATATCCGTACGCCTTCGGCCAGCCAACCGATCCTCTACCTGTCCGGTGGCAACCAGCAGAAGGCGATCCTGGGGCGCTGGCTGTCGATGCCGATGAAAGTGCTGCTGCTCGATGAGCCGACTCGCGGCATCGATATCGGTGCCAAGGCCGAGATCTACAAGATCATCTACAACCTCGCCGAGCAGGGTATTGCGGTGATCGTGGTGTCCAGCGACCTGATGGAGGTCATGGGCATTTCCGACCGCATCCTGGTCATGAGCGAAGGCGCGATTACCGGTGAACGGTTACGCAGCGAAGCCGACGAAGCCAGTCTGTTGCAACTGGCCCTCCCGCGTTCGCGGGACTGAAAACCTATTGAGGTGTCTATGTCACAGGTCAAAAATACACACGCATTCTGGCTCGGCTTCAATCAGCGCAAGTTCTTCGATGATTGGGTGATGCTGCTCGCAGCCATCGGGATCTTTGTGCTCTGCGCGCTGTTTATCGATAACTTCATGTCCTCCCTGAACATGCGCGGCCTGGGCCTGGCGATTTCCACCACGGGGATTGCCGCCTGCACCATGTTGTTCTGCCTGGCCTCGGGGCACTTCGACCTGTCGGTCGGTTCGGTGATCGCCTGTGCGGGGGTGGTGGCCGGGATTGTCATTCGTGATACCGACAGCGTGTTTTTCGGGGTCTCGGCGGCGCTGGCCATGGGGCTGTGCGTGGGCCTGATCAACGGGATCGTGATCGCCAAGCTGCGGGTCAACGCACTGATCACCACCCTGGCAACCATGCAGATCGTGCGCGGGCTGGCCTATATCTTCTCCAATGGCAAGGCCGTCGGGGTGATGGACGAAGGCTTCTTCGTCTTCGGCAACGGCCAGCTGTTCGGTGTGCCGGTGCCGATTTTGATCACCGTGCTGTGCTTCATCTTTTTCGGCTGGTTGCTCAACTACACCACCTATGGTCGCAACACCATGGCCATCGGCGGTAACCCGGAAGCCGCGCTGCTGGCCGGCGTGAACGTGGACCGGACCAAGATCATCATCTTCGCCGTGCATGGGCTGATCGGGGCCCTGGCCGGGGTGATCCTGGCCTCGCGCATGACCTCGGGCCAGCCGATGATCGGCCAGGGTTTCGAGCTGACGGTGATATCCGCCTGTGTGCTCGGCGGGGTTTCCCTGAGCGGCGGGATCGGGCTGATCCGCCATGTGATTGCCGGCGTGCTGATTCTGGCGATCATCGAGAACGCGATGAACCTGAAGAATATCGATACCTTCTACCAGTACGTCATTCGCGGTTCGATTCTTCTCGGGGCGGTGATCATCGACCGCCTCAAGCAACGCTGAGGGCGCGGGGATGAACAGTACGCCAGTGCCGGAATTGACCTGCCGGGAAAGTCTCTTCGGTCATCTGGAGGACGGTACGCCGGTGCACAAGTACCAACTGGGCAACCGTCACGGCATGCAGGCCAGTGTGCTGACCTACGGCGGCATTCTCCAGGCGCTGCTGGTGGCGGACAGAAACGGCCGCTACGAGGATGTGGTGCTGGGCTTCGACGATATCGCGGGCTATCAGCGGCATCAGCGTTTGTACCTGGGCGCGCTGATCGGGCGTTACGCCAATCGGCTGGCGGGAGGTCGGTTCGAGTTGTCGGGGCGGATTTATCAGGTACCGCTCAATGACGGCGCCAATGCCTTGCATGGCGGCCCCGACGGTTTCGACAAGAAGGTCTGGGAGGCGCAGCCCGTCCAGGGCAGCGATTGGGTGGGTGTGAAGCTCAGTTACCTGTCCGTCGACGGCGAAATGGGTTTTCCCGGCAACCTGCGGACCCAGGTCACCTACAGCCTCGACGATGACAACCAGCTGCGCATCGAGTATCAGGCGGTCAGCGATGCACCGACGGCGGTCAACCTGACCCAGCATGCCTACTTCAACCTGGCCGGCGCGGGTAACGGCGATATCCTCTCGCAGGTGGCGACGCTCCATGCCAGCCATTACCTGCCGGTAACGGAGCAACTGATACCCCGCGATGAGATGGCGCCTGTGGCCGGTACGCCGATGGACTTTCGCCAGGCCACGCCGATTGGCCGGCACATCACCGATGACCATCCGCAATTGCGCATCAGCGGTGCCGCGCAGCAGGGCTTCAATCATCACTGGAGGCTGGATGCCGAGGGTGATCTGAGCCGATTGGCCGTCGATATCCACGATCCCCAAAGCGGTCGCAGATTGCAGTTGCACACCACCGAGCCCGGGGTGCAGTTCTATACCTGCAATGCCTTCGACGGCAGCGCTCAGGGCAAGGCGGGCAAGCCTTATCCGCGTTGGGCCGGTTTTGCCCTGGAGACCCAGAACTGTCCCGATGGCATCAACCAACCCGGTTTTCCCCGGGCCTGGATCGAGGCGGGGGAGGTCTATCGCCAGACCACCTTGATCCGCTTCTCGGCGCAGTGAGCGGAAGGCCTGAAAAGTGACATGCAGGCGGGCCAGTGAGCGGCCATAATGACCTTCGTTTTCGTAGACCCTTTTATAAGGCTGCATATGCTGGACGACACCCTGAAAAACGCCAAGGACTCTGCACCCACCGGCACCCAGACGCTGCTCCGGGGCCTGGGCGTGGTGCAGGCGGTGGCCAACGGCGCCCGGGATCTCAAGGAGATTGCCCGGCTGATTGGGACCACGCGCAGCACCACCCATCGCCTGGCCAGTTGCCTGGTGGACGAGCGCTATCTGCGGGTGGTGCCGCAAGTCGGCTATCTGTTGGGACCGAAGCTGATCGAGCTGGGTTTCCAGGCCCGCGAAGCCCTGCCGCTGGTGACCCTGGCTACGCCATTCCTGGATGAATTGTCGGCGCTGACCGGCGACACCATCCACCTGGCCATTCGTGAAGACGATGACGTGCTGTATCTGCACAAGAATCCGGGGCGCAATGGCCCGGAAATGCGTTCGCGGGTCGGCCATCGCATGCCGCTGGCGCGGACCGGGATCGGCAAGGCGCTGATGCTCGATTGCTCGCCGGAAGAATGGCAGCGCCTGTATCAGATCAGCCTGCCGGTGGGCGGCAAGAACGCCCTGTGGCCCCAGCATGTGGAACAGACCTGGGAGCAGTTCCGTGCGCGCATGCAGGAGTATGTGGCGGGGGGCTATGCCTTCGACCTGGAAGACAATGAACCGTCGATCCGTTGTGTGGCCGCGCCTATACGGGATGCCAGCCGGAAAATCGTTGCCGGTATCAGTATCGCCAGTACGGTGCCCTATATGCCACTGGAGAAAATGGCCGAGTTGATCCCGCAGATCAAAAGCGCCGCCGCACGGATTTCCGCGGAACTGGGTGCCAAATCCTGAGTGGTCCGCCTTTCACACCACGAAGCGATTCACCAACTGATTGAGATTGACCGCCAGTTTTGACATCTCATTGCAGGCACTGGCCGTTTGGCTGGCGCCTGCGGAGCTCTGTGCGGCAAGCTCGCGGATACTGACCAGGTTGCGATCGACCTCACGGGCCACGTGGGCCTGCTCTTCAGAAGCGGTCGCGATCAGAAGACTACGTTCATTGATCTGAATCATGGCGCTGGCAATCTGATCCAGGGAGCTACTGGCTTCTTGAGCCACGCCAAGGGATTCGGTTGCCAATGCTTTGCTGGTATTCATGGCTTCCACGGCGTGCTCCGAATCGTTCTGAATCGCCGCAATCATCTGCTCGATCTCTTGGGTCGATTGCTGGGTTCGGTGGGCCAAAGCCCTGACCTCGTCGGCAACCACCGCAAAACCACGCCCTTGTTCACCGGCTCGTGCGGCTTCAATGGCGGCGTTCAACGCCAGAAGGTTGGTCTGCTCCGCGATCGCCCGAATCACTTCGACGACTTTATTGATACCCTGGGCCTGATTTGACAGACCTTGAATCTGCTCGCTGGTGTTTTCAACATTACCGCTCAGCTTTTGAATGGATTTCAATGTCTGAGCCACCCGCTTCAGGCCAACCTCGGTAAAGCCCTGGGTGCGCCTGGACTCTTCGGAGGCTGACTCCGCGTTACGCGCGACCTCATCAACCGCAGCACTCATCTCGGTGACGGCCGTAGCGGCTTGATTGACTTCGTCGTTTTGTGAAACAAGGCCTCGGCTGGACTCCTCGGTGACTGCTGTCATTTCCTCGGCCGCGGAGGCCAGTTGGGTGGAGGACTCGGAGATCTGCACAATGGTATTGCGAAGGTTTTTCTGCATCTGCGCCAGTGCTTTCAACAGTCGTCCGGCTTCATCGGTCCCGCTCACCCGTACTTCCTTTGACAGGTCGCTACTGGCGATACGCTCGGCGACGGACAAGGCATCGCTGATGGGGGAGGTGATGCTCCTGGTCAGAACTATTGCCAACCCGACAGTCAGAATCACTACACCTGCAATCAGACCGACAACCAGCCAAAGTCCCGTGGAGTAGAGATGGGCTGCATTTCGACCCGCCAGTGCCGCGCCCTCGTTATTGATGTCGGTCAGGTCTTTGATCTGCCCCTCCATCAAGGTGGTGATAGGCCGGATGCTTGTCGCATTCAGGCTGGCTATCGCAGGCAAGTCAGCGCGTTTCATCAGTGGTTCGAGACTGTCCAACTGCCTGGAGTACGCCTCGGCGGATGCCTTTACCTTCAGATAAAGCGCGCGCTCCTGGTCGCTCGCAACCAGAGGCTCATAATTGGCCACCGCCTCCATGAAAGCCTTTCGGAAGCCCGGGAAGGCTTCAGCCGTCTTTTGAATACCTTCGGGGTCAGCAATGCTGCGCTGGACTTCGAGTCTCAGGCGCATCACCCCAAGGCTCATCAATGCCGTTTGTCGGACGCTGGGCATCCAATTGATTTCGACATCTTTTTCCGAGTCCCGCAGGCCGCCCATCTGCACTACCGCGACTGCGCCGAGGATAAAAACCAAGGCAATGATCAAGGCGAAAAACAGCGCTGAGCGCGGGGCTACATTGAGATTTCTAAGGCGCATACGGGCTTCCTCGTTTCCAGGAAAATGCTTGAGCTGTCCAAGAGGCTAGTACAGGTGGGCCAGGAAGTCGGAAAAAACGAGTTATGCGCCTGCATTCAATGGGGAGTCGCCAGCGCGCACTGCTGCTCCTGGGGCAGCAGCAGTGCGATCCTTTGGCCAAGGCTTCTGTTTTTCCTCGCGTTACACCATCAAGGGGCCAAGCGCACAGCACCTCGGGGGGAATTGGCTGGTTGCAACCTGAATACATGGAACAGCACCGTCAGCAGCACCAGGAACGCCGGTCCTATGTAGAGCGCCACGCGGGTGTCCGGGAAATAGGCCATCAGGCCCACCACCAGCACCAGGAACGCCAATGCCAGGTAGGAGCTGATCGGGTACAGCCACATGCGGTATTTCAGGCCTGCACGTTCCGCTGCGCTCAGGCCTTTGCGAAACCTGAGCTGGGCCAGCAGGATCATCGCCCAGGTCCAGATCGCACCAAAGGTGGCAATCGAGGTGACCCAGACGAAGACCTTTTCCGGCACCAGGTAGTTCAGCAGTACACCCAGCAACAACGCCGCGATGGACAACAGCAGCGCATTGCGCGGCACACCGTTGCCGGCGGTTTTGCCGAAGGTTTTTGGCGCCTGGCCGTTCTGTGCCAGGCTGTAGAGCATGCGCCCGGTGCTGAAGATCCCGCCGTTGCAGGAGGAGAGCGCCGCGGTGATCACCACGAAGTTGATGATGCCGGCAGCGGTCTTAATGCCCAGCCGCTCGAAGGTCATGACAAAGGGGCTGCCCTGGGTACCGATTTCGCCCCAGGGGTAGATCGACAGGATGACGAACAAGGCCCCCACGTAGAACAGCAGGATGCGCCAGAACACCGAGCCGATCGCCTGGGGAATGGTCTTCTCCGGGTTGCGCGCTTCTCCGGCGGTCAGGCCGATCATTTCCACGCCCAGGTAGGCGAACATCACCATTTGCAACGACATCAGCACGCCGGTGACGCCGTTCGGCATAAAGCCGCCATGGTTCCACAGATTGGAAATCCCCAGTGCCACGCCATCGTTACCGAAACCGAAAGCGATCACACCGATCCCGCCCACTACCATCGCGATGATGGTGACGATCTTGATCAGGGCGAACCAGAACTCGAACTCACCGAAGGCTTTCACCGCGATCAGGTTGACCGTGCCCATGCTGACCAGGGCGGCGAGGGCCCAGATCCAGCGCGGCACATCGGGGAACCAGACGCCCATGTACACCGCCACCGCGGTGATTTCCGCCACGCAGGTCACCAGCCACAGGAACCAGTAGTTCCAGCCGGTGAGAAATCCCGCCAACGGGCCCAGGTAATCTTGTGCATAACGGCTGAACGAGCCGGCGACGGGGTTATGTACCGCCATTTCGCCCAGGGCGCGCATGATCACCAGGATCGCCAGGCCGCCGATGATATAGGACAGCATGATGGCCGGACCGGCCATTTGAATGGCCTTGGCCGAACCGAGGAATAGCCCGACACCGATACAGGCGCCGAGGGCCATCAAACGAATATGTCGTTCACCCAGTTCACGTTTGAGCGGACCGCCTTGAGCAGTCCCCCCGTTGGGCAGATGGTTGTCTGCGCGCATAGAAATACAACCTCATCTTGTTATTGGATATAAACCACCGAGCGTTGGAAGTACCGACGGATAGCCCGTACTCGCTCAACCGGGTCGACTTTTTGGGCGACCGGTCTTGCAGGGCAACACCTGCGAGATCAGCGGGATGGGAAGTATAAAAAGCGGACTACAGGCGTTTTCACTGTATAAGTGGTTGATTTAAGAGATAAGTATCGGAAAGTTGTACTTGGATGGAGGTGCCTTAGCGGGTGTTATCTGCTTTATCAAGCAAGAAGTGATGCCGAATATTACCGAGCAAAGGCGTGCAGGACCGGTATCCGTGACCTCACACGCTTGCGGGAGGGCTAGGGGCCAGAGCCATGAGTGAATCATGATGACGCTCTGTTATGTCATCGGCCGGAAACAGGCACTCGACCCGCAACTCCTGAGCCGCGACGGTTTGAGGGGTGCCCACGGTGGACACCATCGAGAAGTAGTTGAAAATCACACCGTCTTTCACAAAGCTCAATGGTATGACTGGTAAAATATCGTTTGCGTCCGTACCGAGCAAAGGCTTTTGCCATTCGGTCTCAACCTTCGGGTAAGCGAGTAATGAGGCAAGCAGTTCTTTCGTATTATCATCTATCACACGACCGACCGATTCGCGTAAAACCCGTTGAAGCAGGCTTTTCGCCACGCGCTCCCATCCGATGATGAAGGGGCGCATACCCTCCGGATCAAACATAAGATGCAAGATGTTGCGAGGGCCTCTGCGAGCATTCATATCAATAAAATTATTGAAAAAACGCAGAGACGACTCGTTTGCCATAAAGACATTCCAGTATCGATCCATCACTATCGCAGGGTAGGGATTGTGATGCCTCAATATACGTTCCAGTGCTTTGTTGACGTGTTGCATTTCCCCCGAATCCCAGGCGGCTTCGGAGTAGATCGGCGCATAGCCCGCTGCCAGGAGCAGTCCGTTTCGCTCGCGTAACGGAACATCCAATACCTGCGCAAGGTCCATCAAGGTTTTTCGCCCGGGAACGCTGCGACCACTTTCAATAAAGCTGATATGACGTTGTGACACCCCAGTATCCAACGATAGATCAAGCTGGCTTTTACCCCGGGCTCCCCGCCATTGACGTAGCAACTCTCCGAGTTGGCTGGGCGGTGATTTTTCTTTTCGGTTCGCTGGGGTCATCTGGGGTGTGCCTAACTATAAAAATACCCATGGGGACTATCAACGGCGTCGCTGAATTATAAGCTCATCCACCCAGGCAAGCGTCGATATTCACTGGTTCCAGGCATGGGCCTGGAACGATTCCTCCAACGGTGGATGGGTTACGCTTGCGACGTAATTGGTGATGGCCGATGCAGCAACCACATTGATCACTTCCAGAACCTGTTCGTTGTTGAACCCCGCGTCAAGAAAAGCGTGTAACGTTTGTTCGCTGACATGACCGCGCGCTTCGATAAGGCTCTTCGCTAAGTTGGACAGTGCGGCATGTTTCGTATTCCTGGGAGGACGCCCAGCACGTATCGCTTCCACGTCGGCAGGGTCCAGGCCTTCCTTCAAGGCAAGGAAAGTGTGAAAAGCAACGGGCCACGATGAGGCGTTTGTCACGGCATTCGTCAGCAGCAACGTTTGGAGTTGATCTTCCGTGAAACCTCCACGGTGTGCGTTTTGAAAAACGCTAATGAAACTGTTGATCAGCGTCGGAGAACCGGCCATTGCGCCTGCAATATTCGGGATAAAACCAAAGGCTTGTTGCAAGGTCTCCAGAGCGGGTTTCGATTGTTGTGGAGCAGACTCGACTGTATAAATTTTGAAATTGAGCATGTTTGTTTCTCCAAGTTTCATGACGCGAGTCATGGTTGAGTCGCGTTGAATGAATCTATAGGTCGCATTCATGCTGCTCAATTACGTGGCAGGTAATAGTGATCGACACCCTCAGGTGTTGACGCCTTACGTACTCCCGAGCCCGTATCCCGAGTCGACTCTACGCGCCACGGTTTTCGTTATGTTCAACGTCGTGCAGAAAGTTGTTGCGGCGCCAGAAACGCATCGTGGAAGTAATTACGGAATGCGTGCATCGCCGGGCTGAAATCACGTTCGCGATGCCACGCCAGGCCGACGCTCATCGGGGTGACCTTGTCGGTGACCGTCAGGGTTTCGATGCGTTTGCCTTCCAGGGACCAGGGCCGGTGCACCAGGTCCGAGAGGATTGCCACGCCGCTGCCATTGGCAACCATGCTGCGTACGGCTTCCACCGAGCTGGTACGCACCCGCACGTTGGGTTGTTGGTGCGCGTGTTCCCAATAGCGCATGGCGCTTTGCTCGGCTTCATCGACGGTCAACAGGATATAGGGCTCTTTCGCGACATCGGCGAGGCTGACGGCCGCGCGTTCGCACAGTGGGTGATGGCTGGGCAGCCAAAGTCGACGTTCCGAGTTGAAGAGAATTTCCGAAACGATATCCGGGTGAGTGAGGTTTGCAGTGAGCACCACGGCCATGTCGAATCGACCTTCCAGCAGGCCCTGTTCGATGGCTTGCCGTTCTTGTTCGTGGACCTCGATGGCCACGTCCGGATGCCAGTGTTCAAGCCGTTGCAGATGGTGCGGCAGGAAGTAGCCGATCACGGTATAGCTGGCGGCCACCCGTAACAACCCACTGGCGCGAATGTCGGGCAGCGGACTGTTGAGGGCGTCGTCGACGCTGCGCAAAATCACGTAGGCCCGGTTGAGAAAGTGCCGCCCGGCATCGGTCAGGCTCATGCCCTGGGCCGAACGCTGGAACAACAGCGTGCCGAGCATGGCTTCCAGTTCCTTGATCGCCGTCGTGACGGCCGACTGGGAAATATTCAAATGAATTGCTGCTTGGGATATTTGCCCGATCTCGGCGGTGGCGACGAAATAACGGATCTGGCGCAGGGTCAGTGACATGAGCACTCCGAACGATGGGGTATCTGTTTTTCAGAAGATACCCTATCTGTTAATAGATCTTCCCAAGGGGGGTGCCTGGAATCTAACGTGGCCTGCATGAAGTCACAAGTGTCAGGAGCAAGCGGCATGCAGGCAGTAGATTTCAACTCGGACATGGGCGAAGGTTTTGGCCCATGGACCATCGGCGATGGCGTCGACCATGAACTGATGGGCTTTATCAGCTCGGCCAACATCGCGACCGGTTTTCATGCCGGCGACCCCAGCACCATGCGCCGTACCGTCGAGCAGGCCAAGCGCCTGGGCGTGGGCATCGGCGCACATCCGGGGTTCCGCGACCTGGTGGGTTTTGGCCGTCGGCACATCAACGCCCCGGCACAGGAACTGGTCGACGACATGCTTTATCAGTTGGGTGCCCTGCGTGAACTGGCTCGGGTTCAAGGTGTAGCGCTGCAACACATCAAACCCCATGGCGCGCTTTACATGCACCTGGCCCGGGACGAGGAGGCGGCTCGTCTGCTGGTGGAAAACCTCCAGCTTCTGGAGCCTGAGTTGCTGCTGTATTGCATGCCCGGCTCGGTGATCTGGCGCGTCGCCAACGAATTGGGTCAGCCGGTGATTCGCGAGTTCTACGCCGACCGGGAGTACGACCTCAGCGGTTCCATCGTCTTTACCCGCAACGTGCGTGCTTACGATCCGGCCCAGGTCGCCGCCCGGGTGGTGCGTGCCTGCCAGGAAGGCGTGGTGCGCACGGTCGAGGGACAGGATCTGGCGATCGAGTTCGACTCCATCTGTTTGCACAGCGATACGCCGGGGGCACTGGCATTGGTTGAAACCACTCGCAAGGCGCTCGATAGCGTCGGGATCAACGTTCGCGCACCGCGCTGACCTTTTACGAAACACCCGGCGCCGAGACGCCAGGGTTTGAACACTCTTTCATTTTTGCCTGCCTTTCTACAACTATTCCAAGAGGAACAGACATGGCCGAACACTCTGTAATTACCCCATTGCCCGGGACCTTCTATCGCAAAGCCACCCCGGAGTCGGCGAATTTCGTCGAGGAGGGCGCGCAGGTCAGCGCCGATACAGTGATTGGCTTGATCGAGGTCATGAAGCAGTTTTCCGAACTGACCGCCGGGGCAGCGGGTCGCCTTGGCGTATTTCTGGTGGAAGACGGCGATCCGGTGGAGCCGGGTCAGGTCATCGCAACACTCGACGGCGAGTGAGGGGGCGATCATGACTCAAGGCATTCGTAAACTACTGATCGCGAACCGTGGCGAGATCGCCGTGCGGATTATCCGCGCTGCCCAGGCGCTGGGTATCCCCACCGTTGCCGCCTGCAGCGAAGCGGACATCGATTCCCAGGCCGCGCGCATGGCCGACGAGGTGCACGTTCTCGGCCCGGCCCGCGCTGATAAAAGTTACCTCAATGTCGCGGCATTGCTGGGCGCCTTGCGCGCCACGGGGGCCAACGCGGTACATCCAGGCTACGGTTTTCTCTCGGAGAACGCGGACTTTGCCGAGGCCGTCCTTGGGGCCGGCGCTATTTTCGTTGGACCCAGCCCGGACACCATCCGGCGCATGGGCGACAAGGCTGAGGCGCGGCGCACGGCTCAAGAAGCCGGGGTACCGGTGGTCCCAGGCTCGCCCGGCGAGCTGTTCGATGTCGAGTCGGCACTGAAGGCGGCAGAGTCAGTCGGTTTCCCGCTGCTGATCAAAGCCTCGGCCGGTGGCGGCGGGCGGGGTATTCGCCTGGCGGAAAACCCTCGGCAACTGAGCGAGGAATTTCTCCGTTCCCAGCGCGAAGCCCAGGCGGCGTTTGGCAATGGCGCGGTGTATCTGGAGCGCTTCATCAGCAAGGCCCGACACATCGAGGTGCAGGTGTTGGGCGACGGTCAGCACGCCGTGCACTTGTTTGAACGTGAGTGCTCGCTGCAACGTCGGCGCCAGAAGATCTTTGAAGAAGCACCATCGCCGGTACTCAGCCAGCAACAACGCGAGACGCTCTGCGCCAGTGCCGTGCGCCTGACGGAGTCCCTGGGCTACAAGGGCGCCGGGACGTTGGAGTACCTGTATGACGACGCGACGGGTGAGTTCTTCTTTATCGAGATGAACACGCGAATCCAGGTTGAGCACCCGGTCAGCGAACTGATCACCGGTATCGATCTGGTACAGGCCATGTTGCGCATTGCCGGCGGTGAGCCCTTGGGCTTCAAGCAGAGCGATATCCGGCTCAACGGTGCCGCGCTGCAAATGCGCTTGAACGCTGAAGACCCCGCGCGGGATTTCTTTCCCAGCCCGGGTCTGGTCGAGGCACTCGTCTGGCCGCACGGTGAAGGCGTGCGTGTCGACACTCATCTGTATCAGGGTTATCGCGTTCCACCGTACTATGACTCGCTGCTGGCCAAGCTGATCGTGCATGGCGCTGATCGCGCCGAGGCGTTGGCCCGGGCCCGAACAGCGGTGCAGCAGACCACGCTTGCCGGTATGGCCAGCACCTTGTCGCTGCACGGCGAGCTGTTGGAGCAACCGTGGCTGCACAGCGCCGACTTTCACACCGGCACCCTGGAAGCCTGGCTGGCCGAGCGCCGCAGTGGAGGTGAAGCATGAGTCATTCGATCCGCTACAGCTTTGGCGCTGACGAGCATCTGTTTGCCGAAGTCAGCGACAGCATGTCTCTTGAAGCATTCTTCAAGGGCATGGCGGTCACTCGTGCAGTGGAGCGTCTGGCGCTCGAGGGTGTGCTCGATGTGTGCCTGGCCAATGCCTCATTCCAGATCCGGTTTGACCCGGACCGCATTGCCCCTCATACCTTGCTCGAAGCCGTAAAGAAGGCCGAGGCCGAAGCGGTCGCCGAGCGCACCCTGCACACACGCATCATCGAGATTCCGGTGCTCTACAACGACCCCTGGACACACGAAACGCTGATGCGCTTTCGCGACCGTCATCAGGACCCGAGTGTCACCGACCTGGAGTACGCCGCGCGGATCAACGGCCTGGCGGACGTCGACGCGTTCATCGCGGCCCACAGCGGTGCACCCTGGTTCGTCTCGATGGTCGGTTTCGTCGCGGGGCTGCCGTTCATGTTCCAGATGGTTGAGCGTGAGCGTCAGTTGCAGGTGCCCAAATACCTGCGCCCACGCACCGACACCCCGAAATTGACCCTGGGGCACGGCGGTTGCTTTGGCTGCATTTACTCGGTACGCGGCGCCGGTGGTTATCAAATGTTTGGGGTCACGCCGGCACCGATCTATGACCCTCAGCAGAAGCTGGCCTACCTGAAAGAGCACATGGTGTTTTTCCGCCCCGGTGACATCGTGCAGTTCAAACCGATGAGCCGCGAGGCGTATGACCAGGCGGTGGACGAAGTGGAGGCCGGGCGTTTCGATCTGCGAATTCGTCCGCTGGAGTTCTCGTTGGACGCCTTTCTGGCCGATCCCGTGGGCTATGCCAAGTCGTTGCAGGAGGTGCTGGCATGATCAAGGTACTCAAACCCGGTCTTGCCACGTCCGTCCAGGATCTGGGCCGTGAAGGTTATTACCACCTGGGCATTCCGCCTTCCGGTGCGCTGGATCAATACGCCCTGAGTGCCGCCAACCAATTGGTCGGTAACCCGGCAGGTGCCGCCGCGCTGGAATGCACGCTGCTGGGTCCGGAACTGGAGTTTCAGCAAGACGCCCTGGTGGCGGTGTGCGGTGCGCACATGACGCCGCGGGTCGACGGCGTGGAGAAGCATCAAGACACCGCGTTCACGGTGAAGGCCGGCCAGGTACTGCGCTTTGACTTCCCCAGGGTTGGCGCTCGCACCTATCTGGCCGTGGCCGGCGGCATTGACGTACCGCTGGTCCTCGGCAGTCGATCTACCTATGCGCTGGGCGCGCTCGGTGGTTTTGAAGGGCGCAGGCTGGTGGCCGGCGATGAGCTGCCCGTCGGCATGGCCGGTGGCAAGGGCCGCGCCGGAACCAGTTTGCCCATGGCGTTACGGCAGTCGTTGGGGGGCGAAATCACCCTGCGCGTCGTGCCGGGTCTGTACTACGAACGCCTGACCGACTCCGCGGCGAAGAGCTTTTTCGCCGAGCCGTGGACGGTAGGCTCGGAAGCCGACCGCATCGGTTATCGCTTCAAGGGCGGCAGCGCCCTGGGTTTTCAACCCCGTGAGCAACCGTTCGGGGCCGGCTCCGACCCGTCGAACATCGTCGACAGTTGCTATCCGATCGGCTCGATCCAGGTGCCTGCCGGGCTAGAACCCATCGTCCTGCACCGCGACGCGGTGTCCGGTGGTGGCTACGCGATGATCGGCACGGTGATCAGTGCCGACCTCGATTTGATTGGCCAGATGCAACCGAACCAGAAGGCCCGCTTCACAGCGGTCACCCTGGAGGAGGCGCTGGAAGCGCGACGATCCTATAAGAAAAAGCTCAGTTGCCTGAGCAAGCTGTTCCCTTCCTGATTCTGCCCGCCGCATCGCGCGGGTAATGCCAAACGGTAAGCCAATACCACACGTGGGTGTGGTGGCGGCTGCCCGCGCTTCAATCCTTGACTGGTCCTGGAGTTCACGCAGATGGCTGCTTTATCGCAATCGAGTCAAACCGGGCAAGACCCGGCCAATCACCCTGTTCCGCCGACAGCGCGCATGGGGCGACTGTCCCTGACCATGGCCTGGTGGGCCGTGTGCAGTGCGATGTTCTACATCGTGGTGGGCGCTTCGCTGGCGTTGTCTTACGGCGCTCGCAACGCGCTGATTGGCATGGTCCTGTCGGTGATCAGCTATGGACTGGTCAACAGCGTGCTCAGTCGCTTCGCGATCCGCAGCGGTCTGTCGGTGGCGTTGTTTTCACGGTTACTGTTCGGCAGTACGGGGGCCTGTCTGGCAACGTTGATCTTCTTTTCAACCGCCATCTATTACGCAGTGTTTGAAGGTTCGGTTATTGCCGTGGCCCTCCATCATCTGTACCCGGAACTGGTCTATCCGCTGGCCGCATTGTTGGTGGTGTTGTACAGCGTGCCGATGATTCTGGGCAGCGTGCAGCACTGGTTGGACAAGCTCAACGGTGTGTTGCTGCCGGTGTATCTGGGCGGCTTGCTGGTGGCGGTGGGCTTGTCGATCGGTCGTTATGGCTATCAGCCGCAATGGCTGGATTTCGGCCCGGCAACGCCCAATGCGTTCGGCTGGTGGGATTGCTTCGGCGCCTATATGGGCGTCTGGGTCTTGATGCTGTTCACCTTCGATTACGCCCGTTTCGGCAAGCCTGAGGATGCGCAGTATCACGGTCGCTGGAACTTCGGCATGCCGTTCTATGGGGTGACCTTTCTGCTCAACGGCGCGGCGGGCATTTACCTGGTCAGCAGCATTCCCCATGAAGGGGCACTGAACGAAGTCTCGGTGGTGATGGCGATCCTGCAGTTGATGGGCCTGTGGGGGCTGTTGTTTGTCTGGGCCACGCAAACCCGGATCAACACGGCCAATTACTACTTGGCGACACTGAACATGCAGGCATTCTTTGGGCGTTTTGGCATCCGCGGTTCGTACCTGATGTGGGCGCTGGCGGTCGGGGTGATCGTTTATGGCTTGATGCTCGCCGACGTATTTGCCTACTTGCTCAAGGCATTGGCCTATCAGGGCATTTTCGTGGTGGCCTGGGTCGGCGTGGCATTGGCGCAGATTCTCTACGGCCGCAGTGATATCGCGGCGCTGGAACGCGTTGCGACATTCAATCCAGTGGGCTTGACGGCCTGGTTTGGCTCGACTGCCCTGGGGCTTGCATTAATGTTTTCCGGCAGTGCCCTGAGCAGTTTTTCCGCACCCTCTACGGTAATAGTTGCGTTTGCCTTGCAGGCGGGTTTGTCCCATCAACGCCGATTGCGGTTGGCCTGATAAGCGAAATGAGCGGCAAGCCAGGATTTTCGCTCATCCTGGCCTATGCCCGGGGCATTCTGGCGCTCAATCGGGATGCCTGGGCCGGCATCGCCCAGCACAGGACCATGCTGTGCACCACCGCGTTGCAGGCCGCTGCCCTGGCAGGCTCTGCCATTGCGCCGATGACCCTCAGTCAGGTGTCCCAGGGGGGGGGGCAGTCCACTGCAAGGGTTCAAGACTGACGCTCCAGAGAGCCGCGTTTTACCAATCGACCGCGTAACTCACGCTCAAGGTCCGGCCTTCAGCATTCGGATAAGGCGCGCGGGCATTGGCCTGGGCGAACATGTTCTGGTAGTTACGGTTCGTCAGGTTGTAGACACCACCTTCCAGGCGACCCACCGGCAACGCTACCGAACCCAGCAGGTCGAACAACGTGTAGCCCTTGATATCGCGACCGTTGTTGTCCTTGAAGGCCGCGTCGTAGTCCGACAGGCGCATGCCTTGCAGGCGCAGGTTGTAGTCGCCGTGCTCATAACCGACGAAGGCGGTGGTCTTGGCCGGGGAAATACGTGTGGCCGGCAGGTCGATCCATTTGCCGTTCTGATCGGTCTCGCCCTTGGCGTAAGCGTAAGTGCCGCCCACCGACCATTGATCCGTCACGTTGTAGCTCAGGCTGGTTTCCACGCCGCGCACGCGTTCCTTCTGGTTGATCAGACGCAGCACGCGGTTGTTGGCATCATAGAACTGGGTGACGTCCGAGGTGTTTTCGTACGCGGTGACGCTGGCCTGCCACTTGTCCCAGTTGCCACGCCAGCCCAGTTCATAGCTGTTGACCTTGATGGCCTGGGCGTTGAGGTCATGGATGTTGTAGGTACTGCTGACGTCACGCAGGAAGCGCTGGATATCCGGTAGGGAAAAGCCCTGGCTGAAGTTGGCGAACAGGTCCTGGTTTTCGTTGAGGTGATAGACCGCCCCGAGGTTGTACAGCGTGTCGTTGTAATTCAGGGTGCCGCCGGGCAGCGTTGCGCGATTGCCGGTCTGGACGATTTCGCCATAGGCGATGCTGTCGGCGATCTCGCTTTCGATCCATTCGCGACGCACCCCGCCACGCAAGGTCCAGTCGCCGACGTCGTAGGACAGCTGGCCGAAAATGGCCTTGGTGGCGGTCACGGTGTCCGGGCCCATTTCAAAGGTGGTACCGGTCTTGGTGTAGGTCAGCCCATTGACCCGGTACTGATCGCCGCGTTGGCGCGAGGTTTCGTGATCATAGTCGGCGCCCCAGACCAGTGTGCCGGTGGCCGGGCCGATGTCCGGCATCTTGCTTTCGATCGCCGCCCGCAGGCCGTAGACATCCTGGATGCTGTTGTTGTCGGAGACTCCGGCCAGGCCCCGTGACAGGTCCGGGAAAAACAGCGCATCGGCACGCCGCCAGTAGCTTTCGACCTGCAGGCCCTGACCGTGGAAATCCTTGTCGGTGTAGTTGAGGTTGACCGCCTGGTTATGGGTGTAGGGCTGGTCATCCAGCTTCAGGCCTTTTACCGCGACGGCATTGTTGGTGATGCGCGGGTCCTTGGTGTAGTCGGTGTCCTGTTGGTCCTTGTAGTCCTGCAGCGACAGGCTGATCTTCTTGTCGGCATCCAGCGCGTAGCCGAAACGACCTTGCAGGTCGTAGGTGCTGGTGTCCATGTTGCTGCCCTGGGACGTGTCCTGGGGAATGCGGTTGCCGTTGCCGTCGAACTGGTCGTTGCGTTGCACGGTGTTGGCCGACACGTACCAGTCCAGCGCGTCCTTGTGCCCCGTGGCGCTCTGGAAGGCTTCGTAGGAGAAGCCCTTGTTGTTGAGGTTGTTGCCGGTGGTCATGCCGATCTTGCTGCTGAACGCCAGTTCCTCACCCTTGTTGCGCTTGGTGATGATGTTGATGATGCCGCCCGACGCGCCCGCGCCGTAGACGCTGCTGGCGCCGGACACCACTTCGATGCGCTCGATGCTTTCCGGGGCGATGCTGTTGAGCTGGCGGTAGTTGTCCCGTGTCGCGTTCTGGGAGACCCCGTCGATCAGGATCAGCGTGTTGCGTCCGCGCAGGGTCTGGCCAAAGTTGCTCATGCCACCGGTGGAAGGGGAGATGCCCGGCACCAGTTGCCCGAGGATATCCGCGACCCGCCGACCGGCACCGGTCTGCTGGCGGATCTGCTCTTCGTTGATCACCTGCACGGAGCCTGGAATCGAGGCAATGCTGGTTTCGCTGCGGGTGGCGGACACCACCATTTCCTGCAGTTGCAGGGTACCGGGTGCCGCCTGGGCGGGTTCGCTCTGATCGGCCCAGGCCGGTGTGCTCAGCGAGCCGATAAAGGGCAGGAGGATGGAAAGTTGTATTTTTTTCATGGCTCTTTCTTTGTTTGATTCGCAGAAGTGTGGGTCGATAAAACGCCGGTTTCCGGCGTTCGTGAAAATGATCGGATGGCGCGGATACCCAGGGCGGCAATGGCGTAGGTGAGGGCGACGAGCCAGAAGCTGTGGGCCACGCCGACGATTCCCATGCCGATGCCCCCCAGCAAAACCCCGCACAACGCGCCGGCTTTGGCGGCGCTGTTGCCCAGGCCCAGGGCAAAGCCTTGCTGGCTGGGGGCAACGGTGTTGGCGATCAAGGTGTAGGCGACGGGCAGCAGCGCGCCTTGCCACACGCCCCACAGCAGCCGGCTGGCGAGAAAGCCCATCCATTCGCTGGCCACGGCGGTAAAGGCCAGGGTCAGGGCACAGGCCCAGGCAACCCATTCGATGACCCGCAAGGTGTGCGCGGGCTGATGGCGGTCGAACAGTCGTCCCCACAGCGGCGCGGACAAGGCCAGGGTGGCGGCACTGGCGGCATAGCTGGCGCCGATCAACCATCCAGGCGCGTGCAGGACGTCCGCCACGTACAAGGCATAGAACGGTTGCGGCATCATCTTGGCGGCCTGGATCAGCACGATGACCCCGAGCATGGCCCCCAGCCAACCCTTGGGCAGCGCTGCGTGCGCCGGTTTTTGCTTGGCCGGCGCACGCTGTGTGTCACTGGGTAAAAACAGACTGATCGCCGCACACAACAGGCAAATCGCGGTAGCGCTGTAGCACAGCAAGGCGAACCCCGAGATATCCATCAACCAGCCGCCCAGCACCGGCCCGGCCAGCGAGCCGACCGCCGTGGCCGATTGCAGGCGGGCGAGAATCTGCCCCCGCCCGCCGGCGCCGCAGCAGGCCAATGCGTAGGCCTGGGCCGCCGCGATAAACCCGGCCAGGGCACCTTGAACCACCCGGATGCCCACCAGCAGCCAGGGATCGAAGGTGATCGCGGCCAGCGCCTGGCACACCGCCAACGCCAGCAGCGCCCGAATGATCATCGGCTTGTGCCCGGTGCGGTCGCCCAGTCGCCCCCACATCGGGGTCAGGATCATCGCCGCCATCATCGGCCCGGCGTACACCAGCGAAGACAGCAGGCCGGTGTACTGGGCACCGGCGGCACCGAGCAGCTTCTGGATCTGCAGGGGCCAGAAGGGGCCGCTCATTTCCATGGCCCCCATGGACACCAGTTGAATCCCGACCAGCAACCGCAGCGCCGTGTCGTTAGCTGCCATCGGCGTTGACGCTCAGCGGGTTGCGCAGGCGCCCGACGATATCGGCGTGACTCTCGAGCAGGCGCATGCGCATAAACGACTTGGCGGGCCAGTCCTGTTCCAGCAGGGCCTGGCGCTCGGTCGCCCAGCGCTGCGGTTCGACCTGCTCGCGCAAGTCGTCGAAGCACTGGCGGACCTGGGTTGCCAGTTCACTCCAGAGCAGGGCCTGGGGGATGTCGAAGTGGCGGGCGCTGAGCAGCACCAGTTCGCCCAGATGACACATGAAGACCGTATGCAGCAGCTTGTCGCGCACGAAGCCGGCATCGTCATACAGGGTCATCTTCGGATCATGCAGTTCGATGTCCAGGCCCTGTGCGTGCAAGGTCTTGCGGTCGATCCGGATATCGCCGAAGTCACGCAGCAACAGGCGGCTCAACTGTCCGTCCGCGGCCATGATCATGAAGCTGTTTTGCTGGTGGGCCTCGAACGCCACGCCGTAGCGCAGGTACATGCCGAGCAGGGCAGGGACCGCAATCGACGCGTAGTCGTGGAAGAACGATTGCATGGCGGCGCTATCGTCCGTGCCCTTGGCCAGGCGCACCCACTGCCTCAACAGCGGTTGGCCGTGCTGGTCGATGGCAAACAGACTGCCGACCGGAATGGCCATTTCGCCTGGTTGCAACTGGCTCAGCGGGTTGTCCCGGTACAGTACGGCCAGGTGGCGGGAACGTTCGTCGTCAACCGGTTGTGGCTTGAAATGCACACCGATGCGTTCGGGAACGATACCGAGAATGTTCCGGATCCCGGGCTCGCGCGCCAGGATGCTTTGCATCAGGTGGCTGATGCGCGGGCCCATGCGCGCCGAGCGTGGTGAAACGGTGCGCTGCACGCTGGTCAGTCGCAGTGACACCGGCAGCTTGACCATCGGCGCGTCACGGCGGCCTTCAGGCAATACGGTGCGGAACGACATGGTCGGGTGGGCGGTGAACGCGACGATATCGGTCAGGACCAGCAGGCGGTCACCGATTTCGTTGGCGAAGGTCTGCGGCAACTCCTGGCGTGCCTGCCAGGGATGGGCCGGTAGCGGCAGGTAGTCGCCGGCTTCAAGGCCCTGGCGGGTCAATTCAGCGGTCAACTGTTGCGCGGCCTGGGGGAAGTGGGCTTGCCACCACTGCCAGTAATCCATGGTGCCAGCCAGTGATTCGACATGGGCAAACTGGTGGTGCAATGCGCAGAGCATCACCGGGAAACGGGCTTCGAATTCCGGTGAGAAGTCGATGACCTGGTCTGTGCTCAAGCCCAGTTTGGTCTTGTAGTTGGGGTGCCAGGGATGGCCCAGCGTGCCCCACTGTTCCAGCAGGGAAGTGGGGTTGGCGATGCTCGGCTCATCCTTGAGCCAGCCCAGCAGATTGTCGCTGTGCGCCGGGTCCATGGATTCATGCAACTGGAGTGTCCAGCGCTCGTGGAAGGCCAGGCACAGGGTGTCGTTGGCGAAACTGTCGTCGAGTTCTTCGTTGAGGCGGCGCAGCACCTCGGCGTCGGCAGGCGACTCGAGGCCATGGTTGAGCAGGCTCAGCAGCTCCGAGGGAAACTGGATCTTGTGCGGGGGATGATCATCGCCGTACGCCGTGATGTCGCCCCGCAGGTCCCAACTGCTCATGCGTCCAGGGCGCAGATGGTCGAAGCACAGGCGGGTGCGGTCGGCGAGGGTCAACCAGCATCGAGGGGGCTCGTCGTATTCGAGCGCGCCGGCGTCCAGCAGACCTTCGCGGAACAGCGCCTGGATCAAGCGCTGGAAACTGCGCTCGGCGGCAGGTGCAAGGGTGTTGACCAGCGCGTCGAGAGTGATGTGGTTGGCTTGGAAAAGAGGGGTGCCGAGCGCTTCGCTCCAGCGACTCAGCAGGGCTTGCGGTTTCTTGCTGTATCCATTTTTCAAGTCTGACTCCTTGTGCACGGTCTTGAGTGAAAGCACGCGAAGGATAGCGAGTTAAAACACGAAAACCAATGATAATCATTGTTATTAGTATCTTTAAGTTTGCATTGTCCCAGGATGGGCGGTCATTTTTGTTTCTATAAAACCGCTCTATCCCGCGTCTTATAAGGGCTTCGAAGATTTTCTCGAGGCCTGTCGGATCCACTCGCCGGGAGGCATGCAGTGACGTCCTACACAAAAGCAGGACTGTTCTGCTATCGGTTTTGTGCGGTCTGGCCTCCTTCCCGGATGTCAGGAAGCTGCCCGGGAATCGTCGAGCACACAGGGATTTTCGGGACCGCCTGCCTGGCCACTTATGCTACAAATGACGCCTTATCCCGTTTAAGGGCCTTCAGCCTATGCGGTTATGTTTTTTTGACGGACTGGACCGCATCGAGATTGCCGACAGGGCCGGGTTTGCTCATGACCCGTTCGATACGAGGACGGGTAACCGAACCTACGACCAGCGAGCGGTCAGAATGGACCTGGGTGAGACGTGGCAGGTGGAGCGTTTTGTTCGCCGATATTTCCAGGGTGCCGGAGAGATGCATCGTCTGCGCTCCTTGCTCTCCAGCCAGTTGGCGCATAGCCATCGCTTACCCGACGCGGAGGTGCTGAGACAATTCTCTCGCAACCTCCAGAATGGGCATTTGTGTGCCTACGTTTATCCCTACGTCCCCATGGCGCGCACCCGGGTACCGGCGTCGGAGGCCGCGGGTCGGATTGATGCGCCGGCCGCAAGGCCCGCGGTTCGCCGTCCGGCAAAAAAGCCCAGTGTGGAAACGGATACGCTAGCACCTGTCTTGCCACCTCCCGCTCAACCCGAATCCCAACTGACGTCCACGTCGCCTGCCTCCCGGGAACTGCTGGATCGAGGTTGGGGCCGCGCTTGGGGGATATTCATCTTTGCCCCGGCAGGATTGCCGATGTCCGCCATACGTTTACATCTGAAGAAATTTCTTCGCGTGCGAACCGAAGACAAAAAGCTGCTGATGTTTCGGTATTACGATCCACGGGTTTTATCGGTCTTCCCGCCCACCTGCACCGATGAGGAGTTCACGAAGTTTCTCGGGCCATTGAACCGTCTGCTGGTCGAATCGGACGAAGGGGCGCGATGGAACCTGTTCGATCTGGAGGATCAAAGGCTGCGGATCGTGTCAGGAGCGCATTGATACATTACGTCGGGTGCCTCCCACCCTTCCGATAGCTCGGTGCCTTAGGCTTGGGCGGCTGGCAATTTCCGCTCATAACGCGTAAAACGCCTCTCCAAGCCCTCGTCCAGAGGGCTTTGTCATCTGTATCCCCGCACTCCAATCCAAAGAATCCAAGCATGAACCTACGCCGTATCGCAGTGGGGCTGTCCGCCCTTGTGTTGTTTTCTGCCAGCGCCGCACAAGCGCGCAACCTGCTGGATCTTATCGATCCACCCAACCAACACGAGAAACAAGGGCACCGTTCGGGTTCCATCAGCCAGGGCGCGGCGATCGACCTGTATTCGAGCCAACAGCAACAGGCTTCATTTGACGGCTGTGCCGACTTGTTCCCGGGTGCCAAGCCGATCAGCACCGCCAGTGTGCCGGCCACCATGAAACCCATGGCCCTGTGTTCCGACAGCTTTGCGGTGCTCTACTCGCAAACCAGCAAGACCCCGCTTGTGGTGGTGGAACGCCTGAGCGCTGCCCAGCTACAGGATGCAAAGGGGGAGGAGCGTACCAACCAGTTCTACCCGGACCCGCGCATCCCCAAGGGCGCGCGAGCGGAACTGAGCGACTACCGGGCCCAACATCCGGCCGTGGACCGTGGCCATCAGGCGCCGGCGGCCGATGCGCCGAATGCGAATGCCATGGCGCAGTCCTTTGCGCTGTCGAACATGGTCCCGCAGGACCCGACCAATAACCGCAAGATCTGGAGCAAGGTCGAGGCCGATGTCAGAAAGTTCGCGGCGCGTGCCGAGGGCAATGTGTTTGTCTTTACCGGTCCGATCTTCGACGAGGGCCATGGGACCATTGGCGATGATCAGGTCTGGGTGCCCACCCGCTTGTTCAAGCTGGTCTACGACGTATCGTCCAGGCGCGCCTGGGCCTATGTACTGCCGAACGCGGAAACCCGTATCGAAAAGCCGATGGACTATGAGACGTTCGTGAAAACCACCGGGCTCAAGCTGCTGGATCAGCTGCCGGTTTCGGGCTCGGTGGTTCGTTCTTGAACGGAGTGTCCCATCATCGGATACGGGGTTCGCAGGCGTGTGATTCAGGTTTTCACATCAAATAGCTGGCGGCCGATGCTGAACGCAGAGGCCAGATGCACCATGGGATTTTCTGTCTCGGACTCAAGCATCAGCTCCGAGGTCATGACCTTGGCACCGCAGTAGTTGAAGATGCCATGATCAATTTGCGTCTTCATCGCGGTCGCATAGCCATGCCTGTCATAGGTGTCCGGGTCTGCTCCGCCAACCCCCAGCAGGTGAATGGAAAGGTGACCGAGTTTCTTGATCAGCGGGGCGTTGGGGCGAAACTCAAACGCCCAGCCATTCGAGAACACCCGATCAATCCACCCCTTGAGCAGGGCTGGCATCGACCACCAGTAAACGGGGTAGACAAGGACCAGCGCATCCGCCCGGTCAATCCGTTGCTGTTCAACGCGAATATCAGAGGGCGGTAGTGCCTCGTTATGGTGAACCGCCAAGTCCCCCGCAGTGAAACGCGGATCAAAGCCTTCAGCGTGGAGGTCGGCGATGGCATAGGTGCTGCCTTGATTGGTCGTTGACAGACCTTCCCCAACTCTAGCTGCTATCCCATGGGTGAGGGAGTCCCGGTCATGGTGGGCGACGACGATGAGTGCATGCATTTGAATCTACCTCCTGGAGGTTGAGGTTCGGAGTAGGGGCTTATATACTTTTGGTAAGTTTTTAAACCTACTATTGGTATATAGTGATGTCAAGCGCTGAAGGGGAAGCACAGGGGCGCTCGTCGCCCCGGGTACGTATGCTGCGGGAGGATCGGCTGCGTCAGTTGCTGGAGGTGGCTTGGCAGTTGGTGCGCAATGAAGGCACCGAGGAACTGTCGCTGGGACGGCTGGCCGAGCGCGCAGGGGTGACCAAACCGGTTGTGTACGACCATTTCCAAACCCGGGCGGGGCTTTTGGCGGCGCTCTACCAGGATTTTGATGCGAAACAAACATCACTGATGGACGCGGCTCTTCAGCAGCTCAAGCCCGAGCTTTCCGATGCCGCGCGTGTAATTGCAACGTCGTACGTCGATTGTGTCCTGACCCAGGGCAACGAAATCCCTGGCGTTATTGCCGCGCTGGTGGGGTCACCGGAGCTCGAAAAAATCAAAAGGCAATACGAAGCGATTTTCTTGGCAAAGTGCCGAAGTGTTCTGCTTCCTTACGCCGGCGGCGGTGAAATTTCCCATGCCAGTCTTCGAGCGATGCTGGGGGCGGCCGAGGCGCTGTCGCATGCGGCGGCGACTGGAGAAATTGAAGCCTGGCAGGCTACCGACGAGCTCTTCAAGACGATAGTGAGCATGGTCGAGAGGGCCAGTCAGCTGCGTGCTCATAAAGTCCAATTGTAGTGACCCATGACTTTGTGCGTGACATCGAGCCGGCGCTGTTTCCTGCAGCGCCGGGGCGTGTTCGCCTCGCGTAAGATCAGAAAAACAGAATGCCGATCCTCCCTGTCATTGAGGCGAGGGCCTTGTCAGCTCAAAATACATGATGTAAAACATCTATTAAATAAAGGTTGTAACTAATCTATTCTGTCCTTCCCCCGACGAGATGCGGCACGTCCCGCAAGCCTGAGGAACACTCCATGCTGTCTACATTGGTCGCAAACCGCCTGGCGCGGCGTCAGGTTCACTATGGCTGGGTGGTGGCCGCCGTCACTTTCCTGACCATGCTGGTGATGGCCGGCGCCATGGGGGCGCCGGGGGTGTTTATCGTGCCCCTGGAGCATGAGTTCGGCTGGAGCAGTGCGCAGATCTCCGGGGCCCTGGCGATTCGTTTCATGCTGTACGGGCTGATGGGGCCTTTCGCGGCAGCGTTCATGAACTACTTCGGCCTGCGCCGGGTGGTGCTGGTGGCGCTGGTGATCGTGCTGGGCGGCATGATCGGGTCGATGTTCATGAACAGCTTCTGGCAACTGGTGCTGTTATGGGGCGTGGTGGTTGGCGTCGGCACGGGACTCACCGCCATGGTGCTTGGGGCCACGGTGGCGACCCGCTGGTTTTCCCATCGTCGCGGCCTGGTGGTCGGGTTGCTGTCGGCCAGCTCCGCTACCGGCCAACTGCTGTTCATGCCACTGATGGCGTCCTTGACGGAACACTATGGCTGGCGCTTGGCGCTGAGCTTCATTTGCTGCGCCATGGCGGTGGTCGTGCTGGCAGTGCTGGCCCTGCTGCGTGATCGTCCGGTGGACCTGGATTTGCCGCTGTATGGGGAGAAAGAGGTCCTGCCGGCACCCGCCCACCGGGGCAGCTTGCTGCAGATGCTGATCAGCCCGCTGAAGGTGCTGCGCGACGTGTCGGGCAGTTGGAGATTCTGGGTGCTGTTCCTGACGTTCTTCGTCTGCGGGGCCAGCACCAACGGGCTGATCCAGACCCACTTCATCAGCATGTGCGGCGACTTCGGCCTGGTTGCCACCACTGCGGCGGGTATCCTGGCGATGATGGGGATCTTCGACTTTTTCGGCACCGTGGGCTCGGGCTGGTTGTCGGATCGTTTCGATAACCGCTGGCTGTTGTTCTGGTATTACGGCTTGCGCGGCATTTCGCTGATGCTCCTGCCGTTTACCGACTTCACCGTGTTCGGCCTGTCGTTTTTCGCCGTGCTTTATGGCCTGGACTGGATCGCCACCGTGCCACCCACCGTCAAGCTGGTGGCGCAGAAGTTCGGCGGCGAGCGGGCCAATATCGTCTTCGGCTGGGTATTTGCCGGCCATCAACTGGGTGCGGCCTTTGCCGCCTACGGCGCCGGGCTGACGCGGACCTTGCTGGCCACCTACACGCCGGCGTTTTTTATCGCCGGGTTGCTCTGCGTGATCGCCGCGTTGATTGCCCTGTCGATCCCGGTGATGCTGAAAAAACCGGCGGTGCGTTCGCAATCTCCAGCCTAGCGGGGTTAGCCAGGGCAGCAGAATGCCCTGGCTGTTTCCTCTCATTGCCTTCAAACACTCAAGGCCAGGTAGTCGGTGTATCCCTTCTGAGTGCCGCCGAAGAAGGTGGTGTTGTCCGCGTTATTCAGCGGCGCATCAGTCTTCAAGCGCTCGACAAAGTCCGGATTGGCCAGAACCATCTGGCCGTAGGCCTCCATGTCCGCAAGCCCTGAAGCCAGGTCGGCGCCAATCTGTTCCCGCGGGCGGCCAGGGCGGTTGACGATCAGGGTGTTGTCCCAGGCCTTGCGGATGTCCGCCAGAAGCGCGTCATCGCCTTTATGTATGACATGGAGGTAAGCAAGGCCGAGATTGTTCAGTTCGGTCACCAGGTAGCGGTAGAGGTTCGGACCTTCCTCACCTTCATCGATACCCCACATCGTGATGCCGGGCGAGAGGCGGAGGGCGGTTTTATCGGCACCGATTTCCTCGGCGATGGCGGTCACGACCTCAATGGCAAAACGCGCGCGGTTCTCGATCGAGCCACCGTATTCATCGGTTCGGGTGTTGGCGCTGGGGGCCAGGAACTGCTGGACCAGGTAGGCGTTGGCGCCGTGAATTTCGACACCGTCGGCCCCGGCTTCAATGGCCCGGCGCGCGGCGAAGCGGAAATCAGCGACGGTCTGACGTACTTCCTCGGTGCTCAGCGCCCGTGGCACCGGGATGTCCTGCATGCCTTTGACGGTGAACATGGGCGTATTGGGTGCGATGGCGGACGGTGCCACGCCCTGGCGATGATGGGGCGTGTTATCGGGGTGGGACATGCGACCGGCATGCATCAACTGGATAAAAATATGCCCACCGTGGGTGTGTACCGCGTCGGTGACTTTCTTCCAGCCGGCCACGTGGGCATCGCTATAGATACCCGGCGTGGTCAGGTAGCCCTGAGCATCGTCGGACGGCTGTGTACCCTCGGTAACGATCAGGCCGACGCTGGCGCGCTGGGCATAATATTCGGCCGCCAGTTCCCCCGGGGTGCCATCGAACTCCGCGCGGCTGCGGGTCATCGGGGCCATGACCAGGCGGTTTGAAAAGGTGGCGTTGGCGACGTGTATGGGGCTGAAGAGTGAGCTCATGGTGCGATCCTCGAAAGTGTGTGTTGCTGGAGACGCATCATCAGCTTTATTATTTTTGGGATAAATACGACATTACGGATTTGACTGATCCATATATGGAGCAATTGGCGTGGAACTTCTGAACGATATGGCGCTGTTTGTCGAGGTCGTCAAAGCCAAAGGATTTCGCGGGGCGGCCGAGGTGCTGGGCATGCCGAACTCCACCTTGTCCCGGCGTATCAGTGCCCTGGAGAAGGCGATCGGTTTGCGGCTCCTGCATCGGACCACGCGCAAGGTCGAGGTGACTGAAGCCGGGCAGATCTATTTCGAGCGCTGCAAGCGCATTGTCGATGAGGCCCGGCTGGCCCATGAGCAGCTTGGCGAAATGCTCGCGCAACCCAGCGGGGTGCTGCGGGTCTCATTCCCCGTGGACTTTGCGGTCACTTACCTGTCGCCCCTGATTGCCGAGTTTGCCGAGCTCTATCCGGGCATCAGCTTCGATTTCGACCTGACCTCCCGGCGCGTCGACCTGGTGAGCGAACCCTTTGACGTCGCCATTCGGATTGGCGAGTCGGAGGACTCGCAACTGATCGCACGCCCCTTGATCACCCTGGTGCCTTATTTGTACGCCTCGCCGCGTTATCTCGAAGTCTCGGGCGAGCCCCGTACACCGAGTGATCTCGAACGGCATCAGTGCCTGAATATTCAAAAGGCCGGGAACTGGACGCTGCACGATGGCGTACAAACCCTCTCGGTAGCGGTGGGCGGGCGCTTCATGGTCAACAGCGTCGGGATGCTGCGGCGGCTGGCTACGCTCGACCAGGGCATCGTGCTGATGAACGAGGAGATCATTGCCGATGAACTGCGTAATGGCCAACTGCGTCGTGTCATGCCTGAGTGGCAGGGCAAGCCGGTGACGGTTTATGCCGTCACCGAGACCCGCTTGCTGCCGGCCAAGACCCAGCGTTTCATCGAGTTTCTTCGCGCACGCCTGGCGTGAGCGTGGCGACCGCTAGGCCACCGGTGTAGACAGCGGCTGTTCGGGGGCCTCCTGATGGTGGGTGGTGCCAATGAACATGTACATGGCCGGCACCATGAACAGCGTCAGCAGGGTACCGATCGAGAGGCCGGCGAAGATCACCAGGCCCATGTCGTGGCGCCCGGCCGCACCGGCCCCGGAGGCCCAGACCAGCGGCACCACGCCCAGCACCATGGCCGCGGTGGTCATCAGGATCGGTCGCAAGCGTACCGCCGCGGCTTCTTCGATGGCCTCGCGCTTGCTGCGACCGGCGCGCTGCAGTTCGTTGGCAAACTGCACGATCAGAATCCCATGCTTGGTGATCAGCCCGAGCAGGGTCACCAGGCCCACCTGGGTGTACACGTTGATCGAGGCGAAGCCCATGGTGATAAAGGCCAGCGCGCCGAAGAGCGCCGGTGGCACCGAAAACAGGATCACCACGGGGTCGCGGTAGCTCTCGAACTGGAAGGCCAGCGCCAGGTAGACGATCAGAATGGAGAACAGCAGGAGGCCGACGAATCCGCCCGATTCCTGCATGAACTGACGCGACTCACCCGACGCATCGGAGGTGTAGCCCGATGGCGCGACGTTGTGCAGGATGCTGTCCAGTTTCGCCAGCAGTTCACCCTGGGCCACACCACTCACGCCTGAAAGGGTGGCCGAGTTGAGCTGCTGGAAGTGGTTGATGGACTCCGCTTCCGTGGTGGTCTCGATATGCGCCACCGTGCGCGCCTGGATCATGGCGCCGGAGGGCGTGCGAATGTAGTAATCGAGGATCTGATCGGGGTTGAGACGGTCGACCTGCAGGACCTGTGGAATGACTTTGTACGAGCGCCCGGCGGTGGAGAAATAGTTCACGTAATTCCCACCCAGCGCCGCCGAGAGTGCCGCGCCGACATCGGCCTGGGTCATCCCCAGGGCGGCGATCTTGTCACGGTCGACGATCAGCTTGGCTTGTGGCTTGTCGATCTTCAGGTCCAGGTCCGAGAACCAGAACAGCTGCTGCTTCTGGGCCTCTGCCATGACCGCCTGGGCGACTTCATTCAAGTTCTCGACGGACTCCGTGGTGGTGATCACAAACTGCACCGGCAAACCCTGGGCACCTGGCAACGACGGCAGCGGAAAGGCCGCCATCTTGGCGCCGGCCACCTGGTTCCACTTCTGTTGCAGGTCCAGCACCAATTCCGCTTGCGAGCGACCACGCTCTCCCCAGGGCTTGAGCAGCACGCCGCCGAGCCCCTGATTGAGCGCGGGCACCCCGGTGAGCTGGAACATCTGCGCGTACTCGGGTTCGGTTTTCGCGATCTGGAAGACCTGGTCAGCCAGCCGCTCCATCTGCTGGGGAGAGGCCGTCGGTGCCCCTTTGATCTGCATGAACACCAGCCCCTGGTCCTCGGTCGGCGACAGCTCGCTCTTGGCGGTCATGCCGCTGGCGGCCACCAGCAGGAACAGGATAAAGCCAAAGGTGACCAGCACCGGCCAGCTGTCCAGCCCGGCCGACAGGACCCGGTGATAGCGGTGGCGTAGCCGGTCGAAATAGCGATCCAGCAGGCGGGCAAAGCGACCCTCTTCCTGTCCCGGTTTGAATAACCGTGAAGTCATCATCGGCGAGAGGGTCAGCGCCACCACGGCCGACACGGTCACGGCGCCCGCCAGGGAGAAACAGAACTCCTTGAACAGCGCGCCGGTGAGCCCCGTGCGCAGCCCGATGGGGACGTACGCGGCAATCAACACCACCGTCATGGCGACAATCGGACCGCCGAGTTCCCCGGCCGCGATCATGGCCGCTTCCATTACGCCTTTGCCTTCTTCCTTGATATGCCGGTCGACGTTCTCCACCACAATGATCGCGTCATCGACCACCAGGCCGATGGCCAATACCAGGGCGAGCAGGGTCAGCAGATTGATCGAGTACCCCAGCAGGAACATGATGAAGAAGGTCCCGATCAGCGACAGCGGTATTGCCACCAGCGGAACAATCACCGCGCGAAAGGAGCCGAGGAACAGATAGATGACGATCGAGACGATGATCATCGCCTCGACGAGGGTCTTCACCACCTCGTAGATCGAGGTATTGATGAACTCGGTGGAGTCGTAGACGATCTCGCCCCGGACGCCGCTCGGCAGTTGCGATTGCAGGTCGGGGAAGGCCTTCCTGACGCTGGCGGCGACGGTCAGGATGTTGGCGTTCGGTGCCACTTTGATCCCGATGAACACCGAGCGCTTGCCGGAGAACGCGACGCTGGTGTCGTAGCTCTCCGCCCCCAGGGTCACCGTGGCCACATCTTCCAGGTGCACGAGCGCATCGCCGTTCTGCTTGATGACCAGCTGTTTGAATTCATCCACGGTGTGCAGGTCGGTGCCGGCGGTCAGGTCGACCGTGATCATCTGGCCTTTTGTCGAACCCAGGGCCGACAGGTAGTTGTTGTTGGCCAGGGCGACGGAAACGTCCTGCGCCGACACGTTGTGGGCGGCCAGCTTGCCCGGGTCGAGCCAGGCGCGCATGGCGAATTGGCGCCCGCCAAGGATCTCGGCCGTCTGCACGCCTTCGAGGGAGTCGAGCTTCGGCTTGACGACCCGCAACAGGTAGTCGGTGATGTTGTTGGTGGGCAGTACATCGCTGTAGAAACCCAGGTACATGGCGTCCGTGGTCTGTCCGACCGCCACCGTGAGCACCGGCTCCTGGGCCTGGGCCGGCAACTGGTTCTTCACCGAGTTGACCTGGGTGTTGATCTCCGTAAGTGCCTTGCTGGCCTCGTAGTTGAGCCGCAGGGTTGCGGTAATGGTCGAGATCCCGGTAATGCTCGAGGAGGCCAGGTAATCAATGCCCTGGGCCTGGGCGATGGCCGACTCAAGAGGCTGGGTGATAAAGCCGGCCACGGTGGCGGCATCCGCACCGTAGTAGCTGGTGGTGATGGTGACCACGGTGTTTTCAGTGCGTGGCCACTGGTTGACCGGCAGCCCGAAGATCGAGCGCAACCCCAGTATCAGGATGAACAGCGAGATGACAACGGCCCAGACCGGTCGCTTGATGAAGATATCGGTAAGCTTCATGGGGGTGGCGACCTATTGTTCTTGCGGCTTGGGGGCCGCGTCGTTCAAGGGCGCGCCTTGGGTATCGACCTTCACCGGTGAGCCGTTCTTGAGCTTCATCTGGCCACTGGTGATCACCTGGTCGCCTTCCTTCACGCCGGACAGAATGGCCACCTGGTCACCGCGGGTCGGCCCGGTCTGGATAAACGTCTGCTGCGCCGTGAGCACATCGTTGCCCTGGTCGTTCTTCTGCACCGCGGTGAACACCGTCGTACCGTAAGGGTTATAGGTGACGGCGGTCTGCGGCACGGTGAGGTAGCGCTGCTTCTCTCCGGACTGCACGACGGCTTGGGCAAACATGCCGGGCACCAGGCTTTGCTTCGGATTATCGACGGTGGCTTCCACGACGATATTGCGTGTGGTCGGATCGAACCTGGTGTCGATGGCCGTGATCTTGCCGGCGAAGGTCTGCTTGGGCAGTCCACCCGCCGTAACGGCGACGGACTGGCCGAGGGCAATCGCCCCCACTTGGGCTTGCGGTACGTTGAAGTCGATATAGATGGGGTTGAAGGTTTGCAGGGTGGCGATCTTGTCGCCGGGGTTGAGAAACTGACCGGGATTGACACCGGTGATCCCGATCTTGCCGGCAAAGGGCGCACGGATGGTTTTCTTCGCCACCAACGCCCGCTGCTGTTCTGCAGCCGCCATCTTGGCTTTCAAGTCAGCCTCGTCCGCCTCGACCTGCGCCTGGGACACGGCGCTCACTGCCAGTTGTGCCTTGTCGCGTTTGAGGACCGTGCCGGCTAGGCTGGCGGTGGCTTCGAGGGAGTGAAGCTGGGCGATGTCCGAATCCGCATTCAATTGGACGAGCAGGTCGCCGGCCGCCACCTGCTGTCCCGGTTTGAAGCCGAGGGTGCGCACGATACCGCCGACCTCGGTGGTGACATCGACACCCCGTACCGCCTTGATCGACCCCACGCTGGAAACGCTCGGCTGCCAATCGGCGAACTCGGCGCGCATGACCGTCACCACGGCAGGGGGCAGCGGGATCTTGGATTGGGCGATCAGCTTCGAGATCTGGGTGAATTTCACCCCGGCGATGATGGCGACAATGACCAGGACCACCGCGATCATGATGAGCATGGGCTTGAGTAGCCGGCGTTTGCGTGCACCGCCAGGTTCAGTCGGCTGGGGCGATGGAGCAGCGGCAGTGTTGGCATCAGCCATGGTTTTTTCTCGCTGTTTCAAAAACGGTCGGGGTTGCCCAGGGAGGCGGGGGCCACATCGGTTCGGTTCCACCATCCGCCGCCCAGTGCCTGGAAGAGGGCGGTAGTGTCGCTGTAGCGGGTGCTCTGCACCTTGACGCGGGTGAGTACCGCGTTCTGATAGGTCTGTTGCGCTGTCAGCAGATTCAGGTAACCCACGGCGCCAAGGCGGAACTGCGCCTGTGCCAGATCCAGGCTTTGGTGGGCAGCTTGTTCGGCTTGCACCTGCTGGTTGAGCGTATCGGCGTCCGCTTGCAGTGCCCGGAGTGCGTTGGCGACATCCTGGAAGGCGGCGATCACGGTGCTGCGATAACGTGCCGCCGATTCATCGTAGGCGGCCACAGCGGCCTGCTTGCGATGCTCCAGTGTGCCTGCGTCAAAGATCGTTTGGCTGACTGAGCCTGCGAGACTCCAGAATCCTGTGCCCGACGAAAACAGCCGGGTGCCACCCAGCGCACTGGAGCCCAGTGTTCCGCTGATGCTGAATTGCGGCAGTTGATTGGCAACGGCCACGCCGATATTGGCGCTGGCTTGGTGCAGTTGCGCTTCGGCGGAGCGCACATCGGGTCGCTGCTCGACGATGGTCGAGGGCAGGCTGAGCGGCAACTGCTCGGGCAGATGGAGGGAGGCCAGGTCGAAATTCTCCCCCTGATCCTGATTGGGAAAACGGCCGAGATAGGCCATCAACTGATTACGGGTCTGGGCGAGCTGCTTTTGCAAGGGCGGCAAGGTCGCGCGGGTTTGGGCCAGTGCCGCTTGCTGCGTGAGCACGTCGGTATTGGCGATCGCCCCCAGCCGCCGTTGCGACTGCAGGAGATCGAGCTGATCGCTCTGCAGGCGAATGATTGCCTGGGTGGCCGTCACCTGATCGCGCAGGGAAGCCAGGGTCACGGCGGTGTTGACGACATTGGAGGTCAGCGTGAGGTAAGTCGCCTCCAGTTGGTAGCGTTCATACTCGGCCTGCGCCGTGGAGGATTCTATCTGGCGCCGGCCGCCCCCGAACACGTCCGGGTCGTAAGAGACGCTCAGCGATGCTGAATTGACGGTGAGAATCCGCGCGGGCGAACCAAAGGTATTGGCGGTCGATGGCAGCTGCCGTGTCTTGGATGCACTGCCACTCAGGGAGGGAAACAGTGAAGACTGCTCGGCATAAGCCAGTTCATTGGCCTGGCGGAGGGCTGCTTGAGCGGCGGCCACGTCCGAATTGGCCTTCAGCGCCTCTTCCACCAGCGCGTTCAATGTCGGCGAGCGAAAAAGCGTCCACCATTGGCCGGGAATATCCATGCCCTCGACCAGCTTTTGCGCGGCACCTCCGTCCGCCACGTCCGCCGAGGCGGTCGTCGTCGCCAGCTTCTCCTGCGAATAACCGGCATTTTTAGCGACACCAGGCCGGGTAAAGTCCGGGCCCACGGCGCAGCCCGTGAGCAGGGCGATGCAAAGTACACCGGCAGGAGCAAGCATCTGCCAGGTGTGAGAAATCGCCTGCCGCCGGGGTTGCTCTTTCATGGGCTCTCTAGTTAATCCATTAGTTAGTTTATGAATAGATCAAGCCTGCGCCCTTTGCCTCCTTGAGCGACGATTTATGCGCAAACTGCGAGAGGAGGGTAGCGCCGGGCCCGAGACGCTACTGCCCGGCAGAAGACTAATTGCTGATTTAATGACCGTTAAGTCAAGTGAATTTTCTTGTGGGCGCGGACTCAGCGGTTGACGCGATGCTGCAAGTGCGCGGGATAACGCTCACCCATGGCTGTATTACCCGGCCAATCGACATCCGCCCATGGCGCTCAGATTGTTTGCCCAGGCCGTGAGGGAGTGGGCAAGCCAAGGATTGTGAATGATGGGCAACATGGGTGAAGCCCGGGCACAGGCCCGGGCCCACTGCACTCATGGCATTTGCGGCAGTTCTTGAGGGCGCAGGTCGAACACCAGCACTTCGGCATCCGCGCCATTGCTCAAGGTCAGCACCTGTTCATCCCGAACCCGCACGCCATCGCCCTCCTGCAGTTGCACGCCGTTGAGTTCGACATTGCCCCGGGCGACATGCACGTAGGCATAGCGATCGGCGGCCAGCTCAAGGGTGGCGCTTTCCTTGCCGTCAATCAGCGCGGCATAAACCCGCGCATCCTGACGCACGCTCAGTGAGCCGTTGGCCCCGTCAGGCGAGATGATCAGTTGCAGCCGACCGCGTTTTTTCTGAGTACTGAAGTGCTCTTGCTGATAACGCGGTTTGGCGCCGACGACGTCCGGCACTATCCAGATTTGCAGGAAGTGCACCGGCCGGTTTGCCGAGTGGTTGTACTCGCTATGGGCCACGCCACTGCCCGCGCTCATCAGTTGCACGTCGCCGGGGCGGATCACCGAACCGGTGCCCAGGGTGTCCTTGTGTTCCAGGGCGCCTTCGAGCACATAGGAGAAAATCTCCATGTCCCGGTGCGGGTGTTGACCGAAACCCTTGCCGGCGGCCACCCGGTCGTCGTTGATCACCAGCAGGTCGGAAAAACCCTGCTCCCGCGGGTTGCGGTAATTGGCGAAGGAAAAGGTATGGAACGACTTCAACCAGCCGTGATTGGCGGCGCCACGATCAGAGGCTTTGCGAAGGGTCAGCATGATGAGATCTCCCGTAGGGACGAGAATTCGTCCGAGTGAGGAGAAGGTTAATGTTTACCGCTGGGAGCAATAAGTAGATGGAAGTTGAAATACTGTCTCTTTCAGGTTGACAGTTTTGTGCGGGAAATCACGTATTCTCGGCCGCCGTTCGTGCCATATCCGGTCATACTGTCCTATGTCGGCGTGAAGCTTCTATTCTTTTTATATCAATGAGTTAAAACCCATGAAAACAGTGGCGATGGTGCTGTTCCCGGACTTTCTCCTGCTCGACATGGCCGGGCCCATGGAGGTGTTTTCCATCGCCAATCGTTATCTGGGGCCGGACGACCACTATCAGCTGTCGCTGATTGGCACTGAGCACGAGGCGGTGCGGGCCTCCAACGGTGTCCGGGTACAGGCTGACACGCACATCGATCAGGCGGATGGGGGCTATGACCTGTTGCTGGTGCCTGGCGGCCCCGGCGCCTATAACGAAAAAAATCCGTCGCTGCTCGCCTGGCTCCAGGACGCTGTCCGGCGGGTGACCTGTTATGGCTCGATCTGCACGGGTGCCTTCGTGCTGGGGCATGCCGGTTTGCTGGATGGCTATCGCGTGACGACTCATTGGCACTATACGGAACGGTTGATCAAGGCTTTCCCCAAGGCGGCGGTGGAGACCGATCAGATTTACGTCCAGGACCGCAACCTGATCACCTCTGGCGGCGTCACTGCCGGCATAGACCTGGCCTTGGCGGTGGTCTCCCGGGACCACGGCAAGAAAGTCGCCCAGGACGTGGCCAAGGTATTGCTGGTGGCGATGACGCGCCAGGGCGGACAGGCGCAGTACAGTCCGTTGATGGCGGCGGTGTCACCCCATGAAACCCCGGTCACCCGGGTTCAGCATCATGTGCTCGAACACCTCGATGAAAGCTTCAGCGTCGAACGCATGGCCGGGTTGGCGAATATGAGTGCGCGGCATTTTGCCCGGATATTTACCCGGGAAGTGAACATGACGCCGATGGCGTTTGTGCAAAATGCACGCATCGATTGCGCCAGGCGTCTGCTGGAAACCAGCGACTTGCCACTTAAGACCGTGGCCTACAAAAGCGGCTTCGGCAGCGTACGGCACATGCGCTTTCTGTTCAGTGAGAAACTCGGCCTGACCCCCAGCCAGTACCGCGAACAGTTCAGCTAGAGCGCTCTTGTCCGTCCCGCGCACTGGGATGGCCGTAGCGCTCCTCCCGTGGTGGTTGTACCGTCACCCATGCCTGCCAAGATATCCATGAATTTTTAGCCATGGAGGTGCGGGAGCCTGGGTCAACGTGCGCAACGGAGCATGCAGTACCTTTGGGCCGGACCAGGTTTTCAGCACGTGAGCGTGCATGAACGACCTCAGAGATCTAAACCGCGATGGGCCGCTGCGCTTCGGTCCCTATATGTTCCACCCCTGGCAAAGGTTGATTCTCGACGGTGACAGGCCCCTGCGCATGGGCGGGCGGGCGCTGGACATTCTACAGGTGCTGGTCGAGCGCGCCGGCAATGTGGTCGGCAAGGATGAGCTTATTGCGCGGGTCTGGCCGACCTCGGTGGTCGAGGAAATCAATCTGCGGGTGCACATCGCCGCCCTGCGTCGGGCCCTCGGTGACGGCCAGGAGGGGCAACGCTACATCGTCAACGTTCCCCAGCGTGGTTACGTCTTTATCGCCCCGGTGCAGCGGATGGCGCACGGTACGGCGGTCGCGATCGACACCTCGCCCAAGCGCCAGCACAACCTGCCTGCGCGGCTGACCCCCGTCATCGGTCGAGACGCGATGGTCGGCAGTGTGGTCCGGCAGTTGCCCGTCCACCGTTTCATGACCCTGGCCGGCCCTGCAGGCATCGGCAAGACCAGCGTGGCGTTGCGTGTGGCTGAATTGCTGCTGCAGCACTACCGCGACGGTGTCTGGATGATTGATCTTGCGGCAATCGATGATCCCGCGCGGATCATCGAGTATCTGGCGCACACCCTTGAATTGGACAGCGGTGTGGACGCCCTGAGGTCATGGCACGCCTTGCTGGTGTTCGATAATTGCGAGCATCTGCTCGAAGGCTGTCGAGCAATCGTCGAGACATTGCGGGTTTCGGCGCCACGACTGTCGATCCTGGTCACCAGCCGCGAACCGCTGCGGGCACTGGCTGAAACAGTGCTGCACGTGCCGCCCCTGGTCGTTCCGCCCACATCGGCGTTGCATAGTGTGGCCGATGTCATGGGCTATTCGGCAGTGCAGCTGTTTGTCAGTCGGGCCCGAGCCCGTCAGCCAGCCTTTTGCTTGCGCGAGCGGGACCTTCGGGCCGTGCGCGAAATCTGCCGTCGACTCGATGGCTTGCCGTTGGCCATCGAGTTGGCGGCGGCGCAGATCGATGCGCTGGCACTGGTGGGACTGCAAGCCCAATTGGGCAACTGCCTGCAACTGCTGACCCAAGGCCGGCGTACCGCCGTTCCACGGCATCAGACCCTCAAGTCCGCATTGGACTGGAGTTATCAGCGCCTCAGCCCGCTGGAGCAAACCGTGTTGCAGGGTCTGGCGGTGTTCAAAATGGCCTTTACCCTGGAGGCTGCCGTCGGCGCCATCAGCTGTACGGTACTGCGCCCCGCCAGTCTGGTGGACGTGGTGGAACGCCTGGCGCGCAAATCGCTGTTGTCGGTCGAACAGCGCAACGGCGTGACACGTTACCGGTTGCTCAACACCACCCGCGCCTTCGCTCTGGAAAAGCTTGAGCACGGTGGACTGCTGCGGGCATTTGAAATGCGCTACGCCCGCTACTTCAGCCCGGCACATTGGGCATCACGGGGCCCGGTGTCGTTGCAATTCGTCGAGCAACTGACGAGCTTTGGTTAGGTCCGGTGTGGCAAAGCCTTCGGTGAATCGGGCGTAGAGTGGGGCGAGCAGCTCATGAGCTTGCTGGAAGTGACCCTGGCGCTGCCAAAGCTGTGCCAGTGAGGTGGCGCTACGTAGCTCCCAGGCCAGTGCGCCCTGGGCTTTTGCCACGGCCAGCGCCTTGAGCAGAACCGTCTCGGCCGCGCTCGTGCAGTTGGCTGTCAGCAGCGTATTGGCCCTGGCTCGAAGGATTTCCGCCGTACTCCAGCCGGCCATGCCGGTTTCGGCGCGTTCCAGCAAGGCGTCATCGAGAAAGCCGGTGTCCAGGGTCACCATGATGTCCTTGATCAGCCCTGTGCCGGGTGGCGGCGACGAGTACTGCGCGGCGTTATCGATCACCAGGGCATAGCGCCGGGCCCAGGTGTAGAACAGCAGCACCGAGTGCTTCTGTGCCTGCTCCAGCAACTGGCGCAACAGTTCACGGGCTGTCCCGGTGTCGCCGTTGTAGTGGGCGATCAGGCAGCCGGACAGCGCCAGGGTGTAGCAGATGGAGGTGCCGTGGTTGATCTGGGTCGCGATATCCAGGGCCTGGCGAGCCGTGTGCCAGGCTTTTTCCGGATGGCCTTGCAGCCAGAGGATCCGCGCCAGGATCGTCAGGGCGGCGACGCTCTGGTCGTATTGCACGCCAAAGCCGCGGGTAAAGCGATTGAGGTGGCCGCTCTGGGCCATGCGCTGGATGACTTGCTCGGCATTCTCCCGCGCTTGTGGCTGGTCCCCGGCAAAGTGCAGGGCCAGCACCCGCAAGCGATGGGTGCTGAGGGACATCGCGGCGGTCCCGTTGCCGAGCAGACCCAATCGGTCGAACTGCCGGCTTTGCTCCAGGGCCTGTTGGTAGTTACCGCAACTGAGGTTGACCGCCATATGCCCGGATACCGCCCGGAGCTGGCCAGCCACATCGGTACAGCTTTCGGCCAGGGCGTGGGCGCTCACGAAGGCGTCGACCGTTTCGGCGGTACCGCCTTGGGCGTGGTAGCAGGAGCTGCCGAGGGCGAGCTTGAGGGTCATGGTCAAGCGAGGGCAGGGTTGCGCGGCCGCCTCCAGCCGTGCCAGAGCCTTGCGTACATACCCGCCGTGTTCCTTGAGTAGCGACAGTTCCTGCCAAAGCGGCGTCGAGGCGGCTGTCAAACGGATCGCCAACAAAGACGGACCATCGCCCTTCAAGCCCCAGTCGAGTGTCGCGCGGATGTCTTCCAGGCCTCGGGCGTAACGTTCGATCCATAGCTCGGACAGGGTCAGTTCCCAGTCCTCTTGAGCCTGGTGCATCAAGGCCAGGCAACGTTCGGCGTGACGCTCGCGGACCTCCGCCAGCTCGGCGGCCTGGTCGAGTTTTTCCAGGGCGTAGCTGCGGGTGGTGTCCAGCAGGCGATAAAACACCTCCTCGTCACCGACTTCCACGTTCAGCAGGGACTTGGCCACCAGTTGGGTGATCGAGGCAAAAACCCGGTCGGGAGCGATATGTTCGCCGACGATCACCGCTGCCGCCGATGCCAGGGTGAATCCTCCCCTGAAGATGCCCAGCCGGCGCAGACAGGCCTGCTCGCAGGCATTGAGCAGTTCGAAGCTCCAATCCAGCGTGGCACGCAAGGTCTGATGACGGCCCAGTGTCGTATGGGAGCCCTGGGTCAGCAGGCGAAAACTGCCTTGCAGTTGCGTCAGCAATCCCTCGATCCCCAGGTTGGCCACTTGCGCCGCCGCCAGCTCGATCGCCAAGGGAATACCGTCCAGGCGCCGACAGACTTCGATCGCCATCGGCAACTCGTGGTCGGCCAATTCAAAACTGTCGTGGCTGGCCATCGCCCGCTCGACGAACAATTGCAAAGCCGAAAAGCCCAAGGCCTGAGTGCGGTTGAGCGTGGCGATGGGTGGCGGGCAGTCCAGCGACTCCAGGCGTTGCACGAATTCGCCTTCGGCCCGCAGGCTCTCGCGGCTGGTGGCCAGGATATGCACCTGTGGCGCCGCGCGCAGGATGCTTTCGCAAAGCAACGCGATGGCCTCGACCAGGTGTTCGCAGTTGTCGATGACCAGCAGCATCTGCCGCTCGCGCAGGCACGTCGCCAGGCAGTTCATCGGCTCGCCGTCATGCAGCGCCAGGTCCAGCAGCGTTGCCAGATGAGCGCTGATCATCCGCGGGTCGTGGATAGGGGCCAGGTCCAACAGTCGAATGCCGTCGCGGTAGTGACCGATCAGCTGTTCGGCAACGCGCAGCGCCACGGTGGTCTTGCCGATGCCACCGGGGCCGACCAGGGTGATGAAGCGCAGGTCGGGCAGTTGTGTCACGAGGCTGTCCAGCAAGGCGTGACGCCCGATCATGCGGGTGCGACGTATCGGCAGGTTATGACCCTTCGGCTCGTCCGAGGCACTTCCGGGGCTTTGCTCGATAGTCTCGAGAGAGACGGGCGCGACAAAGCTGTAGCCACGCTGGGCGACCGTGATGATGTAGCGCTGGCCAGCCTGGCCGTCGCCGAGGGCTTTGCGCAGTGCGGCGATGTGCACGCGCAGATTGGTGTCTTCAACCACGCTTCTGGGCCAGACCCGGGCGATCAATTGCTGCTTGCTGACCACATTCCCGGCGTGCTCCAGCAGGATCAACAGAATGTCCAGGGCGAGCCGCCCCAGGCGCAGGCGCTGATCGCCCTCCATGACCAGGCGTTGTCCGGGGTAGATCCGGTAGGGGCCGAAAAGCACGGCCTGCGCGGGGGGAAGGGCCAACAGATTACTCCTCTGGAAAATTAACAACGTTTAACTCGTCCTGTGCCCGTTCTACGTTCAAAAATCCAATCCTTCAAGTTCAACGCAAAGCTCAGCCTTCTTGCAACGACAACCCCGAGGAGCAATCGCCATGAGCACATTTACCACCCGTGACGGTACCGAGATCTACTACAAGGACTGGGGTACCGGTCAGCCCATCGTCTTCAGCCACGGCTGGCCGCTGAATGCCGACAGCTGGGAGGCGCAGATGATCTTCCTGGCCTCCAGGGGGTATCGGGTTATCGCTCATGACCGTCGTGGCCATGGCCGCTCCAGCCAACCCTGGTTTGGCAATGAAATGGACACCTACGCCGACGACCTGGCCCAATTGATCGAGTTGCTGGACCTGAATAACGTGGTGCTGTTCGGTTTCTCCACCGGCGGTGGCGAAGTGGCGCGCTACATCGGTCGTCACGGTACCGGACGGGTCGCCAAAGCGGGACTGATTTCTTCGGTGCCACCGCTGATGCTCAAGACCGAAGCCAACCCGGGCGGTTTGCCGATCGAGGTGTTCGACGGCCTGCGCCAGGGCTCCCTGGCCGACCGTTCGCAGTTGTACAAGGATGTCGCCAGCGGGCCGTTCTTTGGTTTCAACAAGCCGGGTGCCCAACCTTCGCAGGGCATGATCGACTGGTTCTGGATGCAAGGGATGATGGCTGGCCACAAAAGCGCCTATGACTGCATCAAGGCGTTCTCGGAAACCGACTTCACCGAAGACCTGAAGAAGTTCGACGTGCCGACCCTGGTGGTGCATGGCGACGCTGATCAGATCGTGCCGATCGAGGCCGCCGGCATCGCCTCGGCCAAACTGATCAAAGGCTCGAAGCTGTTGGTCTATCCCGGTGCCCCCCATGGTCTGACCGACACCCACAAGGATCAACTCAACGCCGATCTGCTGGCGTTCCTCAAGGGTTGATTGCTTGTGAGCGCGTACTGATGAACCGTAACGATCTGCGTCGCGTCGACATGAACCTGTTGGTGATTTTCGAGGCCCTGATGTTCGAAAAGAACCTGACCCGAGTGGCTGAAAAACTGTTCATGGGGCAGCCGGCCGTGAGCGCCGCGCTGGGACGCCTGCGGGATCTGTTCGACGACCCGCTGCTGCTGCGCAACGGTCGTGGGATGGAGCCGACGGCGCGGGCCTTGGCGATCCTCAAAGAGCTGCAACCGGCGATGGACACCATTTCGGGGGCGGTCAGCCGGGCCAAGGCGTTTGACCCGGCAACCAGCTGCGAGGTGTTTCGCATCGGCCTTTCGGACGATGCCGAGTTCGGTTTGTTTCCGCCATTGCTCCGGCAGTTGCAGGAGGAGGCGCCGGCGGTCGTTGTGGTGGTGCGTCGGGCCAATTATCTGTTGATGCCGGCTTTGCTGGCATCCGGGGAAATCTCCGTCGGGGTCAGTTACACCACCGAGTTGCCGGCCAACGCCAAGCGCAAGAGGCTGCGTGATATCGCCTGCAAAGTGTTGCGCGGTGACAATCGCCCCGGTCAGCTGACGCTCGATGAATACTGTCAGCGACCCCACGCCATGGTGTCGTTTTCCGGCGACCTGAGCGGCAATATCGATCTCGACCTGGCCAAGGTCGGCCGTACCCGGCGTGTGGTGCTGGGGGTTCCGCAGTTCAGTGGTTTGCGGGCGATGCTCGCCGGTACCGAAATGATCGCCACGGTGCCCGACTACGCGGCTTGCGCCTTGGTTGAAGGCGGTGCCTTGAGAGCGGAAGAACCGCCGTTCCCCATCGAAGCGGCGCAACTGTCGATGGCCTGGAGTGGCGTGCACGACAACGATCCGGCGGAGCGCTGGTTACGTTCGCGGATCAGCCAGTACATGTCTGAACCGTTGAACATCCCTGATCCTCTCACCGGAGCTTCGTATCATGCCTGATTCCAATCGCCTCGATCCCGTCGGTCGCCCGGTGCGGGGGGCTGATGAAGTCGTGACACTGATCGTCAAACACCGGGTCAAGGTCGGCTTTGAGGCCCCCTATGAAGCTTGGCTACGGCGTATTGTCGGCATTGCCGGGCAGCGCGAGGGGCATTTGGGCGTGGACGTGATTCGTGGCAGAAGTGCCGGTCTCGACCTGTTCACCTGCGTGCTGCGCTTCTGCTCCACCGAGGCGATGCAGCGCTGGCTTGATTCGCCGCAGCGGCTGGAGCTGGTCAACGAAGCCGCCCCGATGCTCGCCGACGGTGATCGGACCGAGGTCCATCCAGTCAATGCGTTCTGGTTTTCACCGCCGGCGGATGCCACCTCACCACCCCCGCGTTGGAAGCAGGCGGTGCTGACATTGATGGTGATCCTGCCGCACACCCTGCTGGTGCCGCTGATCTGGGGACCGGTACTGCGGCTCGACGCGTTCCTCTCCAATTACCTGATCTCCACCTTCCTGATCACCCTGACCATCGTGCTCTCGGTGGTGTACCTGTTCATGCCCCTGGCGACCCGACTGTTTGCCCCCTGGTTGACTGCCGCCCCGTCTCATTCCACTTTGTCCGAGGAAACGCGATGAACGCCGATCTGATTTTGTTCAATGGTCAATTCCACACGGTTGACCGTGCCAAGCCCCTCGCCAGTGCGGTGGCGATCCACGATGGCCGCTTTGTGGTGGTGGGCACGGATGCCGAAGCCATGGCCTTGCGCGGTTCGAGTACCCAGGTCATCGACCTCAAGGGCCGTTGCGTCATCCCTGGCCTCAACGACTCGCACCTGCACCTGATCCGTGGTGGCTTGAACTACAACCTGGAGCTGCGCTGGGAGGGTGTGCCTTCCCTGGCCGATGCCCTGCGCATGCTCAAGGAGCAGGCCGACCGCACGCCGACGCCGCAATGGGTGAGGGTGGTGGGCGGCTGGAACGAATTCCAGTTTGCCGAAAAGCGTATGCCGACCCTGGAAGAACTCAACCAGGCCGCACCGGACACACCGGTATTCGTCTTGCACTTGTACGACCGCGCCTTGCTCAATCGCGCTGCGCTACGGGTCGCCGGCTACACCCGTGATACGCCGAACCCGCCGGGCGGCGAGATTGTCCGCGATGCCAAAGGCGACCCGACGGGCATGTTGGTGGCGCGACCCAATGCGATGATTCTTTACTCGACCCTGGCCAAGGGACCAAAGCTGCCCCTGGAGTATCAGGTCAACTCGACTCGCCAGTTCATGCGTGAACTCAACCGTCTCGGCCTGACCAGCGCTATCGATGCCGGTGGCGGTTTCCAGAATTACCCGGATGACTACGCGGTGATCGAGCAGTTGGCCAAGGACCAGCAACTGACCATTCGCATCGCCTACAACCTGTTCACCCAGAAGCCCAAGGAAGAACTGAGCGATTTCAAGAACTGGACCGGCAGCGTCACCTTGCACCAGGGCGACGACTATTTGCGGCACAACGGTGCCGGGGAGATGCTGGTGTTCTCCGCCGCCGACTTCGAAGACTTCCTCGAACCGCGCCCGGACCTGCCGCAGACCATGGAAGAAGAGCTGGAACCGGTTGTCCGCCATCTGGTGGAGCAACGTTGGCCGTTCCGTTTGCATGCGACGTACAACGAATCCATCAGCCGCATGCTCGATGTGTTCGAGAAGGTCAATCGCGACATTCCATTCAATGGCTTGCCCTGGTTCTTCGATCACGCTGAAACCATTACCCCGCAGAACATCGAGCGGGTGAGGGCGTTGGGCGGCGGTATTGCGATTCAGGACCGCATGGCGTTCCAGGGCGAATACTTCGTCGAGCGTTATGGCGCCAAGGCTGCCGAAGCCACGCCGCCGATCAAACGGATGCTGGCCGAGGGTGTCCCTGTCGGCGCGGGCACCGATGCCACGCGGGTTTCCAGCTACAACCCGTGGACCTCACTGTACTGGATGGTCAGCGGGCGTACCGTGGGCGGCATGGAATTGCACCGCGAAGGGCTTTCCCGGCAGACCGCACTGGAGCTCTTCACCCATGGCAGCGCCTGGTTCTCTTCCGAGCAGGGCAAGAAAGGCCAGATCAAGGTCGGGCAACTGGCAGACGTTGTCGCCCTGACCGCGGATTTCTTCCAGGTCGAAGAAGAGGCCATCAAGTGGATCGAGTCGCTGTTGACCGTGGTCGGCGGCAAGGTGGTGTATGCCGCCGGGGACTTCGAAAAGCTCGGGCCAGCCAGCGTGCCAGTGCTGCCGGACTGGTCGCCGGTAGCCAAGGTTCCTGGTCATTGGCGCCCGACGTCGCCGATGCAGGCTCAGGTTCACCATTGCAGCGGACCCTGTGCCGTTCACTCCCACAGCCATGAGCGGGCGCGTCTGTCGAACGCACCGGTCAGTGACTTCCAGGGGTTCTGGGGCGCGTTCGGCTGCTCGTGTTTTGCTTTCTGACGATCAAAAAAATGCCGGCCAAAGCCGTCGGCATCCCTGTGCAATATCCATCCACCAAGGAGTTTTTACATGAGCAACGTTCCGTACAAGCGTCTGAACAAAGATGATGCCGTTGTGCTGTTGGTCGATCACCAGACCGGGCTGATCTCGCTGGTGCAGGATTTCTCACCCAACGAATTCAAGAACAACGTACTGGCGCTGGCAGACCTGGCCAAGTTCTTCAAACTGCCGACCATCCTGACCACCAGCTTTGAAAACGGCCCGAACGGCCCGATGGTGCCGGAGCTCAAGGAGCTCTTCCCGGATGCGCCGTACATTCCACGCCCTGGCCAGATCAATGCCTGGGACAACGCCGACTTCGTCAAGGCGGTAAAGGCGACCGGTCGCAAGCAACTGATCATTGCCGGTGTGGTGACCGACGTGTGTGTGGCGTTCCCGACCTTGTCTGCCCTGGCGGAAGGCTTTGAAGTGTTTGTGGTCACCGACGCGTCGGGCACGTTTAACGAAACCGTGCAGCAGGCGGCATGGGCACGGATGACGGCGGCGGGTGCGCAACTGGTGAACTGGTTCTCGGTAGCCTGCGAGCTGCAAGGCGACTGGCGCAACGACATGGAAGGCCTGGCGAACCTGTTGTCGCCGCGCATTCCGAATTATCGCAACTTGATGAACAGCTATTCGGCCCTGACCTCCAGATAAGTTCTGGTGCACTGCTGGTTCGAATGAATGCCCGCCACTGTGCGGGCATTTTTTTGGATCAACGTTTCTGCAGTCACCCAGCGGGCCTTTCAATCAAGGTCTCATCACCGATTAATGGGCTGTCAAAAAAGGAAAAAGTCGCTATAACGTGTTTGGCTGTCAACCAGAGAGTGACAATGAACCCGTTCGAAGATATGCGTATTTTTTGCCAGGTCATGGACTCCGGCAGCTTCACCGCAGCGGCGGATCAGTTGGGCCTGTCCAAGCAGTTTGTCAGCCGGCGTCTGATGCAACTGGAGGAACGTCTGGGCGTGCGACTGATCAATCGCTCGACCCGGCGGCTGGACATGACGCCCCTGGGGCAGAGTTATTACGAGTCGGCTTTGCGCCTGCTCAGTGAGGTCGAGCAAGTGGAGCAGGGCATCGCCGGTCAGACGGTAGAGCCCCGTGGCACTGTTCGCCTGAGCGCTCCACTGTCGTTTGCGATGGCGCATTTGAGCGAGGTGTTGCCGGCTTTCTTGCAGCGCTATTGCGACGTCACGGTTGAAGTGGATCTCAGCGACCGACCGGTAGATTTACTCGGTGAGGGTTACGACCTGGCATTGCGTATCGGGGTGCTGGAAGACTCGACGCTGATTGCCCGGCGTATCGGGTCCATCCAGCGGGTGTATTGCGCCAGTCCCGCTTACCTGGCCGAGCGCGGCACCCCGGTCAAACCCGAGGATGTGCAGGCCCATGACTGCCTGCCTTACGGCCATGGCCGCCAGGTGCAATGGCGTTTCGAAGGGCAGGGCAAGCCATTGATCGTCAATGTCACGGGACGGATGCGGGTCAACAATGGTGAGTTGCTCAAGGACGCCGCCATCGCCGGCATGGGTATTACCTATTTGCCGACCTTCATTGTCGATTCGGCCTTGAGGGATGGGCGGCTGGTGCCGGTACTGGCTGACTTCTGTCCTGAACCGTTGGCGTTATCGGCAGTTTATCCGCAGCATCGCCAGGGCTCTCGACCGGTGCGGGCGCTGATCGAGTTCTTGCGTGAACGGCTGGATTGCGACGTTACCCTCGCTCAAAGCGCTCGGCACACATGAGTGGTTGATCGCCAATAGGCTCGGTGTCCACTGGGACTCTTTGCGCATCAATGAAATCTATCCGCGACTTCGTGCCGCTCCCCGCGCTCGCTGCGAAACAGTTTATCGGCGGTTTTTTTCTGGTCGGCGGACAGCGTGCCGTACAGCGCGCTGAACGAAGTGGCAAGCTTGTGCAGATTGTCCGCGTGCATCTGTGCCAGCCTGGCATAGGACTGCATCGCCTCATCGGCATTTAATGAGGGCAGCTTCTGCGCCTGATCCAGGTAGGCCTTGTCGGTACCGTGCGCATTGTCACGCATGGTTTTCGCATAGGCGTCCCACTGGGCGGACTGCTTGTCGGTGATCTTCAGTTTGGCGCGCAGTTCGTTGATCCGCTTCTCTACCAGGTCTTCGTATTTTTTGGCGTGACGGGCGGCCGTTTGGGAGACAGCGTCAGAACTTCTCGCGGCCATCGTCGGTGCCGAGAAAGAAGCGCTGAGGACGGCCAGCATCAACACAGCGGGCATGGCTGCTTTGAATGCGAAGTTTTTCATATTCGGATATCCGGATTGAGGGGGGGCGGCATCTATATGCCCCAACCTTACCGCCGAGGACGGGTCAGGAGTATCGCGGGTAAATCCACGGCAAGAGGGCGGGTAAATACCCGCCCTCTTGCCCAGGTGACAGGGGTCAAGCTGACCCCCTGGATCAGCTGTTGAGTTTTTTCGGGTACGAATCCAGCAGTACCTTGTCCTGGAGACCGTCCAGGAGTTCCTTCAAGCGCGCGGCGCCCTCTGGCGTCTTGTCCGTCTTGTCCGGGTGCAACGCCCGTTCCAGCACGGCCATGAAACTCTGGGTTTTCGATGTGTTGACGGGGGTTGAGGTGTGATCCACCAGGTGCCCCATCACGTATTTGAAGATATTTGTGGATTGGCTGGCCGACTGGGTCACCGCCGCATTGGTCAACTTACCGTCTTTGTAAGCGATATTGGTCTGGCTGCTGGCGTTGTCGCTGATCTGGTAGAACAGGTAGTTCTGCGAGTCCGCGTTGCTGCTCAGCTTCAGCTTCTGGCCCGTGGACAGCGCCTGGTGATAGCTGGCGGTCAGGTTCGATTGCTGGTTCTGCTCAATGGAGCGATTCTGCGAATCATTGCCCTTGAGTTGAGTGGTCTGGGACAGGTTATAAGCAAAGGTATCCCGCTCGCTGGGACGCATCGGGTTGCTCGCCTGGCTTGCCTGCGTCATCGACGCGGAGAAATCCGCCAGGCCGGTCAACAGCTTGCGATCCAGATTGGTGGGGGCGAGTGGATCGACGGTTGCCGGCGTGGAGGTCGCACTGTTGACGGGATAGTTGCTGTTCAGGGAGGAGAACGCATCCTTGAACATCGACATCATGTCGCGATCGGCGTGACCTCGGGCGGCTGCGGCATCAATCTGCTTGAGGTAGCTCTGCAGGGCCTTGGCCTGTTGGATGGGATTGCCGAGAATCGCCTGGCTCTTCAGGTCCACGGACAGTTGCAGATCACCTGAAGGGCCGCTCATGCTGACCGAGCGTTTCTGGCTGTCGGCGTGGAACTCGAGGGTCTGGTTGTTTTTGTCGTCAATCTTGAGCTTGGTGCTCAGGTCGACCGAGGAAAATACCTTCGAGTCGAACTGGGTCAGGGCATCCAGCTTCAGTTGAGGCGGTTCGGCGGTCAAACCGTCGATTGCCGCCTGGAAACCTTTGGCCATCTTGGCCAGGGCCGCACTCTCTTCAGCCGTGAGGTCGCCGCCTTCCACCTGGGCCTGCACGGCCATTCCATCGTTCTGGTTCGCCAGGCTCAAGGTCACGGTTTTACCGCTGGCGGTCTTGAGGGTCAGGCTGATCGTGCTGTCGGCATTGCTGCTGTGCAGCTTGGACTGTGCAGCGGCGATCCCGGCGGCGTTGAGCGGTCTGATGTCGGACTGCTGGACAACCGATTGCGAGATGTTCTTTTTGCCGTCGGCCAACTGTGACATCAGCGCGGCACCCAAGCCGGCAAAGCGGGCGGCGTTGGAGTTGGAGCTATTGCTGAGGTTGCCGCCCATCGTGAACGACACCTTGTCCAGCGGGCTGCTTTCCCAGGTAGGTGCCTGCGCGGCGTTAGGCAAGGTTCCACGGGCATTGTAGGTATTGATTTCGACCACGTTGTTCTGGCCGAGAAGCACGGTGGACGCCGGTGCGGAAACAGCCGCGGTTGTTTCGACAGGCTGGGCGCCAGCCGGCGTATTACCGACAAGCTGGGAAGGGTTCAGCGTCAAAACATTGATCGACGATATCCCTGTCATGGAACCTCCTGGGGCAAGAGAATTATTCTATGTACAGGAGTGTATCGACGACGACACAAATAACTTTAGGGCGTCAGCGGCAGGCCGGAGAACTGTTGTCCAGTGCACTGAGCCTTTGTAATAGAGGGATTCAAGCGCCTGTCCCCGGATACCGTGTCTCCATCACGATCGACAACGCATCGGGTCGCCAGAATTCCTGGTCGAACTCCACCGGCTGGTTCGCTTCGCCGAAGTTCAGCCGCTCCAGGTAGACGCTGGCGGAACCCGTCGACAGTTGCAGCAACTGCGCCTGTTCCTCGTTGACCGTGCCGATATGCATCTCCAGCTCGCAACGCGACTGCACCCGCGAAAAACGCTCGCGCAGCAGGCGCCCCTGGAGGCATTCGGTTCTCGGCGTGCGGCGCTGGGTCTCTACACTAACGAATCAGCTCGCCGCTCGTCGAGTCCACCGGCCCTGGCTGTTCCTGGGACTTCAGGTCCTGCTGCCAGGCCCGCAGGCCATAGATCGCCAGCACCACGAAGCCGGCGTACAGCGCGGCCGTCAGTTGCAGGTCCTTGAACAGGAACAGGCCGACGTAGATCACGTCCAGCACGATCCACAGCCACCAGCTGGCGACATACTTGCGCGCCGCCCAGACACTGGCCACCAGGCTGAAGGCGGTGAGCGAGGCGTCGACCCACGGCACCGCCGCATCGGTAAAGCGGACCATCAGTCCCCCCAGCAGCACCGCGCCCACGGCTCCACAGAGCAGGCCGAGCAAGCCTTCGCGCAAGGACAACCGGGCCACATGGACCTTGCCCTCGCTCAGCCCGCCCTGGCTCCAGCGCCACCAGCCATAACCCTGCAATACGGCGAAAATGCCTTGCAGCAGCGTATCGGAATACAGCTTGGCGTCGTAGAAGATCCAGGCGTATAGCAGCACGGCAACGACGCTGACCGGCCAGCACCAGCGAATGCGCCGGGCGGTGAGCCAGACGCCGAGGACATTAACCAGGACGGCGATGATTTCAAGTGTGGACATGCGCGGATTCCTTGACGCAGGCAATGGCGGCGGCTTGACCAGGCGCTGGGCGAGAGGTCGGCCTAGTTTGGTATTGAAATCGATACTTATCAATGGATTACCGTACATTTTGGCGAAGTGGCCTTGCCGGCCAGCGCAACGCTTTGAAATATTTTGAAAATATTTAACGTTGGACAAATTGACGCCATTGGATTGGCGTCCTAGTATCGCCGCCGGTTGATGGCATAGCGCCATCTGAAGGGCGCCTTGTCGCCTGCGATGTATCGAGATCTCGACATGGACGTTCGTCAGCTTGTCTTCCTGGCCCGCCAGCCTTCTGCTGCCCTGAAAAACCGTGAGCATTTTTGGGGACTGCCCAAGCGCGGGTTGGCGTTCATTCTGGCTAACGCGATGTTCTGGCAGCCGTTGCTGGCCCAGGCGGATGGGATCGTGGTCAACGCGCCGGGGACGACCCTTGGTCAGGCGGGTAATGGCGTCCCCATCGTCAATATCGCCGCGCCGAATGCCCAGGGGCTGTCGCACAACCAGTTCAGCGACTACAACGTCGGGGCCAATGGGGTCATTCTCAACAACGCCACGAATAGAACCCAGTCCACGCAACTGGGCGGGATCATTCTCGGCAACCCGAATTTCAATGGTGCTGCGGCCAACGTCATCCTCAATGAAGTGAATGGCGGCAGCCCGAGCCAGTTACGTGGTTACACCGAAGTGGCGGGGCAGTCCGCCCATGTGATCGTGGCCAACCCGTATGGCATCAGTTGTAACGGCTGCGGCTTTATCAACACGCCGCAGGCCACGTTGACCACCGGCAAGGCCGTCATCACAAACGGTCAGGTCACGGGGTATCAGGTCGACCAGGGCAGTGTGTCCATCGACGGCGCAGGCCTGAATGCCAGCAATATCGACCAGTTTGAAATCATCACCCGTGCCGCCACCATCAACGCGCAGATCAACGCCAAGCAACTGACCGTTATCGCTGGCCGTAACGATGTCGACGCCCAAACTCTCAAGGCCACAGCGCGTGCCGACGACGGCAGCACCAAGCCACAAGTGGCCATCGACTCCTCGGTACTGGGCGGCATGTATGCCGGCGCCATCAAGCTGGTGGGTACCGAAGCCGGGGTCGGGGTCAAACTGGCCGGCAATCTGGCCGCCAGTGGCGGCGATATCCAGCTCGATGCCAACGGCCAACTGAGCCTGGCCCAGGCCACCGCCAGCGGCGCCGTCAATGTGAAGGCCGCCAGCCTGGATGCGCAAGGTCCGGTCTACGCCGGCAGCAGCTTGAACGTGCAGACCACGGGGGATCTGAATAGCCAGAACAACCTGGCGGCCAGGGACAGCATCACCCTCAACAGCGGCGGTCAGTTGAGCAATCACGGCATCATCGAGGCCGGGGTCAATGCCGATAACTCGCGCAATACCACGGGGGACGTCAGCGTCACGGCGCAGAACATTGTCAACAACGGGCAGAGCGTGATTGCCAGTCGCGACTTGAGCGTCACGGCCACGCAAACCCTTGGCAACCAGGGCGGGACCTTGAGTGGGCAGCGGCAAACCACCGTCACCGCAGGCACCCTCGACAACCAGAACAAGGGCCGGGTACTGAGTGCCGGGCAACTAAACCTGACCGTTGATACGGCGCTCAACGGCCTGGGCGGCCTGATCAACAGTTCGACCGCGCTTACGGCCACCTTGGGCCATCTGGTCAACAGTAACGGCCAGCTCAGTACGGACGGTACGCTCAACCTGACGGTCGATAACCTTGAGAATGGCGCCGGCACGATCTCCAGCCAGGGCGATCTTTCCGGCACGGTCCAGACCTTGGGCAACCAGGCGGGTGTGCTGGTCAGTCAAGGCAATCTGAGCCTGAGCGGCAATAGTCTCGATAACACACACGCCGGCCTGATCGGAGGCGTCAAAGGCACCACCCTCACCGTCGGACAGATCGATAACCGGGGTGGCGAGCTGTCCAGCACCCAGGCCGTGACCCTGGTGGGCCAGCAACTCAACAACGACGACAACGGCAAGGTCCTGGCCGACACCGATCTGCACGTGAGCGTCGCGGCAGTCACCAATCGCAACGGCGGTCAGCTACTCGGCAAGGCGGGCACCACCACACTCAATGGCAGCAGCCTGGACAACAGCGGTGGCACGCTCAGCGGTCAATCCGCTGTGGTCGTTACCCTGGACGGTGCACTGAGCAACCTCAAGGGCCTGATCGCCAGTGACGGCAGTCTGAGTCTCAACGTCGGCAGTCTCGACAACAGCGGCGGCAATCTCTCCAGTGGCACTGCCCTGACAGTGACCAGTAACGGGGCGGTGGTCAACCAGGGTGGCACGATCGCAACTGACACCACCCTGGGTCTCACCAGCGCGAGCCTCGACAACAGTCAGAGTGGCGTGCTGACCGGCAAGGGCGCAACCCGGGTCACGACCGGTACTTTTGATAACAGCCACGGCGGTCGTCTAAGCAGCAACGACACTCTGAATCTGAACGCAGGGCAGGTGACCAACCAGGACGGCGGCAGCATTGCCAGCAGCCATGCCTTGACCGCCAGTGTCAGTGGCCTGGACCAGCAAGGCGGCCAGCTGTTCAGCACCAGCGCCCTGACCCTGGACCTCAATCACGGCCAGTTGAACAACCAGAACGGCTATATCAACGCACCATTGCTGGTGCTGAACAACCTCAAGGGCGTGAACAACCAGGGCGGTGAAATCTCCAGCGCCCAGGCCTACACCTTTGCTGCTGAAAGCCTGAGCAACGACAACGGCAAGTTGCTCAGCAACCAGGCCCTGACCCTGCGTATCGACCAGGCGCTGAGCAATATCAAGGGCATGATTTCGGCCGCTTCGGTTGATGCGCAGGCGGGCAGCCTGGACAACACGGGCGGTACCCTCACCAGTCGCGCTGATCTGGGGCTGACCGTTGGTGGTCAGCTCACCAACCAGAATCAAGGACTGATCAACGCCACCAGTGGCCTGACCATCAGCAGCGCCGGGATCAACAACCAGGGCGGTAGCTTGCTGGGCAGCGCCATTGCCCTTGATTTCGGTGCGGCAACGGGCGACTTGAACAACGCCGCAGGCCAGATCACCACGGCCGGCAACCTGACGATCAATCACCTGCGCGACCTGAATAATCAGGGCGGTACGCTCTCCAGCACGCAGAGCCTCAACCTGACAGCGCGGACCCTGGATAACAGCAACGGCGGTCAACTGATCAGCAACAATCTGCTGAGCCTGACGGCCACTGACCTGATCAACCAGAACGGTGGTCTGCTCTCCGGCTGGCAGGGTGTGACACTCACGGGCAGCAGCGTGGACAACCGCAACAGCGGTACGGTTTCCAGCCGTAGCGGCAACGTCGGTGTGACCCTCAGCGGTGCCTTGCTCAACAGCAATGCCGGCGCACTGGCCAGCCAGCAGACCTTGACGGTCAACGCGGCCAGTATCGACAACAGCAACAAGGGCATCCTTTCCAGCGGGGCGGGGCAATCGCTGACCGTCAGCGGCCTGCTGAACAACGCCCAGGGCGGCCTGATCGACAGCGGTGCGACCCTGGCCCTGAACACGATGGCGTTGACCAGCAGCGGCACGATCAACGTACAACAGGCGCTGACCTTCACCGGTACCGACTTCGATAACAGCAACGGCACGCTTAGCGGTGGTGCTGCCGTTACCCTGGATCTGCTGGGTACGCTGACCAATACCAATGGCAAGCTCTCCGCCGTCGGCCCACTGCTGGTTCAGCGTTCCACCCAGGTCAAAAACCAGGGCGGTCAACTCTCCAGCCAGGGTCTGTTGACCTTGCTCACCGGCGGCCTGGATAACAGCAACAGCGGCACCATCGGCTCCGGTGACAAGCTGTTGGTCACCTCGACCGGTACGGTGCAGAACGGCAATGGCGGTTTGATCGCCAGTCGTAACGCCGACCTGCAACTGAGCGCCGCCAGCCTCGGCAACGGCAAAGGTTCGTTGCAAGGGATGGGCTCGGTCAACCTCGATGTCAGCGGCGATATCGACAACCAGAGCGGTAAGGTCATCGCCCAGAACGGTGATCTGACCCTCAACGCGGCGAACATCGACAGCCGTGGCGGCCTGCTGTCCAGCATCGCGGGGGCGCTGCAGGCTCGCGTTGTCGGCGTGCTGAAAAACGGCTACGACCTCAACAACAACGGCCAAGGCGGCCAGATTCAGGCCCAGCGTCTGGACCTGCAAGCCTGGGGTGGTATCGACAACTACGGTGGTCATCTCACCGCGCAAACCGGTGATGCGCTGATCGCCACCGGGGCGGGGGATTTTGATAACCGCAATGGCGGCGTTTATGCCAAGGGCTTGGTCCAGGTCACGGGCCATAACTTCGACAACAGCGGTGACAGCGATGGGCAGATCGGCGGCAACCAGATCAGCCTGAATCTCGCGGGCGCTCTGAACAACCGCCTGGGCATTATCGAAAGTGGCAGCACCCTGGCGATTACCGCCGCGAGCCTGGATAACCAGACCGGCCAGTTGCGAGCACTGGGCGGCAGCGGCAAGACCGAATTCCAGATTGGCGGGCTGTTCGACAACAGCAACGGCAAGCTGGAAACCGCCAACAGCGACCTGACCCTGGGCGTTGGCAGCTTCCTGAACCAGGGCGGCAGTGTGCTGCATACCGGTACCGGCACCTTCGATACCGCGACGGCCAACATTACCAACGCGGGCGGCAGTTTTGTCACTCGTGGTGGCCTGACCCTCACTGCCGACAACTGGACCAATAGCAGCGTGATCCAGGCCGGTCGGTTGACGCTGAACGTCAATACCCTCAACCAGACGGCGGGCGGTCAACTGCTGGCGTCTAGCAGCCTGATCGGCAACGGCGGCAACTGGAACAACGACGGGCTGATAGCCAGTGATGGTACGGCCAGCCTGAATCTGAGTGGCAGCTACGGCGGTAATGGACGCTACACCAGCTTGAGTACCCTGGGTCTGAGTGCCGCACAGGTGAACTTGAGCAGTAGTGCGAGCATAGCCGGCGGCGGCGATACCACGATCAGTGTCGCTGGTCCGCTGAACAGCTATGGTCGCATCACGTCGGCTGGAGGGATGAGCGTCAGTGCCGGTTCAATCAACAACTACGGGACCCTGGGCAGCAACGGCAACCTGCTGCTGAGCGCACCGAACCTGCTGAACCAGAACAGTCTGATCTTCAGCGGCGGCGACATGGCGTTGCGCACCGATGTGTTCACCAACCGTTATGCGGATGTGTACAGCTTTGGCAACCTCAGCATTGCCAAGGATGACAGCAACGGTCTGAGTTCATCGATCAACAACATCTCCTCGACGATGGAAAGCGGCGGTGATCTGAGCCTGTCGGCCAGTCATATCGAGAATCGCAAGGATGTGTTCCAGGCCACGGGCGGTCTGGTGTCCGGCTATATCGGGGTGCAGTGTTACTACTGCTCTGATATCGATCATAACTTCCTCTCATCCGCTAGTGATGGCTACTTAGTATGGGTGGAAAACTACAAGTCGCAGATCGCTCAGGATTCGGCTGCATCCAGCATAACCGCCGGGCGCAACTTTACCGCTGTCGGTGGTGACCTCATCAACCAGGAGTCGACCCTCAGTGCCGGCAACAACCTGACACTTAATCTGCAGAACTTTACCAATCAGGGGGCCTCTGTAGGCGATTACATCGTACGGCGATCTTATGTTGCTCCCCCCAGCCAGGGGAAATATGCCATGGATCCCTGGATGACGATCATGGCTTACAACGCTGCCAATGACCCCTTCTATGATTCGGGTGCTTTGGGTTATGTCGGCGGCAGTGATCCGACGTTTTCACGTCCCAATATGCACTTCTGGAACAGCTCTGGTGTCGAGTCCATCATTCAGGTGATGCCACACCCGGGCGGCAAGAACGGTGACACCTTTATCAGGTTCGGCACTCTGAATGTTGAGCCTCACGAGGATCTCTGGGTCGACTTCGCCCGGCCTAGCTACAACTCTGGTGTGCGTACCGAGGCACCGGCGTTGATTCAGTACGCAATGCCTTTTGATACCACAACGACCGGCTCATCAGACTCCGTCAACGCGGTAGTCCAGGCCGGCGGCGCGGTGAATATCAGTGCAACACAAAACCTCACCAACAGTGTCGTTCGCCAAGGTGTTGTGCTTTCCAGCGATGCTTCGCGTGTAGGCTCGACACAAGTGGGCAGTGATGTAGTGGCCCTCATCAATATCAATCGCCAACTATCACCGGACCTTGCCCAACAGCAGGTCAACCCACTCACGTTACCAGGCTTCAGCCTACCCAGCGGGCAAAACGGCCTGTTCCGTCTGAGCGGGCAGGGCGCCGTAACAACCAGCACTGCGCCTGCCTGGAGTGTTGGGGGTTCGATCATCAATGCTACCCAGCGACAATCCGTGCCGGCAGGCCTTGCGGCCCCGGCTCAGATCACTGTCGCCGATAGTCCCCAGTCTCTAGCTCGCGTGCAGGGCTTGCCCGACGCCTCGGCCAGGACCAACCCGCAGAAATATCTGATCGAAACCAACCCGGTACTTACCGACCTCAAGCAGTTCATGAGTTCGGATTACCTGCTGTCCAACCTGGGTTACAACCCGGATGAAAGCGCCAAGCGTCTGGGTGACGGACTCTATGAGCAGCGACTGATCGACCAGGCCGTCACGGCCCGTACGGGGCAACGTTTCATCGACGGCCAGACCTCGGACGACGCCGAGTTCAAATACCTGATGGACAACGCCATCAGCAGCCAGAAGCAGCTCAACCTCAGCTACGGCGTCGGCCTCACCAGCGAGCAGGTTGCAGCCCTGACTCATGACATCGTCTGGATGGAAAAACAGGTGGTGGATGGTCAAGAGGTCATGGTGCCGGTGCTCTACCTGGCCCAGGCCAACAATCGCCTGGCCCCTAATGGCGCGTTGATCGAGGGCAACGATGTCAACCTGATTGCCGGCCAGGACCTGAGCAATAGCGGCACCCTGCACGCCAACAACACCTTGTCGGCGGCGGCAGGCAACGATCTGGTCAACAGCGGTCTGACCCAGGCCTACGCGCGTCTGGACATGCTGGCCGGCAACAACCTGACCAATATGGCTGGGGGGATCATTGCCGGGCGTGACGTCAATCTGACGGCGGTCCAGGGCGACGTGATCAACGAGCGAAGCGTGAGCACTTTTAGTGGCACCTCTGGTGCGGACAGCTTTAGAACGGATGTTGTCGACAACGCGGCACGTATTGAAGTGGCCAACAATCTGAGCATTAGCGCCGGACGTGACGTCAACAACGTGGGTAGTGTTCTGCAAAGTGGCGCGGATACCGCAATCAAGGCGGGACGCGATATCAACCTGCTCTCGACCACCGCTTCAAATAACGGAACTCAAGATCAACTGCGCAACGGGACGGTCAGTCAATACGCTGGCAGCGTAGACAGTGGGGGCAGCCTGACACTTAACGCGGGACGCGACATTACGGCGGTTGCCAGCCAGATTGATGCCAAACGCGACGTTTCCATGGCCGCAGCAGAGAACCTGACGCTTGCCTCTGCGGCCAATGAAAACCACTTTTACTCCGAATATAACGACCGCACCCACCAAACGGACCACGTTGCTCAAGTGGCGACCAGCGTCAATGCCGGAGGCGATATCAGGCTCAGCGCAGGCCAGGACATGGCCCTTGTCTCCAGTAAGGTCAATGCCGGAAATGACGCCTATCTGGTGGCTGGCGGCAAACTGGATGTCCTGGCCGCGCAGAACACCGATCACACACTGTACGACAAGAATGAAAGCGGTGGTTGGCTGGGCGGTAGCAGCACCCGACACGACGAAGTCACCCAGGTCACCAACATCGGCAGCCAGATCACGGCCGGCGGTAATCTCGGCTCGATCAGCGGCGGCGACCAGCTCTATCAGGCGGCGAAGCTTACGAGTGGCAAGGACCTCACCCTGCAGAGCGGCGGGGATATCACCTTCGAGGGTGTGAAGGACCTGCACAAGGAAGACCACGCCAAGAGTAACAACGGCATGGCCTGGACCAGCATGAGCGGTAGCGGTAGTACCGACGAAACCTTGAAGCAGACCGAAATGACTGCCAAAGGACAGGTCGTCATCAAGGCGGTCGATGGGCTGCATATCGACGTCAAGCAGGTCAACGAACAGACGGTAAGCCAGGCCATCGATGCCATGGTCCAGGCCGATCCGCAACTGGCCTGGCTCAAGGACGCCGAGAAACGCGGTGATGTGGATTGGCGGCAGATCAAGGAACTGCACGACTCCTACAGCTACAGCCATTCCGGCCTTGGGGAAGGCGCGATGCTGGCGATCATCATTATTGTGACAGTGCTGACGGCGGGGGCTGCCAGCAGTGCAGTAGGCACGATGGCTAGCGCGGAGGCCGGGTCTGGTACGGCCATGGCTGCGGCCACAACGGCTGACGCTGTTGCGGCTGGTGCTGAGTATACGGCTGCGGGTTGGGCCAACGTGGCATTGAGTGCTGCCATGACCTCGATGGCCAGCAATGCTGCGGTCAGTTTTATCAATAATGGCGGAAATATCGGAGCAACGTTCAACGATGTGACCTCTTCCTCCAGCCTGAAAGGTTATGCATTAGCAGGGATCTCTGCCGGAGTCGGCAATTTGGTCCCCTACAACCCCGCGATACTCAGCACGGAGACAGTGGAAAAAGCGGCATTGACTTCAGTAGTCAATTCAGTCGCGAAAACCGCTATTGAAGGCGGAAGTTTGAAAGACAACCTGACCAGTTCGCTGGCTGGTGCGGCTATTAGCGTCGGAGGCGCCACTCTCGCGAACGATATTGGCGGGACCTCGTTCTCCAATGGCTCATTAAGCAAGGTGGGTCTGCATGCATTGCTCGGAGGTGTGCTCTCCGTCGCTCAAGGCGGTGATTTTAAAACCGGTGCATTAGCAGCGGGGGCCGATGAGGCTTCGGTTCAGGCATTGGCCAACTTGGTCATGCCTGATCCCGCCACAGCTAATATCGTGACTACTTTGGAAGGGAAACAGAGGCTTGTGGCCCTGTCGGGGCTAGTAGGCATTCTTGCAGCCGTGGTAACGGGTGGCGATCCAGCGGTCGCTGCTTCTGTGGCCGAGAATGCAACGCAGTACAACTATTTGCTGCATAACAATCAACAAACCTGGATCAAAGCGCAGGGCGGAGATGATATCGCCCAAGCACGGTTAACTGCTGCTGCCTGCGCAGCCACACACTGTGCGGCTGAGTTTCCGGTGGGCAGTGCCGCCTATAACTTTTATAGCGGGCTTGAGACGTTGGGAAATAGCGACAGTTATGCTGTTGAACGGCAGCAGGTCAGCGATTCAGGATTGTTCAACTATTCTCTTGGGAATCAATCGGTTGATAGCTTTACCCAATTTGATAACACCTATCAAGTGGGTACTCGAGCGGGGGGCTTGCTGCAAATTGGTGGCGCATTTGGCTTAGCCGGCGCAGGTGCAGCGACATCTGAGCTTGGTATTGGTGTGCCGCTCGTAGTGGTAGCCGCAGACCAAGGTGCTGCGGGCCTTGGCACGCTGATCAATGGAACGCAGGTACCAACGTTCGGTGCGCAGTTACTGTCTAGCCAAATGAACATTACGGTTGGGCAGGCTGAAATGCTGTACGGTTTGGCTACGATGGCAGGAGCGGCACGGGCGGCTAATTTGTCTTCTCAGTTGGGAGATGATTTAGTTGCCGCAAACAGTACGAATGCTGGTGCAAAAGGACCTGCGACCGATTTAGCGTCTGGTGAAACAAAAGTAGTAGGTGATGGGGCACCAGCGGCTAACGATGCGAGCTTTACAGTACCCAAAGGATACACGCAAAACCTTGATGGCACTGTGACCGGGCCAGGCGGCGGTATCTATAAGGCCACAGGGACGCTGGATGCCAACGGAAATCAGATATACTTGAGTGGAAACGGTAACTACTATACCTTGACTGCTGACAGCTCAACCAGGATTGTTTCGCCTAACCCGCCTGCAGGCATTGGAGCAACAGGTCAGATTGGAGAAAATGCACTCAAGGAATTAGGCGGCCGTTCGCAAGTTTCCTTCCAGACAAGCCAAGGAGTACGTGTGGTCGATCAACTTGATCCAAGCAACATTGCCAATGAAGCTAAGGTGGGTTACACCACGCTTGATGCGACCACAGCACTACAAATCTCTAAAGATGCTGAGCTGTTGAATACGGAGGCAGTCGATGGTGTAACTTGGAATTTTTTCACTAGTCCAGTTACTGGTCAGGGCGGCCCTTCCACTGCGTTGCTCAAAGCACTCACCGATGCAGGCATAAAAGTATTGGTTCATTGATTATGGAATTTACAACAAGCTACTCCCCTGTCACGATGGCATTCGCATCAATGACAAAAAAAGAGCTGAGCGATTTTTATAAATGGTTTATGCTTAATTTGCCTTACTGTTTGGATGAGTTGATTCAGGCAGTTTGGAAGACTTCAGGGTTTGAAAGTTGGAGTGCGGATTTCTCACCAGAATCGTTGGGTATGCTTGGTGAGTGGTTTGCAGCGAGAGTTGAAAGAAGAGACTTGACTCCGGGAGAAATTGACGAGATCAAAAGCAAGATGACTAGCGTAATAGAAGTTACTACATGGGGCTTGACCTGTGAGAGCGAGTCTTTGGCTGTTTGTGTTGGGATGTACTATGGGCAAGTGGCGATTAAAAATAATCCATTGTTAAGCTGGGAGCAGCTAAAAGGCAGCAAGAAGCTTGCTGATTATGGGCAGCCTGTAATATCTGGCCTAGGTGTTGTGCCAATCAATCCGGTAAGGGTTGCAAATGCACTTGCGTTCGGTATTGTTCGTGGTTCGAAAACTGGAAGTCGACTTCGAGAGTCATATGATTATTGGAGTAAACTTGTTATGCCTAAGGGGTCTCCGAACAAGTCCTGAAATGTGCTGAATTGGGCCATCACTGCCTATCACTGAGCCCAGTGAGCTTTTCCGACTTAGGTGTTCGGTCCCGGAATGAGATGATTCGGGTTTTGTGGTGCGGCGCCCCCTGCCCTTTAAGCGCGGGAGGGGGGCGCCGAGTCGATATTAAACAAACTGGTGCCGCCCTAGTTTTCCGGGCAGGGATTGAAGACCTCTGTGACTGCGACTGAAGAAAAGTAGGGTATTTTCGTGCCCGGTATGATACCGGCGGAGTAGGACTTTTTGCCGGTGTCGCGGACAAAGCTCTTATCGGAGCCCATGGCGCTCGGCTGGTTCTGGCCAATCAAGTAATCCAGAAACTGGATTTTTACCGGGGTGTTGAGGTGCCCATTGTCGGTCAACGGGATGATCTGTGCGACACCGGCCCGGGTGAACGCAAAGAAGCTCTCGGCGGCTTCGCGACCGCGGATAGTCTTGATGCAGAGTACGTCGCTGGTGCGCAGGGTGATGAAGCGTTGATAGCTGCCGCCTGAATAGGTGCTCAGTATCAAACTGTCACCGGCTAGGATTCCCAGGCCTTGAATGGCCCTGCACTGGCCGTCACCACCATGGTCCGAACCATAGGGTAGGTAGCACCAGTTGGTCTGGCTTAGGGCCTGCACTGAACCCTGGGGAATCTTCAGGTCGTGCTCGATCTGTCTCTGGGCTTCAGGGGTTTGATAAGGAATGCTGCAGCCGGCGAGCATCCAGCCAAGTAGAACGTAGAACAGGCCATAGGGGCGCATAAAGTCTCCATCACGGGGCAATCGAATAGAAATGGCAACTGGCTTTCCACAGGACTGCCGCGCCGCGCATGGATTTAACCGCGCCAGATGCTTCAGGTCAAAATGCTATCATGGGCAGGCTGAACGACTGGCGTCCCAGGCTCGTACGGATCAGCGTCGCCAGTTGTTCTACTTCAGGTGGCGCTAGCACGTAGCCCTGGGACTGTCGCGGCGGCAGCTCGTCGATCAGGCAGAGATCGGCCGGCAGGCCGATGCGGGTACACAAGTGATGCCCAGGCCGGCGGCCACGGCGACGCAGATACCTCTGGCTCTGGCTCTGGGGCTGGTGAGCGCGACGCACCAGACGGATGGCAAGATCCAGGACTAGGTGATCGAGCGGGTAGTGAACGCCCTGGAGAACACCGAGCGCTTCCAGAGCCACACTAGGACGTTGGATGACCATTCAATCGAGTCAGTTGGGTGGCATCAAGAAAATCGAGGCGCTGGGCACAGCTCAAGCTGTTGGCGGGTGGATCCGCTAGCCTTGCGGTCGTGTACGATCTGCACCAGACCACTGGCCGAGATGTCAACCTGCTGCGGATCAAGGAAAATTTTTCGGCTGAACTAAAAAGGGGACGCCCATTAGCCGGTCTCGAGTCAAGGCTAAAAGCCAACTCGCTCTAAAAAGGGGACGGATTTATTTGATTTTGTCGGTGGATGCCAAGGGTCGGCAGTGAATAAACAGAAAATAAATCCGTCCCGAATGGCACTTACTTAACGGCTAACTGACTGATATAGCTGCAAAAAATGAAAAATGGCTGGTCTTGGTCTACGGTGATAGTTGCGAACACACACCGATCAAGCAAGGACACAGCCCGAGTGAATCGTAGACGCCAAATCGTCCGGCATCAACAGCAACGTATGCGCCAGCACGCCACGAACAGCAATGCTCATGCTTTCTTCAAGCTGCTCACCAATCCAGAGCTACTGCGGGGTATCGAGTCGTCGATACCCAAGCATCGCCAGCGGCTATTCCCGCCGACCGAAACACTGTCGATGTTTTTTTGGGCCCAGGCGATGAGCGCCGATCGGTCCTGCCAGAATGCCGTGAATGATTTGTCTATCAAACGCTCCTGCGCGGGTTTGAAACCCAACAGTGTTCATACCGGCGCTTACTGCAAGTCCAGAGCGCGGTTACCTGTGGAGATGGTTTCAACATTATTGCGTTCCACGGGTTCATCAAGGAGCAACCAGGCTCCATCGTCATGGCGTTGGAGGGGGCGGCCTGTGCGCCTCGTGGACGGCACCACGGTCACCCTGCCGGATACACCGGCCAACCAAGAGGCCTACCCGCAATCTTGTGGGCAAAAAGCCGGGCTGGGCTTTCCCATCTGCCGGTTGGTGGGAATCGTTTGTCTCGCCAGCGGTGCTGTTTTGGATGCCTCGTTGGGACGTTTTCGCGGTAAAGGAGGCGATGAGCAGACTTTGCTGATGAGACTGTATTTCAGCACGTTTGGGGGCTTGTTCGGAGTTTCCTTAGCGGCACTGGCATCACACGCTGATGAAATTATTTCCGTTTTTTCAATGATGGCTCATTGCCTTTTGTCGAGCGCTGCCGATAACGGTTCGTTGGACTCATCAAAAAATGGAGATACACAATGTTCAAGCAGTTCACCTTCACCGCTTTGCTGGCACTGACCGCCCTTACCGCTGGCTGCGCTTCGGTAAAAATGGCTGACGACAACCAGGACGCTCAAGCCAAGACGTTTCAGGTCAGCCCCGACAAAGCCAACATCTACGTTTATCGCAACGAAAGCATGGGCGCCGGCGTGAAAATGCCCGTCGCGCTCAACGGCAAGCCAGTAGGGCAGACCGTTGCCAAGTCTTACCTGATGCTCTCTGTCCCGGCGGGCCAGCAGACGTTGGTGTCTTCGGCAGAAAACGATTCCGAGTTGAAACTTACGGCTGAAGCCGGCAAGAACTATTTTGTCTGGCAGGAAGTGAAAGTAGGTTTCATCAAGGCCCGCAACAACCTGCAAGTTGTCGACGACAAAACCGGCCGTGCCGGTGTCAGCGAAAGCAAGTTGATCCAGGCTCAGTAAGGTTCCGGTCGCTCCCGCGTGCAGTGCGGGAGCGATTCAATCAAGCGCTTATCCCGCCTCGCAGATGTACCTCGGAAAAGGGGACGCATTTGATTGGCACTTAACTCTCTTCCGATGCCTGCTTTCCTGACATCCTCCGTTGCTGATCGACGTGTTTTCATCAGTATGGGGTAAGGCTTGGGTCTTCGCTTTAGCGCGCGGCTCAGTAGCGCTCAATCAATACGCGAAATGGACTGCCGAAAAAACTCATATTTCCCACGCGCTACAGGCATGGGAGAATATTGCGTGCGCCAAACCCCAGGGCTACAGTTCGGCTGTCGCTGCAAATTCAGCGACTCGGGTTTTGCAGCCCGGAACTACAGAGGCGCACAGCGCCGCGAAAGCGGTTTTTGTGCTCGCGTTATGGCGAGCTGTGCGCAGGAGGCTTCGGCCTGCCGGTCCTCTGTTCCGGTCTGCAAACCTGTGTACAGCTTGCCACCTTTCGTTTTGCAGCGTGGGGTGACGAGTTCCTTTTCTTAACAGAGGAGCTTTACCGTGACCAAGAAAATCACTCCAGATCCGCCGGGTGTTCGCAAAACCCTCAGTACCGCCGACAGGGCGATGTACCTGCGCAAACTTTCCAACGAACCCGAGCCGGCCCCGGCAAGCACACCCCGGTTGCTCGATACCCTCGCGTTCACCTGCTCCAAACCCGTCACCCCCGAAGCCCCGTACAAGCCTACGCTGTTCGCCATCCAACCAGGCATCAACGCCCAGGACGCACTGACCTACGTTTCCAATCTGCTCGAAACGGCGGAGCTCAATGGCGACGAAATCAGCCTGCATACCAACCCCGTCGAGCGGGCGTTGTTCTGGGGCATGCTGCATTCGGTGGAGGTGGCGCGTGCAGTGGTGGACGCCTTGCTTGAGGGTGCGGCCCCGTCCAATCAGCTGTCCTCACGCAGTGGACAAACTGTCGATTGATTGAGGCTGTGAGCAAATAAATCTGCTCCCGTTTCCCCACTCAGAGAGATCAAGTATTTGGCTGCTTGATCTCTTTTTCGTTTAAGGCCAACGCAAATCTTGCTGCCTTCCTTGTACCCGCCAATTCACGTACGCTTTGAAGATCGTTCAACTCTGTATTAGACGCAATGAGCATTGCGTAAGACTCAGGCAAGACAGCCCGGTCGAGATTTATTGCAGACGAAGAATCATTCTAAGGGAACTAGAACATGTCATCCGCCAAGAGCGTCATCAGCAGCAATCGAGACGCCTGGAACGCCTCCGCCGACCACCACAGAACCAGCCGCGCCTGGACGACTCTCCTCGAATCAGTCGGCATGCCGGACTTTTCATGCCTGGATGCAACCCTGACCGAGCGCTTGCGTGAGGTCGGTATCGCCGGCAAGGATGTTATCCAACTGGGCTGCAACAATGGCCGCGAATCACTTTCGTTATTTGCCCTGGGCGCCCGAACCGTCGTGGGGCTGGACCAGGCCTCTGCCTTTCTGGACCAGGCACGCGAGCTGACCGCTCGCTCTCCCCATACACCGACATTCGTCGAGTCCGATGTGCATGAGTTACCAGCCGATCTTCACGAAAGTTTCGATATCGCCCTGATCACCATCGGCGTCCTGAACTGGATGCCAGACATCAAGGCGTTCTTCGTCCACGCAGCGAAGACGCTCAGGCCGGGCGGCACGCTGGTGATCTACGAAACCCATCCCTTTCTGGAGATGCTGGACCCCGAGTCTACCGACCCGTGGAGAATCTCCAGCTCCTACTTCCAGACCGGCCCAATCGTTGAAGACAAAACCATCGTCTACGAAGGCCAAGCCGAGGCCAACGGCATCAGTAGCTACTGGCATCCTCATACCTTGACTGAAATCATCACCGGCGCGATCAGTGCCGGTTTGCGCATCAGTCATTTCTCGGAGTACCCGCACTCCAACCGGGAAGAGATCTATGACATCTATGAAGACGGCTATTGGGCTGTGCCAATGTGCTACACCCTGACGGGCATCAAGATGTAGCGAGGATGAAGCAACCGGTAGACAAGCAACACGCAACACTCCAATAAAAAACAAGGACCCGTTCATGACGTTCAATCTCCCCCGCACCTTGCTGGCGACCACCCTCGGCCTGGCGCTCGCCTGCGGTTTCACCGCCCCGGCCTGGAGCGCCGAACCCCATAAACAAATCCAGGCCGACGCCGAACAGTACAAGGCCGAAGCCCTGAAGCTGCTGGAGCTCCTGGTGAATATCGATTCGGGTTCCGGCTACGAGCCGGGCCTGACCCAGGTGCGCGATATCGCCGTCGATGAGCTGAAAAAACTCGGCGCGACCATTGAACTGGTGCCCGACGCACACGCCCGTAACAGCCACGTACTCGCTACCTTCAAGGGCACCGGCAAGGCCAAAATCCTGTTGATGGCGCATATGGACACCGTGTTCAAGGAAGGCTCGGCAAGCGAGCGTCCATTCCAGATCAAGGACGGTCGCGCCTACGGCCCTGGAGTGATGGATGACAAGGGCGGCATCGTCGCCGGGATCTATGCCCTCAAAGTGTTGAAGAACCAGAACTTCCAGGACTACGCGCAAATCACCTTCCTGCTCGACGCCAGCGAGGAAACCGGCTCGGAGATCGCCTCCGAACTGATCCGGAACACCGCCAAGGCCCACGACGTGACCCTGAACCTGGAACCCGGTCGTCCGGCCGATGGCCTGGTGGTCTGGCGCAAGGGCAGCGCCACCGCGGTGGTCGAGATCAAGGGCAAGGCCGCGCATGCCGGTGTAGCGCCGGAGCTGGGGCGTAACGCGGCGATGGAGGCAGCCCACCAGATCCTGCAACTGAGCAAGCTGGGCGATGAAGAGAAGAAGACCACCATCAACTTCACCGTGCTCAAGGCCGGGGACCGGATCAATGTGATCCCTGACCAGGCCACCGCCAAGGCCGATGTGCGGGCGGCATTGCCGGAGGAGTTTGATCGGATCGAGAAGGACCTGGCACGGGTTTCGGCCAACAAGCTGATTCCGGAAACCGAGGTCAAGACCAGCCTGTTGCGCGGTTTGCCGCCGATGCCGGAAACCGCCGAGTCGGATGCGCTGGTGGCCATCGCCCAGGGGATCTACGGCGAGCTGGGCCGCAAGCTGACTATCGAGGGCAGCGGCGGGGCGGCGGATGCCAGCCTGTCGGCGGGCGTGGGCACGCCGACGCTGGATGGCTTCGGGATTGTCGGCGGTAATATCCATACCCCCGAGGAATACGCCGAGGTGGAAAGCGTGTCGCCCCGGATCTATCTGCTGAGCCGCATGATCATGGAACTGGCCAAGCGCTAGGGCCTGGTTTTGTCAGATCGTTCCCGCAACGCCGGGAACGATCTGAGCGCAGGTTGCCCCCAACTTTGCATCAGCCCGCCTGGGTATAACGTTCGATAGTGGGCTGTTCTCGATGCTCCACCGTCTGCCTGAATACTCAGCCAGAGACGTGCAGTACTGATGCCAGCGCGCTCCAGTCTTACAGCAAGATCTGGGCTGATGGGGGCATGCCCATGAAGGAGCTCCGTTCAGTGGTAGTCCAAGTAGTTGACCAATTCGACGTCCGTTCCTACGAAACGGAAGATTACACGCCAGTTGGCGGTCACGGTGATTGGCCAGAATCCTGACATTTCACCTTCTAGCGCGTGTAGCCTCCAACCAGGAAGGTTCACATCATCTGGAGTCTCTGCCCGGTTTAGCGCGAGCAATACGCCGGATAATCGCTTTGCCTGGTCCGGGCTGATACCACTGGTTGAGCCGCTTTCGAAAAAAATCCGAAGGACTTTTGCCTCAATCGACAAAGATGATCTTCGACACCAGGTCCGCGCTGTTCTTGGCCTGCATCTTTTTCATCAGGCGGGCACGGTGGACTTCCACGGTCCTATGGGAAATCGCCAGCTTGCGGGCTACTTCCTTGCAGGTCAGGCCGTTGACGATATGCATCGATATTTCCCGTTCCCGCGGCGTGAGGTCCACCGTGGCGTGGTGTGCCCGATCCAGGCGTTCGAAGTGCCAGACCATCAGCTTGAACGGATCGTCCGGGGTCAGGGTATAGCCCTGGGACCTGGCCCAGAACACCTCGCCGTTCTTGTGCTGCATAAAACGTTCGTCGGCGTAGGAGCCGCTCTTGCTACGGCGCAGCCAACTGCGGCTGCGATTGCCGATGGTCTTGTAGTCGGCCTGGGACGGGTAGATCAGAAGGGTCAACTGCCCCAGGAGCTCTTCGCGCGGGTAACCGAACAATTCCAGGAAGGCCTCGTTGCAATCGAGCATCAGGCGATTGCCGGTGATCAATTGCGCTGCGGGCGAGACCATGAAGGCCAGGCGCTGAAGGTCTTTCAGTTGTTGTGTGAAGACGGTCATTGGCATCCTGCCTCAAGGTAAGTCCGATACTGGCGATTTCCGGCCCGGAATCGCTACGTACCCAGGTAGGTAGTTGTACTAACTGGCGAGCGATACCGGCGATGCGCCATTGTAAGCAATGCCTGATCCATGCCAAGAAGAAAATCACCATGATTCATGATTGTGTCTCCATTGTTGCGGCCGGCCACTCGCGCTTTGGCCGGCTTGAAGGTTCCACCCTGGAAGATCTGATCGTTCAAGTGACCCGTCAGGCGCTGACGGATGCCGCGATCTCGGCTTCGGAGATCGATGCGTTGTTCCTCGGGCATTTCAATTCGGGCCTGGTCCCGGACGGTTTTGCCAGCTCGTTGCTGCTGCAAGCCGACCCGGGGCTGCGCTTCAAACCCGCCACCCGCTGTGAAAACGCCTGTGCTTCGGGCTCGGCGGCGATCCAGGCGGGGATCAACGCGATTCTCTCGGGCTCCGCCGAGCTGGTGCTGGTAGTGGGCGCCGAGAAGATGACCGGCAACTCCACGGCCGAGGTCACCAAGGCCCTGGCCGGTGCGGGGTACCAGAACGATAGCGAGGAGGCGGGCTTGAGTTTTCCGCAACTGTTCGGCCTTGCCGCGCAGCAATACCGCCAGCGTTACCACTGCCCCATGGCGTCCATGGCCGCCATCGCGTCCAAGAACCACGCCAATGCCATGGCCAATCCCCTGGCCCAGATGCATCGGGTGATGGATTTCGAACACTGCAACAACGTCTCCCGGAGCAATCCCTATGTCGCGCCCTCGCTGCGCCTGACCGATTGTTCGCTGATCAGCGACGGCGCGGCGGCCATTGTGCTGGCCTCGTCCCGGCGCGCGCAGCAGTTCCGCCGCGAGGTGCGGATCCGCTCGACCGCCCAGGTCAATGATCTGCTGCCGATAGCCCGCCGTGACATCCTCGCCTTCGAAGGGCCGCAGCGGGCGATCCACTCGGCCCTGCGCAGCGCCAGTGTGACCCTCGGCGACCTCGGCTTTGCCGAAGTCCATGACTGCTTCACCATCGCCGAGCTGCTGATCTACGAAGCCATGGGCCTGGCGCCCCGGGGCGAAGGGCATCGTGCTCTGGATGACGGCACCGTGCGCCCGGGTGGGCGGCTGCCGGTGAACCTGTCCGGCGGACTCAAGGCCAAGGGACACCCGGTGGGCGCGACCGGGGTCTCGATGCATGCCCTGGCATTTCGGCAACTGACCGGCGAACCGATTGGCCTCGCGGCCCAGAATCCCGAGTTCGGTCTGGTATTCAATATGGGTGGCATGGCGGTCGCCAACTACGCTTCGGTTCTTCAGGCACGCAGGAGCTGAGCATGAATATCGCCAACTGGCTGGAAGACACCGCCTTGCGTTGTCCGGAGCAACCCGCCTTGTTCGAAGGGCTGAGGCAAGTCGCCAACTATGGGGCCTTTGTGGCCCTGGTTCGGCACCGGGCCGCGTATCTGGTCAACGAGCACGGGATCGTCTCTGGTGATCGTGTCGCCCTGTTCATGCTGAACTGCTGTGAATACCTCGAGCTGCTCTACGCCATCTGGTGGGTCGGCGCCGTGGCGGTGCCGATCAACTGCAAGCTGCACCCTGTCGAGGTCAGCTGGATCGTCGAGAACGCCCAGGCCCGGCTGATTTTCACTGACGGTGGCGAGGTGTTCGCGCCCGATATCCCGCTGCCGGGTTGCCGAGAGCTGGATCGGGAAGACATGGGCGAGTTCGAGCCGGTGGCTTCGACGGCGCTGGATACCCCTTGTCTGCGTCATGCCGATGACCTGGCCTGGTTGTTCTACACCTCCGGCACCACCGGTCGATCCAAGGGCGTGATGCTGAGCCATGGCAACCTTATGGCCATGTCGCTGTGCTATCCGCTGGATGTGGACCCGGTCAGTGCCGAGGATGCCGTGGTCTATGCGGCGCCGATGTCCCACGGTGCCGGTCTCTACAACTTTATCCACGTGCGCCGTGGCGCGCGCCATGTGGTCCCTGAGTCCCGTGGCTTCAGGGCCGACGAGCTGTTCGGCCTGGCGAACTGGCTGGGCAATGTCAGTTTGTTCACGGCGCCCACCATGCTCAAGCGCATGGTCGAGCAGGCCCGCCGTCAAGGTTATAGCGGGGAGGGCATCAAGACGATTGTCTATGGTGGCGCTCCCATGTACCAGGCGGACCTGAAGGAGGCCCTCGTTACTTTCGGGCCACGACTGGTGCAGATCTATGGCCAGGGCGAGAGCCCGATGACCATCAGTGCCTTGTCCCGCCAGGTGATTGCCGATCGCAAACACCCCGAATGGGCGACGCTGACCGCGTCCGTGGGCCGCGCCCAGTCCTGCGTGGAAATCCGCATCCTCGATCCCGGGCACCGGCCGCTGCCGGTTGGTCAGATGGGCGAAATCGCCGTGCGCGGGCCCACCGTCATGCAAGGTTACTGGCGCAACGAGGCCGCAACGCGCCAGACCCTGGTGGAAGGCTGGCTGCTGACCGGTGACGTGGGCTTTGTCGACGAGGCCGGTTACCTGACGCTCACCGACCGCTCCAAGGATGTGATCATTTCCGGCGGCAGCAACATCTATCCCCGGGAAGTCGAGGAAGTGCTGGCACAGCACCCGGGGGTCTTTGAAGTCTGTGTGGTCGGCGAAACGGATGCACACTGGGGTGAATCGGTGGTAGCGTTCGTCGTCGCGCGCATCGCCGGGACGCTTGACGAGTCGTCGCTCAATGCCTGGTTCGTCGAGCGCATGGCCTCGTTCAAGAAGCCGAAGAAGTATGTCTTTCGCAGCGATCTGCCAAGAAACAGCTATGGCAAGGTCCTCAAGACCGAACTGCGCCTGTGGTTGAAGCACAGCGCCAATGACACCCTCGTTCCCTGAACAACCCTTTTACGGATAGCCATCAGACAGGAGTCCCTTCCATGGGAATGCAACACACAGACCCGGCCCGGCAACGACGCCGGGCGTTTATCGGTGCAACTTCCGGCCACCTGATCGAATGGTACGACTACGGCGTCTACGGCTTTCTCGCCGTCTATATCGGCCGGTCGTTCTTCGTCTCCGACGACCCCACCACCAGCCTGCTCGCCAGTTTCGCCGCCTTTGCCCTGAGCTTTTTCATCCGGCCGTTGGGCGGACTGTTCTTCGGCCCGCTGGCGGACAAGATCGGTCGACGCAAGACCCTGATCACGGTGCTGGTGATGATGGCCGGTTCCACCTGCCTGCTGGGGTTGTTGCCGACCTATGCAACCTTGGGGATTGCCGCGCCGATCCTGCTGGTGCTGATTCGTTGCGTGCAGGGTTTTTCCGCCGGCGGCGAGATCGGCACCATCACCAGCTTTATTTCCGAGTACGCGGGGCCAGGACGGCGAGGCTTTGCCACTTGCTGGCTGATGGTCACGGCGGTGCTTGGCCTGTTGCTCGGTGGCGCGGTGGCCAACGGCATGACCTGGACCCTGGGCGCAGAGCTGATGCAGGACTGGGGTTGGCGCATTCCCTTTTTGATGGCGGCGCCCCTGGGCCTGATCTCGATGTACATTCGCCTGAAGCTGGAAGACAGCCCCGAGTTTATCGCCTTGTTGCAGGCCGGGCAGACCTCGAAGGCGCCACTGCGGGAAGTCTGGCAGTGGAAACGGGCGATTGCCCTGGTGTTCTTTATCATCACCCTGCACAGCTCGATCTTCTACCTGGTACTGACCTTTGCCTCGACCTACATGTCGAGCATTCTCAAGTTCGACAGCGGCACGACCCTGCTCTACGTCTTTACCGCCAGCTTCTCGGCGGCCTTTGTCATGCCGTTCGGCGGGGCGTTCACCGACCGCTACGGGCGCAAGCCGTTTCTGCTGGTGGTGGGGACCCTGGCGACCCTGGCGATGTTCTGGCTGTTCAAGTCGGCGCCGACGGCCACGGCGGCCTCGTTTTTCTGGCCGCTGATGGCGGTGGCGATCCTGTTCGGGCTGTATGCCTCGTCGACCTACGCACTGATGAGCGAACTGCTGCCCACGCGCATCCGTTCCACCGGTATCGCGGTGGCGTACAACATTCCGGTGGCGGTATTCGGTGGCAGCGCGCCGCTGATTTCCACCTGGCTGATCAAGTTGACCGGGGACATTACTTCGCCCTGGTACTTCTATGTCGGCACGGGGGTGGTGTCGCTGATTGCGCTGGTGTTGTTGCGTCAGGGGGATTTTGTTGCCAGCACCGGTGCGGCCCAGACCCGCAAAGTGGTGCCGAGCGCCGCTGCACCGATGCCGGCCAGTTAATGAGATCTTGAGAACGCCACAACCTTGTAGGAGCAGGGCTTGCCCGCGAAGGCGTACTTGAGGCCGCCAAAAGTTTCGCGGGCAAGCCCTGCTCCTACAGGACCGTGTTCAGCCTTGATTGGGCACCGCTTCCCTGGGCGCCAGAATCAGGTCCCGCGCAGAATAGAAACCCTGCACCAACCGATTCTTGGCCCGGTACTCGCACAACACCAGCAGGGTCTCCGGGAGATGGGCGGCCGTTGAGCCGTGCTTGACCACCATTATCTTGCCGCCCGAGCGCAGGCGTACATGTGAACCAGGTTCGAATGTGCCCATCATCAGTGACCTCACAAGGTTACAAGGTTTTTTGTGTCCGCTGCGTCCAACCCCCACCGAGGGCCTTGTAGAGATTGACCTCGGCGGTCAGTTGCGACAGTCGATCGGTGATCAGGCTCTGCTGGGCGCTGAACAATGAGCGCTGGGCATCGAGAAAGGTCAGGCTGTTGTCGACGCCGATACGATAGCGGCGTTCCGCCAGGCGGTAATACTCCTGGTTGGCCTGTACCAGATCGTTCTGCGCTTTCAATTGGTTCTTGTAGGTCTGGCGTGCCGCCAGGCCATCGGAAACTTCCTGGAAGGCGGTCTGGATCGATTTCTCGTACTGCGAGACGCGGATGTCCTTCTGGATCTTCGAGTAATCCAGGCTCGCCTGCAGGCTGCCGGCGTTGAAAATCGGGATATTGATCTGCGGTTGAAACAGCCAGCCTCCCGAGCCGCCCTTGAACAGCCCGGACAGTTCATTGCTGGAAGTCCCGGCGTTGGCGGTCAGGGTGATGCTCGGGAAAAACGCCGCGCGGGCGGCCCCGATGCTGGCATTGGCCGACTGCAACTGATATTCGGCCTGGAGGATGTCCGGACGCCGTTGCAGCAGGTCCGAAGGCAGGCCGGCCGGTACTTCGGCGAGCCAGTCGGAGGCCAGTGGGCGGCTGGACGGGGTGTCCGCGACCGCGGTGCCCACCAGCAGGGTCAGGCTGTTGAGGTCCTGGGCGACCTGGCGCTGAAAGGTCGCCAGGCTGGTCCTGGCGCTTTCCACCGAGGTGCGCGACTGGGCCAGGGCCAGGGACGAGGTGGTGCCGACTTGCTGGCTGCGTTCGGTCAGGCGCAGGCTCTTCTCGTAGGAGCTGAGGGTGTCCTGGGTCAAGGCCAGCAGTTCCTGGTCGGCGCGCCAGGTCAGGTAGGCGTTGGCGACACTGGCCACCAGGCTCAACTGGGTGCTGCGCCGGGCTTCTTCGCTGGACAGATAGGTCAACGAGGCCTGGTCACTGAGGGCGCGGATGCGTCCGAACAGGTCCAGTTCATAGGAACTGATCCCCAGTGTTGCCGAATAGGTGCTGCTGGTCACCGCGCTGCCGGTTTGCGTGAGACTGGCCGGCAGGCGCTGGCGGGTGCCGCTGCCGTTGGCGCTGATCGCCGGGAACAGGTCGGCGCGCTGGATCTGGTATTGCGCCTGGTAGGCCTGGACATTGAGGGCCGCCACACGCAGGTCGCGATTGTTCAGCAGCGCGCTTTCGATCAGTTGTTGCAGCGTCGGATCGCGGAACAGCTCACGCCAGCCCACGTCCGCGGCCATCGTCCCGGAGAGAGCCGGGGCGTAGGCGGGTGTCTGCGGGTATTGTGCGGCGACTGGCGCGGCGGGGCGCTGGTAGTCCGGGATCAGCGAGCAGCCGCTCAGGGCAAAGGCCATGGCCACCCAGGGGCTCAGGGATTTGTTCATTATGCTCCTATCATCCACTTGGCCAACCCATGTCGCCCGCTGACACCCAGCTTGGCCGCGGAACGCTTGAGGTAGGTTTCGATGGAACTGTTCTTGACGCAGAGTTTTTCTGCGATCTCAGGTACGGTGCCGCCGGCCAGCAGCCCCAGGCAGACCTCTTTTTCCCGCACCGAGAGCGTGACCTCGCAAGCACTCAGACGCTCGTTGAACTCGCGCTGCAACTGCGTCTGTTCCAGGGCAACCAGGTTGCGTGGGCTGGACCCACTCGGGCTTTTTGCGCTGGATTGGCGATGGGCACGGGCATGTCGCTCCGTCAGGGGCAACAAGGTCTCGGAGAGGTATTTCAGAAAGGACAGCTCTTGCAGGGTGAAGTCGCGATCCACCCGTGGGCGGTGCAGCGAAATCACACAGCAACGATTGGCCTTGCGCGAAATCAGGCTGCACTGATGGGATGTGCCGAGGCAGTTATTGTCCTTCTCGTTTTTCATCCGGGCATTGAGGTGGATCAGCAGGGCGTCTTCCACTTCCAGCACGCGCTTGACCAAGGGATGGTCGTTGCGGTGCTTGGCATTGGTTGGGCAGACCGCTTGCATCTGCGGGCTCAACTCAAGACCGGCGTAGCCCAGCAACTGGACATCGACAACCGCCGATTGGGCGTCGTCGACGGTCCATTCGCTCAGTTCAACCCGGCTGACCGCCACCGAAGCGTTGATCAGTTGGTGCATGTTCGTCAGGAATGTTTCATTGCCGACGCTGGAAACCAGTTTCCCCAGCTCCAGGTAAATGTGGCTTTTCTCTACATCTTTGGCATTCGTTTGTTGGTTCATATGCTGATCCTGCATATCAGAAGTAGCTTGCAATCCTGTCGTCGGGGAGTACGAAGTCCGTCCGCCTCCCCGGGACGCTCAAACCATTTCTAGCCTTGATACCTGGAAGTTCAGGTATCACCCGTGAATCCCTTCACAAAAACGATTCAGTCAGTAGTGATAATTAAGCTCAGTTAAGTAGGAAAAGTCTGTAGTGGAAAACAGGGACATCCTACGCCTCCGGTCCGGCGCTGTTTAGCTGACGCTGACATTTTTGAGAATGAAACGCGCTTCTCCATCCGTTTCATGACTGGGCCCCCGTCTTCAACGCCTGGGAAATCGCCTGCCCCAGCGCGCTGACATAAGGGGCCTTGACCAGTGTGTTGTGGGTTCCGGGCAGCGCTGTGACGCTTGGCGGGGTCCCGAGCAACGCCCCCCAGCCCAGCAGCGGGTCGCTGCGTTCCTGCCCGCTGGCGGTAAACAGCGTGACCTTGAGCGGGATGGCCGGGCTGACATAGGCGCCGACGGCCAGGCGCGTCGCATAGGCCACCGCGAGGTGGCTGCGCAACAAGCCGGCATCGACGTCCTGGGGCAGCTCCTCCGGCAGCAGCCGGTGGCTCATGCACAGGGCCAGCATCGCCTCGATGGCTTCTTCTTGGGCCAGCTCGGTCAGTTGTCGGCGCACATCCGGGTCGACCTGCCCGGGCAGCCAGGCCATCAGGAATTGCCCTTCGCTCAAGGACTCCGGCGCGGCCTGTTCAGGGCGGGCCGAGGCGTCGATGATGCCGAGGAACTCCAACTGCTCGCCGCCGGCTTGCAGCTGACGGGCCATTTCATAGGCGATCAGGCCGCCGGCCGACCAGCCGGCGAGGCGGTAAGGCCCTTGCGGCTGGATCTGGCGAATCGCCGCCAGGTAACGCGCGGCCATGGCCGGCACTTCGAACAAGGGTGTTTCGCCGGCGACCAGGCCACTGGCGGCCAGGCCGTAGAGCGGCACCTGTGGGTCGAGCACCGGGGCCAGGTCGCGGACATATTGCACTTCGCCGCCCAGGGGGTGGACCAGGAACAGCGGCCGTTGCGAGCCGGTACGGCGTACCGGCACCAGATTGCTGTGCTGACCGGGGCGCGTCTGGCCGTCCAGGGTCCGGGCGAAACCGGCGATGGTCGGTTCGACGAACAGATCGCGCACGGCAATCGGCTTGCCGAGCACCTTGCGCAAGCGCGAGGCCATTTGCACCGCCATCAGCGAAATACCGCCGAGGCTGAAGAAGTCGTCATGCCGGCTGACGTTCTCCAGCTTGAACAGGTCCTTCCAGAGGTTGGCGATGGCGATTTCGGTATCGCCCTGGGGCGCTTCGTAAGGCAGAGCCTCGGACGGCTGTGCTTCAACGGCGGCGGGGACTGCCTCGGCATGGGCCGCACGCGGTAGTGTCGGGGTGTTCTCCAGCACCTGGCCGATCGTCTGCTGCGCGCCGGCCACCAGGTTTTCCAGGACCTTGGCAAACAGCCCGGCGATGGCCTCCACCGTCGCGGTGTCGAACAGGTCGCTGGCGTATTGCAGGCTGCCGCCGATGTGATCGGCGGTGTCCACCAGCGATAACGACAGGTCGAACTGAGTGGTGCGGTGCGCGCTGTCCAGGGACTCGACCTGCAGGCCGGGCAGTTGCAGCGGTGCCGGCGGGGTGTTGTCCAGGCTCAGCATCACCTGGAACAATGGGCTATGGCTCATGCTGCGGGTCGGCTGCAAGGCACTGACCACCTGCTCGAACGGCAGGTCCTGATGGCTGTAGGCCGCCAGTGTCAGGTCCTTGATCCGCACGAGCAGCTCGGCGACACGGGTGTCGGCTCCGCCGGCAACGCGCAGCGCCAGGGTGTTGGCGAAGAAACCGATCAACGGCTCCAGTTCCGGACGTTGACGGTTGGCCACCGGGGTACCGACCACCACATCGTTCTGGCCACTCAGATGACTCATCAGCACCGACCAGCCGGCCAGCAGGACCATGAACAGCGTGCTGCCCTGGGCCTGGCTGAAGGCGCGCAGGTCGGCGCTCAAGGTCGGCGAGAAGGCGCAGTTGACGATCCCACCGGCATAACTCTGGATGGCCGGACGCGGACGATCCAGTGGCAGGTTCAGCAGGCTCGGCGCACCTTCCAGATGCTGGCGCCAGAAGTCGACCTGGGCTTGCAGCGCCGGTCCGTCGAGGGACTGGCGCTGCCAGGCGGCGTAGTCCACGTATTGCAGGGCCAGGGCCGGCAACGGGTCCTTTTGGCCTTGGCTGAACGCGGTGTACAGCACGCTCACCTCATGGGCCAGGACACTGTTGGACCAGCCGTCGGAGACGATGTGATGCAGGGTGATCAACAGCACGTGCTCTTCGTCGGCCATTTGCAGCAGCAAACCACGCAGCAATGGCCCCTGGCTCAGGTCGAACAACTGTGTCGCACTGTCCTGACCGAGGCGGGCCAGGGTCGCCGCGCGTTCATCACTCGGCAATTCGCGCAGGTCCTCTTGTGCCAGCGGGAAGCGGGTATCGGCCGGAGCGATTTTCTGCAGCGGTTCGCCGTCCACCAGTTCAAAGCGTGTGCGCAGGGTTTCGTGGCGTGCCACCAGGCGATCCAGGGTGGCGTGCAAGGCGGCCTTGTCCAGCGTGCCGGTCAGGCGCAATGCCGTCGGCAAGTGGTAGGCGGCGCCGGCGGCGTGATCCAGGTGATCGAGGAACCACAGGCGTTGCTGGGAGAACGACAACGGCAGGCGGCCCGAGCGGTTGGCCAGGGGAATCGATTGCGCTTCGCTCGGTGCCGAGGCGTTGACCAGTGAGGCCAGGCCCCGCACGGTCGGTGCGTCGAACAGCTCGCGCAGGGTGATTCGCGCGCCGAGCTTGCGCCGCAGCCGCGAGAGCAACTGCACGGCCAGCAGCGAATGGCCGCCCAGTTCGAGGAAACCGTCGTTGCGCCCGACCTGATCCAGGTGCAGCAAGCCTTTCCAGATCTCGGCGATGGCCAGTTCGGTATCGCCTTGCGGCGCCTCGTAGGCCTTGCTGGCCAGGGCGTCCTGGCCGGGGGCGGGCAGGGCACGGCGGTCGAGCTTGCCGTTGGCGGTCAGCGGCAGGGCGTCCAGATGGACGAAGGCGCTCGGCACCATGTACTCGGGCAGGTGCTTGAGCAGCTCGCTGCGCAGGTGTTCGGCCGGAACCGGCTCGCCACAGACATAGGCGACCAGGCGCTGGTTCTCCGAATCACCCTGGCTGTCGTCGCGGGAGATGACGATCGCTTCGCGCAGACCCGGGACGGCCAGCAGGGCGTTTTCGATTTCACCCAGCTCGATACGGAAACCGCGGATCTTCACCTGGAAGTCGTTACGGCCCAGGTACTCCAGGGTGCCGTCGGCCAGCCAGCGGCCAAGGTCACCAGTTTTGTAGAGGCGGGCATGCGGGGCGTCGGAGAAACGGTCGGCGATAAAACGTTCCGCGCTCAGTTCGTCGCGATTGAGGTAACCACGGGCCACACCGGCACCGCCGATATGGATTTCCCCGGCCACGCCCAGCGGTGCAGGTTCGCCACGGGTATCGAGGACATACACCTGGACATTGGCAATCGGCCGGCCGATGCTCGGTTTTTCACCGAGGTCACGGATCAGGTCGATGGTGGCGTCGACCGTGCATTCGGTCGGGCCGTACATGTTGTAGAAGCGGATGGTCGGGCAGTTGCGCAGCTTTTCCCAGGTGCTGGCGTTGATCGCTTCGCCACCCAGCAGCACGCTGATCGGCTGGTAGCTGCTGCGTTCCAGCAGGCCGGCGGAGAGCAGGGTATCGAGCTGCGACGGGGTCGAGTCGAAGGCATGCACCCGGTGCTGTTCAAGGAAGTCCAGCAGCTCGCCGCCACTGGCGCGGATCAGTTGCGGGATGATCACCAGCTTGTGGCCGGAGAACAGCTGCGAGATGCCCTTGATCGACATGTCGAAGAAGAACCCGGCGTTAAGGGCCACGGTAGCTGGCGTCGGGCAATGCTGGTGGGTGGTGCGGGTCAGCACGTTCCAGAAGTTGAACACCGAACGGTGCTCGACCATCACGCCCTTGGACTGGCCGGTGGAACCGGAGGTGTAGATGACATAGGCCAGGTTTTCCGGCGTCAGGCCTGGAACCGTCGGGTTGGCATCGAAAGCCTCATCGTCAGCGGCACGTAGCGACTCGGCGGTATCGAGCAGCAACAGCGGCGTGTCGCCAGCCGGCAGGGTGAGGGCTGTTTGAGTTAGCAGAGCGCGTGGTTGGCTGTCCTGCAACATGAAGGCCATGCGGTCGGCCGGGTGGGCCGGGTCGATAGGCACATAGGCCGCACCGGCCTTGAGCACACCCAGCAGACCGACAATCATGTCCAGGCTGCGTTCGGCGCAGATGGCCACGCGTTCGTCCGGCCGTACACCGAGGGCCAGCAGTTGCCGGGCCAGATGGTTGGCGCGGCGGTTGAGCTGGCGATAGCTCAGTTGCCGGTCTTCGCAGACCAGGGCCACGGCGTCGGGATTGGCACGGACCTGGCTTTCGAACAGGGCATGGATCGGCTCTGCCGGCGCAAACGCGGTAGCGGTGTTGTTGAAGCTGTTGAGCAGCAGTTGCCGCTCGGCTTCGGGCACGACGTCCAGGCTGCTGGCCAGACGTGCCGGGTCTTGCTCAAGCGCCTCGACCAGCTCGGCAACGGCCTGGCCAAGATAGGCGGCGATACAGTGGGGGTCGATACCACTGATGGATTGCGCGGTCAGGGAGAAACCGCTGGCCACGTTCGCTACGGCAATCTCGATCGGGTAGTTGGTGCGGGTTTCAGAGGCGATGAAGTGGATACCTTCATGCTCGCCCATGTCCTCGACGTTCTCCCCGGAGGCATTCACCAGGTCGCCGTGACGGCAGTTGAGGATCACCGTGAACAACGGCAACGACGCATCCACCGCACTGCAACGCTGGGCCAGGGCCAACGGCGCCTGCTCGTGGGTAAGGAGTTCACTGAGCTGCTGGTAGGCGTCCTGGACGATATCGCCCACGCTGTGGTGTTGCAGGCGAATACGCATCGGCAGGGTGTTGATGAACATTCCCAGCGCATGGTCGGCACCGGTGGTGCCCTGGGAGCGCCCGGACAACACGGTACCGAAGATCCCGTCGTCGCGCCCGCTGGTGGCCGCGACCACCAGGCCCCAGGCCGCATGGAACAGCACCGAGGTCGGTACGCCCTGGGCGCGCGCGGTGCGATAGACCCGGGCACTGAGATCTTCGCTCAAGTGCTGCACCGCACGCTGGATCCCGGCGCCGTTGCCGCGAACATCGAGCACGCCATAAGGCGCGGTGGTGGCATCGACATCGGCCAGCAGGCGGCGGAAGTAGGCCTCATGCTCGGCTTGGGAAACGCTGGCGGCCTGGGCGATGAAATTGCGGTAGGGCTGCGACGGCGGCAGGCTGTCGGCCTGGCCGGCCAGCACCGCCTGGATCTCCAGCATGATCAGGCGCAAGGTGACGTTGTCGCTGACCAGGTGGTGGTCGAGCAATGCCAGCAGCCACTGTTCGCGCCGGGCATCGTAGGTGATATGCGCGGCGATCAGCGGTGCCTGTTGCAGATCCAGGCGCAGATGATGGGTGTCGGTACGCTGGCGTAACGTCTCCAGGGCGTCTTCACCGGGTGCTGTCTCCAGGTTGATCACCGGCAGTTGGGCCCGGCGATGAACCACCTGCACCGGTTGCGGCAGGCCGTGCCAGCGCAGGGCGGTGCGCAGGATGTCATGGCGGTTGATCACCACCTGCACGGCGGCGAGGAAGTTGTCCAGCAGCGTGCGAGTGGTAAAGGTCACCACGGTGCGCATCAGGTAGGCGTCGCCTTCGGACTGCAACAGGTGGTGGAAGAGGATGCCTTCCTGCAAGGACGACAGCGGGTAGATGTCCTGCACGTTGGCGGCGCCGCCCGGAACATCAGAGACGATTTGTTCGATCTCCTGCGGGCTCAGCGTCACCAGCGGCAGCATCTGCGGGGTCAGGGTGGTGCAATCGGCCGGGATCAGGTTGGCCGGGACCACCCGTTCGGCACGGCTGCCGCCGGCGAGGACGGTGGCCATGGCCTGCAGGGTTGGCGCCGAGAACACGGTGCGCACATCCAGTTGCAGACCGGCCTGGCGCAAGCGTTCGATCAGGCTGATCACCAGGAAGGAGTGACCGCCGAGTTCGAAGAAGTGATCCTGGCGACCGACCCGCTCAACGCCGAGCAATTCCTGCCAGGCAGAGGCCAGGGTGGTTTCGATCGCCCCCAGCGGTGCTTCGTAGTGGCGGCTGACGGCGGCGGACAGGTCCGGTGCCGGCAGGGCCGTACGGTCGAGCTTGCCGTTGGTGGTCAACGGCCAGGCCGCGAGGGTCACGAAGGCGCTCGGCAGCATATGTTCGGCCAGCACGCCGGCCAGTTGGCCGCGCAGGGCAGAGGACTCGGGAGCGCTGCCGTCTTCGGCGATCAGGTAGGCCACCAGGCGTTTGTCGCCGGGTTGGTCCTCACGGACGATCACCAGGGCTTCGCGGACTTCGGCACAGGCCAGCAGTTGCGCCTCGATTTCACCCAGTTCGATACGGAAACCGCGGATCTTGATCTGCGAGTCGTTGCGGCCGACGTAGACCACGCCGCCATCGGTGCGGTAACGGGCGACGTCGCCGGTGCGATACAGGCGGGCACCCGGCACATCGGAGTAAGGGTCGGCGATAAAGCGTTCGGCGTTCAGCGCGTCACGGTTCAGGTAATGCCGGGCGACCCCGGCGCCACCGATATAGATCTCTCCATTGACGCCCACCGGCACCGGTTGCTGGTAGTCATCGAGGATGCGCAGGCACAGGTCCGGCAGCGCCGGGCCGATCAGGCTCGGTGCGGCGGTGTCGATCTCGGCCTGGCTGACCGGGTAGTAGGTGGCGTGCACGGTGATCTCGGTGATGCCGTACATGTTCACCAGGCGGGTGCGCGACAGCGGGGTACTCGCGGTCCACGGCCGCAGGCTGCGAAAGTCCAGGGCCTCGCCGCCGAAGATGACTTCGCGCAGGCTGTGTTCTGCCTCGCTGCGGCCGCGCGCCTCGATAAACTGGCGGAAGGCGCTCGGCGTCTGGTTCAGCACGCTGACCTGCTGCTGGCAGACCAGGGCATAGAAGTCATCCGGCGAACGGGCCACGTCACTCGGCACGATCACCAGCTTGCCGCCGTAACTCAGGGCGCCCCAGATTTCCCAGACCGAGAAGTCGAAGGCGAAGGAGTGGAACAGCGTCCAGGTGTCGCTGTGGTCGAAGTCGAACAACTCGGCGGTGGTGTCGAACAGCCGCGCGACATTGCCGTGCTCCACCAGCACGCCCTTGGGCAAACCGGTGGAGCCCGAGGTGTAGATGACATAGGCCAGGTGCTGCGGCGCCAGGCCCAGTTCGTCGGCCTGCGGGTTGAGGTCCAGGTTGCTGTCAGCGGCGGCGTCTTCGCGGTTCAACTCGTCGAGTTTCAGCACCGGCACGTTATGCGCCAGCAGGGCATCGAGGCAGGCCGTCTGTGCGAGCAACGCCACCGGTGCGCTGTCGTCCAGCAGGTAGGCGAGGCGTTCGGCCGGGTAGGCCGGGTCCAGCGGCACGTAGGCGGCACCGGCCTTGAGCACGGCCAGCACTGCGCAGAGCATGTCGACGCCGCGCAGGGAGAGGATCGCCACCCGATCATCCGGGCGCACCCCCTGGGCGAGCAGGGCGCGGGCAATGCCGTTGGCGCGGCGGTTGAGGGCCTGGTAAGTCAGGGTCTGTTCGCCGAACACCAGGGCGGTGCGCTGCGGGTGATGGGCCGCCTGGGTTTCGAAACGCTGGTGAATCAGTTGCTCGACAGCGAACGTCGCTTTCGGCGGCAGAAGCGCTGGCGAGGCCTGGCGTTGCGCGGGGGTGAGCAATGGCAGGCCGAGTACCGGTTGCGCAACATCTTCGATCATCGCTTCCAGCAGGATCTGGAAGTGCTGGGCGAAGCGCTCGACGGTGGCGCGGTCGAACAGGTCGCTGGCGTACTCGATCACCCCGGCCAGGGTACCGTTGCTGCTGCCGAGGGTCAGCATCAGGTCGAATTGCGCGGTTTCATGGGCCTGGGCCACGGGCACCAGGCTCAGGCCCGGCAGGCTCAGTTCGACGCCAGCCGGGGTATTGTCCAGCGACAGGGCGACCTGGCACAACGGGTTGTGGCTCAGGGAGCGTGGCGGCTGCAAGGCCTCGATCACTTGCTCGAACGGAATGTCCTGGTGTTCGTGGGCCGCCAGGGTGGTCTGGCGGACCTGCTCCAGCAGTTGCGCCACGCTCGGGTCCTGCCCGAGGTCGACGCGCAGGGCCAGGGTGTTGACGAAGAAACCGATCAGGTTTTCGGTTTCGGTCCGGCCGCGGTTGGCGGTCGGTACGCCGATCACCACGTCGCGCTCGTTGCCCAGGCGCGCCATCAGCACTGACCAGGCACTGAGCAGGCCCATGAACAGGGTGATGTTGTGGGCCTGGCAGAAGCGCTCCAGGCGTTGGTACAGCGCGGCATCGATCTGTACCGGTACGTCGCCGCCACGGTAGCTCTGCACTGCGGGGCGTGGCCGGTCGGTGGGCAGGGACAGCAGCGCCGGGGCGCCGCCCAGGTGCCCACGCCAGAACTCGGCCTGTTCGGCCAGGCGCTCGCCGGTGAAGGTGCGGCGCTGCCACGCCGCGTAGTCGGCATACTGGATCGACAGGATCGGCAGCGGGTCTTCCTGCTGCTGGTTGAAGGCTTGGTAAAGGGCGGCGAACTCCTTGACCAGCACCCCCACCGACCAACCGTCGGAGATGATGTGGTGCTGGGTGATCAGCAGGATGTGTTCGTCATCCGCCAGGCGCAGCAGGCGCCCGCGAATCAGCGGACCCTGGCGCAGGTCGAAGGGCGCCGTGGCTTCGCTGTTGCCAATGCGCGAGGCGCTGAGGCTGGCCTGCTCGTAGGACAGCGTGCGCAAGTCCTGCTCGGCCAGGGCGAAACCGCAGTCCGCCGGGGCGATAATCTGCACCGGCTGTTCGCCGTGGCGTTCGAAGGTGGTGCGCAGGCTTTCGTGACGCGCCACCAGGCGGTCGAGGGCGGCCTTGAGTGCGACGTGGTCGAGATTGCCGCGCAACAGCAGCGACATCGGCATGTGATAGGCACTGCTGGCGCCGGGATCGAGCTGGTCGAGGAACCACAGGCGTTGCTGGGAGAACGACAGCGCCAAGGGCGCGCTACGCTCGACCGGCTCGATGCTGTCGGTTTCGGTCGCTTGCAGGCCGCCGACCACCCGCGCCAGTTCGGCCACGGTCGGGTGGCTGAACAGCTGGCGCAGCATCATCTCGCCGCCCAGTTGCTGACGTACCCGGGAAACCAGTTGCGCGGCCAGCAGGGAGTGGCCGCCGAGTTCGAAGAAGCCGTCATGCCGGCCCACGCGTTCCAGGCCCAGCAGTTCCTGGAATATCTGCGCCAGGGCCAGTTCGGTGGCGCCTTGCGGTGCGGTGTAGCCGCGCTCGGACATGGCATCCAGGTCCGGCGCCGGCAGCGCGTCCTGGTCCAGCTTGCCGTTGCCGGTCAGCGGATAGGCCGCCAGGCTGACAAAGGCGCTGGGGATCATATAGTCGGGCAGGGTGGCGCCCAGTTGTTTGCGCAAGGCCGCGATTTCCAGGCGGACCGACGGCTTGGCGATCAGGTAGGCGATCAGGCGCTTGCCCTGGCCCACGTCATCGCGAGCCAGGACCCGGGCTTCGCGCACGCCGTCACAGGCCAGCAGCTTGGCCTCGATTTCCCCCAGCTCGATACGGAAACCGCGAATCTTCACCTGGGCGTCCATCCGACCCAGGTGAATGATCTCGCCGTTGTCCAGCAACTTGCCCAGGTCCCCGGAGCGATACAGGCGCTCACCGGGACGCAGCGGGTCGGCGATAAAACGTTCGGCGGTCAGCTGCTCACGGTTCAGGTAACCGCGACCGACCCCCAGGCCGCCGACACAGATTTCCCCGGCCACGCCGATGGGCAGCAGGCGCTGCTGGGCGTCGAGGACATAGGCCACGGTGGTCGGGATCGGTCGGCCGACATTGGAGATACCGGCAGCGATATCCGCCGCCGCGATGGCCTTGTAGGTCACGTGCACGCAGGTTTCGGTGATGCCGTACATGTTTACCAGCGCCACATGGGCGAAGGCTTGATGGAAGGCGTCGAGCTTGCCCAGCTCCAGGCTTTCACCGCCGAAGATCACATAACGCAGGTGTTCCAGGCGCACATCGCTGCGGGCCAGGGCGGCGCCGCTGAGCTGCAGGAAGGCCGACGGGGTCTGGTTGAGCACCGTCACCTGTTCGCGTTCGAGGAAACCCAGCAGCTCCGCCGGATCGCGGCGCAGGGCTTCGGGGACCAGGGTCAGGCGGCCACCATGGAGCAGGGCGCCGTACATCTCCCAGACCGAGAAGTCGAAGGCGTTGGAGTGGAACAGCGACCAGACATCCTCGGCGTTGAAGGCGAATTCCGAGCGATTGTTGTGCATCAGCCGCACGACGTTGCGGTGTTCCAGCAGCGCACCCTTGGGTTCGCCGGTGGATCCCGAGGTGTAGATCACATAGCAGAGATGATCCGGGGCGTTGAGGTTGGGCAGGTTGGCCGAATACCGGGCGTTGTGGGGCGCCGCATGGATCGATTCGGGCGCGAAGACTTCAATGCCGAGCGCCAGCAGCGCGGGGCTGATGTCCTGGCCGGCGATGGCCTTGCTGGCACCGCTGTCGCGCAACACATAGGCGATACGTTCAGCCGGCGAAGCGGGATCGATCGGCACATAGGCGGCGCCGGCCTTGAGCACCGCCAGGGTGGCGATGATCATCGCCAGCGAGCGCTCCAGGGCAATGGCCACCAGTTCCTGCGGTTGCACGCCCGCGTCGCGCAGACTGTGGGCCAGGCGGTTGGCCTGTTCGTTGAGTTGGCGATAGCTCAGGTGTTCCTCGCCGAGGTTGACGGCAATGTTGTCCGGGGTCAGGCGCGCCTGTTCCTCGAAGATCTGGTGCAGGGTCAGGCTGTCGGGCCAGGCGGCTTCGGTATTGTTGAAGTCGAGGACCTGCCGCTGGCGCTCGGCCGCATCCAGCAGGGCGACGTCGTCGACACGCTGTTGCGGGGTGTCGACAAAGGCCTGCAACAGGCGCACGTAGTGACGCATCAGTTGCTGGATAAATTCAGGGTCGAAGAAGTCGGCGTTGTAGGCCAGGTGACCATTCCAGTGTTGCTCGCCGGCACTGATCAACAGGTGCAGGTCGTTCTTGCCGTAGCCCAGGTTGGTTTCCAGGCTGTTGACCGCAAGCCCGGCGATCAAGGTGCGGCTGTCACTGACCTGCTGGAAGTTGAACAGCACGTCGAACAGCGCGGTGCGGCTCATGTCCTTGGCCGGATTGAGGGCCAGTACCAACTGGTCGAACTGCATGTGGCGATGGCGGCGCGCATCGGCCAGGGTGCCGGCGGTCTGTTCCAGCAGGGTTTGCAGAGTGGTGTCGCTGTCGCAGGTACCGCGGATCACCAGCAGGTTGTCCAGCGGGCCGACCACGTCTTGCAGGGCCGGTTCGCGGCAGGCTGCCGTAGTGCCGATGACCAACTCGTCGTGCCCGGCATAGCGCCGCAGCAGGGCGGTGAAGGCGCTCAGCGCCAGGCTGTCGGTACTGACGCCGACTTCCCGGGCCAGCTCGCCGAGGCGCTTGACCAGCGCCGCCTCGATAACGAACTCATGGGTGGCTTCGCTGAAGACATGCACCGCCGCCCGTGGGCGGTTGAGTGGCAGCTCCAGAGCTTGCAGCTTGCCGCGCAGTTGATAGCTCCAGTAGGCCCGCAGGTTTTCGCGCACGGCGGCCGGCAACTGGCGCTGCCAGGCGGCGAAGTCGCCGTAACCCAGGGACAGCGCCGGCAGCGTGGCTTCGCGCTCGGCGCAGGCGGCTTCATAGAGGGCCAGCAGGTCGCGCTTGATCAATTGCATCGACGTGCGGTCGGCCAGCAAGTGGTGCACGGCCAGGGCCAGCACGGCGTTTTTCTCGTCCGCGCGAATCAGGCTGGCACGCACCAGGCTGCCGCCGTTCATGTCCAGGGGACGGCGGGTTTCGGCCAGGGCCAGGGCCGTCAGGTTGCCCGGAGCACCCTGGAGCTGTTCCAGCACCAGGCTCGCCGGGCCGTCAAAGCTCTGCCAGGCGCTGGCACCGTCGGAATGCACCCGGCAGCGCAGGATGGCGTGGCGGGCCAGCAGCCCGTCGAGGGCGGTTTGCAGGGCCGGGACCTGCAGTTCGCCGAAGATCTCCAGCAGCAGCGCGACGTTGTGATAGACCGGGTTGGCCTCGTACAGGTAGCCGGTTTCGAAGGTGTCGACGAACCAGACCCGTTCCTGGTGATAAGACAGCGGCAGCCGTGCCGGGACTGGCACCAGCGCGCTGACCTCGGGTAGCGCCAGGGCGGCGTCCAATTCCAGGGCGCCGAGTCGGGTTTGCGGGGCTTCGGTGAAGCACTGCAGCAGGCGTTCGAAGCGCGCCGCCAGGCGTTCGACGGTACTGGCGTCGAACAGGGCGGTGGAATACGACAGGCTGCAGGACAGGCTCGCGCCGCCTTCGTCGATATGTAACGACAGGTCGTGCTGGGTGTTGTCCTTGTGCGACGGCAGGAACTCCAGGTTCAATCCCGGCAATTGCAACTGCCCGCCGGCACCGCCGGCGTTGGTGTAGAGCATGGTCTGGAACACCGGACTGTAGCTGGCGCTGCGAGGTGGCTTGAGGGCCTCGACCACTTGCTCGAACGGGGTGTCCTGGCGGCTGGCGGACTCCAGCAGCAGTTCCTTGACCTGTTGCAGCACCTGGTCGAGGGTCGGGTTGGCGTCCAGGCGCACCCGCAGGGCCAGGGTGTTGACGAAGAAACCGATCAACGCCTGCACGTCCTGGCGGTCGCGGTTGGCGGTCACGGTGCCGATCACCACGTCCTGCTGGCCACTGATCCGGCCCAGCAGGACCGCCCAGGCGGCCATCAGGGTCATGAACGGGGTCGCGGCACGGGACTGGGCGAAGCGGGTGATGGCCGCGGACAGGGCCACGGGCAAATCGAAGCTCAGGGTCTCGCCACGGTAGCTCTGCACCGCCGGACGTGGCCGGTCGGTGGGCAACGCAAGCAAGGCCGGGGCGCCGGCCAGGTGACTGCGCCAGAACTCGACGTGCTGGCTCAGGCGTTCGCCTTCCAGGTGCCGGCGTTGCCAGGCCGCGTAGTCGGCGTATTGCAGGGCCAGGGCCGGCAGGGGATCGGCCTGGCCGGTGCTGAAGGCCTGGTACAGCGCGGCGAACTCCTTGACCAGCACCCCGATGGACCAGCCGTCGGAGATGATGTGGTGCTGGGTGATCAGCAGGCGGTGTTCATCGTCGGCCAGGCGCAGCAGGCTGCCACGGATCAGCGGCCCGCTCAGCAGGTCGAAGGGCGTCGTGGCTTCGCGTTCGCTCAACTGGGCGGCCTGTTCTGCCGCCAGCTCGACGGACAGGTGGCGCAGATCGTGCTCCGCCAGGCTGAAGCCGCAGTTGGCCGGCGCGATGATTTGCACCGGCTGCTCGCCGTCACGGCGGAAGGTGGTGCGCAGGCTTTCATGGCGGGCCACCAGTTGATCGAGGGCGGCCTTCAGTGCGTTGTGGTCAAGGCTGCCGCGCAGCACCAGTGCCGCCGGCATGTGGTAGGCGGCGCTGGCCGTCGGGTCCAGCTGATCGAGGAACCACAGGCGTTGCTGGGCGAACGACAGCGCCAACGGACCTTCGCGGTCCACGGCAACCATGTCGTCCGAGGTGGTATCGACGGTCCGCGTGGCGCCGCGCTGCTTGAGCAGGCGCAGCATGGCGGCACGTTTCAACTGGTCGAGACTATCGTTATGTGAGTTCAATTTATCAAGCATCCTTGGAGACGATAGCGAGCAGTTCGCTTTCAGACAGCGAAGCCATTTCTTGTTGCAGGTCCAGCAGTTCGTCCGACTCGTACTGCGCCAGTTGCAGGGTGGTGACCAGGTCGGCCAGGGCCTGCAGCGACGGGTGTTCGAACAGGCCCCTCAGGGGCACTTCGACACCGAAGGTCTCGCGGGTCCGGAGGGTGACCTGTACCGCCAGCAGCGAATGGCCGCCGAGTTCGAAGAAGTCGTCATGCCGGCCGATGCGTTCCAGGCCCAGCAGGTCGGCCCAGATCGCTGCCAGCAGGGTTTCGGTCTCATCGTTGGGCGCTTCGTACTCGCGGTGGGCGAAGTCCTCGGCGGCCGGGGCCGGCAGGGCGCGACGGTCGAGCTTGCCGTTGGGGCTCAGCGGCAGTTGCTCGACCAGCACGAAGGCCGACGGCACCATGTAGTCCGGCAGTTGCGAGCTGAGGTAAGGCCGCAATGTATGGCTGGCGTTGCGTCCGGCCAGGTGCGGCTCGACGCTCAGGTAGGCCACCAGACGCGTGCTGCCCGGAACATCCTCGCGAGCGATCACCGCCGCTTCGCGGACCCCCGGCAGGGTCAGCATCAGCGCTTCGATTTCACCGGGTTCGATACGGAAGCCGCGGATCTTCACCTGCTGGTCGTTACGGCCGAGGAACTCGAGCACCCCGTCGGGACGCATCCGCACCAGGTCGCCGGTGCGGTACATCCGTGCGTTGTCGCTGAGGCCGAACGGGTCGGCGAGGAAGTGCTCGGCGTTCAATTGCGGCCGGTTCAGGTAGCCACGGGCAATCCCTTCGCCACCGATATACAGCTCACCCGAAACCCCCAGGGGCACCGGCTGGCCTTGCGGATCGAGCAGGTACAGGCGGGTATTGGGAATGGCCTGGCCGATCGGCACCGTGCCCTGTTCATCACCGGAGCAGCGGTGCACCGTGGCCCAGACCGTGCCTTCGGTGGGACCGTATTCGTTGTACAGGGTGATGGCCGGTTCGAAGCTGGCGCATTCCTGCACCAGCAGCGGCGGGCAGGCTTCGCCGGCGACAATCATCTCGCGCAGGCTGGCGTGACCCTTGCCGCTGGCCAGGCTGCCCAGCACCAGGCGGCCCAGGGACGGTACGCAGAGCAGGGTGGTAATCGCCTTGGCCTCGATGAAGCGGGCAACGGCTTCGGGATCGCGAGCGGTCTCGGCATCCGGGATGCACAAGGTGCCGCCGCTGACCAGGGTGCCGAAAATCCCCGCCACCGAGCTGTCGAAGGCAATCGAGGAGAGCAGCAGGAAGCGCCGGTCTTCGTTCGGTGCGTAGACCGCGCAGCGGGCCAGGGTCGAGGCCACCAGGTTGCGGTGCTCGATCATCACGCCCTTGGGCTTGCCGGTGGAACCGGAGGTGTAGATCACATAGGCCAGGTGCGCCGAGGTCAGGGCGCCGGCGGCGAACTGTGGATTTTCCAGGTCGGCTGCCGGCGTCAGCGTATCGGCCTGTTCGAGCGCCAGGTAGCGGGTCGTGCCAGTCAGTTCGCCCACCGCCGCGCGTCCGAGCGGATCGGCCAGCAGCAAGCGCGGTTGGGCATCCTCGACAATCGCGACGAGGCGTTCGGCCGGGTAGGTCGGGTCCAGCGGCACATAGGCGGCACCGGCCTTGAGAATGGCGAGGATGCTGACGATCATCGCCGCGCCGCGTTCGACACAGATGGCGATCAGGTCACCTGGCTGGGTGCCGGCCGCGATCAGCTGTTGGGCCAGGTGGTTGGCGCGGGCATTGAGTCCGGCATAGTCGAGGCTGCCCTGGGCATCGACCAGGGCGATGGCTTCCGGCGTCCAGCACACCTGCTCTTCGAACAGTTGCTGGATGCAGGCGTCCGTCGGGTAGTCCAGGCGATTCTGGTTGAAGGTTTCGAGCAACAGGGTGCGCTCCGCGGGCGGCAGCACATCGAGTTGCGTGAGGGGGATTTTCGGCGTGTACATCAGCGCCTGGGTCAGTTGCTCCAGGGCACGCTGCATCAGGGCGCAGAGGCGTTGCGGGTCCACCGGCCGCACGCTTTGCACCAACAGGCCGAGGTCGTCGCCGTAGTCGTTGACCGACAGGGTCAGCGGATAGTTGGTCCGCTCGGCGCTGTCGAGCATGCGCATGCCCGGCCATTGCAACTGGCTGTCGTCGCTCTGGTGGCGGTAGTTGAGCAGGCTGGTGAACAGCGGCAGGGCCTTGGCCACGCCACTGCAACGTTGGGCCAGGGCCAGGGATGCCTGTTCGTGGGCAAGCAGCTCGCCGAGGTCGCGGTGAGTCGCCAGGACCAGCTCATGGGCCCCTTGCGCGGCCAGTTGCACCCGCACCGGCAGGGTATTGATAAAGACTCCGAGGGCCCGTTCGGCACCCGCCGAACCTTGCAGGCGACCGGCGACCACGGTGCCGAAGACCACGTCGTCGCGGCCGGTGCAGCGGGCCAGGACCTGGGCCCAGGCCACATGGAACAGCACCGCCGGGGTCATTCCGCGTTCGCGGGCCTGGGCCCGGATACGCCGGCTGAGCTCGCTGCTCAGGTGCACCTCGGCTTCTTCGATGTGGTTGCCGTCGCCCTGGACTTCCAGCAGGTCGAACGGCGCGGTCGGTGTATCGACATCGGCCAGGCGGCGGCGGAAGTAGGCTTCATGGACTTCAGCCGGGGTGGCCTGGGTCTGGGCGATAAAGTCGCGATAGGGTTGTGGCACCGGCAGGCTGTCGCCCTGGCCGTGGAGGATCGCGTGGATTTCTTCCAGGACGATTTCCAGGGTCACATGGTCGCTGGCCATATGGTGGTTGAGCAATGCCAGCAACCAGCGCTCGGAGTGCGGATCGCGGGCGATACAGGCACGCATCAGCGGCGCCTGACGCAGGTCCAGGCGCAGTTGCCGTGGATCGTTGAGGTTGCGCAACTGCTCCAGCGGGTCCTTGCCGCTGTCCAGGGTGACACTGTGCACCGGCAGGCGCGCCAGGCGTTGCACCACTTGCACCGCCTGGGGCAGGCCATCCCAGTGCACGGCCGTGCGCAGGATGTCATGGCGGTCGATCACCTTCTGCAAGGCGTTGATAAAGGCGTCGAGGTGCTGGCGGTCGTCGAACTCGAGCATCGAACGCACCAGATAGGCGTCACCTTCATGGCCGAGCAGATGATGGAAGAGAATGCCTTCCTGCAGCGGTGCCAGCGGGTAGATATCCTGGATATTGGCGGCCCCGCCGGGTACGGCGGCAACGATCCGCTCCAATTGCGTGGTGTTCAGGGTCACCAGCGGCAGCATGTCCGGGGTCAGTTGGGTGCAATCGACCGGAATCCGGTTGGCCGGTGCCTGGAACAGCGCTTCACTGGCCTGGCCCACGGCCAGGGCCAGCTCGCGCAGGCTCGGGGCACTGAAGACCCGCCGCACATCGGCGTTCAGGCCTTGTTCGCGCAGGCGTTCGATCAGGCTGACGGCCATCAGCGAGTGGCCGCCGAGCTCGAAGAAACCGTCATGGCGACCGACACGTTCCAGACCGAGCAATTGCTCCCAGATCGTGGCGATAACTTGTTCCACGGAGCCCTGAGGGGCCTCGTAGGTACGGCTGGCGTAGGCGTCCTGGCCCGGCTCCGGCAGGGCCCGACGGTCGAGCTTGCCGTTGGCGGTCAAGGGCAGGACATCCAGCACCACAAAGGCGCTCGGCACCATATGGCTGGGCAGGCGGGTCAGCAATTCGGCGCGCAATTGCTCGGCGCTGGCCGGTTCGCCACAGAGGTAGGCGATCAGGCGCTTGCTGTCGGCTTGTCCGGCCTGCTGCTCGCGGGCAATGACTGCCGCCTCGCGAACACCAGGCAGGGCGGCGAGGGCCGCCTCGATTTCCCCCAGTTCGACCCGCAGGCCACGGATCTTCACCTGGTCGTCATTGCGCCCGAGGTATTCCAGGGTGCCGTCGGGCAGCCAGCGGCCGACGTCGCCGGTCTTGTAAAGGCGGGCGTTGGCCAGTGCGGAGAACGGGTCGCTGATAAAACGCTCGGCACTCAGTTGCGGCAAGTTGAGGTAGCCGCGGGCAACGCCGACGCCGCCGATATGGATCTCGCCGCGGACCCCCACGGGCAGCAATTGACCGTGGTTGTCCAGCACATGCAGTTGCATATTGCGGATCGGCCGGCCAATCGGGATCGAACGCTCCTGGTAGGTCGCCAGGTCCATGTCCGCCGTGTGCCAGGCGACCACGTCGCTGCACTCGGTGGGGCCGTAGCTGTTGATCACCGCCGGGCGTGGCAGGGCGAGTTTTTCCAGCATGGCGATCTGAATCGGCTCGCCCCCCAGGACCACGCGTTTCAGGCAGGCCAGGGCCTGTTGTGGGTCAGCGTCCACCAGGGCGTGGAAGGCACTCGGTGACAGGTTGATGTGGGTGACGCCGGCCTCGGCGATCTGCGCGACGATGGCCGCGGGGTTGAACGGTTCCTCGGCCAGGTGCAGCGCCGCGCCGACCATCAGCGGCGCAAGGATATTCTTCTGGGTCAGGTCGAAGTTGTAGGAGGAGGCCAGCAGCACTGCGTCCCCGGCATGCAGCGCCAGGTCCTCGATGTACCAGTCGAGCAGGTTGCGCAGGCCGCGATGTTCGACCATCACGCCCTTGGGCAGGCCGGTGGAGCCCGAGGTGTAGATCACATAGGCCAGATGGCTGAAGTTCAGCGCCGGCACCTGCGGGTTGTGATCCGCTACGTCGAGCAGCGTCGGGTCGTTCAGTTCAAGGGTCGCCAGGCCCGCGGGCAGCGGCAGTTCGTCCAGCCCTTGCTGGAACACCAGGGCCCGTGGCGCGCTGTCGGCGAGCATATGGGCCAGGCGTTGCGCCGGGTATTGCGGGTCCAGTGGCACGTAGGCAGCACCGGCCTTGAGGATACCGAGCAGGCCGATGACCATCTCCGGACTGCGGCGGACGCAAAGGCCGACGGTGTCGTCAGGGCGCACGCCGAGAGCGATCAGGCGGTGGGCGATACGGTTGGCCCGGGCATTGAGCTCGGCGTAATCGAGGGTTTGTCCGGCGCAGACCAGTGCCACCGCGTGCGGGGTGAGTGCCGCCTGGGCCTCGAAGACACGCGGGGGCAGACGCTGCGGCTGTTCGTCCAGGGGCGTTTGCGCTGGATTGAAGGTCGTCAGCAGTTGCTCGCGTTGATCTGCGTCGAGCCATGGCAGGCTCGCCAGCGGTTGTCCGGCATCGCCGAGCAGGGCGTCGAGCAGGTGCAGCAGATGGCGGCTCCAGCGGGCGATGGTGCTTTCGTCGAACAGATCGGTGGCGTATTCGAACTGGCCACGGATGCTTTCACCGTCGTCGTTGAGCGACAGGCTCAGGTCGAACTGGGTGGTGCCGGTGACTTGAGGCAGTGGGGTCAGTTCCAGGCCGGGCAGGGCCAGAACCTGGTCGTGAGGGGTATTGCCGAGCACCAGCATCGCCTGGAACAGCGGGCTATGGCCCAGGCTGCGCTCCGGTTGCAGGGCTTCGACCACCTGTTCGAAAGGCAAGTCCTGATGGCTGTAGGCGTCGAGGGTGGTGGCCTTGATCTGCGCCAGCAACTGGTCGACGCTGTGGTGGGCCTGGACATCGACCCGCAGGGCCAGGGTGTTGACGAAGAAGCCGATCAGCGCTTCGGTTTCCTGGCGCGGGCGGTTGGCCACCGGAGTACCGACCACGACTTGCGCCTGGTTGCTCAGGCGCGACAGCAGGATCGACCAGGCCGCCAGCAGGGTCATGAACGGGGTCAGGCCCTGTTGCTGGCTGAACTGGCGCAGCTTGGCACTCAGTGCAACGGGGAGTTCCAGCGGCAAGGTCGCACCGATATAACTCTGCACGTGTGGTCGTGGATGATCGCTCGGCAGTTCCAGCAGGCCGGGCGCACCGCTCAGGTGTTCGCTCCAGAAACGGGTCTGGGCCTGCAGGCGTTCGCCTTGCAGGTGCTGTTGTTGCCAGTTGGCATAGTCGGCGTATTGCAGGGCCAGCGGTGGCAGCGGATCGTCGAGACCCTGGCTGAAGGCGCTATACAGGCGGTTGAACTCGCCGATCAGCACCGCCACGGACCAGCCATCGGAGACGATATGGTGCTGGGTGACCAGCAGGATATGCTCGTCTTCGGCCAGTTGCAGCAGGCGTCCGCGGACCAGCGGACCCTGGTTCAGGTCGAAGGCTGCGTGGACTTCGGCCTGGCCCAGTTGTTCGACCGCCAGTTCACGGGCTTCGCCTGCCAGGGCGCGGAGGTCGTGCTCGACCAGGGTAAAGCCGATGTCTTCAGCGGCGAAGCGCTGACGGACTTTGCCGTCCTGCCGTTCGAAGGTCGTGCGCAGGCTTTCATGCCGGGCGACGATGCGGTCCAGGGCACGTTGCAAGGCGGTGCGGTCGAGCTGGCCACGCAGGCGCAGGGCGGCCGGCATGTGGTAGGCGACGCTGGCGGCATGGTCCAGCTGGTCGAGGAACCACAGGCGTTGCTGGGCCAGGGACAGTGGCAGGTCCTGGTTGCGGGATACCGCTTCAATCGGCTGGACCCGCGACTGGGCCGCCTGGTCCACGCACTCGGCCAGGGCTTGCAGGGAACTCAGGCCGAACAGGCTGCGCAGATCGATCTCGGCATTGAGGTCCTGGTGCAGGCGGGCTTGCAGTTGCACGGTGAGCAGCGAGTGGCCGCCGAGTTCGAGGAAGCCGTCGTGACGGCCGACCTGATCCAGGCCGAGCAGGCTTTTCCAGATCCCGGCGATGGCGACTTCAGTGTCGCCTTGCGGTGCCTCGTAGATCTTGCTGGCCAGGGATTCCAGGCCAGGGGCGGGCAGGGCACGGCGGTCGAGCTTGCCGTTGGCGGTCAGCGGCAGGGCGTCCAGATGGACGAAGGCGCTCGGCACCATGTACTCGGGCAGGTGTTTGAGCAGCTCGCTGCGCAGCTGTTCGGCGGACGCCGGCTTGCCGCACAGGTAGGCCACCAGGCGCTGGTCTTCTCGGGCGATGACCACGGCCTCGGTGACGCCGGCACAGTTCAGCAGCACATTTTCGATTTCACCCAGTTCGATACGAAAACCGCGGATCTTCACCTGGAAGTCGTTACGGCCCAGGTACTCCAGGGTGCCGTCGGCCAGCCAGCGGCCGAGGTCGCCGGTTTTGTAGAGGCGGGCGTTTGCGACTTGAGAGAACCGGTCGACGATAAAACGCTCGGCACTCAGTTCGTCGCGGTTGAGGTATCCGCGGGCCACACCGGCACCGCCGATATGGATTTCCCCGGCCACGCCCAGCGGTGCGGGTTCGCCACGGGCATCGAGGACATGCACCTGGACATTGGCAATCGGCCGGCCGATGCTCGGTTTTTCACCGAGATCACGGATCAGGTCGATGGTGGCGTCGACCGTGCACTCGGTCGGGCCGTACATGTTGTAGAAGTGGATGGTCGGGCAGTTGCGCAGCTTTTCCCAGGTGCTGGCATTGATCGCTTCGCCACCCAGCAGCACGCTGATCGGCTGGTAGCTGCTGCGTTCCAGCAGGCCGGCGGAGAGCAGGGTATCGAGCTGCGACGGGGTCGAGTCGAAGGCATGCACCCGGTGCTGTTCAAGGAAGTCCAGCAGCTCGCCGCCGCTGGCGCGGATCAGTTGTGGGATGATCACCAGCTTGTGGCCGGAGAACAGCTGCGAGATGCCCTTGATCGACATGTCGAAGAAGAACCCGGCGTTAAGGGCCACGGTAGCTGGTGTCGGGCAATGCTGGTGGGTGGTGCGGGTCAGCACGTTCCAGAAGTTGAACACCGAACGGTGTTCGACCATCACGCCCTTGGATTGGCCGGTGGAGCCGGAGGTGTAGATGACATAGGCCAGGTTTTCCGGCGTCAGGCCCGCGACCGTTGGGTTGGCATCGAAAGCCTCATCGTCAGCGGCACGTAGCGACTCGGCGGTATCGAGCAGCAACAGCGGCGTATCGCCAGCCGGTAGCGTGAGCGCTGTCTGAGTCAACAGCGCCCGCGGCTGGCTGTCCTGCAGCATGAAGGCCATGCGGTCGGCAGGGTGCGCCGGGTCGATGGGTACATAGGCGCCGCCGGCCTTGAGCACACCCAGCAGGCCGACAATCATGTCCAGGCTGCGTTCGGCGCAGATGGCCACGCGTTCGTCCGGCCGTACGCCGAGGGCGAGCAGTTGTCGGGCCAGGTGGTTGGCACGACGGTTGAGCTGGCGATAGCTCAGTTGGCGGTCTTCACAGACCAGGGCCACGGCCTCGGGGTTAGCGCGGACCTGGCTTTCGAACAGGGCATGGATCGGCTCTGCGGGGGCAAACGCGGTAGCGGTGTTGTTGAAGCTGTTGAGCAGCAGTTGCCGCTCGGCTTCGGGCACGACGTCCAGGCTGCAGGCCAGACGCGCCGGGTCTTGCTCAAGCGCCTCGACCAGCTCGGCAACGGCCTGACCAAGATAGGCGGCGATACGGTGCGGGTCGATGCCTTCGATGGCCTGGGCGGTCAGGGAGAAATCGACACCCTCATCCGCAACCGCCACTTCAATCGGGTAGTTGGTGCGCGCTTCGTTGCTCAGGAAGCGCACGCCCTCCCAGGCCAGTACCTGATCCTGGTTGGCCAGGGAGCCGCCATCGCTCGAATGACGATAGTTGAACAGGCTGGTGAACAGCGGCAGGCCTGCGGCCACCCCGCTGCAACGTTGGGCCAGGGCCAGGGAGGCCTGTTCGTGGACCAGCATTTCACTGAGGTCGCGATAAGTCTCGTCCACCAGCGCGGCGACACCGAGCTGGGCCAGTTGCACCCGCACCGGCAGGGTATTGATAAACACCCCGAGGGCGCGATCAGCCCCGGCCGAGCCCTGCAGACGCCCGGCGACCACGGTGCCGAACACCACATCGTCGCGGTCGGTGCAGCGTCCGAGCACCTGGGCCCAGGCAATATGGAACAACACTGCCGACGTAACCCCGGCGGCTTGCGCACGGGCGCGGACCTTGCGGCTCAGGGCCGGATCGAGGCGCACGCTGGTTTCCGTTACCCGGGCACCGTCGCCCTGGACATCCAGTATGCCAAATGGCGCGGTCGGCTCATCGACAGTGGCCAGACGGCGGCTGAAGTAGGCTTCGTGGACCTCGGCCGGCGTGGCGAGGATCTGCGCGACAAACTCGCGATAGGGTTGCGGGGCCGGCAGCTCGGTTGCCTGACCCAGCATCAGGGCGCGGATTTCCTCGAGCACGATCCCGAGGGACACGTGGTCGCTGATCATATGGTGGTCGAGCAGGGCCAGCAGCCAGCGCTCGGAGTGCGGATCGCGGGCGATGCAGGTACGCATCAGCGGTGCCTGTTGCAGGTCCAGGCGCAAGTGGCGTGGATCGCTCAGGCGCTCCAGCTGGCGGCGCGGGTCTTCGTCCGGTGTCAGGGTGAGGGTCTGGATCGGCAGTTGGGCCCGGCGATGGACCACTTGCACCGCTTGGGGCTGGCCGACCCAGTGCACTGCGCTGCGCAGGATGTCATGACGGTCGATCACTGTTTGCAAGGCTTCGATAAAGGTATCGAGGCGCTGGCGATCATCAAACTCGATCAGTGAGCGCACCAGGTAGGCGTCGCCCTCGTGGCCCAGCAAGTGATGGAAGAGGATGCCTTGCTGCAGTGGCGCCAGGGGGTAGATGTCCTGGATATTGGCGGCACCCCCGGGAACGGCGGCGACGATCCGTTCCAACTGGGCGGCGCTCAGTGCCACCAGCGGCAACATCTCCGGGGTCAACTGGGTGCAATCGGCCTGGATACGGTTGGCCGGGGCCTGGAACAGGGCCTGGCCGTCGCGGCTGATGGCCTGGGCCATTTCCCGCACGCTGGGGGCGGTGAACACGGTGCGCACGCTGGCGTTGAGACCGTGCTGGCGCAGGCGGTCGATCAGGCTGACGGCCAATAGCGAGTGGCCGCCGAGCTCGAAGAAACGGTCATGACGGCCGACCTGCTCGATGCCCAGCAGGTCCTGCCAGACAGCCGCGACAATCTGTTCGATCTCGCCGCGCGGTGCCTCGTAGGCACGGCTGGCGAAGGCGTCCTGTCCCGGCGCGGGCAGGGACAGACGGTCCAGCTTGCCGTTGGGCGTCAAGGGCATGGCTTCCAGATGCACATAGGCACTCGGCACCATGTAATCCGGCAGGGCTTCGAGCAAGGCGGCACGCAGTTGTTCAACCGCTACCGGTTCACCGCACAGGTAGGCGATCAGGCGTTTGCTGTCGGACTGGCCGGGTTTGCTTTCCCGGGCCACCACCACGGCTTCGCGGACACCGGCGCAGGCGGCGAGCACGGCTTCGATTTCACCCAGTTCGACACGGAAACCACGAATCTTCACCTGGTCGTCGTTACGGCCCAGGTATTCCAGGGTGCCATCGGCGCGCCAGCGACCAAGGTCGCCGGTCTTGTACAGGCGGGCGTCGGGGTCGGTGGTGAACGGGTCGGCGATAAAGCGCTCGGCACTCAGTTCGGCACGGTTGAGATAGCCACGGGCCACGCCCACGCCACCGATATGCAGTTCCCCGGCCACACCCAGCGGCGCCAGCTGGCCGGCGGCATCCAGTACATGCAATTGGGTATTGCGCACCGGCTTGCCGATGGAGCGGAAATCTTCGTTGTCACGCTCCATCAGGCGGATCGAGGCGTTGACCGTGGCTTCGGTCGGACCATAGGCGTTGAACAGTGCCGGGCGATGGCCCTCACGTTCGAACCACTGGGCCACGGCCTGCTTGCCCACGGCTTCGCCGCCGATCATGAATTGGCGCAGGGAGGTCGGCAGCGCCACATCGGCGTCGCGGCTGACCTGTTGCCAGAACACCGTCGGCAGGTTGGCCACGGTGATCGCGTACTGCTCGCACAGGGCGGCAAAGGCCGCGGTGCCGGCGATCCAGGCATCGCTGCGCAGCACCAGGGTGGCACCGGACAGCAGCGCGCCGAAGATTTCTTCCACCGACATGTCGAAGGTCATGGTGGCGAATTGCAGGACGCGGTCCTGCGGATTGAGGCCGTAGCGCTCTTGCAGGGCACCGATCTGGTTGCACACCGAACGGTGTTCGAGCATGACCCCTTTCGGCTTGCCGGTGGAGCCGGAGGTGTACATCACATAGGCCAGGTGCCGTGAGGTCAGGCCACTGATCCGCGGGTTGGCGTCGTTGCCCGGGGTGTCTTCCAGCCGCAGCTGGGGGATCGACAGCGGCGGCAGCTGTTCGGCCAGGTTGCCCTGGCTCAACAGTACCCGTGGAGAACTGTCGTCGAGCATGTGTTGCAGGCGGTCCTGCGGGTAGTTCGGGTCGAGCGGCACGTAGGCGCCGCCGGCCTTGAGGATGGCGAGGATACCGACGATCATTTCCGGGCTGCGTTCCACCAGCAGGGCCACGCGCTCATCCGGGTTCAGGCCGGCGGCGATCAGGCGATGGGCGATACGGTTGGCCCGGGCGTTGAGTTGGGCATAGCTGAGGGCGATACCTTCGGCCTGAACGGCAATCGCCTCGGGACGTGCCTTGACCTGCTGTTCGAAAACTTCCTGCAACAGCAGGCCTTCAGGGAACGGCACCAGGGCCGGGTTGAAATTGCCGAGCAGTTCGCGGCGCTGTTGGTGATCCAGCAATGGCAGGCTTGCCAGCGGTTGCGAGGCATCCTCGAGCAGGGCGTCAAGCAGGTGCAGCAGATGACGGCTCCAGCGGGCGATGGTGCTTTCGTCGAACAGATCGGTGGCGTATTCGAACTGGCCGTGAATGCTTTCACCGTCGTCGTTGAGCGACAGGCTCAGGTCGAACTGGGTGGTGCCGGTGACCTGGGGCAGTGGGGTCAGTGCCAGGCCGGGCAGGGCCAGGGCCTGGTCACGGGGGGTGTTGCCGAGCACCAGCATGGCCTGGAACAACGGACTGTGGCCAAGGCTGCGCTCCGGTTGCAGGGCTTCGACCACCTGCTCGAACGGCAGGTCCTGATGGCTGTAGGCGTCGAGGGTGGTGGCCTTGATCTGCGCCAGCAACTGGTCGACGCGACTGTCGGCCTGGACGTCGACGCGCAGGGCCAGGGTGTTGACGAAGAAGCCGATCAGCGCCTCGGTTTCCTGGCGCGGACGGTTGGCCACCGGGGTACCGACGACCACTTGCGCCTGGTTGCTCAGGCGTGACAGCAGGATCGACCAGGCCGCCAGCAGGGTCATGAACGGGGTCAGGCCCTGCTGCTGGCTGAACAGGCGCAGCCTGGCACTCAGCCCCGTCGGCAGTTCCAGTGCCAGGGTGGCGCCGAGGTAACTTTGCACCTGTGGCCGTGGGTGATCGGTGGGCAGCTCCAGCAGGCCTGGTGCGCCGCCGAGGTGCTCGCTCCAGAAACGGGTCTGGGTTTGCAGGCGTTCGCCTTGCAGGTGCTGTTGTTGCCAGACCGCGTAGTCGGCGTATTGCAGGGCCAGCGGCGGCAATGGGTCATCGAGGCCCTGGCTGAAGGCGGCATACAGGCGGTTGAACTCGCCGATCAGTACGGCCACCGACCAGCCATCGGAGACGATGTGGTGCTGGGTGACCAGCAGGATATGCTCGTCTTCGGCCAGCTGCAGCAGGTGCCCGCGAATCAGTGGGCCCTGGCTCAGGTCGAAAGGCTTGAGGGCCTCGGTCCGGGTCAGTTGCTCGACCTCCTGTTCGCGGCTTGCGTCGGGCAGCAGACGCAGGTCGTGCTCACCCAGGGCAAAGCCGATATCAGGGGCGGCGAAGCGCTGGCGGACTTCACCTTCGTGGCGTTCGAAGGTGGTACGCAGGCTTTCGTGACGGGCGACAATGCGGTCCAGGGCATGCTGCAAGGCATTGCGGTCGAGCTGGCCACGCAGGCGCAGGGCCGCCGGCATGTGATAGGCGACACTGGCGGCATGGTCCAGCTGGTCGAGGAACCACAGGCGTTGCTGGGCCAGGGACAATGGCAGATCCTGGTCGCGGGAGACCGCTTCAATGGTCTGGACCGACGACCGGACCGCCTGGTCCACGCACTCGGCCAGGCTGCGCAGGGACGTCAGGCCGAACAGGGTGCGCAAGTCGATCTCGACGCCAAGGTCCTGGTGCAGGCGGGCTTGCAGTTGCACGGTGAGCAGCGAGTGGCCGCCCAGTTCGAGGAAGCCGTCGTGACGACCGACCTGATCCAGGCCGAGCAGGCTTTTCCAGAGTTCGGCGATGGCGACTTCGGTATTGCCTTGCGGTGCTTCATAGGCCTTGCTGGCCAGGGATTCCACGCCAGGGGCGGGCAGGGCGCGGCGGTCGAGCTTGCCGTTGGAGGTGAGTGGCAGGTTGTCCAGGTGCACAAAGGCACTGGGCACCATGTACTCGGGCAGGTGCTTGAGCAATTCGACCCGCAGTTGTTCGGCCGGTGCCGGTTCGCCGCACAGATAGGCGACCAGGCGTTTGCTGTCCGGTTGGCTCGGATCGTCCTCGCGGGCCATCACCACCACTTCACGAACACCGGCACACAGGGCCAGGGCGGCTTCGACTTCGCCGATCTCGATACGCAGGCCGCGAATTTTCACCTGGAAGTCATTGCGGCCCAGGTACTCCAGGGCACCGTTGGCCAGCCAGCGACCGAGGTCGCCGGTCTTGTACAGGCGTGCCTGCGGATCGCTGGAAAACGGGTCGGCGACAAAACGTTCGGCGCTCAGTTCCGGCTGGTTCAGGTAACCGCGGGCGACACCGATGCCGCCGATATGCAGTTCCCCGGCCACGCCCAGGGGCTGCACCTGGCCCAGGGCATCCAGCACATGCATCTGGATATTGGCAATCGGCCGGCCGATCGGCACGCTTTCGCCCGGATCGGTGGGACGGCACTGCCAGGCGGTAACGTCGATGGCCGCTTCGGTCGGGCCATACAGGTTATGCAGCTCGACCCCCGGCAGTTGTTGTTCGAAGCGCCGTTGCAGGCCACGGGGCAGGGCTTCGCCGCTGCACAGCACCCGACGCAGGGTAGGGAAATCACGGGCCGCGCGGTGTTCGAGGAACAGGTCGAGCATCGACGGCACGAAGTGCAGCAAGGTGATGCGGTTGTCGCGCATCACCTGGGCCAGGTAGTCCGGCTCCTGGTGGCCGCCCGGGCGGGCCATGACCAGTTCGGCACCGGCGAGCAGCGGCAGGAAGAACTCCCAGACCGACACGTCGAAACCGAACGGGGTTTTTTGCAGTACCCGGTCATTGGCGTCGACGGCATATTCGTCGCGGGCCCAGAGCAGGCGGTTGACCACGCCCAGGTGTTCGTTCATCACCCCTTTCGGCGTGCCGGTGGAGCCTGAGGTGTAGAGCACGTAGGCCAGGTGCGTCGGCAGCAGGCCGAGGGCCTGGGTGTCCGGGTTGTAGGCGGGTTGCGCGGCCAGTTGCGCGCTGTCGTTGGTATCGTCGAGCACCAGCACCGGTACGTTCAAGGATGCCAGGCCGTCGAGCAATTCATGGGTGGTGAGCACCGCGCGCGGGGTGCTGTCGCCCAGCATGTAGGCCTGGCGGGCGCTCGGCAGGTCCGGATCGATCGGCACATAGGCGCCGCCGGCCTTGAGAATCCCCAGCAGCGCGACGACCATTTCCGGGCCACGGCGCAGGCTGACGGCCACCCGGCTGTCCGGCTCCACGCCCAGCTCGATCAGGCGATGGGCGAGCTGGTTGGCCCGGCGGTTGAGTTGCGCGTAGCTGAGCAACGGCCCGCCATCGCCGCGTACGGCGCAGGCGTCCGGACGCTGGGCGGCCTGCTGTTCGATCAACTGGTGGATCAGCACATCGCGGGGATATTCATGGGCGGTGGCATTGAATTCGAGCAACAGGCGCTGACGTTCGTCCTCGCCCATCAGGGGGAAGTGCGCCACCGGCGTGTCATGCTGTTCCAGCACCGCTTCGAGCATCGCGAACATGCGCTGTTGCAGGCGCTGGGCTTCTTCGAGGCTGTAATAGGCGGTGTTGAAGTTGAAGTCCAGGTGGACGTCTTCGAACGGGTGGTAGTCGCGGACAAAGATCGCCATCGGCGTCTGCTCGTAGCCGTTGTCCATGGTGATCACCCGCGATGAGGTGCCACCGAACTGATCGTCGCCGTCCAGGCTTTCGAACGACAGCGAAACGTCGAACAGTTGCCGGCGTCCGCTCTGCGCCAGGCGCAGGGTGCGGTTGAGCTCGGCGATGGGGAAGCGCTGGTGGCGGTAGCAGCGGCGCAGTTGCCCGCCGGCGGCGTTCATCAGGTCCAGCAACGAGCCCTGGGGATCCACCGCCAGGCGAATCGGGCTGACCGAGGAGAACATCCCGGCGGTGGCTTTCTGGCGAGCGGTGGTGCGGTTGTGCACGGGCATGCCGATGACGATTTCATCGACGCCCACGGTGCGGCAGAAATAGGTGCTGACAACGCTGATCAGCACATGGGCCACCGACAGGCTGCGTTCGCTGGCGAACTGCGTCAGGGCGTTGTACAGGGCACGCGGCAGCATGGCCTGGACCTGCTCGCTGGGGGCCAGTTCGTTGGCTTTGCCGGCCTTGAAGTCGGCCCGGCGTTGCAGCAGCGACGGTGGCAATTGCGCGTAGGTGTCCTGCCAGAACTGGCGGTCGCGCTCGTAGCGCGAGGACTGCAGGTAAGCCCGGTCCTCTTCAAGGAACGACAGGTAGGAATGGCCTTCGGCAACCTCTTCGTTGCCGGCCAGCAGACCGTTGTAGGCGGCGCCCACGGCATGGCCGATCAAGGCCACGCCGATACCGTCGGTCACCAGGTGGTGGTAGCGGTTGAGCCAGTAATGGCGCTGCGGCCCGCAACGCACCAGGCGCGCTTCCCAGAGTTGTCCGGTCAGCGATTCGAAGGGTTGGCGGAAGGCATCGCGCAGGTAGGCCATGGCCAGTCCGGCATCGTCGTCGGCCTCGGAGAACTCCACCACTTCCAGCTTGACCTTGACCTCGGGCAGGACCCGCTGGCGGCCGGTGCCACCCTCGTGGCTGAAGCTCAGGCGCAGGGTGTCATTGCGGTTGGCGACCATTTCAATGGCCTTCTCGAACAACGGGATGTTGACTTCGCCCTTGATCTCCAGGGACATGCCGATGTTGTAGTAGGGCAGGTCCGGGTGTGCGATCTGATCGAGCCAGATGCCCTGCTGGACCGAGGCCAGTTCGTGGGACGCGCAGGCTTGCGCGGACAGCTTGTCGGTCGACGAATCCATTTCGGAGCACCTGTTTGCAGAATCAGTGGGTTCGTCTCCGCTCGAAGCGCAGTGGTGCGTAGGAGTCAGGACAACTGCCTGTCGGCGGGACGAAGGAAAAGCGTGGGAAAAAACTAGAGCATCCACTGGGCGATGTCTGTCATGGGAAGCAGGGACAACCCCGTGCGGGGGCCATCGGCGCGTTTGGGACCGCGCGCGCGAGTCTGTTATATCAACGGCCCTGAGTGTTCTTGCGAGGGTCGCACAATGTCATTGATCGCCGAAGTGGATCGCCCTGAGTCGAAGTTCTGGAGTCTGTCGCGGTTTCCCAATCACCCCCAGGCGGGACCTGTCGAGGTGATCGATGCGTTGACGATTTCCCGGGAGGAATTCACCCGTCGCTACGTCAACCACAACCGTCCCTGCCTGGTGAAAAATGCCGTGCGCCACTGGCCGGCGTTCGAGAAATGGCAACGCCTGGATTACTTCAAGACGCATTCGCGCAACAACCCGGTGGTGGTGCGCTCAAAGATCGTCTCGGAGGTCATCGGCTGGTCGAACCCCGAGGTCAAGGCGGCGTTGACCGAGTATGCGGGCACGGTTTACCGGGAAATGCCGTTTCACGAGTTTCTCGATGAGTTGGGCCAGGGGAGTGACCCCCTGGTGGCCGACAGTTGTCGTTTTTCCGAAGGCTCGGCCATCGAGCAGATGAAGGATGATGTCGGCGGCCTGCCGTTCATGCCGCAGCTGTCCAAGTCCCGGCACTACCCCTCCCATCGCAGTTTCCTGTACCGCAATTCCTACACCGACTGGCATTTCCATGTCGTCGACGAGACCTTCATGGCTCAAGTCGTCGGGGCCAAGGAGGTCCTTCTGCTGCCGCCGGACGAGACCAGTTGGCGGGCGCTGCAGCCGGTCGTCGAAGAAGCCGGCTACCTGTACGACATCGATACCCGGCGTTTCCCCGGCACCCGTGGCCTGCAGGCGTTGCGCACGGTGGTGGAGCCGGGCGATGCGCTGTATATCCCGGTGTACTGGTGGCATGCGGTGCAATCGATGGATGACGCATTTGGCGCGACGGTGGCCGCGACCTTTCCGACGCCCTTGCATGTCAGTGGCGATATCCGCTCGCCGATCGCCAGGCGGGTACTGCGTACCTATCTGTTTTCCCGCCTGGCGCCGCTGGTGCTGGGAGCGGTGGCCTACTCCCTGGCCTGGCGACTGGGGCAGCGGGTGAAGTCGGTGTTCACGCTGCGCGATGTGCGCCCATGAGCCGCAAGCGCCGTCTACCGGCCTTCGACCTGGGGCGAAGTTTCTATTTTCTGTGGTGCGGTGAGTCCCTGGCGATCGTCGGCACGGCGCTGATGGAGTTCGCCCTCGGCGTCTGGGTCTACTCCCATACCGGCTCGGCGGTGGCGTTTGCCAATGTGGTGCTGGCGGCGACCTTGCCGGCGGTGGTGTTCCTGCCCTTGGCCGGCGGGCTGGCCGACCGGGTCAGCCACCGGCTGATCATTGTCTGTTGCGACGTCAGCCTGGCGCTGCTGCTGTTCGGCGTCATGGGCCTGCTCTGGTTCGACCGGCTGGAGCCGCTGCACCTGTACATCTTCAACTGCATGGCCTCGATCGTCTCGGCGTTCCGCAAGCCGGCCTATCAGGCTGCGGTCAATTCGATCGTCTCCCCGGACAAGTTCACCCGGGCCTCGGGCCTGATGGGCATCAGCAAGAACGCTTCGGCGCTGGTGGCGCCGTTGCTGGCCGGGGCGATCATGGCCAGGGCCGGGTTTGTGCCGATTCTGGCGGTGGACCTGATCACCTTCTGTTCGGGGACCTTGCTGGTGATCAAGGCGTTTTCCCATGTGCGGCCGGCACCGGAGCGTGCCGATGCTGTCGGCAAGAGCTCGGTCTTGCGCGGCTCGCTGAACAATATCACCGCGGCGCTGAAGTTTTTTGCCGCCAGCCACGTGATGGCCGGCTTGCTGTTCTACACCATGTTGCGCAACGCGCTGTTGTCATTGGCGACGCTGATGATGACGCCGTTGCTGTTGTCCACCCTGGGCAGCCAGACCCTGGGCCTGGCCTACACCTGGGCGGCGCTGGGCGGATTGTCGGGCGCCGGGTTGCTGATTTCCATGGGCAACCCGCGGCGCTTGATGGTGCTGGTGGCGGTGGCCGACCTGCTGTTGTCGATCTGCGTCATTGCCATGGGCGCGGTCTCCCATGCCGTTGCCTATTGTGCCCTGGCCTTTGTCGCGATCACCGCGGCGAGTGTCGCCGATGCCAGCGTGAACTCGTTGTGGATGCGCAAGATCCCCACCGGCAATCGCGCCAGCGTGTTTGCCCTGATCAGCATGTTGACCATTGCCACCACGAGCCTGGTGATCTTCGTCGGCGGTCTGCTGGTGGATCACTGGTTCCAGCCAGCGTTGCTGCCTGGCGGTGCCTATGCAGAGTCGATCGGCCACTGGATCGGGGTGGGTGCGGGACGTGGCGTGGGCATGTTGTTTGTGGTGGCAGGGGCATTCTTTGCGTTGCTGTCCCTGACGGTCCTGATCTACGGGCCGATGCGTCGCCTGGAGGGTGCGCCGGCTGAAGCGGCGCCCCTGCGCAGCGGCGATACGGCCCCGGCCGACGCTCTGTGACAAGCGGGTGGGGGCACCCCTGTGCGATGGGGTGCCCTTGTGGGTTGTACCGGATTCCCGTGACAGACAGGCCAGGTCCCCTGGGTCAACCTTTGCAAGCTCCCGCGCAACGTCCCGGATTCGACAGGACTGCGCCGCACCGCCATCCGAGCCGACAACAATCGATAAAGGAGGACCTATGCGTCCGTCGTTTTATGAACCCAAGCGCTTTCCCAAGCTCAAGCACCTTGCCGACAACTGGGAAGTGATCCGTGAAGAGTTTCTCGCCCTCGATGCCCCGACCCTGACCATCAACCGCGTCGGCAAGTCGATCACCGAGATCGTCGATGAAGTGGCCGCCCATATGGAGGCTGGCGGCGAGTATGGCTGGCTCTGGGGTTGGGGCGACGACATGGACGTCATGCCCGAGTGGACCCAGTACGGCCTGGTGGCCTACGACACACCGATCCCCTATGCCCAGGCCGCCATGCCGGGGACCATCGAGCTGTTGAAACAGATTCCCGGGATCAAGCTGTGCGCCTTGCTGCGCATGGAGCCCAATGTGTTCCTCGGTACGCACTCACATACCGGCACCTGGGAAGAAGGCCTGCTGCACATGCAGTTGACCATCGACGCGCCGGCCACCCAGAACTATGCCTACCTCAACGTCAACGGCAGCTTCAACCAGAGCACCAATGGCAACCTGGTGATCTTCGACGGCTCCCTCGACCACTTCGCGGTCAATGCTTCGCGGGCACACCGTACCGTGCTCTATCTTGAGTTCCATCGTGAAAAACACATGGATACCTGAGGTCGACAGGAGCGGGCCGAGTGATCGGGCCGCTCCGCAGGTAGAGTACGGTTGTTGTAAAACCACAAACTGTAGAGGCCCGGCTTGCGGGCCGTACTCATTGCGCCTCGGTAGAAACCTCAATCGACAAATTCCACATGGCGGGCCATTTGACCCAGGCATCGCTTCTGCGCGATGCGGGTCAAGGCGGTCTCTACCGGCTGTCCTGGGACACTCTTCTGGACGGTCAGGCGACCACAGGCTGGAGGGTTTCTTCGAGGAAGCGGAAAGCGGTCTGTTTCGAGTACTGGGTGGAGGCAAAGAACGCCAGGTGGCTGCCGTTGTGCTCGACATGCAGGGTGGCATCGTCGATCGACGCGGCGATATAGCGTGAGCCGCCAATATGCGTGGTTTCATCCGCGTCGCCGGCCACCACCAGGGTCGGCACGTTGATGCGGGCCAGCCGCGACGCCAGCTCGGTCTTGTTCAAGGCATCGTTCAGGCGCGCATAACGATAGAACAGTTCCGGGTTGACGTAGGGGTAGAGCACCACATGGGCGATCGGCTCCGGCGTGGTGGCCAGCGTCGCCTGGTCGAGGAACATCGCCTGCAGGTCGGTGGCTTCCTGGCGGTCAAAGGCCGCCGCTTCCATCAGCCATTCGAAGTTCTGCTGATGGGTGGTGCGCAGGTTGTTGTCGCCCAGGTTGTAGTCGCCGTGCCACAGGCTCAGGGAGGTGACCCGGTTGTCGTGGGCGGCGGCCGCGCTGAGGGCGATCACCGCACCGCCACAGATGCCCATCAGGTGCGCCGTCGGCAGTTGGTAGTGATTCATCACGCTGATCAGGTCGGCGACCTGGGCTTCGGTGTCCACCGCGACCTGGTCGAAGGACGCGCAGGAGCCGAACAGGCCGCGGGTCTCCCAGGTGACCACGAAGAAGCGCTCGCTGAGGACGTTGAACCAGTCGCGGCAAAGATCGAAAGGCATGCCGCAGGGCAGGGCCAGGACAATCGCCGGACGTTCCCGGTTGGTGCCCGCATGCACCGACAGGGAAACGTTGTCGCGGGTGGTCAGGTGCAGTGTCTCGACTTCCGGCACGGCACCGCTGAATTCGAAATGCTTGAGCAGTCGCCCGAACGCCTTGGCCTCTTCGGTATCGTCGAAGTGGTCGTAGCGGTAGTCGAGCGCCTGGCAGATTTTCCGGCTGATAAAAAACTCGAAGGACGACAGCTGTGCCTCGCCACCGTGCAGGTATTGCACGGTGCGCACGCCGATCCGCGCAAAGGCGGCGTTGATCGCCCGTTCCGTGGCTCTCACGCTGGGGGAAGCCTGCTCGGGGAGCAGGCCGTTGTCCGGGGCGAGAAAACTCAGGCACATGGGATCGGGCAAATGGATGGCAAGGTGCCTAAGCATCCTCACGGTCTCGCACAGGCGCATCGCTGCGTCGGTGGAAATAGTCATGGATTTCAACTCCTGTAGGCACATTGCCAGGCCAACTGTCGCCTGGCCGCTGTGGGTCAGACCGCTTCGAATTTCTTGCCGCGGGTGGTATGGGTCACGAGACGGTTGTATTCCGGTGTCTTTTCACCGATCACCTGTACCGCGCCGTATTTCTCCAGGCTGATGCGACCGCCGTACTCTTCGATATGGTCCGAGTCCGGGTAGATCTGTACGTGCGACGGCACATAACGCGAGGCGAAGCCCATACGCATTTCTTCTGTTTCGCCGCTGTGGGGGTAGGAGGCGTGCATCAGGGTCGACCAGAAAATAATGAACTGGCCGGCTTTCATCTGCATCGGTACGGCCGCTGCCTCGTCGGGCTTCCAGTCCTTGTCGATCTGCAACTGGCGATAGTCGTAACCAAAGAAACCGCGACGTACGCCGTCCTTGACCACCTCGCTGTTGTTGGCTTCGGGGTCGTAGCTCATGCGCTTGGTTTCGTCGTAGTTCATGCTGTTCTGGGTGCCAGGAATGAACTGCAGGCAACCATTGGCGATGTTGGCGTCGGTGAACGCGGTCCAGACGGTGATGGTGCCACCGAACTCTTCGGCGTCCGGCCAGAGGATCTGCGGTTTGCCGGAAGCGTTGGCAAAGGTGTCGGCCTGGTGCCAGTCGGTACCTTCATCACCCGGGTATTTAGGGAAGAACTCGGTGCGCCAGCACAGCACATCCGGGCCGAGGATGCTTTCGACGCGGTCGCAGATCTGCGCGCGGCAGATGTGGTTGGCGAGGAATTCGTCATCCAGGTGGCGGTCGTAGTTGGCGATGTTGGTACCGGCGGAGATGGCGTCCAGGTCCTGGTAGGCCGCGGCGCTACGGTCGAGCAGGCGCAGGCGGGTACGTCTCCAGGTTTCTTTCATTTCTTCCGGCGAGTAGGCGTCGAACGGACCGATAAAACCGTTCTTTTCGAACGAGGCACGCTCTTCCGGGGTCAAGGCGAATTTTTTGCTCACGGGCTTTTCCTTTTCGGTCAATGGGCTTGAACAAGAGTGCGGGAGATGTAATCGGCCAGCGCTTTGGCGGTGGCGCCGTCGGCCAGGACAGCCGGATCGATGTTGATCTGGTAATGGCTTTTGAGCTTGCTCAGGGAGCGGATCAGGGCCAGGGAGGTGCCGCCGAAATCGAAGAAGTCATCGTTCATGCCGATGTTCCTCAGGCCCAGGTCTTCACCCCACACCTTGAGCACGAACTGCCCGGGTGCAACGATGCGCGAGATGTAGTCGGCGAGGACCTTGGCGGTTGCGCCGTCGGCCAGGACACCGGGATCGATGTTGATCTGGTAATGGCTTTTGAGCTTGCTCAGGGAGCGGATCAAGGCCAGGGAGGTGCCGCCGAAATCGAAGAAGTCGTCATTCAGGCCGATGTTCTTCAGGCCCAGGTCTTCGCTCCAGACCTTGAGTACGAGCTGCTCCGGTTCGCTGAGACCCTGGGCGTCCACCGAGTGCGACGGGGTGACGCCGGCGGTCGGCGAGGGCAGCTGTTTCTTGTCGATCTTGCCGTGAGCGGTCACTGGCAGTTGGGTCAGCGCCAGGTAGGCCGAGGGACGCATGTAGTCCGGCAGGCTGGCGGCCACCAGGGCGGCCACTTCGCTGCGGGTCTGCTCGGTCCAGGCGCCGAGGCCCTGGGTCGGGACCACATAGGCCACCAGGCGCAGGTCGCCATCGCCGTAGTCATGGGCGCCGACATGGGCGGCAGAGACGCTCGGGCTGGTTTGCAGGCAGGCTTCGATCTCGCCCGGCTCGATACGGAAACCGCTGATCTTCAGCTGTTCGTCGCAACGGCCGGCATAACGGTACTCACCGTCATTGTCGAGGATCAGCAGGTCGCCGGTGCGGTAGGCACGGATCGAGGTGCCGGGCAACTGGATGAAACGCTCGGCGTTGAGCTCGCTGCGATTCAGGTAACCCTGGGCCACGCCGGCGCCTTCGATGTACAGCTCGCCTGCCGTGCCCTGGGGCACCGCGACCTGGTTGGCGTCGAGCAGATGCAACTGCCAGCCGTCCAGGGGTTTGCCGATGGAGACCATCGCGCTGCTTTCCAGATCCTGGCCGAGTACGCGCTTGAAGGTGCTGTGCACCGTCGCTTCGGTAATCCCGTACATGTTGATCAGGGCCGGTTTCTGGTCGCCATGGCGTTCAACCCAGGGACGCAGCACGGTGGCCGGCAGCGCTTCGCCACCGAAGACCACATAACGCAGGGCCAGGGGCGCGGTGGCGCCGCGATCGGCCTCGTCGAGGCCACGGAAGGCCGACGGGGTCTGGCTGAGCACGGTCACGCGCTGGTCGGACAGCCATTGGCGCAGGGCGGCAGGCGAGCGCGAGACGTCATACGGTACCACGCTGACCTGGCCGCCGTGGGCCAGGGCGCCCCAGATTTCCCAGACCGAGAAATCGAAGCCGATGGAGTGGAACATCGACCAGACGTCCTGGGCATTGAAGCCGTAGGTCCGTTGTGTGCTTTCCAGCAGGCGGCTGACGTTGCCATGGGAAACCAGTACGCCCTTGGGCTCACCGGTGGAACCGGAGGTGTAGATGACGTAGGCGCTGGCCTGGTCCGGGTCGCGGCGGCTGCCGTCAACGCTCAGTTCCAGCGCGGGCGCGGACAGCAACTGCTCAAGGGACAGCACACGCAGGGACGGGCTTTTCGGCAGGTTCGCGGCATCGCCGATCACCAGGCCCAGGCCGCTGTCACGGACGATGTGCTCAACGCGTTTGCCCGGGTATTGCGGGTCGACCGGGACATAGGTGCCGCCGGCCTTGAGGATGCCGAGCAGGCTGATGATCAGGTCGGCGCTGCGCGGCAGGTACATGCCCACACGCACGCCATCCTTGACGCCTTCGTGACGCAAACGTGCGGCCAGCTTCGACGACAGCGCCTCGAGCTGGGCATAACTCAATGTCCGAGTGGCGTCGGACACCGCCGTTCGCTCGGGAAATTCACGGGCCCGGGCACTGAATATCTCATGCAGGAAGGCACCGGGCGTGAGAGGGGCTGGCGGGGTGTTAACCGATTCGCCAGTGTTCTTGATCGGCATGACTAACGCTCCTGTGTAATAACAGGTGCAACGTCTTTTCGCCGTGGCGAAAGACGTTGCACTCGAGACATCCCTGCGGCCTGGAGGCTCCATTCGAAGAGCCGGCACGATCCGCAGTTGCCGCATTTCAGCACCGACCGCGGGCCTGCGTCTGTCGCGGGAAATGGGGACAAACGCGTGCCGACGGTGATCGCGACGCATCCGCGGCCCGGGTCACCGCTGTCCCGGTTTGCGGTGACAGACAGCCCCCCGCCATCGGTGTTTTTATCCTTGCGCGGCGGCGGAGCCTGTTGATCTTGCCCCGTACAACGTGGATGTGAGGGGCTGTGGTCCAGGAGTTTGTTCATGAGTCTTCAAGCTAACGTTTCGCCTGTTTTCACCGAAGAACCGCTGGCGGATGCGCCGGCCTGGCCAGACCGGGCGGGGGATCCATCGGTACGTTTGTCCCTGCTGGCAGCCGACAGCAGTTTGCCCGTGGTGATCGAACCGGCCGCGCCTGGCCTGGATCCGGTGTTGTGGGCGAGTGCGCAACGCGAGGCGATCGAGGCGTTGCTGTGCCGTCACGGCGCGGTGCTGTTCCGTGGTTTCGAGCTGGGCTCGGTGGCGGCTTTCGAGGCCTTTGCCGAGGCGCTGTCGCCCGGGTTGCACGGCACTTATGGCGACCTGCCGAAGAAAGAAGGCGGGCGCAATGTCTATCGCTCCACGCCTTATCCCGAGCGCGAGATGATCCTCTATCACAACGAGAGCTCACACCTGGAAAGCTGGCCGCGCAAGCAATGGTTCTTCTGCGAGCAGCCGTCACGGGTCGGTGGCGCGACGCCGCTGGCGGACATTCGCCAGGTGCTCCAGCGTCTGCCGGCCGAGGTGGTCGCGCGTTTCGAAAGCAAGGGCCTGATGTACAGCCGTACCTTTACCGCCGGCGTCGAGCCGAGCTGGGAATCGTTCTTCGGCACCCCTGAACGCAGCGTCGTCGAACAGCGTTGCCGCGAGCAGGGCACCGACTTCGAATGGCTCGACAGCGACACCCTGCAGATTCGCACCCAGTGCCCGGCGGTGATCAGCCACCCGTTCACCGGTGAGCGCTGCTTCTTCAACCAGGTGCAGCTGCACCACCCGTTCTGCCTGGGCGAGGAAATGCGCGAGGACCTGCTCGACATGTTCGGCGCCGACCGCCTGCCACGACTGGTCAGCTATGGCGACGGCTCGGACATCGAGGACTCGGTCATGGCCTTGATCGGCGAAGCCTACGAGGCCTGTGCGGTGCGCTTCGACTGGCGCAAGGGCGATGTGGTGATGCTCGACAACATGCTCGCCGCCCATGCCCGGGATCCCTACGAAGAACCCCGTCTGATCGTCGTCGCCATGGGCGAAATGACTGCCCGGGATGACGTCTGGCAACCGACCTGAGTGATCGCAATCGAGTGACCCTGGACTTTCAACGACCGGCCATTGCGCGGGCTAATGCATTCAAGGACAGCAACCAATGAAAAACGAGCAAGAGAAGAAGGCCAAACCTGGCTCGGTCATGCGTCTGCTGTGGCGCAATCATCCCTGGCTGACGCTGATGACCCTGTTGACCGGGATCATCAGCGGGGTGGCGTCCATCGCGGTGATCAAGGTGATCAACGAGGCGATTCATGAGGAAAGCTTCCAGTTGCAGTCGTTGTACTGGTTCGTCGGCCTGAGTGCGGTGTCGCTGTTGTTCCGCAACGGTGCCGCGTTGTTTCCGGCCTACGCCAGCATGCGCATCATGACCCGCCTGCGGATTGCCCTGTGCCGCAAGATCCTCGCCACGCCCCTGGAAGAGATCGACCGCCGCGGGGCACCCAACGTTCTGACGATGCTGACCAGCGATATTCCGCAACTCAACAGTACCCTGGTGATCATGCCGTCGGTGCTGGTGGAGTTGGCGGTGCTGCTGTTCGGCATCGCCTACCTGGCCTACCTGTCCTGGGTGGTGTTCGCGGTAACCGTCGGCCTGATGGTGGTCGGGGTGGCGCTGTACCTGTTCTTTTTCCTGGGCGGTATCTCCTTCTCGCACAAAGTGCGTGACGAGTTCACCTCGTTCAACGAATACACCCACGCCCTGGTGTTCGGTCTCAAGGAACTCAAGCTCAACGGCATCCGGCGCCGCTGGTTCAGCCGCTCGGCTATCCAGGAGTCCTCGACCCAGGTGGCGCGCTACAACTTTATCGAACGGCTCTGGTACACCGCCGCCGACAACGTCGGCCAGCTGACCTTGTCGCTGCTGATCGGTTGCCTGCTGTTCGTCGCGCCCATGCTCGGGGTGATCGATACCAATACCATGACCGCCAGCGTGCTGGTGGTGCTGTACATCATGGGCCCGCTTTCGCTGCTGATCGGCGCCATGCCGTTGCTGGCCCAGGGCCGCATCGCCGGCAGCCGCCTGGCGGATTTCGGTTTCTCGATCAACGGCCCGCACCCGGAGCCGGAAGCCCTCGCCAGCGAATCCGCCAATGTGCTGCGCCTGGATCACAAGAAGTCCTGGGACAGCATCCAGTTGCGCGACGTGCACATGAACTATCAGGACCTGCTCACCGGCACCGGGTTCGGCCTGGGACCCATCGACCTGACGGTGCGTGCCGGCGAACTGATCTACATCGTTGGTGGCAACGGCTGCGGCAAGAGCACCCTGGCCAAGGTTATCTGCGGCCTGTACATCCCACAGGGCGGGCAGGTTCTGCTCGACGACAAGCTGATCAACGAAGAGTCACGCAGCGACTACCGTGACCTGTTCTCCGCGGTGTTCTCCGACTTCCATCTGTTCAACCGGCTGATCGGTCCCGACGAAGAAGAGGACGCCAGCACCGAACTGGCGCAGAAGTACCTGGCGACCCTCGGCCTGGAAGACAAGATCAAGATCGAAGGGCTCGGTTATTCCACCACCAAGGCCCTGTCCTACGGCCAGCAGAAACGCCTGGCGCTGGTCTGCGCCTACATGGAAGACCGGCCGATCTACCTGCTCGACGAATGGGCCGCCGACCAGGACCCGCCGTTCAAGCGCTTCTTCTACGAGGAACTGCTGCCGGACCTCAAGCGTCGCGGCAAGACGGTGCTGATCATCACCCACGATGACCAGTACTTCCAGTTGGCCGACCGCATCATCAAGTTGGTGGACGGGAAGATCGTCTCCGACGTGAATTGCTCGGTGCAGGGCAAGCGCGCCTGATTTCCAGCGCTGTTTAACTTTTCCAGGACCGGCCCTTCGCGAAGCTGAGCGAGGTCGGCCGGCCCCTGGACCTGACTCAATTTCCAGTTGTCGCCGCCTTTTGCGCGTGGCGAGGCTGACCCTTTGCGAGAAGAAATGTATGGCACTTGCCCTGACCGCTGCCCAACGCAATATCTGGCTGGACCAGATGACCCAGGGCGACTCGCCGTTGTACAACATTGGCGGCTACCTGGAGATTGACGGGCACCTCGACCCCGAGGTGTTCCAGCAGGCCGTGAACCTGTTGATCGATAAACACGATGCCCTGCGCATGGTCCTGCTCGAGCAGCGTGACGAGCAGGGCGTTCCGTTGCAGGCCTTCGCCGCGACACTGCCGGTATGGGTGGCACCGCTGGACCTGCAAGCACAGGCGGACCCGCGCCAGGCTGCCGCGAGCTGGATGCAGCGTCAGTTCGAACGGGCCTTCAAGCTCGATGGCGGCCCGCTGTTCCGACTGCATTTGCTCAAGCTCGAAGCGCAGCGCTTCTACCTTGTCATCCACGCCCACCATATCGTGCTCGACGGTTGGGGCATCGACGAGCTTTTTGCTTCCCTCTGCCAGATCTACAACGCCCTGCACGATCAGCGCACGCCTGATCTGTCGGCGCCGTCCTATGTCGATTTCGTTGAGGACGACCGCAACTATCGCCAGTCGCCGCGTTTCGTTCGCGACCAGGCCTATTGGTTGGAAAAATACCGCGATATCCCCGAGCGCTTGCTGCTCCCGCACTATCGCCAGGCCCAGGCTGAAGGCCCGAGCCGCAGCAGCCATTTCGCCCGCGATTTTGCCCGGGACCTGGAGAGCCGTATCGACGACCTGGCCGGGCAGTTGCAGGCCTCGCGTTTCCACGTCCTGCTGGCCGCACTGTACGTCTACTTCACTCGGACCCAGCAGCGCGATGAGCTGGTGATCGGCTTGCCGATCCTCAACCGCTCCAACGCCAGCTTCAAGAAGACCCTGGGGCTGTTTGCCCAGCTCAGCCCGGTGCGTTTGCAGTTCAGCGCCGATCTGCCGTTCGCCGAACTGGTCCAGGGCATCGGTCGGGCGCTCAAGCAGGATTACCGCAACCAACGTTTCCCGGTCAGCGATCTCAACCGCCTGCTGGAGTTGCGCCGTACCGAGCGTACGCAGCTGTTCGACCTGACCTTCTCCTACGAGCAACACAACTCCCTGCTGCGCTTCGGACCGGCGAGCGCCCGTGCGGTGAAGTGTTCGAACAATCACGAACAGACACCGCTGGCGATCCATCTGCGGACCAATGCTTACGATAGTGAATCCCGGCTGCACTACATCTACAACGAGGCGTATTTCCAGGCGGGCGAGATCGAGCCCATGGCCGAGCGCCTGCAGCACGTGCTGGACCAGGGGTTGGCGAACGCACAGTTGCCGGTTCGCGCCTTCTCCCTGCTCAATGCCAGCGAAACCGCGCAGTTGCAGGCTTGGAATGCCGAGCCACAACACTTCGCCGAAGACCGCACCATTCACCAGCAGTTCGAAGCCCGCGCCGCCGAGCGGCCGGAGGCCGTGGCGCTGGTGTACCAGGATGAAAGCCTGAGCTACGGCGAACTCAACGCCCGCGCCAACCAGGTTGCCCATCGCCTGTTGGCCCTGGGTGTACGCCCGGATGATCGGGTCGCCATCTGTGTCGAGCGTGGTCCGACAATGATCATCGGCCTGCTGGGGATCCTCAAGTCCGGCGCCGGTTATGTGCCTCTGGACCCGGCTTACCCTCGCGAGCGCCTGGCCTACACCCTCGGTGACAGCGCTCCGGTGGCCTTGCTCAGCCAGCACGCGGTGCAGGAAGCCTTGCCGGCAGTGCAGGTGCCGGTCATCAATCTCGACGATGCGGATCTGCGGGACGAGTCCGTGCGTGATCCGCAGGTGGTGATGAACCCCACGCACCTGGCCTATGTGATCTATACCTCCGGTTCCACCGGTCTGCCCAAGGGCGTGATGGTTGAACATCGCAACGTCGCGCGGCTGTTCTCGACCACCGACGCCTGGTTCGGCTTCAATGAAACGGACGTCTGGGCGCTGTTCCACTCGTTTGCCTTCGACTTCTCGGTCTGGGAAATCTGGGGCGCGCTGCTGCATGGCGGTCGTTTGCTGATCGTGCCGCAACTGGTCAGCCGCTCCCCCGAAGACTGCTACAAGCTGCTCTGCAGCGCCGGTGTAACAGTCCTCAACCAGACCCCGAGCGCCTTTCGCCAGTTGATCGCTGCCCAGGACGAGAACCCGCAGGCGCATGTGTTGCGCCAGGTGATTTTCGGCGGTGAAGCGCTGGACACGGCGATGCTCAAGCCCTGGTACGCCCGGGAACTGAACAGCGCCACGCAACTGGTAAACATGTATGGCATCACCGAGACCACGGTGCATGTGACCTACTACCCGCTGCAGGCCGAAGACGCCCAACGGGTGGGCGTAAGCCCGATCGGCAAGCGTATTCCCGACCTGCGCCTGTATCTGCTCGACGGCTACGGCTATCCGTTGCCGCCCGGCGTGGTGGGGGAGTTGTACGTCGGTGGCGCGGGCGTGGCCCGGGGTTACCTCAACCGCGAGGAACTGAACGCTTCGCGCTTCCTCGACGATCCGTTTGTCTCCACCCCGGGGGCGCGCATGTACCGCTCCGGCGACCTGGGGCGCTGGCTGGCCGATGGCAGCCTGGAATACCTGGGTCGTAACGACGAACAGGTGAAGATTCGCGGTTTCCGTATCGAACTGGGCGAGATCGAAGCGCAGCTGGCCGCCTGCGAGGGTGTGCGTGACGCCGTTGTGCTGGTGCGCGAGGATGAACCGGGCGACAAGCGCCTGGTGGCCTATGTCATCGGCACGGCCGGCGTCGAACTGGACGCCGCGAAGTTGCGTGACCAACTGCGCCTGTCCCTGGCCGAGTACATGCTGCCAAGTGCCTTTGTCAGCCTTGAAGCCTTCCCGCTGACCGCCAATGGCAAGCTGGACCGCAAGGCACTCCCGGTGCCGGCGGCCGAGGCCTATGCCCGACGCGAATACCAGGCCCCCGAAGGTCCGGTGGAAACCACCCTGGCCGGGCTGTGGGCCGAGTTGCTTGGTGTCGAGCAGATCGGTCGGCATGATCAGTTCTTCGAACTGGGCGGGCATTCGTTGCTGGCGGTGAAACTCATCGAGCGCATGCGCCAGGTCGGCCTGAGCGCCGATGTCCGCGTGCTGTTCGGCCAGCCGACCCTGGCCGCATTGGCGGCCGCCAGCGGCAAGGGCGGCGAGATTGTCGTGCCGGCCAATGCGATCCCCTCCGGCTGCCAGCACATCACGCCGGACATGTTGCCCCTGGCTCAACTTACCCAGGCCCAGATCGACCGCGTGGTGGCCGGTGTCCCGGGCGGTGTCGGCAATGTGCAGGACATCTACGCGCTGGTGCCTCTGCAGGAAGGCATCCTCTATCACCATCTTTCGAGCGACGAGGGCGATCCGTACCTGTTGCAGGCCCTGCTGCGGGTCGACACCTTTGAACAGTTGCTGGGTTTTGCCGAGTCCTTGCAGGCGGTGATCGACCGTCACGATATCCTGCGCACCGCGGTGGCCTGGGAAGAACTCGATGAGCCGGTCCAGGTGGTCTGGCGCGAGGCGCGGCTGCGGGTCGAAGCCTTCCTGCCGCATCCGGACCAGGGTGATGTGGCCGCTCAGTTACAAGAACATTTCGATCCGCGACGGATTCGCCTGGATTTGCGTCAGGCACCGATGATGCGCCTGCATTATGCCGAAGACGCCGACAACGGCGGCTGGGTCGCGGTGTTGCTGTTCCATCACCTGATCGATGACGCCACCTCCCTGGCCCTGCTGGGCAAGGAGATCGAGGCATTCAGCCGGGGCCGCGGCGCCGAACTGGAAGCTTCGGTCCCGTACCGCAACCATGTGGCCCAGGCCCGCCTGGGAGTGAGTCGCGAGCAGCACGAGGCGTTCTTCCGCGAAATGCTCGGTGATGTCGACGAGCCCACTTTGCCCTTCGGCCTGCAGGATGTGCAGGGCGACGGCAGCGGTGTCGAGGAAGCGCTGCTGTCGGTAGACCCGGATCTGGCCCAGCGCCTGCGCGCCCAGGCCCGGCGCCTCGGGGTGAGCAATGCCAGCCTGCACCATCTGGCCTGGGGCCAGGTGGTGGCGCGCTTGTCCGGGCGTCGCGACGTGGTCTTCGGCACCGTGCTGATGGGCCGTCTGCACAGTGGCCAGGGCGCCGAACGGGCCCTGGGCATGTTTATCAATACCTTGCCGCTGCGGGTGGCCGCGGGCGAGCAGGGGGTCCAGGCGGCGGTGCGGACCACCCACGCGCGGCTGGCGGCCTTGCTCGGCCATGAACATGCGCCGTTGTCATTGGCCCAGGGATGCAGTGGCGTGGCGGCACCGACGCCGTTGTTCAGCGCCCTGATGAACTACCGGCATGTCGCCGTGGGCGCCCAGGCGCCGCAGGACGCCGGCCAGGCCCGGACCTGGGCCGGGGTCGAGGTGCTTGGCGGCGAGGAACGGACCAACTATCCGTTGTCGTTGTCGGTGGACGACCTCGGCGAGTCCTTTGGCCTGACCGTCCAGGCCGTGGCCGGGGTCGGTGCCAAACGGATCGCCGGTTATATGCATACCGTGCTGGAGCAACTGACCGAGGCCCTGGAGCAACAGCCCGAAGCGCCGTTGCACAGCCTCGACTGGTTACCGGCCAGCGAGCGCCGCCAGTTGCAGGAAGACTTCAACGCCTTCGATTGCATCTATCCGACGGACCTGCTGCTGCACCAGATGTTCGAGTCCCACGCGGCGACCCGGCCCGACGCGGTGGCTGTCACCTATGAAGGCCAGCGTCTGAGCTACAGCGAACTGAACCAGTGGGCCAACCAGATTGCCCATCGGCTGATCGCCGAGGGCATCGGCGCCGACGATCGGGTGGCGATCTGTGTGGAGCGCAGCCTGGAAATGATCGCCGGCCTGGTGGGCATTCTCAAGGCCGGTGCCGGTTATGTGCCGCTGGACCCGTCGTACCCGGCCGAACGCCTGGCCTATATGCTGGAGGACAGTGCACCGAAGGTACTGCTGACCCAGCGCGGCTTGCGCGAACGCTTCCCCCAGGCGCTGATGCCGGTGTTGTTGCTGGAAAGCGAAGCGCGGATCGAGAGCGGCATCGACGCCGCGCCCCGGCACAATCCGCAGATCGAGGGGCTGAATGCGCAACACCTGGCGTACCTGATCTATACCTCGGGCTCCACCGGCCAGCCCAAGGGCGTGGCCATGCCCCACGGGCCGCTGGTCAACCTGATGCACTGGCAGATCGCCCAGACCGTCGAGCACGGCCGGCCCGGACAACGGACCTTGCAGTTTGCCGCCCTGGGCTTCGACGTGGCCTTCCAGGAAGTCTTCAGCACCTTGTGTGCCGGCGGCGAACTGTCGCTGATCCATGGCGATATCCGCCTGGATTTCCGTCGCCTGTTCCAGCATATCCGCGAGCAGCACATCGAACGCCTGTATATGCCGTGCATCGCCCTGCAAGCCCTGGCCGAAGCCATGGTCGCCGAAGTCGAGCAACCCGAGTGTGCGTTGCAGGACGTGATCACCGCCGGTGAACAGTTGCGGATCACCGAACCGATGCGGCGTTTCTTCGAGCGCCTGGATGACGCGCGGCTGCACAACCACTATGGTCCGACCGAGTCCCACGTGGTCACGGCGCTGACCCTGATGGGCGATCCGCAGAGCTGGCCGACCTTGCCGAGCATCGGTCGGCCGGTGGCCAATACCCGTGTCTACCTGCTCGACGAACAATTCCGGCCGGTGCCGGTGGGGGTGGCGGGGGAGCTCTACATCGGCGGTGCCTGTGTTGCCCGCGGCTACCTGAACCGCGATGAACTGACCGCCGAACGTTTTATCCGCGATCCGTTTGCCGCCAACCCGGGGGCGCGGCTGTACAAGACCGGCGACCTGGGTTGCTGGCAGGCCGATGGCCAGATCGACTACCTGGGCCGCAACGACGACCAGATCAAGATCCGTGGTTTCCGTATCGAACTGGGTGAAATCGAAGCGCGCCTCGGCCAGTACCCGGGCCTGCGGGACACGGCGGTGCTGGCCCGCGAAGACCGCCCGGGGGAAAAACGCCTGGTGGCGTATTTCAGCGTGCAGGCCGGACAGGTGGCGCCCGAAGCCGACCAGATGCGTCTGCATTTGCAGGCGCTGCTGCCGGACTACATGATTCCGGCGGCCTATGTGCACCTGGAAAAACTCCCGGTTTCACCTAACGGCAAGCTGGACCGTCGTGCGCTGCCGGAGCCTTCGGCCGATGCCTTCGTCAGCCGCGACTACCAGGCGCCGCTCGGCGACACCGAAACCACCCTGGCCGCGCTCTGGTGCGAAGTGCTGGGTGTGGAACGGGTCGGTCGCCAGGACCATTTCTTCGAACTCGGCGGCCATTCGCTGCTGGCGGTCAAGTTGATCGAGCGCATGCGCCAGGCCGGCCTGAGTGCCGACGTCCGCGTGCTGTTCGGCCAGCCGACCCTGGCGGCGCTGGCGGCGGCCGTGGGCGGCGGGATCGAGATCGTGGTGCCGGCCAACGGTATTCCCGCCGGCTGCGAACGCATCACCCCGGACATGCTGACCCTGACCACTCTGGACCAGGCCTGTATCGACCGCATTGTCGCCGGCGTGCCCGGTGGCACCGGCAACGTGCAGGATATCTACCCGCTGGCGCCGTTGCAGGAAGGCATTCTTTATCACCATATCGCTGCTGAAACGGGCGATCCGTACCTGTTGCAAGCAACTTTCGCCCTGCAGGACCTGGCACAGCTGCGCGGTTTCGCCGAAGCCTTGCAGGCGGTGATCGATCGCCATGACATCCTGCGCACGGCGCTGGTCTGGCAAGCTCTGGAAGAACCGCAGCAAGTGGTCCTGCGCCACGTCGAACTGCCGCTGGAACAGATCGCGCTGGACCCGGCCGCGGGCGATATCCTCGGCCAGTTGCAGCGTCGCTTCGATCCCCGCGAGTGCCGCCTGGACCTTGGCCAGGCGCCGCTGATGCACCTGGCTTTTGCCCAGGATTCGGCCAACCAGCGCTGGGTCGCGATCCTGCTGTTCCACCATATCGCCCTCGATCACACCGCCCTGGATGTGATGAGCGAAGAGATGCTCGCCCATCTGCATGGCGCGGCCGGACAACTACCGGCGGCGATGCCGTACCGCAACTATGTGGGTCAGGCCCGCCTGGGGGTGAGCCGCGAGCAACATGAAGCGTTCTTCCGCGAAATGCTCGGCGATGTCGACGAGCCGACCTTGCCGTTCGGCCTGCTGCAGGTGCAGGGCGACGGGCAGGGCGTCAAGGAGGTCCGCCGCGATCTTCCGGCTGAACTGTGTCAACGCCTGCGCACCCAGGCCCGGCAACTGGGGGTGAGCGCCGCCAGTCTGCATCACCTGGCCTGGGCCCGGGTGCTGGGCAGCGTCAGCGGCCGTGAGGACGTGGTCTTCGGTACCGTGCTGTTGGGCCGTATGCAAAGCGGCCTGGGTGCCGATCGTGCACTCGGGATGTTTATCAATACCTTGCCGTTGCGGGTCGAGGTCGGTGCCTGCGCGGTACGCCAGGCGGTGCGCCAGACCCACGCCCGACTCACCGCACTGCTCGGCCACGAGCATGCGCCCTTGGTGCTGGCCCAGCGTTGCAGCGCGGTGGCGGCCTCGTCGCCGCTGTTCAGCGCGTTGCTCAACTACCGGCACAGCCCGGCCCTTGAAGCCAGCGGCGGCGATTATTGGGCGGACACCCAGGTACTTGGCGTCCGTGAGCGGACCAACTACCCCTGCACCTTGTCGGTGGACGACCAGGGCGAAGGCTTCCTGCTGAGCGTGCAGGTGGCGGCCGGGGTCGATGGCCAGCGGGTCTGCGGTTATATGCAGACGGCGTTGACCCAGCTGGTCGAGGCCCTGGAGTCCGCGCCGGACTCCGCGGTGCGTGACCTGGCGGTGCTGCCGGAGGACGAACGGCGGCTATTGCTGCAGGACTTCAATGCCACGGCGGCCGATTACCCGATGACCCGGACCGTGCACAGCCTGTTCGAGGACCAGGTCCGCCTGCGGCCACACGCGACGGCGGCCGTGCACCATGGCCGGGTCCTGAGCTACGCGCAATTGAACCTGCGGGCCAACCAGTTGGCGGTTTATCTGTTCGGTCTCGGCGTGCAGCCAGGGGCACGGGTGGCGATCCTGCTGGAGCGTTCCCTGGACCTGCTGGTCAGCCAGTTGGCGATTCTCAAGTGCGCGGCGGTCTATGTGCCGCTGGACACCAAGGCGCCGCTGGAGCGCCAGCAGTTCATGCTTGAGGACAGCCAGGCCGCGGTCCTGCTGACCCGGGGCGGTTTTGCGCTGGCCAGCGGTACGGCGACGCGGGTCGATCTCGACACCATGGTGCTGGACGCCTTGCCGACGGATGACCGGCAATTGGCGCAATCGAGCGAAACCCCGGCCTACATCATGTACACCTCCGGCTCCACCGGGGTGCCCAAGGGCGTGGTGGTGCCGCACCGGGCCATCACGCGGCTGGTGATCAACAACGGTTATGCCGACTTCAACGAGCAGGATCGGATCGCCTTCAGCTCCAACCCGGCGTTCGACGCCAGCACCATGGATGTCTGGGGCGCCTTGCTCAATGGCGGCCAGGTGCTGGTGGTGGACCATGACACGCTGCTCGAACCGGCGCGTTTCGGCGAGCTGCTGATCAGCTCCGGGGCCACGGTGCTGTTTGTCACCACGGCGGTATTCAACCAGTACGTGCAACTGATCCCGGAAGCCATCAAGGGTTTGCGGATCCTTCTGTGCGGTGGTGAGCGCAGCGACCCGGCGTCGTTCCGCCGCCTGTTGGCGCTGGCGCCGCAACTGCGCCTGGTGCATTGCTACGGGCCGACCGAAACCACCACCTACGCCACCACCTATCACGTGACCGCGGTGGCCGAAGACGCCGAGAGCGTGCCGATCGGCCGTCCTATCGGCAATACCCAGGTCTATGTCCTCGATGCCCGCCAGCAATTGCTGCCCCTGGGCGTCAGCGGTGAAATCTGCATCGGTGGCAAGGGTGTGGCGCAGGGTTACCTCAACCGCGCCGACCTGACCGCCGAGAAATTTATCGCCGACCCGTTCAGCAACGAGCCCGGCGCCTTGCTCTATCGCACCGGCGACCTTGGCCGCTGGTTGGTCGATGGCCAGCTGGAATGCCTGGGGCGTAACGACGACCAGGTAAAGATTCGCGGTTTCCGGATCGAACTCGGGGAAATCGAGGCGCGCCTGAGCACCCATCCGCAGGTGCGCGAATGCATCGTGCTGGCCCGCGAGGACGTTCCCGGCGACAAGCGCCTGGCGGCCTATATCACCACGACCGGCGAGCCGGCCACGGTGGAAGCACTGCGCGGCTACCTGCAAGGCCTGTTGCCGGAGTACATGGTGCCCAGCGCCTATGTGCAACTGGACGCATTGCCGCTGACCCTGAACGGCAAGGTCGACCGCAAGGCGCTGCCGGTGCCGGAATCGGACGCCCTGGCCCGTGGCGATTACCAGGCGCCGCAAGGCGAAGTGGAAACCCTGCTGGCATCGATCTGGGCCGATGTGCTCAAGGTCGAGCGGGTCGGGCGTCATGACCACTTCTTTGAACTGGGCGGCCATTCGTTGCTGGCGGTCAGCCTGATCGAGCGCATGCGCCAGGTCGGCCTGAGCGCCGATGTGCGCGTACTGTTCGGCCAGCCGACCCTGGCCGCGCTGGCGGCGGCGGTGGGCGGCGGCACGGAAATCGTGGTGCCGGCCAACCTGATTGCCGATGACTGCGCACACCTCACCCCGGACCTGCTGCCGCTGATCAAGCTGACCCAGGCGCAGATCGACCAGGTGCTGGCGAGCGTGCCGGGCGGCGCACGGAATGTGCAGGATATCTACCCGCTGGCACCGTTGCAGGCGGGCATCCTTTATCACCATATCAGCGCCGAACAGGGCGACCCCTATGTTCTGCAAGCGCTGTTCGGCCTGCGGGACCGCGCGCGGCTGGAGGATTTCAGCAACGCCCTGCAAGGGGTAATCGACCGTCACGACATCCTCCGTACCGCCGTGCTCTGGGAAGGGCTCGACGAACCGTTGCAGGTGGTCCTGCGGCGGGCCACGCTGGAAGTCACCGAGCTGTTCCTCGATCCGGCGGCCGGTCCGCTGGCTGAGCAACTGCACCAGCGTTTCAATCCGCGCCACTACCGCCTCGATGTGCGCCAGGCGCCGTTGATCCGCATTGTCTTTACCCACGATGCGGCCGCTGACCGTTGGCTGGCGATGCTGCTGTTCCATCATATGGCCCTCGACCACACCGCGCTGGACGTGGTCCAGCATGAGATCCAGGCGCACTTGCTCGGCGAGGCCCATACCCTGGGCGAAGCGATGCCGTATCGCAACTATGTGGCCCAGGCGCGCCTGGGTGTCAGCCAGGCGCAGCACGAGGCGTTTTTCCGTGGGGTGCTGGGCGATATCGACGAGCCGACCCTGCCGTTCGGCCTGCAGGATGTGCAGGACGGCGGACGTGAAATCGAAGAGGCCAGCCTGGCCCTGGCGCCCGAGTTGAGCCTGCGTCTGCGGGCCCAGGCCCGCCAGGCCGGGGTCAGTGCCGCGAGCCTGATGCACCTGGCCTGGGCGCGGGTGCTGGGCAGCGTCTCGGGCCGTGAGCAGGTGGTGTTCGGCACGGTACTGCTGGGCCGCCTGCAGGCGGGCGAGGGTGCTGACCGGGCGTTGGGGATGTTTATCAATACCTTGCCGCTGCGGGTCGATATCGGTACGCAGACGGTGCTCGCCGGACTCAAGGCCACCCACGGCCAACTGACCGCGTTGCTCGGGCACGAACATGCGCCGTTGGTGCTGGCCCAGCGTTGCAGCGGCGTGGCCGCGCCGGCACCGTTGTTCAGTGCGCTGCTCAACTACCGCCACAGTGTGGTGGCCGCCCCCTCGGCCGAGCATGAAGCGGCCTGGAGCGGTATTGAAGCTTTCGGCGCCGAGGAGCGCACCAACTATCCGCTGACCCTGAACGTCGACGACCTGGGTGATGGCTTCAAGTTGTCGGTGCTGGTCACCGCCGAGGTGGGTGCGCAACGCCTGTGCGGTTATATGCAGGCGGTGGTGGCGCAACTGGTCCAGGCGCTGGAACAGACCCCGGCGGCGACGCTGGACAGCCTGTCGATCTTGCCGCCGGCGGAGCGTGAGCAGGTGTTGGTCGGTTTCAACGCCACCGCCACCGATTCGCCACGGCATACGACGGTGCACGCTCTGTTCGAGTCCCAGGTACAGCGCACGCCTGAAGCCGCGGCGGTGGTGCATGACGCGACGAGCCTGAGTTACCGCGAGTTGAACCGGCAGGCCAATCGCCTGGCGGCGGAACTGCTGGAACTCGGCGTGCAGCCTGGGGAGAGCGTGGCGCTGTTGTTGCCGCGCTCCATCGATCTGGTGGTCAGCCAACTGGCGGTGCTCAAGTGCGCGGCGGTCTATGTGCCGCTGGATATCAATGCCCCACGCGAACGCCAGGCCTTTATGGTGCAGGACAGCCAGGCCGTGCTGGTGCTGACCTACAGCGCTGAAACCCTGGACCAGGGTGTACGGCGTCTTGACCTCGACACCCGGTCTGTCAACGCAGAGCCGGCGGCCAACCCGGACCGAGCGGCAACCGCCGAGTCGGTCGCCTACATCATGTACACCTCCGGCTCCACCGGCACGCCCAAGGGTGTGCTGGTCCCGCACCGGGCCATCGGCCGCCTGGTAATCGACAACGGCTACGCCGACTTCAATGCACGGGATCGCGTGGCCTTCGCCTCCAACCCGGCTTTCGACGCCAGCACCCTGGATGTCTGGGCGCCGCTGCTCAATGGCGGTTGCGTGGTGGTGGTCGAACACTCGGTATTGCTGTCCCAGGATGAGTTCCGGGCGCTGCTGCTGGCGCAATCGGTCAGCGTGCTGTGGCTGACCGCCGGACTGTTCCATCAATATGCCGACGGCCTGATGGAGGTCTTCGCCCGCTTGCGCTACCTGATTGTCGGTGGCGATGTGCTGGACCCGGCGGTCATCGCCCGGGTACTGGCGCAAGGCGCGCCGCAACATCTGCTCAACGGCTATGGCCCGACCGAAGCCACGACCTTTTCCGCGACCTACGAGATCACCTCGGTGGGCAGCGGCGGTATTCCCATCGGTCGACCGATCGGCAACAGCCAGGTCTACGTGCTTGATGCACGTCGCCAACCGGTGGCGGTGGGCGTGCCCGGCGAGCTGTATATCGGCGGGCAGGGCGTGGCCAAGGGGTATTTGAACCGGGCGGAATTGAGTGCCACGCAGTTTGTCGCCGATCCGTTCAGCGCCCGGGAGGGTGCGCTGTTGTACCGCACCGGTGACCTCGGTCGCTGGAACGCGGACGGTAACCTGGAGTACCTCGGCCGCAATGACGGTCAGGTGAAGATCCGTGGTTTCCGTATCGAACTGGGTGAAATCGAGGCCGCTCTGGTCACGCACCCGGCGGTACAGGAAGCGGTGTTGCTGGCACGGCAGGACGACGGTGAGAAACGCCTGGTGGCCTATTTCACCCAGGGCGAGTCGCAGCAGACGCTGGATATCGAAAGCCTGCGCAATCATCTGCAGGCCTGTCTGCCGGACTATATGGTGCCCGCGGCCTACGTGCGTCTCGACGTGCTGCCGCTGACCCCCAACGGCAAGCTGGACCGCAAGGCCCTGCCGGCACCGGATGCCCAGGCACTGGTCAGCCGTGGCTACGAGGCGCCCGAAGGCGTGGTCGAAACCACCCTGGCGGCGATCTGGGCCGAGGTGCTCAAGGTCGAGCGGGTCGGGCGTCACGATCACTTCTTCGAACTGGGCGGGCATTCGCTGCTGGCCGTCAGCCTGATCGAACGGATGCGCCAGGCCGGCTTGAGCGCCGATGTGCGCGTGCTGTTCGGCCAGCCGACCCTGGCCGCATTGGCGGCGGCCGTCGGTGGGGGCTCTGAAATCAAGGTCCCGGCCAATGCCATCCAGGCCGGTTGCACCCGGATCACGCCGGACCTGCTGCCCCTGGCCGATCTCGACCAGGCCTCCATTGACCGTATTGTCGCCAGCGTGCCGGGCGGGGTGGCCAATGTGCAGGATATCTACCCGCTGGCGCCGTTGCAGGAGGGGATTCTTTATCACCACCTGGCGGCCGAGCAGGGCGATCCGTACGTCTTGCAGACCCTGTTCGAGATGGCCGGTCGCGAGCGCCTGAGTGCCTTTATCGACGCCTTGCAAAGCGTTATCGAACGCCATGACATCCTGCGTACCGCCGTGCTCTGGCAAGGGCTGGAGACACCGATGCAGGTGGTCTGGCGCCAGGCCCGGCTGTATCTGGAGCAGGTCGAACTCGATCCGGCCGAGGGCGATGTCGCCGAGCAGTTGCATGAACGCTTCGACGCACGTCATTCGCGGTTGGACCTGACCCAGGCGCCGCTGATGCGCCTGGTCTTTGCCGAGGACGCGCCGAACCAGCGCTGGGTGGCGATGCTGTTGTTCCACCATATGGCCTTGGACCACACCGCGATGGATGTGGTGCGCCAGGATATGCAGGCGCACCTGCTCGGCCTGGCCGGCCAGCTCGGTGCCGCCGTGCCGTATCGCAACTATGTGGCCCAGGCCCGCCTGGGTGTGAGCCGCGAGGCCCATGAAGGGTTCTTCCGCGAGATGTTGGGCGATATCGATGAGCCGACCCTGCCGTTCGGCCTGCTGGATGTGCAGGGCGACGGTCGCGATATCGAGGAAAGCAGCCTGGCGCTGGACAGCCGGCTGGACCTGCGCCTGCGGGCCCAGGCCCGTCAACTGGGGGTGAGCGCCGCCAGCCTGGTGCACCTGGCCTGGGCCCAGGTACTGGGCAAGGTGTCGAGCAAGCGCACGGTGGTGTTCGGTACCGTGCTGATGGGCCGGATGCAGGGCGGCGAGGGTGCCGACCGGGCGCTGGGGATGTTTATCAATACCTTGCCGCTGCGGGTGGACCTGGGCGAGCAGGGCGCGCGGGACGGGGTCCGGGCGACCCATGCCCGGCTCACCGCGCTGCTCGGCCACGAACATGCGCCGTTGGTACTGGCCCAGCGTTGCAGCGGGGTGGCCGCGCCGTTGCCGTTGTTCAGTGCACTGCTCAACTACCGGCACAGTGCCGCGGCGGAACAATCGGGCGAGGCCCTTGAGGCCTGGCGTGGTATCGAGGTGCTCAGTGGCGAGGAACGCACCAACTATCCGTTGACCTTGAACGTCGACGATCTGGGCGACGGTTTCAAGCTGACGGTGCTGGTCACCGGCAGCGTCGGAGCCGGGCGCGTTTGCAGCTATATGCAGACAGCGTTGGAAAGTCTGGTGGGGGCGTTGGAACAGTCACCGGCCACGGCACTCGACAGCCTGTCGATTCTGCCGGCCGCCGAGCGTGAGCAGTTGTTGTTCGGGCTTAACGATACGGCACTGGATTATCCGCAGCAGCAGACTATCCATGGGTTGTTCGAGGCGCAGGTGGAACGTACGCCGGATGCCTTGGCGGTGGTCCATGGTGAACAGCGTCTGAGTTATCGCGAACTCAATGAACAGGCCAACCGCCTGGCGCATACCTTGCGTAAACAAGGTGTGCGGCCGGATTCGCGGGTCGGGATCTGTGTCGAGCGCGGGGCGGAGATGGTCGTCGGCTTGCTGGCGATCCTCAAGGCGGGCGGTGGTTATGTGCCGCTGGATCCGGCTTATCCGGCGGAACGGATTGCCTATATGTTGCAGGACAGTGCTCCGGCAGCCGTACTCGCGCAGGCCGCAACCCGTGACTTGCTGGCAGGGGTTTCGGTGCCCGTGATCAATCTCGATCAGGGCACCTGGCAGGACGAGTCCGTCCAGAATCCAGAGGTGCCGGGGCTGACGTCGGCACACCTGGCGTACCTGATCTACACCTCGGGGTCGACCGGTCTGCCCAAGGGCGTGATGATCGAACACCGCAACACGGTGAACTTCCTGACCTGGGCCCATGCCGCTTTCGACGGTGGTTCGGCGTTGAACAAGACGTTGTTCTCGACTTCGCTGAACTTCGACCTGGCGGTCTACGAGTGCTTTGCCCCTCTGACCTCGGGCGGCAGTATCGACGTGGTGAAAAACGTCCTGGAACTGCAACACGGCGAACACGATATCGGTCTGATCAACACTGTGCCGTCGGCCCTGAAGGCCTTGCTGGAAGTCGACGGCCTGCCGGAGTCGGTGCACACGGTCAACGTTGCAGGTGAGGCGCTGAAACGCAGTCTGGTGGAATCGCTGTTCGAGAAGACCGGCGTCCAACGCCTGTGCAACCTCTATGGCCCTTCGGAAACCACCACCTATTCAAGTTGGGTAGCGATGGATCGCGAAGACGGTTTTGCCCCGCATATCGGCAAGCCGGTCGGCAACACCCAGTTCTACCTGCTGGATGAGCAGCAACAGCCCGTTCCGCTGGGTGTACCGGGTGAAATCTACATCGGTGGCGCCGGTGTGGCCCGGGGTTACCTCAATCGCGACGACCTCACCGCCGAACGTTTCCTCCAGGACCCGTTCAGCCAGGACGCCTCGGCACGGATGTACCGCACCGGCGACCTGGGTCGTTATCTGGCGGACGGCAATATCGAATACCTGGGCCGTAACGACGACCAGGTGAAGATCCGTGGTTTCCGTATCGAACTGGGCGAGATCGAAGCGCGCCTGGCCAAACATCCGGCGGTGCAGGAAGCCGTGGTCATGGCCCGCGAGGACGTGCCGGGCGACAAACGCCTGGTGGCCTATTACACCGTCCAGTCCACGGATAGCGAGCCGGCCATCGACAGCCTGCGTGGCTGGCTGCTGGGGCAACTGCCGGCCTATATGGTCCCGGTGGCCTACGTACGACTCGACGCACTACCGCTGACCCCCAACGGCAAGCTCGACCGCAAGGCCCTGCCGGCTCCGGACGGCGGCGCGCTGATCAGTCGCGGCTACGAAGCCCCGCAAGGCGAGACGGAAACCCTGATCGCCGAGATCTGGCAAACCTTGCTGGGTATCGCCCAGGTCGGTCGGCATGACCACTTCTTCGAACTGGGCGGCCATTCGCTGCTCGCCGTGAGCCTGATGGAGCGCATGCGCCAGGAAGGCCTGGAAGCCGATGTCAGGACCCTGTTCGAACACCCCACCCTCTCGGAATACGCGGCAACGACGGAAAGAATGGAGATTGTTCTGTGAGCGTGATCGAACTGTTGGCAATACTGAAAGAGAAAGATGTGCAACTTGCCGTCAAGGGCGACCAACTGGTCGTCAGCGGCAGGCGACAGTCCCTCACCGAGCCCGCCGTGCTGGCGATGTTGCGCGAGAACAAGGCGGTGTTGATCGAACTGATCAATGCCGGCGAGTATTCCAGCGACAAGGCCGGGGAAGTGGAGATTCCGGCCCAGGCGATCCCTGCCGGCTGCGCGCGCATCACCCCGGACATGCTGCCCCTGGTCCGGCTCGACCAGGCGGCCATCGAGCACATTGTCGCGACGGTCCCCGGTGGTGCCGGCAATGTGCAGGACATCTACCCGCTGGCGCCGTTGCAGGAAGGCATCCTCTATCACCATATCGCCGCCGAGCAGGGCGATCCCTACGTCTTGCAGGCGCAATTCGCGATTGCCAGCCGTGCCCGTTTCGACGAGTTCACCACGGCCTTGCAGCAGGTGATCGACCGTCACGACATCCTGCGCACCAGCGTGGTCTGGGAAGGCCTGGACGAACCGGTGCAGGTGGTCTGGCGCCAGGCGCGGCTGGTCCTCACTGAAATCGAGATCGACCCCGCTGCCGGCGCGGCTGGCGAGCAACTACGACAACGCTTCGACCCGCGCCACTACCGTCTCGATATCAGTCAGGCGCCTTTGCTGCGCCTGGCCTTCGCCCACGATGCGGCCAACCAGCGCTGGGTGGCAATGCTGCTGTTCCATCACATCGCCATCGACCACGCGGCCCTGGAAGTGGTGCAGCAGGAAATCCATGCGCACCTGTACGGCCAGGCCCAGGCCCTGGGCGAGCCGGTGCCGTATCGCAACTATGTGGCCCAGGCCCGGCTCGGGGTCAGTAGCCAGCAGCACGAAGTGTTTTTCCGCGAGATGCTCGGTGATATCGACGAGCCGACCCTGCCGTTCGGCATTCAGGATGTGCGCGGCGACGGTCATGGTGTCGAAGAAGCGACCCAGACCCTGCCCGTCGAGCTGAGCCGGCGCCTGCGGGCCCAGGCCCGGCAGCAGGGGGTGAGTGCGGCGAGCCTGCATCACCTGGCCTGGGCCCAGGTGCTCGGGCGCCTGTGCGGGCGCAACGATGTGGTGTTCGGCACCGTGCTGCTGGGGCGGATGCGCGGCAGCGAAGGGGTTCGCCGGGCCCTGGGAATGTTTATCAATACCTTGCCGCTGCGGGTTGCCGTGGGCGAGCAGGATGTGCGGGCCGGGGTCAAGGCGACCCATGCGCGGCTGACCGCGTTGCTCGGCCACGAGCACGCCTCGTTGTCCCTGGCCCAGCGTTGCAGCGGCGTGGCCGCGCCGACGCCGTTGTTCAGCACCTTGCTCAACTACCGGCACAGTTCTGCTGAGGCGGTGACGGGGGAGGCGGTGCAGCTGTGGGAAGGGATCGAGGTGTTGGGGGGCGAAGAACGCACCAACTATCCGCTGATCCTGTCCCTGGATGACCTGGGCGAAGGTTTCAGCCTGAATGTGCAGGCGCTTGCCGGTATCGGTGCGCAGCGGGTCTGCGGGTATATGCAGACGGCGTTGGAGCAGTTGGTCCAGGCCCTGGAGCGGGCTTCGACTTCGGCGCTCAACAGCCTCTCGATCCTGCCGGCCGATGAGCGCGAACAGTTGCTGGTGGGGTTCAACGATACGGCACTGGATTATCCGCGGGAACAGACCATTCACGGGTTGTTCGAGGCGCAGGTTGAGCGTACGCCGGATGCTTTGGCGGTGGTGCATGGCGAACAGCGCCTGAGCTATCGCGAGCTTAACGAGCAGGCCAACCGTTTGGCCCATGCGTTGCGCAAGCAGGGTGTGCAGCCGGATTCTCGGGTCGGGATCTGTGTCGGGCGTGGGGCCGAGATGGTTGTCGGGTTGCTGGCGATTCTCAAGGCGGGTGGCGGTTATGTGCCGTTGGACCCGGCCTACCCGGCGGAGCGGATTGCCTACATGTTGCAGGACAGCGCTCCGGCGGCGGTCTTGGCACAGGCAGCTACCCAGGCATTGTTGGCGGGCGTTTCGGTGCCCGTGATCAATCTCGACCAGGACACCTGGCAGGACGAATCCGTCCAGAATCCGCAGGTGCCAGGGCTGACCTCAGCGCATCTGGCTTACCTGATCTACACCTCGGGTTCGACCGGTCTGCCCAAAGGCGTGATGATCGAACACCGCAATACCGTGAACTTCCTGACCTGGGCTCATGTCGCTTTCGGTGATGAGGCGTTGAACAAGACCTTGTTCTCCACCTCGCTTAACTTCGACCTCGCGGTCTACGAGTGCTTTGCCCCCTTGACCTCGGGCGGCAGCATCGACGTGGTGAAAAACGTCCTGGAGCTGCAACACGGCGAACACGATATTGGTTTGATCAACACCGTTCCATCTGCACTCAAGGCGTTGCTGGAAGTCGATGGCTTGCCGGAATCGGTCCATACGGTCAACGTTGCAGGTGAGGCGCTGAAACGCAGCCTGGTGGAATCCCTGTTCGAAAAAACTGGCGTCCAACGTCTTTGCAACCTCTACGGCCCGTCGGAAACCACCACCTACTCAAGCTGGGTGGCCATGGACCGCGAAGACGGTTTCGCCCCGCATATCGGCAAGCCGGTCGGCAACACCCAGTTCTACCTGCTGGACGAGCAGCAACAGCCCGTTCCGCTGGGCGTGCCGGGTGAAATCTACATTGGTGGCGCCGGTGTAGCCCGAGGCTACCTGAACCGCGACGACCTCACCGCCGAACGCTTCCTCAAGGACCCGTTCAACCAGGATGCCTCGGCGCGGATGTATCGCACCGGCGACCTCGGCCGTTACCTGCCGGACGGCAATATCGAGTACCTCGGCCGTAACGACGACCAGGTGAAAATCCGTGGTTTCCGTATCGAACTGGGCGAGATCGATGCCCGCCTGGCCAAACATCCGGCGGTCCACGAAGCCGTGGTCACGGCCCGCGAAGATATCCCGGGCGACAAGCGTCTGGTGGCCTATTACACCCTGGCCGATGGACATACCTCGGTCGATATCGACAGCCTGCGCCGTCATCTGCAGGAAAAGCTGCCGGAGTACATGGTCCCGGCCATCTACGTTGTGTTGGACAAGCTGCCGCTGACCCCCAACGGCAAGCTCGACCGCAAGGCCCTGCCAGCCCCGGACAGCGATGCGCTGGTCCGTCGTGGCTACGAAGCGCCCCAAGGCGAAACCGAAATCACCCTGGCACGGATCTGGAGCGACCTGCTCAAGGTCGAGCAGGTCGGACGCCATGATCACTTCTTCGAACTGGGCGGCCATTCGCTGCTGGCCGTCAGCCTGATCGGCCATATGCGCCAGGCCGGGCTCAGTGTCGATGTGCAGGCGCTGTTCAGCCAGCCGACCCTGGCCGCTCTGGCCACTGCCGTGGGCGGCGGGCGGGAAATCGTCGTTCCGGCCAACGCCATTCCGGCAGGCTGCGAGCACATCACCCCGGAGATGCTGCCCTTGGTCAACCTCGACCAGGCCGCCATCGAACAAATTGTCGCGAACGTGCCCGGTGGCGCGGCGAATGTGCAGGATATCTATCCGCTGGCGCCGTTGCAGGAAGGCATTCTCTATCACCATCTGTCAGCCGGCAGCGGCGATCCCTACGTCCTCCATGCACTGTTCACGGTGCCGGATCGCCAGCGCCTGGACGCTTTCGCCCTGGCGTTGCAACAGGTTATCGATCGCCATGACATCCTGCGCACCGCCGTGCTCTGGCAGGGCCTGGAAGAACCGGTCCAGGTGGTCTGGCGCCAGGCCCGCCTACACCGCGAGGCCCTGGAACTTGACCCGCGTGCCGGTGATGTGGCCAGCCAGCTCAAGGAGCGTTTCGACACCTGTCACTCGCGCCTGGACGTGACCCGAGCGCCACTGATGCAACTGGTGTTTGCCGAAGATGAAGCCGAGCAGCGCTGGGTGGCGATGCTGCGCTTCCATCATATGGCCCTGGACCACACCGCCCTGGAAGTGGTCCGTCATGAAATCCAGGCACACCTGCTGGGGCAGGCCGCGCAGTTGGGCTGCCCGGTGCCGTACCGCAACTATGTGGCCCAGGCGCGCCTGGGTGGGCGTCGGGAGGAACACGAAGCGTTCTTCCGCGAGATGCTGGGCGATATCGACGAGCCGACACTGCCGTTCGGTTTGCAGGATGTGCAGGGTGACGGTCATTCCATCGAGGAAGCCACCCGCGTGCTGTCGCCGGCGCTGAGCCTGCGCCTTCGGGCTCGTGCCCGGCAGTTGGGCGTGAGCGCCGCCAGCCTGCATCATCTGGCCTGGGCCCAGGTATTGGGCAAGGTTTCGGGCAAGCAGGACGTGGTCTTCGGCACCGTGTTGATGGGCCGGATGCAGGGCGGCGAGGGGGCCGACCGGGCGCTGGGGATGTTTATCAATACCTTGCCGCTGCGGGTTGCCATCGGCGGGCAGGGCGCGCGTGCCGGGGTCAAGGCGACCCATGCGCGACTGACCACGCTGCTGGGGCACGAACATGCGTCCCTGGCCCTGGCCCAGCGTTGCAGCGGCGTGGCCGCGCCGACGCCATTGTTCAGCGCCTTGCTCAACTACCGTCACAGTGCCGTCGCCAGTGTTTCCGAAGAGGCCACCCAGGCCTGGCAGGGTATCGAGACCCTCGGGGGCGAAGAGCGCACCAACTACCCGCTGAACTTGAACGTCGATGACCTGGGCGAGGGTTTCAGCCTGAATGTGCAGGTCAACGCCGAAGTCGGCGCCATGCGGGTCTGCGCCTATATGGAGGCGGCGCTGGAGCATCTGCTCCAGACGCTGGAGCAGAACCCCGAGGCTCCGTTGAGCAGCCTGTCGATTCTGCCGGCTGACGAGCTTGAACAACTGCTGGTGACGTTCAACGACACGCTGCTGGATTATCCGCAGGCGCAGACCGTCCATGGTTTGTTCGAAGCGCAGGTGCAGCGTACGCCGGACGCCTTGGCCGTGGTGCATGGCGGGCGCCGCCTGACTTATCGCGAGCTTAACGAGCAAGCCAACCGTCTGGCGCATACCTTGCGTAAACAGGGTGTGCAGCCGGATTCACGGGTCGGGATCTGTGTCGATCGCGGGGCCGAGATGGTCGTCGGCTTGCTGGCGATTCTCAAGGCGGGCGGCGGTTATGTACCGCTGGACCCGGCTTACCCGGCGGAGCGGATTGCCTATATGTTGCAGGACAGCGCCCCGGCGGCGGTCCTGGCACAAGCGGCTACCCGTGATTTGCTGGCGGGTATTTCGGTGCCCGTGATCAATCTCGACCAGGACACCTGGCAGGACGAATCCGTCCAGAATCCAGAGGTGCCGGGACTGACTTCAGCGCATCTGGCCTATCTGATCTACACCTCGGGGTCGACCGGCTTACCTAAAGGCGTAATGATCGAACACCGCAACACCGTGAACTTCCTGACCTGGGCCCATGCCGCTTTCGGCGGTTCGGCGTTGGAAAAAACGTTGTTCTCGACTTCGCTGAACTTCGACCTGGCGGTCTATGAATGCTTCGCCCCCTTGACCTCAGGCGGCAGCATCGAGGTGGTGAAAAACGTTCTGGAGTTGCAACAGGGCGAGCACGATATCGGCCTGATCAACACAGTGCCATCGGCGCTCAAGGCGTTGCTGGAAGTCGATGGCTTGCCGGAATCGGTCCACACGGTCAACGTCGCCGGCGAAGCGCTGAAACGCAGTCTGGTGGAATCGCTGTTCGAGAAGACTGGCGTCCAACGCCTGTGCAACCTTTACGGCCCGTCGGAAACCACCACCTACTCAAGTTGGGTGTCGATGGACCGCGAAGACGGTTTCGCCCCCCATATCGGCAAACCGGTCGGCAACACCCAGTTCTACTTGCTGGATGAACAGCAACAGCCCGTTCCGCTGGGTGTTCCGGGTGAAATCTACATCGGCGGCGCCGGTGTGGCACGGGGTTATCTGAACCGTGAAGACCTGACCGCCGAACGTTTCCTCAACGACCCGTTCAGCCGGGAAGCCTCGGCGCGGATGTATCGCACCGGCGACCTCGGCCGTTACCTGCCGGACGGCAATATCGAATACCTTGGCCGTAACGACGACCAGGTGAAGATCCGCGGTTTCCGTATCGAACTGGGCGAGATCGACGCCCGCCTGGCCAAACACCCGACCGTCCACGAAGCCGTGGTCACGGCCCGCGAGGATATTCCGGGCGACAAGCGCCTGGTGGCCTATTACACCCTGGCGGCCGGGCAGACTTCAGTCGATATCGAATCTCTGCGCAGCCATCTGCAAGAGCAGTTGCCGGAGTACATGGTTCCCGCCATCTACGTGCTGCTTGAGGCCATACCGCTGACCCCGAACGGCAAACTCGACCGCAAGGCCCTGCCGACCCCGGACGGCGATGCGCTGATCCGCCGTGGTTATGAAGCGCCCCAGGGCGAAACCGAAACCACCCTGGCACGGATCTGGATGCAACTGCTCAATGTCGAGCAGGTCGGGCGCCACGATCACTTCTTCGACCTGGGCGGCCATTCGTTGCTGGCCGTCAGCCTGATCGAACGCATGCGTCAGGCCGGCCTGAGCGCTGATGTCCGCGTGCTGTTCGGCCAGCCGACTCTTGCGGCCCTGGCTGCTGCCGTGGGCGGTGGGCGTGAAATCGTCGTCCCGGCCAATGCCATCCCGACCCCTTGCGCGCACCTCACCCCGGACATGCTGCCCCTGGTCACTCTCGACCAGGCCGCTATCGACCGGGTTGTGGCTAAGGTGCCGGGCGGCGCGGCGAACGTGCAGGATATCTACCCGTTGGCGCCGCTGCAGGAAGGCATCCTCTATCACCATCACCTGGCCGTGGACCACGTCGACCCGTATCTGCAACACGCGCTGTTCGCCTTCGACAGCCGCGACCGGCTCGACGCCTTCGCCCAGGCCCTGCAAGGAGTGATTGCACGCCACGATATCCTGCGCACTGCGGTGGTCTGGGAAGGCCTCGATACGCCGCTGCAAGTGGTCTGGCGCCAGGCGACCCTGGCGCTGAACGAAGTGTCGCCGGACCCGCTCGCCGGTGATACCGCCGGACAACTGCGCGGGCGCCTCGATTCTCCGCAGACCCGCCTGGATATCCGTCGGGCGCCGATGCTGCAGCTCGACTATGCACAGGACCCTTCCAACCAACGCTGGATCGGCCTGTTGCAGTACCACCACCTGGTCAACGACGCCACCTCCCTGGGGGCGTTGGTGGGCGAAATCGAAGCCCATATGCAGGATCGCCAGGCGCAACTGCCGGTCTCGATCCCGTACCGCAACTATGTGGCCCAATCGCGCCTCGGTGTGAGCCAGGCCGAGCACGAGCAGTTTTTCCGCGAAATGCTCGGCGATATCGACGAGCCGACCTTGCCCTTCGGCCTGCAGGATGTGCAAGGCGACGGCCAGGATATCGAAGAGGCCCGCTGTGCCGTGGACAGCGGCCTCAGCCGCCGCCTGCGGACCCAGGCCCGGCAATTGGGCGTCAGTGCCGCGAGCCTTTGCCACCTGGCCTGGGCCCGTGTGCTCGGTGCGGTCTCGAGCAAGGACGAAGTGGTGTTCGGTACCGTCCTGCTCGGTCGCCTGCAAGGCGGCGAGGGCGCCGACCGGGCGCTGGGGATGTTTATCAATACCTTGCCGCTGCGGGTGGCACTGGGTGGGCTGGGTGTACGTGAAGGGGTCAAGGCCACCCACTCACGCCTTACCGCTCTGCTCGGTCACGAACATGCGCCGCTGACCCTGGCGCAACGTTGCAGCGGCGTGGCGGCGCCGACCCCGTTGTTCAGCGCGCTGCTGAACTATCGACACCTGGCGAGTGGCAGCAGCGACCTGCCGGCCTGGAACGGCATCGAGATGCTTGGTGGCGAAGAACGCACCAACTACCCGCTGACCCTGTCGGTGGACGATCTGGGCGAAGACTTCGCCCTGCACGTCGGTACCTTGGCCGGTACCGGGGCACAACGGGTCTGCGGCTATATGCTCAGCGCCCTGGAAAGCCTGGTCGAGGCCCTGGAACAAACACCGGCCTTGCCGTTGGCGCAGTTGTCGATCCTGCCCGCCGCCGAGCGCGAGCAACTGCTGGTAGGGTTCAACGCCAGTGCTCGCGACTACCCACGGGCGCAAACCGTCCATGGCCTGTTCGAAGCCCAGGTGCGGGCGCGTCCCGAGGCTTGCGCGGCGATCCACGATGGCGTGTCGCTGACCTACGCCGAACTCAACACCCGGGCCAACCGCCTGGCCCGGCATCTGCGCGGTCTCGGTGTACAACCGGGCGACAGCGTGGCGATCCTGCTGGAACGCTCCCATGAGCTGCTGGTCAGCCAACTGGCGGTGCTCAAGTGCGGCGCGGTCTATGTGCCGCTGGATATCAACGCCCCGGTCGAGCGCCAGGGTTTCATGATCGAGGACAGCCAGGCCCGGGTCCTGCTGACTCGCCGCGAGGTGCCGCTGGTCACCAAGGTACAACGTGTGGACCTCGATCATCTGAGTCTGGAGCGCCTGGACGGCGATGACCTGGCGATACCGCAGTCCAGCGAAAGCGTGGCCTACATCATGTACACCTCCGGCTCCACCGGCACCCCCAAGGGTGTTCTGGTGCCGCATCGGGCCATCAGCCGCCTGGTGATCAACAACGGTTATGCCGACTTCGATGCCCGGGATCGGGTGGCCTTTGCCTCCAACCCGGCATTCGACGCCAGTACCCTCGACGTCTGGGCGCCACTGCTCAATGGCGGCTGCGTGGTGGTGATCGGCCAGGTCGACTTGCTCTCCCCGGACAATTTCCAGCGCCTGTTGCTGGAACAGTCGGTAACTGTGCTGTGGATGACCGCCGGACTGTTCCATCAATACGCCGCGGGCCTGGGCGACGCCTTCTCGCGTTTGCGCTATCTGATTGTCGGCGGCGATGTGCTGGACCCGGCGGTTATCGCCCGGGTCCTGGCGAACGCCGCTCCCGAGCACCTGCTCAACGGCTACGGCCCGACCGAAGCCACGACCTTTTCCGCAACCTATGAAATCACCCGGGCGGACAGCGGCAGCCTGCCGATTGGCCGGCCGGTGGGCAACGGTCGTCTTTATGTGCTCGATGCCCAGGCCCAGCCCGTGCCCCTGGGTGTGATCGGTGAGTTGTATATCGGTGGCCTGGGCGTGGCCAAGGGTTACCTGAACCGGGATGAGTTGACCCGGGAAAAATTTGTCGCCGACCCGTTCGACAGCGACCCGCAGGCGCGCTTGTATCGCACCGGCGACCTGGCGCGCTGGCGTGCCGACGGCAACCTGGAATACCTGGGGCGTAATGACGACCAGGTGAAGATCCGTGGCTTCCGGGTCGAACTGGGCGAGATCGAAGCGCGCCTGGCCGAACATCCCGAGGTCAAGGAGGCCGTGGTGCTGTGCCGCGAAGAGACCCCGGGCGACAAGCGTCTGGTGGCCTATTTCACCCCGGCCTTTGCCGGGGCGGTGGAACGGATCGACGCGTTGCGCGGGCATTTGCACGGGCAGTTGCCGGAATATATGGTGCCCATGGCCTATGTGCGCCTTGAGCGCCTGCCGCTGACGGCCAACGGCAAGCTGGATCGCAAGGCCCTGCCGGCGCCGGACGAGCGGGCGCTGATCAGCCGTGGCTACGAGGCGCCCGAGGGAGCAACCGAGACCTTGCTGGCGCAGTTGTGGTCCGAGCTGCTCAAGGTCGAGCAGGTCGGTCGACATGACCACTTCTTCGAGCTGGGCGGGCATTCATTGCTGGCGGTGACGCTGATCGAGCGTATGCGCCAGGCCGGCCTGAGCGCCGATGTGCGGGTGCTGTTCAGCCAGCCGACCCTGGCCGCGCTGGCCGCGGCGGTGGGCAGTGGTCGTGAAATTCGCGTGCCGGCCAATGGCATTACCCTCGATTGCTCGCGTATCACCCCTGAACTGTTGCCGCTGGCGAACCTGGACCAGGCCGCCATCGACCGGATCGTCGCCACGGTGCCGGGGGGCGTTGCCAACGTCCAGGATATCTATGCCCTGGCGCCGTTGCAGGCCGGCATCCTCTATCACCACCTCAGCGCGGAGCAGGGCGACCCCTACGTGCTGCAATCGCAGTTCGCCTTCGACAGCCTGGAGCGCCTGGAAGAATTTGCCAGTGCCTTGCAGTTCGTGATCCAGCGCCATGACATCCTGCGCACCGCGCTGGTCTGGGAAAGCCTCGACGAGCCGGTGCAGGTGGTCTGGCGTCAGGCGCAGCTGGTGCGCGAGAGCCTGGAACCGGACCCGCAGGGCGTTGATGTGGCGAGCCAGCTGCATCAGCGTTTCGACTCGCGGGACTACCGCCTGGATATTCGCCAGGCACCGATGCTGCGGCTGATCCAGGCCTGGGATACGCAAAACCAGCGTTGGCTGGCCTTGCTGCTGTTTCATCACCTGGCGATGGACCACACCGCGATGGATGTGGTGCAGCACGAGATGCAGGCCTATCTGCTGGGGCAGCAGGCGCAACTGGGCGCGCCGGTACCCTATCGCAACTATGTCGCCCAGGCCCGCCTGGGCGTGAGCCAGGAAGAGCACGAGCGCTTCTTCCGCGAACGGCTCGGGGATGTCGACGAACCGACCCTGCCGTTTGGCTTGCAGCTGGCTGATGTTCAAGGTATCGATGAAGCCCGTCTGCCTGTTGGGGTTGCGCTGGGTCGCCGTTTGCGAGTCCAGGCCCGTCAACTTGGGGTAAGTGCCGCCAGCCTGGTGCACCTGGCCTGGGCCCAGGTACTGGGCCGGGTTTCGGCCCGCGACGATGTGGTCTTCGGTACGGTGCTGATGGGCCGGATGCAGGGTGGCGAAGGGGCCGACCGCGCCTTGGGCATGTTTATCAATACCTTGCCGCTGCGGGTGGTCCTTGGCGCTCGCAGCGCACGGGAAGGGGTCAAGACCACCCACGACGAACTGACCGCGTTGCTTGGCCATGAGCATGCGTCCCTGGCGCTGGCCCAGCGTTGCAGCGCTGTCAGCGCGCCGCTGCCGTTGTTCAGCGCCTTGCTCAACTACCGTCACAGCAGCGTTGTCGTGACGGACGAGGCGCTGACGGCCTGGCACGGCATGCAGGCCCTGGGCGGTGAGGAACGCACCAACTATCCGCTGACCCTCAACGTCGATGACCAGGGTGAAGACTTCCTGTTGACCGCCCAGACTGTTCCGCTGATTGCGGCTGAGCGAATCTGCGCCTATATGCAGCGGGCCTTGCACAGCCTGGTCGATGCCCTGGAGCAGACGCCCCAGGCGCCATTGCAGGACTTGTCGGTGCTGCCGGAGGCTGAACGTCGGCAGTTGTTGGAAGCCTTCAATGCCACTGCGGTCGACTATCCGCAGGATCTGACCTTGCATGGCCTCTTTGAAGCTCGCGTGGCCACCGCTGGCGACGCAGTAGCAGTCGTGGACGAGAAGGGCAGCCTGACTTATGACGCGCTTAACCGTCAGGCCAACCGCATTGCTCACCGTTTGATCGGCCTGGGCATCGGCCCGGATGATCGGGTGGCGATCTGTGTCGATCGTAGCCTGGAAATGGTCGCGGGGTTGATGGGGATTCTCAAGGCCGGCGCTGCGTATGTGCCACTGGACCCGGATTATCCGATTGATCGTCTGACCTACATGTTGGAGAACTGCGCTCCGGCGGTGGTCCTCAGCCAAGAGGCTTTGCGTGCGGTACTTCCAGCCAGCAACGTACCGGTACTGTTGCTCGATCCTGAGTATGCCGAACGTGAAGGTTTCCTCGCACAACCAGATAGCAATCCGCTTCGGACCGAGGTTCGTCCCGAGCATTTGGCCTATGTGATCTACACCTCCGGTTCGACCGGCCAGCCGAAAGGCGTAATGAACGAACACCGTGGAGTGGTCAACCGCTTGCTGTGGATGCAGGACGAATACGGTCTGGATGCCTCGGACAGTGTGTTGCAGAAGACGCCATTCAGCTTCGACGTGTCGGTCTGGGAGTTCTTCTGGCCGCTGTTCAACGGCGCACGGCTGGTGATGGCGCGTCCGGGCGGTCATCGTGACCCGGGCTATCTGCGTGAAGTGATTCGCGAGCAGAAGATCACCACCTTGCACTTTGTGCCGTCGATGCTGGATCTGTTCCTCGCTCATGGCGAGGCCGGGGGTAGCGGTTTGCTGCGAGTCATGTGCAGCGGTGAAGCGCTTCCGGGGCATCTGGTGCGACGCTTCAAGCAGCAGTTGCCGGAAGTCGGCCTGTTCAACCTTTATGGTCCGACTGAAGCTGCGGTGGATGTGACGGCCTGGGATTGCACGGGGCCTGAGACGCCAGACAACACGCCGATTGGCAAACCGGTGGCGAACACGCGGATTTATCTGCTGGATGCCAACCGTCAGCCAGCGCCACTGGGGGTGGCCGGCGAGTTGTATATCGGTGGTGTACAGGTGGCTCGCGGCTACCTGAATCGCCCTGAACTGAGCGCCGAGCGTTTCCTCGATGATCCGTTCAACGTCGGGCGCATGTACCGCACCGGCGACCTGGGTCGCTATCTGCCGGACGGCACGGTGGAATACCTGGGTCGTAACGACGACCAGGTGAAGATCCGTGGTTTCCGGATCGAACTGGGCGAAATCGAAGCGCGCCTGGCCGCTTACCCTGGCGTCAAGGAAAGCGTAGTCCTGGCTCGGGAGGACAACCCGGGCGAAAAACGCCTCGTGGCCTACGTCACGGCGCAACAGCCTGAAACCATGTTGGAAATCGAAAGCCTGCGCACTCATCTGCAAGGCGCATTGCCGGAGTACATGGTCCCAGCCGCCTACGTGCAGCTCGATGCACTGCCACTGACGCCTAACGGCAAGCTGAATCGCAAGGCGTTGCCGGCGCCAGATGGTGGCGCATTGATCAGCCGTGAATACGAGGCTCCACAAGGGGAAGCCGAAACCGTACTGGCGCAACTCTGGGCGGAACTGCTCAAGGTCGAGCGCGTAGGGCGGCACGACAACTTCTTCGAACTCGGCGGTCACTCGCTATTGGCCGTGACGCTGATCGAGCGCATGCGCCAGTTCGGCCTGAGCGCCGATGTGCGGGTACTGTTCGGCCAACCGACCCTGTCGGCATTGGCCGCGGCGGCGGGCGGTAGCACGGAAATCGTGGTGCCGGCCAACCTGATCCCCGAACGCTGTGAACACATCACCCCGGACCTGTTGCCACTGGTCAGCCTGACCCAGGCACAGATCGACCGGGTGGTGGAAACGGTGCCTGGCGGTGCCGCCAATGTGCAGGATATCTACCCGCTGGCGCCATTGCAGGAGGGCATCCTGTTCCATCACCTGTCGGCCGGCGAAGGTGATCCCTATGTGCTGCAATCGCAGTTCAGCTTCGACAGCCGCCAACGCCTGGATGACTTTATCCGGGCGCTGCAAAGCGTGATCGATCGTCACGATGTGTTGCGCACCTCGATCGTCTGGGAAGGGCTGGAGACACCGGTGCAAGTGGTCTGGCGCCAGACCCGGCTGATGGTCGAGTTCTTTGAGTCGACCCCGGGAGACGCCGGACCGCTGGCGCAACTGCTGCAGCGCTTCGATCCGGCGCACTTGCGCCTGAATCTGCAACAGGCGCCGCTGCTGCACCTGGCGGTCAGCGAAGATACGCTCAACCAGCGCTGGGTGGGCGTGCTGCTGTTCCATCACATTGCCATCGACCACACCACGATAGCCGTGGTGCAGCAGGAAATGCAGGCCAGCCTGCGTGGGCAGGCGACGCCATTGGCGCCGGCCATGCCGTATCGCAACTATGTGGCCCAGGCCCGCCTGGGTGTCAGCCAGGAGGCCCACGAAACCTTCTTCCGCGAGATGCTCGGCGATATCGACGAGCCGACCCTGCCGTTCGAACAGCAGGAAGTGCGGGGTGACCAACAGGCGATCGCCGAAGCCCACCTGACGCTGGACCTTGAGCTGTCCCAGCGCCTGCGTGGCCGTGCCCGGCAATCGGGTGTCAGCGCGGCAAGCCTGGTGCACCTGGCCTGGGGCTTGGTGCTGGGCCGCCTCTGCCGACGCGAGAAAGTCGTGTTCGGTACCGTGCTGCTGGGCCGGATGCAGGGCGGCGCGGGCGCGGATCGGGCGCTGGGGATGTTTATCAACACCTTGCCGCTGCGCCTGGACCTTGGCGAGATGGGCACGCGGGCCGCGCTCAAGGCGGCCCATGGCCGGCTGACGGCGCTGCTGGGCCATGAGCATGCGTCCCTGGCCCTGGCCCAGCGTTGCAGCGGGGTGCCGGCGCCGACGCCACTGTTCAGCGCCTTGCTCAACTATCGGCACGGTGCCGGTGAGGTCAGCCAGCAGGCGCTGGATGCCTGGCAGGGTATCGAAAGCCTGGGGGGCGGCGAGCGCACCAACTATCCGCTGACGCTTTCGGTGGACGATAACGACGTGGGCTTCAGTCTGACGGTACAGGCGACTGCCGGCGTCGATGCGCAACGGGTCTGCGGTTATATGCAGGTCGCGCTGGCGAGTGTGGTGGGGGCGCTGGAGCAGAACGTGGAGGTGCCGCTGGGACGGCTGTCGGTGTTGCCGGCGACTGAGCGTGAGCAGTTGTTGTTCGGGCTCAACGCTACCGTGCTGGATTATCCGCAGGCGCAGACCATTCATGGGTTGTTCGAGGCGCAGGTACAGCGTACGCCGCAGGCCCTGGCGGTGGTGCATGGCGGGAAGCGCCTGACCTACCTCGAACTCAATGAGCAGGCCAACCGCCTGGCGCACACCCTACGTAAACAGGGTGTGCGGCCGGATTCGCGGGTGGGGATCTGTGTTGAGCGTGGGGCTGAGATGGTTGTCGGGCTGCTGGCGATTCTCAAGGCAGGCGGCGGTTATGTACCGTTGGACCCGGCTTATCCGGCGGAGCGGATTGCCTATATGTTGCAGGACAGCGCTCCGGCGGCGGTCCTGGCCCAAACCTCTACCCGGAATCTGTTAGCGGGCGTTTCGGTGCCCGTGATCAATCTCGACCAGGACACCTGGCAGGATGAGTCCGCCCAGAATCCGCAGGTGCCGGGGCTGACTTCGGCGCATCTGGCCTATCTGATCTACACCTCGGGTTCGACCGGTCTGCCCAAGGGCGTGATGATCGAACACCGCAATACCGTCAACTTCCTGACCTGGGCCCACAAGGCTTTCGACGGTTCGGCGTTGAACAAGACATTGTTCTCCACCTCGCTGAACTTCGACCTGGCGGTCTATGAGTGCTTCGCCCCTCTGACCTCGGGCGGCAGCATCGACGTAGTGAAAAACGTCCTGGAACTGCAACACGGCGAACATGATATTGGTTTGATCAACACCGTTCCATCCGCGCTCAAGGCCCTGCTGGAAGTGGGCGGCGTGCCGAAATCGGTGCACACGGTCAACGTGGCGGGCGAAGCCCTTAAACGCAGCCTGGTGGAATCGCTGTTCGAGAAGACCGGCGTCCAACGCCTGTGCAACCTCTATGGCCCTTCGGAAACCACCACCTACTCAAGCTGGGTGGCGATGGATCGCGAAGACGGCTTTGCCCCGCATATCGGCAAACCGGTGGGCAACACCCGGTTCTACCTGCTGGACGAGCAGCAACAGCCCGTTCCGCTGGGTGTTCCGGGTGAAATCTACATCGGCGGCGCCGGCGTGGCCCGGGGTTACCTGAACCGTGATGACCTGACTGCCGAACGCTTTCTCCAGGACCCGTTCGCCATCACGCCAAATGCCCGGATGTACCGCACCGGCGACCTGGGTCGTTACCTGGCGGACGGCAATATCGAATACCTGGGCCGTAACGACGACCAGGTGAAGATCCGTGGTTTCCGTATCGAACTGGGCGAGATCGAAGCGTGCCTGGCCAAACACCCCGAGGTTCAGGAGTCGGTGGTGATGGCCCGTGAAGATGTGCCGGGTGAAACCCGCCTGGTGGCGTATTTCACCCTGGCCAACGTCGGTGTGGTGCCGGACAGCGGCACCCTGCGGGCTTATCTGCAAGGACTGCTGCCGGACTATATGCTGCCGGCGGCCTATATGCAGCTCGACGCCTTGCCGCTGACTCCCAACGGCAAGCTCGACCGCAAGGCACTGCCGGTGCCGGACAGCAGCGCCTACGCCTCGCGTGTCTACGAAGCCCCGGTGGGTGAAGTGGAAGTCCGGTTGGCGGCACTCTGGGCCGATTTGCTCAAGGTCGAACGGGTGGGGCGCCACGACCACTTCTTCGAACTGGGCGGCCACTCGTTGCTGGCGGTGAGCCTGATCGAGCGGATGCGCCAGGCCAATCTGGAAGCCGATGTGCGGGTGCTCTTCGGCCAGCCGACGCTGATCCAGGTGGCTGCCTCGGTGGGCACTATTCAACGGCTGGAGGTACCGCAGACGAAGATTCCGATGCTCAATCGCAAACGCCGTATCTGAAGCCCCGGCACGGCCCGCCCGATTCGCAATCGGTCGGGCCGTCGCCCCTTTCTTTTCTCCCTCCTGTGCAACCCCCGGCAGGGCGTGCTTTCAGCACGCCTTGTCCCGGCTTCCCATGACAGACAGTCGCCCGTGGATGCTCTAATTTTTGAGGCCTGTGGGGAGCATGGCGAATGGGATGTTTCGCTGGTGTCAGTGGACCGCAGCCCTTTGTTGCTGCGGACCCGATCACGCCTGCGCCCGGACTCCCGTGTTGTCTTCGAGCTTCGAAGCCCCTCCGATCTTTTATCGCGCGAAACGCTGTCTCCGACACCGAGCCTTTGGGCTGTCACCCTCTCCGAAATGATAAACAGCAGGTTATTCGATGCACTTCAGCGAATTGATGGCAGTTCTTTCCACGCACGCGATCCGTCTTCAACAGGAAGAAGACGATCTGGTGATTCTCGGTGACGATGAGGGCCTTGACAGCGCCGTGCTCGACAGTCTCGGCGTGCATAAGGCGGAACTGCTCAAGCTGGTGGCTCGAAACGGCGGGGACTGGTTGAGCCCGGCCTTCCGGATTACCGCGGACATGCTGCCGCTGGCCGACCTCAGCCAGGAGGCGATCGACCGTATCGTCGACGCGGTGCCCGGTGGTGCCGGCAATGTCCAGGATATCTACCCGCTGGCGCCCCTGCAGGAAGGCATTCTCTATCATCACCTGGCCGCCGGGCAGGGTGACCCCTATGTGCTGCGGGCGCTGTTCGGCGCCGATAACCGCGAACGCCTCGACGATTTCGCCCAGGCCCTGCAAGCGGTGATCGAGCGTCACGATATCCTGCGCACCGCCATGGTCTGGGAGGGTCTCGACGAGCCGGTGCAGGTGGTGCTGCGCGACGCCACCCTGGCGGTGGAAGAGCTTGAACTGGCAGCCGCCGACGGGGATATCGAAACCCAGTTGCGCGAACGCTACGATTCCCGGCATTACCGCCTCGACCTGCGCCAGGCCCCGCTGATGCGCCTGGTCTGCGCCGAGGACCGGGCCAATGCGCGCTGGGTGGCGATCCTGTTGTTCCATCACATCGCCATCGACCATGCCGCGCTGGAGCTGGTGCAGGTCGAGATGCAGGCCTACCTGCTCGGCGAAGGCCATGCCTTGCCCGAGGCGGTGCCGTATCGCAACTATGTGGCGCAGGTCCGGCTGGGGGCCGGGGCCGATGCCCATGAAGGTTTTTTCCGCGACATGCTGGCGGACGTCGATGAGCCAACGTTGCCGTTTGGCGTGGTCGAAACCCCGGGCAGCGACCCGCTGATCGAAGAAGTTCGCGTGCCGGTCGCTGCCGCCTTGAGCCTGCGCCTGCGGGCCCAGGCCCGGCAGCTGGGGGTCAGCGCCGCGAGCCTGCATCACCTGGCGTGGGCGCGGGTGGTGGGCGCCGTTTCGGGCAAGTCCGATGTGGTCTTCGGCACCGTGCTGATGGGCCGGATGCAGGGCGGCGAGGGTGCCGATCGAGCCCTGGGCATGTTTATCAACACCTTGCCGTTGCGGGTGAAACTCGAGGGGCACGGGGTCCGTGAAGGGGTCAAGACCACCCACGCGCGCCTGACCGCCTTGCTCGGCCACGAGCACGCCTCCCTGGCCCTGGCCCAACGTTGCAGCGGCGTGGCCGCGCCGGCGCCCTTGTTCAGTTCGCTGCTCAACTACCGCCACAGCGCCGCCGAGTCGGTGGCTTCGGCCGAGACCCTGCAGGCCTGGGCCGGTTTGCACAGCCTCGGCGGTGAAGAACAGAGCACCTATCCGATCACCCTGTCGGTGGACGACCTGGGCGAAGACTTCAGCCTGGCGGTCCAGGCCCTGGCGGAGATCGGTGCGCAGCGCGTCGGCAACTATATGCTGGCGGCCCTCGGTGGGTTGGTCGAGGCTTTGGAGCAACAGCCACAGACACCCTTGCAGCACCTGGAAATCCTTCCGCCGGCCGAGCGTCAACAAGTGCTGCACGGCTTCAATGCCACGGCGCGCGACTATCCGCGGCACAGCAGCCTGCAGGCCCTGTTCGAACTGCAAGTGGCGGTGCGGCCCGACGCAGTGGCTGCCGTCCAGGATGGCCAGAGCCTGACCTACCAGCAACTCAACAGCCGGGCCAATGGCCTGGCCCGCCACCTGATCGGCCTCGGCGTACAGCCGGGCGAACGGGTGGCGTTGCTGCTGGCACGCTCCTTCGACCTGCTGGCCGGCCAACTGGCGATTATCAAGTGCGGCGCGGCCTATGTGCCGCTGGATATCAATGCGCCGGCGGAACGCCAGGCCTTCATGCTGAACGACAGCGCGGCGCGGCAGGTCCTGACCCTGAGCGGCAGCGCGGTGCCCGAAGGTATCCAGCGGGTCGATCTGGACACCCTGGAACTGGACGCCGATGTACCGAACCCGACACTGGCCGGGTCCTCCGAGTCGGTGGCCTATATCATGTACACCTCCGGCTCCACCGGCACGCCCAAAGGGGTACTGGTGCCGCACCGGGCCGTCAGCCGCCTGGTGGTCAACAACGGTTATGCCGATTTCAACGCTGATGACCGCGTAGCCTTCGCTTCCAACCCGTCCTTTGATGCCAGCACCCTGGACGTCTGGGCACCACTGCTCAATGGCGGTTGCGTGGTTGTGGTGGAGCAGTCGGTGTTGCTGTCCCTGGACGAGTTCCGCGCGCTGTTGCTGGCACGGTCGGTCAGCGTGCTGTGGATGACCGCCGGCCTGTTCCATCAATATGCCGACGGCCTGATGGAAGCCTTTGGCCGCTTGCGCTACCTGATCGTCGGCGGCGACGTGCTGGACCCGGCGGTGATCGCCCGGGTATTGGAAGAGGGCGCGCCGCGACATCTGCTCAACGGCTACGGTCCGACCGAAGCCACCACCTTCTCAACGACCTACGAAATTACCTCGGTGGGCAACGGTGGTATCCCCATCGGCCGGCCGATCGGCAACAGCCAGGTCTACGTCCTCGATGCCCTGCGCCAACCGGTGGCTGTGGGTGTGGCCGGCGAACTGTATATCGGTGGACAGGGCGTGGCCAAGGGCTATTTGAACCGCCCGGAGCTGACCGCCACGCAATTCATCGCCGACCCGTTCAACGCCGAGGCCGGAGCACTGCTGTACCGCACCGGCGACCTGGCGCGCTGGACCGCGGACGGGGTTGTCGAGTACCTGGGGCGTAACGACGACCAGGTGAAAATTCGTGGTTTCCGTATCGAACTGGGCGAGATCGAAGCACGCCTGGCCGATTGCCCGGGCGTCAAGGAAGCCGTGGTGCTGGCCCGTCAGGATGAGCCCGGACATAAACGTCTGGTGGCCTACCTGATTGCCGAGGCCGACAGCAGCTTGTCGGTGCCGGAGCTGCGTCGCGAGCTGGCGGCGTCCCTGGCCGAATATATGGTACCCAGTGCCTTTGTCGTCCTCGAGTCGTTCCCGCTGACCGCCAACGGCAAGCTGGATCGCCGGGCCTTGCCGGCACCGGACGCCGACGCCTATGCCAGTCGCGAGTTCCAGGCCCCCGAGGGCGAGCTGGAAATCACCCTGGCGCGGCTTTGGTCCGAGTTGCTGAAAGTCGAACGGGTCGGACGCCATGACCACTTCTTCGAACTCGGTGGGCACTCGCTGCTGGCGGTGAGCCTGATCGAGCGCATGCGTCAATTGGGCCTGAGTGCCGACGTGCGCGTGCTGTTCAGCCAGCCGACCCTGGCGGCGCTGGCCGCTGCCGTCGGTGGCGGTCGTGAAATCAGCGTACCGGCCAACCTGATTGTCGAGGGTTGCCAGCGGATCACCCCGGACCTGCTGCCGCTGGCCAACCTGACCCAGGCCCAGATCGACCAGGTGGTGGCGACGGTGCCGGGCGGGACTGCCAATGTGCAGGATATCTACCCGCTGGCGCCGTTGCAGGAGGGGATTCTCTATCACCACCTGGCCGCCCGGGCCGGTGACCCCTACGTGCTGCAGACCCAGTTTGCCTTTGACAGCCACAAGCGTCTGGGCGCCTTTGTCCAGGCCTTGCAGATGGTGATCGACCGCCATGACATCCTGCGTACCGGGGTGGTCTGGGAGGGCCTGGATTCACCTGTGCAAGTGGTCTGGCGTCAGGCGCGCCTGCACCTTGACGCGCTTGAACTCGACCCTGCCGCCGGCGATATCGGTGCGCAACTGCACAGCCGCTTCGATCCGCGTCACTACCGCCTGGACGTGAGCGAGGCACCGCTGATGCGTCTGGCCTATGCCGAAGATCCGCTCAACCAGCGGATCACCGCGATGCTGCTGTTCCACCATATGGCCCTGGACCATATGGCGATGGAAGTGGTGCAGCATGAAATGCAGGCCTGGCTGCTCGGTGAGACCGAGGCCTTGTCGGCGCCGGTGCCATATCGCAACTATGTGGCCCAGGCGCGCCTGGGTGTCAGCCCGGCCGATCATGAAGCGTTTTTCCGCGACATGCTCGGTGAGGTGGAGGAACCGACCCTGCCGTTCGGTTTGCAGGATGTACAGGGCGATGGCAGCGATATCGAGGAAGCGGTCCGGGCGTTGGATGCGCAGTTGGACCAGCGCCTGCGGGCTCAGGCCCGGCAGTTGGGGGTGAGTGTCGCCAGCCTGGTGCACCTGGCCTGGGCCCAGGTGCTGGGCAAGGTGTCGGGGCGCCGGGATGTGGTGTTCGGCACTGTGTTGATGGGCCGGATGCAGGGCGGCGAGGGTGCCGACCGGGCACTGGGGATGTTTATCAATACCTTGCCGCTGCGGGTTGCCGTGGGCGGGCAGGGTGTACGCGCCGGGGTCAAGGCGACCCACGCGCGGTTGACCGCGTTGCTGGGCCACGAACATGCGTCCCTGGCTTTGGCCCAACGTTGCAGCGGTGTGGCTGCGCCGACGCCATTGTTCAGCGCCTTGCTTAACTACCGGCATAGCGCCGTCGGCAGTGTTTCCGAGCGGGCCGTGCAGGCCTGGCACGGTATTCATGCCCTCAGTGGCGAAGAGCGTACCAACTACCCGTTGACCTTGAACGTCGACGATCTGGGCGACGGTTTCAACCTGACCGCCCTGGTGGCCTCGTCGATCGGTGCGCAGCGGGTTTGCGGCTATATGCACACGACGCTGGAGCATTTGGTGGAGGCTCTGGAGCAGACGCCGCAAGCGTCGTTGCAAGGCCTGTCGATCCTGCCGGCCAGCGAGCGTGAGCAGTTGCTGGTGGGATTCAACGACACGGCACTGGAGTATCCGCAGGCGCAGACCGTTCATGGGTTGTTTGAAGCGCAGGTGGAGCGCACGCCGCAGGCCCTGGCGGTGGTGCATGGCGAGCGTCGTCTGAGCTATCGCGAGCTTAACGAGCAAGCCAACCGTCTGGCGCACACCCTGCGTAAACAGGGCGTGCAGCCGGATTCGCGGGTGGGGATCTGCGTTGAACGTGGTGCCGAGATGGTCGTCGGCCTGCTGGCGATTCTCAAGGCGGGTGGCGGTTATGTGCCGCTGGACCCGACCTACCCGGCGGAGCGGATTGCCTACATGTTGCAGGACAGCGCTCCGGCGGCGGTCTTGGCACAGGCAGCTACCCAAGATCTCTTGGCGGGTGTTTCGGTGCCCGTGATCAATCTCGACCAGGACACCTGGCAGGACGAATCCGTCCAGAATCCGCAGGTGCCGGGGCTGACTTCGGCGCATCTGGCCTATCTGATCTACACCTCGGGTTCGACCGGCCTGCCTAAAGGCGTGATGATCGAACACCGCAATACCGTGAACTTCCTGACCTGGGCCCACGCCGCTTTCAATGCGGGCGCAACCTCTGTGGGAGCGGGCTTGCCAGCGATGACGGCGGTGAATCCAACATCGCCATCGCGAGCAAGCTCGCTCCTACAGGGATCGGGTTCGGCGTTGGATAAGACGTTGTTCTCGACCTCGCTGAACTTCGACCTGGCGGTCTATGAGTGCTTCGCGCCCTTGACCTCCGGCGGCAGCATCGAGGTGGTGAAAAACGTCCTGGAACTGCAACACGGCGAACACGATATCGGCCTGATCAACACCGTACCGTCGGCCCTCAAGGCCTTGCTGGAAGTGGATGGCTTGCCGGAGTCGGTGCACACGGTCAACGTTGCCGGTGAGGCGCTGAAGCGCAGCCTGGTTGAATCCCTGTTCGAAAAAACTGGCGTCCAACGTCTTTGCAACCTCTACGGCCCGTCGGAAACCACCACCTACTCAAGCTGGGTGTCGATGGACCGCGAAGACGGTTTCGCCCCGCATATCGGCAAACCGGTCGGCAACACCCAGTTCTACTTGCTGGATGAACAGCAACAACCGGTCCCATTGGGCGTACCGGGTGAAATCTACATCGGCGGCGCCGGTGTGGCGCGGGGTTACCTGAACCGCGACGACCTCACCGCCGAACGCTTCCTCCAGGACCCGTTCGCAAGCACGCCGAATGCCCGCATGTACCGCACCGGCGACCTGGGTCGCTACCTGGCGGACGGCAATATCGAATACCTCGGCCGTAACGACGACCAGGTGAAAATCCGCGGCTTCCGTATTGAACTGGGCGAGATCGACGCCCGTCTGGCCAAACACCCGGCGGTCCATGAAGCGGTGGTCACCGCTCGTGAAGACATCCCGGGCGATAAACGCCTGGTGGCTTATTACACCCTGGCCACCGGGTACACCTCGGTGGAGATCGACAGCCTGCGTCAGCATCTGCGGGAGAAGCTGCCGGAGTACATGGTCCCGGGTATCTACGTTGTTCTGGAGAAGCTGCCGTTGACCCCCAACGGCAAGCTGGACCGCAAGGCCTTGCCGGCCCCGGACAGTGATGCGTTGGTCCGTCGTGGCTACGAAGCCCCTCAAGGCGAAACCGAAATCGCCTTGGCGCAGATCTGGGCCGACTTGCTCAAGGTCGAGCAGGTGGGGCGTCACGATCACTTCTTCGAATTGGGCGGCCACTCGTTGCTGGCGGTCAGCCTGATCGGGCGCATGCGCCAAGCGGGTCTGAGCGCCGATGTCCAGGTGCTGTTCGGCCAGCCGACCCTGGCCGCACTGGCCGCCGCCGTGGGCGGGGGCCGTGAAATCAGCGTGCCGGCCAACCTGATTGGCGAAGGGTGCGAGCGTATCACCCCGGATATGCTGCCGCTGGCCAATCTCGACCAGGCCGCTATCGACCGTATTGTCGCCAGCGTGCCGGGTGGCGTGGCGAACGTGCAGGATATCTATCCGCTGGCGCCGTTGCAGGAAGGCATTCTCTACCACCATCTGTCAGCCGTGGACGGCGACCCCTATGTCCTGCACATGATGTTCACGGTGCAGGAGCGTCAGCGGCTGGACGATTTTGCCCAGGCGCTGCAACAGGTCATCGACCGCCATGACACCCTGCGCACCTCTGTGCTCTGGGAAGGCCTGGACGAGCCGGTCCAGGTGGTCTGGCGCCAGGCTCGGTTGCAATGCGAAGCCGTGGAGCTGGACTCTGGGGCCGGTGACGCCGCCGGCCAGCTCAAGGCGCGTTTCGACAGCCGTCATTCGCGCCTGGACGTCACCCTTGCGCCGCTGATGCAACTGGTGTTTGCCCGGGATGAAGCCCGGCAGCGCTGGGTGGCGATGTTGCGCTTCCATCATATGGCCCTGGACCATACGACCCTGGAAGTGGTCCGCCATGAAATCCAGGCGTATCTGCTGGGGCAGGCCGAGCAGCTCGGCAGCCCGGTGCCGTATCGCAACTATGTGGCCCAGGCGCGCCTGGGCCTGAGCCGCGAGGAACACGAGGTGTTCTTCCGCGACATGCTGGGGGATGTCGACGAACCGACGCTACCGTTCGGGCTGCGCGAAGTGCAGGGCGAAGGCCAGCAGATCGAGGAAGCCTCGCAGGTCCTGGCGTCGAGCTTGAGCCTGCGCCTGAGGACCCGTGCCCGGCAGTTGGGGGTGAGTGCCGCCAGCCTGCACCACCTGGCCTGGGCGCGGGTGATGGGGGCGCTGTCGGGCAAGTCGGACGTGGTCTTCGGCACCGTGTTGATGGGCCGGATGCAGGGCGGCGAAGGTTCCGAGCGGGCGCTGGGGATGTTTATCAACACCTTGCCGTTGCGGGTTGCCGTGGGTGAGGAGGGCGTACGCGCCGGGGTCAAGGCGACCCACGCGCGGCTGACCGCGCTGCTCGGTCATGAATATGCCTCCCTGGCCCTGGCCCAGCGTTGCAGCGGCGTGGCCGCACCGACACCACTGTTCAGCGGCCTGCTCAACTACCGGCACAGTGCCTCGGAGCAGGTTACCGAACAGGCCGTGCAGGCCTGGCAAGGCATCGAGATCCTCGGCAGCGAGGAGCGCAGCAACTACCCGCTGACCCTGTCGGTGGATGACCTGGGTGAAGACTTCGCCCTGAGTGTCCTGGCTCCGGAGGCGATCGGCGCGCAACGGATCTGCGACTACATGCACACGGCCCTGGTCAATCTGGCCGACGCCCTGGAGCAGGCGCCGCTGACGCCGCTGTCCGCACTGTCGGTCGTCCCGGCCGCCGAACGCCAGCTGCTGCTGGAAGACTTCAACCGCAGCACCGCGCCTTATCCCGCCGGCCTGACCATTGCCCGGCAGTTCGAAGCCCAGGTTCTAGCGACTCCCGACGCCCTCGCGGTGGTCCATGAAGGCCAGGGCCTGAGCTATGCCGAGCTGAATCGCCAGGCCAACCAACTGGCCCATCATCTGCGCGGCCTTGGCGTACAGCCTGATGACCGCGTCGCCATCAGTGCGGGGCGCAGCCTCGAGATGCTGGTCGGCCTGGTGGCGATCCTCAAGTCCGGCGCCGGTTATGTGCCGATCGATCCGTCGCACCCGGCGGAACGCCTGGCCTACCTGCTGCGCGACAGCGCCCCACGGGTGCTGCTGACCCAGGCCGAGCTGCTTGAACGCCTGCCGGTGCAGGACGTGCCAGTGCTGCTGCTCGACGCCGAATCCCGCCACGCCGCGGGTGTCGACGCGCAACCGCGGAGCAACCCGGATATCGCGACACCGTCCGGCCTGGCTTATGTGATCTACACCTCGGGCTCCACCGGTGAGCCGAAGGGCGTGATGGTCGAGCACCGTCAGCTGTCCAATCTGGTGAGCTGGCACTGCCAGGCGTTCGCCCTGGAAGCAGGCAGCCAGACCTCCAGTGTCGCCGGCTTCGGCTTCGACGCGATGGCCTGGGAAGTCTGGCCGACGCTGTGTGTCGGCGCTACCTTGCACCTGCCGCCGGCTTCTGCCGGCAGTGAAGATGTCGACGGCCTGCTGGCCTGGTGGCTGGCGCAGCCCCTGGACGTCAGCTTCCTGCCGACGCCGATTGCCGAATATGCCTTCAGCCAGTCGTTGCAGCACCCGACCCTGCGCACCCTGCTGATCGGCGGCGACCGCCTGCGGCAGTTCCCCCAGGGCCAGCGCTTCGCCCTGATCAACAACTATGGCCCGACCGAAACCACGGTGGTGGCGACTTCCGGGTTGATCGACGAACACGCCGCGACGCTGCATATCGGCAAACCGGTGGCCAATACCCGGGTCTATCTACTCGACGAACAACTGCGTCCGGTACCGCTGGGCGTGCCCGGTGAACTCTATATCGGTGGCGCGAGCGTGGCCCGTGGTTACCTGAACCGCGCGGCACTGACCGCCGAACGCTTCCTCAAGGACCCGTTCAGCAGCGAACCCGAGGCGCGGATGTACAAGACCGGCGACCTGGCGCGCTGGCTGGTCGACGGCAATCTCGACTACCTGGGGCGTAACGACGACCAGGTGAAGATCCGCGGCCTGCGTATCGAACTGGGGGAAATCGAAACCCGCCTGGCCAGCCATCCTGAGATCCAGGAGGCTGTGGTCCTGGCCCGCGAAGACCACCCCGGCGACAAGCGTCTGGTGGCCTATTACAGCTCGGCTGACGCGACGCTGGAAATCGAAACCCTGCGCGCCTACCTGCAAACGCAACTGCCGGACTACATGGTGCCGTCGGCCTATGTCGCCCTGGACAGTTTTCCGCTGACCGCCAACGGCAAGATCGACCGTCGGGCACTGCCGGCGCCGGATCTGACGGCCCTGCTCAGCCGTGGCTACGAAGCGCCCCAGGGCGATATCGAAATCACCCTGGCGCGGCTCTGGGCCGATGTGCTCAAGGTCGAGCGCGTCGGTCGGCATGACCATTTCTTCGAGCTCGGCGGCCACTCGCTGCTGGCGGTCAACCTGATCGGGCGCATGCGCCAGGTCGGCCTGGCGGCGGATGTCCGCGTGCTTTTCGGCCAACCGACCCTGGCCTCCCTGGCGGCGTCGGTGGGCGCGGTCAGCGACCTGGCGGTTCCGGCCAACGGGATTGCCGCGGACTGCCGGCGCATCACCCCCGACATGCTGCCGCTGATCAGCCTGGACCAGGCCACCCTCGACCGCGTCGTGGCCATGGTGCCCGGTGGTGCGGCGAACGTGCAGGATATCTACCCGCTGGCACCGTTGCAGGAAGGCATTCTCTACCACCACCTGAGTGCCGAGCAGGGCGACCCCTATGTGCTGCAATCGCAGTTCGCCTTTGACAGCCGCGCCCGCCTGAACGATTTCGCCCAGGCGCTGCAAGCGGTTATCGACCGGCATGACATCCTGCGCACCTCCATGCACTGGGAAAGCCTCGACGAGCCGTTGCAGGTGGTCTGGCGCCATGCCGAGTTGAGCATCGAGGAGGTCCATCTGGATCCCCGTGTCGGCGATATCGCCGAGCAGTTGCAGGGGCTTTTCGACCCGCGCCAGGTACGCCTGGATGTCCGCCAGGCACCGATGCTGCGCCTGGTCTTCGCCCTGGATACGGCCAACCAGCGCTGGCTGGCGACCTTGCTGTTCCACCATATGGTCCTCGACCACACCGCGCTGGACCAGGTGAAGCAGGAAATGCAGGCCTGGCTGCTGGGCCAGACCGATCAACTGGGCGTCTCCGTGCCCTATCGCAACTATGTCGCCCAGGCTCGCCTGGGGGTCAGCGAGCAGGCCCACGAGGCGTTCTTTACGGAAATGCTCGGCGATATCGACGAGCCGACGCTGCCGTTCGGCCTGCAGGATGTGCAGGGCGATGGCCATGCCATCGAACAGGCCCACCTGGCCCTGGACGCCGGTTTGAGCCAGCGCCTGCGGGTCCAGGCCCGTCAGTTCGGGGTCAGTGCCGCGAGCCTGGTACACCTGGCGTTTGCCCAGGTCCTGGGTCGGGTCAGCGGGCGTGAGCAGGTGGTGTTCGGCACCGTGCTGTTCGGCCGGATGCAGGCCGGCGAGGGCGCCGAACGGGCCCTGGGGATGTTTATCAATACCTTGCCGCTGCGGGTTGACCTGGGTGAGCGGGAAGTCCGTGAAGGGGTCAGGGCGACCCATGCGCGGCTGACCGCCTTGCTCGGGCATGAGCACGCTTCCCTGGCCCTGGCCCAGCGTTGCAGCGGCGTGGTTGCACCGGCCCCGTTGTTCAGCGCATTGCTCAACTACCGCCACAGCAGCACGGTGGTGACCGAGCAAGGCCAGAGCGCTTGGCAAGGCATGCAGGCCCTGGCGGGCGAAGAGCGGACCAACTATCCGTTGACCGTCAACGTCGACGATCTGGGCGACGGTTTCTACTTCACCACGCTGGTGGCCGCGGCCATTGGCGCGCAACGTGTTTGCGGTTATTTGCAGACGGCCCTGGACGGGTTGGTCCAGGCCCTGGAACAGGCGCCACAGACGCCGTTGCACGCAGTGTCGATATTGCCGCCGGCCGAGCGTGAGCAGTTGCTCGAAGACTGGAATCAGTCCGGCCAGGACTATGCCGCCGAGGCATTGATCCATCAGCAGTTCGAAGCCCGTGCCGAAGAACGGCCGGAGGCCGTGGCGCTGGTGTACCAGGATGAAAGCCTGAGCTACGGCGAACTCAACGCCCGTGCCAACCAGGTTGCTCATCGTCTGCTGGCCTTGGGCGTGCGCCCTGATGATCGGGTGGCGATCTGTGTCGAGCGCGGCCCGGCGATGATCGTCGGCCTGCTGGGTATCCTCAAGGCCGGCGCCGGTTATGTCCCGCTGGACCCGGCTTACCCTCGTGAGCGCCTGGCCTATACCCTCGGCGACAGTGCCCCGGTGGCTTTGCTGAGTCAGCATTCGGTGCAGGAAGCCTTGCCGGCGGTCCAGGTGCCCGTTATCAATCTTGACGATGCGGATCTGCAGGACGAATCCGTGCGCAATCCGCAGGTGCCGGGGCTGACGGCCGCGCATCTGGCCTATGTGATCTACACCTCCGGTTCCACCGGCCTGCCCAAGGGCGTGATGGTAGAACATCGCAACGTTGCGCGACTGTTCTCGGCGACCGAGGAGTGGTTCGGCTTTGGCGAGCAGGATGTCTGGGCACTGTTCCACTCATTCGCCTTCGACTTCTCGGTCTGGGAAATCTGGGGCGCGCTGCTGCATGGCGGCCGTTTGCTGATCGTGCCGCAACTGGTCAGTCGTTCGCCTGAAGATTGCTACGCGCTACTGTGCAGCGCTGGAGTCACGGTACTCAACCAGACCCCGAGCGCCTTCCGCCAACTGATCGCTGCCCAGGGTGAAAACGGCCGGCCACACTCGTTGCGCCAGGTGATTTTCGGCGGCGAGGCGCTGGATACGGCACTGCTCAAGCCCTGGTACGCCCGGGACCTGAACGCCGCTACACAGCTGGTGAACATGTACGGCATCACCGAAACCACGGTGCACGTGACCTATTACCCGTTGCAGGCCGAAGACGCCCAGCGCCTGGGCGCCAGCCCGATCGGCAAGCGCATTCCCGACTTGCAGCTGTATGTCCTCGATGACCGTCGCGAGCCAGTACCGGTGGGCGTGGTCGGCGAGCTGTATGTCGGTGGCGCCGGGGTTGCCCGGGGCTACCTGAACCGTGCCGAACTGAGTGCCGAGCGTTTCCTCGACAACCCGTTCAGCCGCGAGGCGAATGCGCGCATGTACCGCACCGGTGACCTGGGTCGCTGGCTGGCCGACGGCAGCCTGGAATACCTCGGTCGTAACGACGAGCAGGTGAAGATTCGCGGTTTCCGCATCGAACTGGGCGAGATCGAAGCGCGGCTTGGTGCCTGCGAGGGCGTGCGGGATGCGCTGGTGCTGGTGCGCGAAGACGAACCCGGCGACAAACGCCTGGTGGCTTATGTCATCGGCGCTGCGGGGGTTGAGCTGGACGCCGCGCAACTGCGCGAGCAACTGCGCCAGTCCCTGGCCGAATACATGCTGCCAAGCGCCTTTGTCAGCCTGGAAAGCTTCCCGCTGACCGCCAACGGCAAACTCGACCGCAAGGCCCTGCCGGCCCCGGATCGCTCGGCGGTGGCCAGCCGTGGCTACGAGGCCCCTGAAGGTGACACCGAGATCGCCATTGCGCGGATCTGGCAGGAGCTGTTGCAACTGGATCAGGTCGGTCGCCATGACCACTTCTTCGAACTGGGCGGCCACTCGCTGCTGGCGGTGAAACTGATCGAGCGCATGCGCCAGGTCAACCTCAGTGCCGATGTCCGTGTGCTGTTCGGCCAGCCGACCCTGTCCGCCCTGGCGGCCGCGGTGGGTGGCAAGCATGAGGTCGAGGTCCCGGCCAACCTCATCACCAAGGGTTGTGAGCGCATCACCCCGGACATGCTGCCGCTGGTGTCCCTGAGCCAGGACGATATCGACCGCGTGGTCGCCGGCGTGCCTGGCGGCCTGGCCAATGTGCAGGATATCTACGCCCTGGCGCCGTTGCAGGAGGGGATTCTGTATCACCACCTGGCCGCGGCCCAAGGTGACCCGTACCTGCAATATGCGATGTTCGCCTTCGACAGTCTCGAACGTCTGCACAGTTTCGCCCAGGCCCTGCAAGGCGTGGTGGCGCGACACGATATCCTGCGTACCTCGGTATTCTGGGAAAGCCTCGATGCGCCGGTGCAAGTGGTCTGGCGCGAAGCGACCCTGGGTCTTGAACAGCTTGAGCTGGACCCGGCGAACGGTGAAGTGGTCGAACAACTGCGTGAACGCCTTGATCCACGCCATACCCGCCTGGATATTCGCCAGGCGCCGATGATGCGCATCGGTTATGCCCAGGACCCGGCGAATAAGCGCTGGGTCGGCATGCTGCTGTTCCATCACCTGGTGGACGACGCCACCTCGCTGCGCATTCTCTGCGGCGAAATCGAGGCGCATATGCTCGACCGCCAGGCCGAGCTGCCGCCGTCCGTGCCGTATCGCAACTACGTGGCCCAGGCCTGGCTGGGTGTCAGCCGCGAGGAACACGAAGCGTTCTTCCGCGACATGCTCGGCGATATCGAGGAACCGACGCTGCCGTTCGGCCTGCAGGATGTGCAGGGTGACGGTCATGCGATCGAGGAAGTGCGGCAACGTGTGGACGACGACCTGAGCCGTCGCCTGCGCTTGCAGGCCCGTCAGCTCGGGGTCAGTGCCGCGAGCCTCTATCACCTGGCCTGGGGTCGTGTACTGGGCGTGGTGTCGGACAAGGACGATGTGGTCTTCGGCACCGTCTTGCTCGGTCGCCTGCAAGGCGGCGCCGGGGCCGATCGGGCCCTGGGCATGTTCATCAATACCTTGCCGCTGCGGGTGGCGCTGGGAGAGCAGGGCGTGCGCAGTGGTCTGAAGGCCACCCATGCCCGACTCAGCGGGCTGCTGGCCCATGAACACGCGTCGCTGGTACTGGCGCAACGCTGCAGCGGCGTGGCCGCTTCGACGCCGCTGTTCAGTTCCTTGCTCAACTATCGGCAGATCGGCGATACCAACGTGACCGACCAGGCGTTGGCCGCCTGGGAAGGTATCCAGGCGCTGGACGGCGAAGAACGCACCAACTACCCGCTGACCTTGTCGGTGGACGATCTGGGTGAAGGTTTCAACCTGACCGTCATGGCCGAAGGGCAGATCGGTGCCGAGCGGGTCTGCGGCTATATGCACTGCGCCCTGGAAAACCTGGTGCAGGCCCTGGAGCAGGCGCCGGACAGGGCCCTGGGCGCGATCAATATCCTGCCGCCGGGCGAACGCCAGCAATTGCTGGAAAGCTGGAACACTCCTCATGCGCTGTATTCCGATGACGCCTTGATCCACCGCACCTTCGAAGCCTGGGTGGTGGCGCAACCGGAAGCCGTGGCCCTGCAGTATGAAGGGCGCACGCTGACCTACGCTGAGCTGAACGCCCGCGCCAACCAGGTCGCCCATCATTTGCTGACCCTGGGCGTGCGTCCGGATGACCGGGTGGCGATCTGTGTCGAACGCGGCCTGGAGATGATTGTCGGGCTGTTGGGTATCCTCAAGGCGGGTGCCGGCTACGTGCCGATCGACCCGGCCTATCCGGCCGAGCGTATCGCCTACCAGTTGCAGGACAGTGCTCCCGTGGCGGTATTGGCCGATGCCGCCGGCCTGGCGCTGCTGGGCACCTTCGACGGTCCACGGGTCGATCTACGCAGCCCGGCGCTGCAGGCCCAGTCGAGCAGCAATCCACGGGTCAGCGGGCTCAGCCCGCATCACCTGGCCTATGTGATCTACACCTCCGGTTCTACCGGCCTGCCCAAGGGCGTGATGGTCGAGCACCGCAACGTCGCGCGGCTGTTCTCGGCGACCCAGAGCTGGTTCGAGTTCAATGAGCAGGATGTCTGGGCCTTGTTCCACTCGTTCGCCTTCGACTTCTCGGTCTGGGAAATCTGGGGCGCGCTGCTGCACGGCGGGCGTTTGCTGGTGGTGCCACAACTGGTCAGCCGTTCACCAGAAGACTGCTACGCACTGCTGTGCAACGCCGGGGTAACGGTGCTCAACCAGACCCCGAGCGCCTTCCGCCAGTTGCTCAACGCCCAGGGCGAGAGCGATCTGCGCCATTCCCTGCGCCAGGTGATTTTCGGTGGCGAAGCCCTGGAGACCGGGATGCTCAAGCCGTGGTACGCCCGGGTGGCCAACGCCGGCACCCAATTGGTGAACATGTACGGCATCACCGAAACCACGGTGCATGTGACCTACTGCCCATTGGTGGCGGCGGATGCGCAGCGGGCGGGCGTCAGCCCTATCGGCGTACGGATTCCCGATTTGCAATTGTATGTGCTCGACAGCCGTCGCGAGCCGGTGCCGGTAGGCGTGGTCGGCGAGCTGTATGTCGGCGGTGCCGGGGTGGCCCGGGGGTATCTGAACCGTGCCGAACTGACCGCCGAGCGTTTCCTGGCGAACCCGTTCAGCAAGGAGCCCCTGGCGCGCTTGTACAAGACCGGCGACCTGGGTCGCTGGATGGCCGATGGCAGCCTCGATTACCTGGGCCGCAATGACGACCAGGTGAAGATCCGTGGTTTCCGTATCGAACTGGGTGAAATCGAAGCGGCGCTGGCTGCTTGCGAAGGCGTCCGCGAGGCGGTGGTGCTGGCCCGCGAAGACGAGCCGGGGGATAAACGCCTGGTGGCCTATGTGATCGCCGCGCCGGGCCAGGAGGTGGTTGCCGCCGAGCTGCGTGCGCAACTGTTGCTGTCCCTGGCGGACTATATGGTGCCAAGTGCCTTCGTAGCCCTGGAAGCCTTCCCGCTGACCACCAACGGCAAGCTGAATCGCAAGGCCCTGCCGGCACCGGATGCGCAAGCCCTGGTGCGCCGTGACTACGCGGCGCCTGAAGGTGCAGTGGAAATCGCCATCGCGCAGATCTGGCAATCCTTGCTGCAACTGGAGCAGGTGGGTCGCCATGACCACTTCTTTGAACTGGGCGGGCATTCGCTGCTGGCGGTGAAACTGATCGAGCGCATGCGCCAGGTCGGCCTGGCCGCCGATGTGCGGGTGCTGTTCAGCCAGCCGACCCTGGCGGCCCTGGCCGCGGCGGTGGGCGGGCATCAGGAGGTGCGGATACCGAACAACCTGATCGCTCCGGGCTGTGAGCGTATTACCCCGGACATGCTGCCCCTGGCCGATCTGGATCAGACGGCCATCGACCGGATTGTCGCCAGCGTGCCGGGCGGCGTGGCCAATGTGCAGGATATCTACGCCCTGGCGCCGTTGCAGGAAGGGATTCTTTATCACCACCTGGCAGCCCATGAGGGTGACCCCTATGTCCTGCAGGTGCTGTTCGCCTTCGACAATCGCGAGCGCCTGGGTGGTTTCGCCGAGGCCTTGCAGAGCGTGGTCGATCGCCATGACATCCTGCGTACCAGCGTGGTCTGGGAGGGATTGGACCAGCCGGTGCAGGTGGTCTGGCGCACCGCGCAACTGAGTCTGGAAGAAGTGGCGGTCGATCCGGCGGCGGGTGACGTGCTGGAACAACTGCACGAGCGTTTCGACCCGCGCCATTACCGTCTGGACATTGGCCAGGCGCCGCTGATGCGCATTGCCTACGCACAGGACCTGGCCAACCAGCGCTGGGTCGGGATGTTGTTGTTCCATCACATGGCCCTGGATCACACCGCGCTGGAAGTGGTGGTGCAGGAAATGCAGGCCAGCCTGCAAGGCCTGGGCGGGCAATTGCCGGCGCCGGTGCCGTACCGCAACCATGTGGCCCAGGCCCGCCTGGGCGTCAGCCAACAGGAACATGAAGGGTTTTTTCGCGAGATGCTCGGCGATATCGACGAGCCGACGCTGCCTTATGGCATCCAGGATGTACAAGGCGACGGCAGTGGTGTCGACGAAATCCGCCAGATGCTTGACAGCGGTTTGAGCCAGCGCCTGCGCAGCAGCGCGCGGCAACTGGGGGGCAGTGCCGCGAGCCTGGTGCACCTGGCCTGGGCCCAGGTGGTGGGCCGGGTCTCGGGTCGTGAGGAAGTGGTCTTCGGCACCGTGCTGATGGGCCGCATGCAAGGCGGCGAGGGCACCGACCGGGCCCTGGGGATGTTTATCAATACCCTGCCGCTGCGCCTGAGCGTCGGCGCCCAGGGTGCATTGGCCGGGGTCAAGGCGACCCACGGGCGGCTGTCGACCCTGCTCGGCCACGAGCATGCCTCGTTGTCCCTGGCCCAGCGTTGCAGTGGCGTGCCGAGTTCGTTGCCGCTGTTCAGCACGCTGCTGAACTACCGTCACAGTGCCAGCGGTGTGGCTTCGTCCGAAGCGCTGTCGGCCTGGCAGGGTATCCAGACCCTGAGCATGGAAGAGCGCACCAACTATCCGTTGTGCCTGAACGTCGATGACCTGGGCGATGACTTCATGCTCACCACCCAGGCCGTCGGGCAGATCGGTGCCGCGCGGGTTGGCGGTTATATGCAGGCGGCCCTGGCCAGTCTGGTGGAAGCACTGGAACACAAGCCGCAGGCGGCATTGAACAGCCTGTCGATCCTTCCGGATGACGAGCGCGAGCAGTTGCTGGTGGGGTTCAACGATACGGCGCTGGATTATCCGCTTGAACAGACCATTCACGGGTTGTTCGAAGCACAGGTCGAGCGTACGCCGCAGGCCCTGGCGGTGGTGCATGGCGGGAAGCGCCTGAGCTATCGCGAGCTTAACGAACAGGCCAACCGTTTGGCCCATGCGTTGCGCAAGCAGGGTGTGCAGCCGGATTCGCGGGTCGGGATCTGCGTTGAACGTGGGGTCGAGATGGTCGTCGGCTTGCTGGCGATCCTCAAGGCGGGTGGCGGTTATGTACCGCTGGACCCGGCTTATCCGGCGGAACGGATTGCCTATATGTTGCAGGACAGTGCCCCGGCGGCGGTGCTGGCCCACTCGGCTACCCATGAGCTGTTGGCGGGTATTTCGGTGCCGGTCATCAATCTCGACCAGGGCACCTGGCAGGACGAATCCGTCCGGAATCCGCAGGTGCCGGGGCTGACTTCGGCGCACCTGGCTTACCTGATCTACACCTCGGGTTCGACCGGCCTGCCTAAAGGCGTGATGATCGAACATCGCAACACCGTGAACTTCCTGACCTGGGCTCACGTCGCTTTTGACGGCTCGGCGCTGAACAAGACCTTGTTCGCCACTTCGCTGAACTTCGACCTGGCGGTCTACGAATGCTTTGCGCCCCTGACTTCGGGCGGTAGCATCGAGGTGGTGAAAAACGTCCTGGAACTGCAACAGGGCGAACACGACATTGGCCTGATCAACACCGTGCCATCGGCCCTCAAGGCCTTGTTGGAAGTCGGTGGCGTGCCGGAATCAGTGCACACGATCAACGTCGCCGGCGAAGCCCTGAAGCGCAGCCTGGTGGAAACCCTGTTCCAACAGACCGGCGTCCAACGCCTGTGCAACCTCTACGGTCCCTCGGAAACCACCACCTACTCAAGCTGGGTAGCGATGAATCGCGAAGACGGCTTCGCCCCGCATATCGGCAAACCGGTGGGCAACACCCGGTTCTACCTGCTGGATGAGCATCAACAACCGGTCCCGCTGGGTGTTCCGGGTGAAATCTACATCGGCGGTGCCGGCGTGGCCCGGGGTTACCTGAACCGCGATGACCTGACTGCCGAACGTTTCCTCCAGGACCCGTTCAGCCTGGCCCCGGCGGCACGGATGTACCGCACCGGCGACCTCGGTCGTTATCTGGCGGACGGCAATATCGAATACCTGGGCCGTAACGACGACCAGGTGAAAATCCGTGGCTTCCGTATTGAACTGGGCGAGATCGACGCCCGTCTGGCCAGACACCCGGCCGTCCATGAAGCCGTGGTCATGGCCCGCGAAGATATCCCGGGCGACAAGCGCCTGGTGGCCTATTACACCCTGGCCGCCGAGCACACTTCGGTGGATATCGACAGCCTGCGCCTGCACCTGCGGGAGCAGTTGCCGGAGTACATGGTCCCGGCGGCCTACGTGCTGCTCGAAGCACTGCCGCTGACCCCGAATGGCAAGCTCGACCGCAAGGCCCTGCCGGCACCGGATCTGCAAGCGGTGATCAGCCGTGGCTACGAAGCACCCGAAGGCGATATCGAAGTCGCCCTGGCGCAACTCTGGCAAGAACTGTTGGGCCTGCCCCAGGTCGGTCGGCATGACCAGTTCTTTGAACTGGGCGGCCACTCGTTGCTGGCGATGCGTCTGATTTCGCAGATCCGCCAGCGACTGGGGGTTGAGGTGGGCCTGGCGCAACTCTTTGCCCATCCCGAACTGACGGCCCTGGCCCAGGTGATCGCCCAGGCCGGGCGCAGCACGCTGCCGGAGATCGTGCCGGTGGCCCGTGACCAGGCCTGGCCGTTGTCCTTCGCCCAGCAGCGCCTGTGGTTCCTCGCGCAGATGGAAGGCGCCAGTGCGGCCTACCATATGCCCGCCGGTCTCAGCCTGCGTGGCAGCCTCGACCGCGTGGCCCTGCAACGGGCGCTGGAACGCATCGTGGCGCGCCATGAAGGCTTGCGCACCACCTTTATCCTGGGCGATGACGAACAGCCACTGCAACGGATCGCCTCGGCGGATGCCGGCTTCAGCCTGCAGTTGCACGATTTGCAGGGGTTGGCGGCGGCCGAGGAGAAACTCCAGGTCCTGGCCAGCGAGGAGGCCGTGCAAGCCTTCGACCTGGAACAGGGGCCGTTGATTCGTGGCCGTCTGATCCGTATGGCCGAGGACCACCATGTCCTGTTGCTGACCATGCACCATATCGTCTCCGATGGCTGGTCGATTGCCGTACTGACCCGTGAACTGGCCGCGTTGTACGAAGCGTTCAGCCAGGGCCGGGACGACCCATTGGCGCCGTTGGCACTGCATTACCTCGACTACGCCGTCTGGCAGCGTCGCTGGCTCAGTGGCGAACTGCTGCAAAAGCAGTGCGGTTACTGGCAGCAAGCCCTGGCAGAGGCGCCGGCACTGTTGATGTTGCCGACCGATCGGGTACGTCCGGCACAGCAGGACTATGCCGGTGCCGCGCTGCCGGTGGCCTTCGACGAAAACCTGACCCGTGGCCTCAAGGCCCTCGGCCAGCGTCACGGCACCACCTTGTACATGACCGTCATGAGCGCCTGGGCGGCGCTGTTGGGCCGTCTGGCCGGGCAGGACGACGTGGTGATCGGTTCGCCGGTGGCCAACCGCATGCGCAGTGAAGTCGAAGGGCTGATCGGCCTGTTCGTCAATACCCTGGCGATCCGCGTCGACCTCAGCGAGCAGCCGACGACCGAGGCCCTGTTGGCACGGGTCAAGACCGCGACCCTGGGCGCCCAGGCGCATCAGGACCTGCCGTTCGAGCAGGTGGTTGAAGTGATCAAGCCGGTGCGCAGCCTGTCTCACAGTCCGGTTTTCCAGGCGATGTTGACCTGGCAGGACATGGGCGGTGGCGACTTCGCCCTGGGCGATCTGCAACTCGAAGGCCTGGGCTCGACCCAGACCCTGGCCAAGTTCGATATCTCGCTGGACCTGGGCGAGGCCCAAGGCCGTCTGCTCGGTTCGCTGGAATACGCCACGGCGCTGTTCGACGAAGGCACCATGGTTCGTTACCTCGGCTACTTCCAGCGCCTGCTGGAAGCCATGGTTGCCGACGACAGCCAGGTGCTGGAACGCGTGCCGTTGCTCGATGCCAGCGAACGTGAGCATTTGCTGCTGGACCTCAATGCGACTGAAGTACCTTATCCGCAGGACAGTACGATTCATCAGCTGTTCGAAGATCAGGTCCGGGCGCAACCGGAGGCCATCGCGGTGGCGTTCCAGGCGCAGCGCCTGAGCTATGGCGAACTGAACCGCCAGGCCAACCGACTGGCTCATCATCTGATCGGCCTGGGCATCGGCCCGGACGTTCGGGTGGCGATCTGTGTCGAGCGCGGTGTGGAGATGATGGTCGGCTTGTTGGGTGTGCTCAAAGCGGGTGCGGCCTATGTACCGCTGGATCCGGCTTATCCGGCCGAGCGCCTGGCCTATATGATCGAGGACAGTACGCCGTCGGCCTTGCTGACCCAGCATGCATTGCAGAGCCATTTACCCGTACTGGCCGTGCCGCTGGTGCTGCTCGACGACGATCAGCGCCAGGGCTTCAGCGAGCGTGACGACAACCCCGTGGTGCCGGCCCTTGGCTCGCGCAACCTGGCTTACGTGATCTACACCTCCGGTTCCACCGGTAATCCGAAAGGGGTGATGATCGAACACCGTGGCCTGGTCAACTACAGCGTCGACGCCGCCCGCCTGTTCGGCCTGACTGCGACAGACACCGTGCTGCAACAGAACACCCTGAACTTCGACCTGTCGGTGGAGGAAATCTTCCCGGCACTGCTGGCCGGGGCCACCCTGGCGCCAAGCCGCGAGATCTTCGGCAGCGAGGGCTCGGAGAATCACGGTATTCGCCCGACCTTCCTGCATATGACCGCCGCTCACTGGCACACCCTGGCCGCCGAATGGCACAGCCAGCCGCAAGTTGCCGCGCAACGTCTGGAAGGCGTGCGCTTGATCAACGTCACCGGCGACGCCCTGTCGGCACAAAAGCTCAAGCTCTGGGATGAAGTCCGCCCGGCACATACCCGCTTGATCAATACCTACGGTCCGACCGAGGCAACGGTGTCCTGCACCGCCGCTTATGTCACCCACGATGCGGTGGCCGGTAGCGAAGGCAGTGGCAACGCGACCATCGGCAAGCCGATGGCCAACACCCGTATCTATCTGCTCGATGCCCATCAGCAACCGGTGCCCTACGGCGTGGCCGGTGAAATCTTTATCGGTGGCGACGGCGTGGCCCGGGGTTACCTGAACCTCGAACAGGTCAACGCCGAGCGATTCCTCTTTGATCCGTTCAGCACCAGCCCTGATGCCCGGATGTACAAAACGGGCGACTTGGCCCGCTATATGGCCGACGGTCGTATCGAGTACCTGGGCCGCAATGACTTCCAGGTCAAGGTCCGTGGCTTCCGGATCGAACTGGGGGAAATCGAGGCACGCCTCGGTGGTTGCAGCGGGGTCAAGGAGGCGGCGGTGATTGCTCGCGAAGACCGTCCGGGAGAAAAGCGTCTGGTGGCCTATGTGGTCGCCCAGCCTGAAGCGAACCTGGATGTTGCCGGTTTGCGTGCGGAACTGGCACCGCAGCTGGCCGAATACATGCTGCCAAGTGCCTTCGTGATCCTCGACGCCTTGCCGTTGACACCGAACCGCAAGCTCGACCGCAAGGCCTTGCCGGCCCCAGCGGACGATGCCTTTGCCAGCCGCGAGCACGTCGCCCCGCAAGGCGCCACCGAGACGGCCCTGGCGCAGATCTGGCAGAGCCTGCTGAATTTGCAACAGGTGGGGCGTCATGACCACTTCTTTGATCTGGGTGGGCACTCGCTGCTGGCCATGCGCTTGATTTCCCAGGTGCGCCAGCGCCTGGGCGTCGAGCTGAGCCTGGCGGATATCTTTGCCCAACCGGAACTGGCGGCATTGGCCCAGGTGCTGGCGCAAGCCGCCGGCAGCAGCCAGCCGCCGATCGTGCCGGTATCCCGTGACCAGGCCTTGCCATTGTCGTTTGCCCAGCAGCGCCTGTGGTTCCTGGCGCAACTGGATGGCGGTAGTTCGGCTTACCACATTCCAGCCGGGCTGCGTTTGCGTGGTGCCCTGGATCGTATCGCCCTCAAACGGGCGCTGGATCGTATCGTTGCTCGTCACGAATCACTGCGTACCACCTTTGTGCAACTGCAGGGGCATGACGCGGAACAACGTATCGCCCCGGCCGACATCGGCTTCAACCTGCAATTGCACGTACTGGCTGGCCAGGCAGAGGCGGAAGAAGAGCTGCTGTCCATCGCCGCCGAAGAGGCTCGCGAGAGCTTCGACCTGCTGCGTGGACCGCTGGTGCGCGGGCGTCTGGTGCGCATGGCCGATGACGACCATGTGTTGCTGGTAACCTTGCACCACATCATCTCCGACGGCTGGTCCGCCGGCGTACTGACCCGCGAACTGGGCGTGCTCTACGAGGCCTTCCGCCAGGGGGCGGAGGATCCGTTGCCGGCCTTGCCGGTGCAGTACGCCGACTATGCGGTTTGGCAGCGCAACTGGCTGAGCGGTGAAGTGCTGCAACAGCAAGGACAATACTGGCAACAGGCCCTGACCGGTGCCCCGGTCCTGCTGGCACTGCCAAGCGACCGGCCGCGTCCGGCGCAGCAGGACTACAGCGGGCATCTGTTGGGCCTGGCCCTCGATGCCGACTTGACCCGTGGTCTCAAGGCGTTGAGCCAGCGGCAGGGCACCACCTTGTTTATGACGGTCATGGCGGCCTGGGCTGCGGTGTTGAGCCGCCTGTCCGGCCAGGATGATGTGGTGATCGGTACGCCGGCGGCCAACCGTCTGCGCGCCGAGGTGGAGGACCTGATCGGGTTCTTCGTCAACACCCTGGCGGTACGGGTCGAGGTCTCGGCGGCGCTGAGCGTCGAAACCTTGCTGCAACAGGTCAAGCGCCAGACCCTGGCCGCCCAGGCCAACCAGGACTTGCCGTTCGAGCAGGTGGTGGAAGTGGTTCGTCCGCAGCGCAGTCTGTCCCACAGCCCGATTTTCCAGGCGATGTTGTCCTGGCAGAACACCGAGGACGTCGATCTGGCGCTCGGCGATATGACCCTGCAAGGCGTCGGGGTGACCAGTCGCACGGCCAAGTTTGACGTGCTGCTGGATATGACCGAGGTGGGCGACCGTCTGTTCGGCACTTTGGAATACGCCACGGCGTTGTTCGACGAGTCGACCATGCAGCGTTGCCTGGGTTACCTGGAAGCCATGTTGCGTGGGATGGCGGCCGATGAACGGGCGCTGGTTGCAGAGATTCCGTTGCTGGACGAGGAACAGCGTCAGCATTTGTTGGAAGGCTTTAATGACACGGCAGTCGACTATCCGCAGGATCTGACCTTGCATGGCCTCTTTGAGGCTCGTGTTGCAACCAGTGGTGACGCGATAGCGGTCGTGGACGAGAAGGGCAGCCTGACCTATGACGCACTCAACCGTCAGGCCAACCGTATCGCCCATCGTCTGATCGGCCTGGGCATCGGCCCGGATGATCGGGTGGCGATCTGTGTCGATCGTAGCCTGGAAATGGTCGCGGGGTTGATGGGGATTCTCAAGGCCGGCGCTGCGTATGTGCCGCTGGACCCGGATTACCCGATTGATCGTCTGGCCTACATGTTGGAGAACTGTGCTCCGGCGGTTGTTCTCACCCAAGAGGCTTTGCGTGCGCTGCTTCCAGCCAGCAACGTACCGGTGCTGTTGCTCGATCCTGAGCATGCCGAGCGTGAAGGTTTCCTCGCACAACCAGATAGCAACCCGTTGCGCGCTGAAGTCCGTCCCGAGCATCTGGCTTACGTGATCTACACCTCGGGTTCGACCGGCCAGCCGAAAGGTGTGATGAACGAACACCGTGGCGTGGTCAACCGCTTGCTGTGGATGCAGGACGAATACGGCCTGAATGCTTCGGACAGCGTGTTGCAGAAGACGCCATTCAGCTTCGACGTGTCGGTCTGGGAATTCTTCTGGCCACTGTTCAACGGCGCACGGCTGGTGATGGCGCGTCCGGGTGGTCATCGTGACCCGGGCTATCTGCGCGAAGTGATTCGCGAGCAGAAGATCACCACCTTGCACTTTGTGCCGTCGATGCTGGATCTGTTCCTCGCTCATGGCGAGGCCGGGGGTAGCGGTTTGCTGCGAGTCATGTGCAGCGGTGAAGCGCTTCCGGGGCATCTGGTGCGGCGCTTCAAGCAGCAGTTGCCGGAAGTCGGCCTGTTCAACCTTTATGGTCCGACTGAAGCTGCGGTAGACGTGACGGCTTGGGATTGTGCCGGTCCTTTGGACGAAACCCCGGACAACACGCCAATTGGCAAGCCGGTAGCTAACACGCGGATTTATCTGCTGGATGCCAGCCGTCAGCCAGTGCCACTGGGTGTCGCGGGTGAGTTGTATATCGGTGGTGTACAGGTGGCTCGCGGCTACCTGAACCGCCCCGAACTGAGCGCCGAGCGTTTCCTCGACGACCCGTTCAATGTCGGTCGTATGTACCGCACGGGCGACCTGGGTCGCTATCTGCCGGACGGCACGGTGGAATACCTGGGCCGTAACGACGACCAGGTGAAGATCCGTGGTTTCCGGATCGAACTGGGCGAAATCGAAGCGCGCCTGGCTGCTTATCCTGGGGTCAAGGAAAGCGTAGTCCTGGCTCGGGAGGACAACCCGGGCGAAAAACGCCTCGTGGCCTACGTCACGGCGCAGCAGCCTGAAACCGTGTTGGAGATCGAAAGCCTGCGTGGCCATCTGCAAGGCGCACTGCCGGAATACATGGTCCCGGCGGCCTATGTGCAGCTTGATGCTCTACCACTGACGCCCAACGGCAAATTGGACCGCAAGGCCCTGCCGGCACCGGATGGCACGGCACTGATCAGCCGCGAATATGAAGCGCCGCAAGGCGAAGTGGAAAGCGTACTGGCGCAACTCTGGGCGGAATTGCTCAAGGTCGGGCGCGTAGGGCGGCACGACAACTTCTTCGAACTCGGCGGTCACTCGCTATTGGCCGTGACGCTGATCGAACGCATGCGCCAGGTCGGCCTGAGCGCCGATGTACGGGTGTTGTTCGGCCAGCCGAGCTTGTCGGCACTGGCGGCAGCGGTGGGCGGCAGCACGGAAATCGTAGTGCCGGCCAACCTGATCGTTGAAGGCTGCACGCATATCACTCCGGATCTGCTGCCATTGGTCAATCTGACCCAGGTGCAGATCGACCGGGTAGTGGCGAGCGTACCGGGTGGCGCGGTGAATATTCAGGACATCTACCCGCTGGCACCGTTGCAGGAGGGGATTCTCTATCACCACCTGGCGGCGGAGCAGGGCGATCCCTATGTGCAGCAGGCGCTGTTCTACCTGGAAGACCGCGCGCGGCTGTTGGCGTTTATCGACGCCTTCGAGGGTGTGATCGGTCGCCACGATATCCTGCGCACCGCCGTGTTGTGGGAAGGCCTGGACGAGCCGTTGCAAGTGGTGCTGCGTCGGGCACCGATGGTGCTGGAAGAAATGACCTTTGCGCCTGAGGCCGGTGATATCGCCAGCCAACTGCGTGGGCATTTCGATCCGTTGCACTACCGGCTCGATGTGCGTCAGGCGCCATTACTGCGCCTGGCCTGCGCCTACGACGCCGCTCAGCAGCGTTGGGTCGCCTTGCTGCTGTTCCACCACATGGCCCTCGACCACACCGCGCTGGACGTGGTTCGCCACGAGATGCAGGCCTATCTGCTGGGGCAGCAGGCGCAACTGGGGGCGGCGGTGCCGTATCGCAACTACGTGGCCCAGGCCCGTCTGGGTGTCAGCCAGGCGGCTCACGAAGCCTTCTTCCGCGACATGCTCGGCGATGTCGACGAGTCGACCCTGCCGTTCGGCCTGGCCGATGTGCAGGGTGACGGCAGCGCCATCGAGCAGGCCCACCTGATGGTCGACGAAACCTTGAGCCTGCGCTTGCGTCAATGTGCACGCCAGCTCGGCGTCAGCGCCGCCAGCTTGCATCACCAGGCCTGGGCCCAGGTGGTCGGCGGCCTCAGCGGTCGCGAGGACGTGGTGTTCGGCACCGTGCTGATGGGCCGGATGCAAGGCGGCGAGGGCGCGGATCGGGCGTTGGGGATGTTTATCAACACCTTGCCTTTGCGCATCGAGGTCGGAGCGCAGGGTGCCCGGGCCGGTGTCCGGGCGACCCATGCCCGCCTGAGCGCCTTGCTCGGTCACGAGCACGCTTCCCTGGCCCTTGCCCAGCGTTGCAGCGGCGTCGCCGCTCCGGCACCGCTGTTCAGTGCCTTGCTCAACTACCGGCACAGTGGCGGGCAGCTCGACAACCAAGCCCAGGCGGCGTGGAACGGGATCGAGAGCCTGGGTGGCGATGAGTGGACCAACTACCCGCTGTCCCTGAGTATCGATGACCTCGGCGAAGCCTTTGTGCTGACCGCGCAAGTGGTGGCCGAAATCGGTGCCCAGCGCATCTGCGGCTACATGCATGCGGCGCTGGACAACCTGGTGGAAGCGCTGGAACGCACGCCGGAAATGCCGTTGCATGATCTGTCGATCCTGCCGCTGGCGGAACGTCGGCAGTTGCTGCTCGACTTCAACCGGACCGAACGTGCCTATCCCCACGGCCAGTTGATCCATCAGCTGTTCGAGGCCCATGCGGCGGCACGGCCACAGGCAATCGCGGCTCGTCAGGGTGAGTTGACTGTGAGCTACGGTGAACTTGATACCCGCGCCAATGCCTTGGCCCACAGCCTGCGCGAGCAGGGCGTGGTGCCGGGTACCCGGGTGGCGATCCTGCTGGATCGTTCGATTGACTTGCTGGCGAGCCTGTTGGCGACCCTCAAGTGCGGCGCCGCCTACCTGGCGCTGGATCGCCTGGCTCCCGAGGAGCGCGTGCGCTTCATGCTCGAGGACAGCGAAGCCATTGTGCTGCTGACCCGCAGCGACCTGTCGGCTCCCGAAGGCACGCCACGCTTGAACCTGGACACCCTGGAGCCCGCCACTCTGGCGGTCAATCAGGCGCCACCGGCACTTGAGGGCAACACGGCGGGAGACACCCCGGCCTGCATCATCTACACCTCCGGTTCCACCGGTCAGCCCAAGGGTGTGATCGTCAGTCACAACGGCCTGGCGCGTCTGGTCCAGGACAATGGCTACTACGATTTCTCTCCCGAGGATCGCGTGGCCTTCTCCTCCAACCCGGCGTTCGACGCCAGCAGCCCGGAAATCTGGGGTGCCTTGCTCAATGGCGGGCGGTCGGTGATTGTCGAGCATCAGGTGCTGCTTGAACCGACGGCCTTTGCCCAGTTGCTGCAGCGCAGCGAAGTGACGGTGTTGATCACTTCCACGGCCTTGTTCAACCTGTATGCCGGGTTGATCCCCGAAGCCCTGGCGGGACTGCGCATGGTCATGTGCGGTGGCGAGCGGGCTGATCCGGCGTCGTTCCAGCGGGTGCGCGAGCACTCGTCCACGGTCCGCCTGTTCAACGGTTACGGTCCGACCGAAGCCACCACCTGCGCCAGCCGTTACGAGGTGTTCGACATACTGCCGGGCACCCTCGGCCTGCCGATCGGCCAGCCCAACGCCAACGTGCGCATCTATGTGCTCAATGCCCGGCGCGAGCCGGTGCCGGTGGGTGTGGTCGGCGAGATGTATATCGGCGGTGCCGGGGTCGCGCTGGGTTACCTGAATCGCCCGGAAATGACCGCCGAACGCTTCAGCGACGACCTGTTCGCCGAGCATCTCGGTGGCCGGCTCTACCGCACCGGTGACCTGGCGCGCTGGCTGCCGGACGGCAACCTCGAGTACCTGGCGCGCAACGATGGTCAGGTGAAGATCCGTGGTTTCCGCGTGGAGCTGGGGGAAATCGAGACCTGCCTGCATCACTGTGCCGGTGTGCGCAACGCCGTGGTGGTGGCGCGCGAGGACAGCCCGGGCGACAAGTACCTGGTGGCTTATTACACCGTGCAAGCCGACGGCGAAGTCCCGGAGTCCGAAGCTCTGCGTGCGCAACTGGCCGCCGACTTGCCGGAATATATGGTCCCGGGTGTCTGCATGCGCCTGGATGCCTTGCCCCTGACGCTCAACGGCAAGGTTGATGTGCGGGCACTGCCGGCACCGGAGGCGGAGCAGTTCGCCACCCACGCCTTCGAGGCGCCGCACGGCGATCTGGAACATCGTCTGGCGCAGGTCTGGGCCGAGGTGCTCGACCTGGAGCGGATCGGGCGGCATGACAGTTTCTTCGCCCTGGGCGGTCATTCGCTGCTGGCGGTGCGCCTGGTCAGCCAACTGACGCTGGCCGGGTTGCCGGTGTCGCTGGCCGAGCTGTTCCAGCGCGCCAGTGTCGCGGCGCTGGCCGGGTTGCTGGAAAGTCGCACAGGTGAAGTGCGTTCGAATGAGCAACTGGTGCCGGTACGCACCACCGGTAGCCAACGGCCGTTGTTCCTGGTTCACGAGTTCACCGGCCTGGACCTGTACTTCCCGACCCTGGGTCAGCATATCGACAGCGATATCCCGGTCTACGGCCTGCCTGGCGTGGCCCTCGGGCAGACGCAGTTGCAGACCATGGAATGCCTGGCGACCCGTCTGTTGCACCTGATGCGCACGGTCCAGCCGCAAGGGCCTTATCGCCTGGCCGGCTGGTCGTTCGGCGGGGTGTTGGCCTATGAGATCGCCATCCAGTTGGTTGGCCTCGACGAGGAAGTGGAGTTCGTCGGCTTGATCGACACTTATCTGCCGCGCCTGGTGGATCAGGGCCGGGCCCGCTGGAATTCGGATAATGCGCACCAACAGCATCTGCTGGAACACTGCGAGCGGTTCTGGACGGGGCGCGCGGAGTCTGCGGATGTCCTGGCGCGGTTGGAGGCGTTGCGTGCGCAACTGCAGTCCTTCGATTTCGACGGCCTGCTGCAACGCTGCCGCGAACAGGGCGTGCTGCCGCCGGAGCTCGATGTCTACGGGACCCAGGATCTTTGGCAGTACCTGGATCGCGAAGTCGCCCACGGTCATGCCCAAGCTCACTACACGGTGTACGCCAACAGCGTGCCGGTGCATCTGTTTACCGCCAGCGAGCGGGCCCATGACGCACCGGCCCATAGCGGCTACCTGGGTTGGGATGATGTGCTGCCGCTGAGCCAGTTGCACAGCATCAAGGTGCCGGGTGATCACCAGAGCCTGATGCAGGCGCCGCATATCGAAGGTCTGGCGCAGGCGATCAACACGGCGCTGGCCGGTCTGGCCGGTCGTCCGTCGCCGACCCGCGGTGTTCACCAACCGTTGCTGACGATACAGGGCGGGAGCCGCGATCACACGCCGGTGTTCTGCGTGCCGGGGGCCGGCGACAGTGTCACGGGCTTTATCGGCCTGACCGATGCGTTTGGTCCGCACTGGCCGATCCATGGCCTGCAACCGCGCGGGCTGGATGGTCGCACGGTGCCCTACAGCCTGGTGGAGACGGCCGCCGAGGCTTATCTGCTGGCCATCGACAGCGTGCATCCGACCGGGCCGGTGCATCTGCTCGGTCACTCCTTCGGTGGCTGGGTGGTCTTTGAAATGGCCCAGCGCCTGACGGCGCGGGGTCGCGAGGTGGCTTCGCTGACCTTGATCGACAGCGAGTCGCCGGGGGGCAACGGTGTGGTGGGTAAACCTTATACGGCGATGGGCGTTCTGGAGCGCCTGATCGAGACCATGCAACTGGCCGCGGGCAAGTCGATGGAGGTCGATCAGGCCGCCTTCGCGGCGCAGGACGATGCCGGCCAGATGCGCTTGCTACATGCCGGGATGGTGCGGGCCGGGTTGTTGCCGCAGCGTTCGGCGCCGGACTCGATGCGTGGGCCGGCACGGGCTTTCGGCACGGCCTTGCGTACCCGTTATCAACCGTCGTCGATCTACACCGGGCCGGTTCGCCTGGTGCTGGCCGACGACCCGGTGCTGGACGCGGCGGGCAACCAGCGCGAGCAGCAGTCGATGGTCGCCGGCTGGCGCCGTTGTGCACCGGATCTCACCGTCTGGCGTGGGCCGGGCAACCATTTCACCATCCTCAAGGCGCCGCATGTGCAACATCTGGCGAGCTGGTGGCGAACCCATCAATAACACAGTCTCTTCAAGCCCGGCGGCGGGGCCGCCGGGTCAACCCTCAACACATTCGTGGCTTTCTATGAAAAAGTTGAAGTTTCGCAAAGTGGTAATCGTGGTAGTGCTGCTGGTTCTGGCGGCGATTATTTTCTACAGCGTGCAGGCCCCGGCAAAACCGCCGGAGTACCTGACCGCCAAGGTCGAACGCACGGATATCGAGAACTCCGTGCTGGCCAGCGGGGTACTGCAAGGTATCAAGCAGGTCGATGTCGGTGCGCAGGTCTCGGGCCAGCTCAAGTCGCTGAAGGTCAAGCTGGGCGACAAGGTCACCCAGGGCCAGTGGCTGGCGGAAATCGATCCGGTGGTGCTGCAGAACGCCCTGCGCCAGACGCAGGTCAATGAAGAGAACCTGATCGCGCAGAAACAGGCGGCGGCCTCGCAACTCAAGGATGCCAAGGCGACCTACGAGCGCTACAAGCTGCTGCGTGAGGACGACGCGATTTCCAAGCAGGACTTCGAGACCGCGCAATCGAACTTCGAGGTCAAGGGCGCCAACCTGCTGTCGCTGGAAGCGCAGGTCAGGGACGCACGGATCCAGGTCGAGACCGCCCGGATCAATCTGGGCTACACCCGCATCGTTGCGCCGATCAACGGTGATGTGGTGGGCATCGTGACCCAGGAAGGCCAGACCGTGATCGCCAGCCAGCTGACGCCGGTGATCCTCAAGCTCGCTGACCTGGACACCATGACCATCAAGGCCCAGGTCTCCGAGGCCGACGTGATTCATATCGTCCCGGGCCAGGAGGTGTATTTCACTATCCTCGGTGACGCCGACAAACGTTATTACGCCAAGTTGCGCGGCACTGAGCCGGCGCCGCAGAACTTCCTCGATGCCCAGGCCACCGGCGCCAGCAAGCAGAACACCGCGGTCTTCTACAACGCCTTGTTCGATGTGCCGAACCCGGATCATCGCCTGCGCATTTCCATGACCGCCCAGGTGCATATCGTCCGTGACCAGGCCAAGACCGTATTGACGGTGCCGGTGGCGGCACTGGGTGACAAGAACCAGGACGGCACCTTCCCGGTACGGGTGGTGGATGATCAGGGCCAGGCGCAGATCCGCAATGTGCAGACCGGCATCAACAACAATGTGCGGGTCGAGATCAAGAGCGGCCTGGCCGAGGGTGACAAAGTCGTGATCGGCGAGCCGTCGGCAACACCTGTGGTAGCGGGAGCCTGACCATGAGCCGACCCCTGCTGGAACTCAAGGGCATTACCCGCCGTTTCGTCGCCGGTGAGAAGGATTTCATCGCGCTCAATGACATCAACCTGACGATCAATGCCGGCGAGCTGGTGGCGATTACCGGCGCCTCGGGCTCCGGCAAGTCGACCCTGATGAACGTGCTCGGTTGCCTGGATCACGCCAACAGCGGCAGCTACAAGGTCGACGGGCGTGAAACCAGCACCCTCGGTGACGATGAGCTGGCGGAGTTGCGCCGGGATCATTTCGGCTTCATTTTCCAGCGCTATCACCTGTTGCCGCACCTGGGGGCGACCCACAACGTCGAAATGCCGGCGGTCTATGCCGGCACCGGCGAGACCAAGCGCTACAGCCGCGCCCAGGAACTGTTGGTGCGCCTGGGCCTGGCGGGGCACCTGGAACATCGGCCGAGCCAGTTGTCGGGCGGTCAGCAACAGCGGGTCAGTATCGCTCGGGCGTTGATGAACGGCGGCGAAATCATCCTCGCCGACGAACCCACCGGGGCCCTGGACAGCGTCAGCGGCAAGGAGGTGATGAAGATCCTGCTGGAGCTCAACAGCGCCGGGCACACGGTGATCCTGGTGACCCACGATGAAAAGGTCGCGGCCCATGCCGAGCGCATCATCGAGATGCGTGACGGGGAGATCATCGCCGACCGGGTCAACGCCAATCGCCCGGTGGTCAACGAGAAAGCCAGCGAGCGCTTGCCGGCCAAGCCCAAGCAGGGCAACCGGCTGATGGCCAGTCTGGCGCTGTTCCAGGAAGCCTTCGTGATGGCCTGGGTGGCGCTGATCTCGCACCGTATGCGGACCTTGCTGACCATGCTCGGGATCATTATCGGCATCACTTCGGTGGTGTCGATCGTGGCCATTGGCGAAGGGGCCAAGCGCTATGTGCTCAAGGACATCCAGGCCATCGGCAGCAACACCATCGAGATCTTTCCCGGTAGCGACTTCGGCGACAACAAGGCGGGGTCCATCGAGACCCTGGCACTGTCCGATGTCGCGGCCTTGAGCGGCTTGTACTATATCGACAGTGCCTCGCCGAATATCGGGCGCAACCTGTTGGTGCGCTACCGCAACCTCGATGTGACGGCGACGGTCAGTGGGGTCAGCCCGAGCTACTTCCAGGTGCGCGGCACCAAGATAGGCTCGGGGGTTTCGTTCACCAAGGACGACGCCAGGCGCCAGGCGCAGGTGGTGGTGATCGACTACAACACCCGCACCCGCCTGTTCGGCCCGACGGTGGACCCGCTGGGCCAGGTGATCCTGGTGGATAACCTGCCGTGTACGGTGATTGGCGTGACCGAGGACAAGAAGAACATCTTCAACACCAGCAAGAACCTGAATATCTGGATGCCCTACGAAACCGCGGCGGGTCGGGTGTTGGGCCAGAGCTTCCTGGACAGCATCACGGTGCGGATGAAGGATGGCCAGCCGAGCAAGGTGGTCGAGGACAACGTCAGCAAGCTGATGGAGAAACGCCACGGGACCAAGGACTTCTTCACCTACAACCTCGACAGCGTGATGCAGACGGTACAGAAGACCAGCCAGTCGCTGGCGTTGCTGTTGTCGTTGATCGCGGTGATCTCGCTGGCGGTGGGGGGCATCGGGGTGATGAATATCATGCTGGTGTCGGTGACCGAACGGACCCGTGAGATCGGCATTCGCATGGCCGTGGGGGCTCGTCAGTCGGATATCCGCCAGCAGTTCCTGGTGGAGGCGGTGATGGTCTGCCTGATCGGCGGGGTGATCGGCATCAGCCTGTCGTTCGGCATCGGCTATGTGTTTTCCCTGCTGGTCAAGGAGTGGCAGATGGTGTTCTCGGTGAGCTCGATTGTCACCGCGTTCATCTGTTCGACGCTGATCGGTATCGTCTTTGGCTTCGTGCCGGCACGCAATGCCGCGCGGCTTGATCCGATCGAGGCGTTGGCGCGGGATTAAGAAGAAGGGCCCGTCGTTTGTACGACGGGCCCTTTTTGATCTCTCGGGGTGACGCTGATCATGTGGGAGCGGTGCCTGCCCGCGAAGCTTTCAGCGTCGCGGGCAAGCACCGATGGGCTCAGCCTACCGCGCTGACGCTGGTAACCCGTGCCGCGCTGCTGCTCTTGAGAGCCTGTTCGAAGCGATCGAGGACCTGGCCCACTTCCGACTCGGTAATGTTCAGGGGGGGCAGGAAGCGCAGGACCGCGCTATGGCGTCCGCCGGTCTCGATCATCATGCCGTTGTCGAAGCACTCCAGCTTGATCGCCCGCGCCCGTGCGCCATCACCCAGCCCTGGACGCGAGCCGGTGCCCGGCTTGACGATTTCCACCCCGAGCATCAGGCCACGGCCGCGCACATCGCCGATAAAGGGGAAGTGCCGGGCAATATCCTCCAACCCGCTTTGCAACTGCTCGCCGCGCCGCGCGGCATTGCCCACCAGGTCGTGCTCCCTGATGTAGCGCATGGTCGTCGCCCCGGCGACCATGGCCACCTGGTTGCCACGGAAGGTCCCGGCGTGCATGCCCGGGCCCCAGGTGTCCAGGTGCTCGGCATAGACGATCACCGACATCGGGTAGCCGCCACCGATGGCCTTGGACAGCACCAGGATATCCGGCGTGATCCCGGAATGTTCGATGGCGAACAGGCTGCCAGTACGCCCCAGTCCGGTCTGCACTTCGTCGATGATCAGCAGGATGCCCTGCTCGCGGGTGATCTCGCGCAGGGCCCGCAGCCACTCGGCCGAGGCCGCGATGCAGCCACCTTCGCCCTGGACCACTTCGACCACCACCGCCGCGGGCTTCGACACACCGCTTTCCGGGTCACAGAGCACGGTGCGGATGTAGTCGATGGAGAGACGGTCGGTGTGTTCGCCATCGGTGCCGAACGGGCAGCGGAAGCGGTAGGGGAACGGCAGGAAGTGGGTGCCCTGGGCTATCAGGCCCGCCTTGGGATTGAGGTTGCCCATGGCCGATAGTGCCCCGGCGGTCATGCCGTGGTAGCCGCCATGGAAGGCCATCAGTGGGGAGCGTTGAGTGTAATGGCGGGCCAGCTTGATCGCCGCTTCGACCGCGTCCGAGCCGCTGGGGCCGCAGAAGAGGATCTTGCTGTGGTCACGCAGGCCGGCCGGCAGGGTCGCGAACAGCTCCTGGACGAAGGCGTGCTTGGCCGGGGTGGCCAGGTCCAGGGCCTGCTGCAGGTGATCGCTGTTGAGGAACTCGATCACTGCATCACGCACCACCGCTGGGTTGTGACCCAACGCGAGGGTGCCGGCATTCGACAGGCAGTCGAGGTACTCCTGACCGTTGGCATCCTTGACCCGCATGCCCCTGCCGCTGACAAACAGGCGTTGGAACGTCGCTGCATAGGTGCGCGCGTTCGACTCCAGTTTCTTGAGATTACTTAACTCTTCCATAGTCGATCACTCATTGGCACAGGTGCGAATTCATTGGCGGCTCATTTCGAGCTGAGCCCGATTCTGTAAGAGCCCTGCGGTGATCGCCACTTTATTGCGTCCGGGATGTCCCCGTTTTCCACGCCAGACAGGCCGTGGCTGCTGGGGTTAAATGCGTGCCACGAAAGGACTTTATGGCGCGGGAAGAAAACACCGCGCCGGCCCTCGTAGCCGTCTGCGCCATCACCCGTTTTCCTATTTCCCAGGACGCCTGTGCCTAGGTGTCTTCGAGAGCGTTATGCCTATCGCCAAACCTGCCGCCCACCGCCTGCTGTCGATGTTGTTCGCGACGCTGTTGGGCGGTTGTACCTTGGGGCCGGATTACCACTTGCCGGCAGTGGCTGTGGCTCGCCAGTGGCATGCGCCGTTGCCCCATGGGGCAACGGTGGTGGGGTTGCACGATTGGTGGCAGCAGTTCAATGACCCGGCGCTGGCGACCCTGCTGCAGCTGGCCGAGGTGGACAGCCCTTCCCTTGATCGGGCCCTGGCGCGTATCGCCCAGGCCCGCGCAACCCTGGCCGGCAGCATCGCCGACGCCCAGCCGCAGCTCAACGGCGGGCTGACCAAGGCCCGGGCCGGCCTGCGCCAGAGCGGGTTGAAGCAGCGCGGCACCACCTCCGGTGCCACCCTTGATGCGGCCTGGGAACTGGACCTGTTCGGCAAGCTGCGGCGCACCGACGAAGCGTCGCGCAACTTGCTTGAGGCCCGTGTCGATGACTGGCATGACGCCCGGGTGTCGCTGGCCGCCGAGGTCGGTGATGACTTCGTGCAATACCGCGGCTGCCAGATGCTGGTGAACGCTTACCGAGACCAGGCGCAATCCCAGGACCAGACCGCACGCCTGACCCGGCTGTCGTTCCAGGCCGGCTTCACCTCCGCCGCCGACGCCGCGCTGACCGATGCCAGCGCCGCCGCCAGCAGCGCGACCCTGACCAATCAGCAAAGCGAGTGTGATGTGTTGCTCAAGAGCCTGGTGGCCCTGACCGGCGGCGCCGAAGAACAGGTGCGCGAAGTGCTCGCCCAGACGCCGGCGCGGCTGCCCGAGCCGGCGTTGCTGGACGTGCGGGAAATTCCCGCCAACCTGTTGCGCCAGCGCCCGGACCTGGCCTCCAGCGAACGCGAGCTGGCCGCGGCGAATGCACAGATCGGCGCTGCCCAGGCCGACCGACTACCGAGCCTGAGCCTGGTCGGCTCGTTTGCCGTGGGCAACACCAGCGGCGCCTACAGCCGGAACTGGAGCCTCGGCCCGCAACTCAGCGTGCCCCTGTTCGATGGTGGCAAGCGCCGGGCTGCGGTGGACTCGGCCCGGGCCGGGTACGACGCGGCCCTGGCGACCTATCGACAGACCCTGCGCACGGCGGTCATGGAGGTCGAGCAATCGCTGGTACGCCTGGATGCCACGCGGCATTCGGAAGTCGATGCGCAGCGCGCCACCGACGGTTACCAGGAATATTTCCAGGCCATCGATCGTAACTGGCACGCCGGCAACGCCAGCCTGCTGGATCGTGAGTTGGCCCGTCGTTCGGCGTTGTCGGCGCAGATCGAGCTGATCACCTTGCAGCAGAATCAGGTGCGCTACTGGATCGCGCTGTACAAGGCCCTGGGCGGTGGCTGGCAGGATAATCGCGCGGGACTTGCCGGCGCCGCGCCGACGCGAGGCGGGGCATGAAGCCGAGCCTGGGTTATGGGCTGCTGGCGGTTGCCGCCCTGGCACTTTCGGGGTGGCTGCTGTTTGGCCGCGCCGCCTCGGCACCGGCTGCCGCGGTCGTGCCGGCCACCAGCCTGAGTGTCGAGACGGTTCAGCCGCGCCGCGAAGACTGGCCGCAGGAGTTGCTGGCCAGCGGTGCGCTCGCGCCCTGGCAGGAAGCCGTGATCAGTGCCGAAACCGGCAGCCTGCGCATCGCCAGCTTGAACGCCGATATCGGTGACCGGGTGAAGCAGGGCCAGGTGCTCGCGACCTTGGCCGATGACAGCGTGCTGGCCGAGGAAAACAAGCAGAAAGCCGCGGTCGCCCAGGCCGTTGCGCAGTTGCAGGAGGCCCGTTCCAATGCGCGGCGTGCGGCATTGGTCGGGCAGAGCGGGGCCTTGTCGGAGCAGCAACTGGAAGAATATCGGGTCAAGGTGCAGACCGCCGAGGCCAATCTGGCGGCGGCGAACGCCGACCTGCGCACCACCCGCATCAAGCTGACACAGACCCGCATCGTCGCGGTGGACGACGGGATCATCTCCGCCCGCAAGGCCTTGCTCGGCGACGTGGTGGCGGCTGGCGCCGAACTGTTCCGGATGATTCGTGATGGCCGTATTGAATGGCAGGCTGAACTGGACGCGCAACAGTTGTCGGGAGTGCGGGCCGGCCAGCCCGCCCGCGTGACGCTGCCAGGTGGCACGCAGGTCGAAGGGCGGGTGCGGCTGGTCTCGCCGGTACTCGACAGCAAGACCAGCCGGGCGCTGGTCTATGTGTCCTTGCCGAGGGGCTCCATGGCGCGGGCCGGCATGTACGCCAGCGGCCGTATCGAACTGCCGACCCGTGCGGCGCTGACCGTTCCGGACACCGCCGTGGTCCTGCGCGATGGGCGTTCCTACGTGTTTGTGCTGGGCCAGGACATGCATGTCAACCAACAGGGCGTAGAGGTCGGGCGCCGTCGCGGGCAGGCGCTGGAGATCGTCGGCGGCCTGGCGGAACAGGCGCGGATCGTGCGCAGTGGCGGCGCATTCCTCAGTGACGGGGCGAGTGTGACCCTGGTCGGCAGCGAGGCCCTGGCCCGATGAATATTTCCGCGTTGTCGATTCGTTATCCGGTCCCGGCGGTCATGCTGTTCGTGCTGCTTACCCTGTTCGGTGTGTTCGGCCTGGAACGCCTCGGCATCCAGGACTTCCCGGACACCGATCTGCCCACAGTCGTCATCAGTGCCTCGCTGGAAGGCGCGGCGCCCGAGCAGCTGGAAACCGAGGTGGCACGCAAGATCGAGGACAAACTGACCTCGCTACGGCTGTTGCAACATGTCACCACGCTGATTGCCGACGGCAGCGTGAGCATCAACGTGACCTTTGCCATCGACAAGGACGGCAACGAAGCCCTCAATGAGGTGCGCAATGCGGTGGACAGCGCCACGCCGGAGTTGCCGGCGAACCTCGATACGCCGTCGGTATCGCGCCTGACCACCAATACCTCGGCGCTGCTGACCTATGTCATCGGCGCACCGCGGATGGACGAAGAGGCCTTGTCGTGGTTTGTCGACAATGAACTGAGCAAGCAACTGCTGGCGGTACGCGGGGTGGCCAAGATCGTCCGGGTCGGTGGCGTGGACCGCGAAGTCCAGGTCGACCTCGACCCGGCGATGATGGCCGGCCTGGGCCTGAGCGTGAACGACGTGGCCAGCCGCCTGCGGGCCATGCAGAAAGACAATTCCGGCGGCCAGGGTGACCTCGGCAGCGGCCAGCAGGCCTTGCGCATCCTCGGCGCTATCGACGATCCGGCGGCGCTCGGGGCCATCCGCATTCCCATCAGTGACGGGCGCATGCTCGCCTTGCAGCAGTTGGCCACGGTGCGTGATACCCATGCCGAGCGCAGCACCCGGGCTTATCGCGACGGCCAGCCGCTGATCGGTTTCCAGGTGATCCGCTCCCTGGGCTTTTCCGACGTCGGGGTGACCGCCGATGTCCGCCAGGCGATGAGCCGGTTTGCCGGGCAACACGAGGATATTCACGTCGAAGAGGCGAGTAACACCGTTGCACCGGTGCTGGACAACTATCGCGGTTCCATGGCGCTGTTGTACGAGGGCATGTTGCTGGCCGTCCTGGTGGTCTGGTGGTTTCTGCGGGACTGGCGGGCCACCATTGTCGTTGCCACGGCACTGCCGCTGTCGATCATCCCGACCTTCGGCGTGATGTATTTCGCTGGCTTCACCCTCAACACCATTTCCCTGTTGGCCCTGGCCCTGGTGATCGGCATCCTGGTGGACGATGCCATCGTCGAGGTGGAGAACATCGCGCGGCACCTGCGTATGGGCAAAAGTCCACGGCAGGCGGCGATCGAGGCTTCCGACGAAATCGGCCTGGCGGTGCTGGCAACCACCGTGACCCTGGTGGCGGTGTTCCTGCCCACGGCCTTTATGGGCGGGATTTCCGGCAAGCTGTTCCGGCAGTTCGGCGTGACCGCCAGCACGGCGTTGATCTTTTCCCTGTTGGTGGCGCGCTTGTTGACGCCGATGATGGCGGCGTATGTGCTCAAGGCCGGGCCGCATGTCGAGCATGACAGCCGCTTGATGACTCGTTACCTGGGCTGGATCCACGCCAGCCTGACCCGGCGCAAGGCCACCATGGCCCTGGTCAGTGTGCTGTTGCTCGGCTCCCTGGCGCTGATTCCGCTGCTGCCCACCAGCTTTCTGCCGGCCCAGGACAATGCCCGCAGCACCATCAGCCTGGAATTGCCGCCGGGCAGCAGCCTGGCGCAGACGGCGGCGATCACCCTGCAGGCCGATGCGCGCCTGCGCGCCATCGCCGAAGTGGCCCATGTTTTCGCCGCAGTGGGCAGTGGCGATATTGCCGGCGGTGGTAATCGCAAGTCGGTCCTGACCGTCGACCTGCTACCGCGCAACCAGCGCGAGCTCAAACAGTCGGCGGTCGAAGCGAAGATGCGCGACGCCCTGCGGGGGTTGCCCGGGGTGCGGGTCAATGTCGGCGGCGACAGCAGTGGCGAACGCCTGCAAATCGTCCTGGCCAGCGATGACGGCGACTTGCTCGAGCGTACCGCCGCGGCCCTTGAGCCGCAGTTGCGGCAACTCAAGGGCATCGGCAACGTGACGTCGAGCACGGCGGTGCAGCGCCCGGAAATCCAGATGCGTCCGGATTTTGTCCGCGCAGCCGAACAAGGTATCAGTAGCCAGGACATTGCCGACACCTTGCGCATGGCCACCTACGGCGATTTTTCATCGTCCCTTGGCAAGATCAATCTGTCCCAGCGCCAGGTGGATGTCCGGGTGCGCATGCAACCGCAGGTGCGCAGTGACCTGGAGACCATCGCCCAGTTACGGGTCAAGGGCCGTGACGGCCAGGTCGCGCTGGCTTCCCTGGGGCAGATCAGCATGGGCAGCGGCCCGGCGCAGATCGATCGGCTCGATCGCCTGCGCAATATCACCCTGTCCATTGAACTCAATGGGCGCAATCTGGGCGAGGTGATGGAGCAGGCCAGGCAGTTGCCGGTGATGCAGCACCTGCCGGCCCAAGTGAAACTGGTGGAGCAGGGCGAGTTGCAGTTGATGAGCGAGTTGTTCGGCAACTTCAGCCTGGCCATGGCCGTCGGCGTGTTCTGTGTCTATTCGGTGCTGGTGCTGCTGTTCCATGACTTCATGCAGCCGCTGACCATCCTCTCGGCCTTGCCCCTGTCGTTGGGCGGAGCCTTGTTGGCGCTGTTGATCGGTGGGATGAGCTTTTCCCTGGCCTCGGTCATCGGCTTGCTGATGCTGATGGGGATCGTGACCAAGAACTCTATTCTATTGGTGGAGTACGCGATCATGGCCCGTCGTGACCAGGGCATGAGCCGCTATGAGGCGTTGACCGATGCCTGCCACAAACGGGCGCAGCCGATTCTGATGACCACCATCGCAATGGGCGCGGGCATGCTGCCGACGGCGCTGGGATGGGGAGGGGAGTCGAGTTTCCGCCAGCCGATGGCGGTGGTGGTGATCGGCGGCCTGTTGGCCTCGACGGTGCTCAGTCTGTTGGTGGTGCCGGTGATCTTTACGTATGTCGATGATGGGCTTGAAGGGGTCAAGCGGTTCTTTCGCACACCTCGATAGATGCAACAGGCTGCTATCGAGGTGTTTTCACGAATGAGAGCAAAACGTCAGAGGGCGTTTTGCAGGGCGAGGGTGTTTTCCAGGCCCGTCCTGGCGTCCGCCGAATGCATCCAGCGGATCAGCGAACGACGGCCGCCGATGCCCATCTTGATGGAGGCACGCTTGAGATAGCTTTCCACTGTATTGACCCGTAGCGCCAGCTGGTCGGCCAGTTCCGGTGCCGTACGCCCGGCCAGCAGGCCGACGCAGACTTCGGTTTCCCGTGAGGACAGATTCAACCCGGACATCTCCAGGCGTTCGATAAAGCGCTGACGCAAGGCATCCATGCCGCCGTTTTCCAGCTCCTGGGTGATCGAGAGGGCTTCCTGACGGACCGGCGTCGGCAACAGGGCTTCGATATGCTCGCCTATCATGGGCAGCAACAGGCAGGAGAAATCCTGGAGGAGCGCGCGTTCCTGCGTGGAAAATCCCAGGGACGGATTGGATCGATAGACCGACAGCGCGTAGCAGCGATTTTTCGTGCGGCATATCAGGTGCAGGTGGTTGGGGGAAGCGTGCTGCGTGGACGCTCGCTGGCAGCAGGCCAGCTCGGTTTGAGGTGCCGGCCAGGTGTCGTCACCTGGCTGGGCGGGCTGCTTGACCGACGAGGCATTCATCAGGGTGTCGGTGCAGATCGGGCTGATGCCCACGCCACCGATACTCGAGGTGATCGACTGTGCGGCATTCGCGGTGTCGATCCGCAGCTCGGTGATGTGCGTGGCGTCGACGGGCAGTTGGGCAGCAATCAGGTCATGCAGCACGCGCGGAAAATTACGGTTGCCGGTGCTGGCAATCACTTTGCCGACTGACGGGAAAAGTCTTTGCAAGTTCATCCGTTCTCCATTTTTTTATTCTGGGCACATCGGCAAGCGCCGCCCACGGTCCATGAGGATTATTGGTACGTATTAGTTTATTTGGGTCATATAACGAGTTGCGTTGCTTAAATGAGTCGCGCCGTAATCGACCGCAGGCAATGCAATCAACGGCAGCTGATCGCCTGTCAGGCACTGCATATGATTTATCTTGAGCATATTGTCATAGATTCTGGGCGTACACTCCAAGGTGCCATAGATGACTTTCTCACCCTTGCTGCCTTGTGCCACATTGTGTCGATGGAGGGCCCAGCCAGAGCGCCTTAGAATTTTTTCCATCATGGCATCTACAATAACCTCATAAGTGCTGACCTCTTGGCTACGGGCAAACTGTAACATTGCCATGAACAGTGCGGCGGTACGAAAATCAACTTTGGTCTTGCTGAAGTCGTTGCTCGATGTGTCGGTGCTCAACAGCGCAAAGCGGGTGGCCTCCCAGCAGTCAAACGGGTCGGGCCTGGACAGATCGTCACTGAGCATGAAGCTCAAGGCGCCACACATCAGGGTCGGTTTACAGGAGGGGCGAAGTCTGACACAACCGGTCACCAGTGGCCCTTTGTGGGAGTAAATATAGATCGCATCATCATTGTCATATTCATCGAATTCATAATCGCTGCCGGCGTAGCTTTCAATATCCCATTTCCGGCGATCGATAAAAGCGGCTTTGCGGATACTGAGTATTTGCTCTAATGCCTGGGTCGGCAGTTCGCTGTAGCTGGCGATAGCGATATGCACGTCGGAGAAAATGTACGAGTGCTCGGAGAAAATGTACGAGTGAGGGAAATAGCCGATCATAAGTACGTCGCGGATAGGGAGGAGGTGCTTATTTATAGTGATCCTGTATAAGCGCGGCAACTGTACTTAAGTGCAGGTGGCTGGCGAGGGCAAAGTACTGTTTAATTGTCGTCGTGAGACTTTCGCTGACCCGCCTGTTTATCGGTGTTTGGCAGGTTGTACGATAACTGTGATGGGTGGGGGATTATAAGAATGTGGTCCCCGTCGCTGTGGCAATGCTCACGAGTTGGCCTTCTATTTGAAGAGTCTGGACGCGAATTCATCAAGCTGCAACAAAGGCAAGGGTGTTTTTGCTGTTAATAAGAAAACGGATTTTCCACTCTGGAAAATAAGTCGACTGGAAAATAAATCTATTTTGGATTTTCGGGGGGGTCATGTATTACATTGCAATTGCAATGCTCACGGTATTACTGGTGCCAGGGCCGACCAATTCGCTGCTGCTGCAGTCTGGGGTCAGTCGCGGTCTGGGCGGTTATTCGCTGAAGTTGATTCTTGCCGAATGGATGGCCTACCTGATCCAGATTTCCGCCTGGGGTATATCCATCGATGCGCTGACCGCCAATTACGGCTGGGTGGTGGTGGCGACGAAGATCCTCGCGGTGGTTTTCCTGTTCTACATTTCGCTGAAGCTGTGGTTTTCGGTGCATCTGGATACGTCAGGCAAGCCCGCTGCCATCTCGGTTTCGGCGCTGTTCCTGGCGACACTGACCAATCCGAAAGGGCTGTTTTTTGCTTCGTTCGTTGCCCCCGCCGGAACCTTCATGCACCTGGAAAGTTATCTTTCATTCATGGCGATCTTCTCCCTGGTTATTCTTCCCGTGGGGATTGTTTGGGTGGGACTGGGAACGGTCTTTGGGCGCAATCTGCCATCGATAATATCTGGTAATCGGGTCAATAGATTTGTTTCATTGGTCATTGGTTTGTTTGCCAGTATGGCGTTGTATAACTTGGCCTCGAAAGTAATATTGGCGTGATGAGAACACGTGAGTCGGCCCCGCAAGTGCGAGACCTGTGCGGCGATGAAGGGGGGCGACTCGAGCGTGGACAGTTAAAAGATATTGTGCCGAATGGCCTTGACCATGGCCTGCTTGACATTGGTACAGCCCATTTTTTCGGTGATTTTCTTGGCGTAGAATTTCACCGTCCTTTCAGTGATATTCATGATCAGGCCGATTTCCTGGTAATTCTTGCCGAGGGCCAGCCAGTGGAGGAATTCAATTTCCCTGGGACTCAGCGAGAGAAGCTCTTCCTGGCTCACCTCAATCGGTCGATATTGATGGGCAATGGTTCCGATGGCCTTGATCAGGAACATGTTCGACTGGACGATACGATCAAAGTCAGGGTCGCCCTCAACACAGGGCAGGTGCAGGGAACCAAAGGCGCTGCCGGGCTCATGAAGGGGAATGCTGAAGCCTTGATCAATGCCATAGCGCGCGGATTGTTCGAAGACTTTGCTGGGCGCATGAGTGCAATCGTTTACCGTCGTCCAGAAGAACGGCCGCGAAGTGATGGCCGCGTTGGCCATCACCGGGTCGGACTTGTAGAGCGCCTGCTTGCGGTAGGTCTCAACCCATTCGGCGGGGTAGCTGCTATGGATCGAGATATCACCGTTATCAACTAAGTGCGAATCGAGGTAGACATAGGCAAATCGTGTTATTTCCAGTTTATAGAATACCCAGGTCAAGACATCTACATAGGTTTTTGTGCTGGCCCCAGGGATGTTGTTCTCAACTTCTCTAACCAAGTCAAACGTATGTTTGATTGTGCGGAGTTTAGGCATGACAAGCGGGCTCCGGTTGGCTGGATGTGCTCTGTTATATGGATCCAAATGGGGTGTGTCTGACTTATAGCATCGCCCGAAAACCATTTCAATATGTGTCAAATAGAAAACATAATTTGACGCAAGGGCGATTAAATCACTTATTTTTGACGCTTTGTGCTTTCGTCGGCTCGGCCAAGTGGTCAAGTTTCCTCGATGATTAAGGGCGTATTAAGAGTTTCGGGATAATCGCAGGGGGATGTAATGGGATCAGAGCGCCGCTCTCTTCATTCCTCCCTCAGGCCTGACGGAACCGCTCGATAGCGCCGCCCCCTCAGTCTCAGCTAAGTTTACCTGGGTAGTCTCCTCCCTGCGCCGATTGTGGCGCCGTTAAGGAGACGCCCGCAGATGAAAGCGCTGACCACAGCCGACTGGCTGAACAAGGTTCCGGAAGTGACACTGTCCTTCTGGGTGATCAAGATCATGTCCACCACCGTGGGCGAAACCGCGGCCGATTTCCTCGCCGTCGACGCCGGCCTGGGGCAGGGCCTGACCAGCATCGGCATGGCCGTACTGCTGGCCATCGCCTTGTTCGGCCAGTTGCGAACCCATGCCTACACCCCTTGGATCTATTGGCTCAGCGTGGTGCTGGTGAGTGTGGTCGGGACGCAGATCACCGACCTGCTCACGGACAAGCTGGGCATCAGCCTGTATGTCAGCACGGCGATCTTCTCGGTGTTGCTGGCGATCAATTTCGGCATCTGGTATGCCCGCGAACGCAACCTTTCGATCAATGAAATCGTCACGCCGCGCCGGGAGTGGTTCTACTGGACGACAGTGCTCTGCACCTTTGCTCTCGGTACGGCGGCGGGCGACCTGGCCACCGAGGCCCTGGGGCTTGGCTTCACCCTCGGTTCGCTGATTTTCGCCGGGTTGATCGCCTTGACCCTGATCGCCTGGCGCCTGGGCGGCAACGCCGTGCTGACTTTCTGGATCGCCTACATCCTGACCCGTCCGTTCGGTGCGTCCCTGGGCGACCTGCTGACCCAGGCCAAGACCTACGGCGGCCTGGGCATGGGCGCCGCCTGGACCAGCGCGATCTTCCTCAGCGTCATCCTGATCCTGGTGGTCGTCGCGCAGTTCAGCGTCGGCAACCGCAAGCTCGCCACTCAATAACCCATTCAAATACACCCAAGGAATTGTCATGTTCAACGTTCAAACCGTTATGCGCAAAGCCGCTGTTCTTTCCGTGATTGCCGTCCTCGGCCTGGCCGCCGGCTGCTCCAAACCCACTGACGCGGCCAAGGTTGCCGCGGCACCGGGCACGGCCAGCGCACCTGTGGCAGCAAGCCAGGCCACGGCCTCGAAACTCGGCGACCTGTCGGCCTTCCAGAACATTGCCGTCGATGTCGCGGCCCTGGTCGAGAAGAACGATCTGGCGGGCGCCAAGACGCGGATCAAGGACCTGGAACTGGCCTGGGACTCCGCCGAAGCCGGCCTCAAGCCGCGTGCCGCGAGTGATTGGCACGTGCTCGACAAGGCCATCGACAACTCGCTGGAAGCCCTGCGTGCCGGCAGCCCGAAACAGGCCGACTGCAAGGCGACGATGGATGAGTTGCTGAAAACCTTCAACGCCATGCAAGGTAAAAAATGATCTTGAGTCACCCGGTTCGAGCTTTGTAGACCCGATAAATCGCTTCGTGCACGGGTGAACAGGTGCTTCAATGCAGGCTCGGCAATCATCACGCAGGATGAGCGCCGAGTCTTTTTTTTGCGGAGAGGGATATGCGGGTATTACTGGTCGAAGACGATCCCATGATCGGCGAGGCGATCCAGGGCGCATTGATGGATGCCAGTTACGCCGCCGACTGGGTCAACAACGGCACGACCGCCCTCACGGCGCTGGACACCCAGCACTATGACCTGGTGCTGCTCGACCTCGGCTTGCCGGGTAAGGACGGGCTCGAAGTGCTGGGTTGTATTCGCGCTCGCGGTAACGGCGTGCCGCTGTTGATCATCACCGCCCGCGACAGCCTCGATGATCGCCTGGAGGGCCTGGATGGTGGTGCCGACGACTATCTGCTCAAACCTTTCGACATGGCGGAATTGCTCGCGCGCATGCGCGCCGTCCTGCGCCGCAAGGGGGGTACCGCGCTGTCGCAACTGAGCAACGGCGTGGTCTCCCTCGACCTGATCTCGAAACAAGCCAGTACCGAGGCAATCCCCGAGGTCCAGCTCTCCAGTCGCGAGTTTGCCTTGTTGCAGGCCCTGCTGATCCGACCGGGGGCAATTCTCTCGCGCAGCGATCTGGAAGACCGGATCTATGGTTGGGACAACGAAGTGGAAAGCAACGCGGTGGAATTTCTGATCCACGGCTTGCGACGCAAGCTGGGCAGCCACGTGATCAAGAACGTCAGGGGCATGGGATGGATGGTTTCAAAAAACGCCTGAGTGAGTCGGTCCAGCTCAGGCTGTCGGTCTCGCTGTCGCTGGCGATTCTGATCGTCGCCGTGCTGGCCGGGGTCTTTGCCTTTGTCTCGGCTTTCGACGAGGCCCTCGAAATGCAGGACAACACCCTGCATCAGGTGGCCGTGCTGTTCGAGCGCCAGCAGATGACGCTGACCTATCCACGGCCGGAGGGCGTGGTTGCCGGCGACGATGAAGAGTCCCGGGTGACCGTGCAGTATCTGGGCGATGACAAGCGAGCCCCGGCCAATGTCGAGACCGGTGGACCGCTGCCGCTACCGGCGACCCTGGCCGATGGCCTGTCGACTCTGACGGTTGCTGGCGAACCGTTCCGGGTGCTGGTCAGGACCTTGGGCAACGGTCAGCGCATCGCGGTGGCCCAGGAAACCGGTATCCGTGACAGGGATGCCCGTGAAAGTGCCTGGCGCGGCCTGTTGCCGTTTCTGATCCTGTTTCCCGTGCTGCTGCTGGTGGTGGCTGACCTGTTGCGCAAGTTGTTCCGGCCTATCACGGTGCTGGCGGCGGAGATCGACCAGCGTGGCGAGCAGGAGCTCCACGCGATTGACGAAAAGCATGTTCCGGCTGAAGTCCGGCCCTTTGTGCTGGCGATCAATCGCCTGCTCGGCCGGGTCGCCCAGTCGATGGAAAGCCAACAGCGTTTTGTTGCTGACGCCGCCCACGAATTGCGTTCGCCGCTGACTGCACTGTCCCTGCAAGCCGAGCGGCTGGCTGCCACCGAGATGTCGGGGCTGGCCCGGGAGCGCCTGTTTGTCTTGCGGCGGGGCATCGAGCGGGGCAAGAGCCTGATCGAGCAACTGTTGGCGCTGGCCACCGCCCAGTCGAACGCGACGCCGTCCAGCGCGCCGGTCTCGGTGCACGCGGTCTATCGTCGGGTACTGGAGGACTTATTGCCGCTGGCCGAACTCAAGCAGATCGATATCGGTGTCGAAGGGGCAGAGGACGTGCACCTGGCGCTCAGCGAGATCGACCTGCTGGCGCTGGTCAGGAATCTGGTGGACAACGCCATTCGTTATACGCCCGCCGGTGGCCGTGTCGACCTATGGGTCAGCCGGGAGCAGGGTGGAGTGCTATTGCAGGTCAAGGACAACGGCCCCGGTATCAGCGTTGAAGAACGCGAGCGGGTGTTCGATCCCTTCTATCGCAGCCTGGGCAGCCAGGCAGTCGGTTCCGGGCTGGGGCTGTCCATTGTCAAGGCCATTGCCGAGCGTACCGGAGCGCGTATCCGCCTGGCGTACTGCGATGAGGTGGCGCAGCGAGGGTTGTGGGTTTCGTTGTGGTGGCCGCTGACGACAGCCTAAGCTAATGCAAAAAAGATATTTATTGAGGGTTTTTAAGATCGTATAGCTTTAACCCAGTGCTGATCAATCGCTGGGTTCCTTGTCTTTCCCCTGCCTTGAGCAGCTGTTTATCGGCGTGTCAGTTCGACTGATTGCGGGATGAATACCTTTTCAAATCACAGGGGAGTGAACCATGCCGAACTCGCTGGACATCACCGCGCTGCCTTTGCTGGACCTGTCCTTGCTTGAGGGCAGTTGCGAGCAGCGTCAGGGCTTTCTCGATGCACTGCGCCATGCCGCGCGGGACGTGGGCTTCTTTTACCTGACCGGACATGGCATCGACAGCGCGCTGTTGCAGCAGGTCCAGGTCCATGCCCGAGAGCTCTTCGCCTTGCCCGAGGCGGCGAAAAACGCGGTCGGCATGATCCATTCGCCACACTTTCGCGGGTACAACCGCGCGGCTTCGGAGATCACCCGGGGCCAGCCGGACCTGCGCGAACAGTTCGATGTCGGTGCCGAGCGTGAAGCCCTGGCGCTGGATGAAAACACCCCCCGTTGGGCACGCCTGCAAGGCCCGAACCTGTGGCCTGTCGAGTTGCCGCGACTCAAGCCGTTGCTGCTGGAATGGCAGCAGGCGATGACCGCCATGTCGCTGCGCCTGCTGCGGGCTTTCGCCCAGGCCCTGTCATTGCACGAACAGGCTTTCGACCCGCTGTATGGCGACAGGCCCAATGAACATATCAAGCTGATCCGCTACCCCGGCCGCGCACCAGGCGAAAGCCGCCAGGGCGTGGGTGCCCACAAGGATTCCGGCTTCCTCAGTTTCCTCTTGCAGGACCAGCAGGCGGGTCTGCAAGTGGAGGTCGAGGAGGGCCGCTGGATTGATGCGTTGCCCCGGGACAATACCCTGGTGGTGAATATCGGCGAATTGCTCGAACTGGCCACCAACGGTTATCTGCGGGCCACAGTACACCGGGTGCAGTCTCCGCCACTGGGCAGCGAGCGCCTGTCGATTGCCTTTTTCCTCGGCGCGCAACTGGATGCGGTGGTGCCGCTGTATCCCTTGCCGACGGCGCTGTTGCGCGAAGCGCGGGGGCCGGCCAGCGATCCAGCCAATCCACTGTTACGCGATGTCGGCTGGAACTACCTCAAGGGCCGCCTGCGTTCCCACCCCGATGTTGCCCAACGCTTCTACGCCGATGCACTGCTCCCCAAGGCGCTGAGCGCCTGACCCCCATCATTTGATCAAGGACTATCAGCATGTTGAAAAAAACCGGATTGACCCTGGCGGTCTGGGCGGGCCTGTTCTCTTCGTTCGGCGCCCTGGCGGCCGAGCCGCTGCGGGTGGCGGCGGACCCGGTGCCCCACGCACAGATCCTCGCGTATGTGCAGAAAATCGACCCGCAGTTGAACCTCAAGATCATCGAGATTCCCAGCGGTGTGAACTCCAATGAGCTGCTGGCCCATGGCGATGTCGACGCCAACTACTTCCAGCACCTGCCGTACCTCAAGTCCCAGGAGCAGGCCCTGGGGCAGAAGTTCGTGGTGGCGGCGACCGTGCATATCGAGCCGCTGGGGATCTATTCGCACCGGCACAAAAGTTTTGACCAGGTGCCGCAAAAAGGTACCGTCGCGCTGCCCAACAATGTCACCAACCTCAGCCGCGCGCTGTACCTGCTGCAAGACAATGGCCTGATCAAGCTCAAGCCCGGCTTCAATGATCCGGCCATTGACCAGGCAACGCCCAAGGACATTGCCGAGAACCCGAAACAGTTGAAGATCCTCGAGATCGAGTCGCCGCAGTTGCCCCGCGCCCTGGATGATGTCGACCTGGTGGTGATCAACGGCAACTACGCGCTGGAGGCCGGACTGTCCCCGGCCAAGGATGCCCTGGGCCTGGAAAAGGCGGCGAACAATCCCTACGCGAATATCCTGGTGACCACTCCGAAACTGCAGGATGACCCTCGGATCAAACAGCTGGCCAAGGACCTCAACTCAGCCCAGGTGGCGAAGTTCATCACCGACACTTACTCGGGCTCTGTGATTCCGGTGACGGTCGCGGACCGCCAGCCATGATCAGCGTCGAGCAGTTGAGCAAAAGCTACGGCGAAGGACAGGCGCCGGTCCTCGACCAGGTGTCCCTGAGCATTCCGGACGGTGCGATCTACGGGATTGTCGGGCGTAGCGGTGCCGGCAAGTCGACCTTGCTGCGTTGTCTCAATCTGCTCGAGCGTCCCAGCAGTGGACGCGTGGTGATCGACGGCCAGGACCTGACGCTGCTGTCCGACCAGGCATTGCGCCAACAGCGCCAGCGCATCGGCATGATCTTCCAGGGATTCAACCTGCTGCATTCGCGCAATGTCTTCGACAATATCGCCGTGCCGCTGGAGATCGCCGGTCTCCCCAAGGCCGCTCGCCAGGCGCGGGTGCGCGAGCTGCTGGATCTGGTCGGCCTGGGGGGCAAGGCCGAGGCGTTTCCTTCGCAACTGTCCGGCGGGCAGAAACAGCGGGTAGGCATCGCCCGGGCCCTGGCTGCGCGGCCGGCCTATCTGCTCTCGGATGAAGCCACCAGCGCCCTCGACCCGGAAACCACGGCATCGATTCTTGAGCTGTTGCGCGATATCAATCGCCGGTTGGGGCTGACCATTGTGCTGATCACCCATGAGCTGGACGTGATCAAGTCGATCTGCGATCACGCGGCTGTGCTGGATCAGGGGCGGCTGCTGGAGTCCGGGCCGCTGGAAAGATTACCGGCCGAGCGGGATTCGTCTCGCGATCGCTCCTTGCTGTCGAGCTACAACCTGCCGTTCAAGAGGGCCGTCCCAGCGCTGAAACTGGCCAAGGTGGTGGATTTTCTCAAGCAGCGCGGGGGCAGGGCTGAGCCGTCATGAATCGAACCGTCGACTGGAACGAGATTTTCCAACTGCTGCTCAATGCCACGGGCGAAACGCTTTATATGGTGCTGTTGGCGGGATTGTTCACCTTGCTGATCGGCTTGCCGCTCGGCGTCCTGCTGTTTGTCAGCCGCCGCCGTGGCCTGTACCCCATGCCCCGCTTGAACAGCAGCCTCAGCGCGCTGGTCAACCTCGGCCGCTCGCTGCCGTTCGTGGTGATGTTGATCGCCTTGATTCCACTGACCCGGCTGATTGTCGGCACCACCCTGGGCAGCACCGCCGCCGTGGTGCCGATTACCATCGGTGCCTTTCCGTTTTTTGCCCGTATCGTCGAGAACGCCATGGATGACGTCGACAAGGGACGGATCGAAGCGATCCTGTCCATGGGCGGTGACATTCGCCATGTGATTTTCAAAGTACTGTTGCCCGAAGCCCTGCCGGCCTTGCTGGCGGGGATCACCCTGACGCTGGTGATGCTGATCGGCTTTTCATCCATGGCCGGGGTCATCGGCGGTGGCGGTTTGGGGGATCTGGCGATTCGTTATGGTTATCAGCGCTTCAACAACCAGGTGATGGTCGCCACGGTGATCGTGTTGGTGATTCTGGTGCAGGGCGTGCAAAGCCTGGGTGACCGATTGGTACGTTCCCTGGCGCATCGGCGCTGAGCCGCTTGCTCAGTCCTGATTCCTTGAGATCGGCGACTGCATCCTGGTGGTCCGAGAGGGCAGAGTGGGGAGACCGAAGTCGATTGCCAGGCTCTGCTTTCAAGAAGCGGGGCTGGATTTGAATACACCGCTGAGGACAAACGCATAGCGCTCCGGACGGATAAAAAAGGTGGTCCGGTCACAGCAGCGGCCATCGGCAAAATACGAGGTGCGCTCCATCACCAGCAGCGCCGCGCCACGTTTCACATTCAGGGTATTGGCCAGGTGCTTGTCGGCTTCCTGGGCGCGAATCGCCATATCGGCGCGGGTGACCGGGGCGCCGGTGATCGATTCCAGGATCGAATAGATCGGGCGGTTCTCGACAGCCGTCCACACTACATTCGCCAGTTCGGCCGGCAGATGGCTGCGGCCCAGGGCGATGGGGTCGTCGTCGACAAAGTGCAGGCGCTCCAGCAGCAGGCACTGGTCGGTCTCCGCAAACAGGGCGTGCAGCGCCTCGGGCACCGGCTGCAACTGATGATCGAGGACCCGCATGCTCGGCTTGAGGCCTTGCAACAACAGCGCCTCATGAAAACTGCGCAAGGCATCGAGACCATGGCGAACCTGCTTGGCCGCGACGAAGGTGCCTTTGCCTTGCTTGCGTTCCACCACGCCGTCGTCGCTGAGCTTGCCCACGGCCAGGCGGATGGTCACCCGGCTCACCGCAAAGCGCTGGCCCAACTCGGCCTCCGAGGGCAGCTTGCCACTGGGTTCGTAGGCGCCGCGTTGAATCTCTTCCAGCAACTGATGGGCGATCTGTTCGTAGAGCGAGGTGGTGCTGTCACGAAGAATGGGCGTGGACACTGCGGGGTTCCGTGATCTGAGAAGCCTGGCGCCCGGCGGAGCCTTCACTTCTAAGGTTATAAAAATCGGTTATTGGGATGACTTGTATTAATACGTATTATGTCATGTATTCCCATTGTAGACGACCTGACGACACTTGCCATGCCAGAAACCTTCCTTTGTGCGCCGCAGCCAGCCGATGCATTGAGCGTCGAGCAGATCAGCTTCAGCTACCCCAATGGTCATCGGGTGTTTTCCTCCTTCAGTCTCAGTGCCGCCCCCGGTGAGTTTGTCGCAATTCTCGGGCCGTCCGGCTGTGGCAAGACCACCTTGCTGAACCTGTTGTCGGGGTTTGTCCGACCGCAGGCGGGGCAGATCCGTTTGAACCAGGCCACGGTGAGCCCGGAGCGTTCGGAGTTGGGTTATGTGTTTCAGTCGCCGCAGTTGTTTCCCTGGCTGACAGCCCTGGAAAATGTCCGTTTCGGCTTGCGCATGGCCGCTGATAGCAGCGAGTCGCAGCAGCGCGAACAGGCCATGCAGTACCTGCGCCTGGTCGGCTTGGAGCAGGCCGCGCAACGTTTGCCCCATCAGCTTTCCGGCGGGATGCAGCAACGGGTCTCGCTGGCTCGTACCCTGGCGCTGGAGCCGGAGGTCTTGCTGATGGATGAGCCGTTCGCCGCACTGGATGCCATCAGCCGTAACCACATGAATGAAGAAACCCTGCGCATCTGGGCCGAACTGGGCCAGACCGTATTGTTCATTACCCACGATATCGACGAAGCGGTGTTCCTGGCGGACCGGGTCATCGTCCTCAATATTGCCCCGGGCGGTATTCACAGCGAACTGAAGATCCGGCTGCCACGGCCACGCTCCAATCTGAAAACCCGCCGCCTGCCGGCTTTCCTCGATTACCGCAATGAACTGATGGAGCGTATTTCCCAGGTCATGGCGCTGTCCGAGGCCCGTGTTTCCTCTCCCTCTCCCTGCCTTGAACTCGAGTCGATCCGATGATCAAACGTACGCTGCTTGCCCTTTCATTGTCGGTTGCCGCCATGGCCGGCAGTTCATTGGCCGTCGCTGGGGAAGCCAAGCCGCTACGGGTGGGGTATGTCTTTGCCATGGCCAACGCCCCGGCATTGATCGCGGACAAGGAGGGGTACTACCGTGACGAAGGCCTGAACGTGGATCTCCGGGCGCTGGGTGATGGTCCGGTGATCCAGCAGGCGCTGGCGGCCGGTGAGCTGGACGTGGCCTATGTCGGTACGCCACCGGTGTACCAGTGGTTTTCCCGAGGCTTGCAGAGCCGGATCCTGGCCAAGGTCAATTACGGCCAGGCGGCGGTGATCGTCGACAGCAAAAGTCCGATCAACGCCCTGGCCGAGCTCAAGGGTAAAAAACTTGCCGGGGTGAAGAAGGGCAGCGGCATGGACGTGCTGCTGCGCGGCTATGTGCTCAAGGAAAAAGCCGGGCTCAACCCTGACCATGATCTCGATATTATCGACATGCCCCCCGGCAATATGAACGCGGCCCTGGAGCGTGGCATCGTCGATGCGGCGTTCTCCTGGGAACCCTTTGTCAGCCAATCCTTGCTGCGGGGTTCGAGCCGGGTCCTGTTCGATGTCAACCAGGCCTTGCCCCAGTACCCTTGGTACGTGGTGATCGCGCTGCCGAAAACCTTGCAGGAGCGCCCGGACGATGTGGTCAAACTGCTGCGCGCGCATCGCAAGGCCATTGCCTTTCTCAACGAACATCCTGACGAGTCGAACCGGATCATCGCCGAGGCATTCAAGCTTGAAGCGGTACAAGGGCCGGACGGCAAGACCATCGCCCCGGAAACCATCGTTGCCCAGGCCCGTACCCGGCTGGGGTGGTCGGCGGACCTGGAGGCCACGGACATCCAGTTTATCCAGCGCCTGATGAACTACTCCCATGACCTGGGTTTTATCGACACCACGCTCAAGACCGAGCAGATCGTCGACACCTCCTACCTGGAAAAAGCTTCGCGCTGAGTCAGCCCATGTCCTTGCCAAAACCGAATTGGGGATGGGCCTCGCTGCCGTTCCTGCTGTTGATCTGGGTGGCCCTGGCCAGTCGTTTTCCCACCTACATTTTGCCGCAACCCTGGGACGTCGCCCGCGAGGCCCTGCGTTGGCTGGGCGACGGCTCGCTCTGGCAGCACCTGCAAGCCAGTGTCCTGGAAGAGCTTGGCGGGTTCTGCGCGGCGGTGATTGTCGCCGTACTGCTGGGGGCTGCGGGTGGGCTGTCTTCGCGCTTCCGTGACTTCATCGCGCCACTCAACAGCCTGTTCATGGCCATCCCGCCGATCGCCTGGGCGCCGCTGATCATGATCATCTTTGGCCTGGGTTATGTGTCCATCGTGCTGGTGATCTTTATCGCCGCGGTGTTCCCCATGGCGGTGACGATCCAGGAGGGCGTGCAGGGCATTCGCGGCGGGGAAGTCCGCGCGGCCCGCACGCTGGGGGCCAGCCCCTGGCAGTTGCTGGCCCATGTCTACCTGCCGGCCTCGCTGCCGTTTGTCACGGCGGCCCTGCGCATCGGCTTCAGCCAGGGTTGGCGGGCGCTGGTGGCGGCGGAAATGATCGGTGCCTCCCGGGGCATCGGCTGGATGGTTTCCACCGGTGGCCAGATCGGCAACAGCAGCCAGGTGCTGCTGGGCATTGTCCTGATCGGGCTGACCGCCTGGCTGATGGAGAGCTTTGTGTTCCGGCGCATCGAGCGTCATTACCAGCAATGGCGCGAGCAATAAGTCGCCGGTGCCCCCTTCAAACCTTCAATGAACCCGTACGAGGTGTCATGTGAGTCATCAGTTCGATCCCCGCGAAGCCGGGCACTATATTGCCCCGCAAGGCCTGTATGAACGCAACAAGCAACGCCCGTTCCTGGGGGCGATCAGCTGTGATCGGCAGACCCTGGTGGCCGGCCAATGGGACGAGATCACCCTGGTCTACGAGGTCGGTGGCAGCGGGCTGGCGGACGGTGCCTGGTTGAAGCTGGCGTTCAAGTTCTACTCCGACTGGGCGTTGTTCCAGACCTCGAACCCGGCCGGTCCCAACTACGTCAGTGCCGAATATCAGGCCGGTGAATTGGTGCCGGGGCAGAGCCAGGCCACGGTGCAGCACCTCAAGGTGCGCTTTGACCAGAAGGGCCATGAGCGGCCGTTCCAGAAAGCCGTGATCATCGATATCGTCGACGGCTACCTCAATCCTGGCGACCGTATCGTCATCCGCCTTGGTGACCGACGCCAGGGCGGCGCGGGTACGCGGGTGCAGAGTTTCGTCGAGAAGGACTTCCGTTTCCGCTTGTTTATCGACCCGCTGGGCAGCTCGAAGTTTGCCGAAGTGCCGGGTGATCCGTTGCTGGATATCGTCCCGGGACCGGCGCAAAGCGTGCAACTGATCGTGCCGCGGCTGATCAGCGCGGGTGAAGCGTTCGACGTGCTGCTGCGGGTCGACGATGCCTGGGGCAATACCTGTCGCCAGCTGCCACTGGAAGGGCTATTGACCCTGACCGGTCCTGAAGGCGAACAGCGGCAACAGCCGTTCCGCCTGGCGGCCGAAGGTTGGGCGATTGCCCGGCTTGAGGGGTTGAAGTTCGGCGCGGTAGGCGAGTGGCGCTTGTCAGCGGAGGTGCAGGGGGCGTTTGTGCGCGGGGCCCGGGCCTTTGTGACGGTCGACCCGGCGGGTACGGCATTGCGTCCGCTCTATGCGGACCTGCATGTGCATTCCGACGACACCGTGGGCACCAATGACACCTTGTACAACCTCAGTTATGGCCGTGACGTCGCCGGGCTCGATGTGCTTGGTTATACCGCCAACGACTTCAATATCACCGAGCAGCGCTGGGACCAGGCGGTCAAGTTGATCCACGAGCTCAATGAGCCGGGTCGCTTTGTCTGCTATCCCGGGACCGAATGGTGCGGCAATTCCTGCGCCGGCGGTGACCGCAATGTGGTGTTCCTGCACGGTCGAAAGCCGGAGTTTCCTTTCGACAACCAGGGGCGATTGGTTCGTTCCTTCGAATGGAACGAGTTTACCGCCGGGACCATCAAGCCCGGCGCCTGGCCGGTGGACGAGCTGTATGCCGCCTATGCCAAGGACCCCGAAGGCCATCTGATGATGCCGCACGTGGGTGGGCGTCGTTGCAACCTGGATTGGCATCATCCGGAGCTGGAACGTCTGATTGAAGTGGGCTCGGCGTGGGGGCAGTTCCATTGGGTCTACGCCGAAGCCTTGCAACGTGGATATCGGGTGGGAGCTGCCGCCAACAGCGATGAACACCAGGGCCGTTGCGGTGGCGGTGTACCAGCCACGGCGGTGTTCGGTTCCCGTGGCGGGCTGACCGGGGTGGTTGCCGACAGCTTTGACCGTGACAGCGTCGGCAAGGCATTGCGTGCCCGTCGGACCTTTGCCACCACCGGCGAGCGCTCGTTCGCCAGCCTGCGCGAGGGTGCGCACTTTATGGGTGAAGTGTTCACTGCACGGGCGGATGCGAGCCTGGATTATCGCTTGCTGGGGGAGGCGGGTTGGGAGCAGGTCGAGTTGTTCGACGGCGAGCAGCGGGTCTGGTCGCGCAACCTGCATGAGGAACTGGGTTTCTCGGGGCACGGCATTCGCCTGCGGTTGGGGGGTGCACGGATCAAGGACCGTTATCGCGGTGCCTACTGGACGGGTGAGATCCGGGTCACCGGCGCGGTGATCAAGGGCTTCCGCGCATTGGGTCTCGATCATCCCGAACAGACCGTGTGGCGCAAGGATGCAACGACACTGGCGTTTCGCACCGATACCAATGGTGATACCGACAGCATCGAGATCGACCTGTCGCAACTGGCGGGGGCGACCTTGCAGATTCACAGCCGTATCGATAATTACATCAAGGTCGGCGACCCGTCCGAGCCACAACCTTATGTGCATGCGCCGACGGTGCTGATGGAGTTGTCCGGTGAGCAACTGCTGGCCCAGGGGCAGGTAATCGAGGAACTGCCGGGGGCGGAGTTGAAGGTCTCCCTGGAGCGGACCACCGATGCGTTGTTGCCGCGAGAGGTACAAGGGCGGATCGAGCTGGCGGCGTTGCAGCTGGAAGCGGGGCGCGAGCATCCGTTGTTCATCTGCGCACGGCAGCGGGATCAGTCGAGGGTCTGGACTTCGGCGTTGTTTTTGACGGTGTAGGCCGACCAGGAAGCGCAGGGCGCCAACCGTCCAGGGCTGGCGCCTTGGGTTGAAACAGGCTATCTGTTTGGGCATCGCGAGGATGCTGGACTCAGGAGCAGATGATGGCCAATACACCGGATAACGATGAAGCCCTGGAGGTCCAGCGGATGTGTGAGGTTGCGCAGTTGTACTTGAAGAGAACCCTGACACCCCGGGAGGTTGAAGAGATCGTCGCTTTTGTGGCGGCTAAAAGGGCGCGGACGGAAAGTCGCCAGAAGGGATGATGAATGAGTCTTTACAGGTTTCGTGTCTCGTCAGTATTCGAGGTGCGTATGCCTGCGATCCTGTTCATCTGTATCTATCTGGCGCCCTGGTGGCTTGATAGAGTTTGAGGCTCTTCTCGGCAAGGAACTGCTCCATGGACCTGACTGCTATCCCCTTCGGTACGACTGATTGGTCGACTATCGAGCCCGTCGCCCATCCGGGCCAGACAGGCACCGCCTATTGGCGGACTTGTCAGTTTGGCGCTACCCGTGTGCGGATGGTCGAGTACAGTCCCGGATACCTGGCCGACCACTGGTGCTGGAGAGGGCATATCCTCTTGTGCCTGGAGGGCGAGCTGGAGACCGAACTGGAAGATGGCCGTCGGTTCATCCTGTCTGCGGGGATGAGCTATCAGGTCGGCAACAATAACGAGGGGCATCGCTCATCCACTACCAGCGGGGCCAAGTTGTTTATTGTGGACTGAGCACGTCGTTTAATATGACGGCGGTTATTTCCTTAAGAAATTACATGGCCTAGAAATGTGGGAGCTTGACCGTCCTTTGAAATGACTTTCAAAAAAAGCTCAAGACAGTTGCTTCCACAGGTATTGTGTTTGCCCCTATGATCAGTAGAGGGACCTAGGTTTGCAGAAAATGGCTCGCAATGGTTCCGGAGCAAATCGGTTCAACCGATCCGGTCAGGACCACGCCGCCGACGCCATCCCATTTCACCCGCACCGTTCCACCGTCACATTCCACCTCGACGGCATTGTCCAGAAGGCCACGACGAATCCCGCCCACGACCGCCCCGCAGCAGCAGGAACCCGAGCCCAGGGCGATACCGCCGCCACGTTCCCAGATGCGTAAACGGATATGGCCACGGTCGATGACCTGGACGAAATGCACATTGGTCTTCTTGGGGAAAAACGCATCGGTTTCGACCGTGGGGCCAAAAGCCGCCACGTCGACCGCTGCCAGATCCTCGACAAAGAAGGTGCAGTGCGGATTGCCCATGCTGCAAGCCGTGGGGCTTCCGGGCAGCGGCAAGCGGTTGGTGTCGACCTCTTCGGCAAGCGGGATCGACTGCCAATCGAGCGAAGGTTTGCCCATGTCCACCGACACCCGCTGATCCGACTCGCGGACACAGGTCAGCAAGCCGCGGTCGGTCCTGAGCAGAACCGAAGTGCTATTCGCCTCACGCATCAACATATCCGCCACGCCACGGGTTGCACTGCCGCAGGTTTCGAGCCTGGAACCATCCGCGTTCCAGAACAGCAAGCGTGCCGCCGCCTCTTCGAAGTCGAGTACCACGGCCAACTGATTGAAACCGATGCCTCGATTCCGATCACCGAGGCGACGAGCCACCTCGGGAGTGATCGGATCGACTTTGCCGCGCAGGTCGACAATAACGAAATCGTCGCCGTGGGCATGCATCTTTACGAAGTTCAGCGTCATACGGGGCCTGTTTTTCCGCCTTATTTTATCTTGGGCATATCCAGTATGGATCTGATAAAGGCGTCGTCGGCGTTGGCCAGGAGTTCAGACACGTACCACTGGCCTTGGACTTGCCTGAAACCGATATGAATACCGATTAATTGCCCGTCATCGCGTTCGATCAGATAGGCTCTGTTTTCAAACACTTCACCTTTGGTCTCTTTGGGGGTCAAGTGTATTTTGTATATTTCATGTTTCCCGAGCCAGGCGGAAAGTGTGTTCTGGCTTTTGGAGATGAGATCCTTCTCCTTGGTTTGCCACTTGTCAAAGTGTCCGGAAAAAGCCTTGCTCCAGCAATCCGAGGCCAACTTGTTTTCAATGCACTGACTGTATTGGTTCTCGAACTCGTCTTTGTAGGCAATGGCGTCGTTGGCGTAGGCGGAACTTGCAGTTGCCAGGAGGGACAGGCAAAAAACAGCTTTCTTGAACATTCTGATCTCATCTTGAATTTAGGGATTTGCCTTTCGGTTCAACCCTGTCTTGCTTAGCCACCGGCATTCGCTTTCGCTCTTGCAGCCACCGATGGATCACGCGTCGTGCTCCTACAGTACCTCACCAGGTTCAGGAGTGGATAGTCGGCTTCGGAAGCCCGCGATGACAGCGCGCCCGGCGCTGTCATCGCGGTGCCGGGGGGAAGGGCTCGATCAGGCCGCGTTGGCTTCTTTCTTCAGGCTCTTGATGTCAATCACGAAACGGTATTTGACGTCGCCCTTGAGCATGCGGCCATAGGCTTCGTTGATGTCCTGGATATCGATCATCTCGATATCCGAGACCAGTCCGTGCTTGGCGCAGAAGTCCAGCATGTCCTGGGTTTCCTGGATGCCGCCGATCAGGGAGCCGGCGAGGCTGCGGCGCTTGAAGATCAGGTTGAACACCGAAGGCGAAGGGTGCGGACTGTCAGGGGCGCCGACCAGGGTCATGGTGCCGTCGCGCCTGAGCAGGGCGAGGAAGGCGTCCAGGTCGTGGGGCGCGGCCACGGTGTTGAGGATGAAGTCCAGGGTGTTGGCGAACGCGGCCATTTCATCCGCGTTCTTCGACACCACCACTTCATCGGCACCCAGGCGCAGGCCGTCTTCACGCTTGTTCGGCGAGGTGGTGAACAGCACCACATGCGCGCCCATGGCATGGGCGATTTTCACCGCCATGTGCCCCAGGCCGCCGAGACCGACCACCCCGACTTTTTTGCCAGGACCGACTTTCCAGTGGTGCAGCGGCGAATAGGTGGTGATGCCGGCACACAGCAGCGGCGCGACGGCTGCCAGATTGGCTTCACCGTGGGAAATGCGCAGGACGAACTTTTCCTTGACGACGATATTGTCCGAATAACCGCCATAGGTGTTTTCACCGCCGAACACCGGGCCGTTGTAGGTGCCGGTGAAGCCACTCTCGCAATATTGCTCTTCACCTTCGACGCAGGATGCACAGTGCTGGCAGCTGTCGACCATGCAGCCGACACCGGCCAGGTCGCCGACCTTGAATTTGCTGACATTGGCACCGATTGCGGTAACCCGGCCGACAATTTCATGCCCCGGTACCGACGGGTACAAGGTGTTGTGCCATTCATTACGCGCGGTGTGCAGGTCGGAGTGGCAGACGCCGCAGTAGAGGATCTCGATCTGCACATCGTCGGCGCCGGGAGCGCGACGTTCGAAGGTGAAAGGCTTGAGTGAATCCTTGGGATTTTGGGCCGCGTAGCTATACGTCTTGGTCATGGCGTCGTCACCTTGGGTTTCATGGGGCAGGAAATAACTTGACCAGCATAGCCACTGAATCGTTCAAGCGGATGACGATCCTGAGACAGGGGGACAAGCCGGTCTATCCGTGTCCGCAAGCCCCCCGGTTGGTTCAGCCCTGCCACATGGACAGTTCGACGTCTTCGGCGAACGGCGTGGACAGGTAACCCTCGGCAGGATTGCGCACCCGTGCCAGGTACTCGGGGCTATGGTCGGCATTGTCGGCGATGATCAGCGCGCCAGGCCGCAGGCGGCTCTGCAGCAGGCCGAGGATCTCGGGGTAGAGCGCCTTGGCACCGTCGAGCAGGACCAGGTCGATGCTTTCCGGGAGGTCGACACTGAGGGTTTGCAAGGCATCGCCCTCGCGGATATCCACCAGGTCGAGCAGCCCGCCGAGCGCCAGGTTGTTCCGTGCCCGTAGCACCTTGGATGGCTCGAATTCGCTGGTGATCAAGCGGCCGCCGCCATTGTCCCGCAGGGCGGCGGCGAGGTGCAGGGTCGAGAGGCCGAACGAGGTGCCGAATTCGACAATGGTCCGTGCCGTGCAACTGCGCGCCAGCATATACAGGAGTGTCCCGGTCTCTCGCGAGACCGCCAGGGGAAAATCCTTCAGGCGGGTATAGAACTCGAGGTAGTCAGTCTTGCTGCACATCAGGCGCACGCGCTCTTCTTCCGAGATATTGCCGGCGGCGGCGACGAGGGTTGGCCAGGTTTCATCGGCCTCGGCGAACAGGCGGTCGAGCAGGGGCGCGAGGGGGGCTTGGGTCAGGGTTTTCATGGGGTTTTCCAAGTGGGGTCGGTGAGGGTTTATAATGCGAATAAACCTTCATGTTTTCTATTCGCATTGCGAGCCTTGCCCATGACCGATCACCCAAGTACGCGGATTACCTCACGCAAACAGCCCAAGCAGGCTCGTTCCAATGACCTGGTCGATTCGATTCTGCAAGCGGCTATTCAGGTTTTGGCGAAGGAGGGCATGCGCCGCTTTACCACCACGCGGGTGGCCGAACGGGCCGGGGTCAGCGTCGGTTCGGTGTATCAGTATTTTCCGAACAAGGCGGCGATCCTCTTTCGCCTGCAGAGCGATGAGTGGCGCGAGACCAGCGAGATGCTGCGCGGCATCCTTGAAGACACCCGTAATCCGCCGCTGGAACGGTTGCGTCTGCTGGTTCACGTCTTTATCCGCTCCGAATGCGATGAGGCCGAGGTGCGCGTGGCACTGGATGACGCCGCGCCGTTTTATCGCGATGCACCCGAGGCGCAGGAGGTAAGGGCGGCGGGCAAACAGGCTGTCGAAGTGTTCATGCGCGAGGTACTGCCCGAGGCCTCGGACGCGACCCGGGCCGTGGCCGGCGATCTGATCAAGGTGACGCTCAGTTCGGTGGGCAAGCAGTTTTCGGAAAGCCCACGGACCCCGGCGCAGATCGAAACCTATGCGGATGCCATGGCCGACATGTTTTGCGCCTACCTGCGAGGCCTCGGACACTGTTGACAGCCCTCGTCGGATCAGGCCGCCTGATCCAGCACCTGGTCATCCCGTTCGGTATCGCTGTTATTCTCGACCGAGCTCCGGTCGAGAAACAGAAACACCACGGCGGCCGTCAGCACGGTGATAGCCGTCAGTACCCACAGCAAGGTGCTGAACGCGGCACTGTAGCCCTCGGCCAATGCCGCGCGTCCGGCGGCGGGCAGCAATTGCATGGCGCCGGCAAGATCGCCGGTGGCCAGATGCTGTGCGGCGCCGACGATATCGGGTGTCGCCGTGCCGCCGAGGTGGCTGGCGGTGAAGGCCGACAGCAGCGCCATGACGACGGCAATGGCCACCCCTTCACCGGCCACCCGGGTGGTGCTGAAAATACCGGTGGCCATGCCGGCGCGCTCCTTGGGCACCACGCTGACCGCCATGCCATCCATCAAGCCCCAGGGCAGGCTGATGCCGACACCGATGACGAACATGGGCCAGGCCAGCGCGGTGGTACTGCTGCCCACCGGTACATGGCCCAGCCAGAACAGCCCGGCGGCACACACCAGCAAGCCACTGCCGCACAAGGTCGAGGGCGACAGCCAGCGAGTCAGGTAGCCTGCGACAATCGGCAATACCAACAGTGGCGCCGACAACGCCACCAGCAACCAGCCGGCGGCGACCTCGCTCATGCCTTCGATGCCGACGAAGCGGATTGGCAGCAGGATCAGCAGCACGACGAAGGAATAGGCCGGTGCGGCCGCCAGCAACTGCACGCCGACGAAGCGCGGGAAGCGGAACAGCGTCAGGTCGAGCATCGGCTGGGCGACCCGCTGTTCGATGATGACGAAGGCGGCGAAGGACAGCAGCGCGACGGCGAACAACCCGAGCACCAGCGGATCGGCCCAACCGCTTTCCGGCGCCTTGAGGATGGCAAAGGTGAAGATCCCCAGCGCCCAGGTGAAGGTGATCGCACCGGGCCAATCGATACCGGCCGCCTCGGGGTTGCGCGACTCGTTCATATAGCGCGTGGCCAGGATCAGTGAAATCGCCGCCAGCAAGGTGATCAGCAGGAAGATCACCTGCCAGCCGAACGCCTCGATCATCGCGCCGGCGGCCACGGGGCCGAAGGCCAGGCCGATACCGAAGCTGGTTCCGACGAAACTGAACGCCCGGATGCGTCCCTGGCCTTCGAAGACTTGGGCCAGGGCGGCCATGCCACTGGAGAAGGCGGCCGCGGCGGCCAGTCCCTGGGCTGCGCGCAGGACGTCGAACAGCGTCAGGCTCGGGGCGAAGGGCAAGGCCGCGGCGAGCAGGGCAAAAGCGCTGACGCCGCCGATAAAGACTTTCTTGCGGCCATAATTGTCCGCCAGCGCGCCGGCCAGCATCAGGCAACTGCCGAAGGTCAGCATAAAGGCGTTGGTGACCCAGTTCAGTTCCATCGGCGAACCGCCGAAGGTGCGGCCGATGGCAGGCAGGGCCACGGCCGCCGCGGTGAAGTTGAAGGGCATGGTGATGGCCGTGATGCAGACGGCCAGCAGTATCAGCCTCTGTTGAAGCAAGAGTGGAGTGGGCATCTTGAGAGATCCTTGTAGCGGGCGGGTGTATCTGCCCTGGGTAAGCGAGACGACGGCCGCGATTTGCTGGTTTGTCCGGGCTGTCGGAACATGCAAGGATTTTAATGAGCGGGTAATCTGGCAAAAAGCGGTAAAAATTCCGCCCATATCGGAATAAAAGGATCGAATAGGAGGCGGCAGGTGGATCGACTGAGTGGCTTGATGGCCTTTATCCGCACGGCCGAACTGGGCAGTTTCGTCGCGGCGGGCAGGGCGTTGGGGCTGTCGGCTTCGGCCGTCGGCAAGGGCGTGACCCGGCTTGAACAGCAGTTGGGCGTGCGGCTGTTTCAACGCTCGACCCGCAGCCTCAGCCTGACCGACGAGGGCCGGGTGTTCCAGGAGCGTTGCCGGCGCATCCTCGATGACCTCGACGACGCCCAGGCGACCTTGTCGCAGTCCACGGAAATCCCCCGTGGGCGCTTGCGCATCAGCATGCCGGCGGCCAGCTATCATCTGTTCCAGTCGGTACTGACGGCGTTCATGGCGCTATATCCCGATATCGAACTGGACCTCGACTTCAGCGACAAACTGGTGGATGTGATCGAGGAAGGCGTGGACATCGCCATTCGCAGCGGCGAACTGCCGGACTCGCGGCTGATGAGCCGACCGTTGCCGGGCGTGCAACCAGTGCTGTGCGCTGCGCCGGCTTATCTGGAACGCCATGGCACGCCGCAGACCCCGGCTGAACTGGACGATCACCTGGCGGTGCGTTTTCGCTATTTCAAGAATGGCAAGCTGCTGGACTTTCCGTTGATGCGCGAGGAGGGCGCGCGGGAGCCACGGACCCGCACGGTGATGATCAGCAACAATATGGAAATGGTGCTTGCGGCACTGGTCAAGGGCTTTGGCCTGGGGACCATCCCGGACTTCCTCGCCCGCGAGGCCCTGGCCGACGGTTCGTTGCGCTGCCTGCTGCATGGCTATCTGATCCCTCCGGACAGCATGAGCATCGTCTGGCCTTCGAGCCGCCAGCTGTCGCGCAAGATTCGCGTCTTCGTGGACTTCATGTGCGAGCGGCTGGAGCAGGAGGCGGTGCAGTTGCGTGCGACCCTCGCGCAGGAGTGTCTCTATGCCCGCAGGAGCGAGAGCCCGCTGGCTCGCGAGGGTGGTTGAGCGCTGATCCTGGGCGTCAATCGCTTTCCAGCAATGAGCGGGCGAAGTCATCCGAGGCTATAAAATCCAGGGTCTTGCGCAGTTGCAGGGATTCCTCTGCACCGAATGCCTGCTCGAAACGGCACGACATCCGCTGGGAGATCTGCCGGGCTTCTTCGTATTTGCGCTGGCCTTCCTCGGTCAGCAGCACGCGCCGGCTGCGCCGGTCGAGCTCGTCCACCTGCAACACCACCAACCCGTCGCGCACCAGCGGCTTGAGGGTATGGCCGAGTGCGGAAAGGTCCATCACCAGGGACTGGGCCAGGTCACGCATTTTCGGCCGGTCGGCGCGGGCGATATGCGACAGCAGGGAATACTGGGTAGCTTTCAGGCCGCAGGCTGCGAACGCTTCGTCATAGATTTGTCCCAGGCGCCGGGACGCACGGCGCACAGCACCGTTCGCGCAACTGCTGGTCTGGGGGCTGTCAAGACTGGGTGGCGCACATTTCAAGGACTGATCACTCTCTAATGCAAAGGTCGAGCCAGTAATTATGCCTGTGACCGCCTCGAGAACAAGGTTTTTTCAGGTCATGGCCGAAAACGGCCTATCTGACAAGAAATATACTTGCGTATGCCTCTAAGATCTATATCGTGGCATATACCTCTTTATGACCTGGATGTCAGGGCAATTTGCCCGGGTGGAAAAGGCGACAGGGCAGAAGCAGGGCGCTACGGCCAGCGTCCCTCTCGCCTGCATCACGTACCTTCTTCCGTGTTCAATCCCCTGTCTGGATCACACCTATGCTGAGCCTTGTGCGCATTGCATTACGGCGCCCCTACACCTTCCTGGTGTTGGCTATCTTCATCCTGATCGTCGGGCCGCTGGCCGCCTGGCGTACGCCGACCGATATCTTTCCGGAAATCCGCATCCCCGTGATTGCCGTGATCTGGCAGTACACCGGGTTGCCACCGGATCAGATGGCCGGCCGTATCACCTCGCCCTTCGAGCGGGTCCTGACCACCACGGTCAACGACATCCGCCATATCGAGGCGCAGTCGCTGAACGGTTTCGGCATCGTCAAGGTGTACTTCCAGCCGGGGGTCAATATCAGCACCGCGAACGCGCAACTGACCTCGGTGTCCCAGGCGATCCTGCGCAACCTGCCACCCGGTACCGTGCCGCCCTTGATTCTCAATTACAGCGCCTCGACGGTCCCTATCGTGCAACTGGCGTTATCGGGTAACGGGCTCAGCGAACAGAAGCTCGGCGACCTGGGGCTCAATACCGTACGCCTGTTGCTCACTTCGGTGGCCGGTGCGGCCGTGCCTTATCCGTTCGGCGGTAAAACCCGCCAGGTGCAGATCGACCTCGATTCAGCGCGGATGCAGGCCCGCGGGCTTTCGGCCCAGGACGTCGCCACCGCCCTGGCGACGCAGAACGTGATCACCCCGGTGGGCACGCAAAAGATCGGCAGCTACGAATATATGCTGCAACTGAACAACGCGCCTTCGGACTTCCGCGACCTGGAAAACCTGCCGATCAAGACCGCAGACGGTACCACGGTATTGATTCGTGACGTGGCGACGGTGCGCGACGGCAACCCGCCGCAGACCAATATCGTCCACGTCAACGGCAACCGCTCGGTGTTGATCCCGGTGCTCAAGACCGGTTCGGCCTCGACCCTGGGGGTGATCGCCGGGATCAAGGACAAGCTGGCCGAATCCAAGGCGGCCTTGCCGCCGAACCTGAATATCGACCTGATCGGCGACCAGTCGCTGTTCGTCCGTGCGGCCATCAGCGGTGTAGCTCGCGAAGGGATCATTGCCGCGGCACTGACCAGCCTGATGATCCTGCTGTTCCTCGGCAGCTGGCGTTCGACGGTGATTATCGCCGTGTCGATTCCGCTGGCGATCCTGTCCTCGATTGCCACCCTGTCGATGCTCGGCGAGACCCTCAACATCATGACCCTGGGCGGGCTCGCGCTGGCGGTGGGGATCCTGGTGGACGATGCCACGGTGACCATCGAGAACATCAACTGGCATCTGGAGCACGGCAAGCCGGTGGAGACGGCGATACTCGATGGCGCCGCGCAGATCGTCACGCCGGCGTTTGTCTCGCTACTGTGTATCTGTATCGTATTCGTACCGATGTTCTTCCTCGACGGGGTTGCGCGTTTCCTGTTCGTGCCGATGGCCGAAGCGGTGATCTTCGCCATGATCGCCTCGTTCATCCTCTCGCGGACCCTGGTTCCGACCCTCGCCAACTACCTGCTCAAACCCCATGTACATGGGGATGACGGGAAGCCCCATGTAGCGCCGTCGAACAATCCGCTGGTGAAGTTCCAGCGCGGCTTCGAGGCGGCTTTCGAGACCTTTCGCGGGCATTACCACGCAGCCCTGGAAGGTGCCTTGCAGCATCGGCGTACGGTCGTGGTGGCGATGCTGGCCTTTGTCGTGGCCTCGTTCGCCCTGGTGCCGTTCCTGGGGCGCAACTTTTTTCCCGAGGTCGACTCCGGGCAGATCCTGCTGCACGTGCGCGCTCCGGTGGGCACACGGGTGGAGAGCACCGCGCAGCTGATTGCCGAGATCGAGAAGTCGGTCCGCACGATAATCGAGCCCGAGCAACTGGCCGCGCTGGTGGACAATATCGGCTTGCCCATCAGCGGTATCAACACCGCCTACAACAACACCGGGACCGTGGGCTCCCAGGACAGCGATATCCAGATCAGCCTGAAAGAGGGACATCGGCCAACCGCCGAGTACATAAAGGAACTGCGCGAGACCCTGCCCCGTGAGTTCCCCAATGCGGTGTTCTCGTTCCCGGCCTCGGACATTGTCGGGCAGATCCTCAACTTCGGCTCTTCGGCGCCGATCGACCTGCAGATCAGCGGTAACAACCTGGCGGCCAACTTCACCTATGCCAGCAGCCTGCTGCGTGATATCCGCCGGGTCCCCGGCGTGGTGGATGCGCGTCTTCAGCAGTCGCAGCAACTGCCGACCTTCAAGATCGATGTCGACCGGACCCGGGCGCAACTGGTCGGCCTGACCGAGCGTGACGTCACCAACAGCCTGGTGGTCAACCTCGCCGGTTCCAGCCAGGTGGCGCCGACGTTCTGGCTCAACACGGCCAACGGCGTGTCCTACCCGATCGTCCTGCAGACACCGCAATACAGCCTCGACAGCCTGGCAGCCCTGCACAACCTGCCGTTGACGGGTAACGCCAGCGCCGCCGCGGACCAGACCCTCGGCGCCCTGGCGTCGATCGAGCGCAGCCATAGCAATTCGGTGGTGACCCAGTCGGATATCCAGTCGGTGGTGGAGATCCTGACCTCGATCCAGGGCCGTGACCTGGGCGGGGTGTCCGCGGATATCCAGAAGATCATCGCGGCCCATGCCAGCGACATCCCCACCGGTTCGAAAGTACAGTTGCAGGGCCAGGTGCAGACCATGAACTCGGCCTTCAACGGCCTGCTGTTCGGCTTGCTCGGCGCGGTGGTGCTGATCTACCTGCTGATCGTGGTCAACTTCCAGTCCTGGAGCGATCCGTTCGTGATTATCACCGCCTTGCCGGCGGCCCTGGCCGGGATTGTCTGGATGCTCTTCGTGACCCACACGCCGCTGTCGGTGCCGGCCCTGACGGGGGCGATCATGTGCATGGGCGTGGCCACCGCCAACGCCATCCTGGTGGTGAGTTTCTGTCGCGAACGCCTGGCCGAACACGGCGATCCGCTCAAGGCCGCCCTGGAAGCCGGTTTTACCCGTCTGCGCCCGGTGCTGATGACGGCCATCGCGATGATTATCGGCATGGCGCCGATGGCCCTGGGCCTGGGGGAGGGCGGTGAGCAGAACGCACCGCTGGGCCGCGCCGTGATCGGCGGCCTGGGCTTCGCCACCATCGCCACGCTGTTCCTGGTTCCACTGATTTTCAGTCTTGTCCATGGGCGCGATGCGCGCGCCGCATCGCCTGCCATTGCTGCTCAAGGGGTCTGACATGTCCACCGATACCACCGTACCCAATCCGCCCCCTCGCACACGCTCACGCCGTGGTTTGATCGCTCTTGTGTTGGGACTGGCGTTGCTGGTCGCCGTCGTGGTGCTGGGCATCAGCGTGCGGGCCAACGAGTCGCGGGAGCTGAAAACCTGGACCAACGCCCAGGCGCTGCCCAGCGTCAACCTGATCACCCCGGGCGTCCAGCCCCAGGGGCCGGTCCTCAATCTGCCCGGGCGGATGGAGGCGTATTCGCGGGCCTCGATCTTTGCCCGGGTCAACGGTTACCTCAAGTCCTGGAAGGTCGATATCGGGGCCCACGTCAAGGCCGGGCAACTGCTCGCCGAGATCGATACCCCCGAGCTCGACCAGCAACTGCTACAGGCCCGTGCCAACCTGGCCTCGGCCCAGGCCAATGCCACGCTGGCGCAAACCACGGCCAAGCGCTGGCAGGCGATGCTGGCGTCCGATTCGGTGTCGCGCCAGGATGTCGATGAGCGCACCGGCGACCTGGCGGCGAAACTGGCCAACGTCAAATCGGCCCAGGCCAGTGTCGAGCAGTTGGTCGCGACCAAGGGCTTCCAGCGCCTGACGGCACCCTTCGACGGCGTGGTCACCGCGCGCTCCACCGATGTCGGCGCCCTGATCAGCGCCGGTGGCAGCGCCGGGCGGGAGTTGTTTGCCGTTTCGGATGTCAGCCGCCTGCGGGTCTATGTGCAAGTGCCGCAGACCTTCTCGCCGCAGATCCGCATCGGCACCACGGCCCGGCTCACGGTGCCCGAGTACCGCAAGGAGTCGTTCAACGCCCGGGTGATCGCCACCGCCGACGCGGTGACGGCGGCTTCCGGCAGCACCCTGGTGCAACTGCTGGTGGACAACCCCGGCGGTCGCCTGTTGCCGGGTGGCTACACCAGCGTGCAGTTCGACCTGCCGGTCCAGGCCGATGTGCTGCGCCTGCCGGCCAGTGCCCTGGTGTTCGATGAGCACGGCATGCGGGTCGCGACCCTCGACAAGAACGATCATGTGCTGTTCAAGACCATCAGCATCGCCCGCGACTTCGGCGATACGGTGGAAATCGGCAGCGGCCTGGACGCCGGCGACCGGGTGATCGACACGCCGCCCGATGGCCTGGGCGACAACGATGCGGTGCGGGTGGAGGCCAAGCCCCATGGCTAAGCGCAGCCTGCTGTGGCCATTGGGCCTGTACCTGATCGCCAGCCTTGGCCTGGGCGCCTGCTCGCTGGCGCCGGAGCTGAAAGTGCCGAAGACCCCGGAGCCCGGGCAGTTCCATACCCAGGGCCCGTGGACGCTGGCCACGCCCGACGATCAGGCCAGCCGGGAAGGCTGGTGGCGGATCTACAAGGACCCGCAACTGGATGCGATGCAGCAGCAGTTGCTGGTCAACAACCCGGACCTGAGTGCTGCCTTGGCGCATTATGTCCAGGCCAGGGCGTTCGTCGACCAGACCCGCTCCGGGTTGTTTCCCAAGGTCGAGGCGATCGGCAATGGCCAGCGTATACGCCAGTCGGATACGCGCCCGTTGCGCTCGGCCACGTCGCCGAATGTCTACGACTCGGCAACGCTGGGTATCGAGGTCGACTATGAAGTCGACCTCTGGGGCCGCGTGCGCGACACGGTCGCGGCCGGTGTCAGCGAAGCCCAGGCGTCACAGGCCGACCTGGCCTCGGTACGCTTGAGTCTGCAGGCCCAGTTGACGGACAACTACATCCACCTGCGCGGCCTCGACTGGCAGAACCAGTTGCTGAGCGAAACCCGCGATGCCTATACCAAGGCGTTGAGCCTGACCGAGGGGCTGCACAGTGGTGGGATCGTCTCCGGCCTGGATGTGGCGCGGGCCCGTACCCAGTTGTCGTCGGTCAAGTCGCAGTTGAGCCAGAACCGGGTCCAGCGGGCGCTGATCGAGCATGCAATTGCCGCGATGCTGGGGGAGTCGGCGTCGACCTATGCCATTGCCTCGAACACCGCGCCGATTGCCTTGCCCAGTGTGCCCACGGGCCTGCCTTCGACGCTGTTGCAACGGCGTCCTGACATCGCCGCCGCCGAACGTCGGATCGCCGCTGCCAACGCCCGTATCGGCGTGGCCAAGGCCGCCTGGTTCCCGGCGATTACCCTGAGCGCCCAAGGGGGCTATCAGAGTGACGAGTTCGCCAACCTGCTGACGGCCCCGAACCTGTTCTGGGCGATTGGCCCTTCGCTGGTGGCGACCCTGTTCGACGGTGGTGCGCGCCAGGCCCAGGTGGATATCGCCAAGGCGGCCACCGATGAAGCGGCGGCCAAGTACCGTAGCGTGGTGCTCGGTGCCTTCGAACAGGTCGAAAACAACCTTTCGACCATCGCCGGGCTCGACAACGCACTGGTCGATCAGCGAGACGCAGCGGCGGCCGCACAGTATTCCGAAGACCTGTCCCTGGCCCGCTACCGTCAGGGAGCCGTGGCTTACCTGGATGTGGTGACGGCGCAGGTCGCCTCGCTGGAAGCGCGGCGTTCGGTGCTGGAACTGCAGACCCAGCAGTTGAGCGCCAATGTCGGCCTGATCAAGGCGCTGGGCGGTGGTTGGAACATCACGCAGTTGAACGGCAAGCCCGAGGTTGCAGTCAATCAGGCTGCAGCAGGCAGCACCACGGCACCTCATTGAACCCAAGGAGTCTATCGAGCATGACGAACCCATCGGAGTATCTGCCACCCAAGGTCTGGACCTGGCACACCGAGAATGGCGGGAAATTCGCCAATATCAACCGGCCGATTGCCGGTGCGACCCACGACCAGGACCTGCCGGTCGGACGTCACCCGCTGCAGCTGTATTCCCTGGCCACGCCCAATGGCCAGAAGGTCACCATCCTGCTCGAAGAGCTGCTGGCCCTCGGTCACTCAGGGGCGGAATACGATGCCTGGTTGATCCATATTGGTGAAGGCCAGCAGTTCGGCAGTGGTTTTGTCAGGGTGAATCCGAACTCGAAGATTCCGGCACTGATGGATTACAGCGGTACAAAACCGATCCGCGTCTTCGAGTCGGGGGCCATCTTGCAGTACCTCGCCGAGAAGTTCGGCGCGTTCTTCCCGACCGATCCCGCGGCCCGGGCCGAATGCCTGTCCTGGCTGTTCTGGCAGATGGGCAGCGCGCCGTACCTGGGCGGTGGTTTTGGGCATTTCTATGCTTATGCGCCGACCAAGATCGAATATGCGATCGACCGTTTTGCCATGGAAACCAAGCGTCAGCTCGATGTGCTCGACCGGCAACTGGCGGTCAGCGAATACATCGCGGGCAGCGAGTACAGCATCGCCGACATGGCGATCTGGCCCTGGTACGGTGGTCTGGTGAAAGGTCGGCTCTACGAGGCGGCGGAATTTCTTTCGGTGCAGGATTACCGGCATGTCCAGCGTTGGGCCGATGCTATCGACGCACGGCCCGCCGTGCAGCGTGGGCGCATGGTCAACCGGGTGTCCGGGGAGCTCTCCGGGCAGTTGCGCGAGCGCCACGATGCCAGCGATTTCGCTACCCGCACCCAGGACAAGCTGGCTGTTGCGAGCGAGTAACCCTGTCGATAGCGGCGTCTAAGCAAGATGATGAGGTGGCGTGCGCTGGCCGCCCGGGTGAGGACGTGACAAGCTGGAGCGTGCTTATTATAATTTGATTATCATAAGCCGCTTCAGAGTGTCGGTATCTCCATGGAAAGCAAGACTGCACGCTTGACCGTACTCATTGACCCGGTCAAGAAAAAGGCCCTTGAGGAGCTTTGCGCTGCCCAGGACCTGACGCCGTCCCAGGTGGTCCGCCAGTTGATTCGCGACTACCTGGAAACCCACGGTGTTTCCTATTCGACCCAGAGCAAGACCGCCGGCAAGGTGCAATGACACGGCCGTTCGACGCCGGGCAGACAGGCTTTACTGCCCGGGTTCACGGGTTGCGGTCAGTGCCGAATTGAAGTCGGCATGATAGTGCCCAGGCCCCAGTGCCTGGAGTATCCCGGCCTTGCGCAGCTTGCCGAGGACTTTCTCGTTGGCTTCGCACAACTTCACGACAATGTCTCGGCCATGTAGCTGCTCGATGACTTCGAGCAGGGTCTGCAAACCCGTGATGTCCATGAAGGGCACGTGATTCAGGCGAATGATCAGGGTCCCGGGATCGGTGTGGGTCTGTGCCAGCACCCGTTCGAAGGTCTCCGCCGCCCCGAAGAACAGCGGCCCCTCGATGCCATACACCAGGACATTGGGCGGTAACTCGAGCTGGCCGTTGAGGCGCAGCTCGACCTCCAGGTCCTTGCCGACCATTTTCTGCACTTCCACCGAAGACGCCATTCGCCGCATGAATTGCAGCATGGCGAGAATGACGCCGATATTCACGGCGATGGTCAGGTCGCTGAAGACCGTCAGCAGGAAGGTGATCAGCAATATCGCGATATCGGCCCGTGGCGCCCGCTGGAGCATGCGCTTGAAGTGCTTCAGCTCGCTCATGTTGTAGGCCACGACAAACAGAATGGCCGCGAGGGCACACAGCGGGATATTCGAAGCCAATGGCGCCAGGAAGGAAATCAGCAACACCAGGGTCAGCGCATGGGCCAGGCCGGCGAGGGGGCTGTTGCCGCCGTTGCGGATATTGGTCGCCGTTCGGGCGATGGCGCCGGTCGCGGCAAAGCCGCCGAACAAGGGGCTGAACAGGTTGGCGATGCCCTGGCCGATCAATTCCTGGTTGGAGTCATGCCGGGTGCCGGCCATGCCGTCGGCGACCACCGCCGAGAGTAACGACTCGATGGCGCCCAGCATGGCGATGGCGAACGCCGGGCCGATCAATTCGATGATTCGCGGCAGGGTCACTTCCGGCAGGCTCAAGGTCGGCAACCCCTGGGGGATCCCGCCGAAGGCGCTGCCGATCGTGGCCACTCCGGGAAACTGGAAAAACGACTGCATGACGGTGGCGACCACCATCGCGACCAATGGCCCGGGCACGCGTTTCATACCGGGGAGCCTGGGCGTGAGCAATACCAGCAGCAGGCTCAGGCATGCCAGCAGGGTTGTCGCCGGGTGAAGCTGCGGCAGCGCTTGAAGCAGGTGCCAGAGCTGTTCATGAAAATGACCGGCGGCGACTTTCGGCAGGCCGAAGAAGTCTTTCCATTGTCCGACCCAGATAATCACGCCGATACCGGCGGTGAAGCCTACGATCACCGGGTCGGGGATGAACTTGATAATGGCGCCGAGCCGGGTGATCCCGAGCAGCAGCAGGATCGCCCCGGCCATGAACGTCGCTATCTGCAGGCCGTCAATGCCGTAGCGGGCGCTGATACTGGCCAGGATCACGATAAAGGCACCGGTGGGGCCGGCGATCTGTACCCGGCTGCCACCGAACAGGGACACCAGCAGGCCGCCGACAATGGCGGTGTAGATGCCTTGTTCGGGCTTGACCCCCGAGGCGATGGCAAAGGCCATGGACAGCGGTAGCGCGACGATCCCCACGATGACGCCCGCGACCAGGTTGCGAGACCAGTGCTTGCGCCCCAGCAATCCGGATTTCCACGCTTCTCGTATCGCGATCATGACGCTTGCTCCACGGGGGTCATGTGCATAACATTAACATATGATGATAATAAAACAGCAATAGGATTCTGTAGTCCCCACCGATGCCGGAATCCTTGCTGTTCGCCGTCGTGGAATCAACGGGAGCGTCCGGAAAGCAGCCGTAGCCAGGGCGGTAGATGCAAGGCGCCCATGATCAGGTACATCGTCACCATGCCGTCGAGGGCAAAGGTTCCCTGCATCGACGAGCAGGCCATCTGCGTGCCCGGGCTGAGGGCCGTGAGCAGTGCCATGCCGGCGAAGGTTGGGGCCGCGGCCAGGCACATCCAGTCGGCAATGCTCAGCGCATTGCCGGCTGGCGCTCCGTTCGATCGATCTTCATTTGTTCGACTGGACAAGAGCATGCTGCTTACTCCTGATCGTATTCGTCGTGGCGGCGCCACCAGATACCCTGCTCGTTGCGGCCCTTGGGCGCGCGGTCGAGCCACTGGTACATGCCCCAGATACCGTCCAACCCACGGGCATAGCTGGAGTAGGTGTGGTAGATCTCGCCCTCTTCAAGCACGAAGGCGCTGAGACCGGGCCGTTCGCGAATGAAGGTGGCTATGTCGGTGCCGGTGGCGGCGGCGGTCCGGGCAATCGGACTTTCACTACCTTGCAACTGCCACTCCTTGACGGTCTGGCCTCTCTGTGGCCCCGCCAAAGGCGCCTCGCGCAGGTAGTTGTAGACGATGCCGCCTTCGCGCTGCTGCTCCTCGCTGAACCAGACATTGAAGTCACTGTTGAAATCGCTGCCGAACGAGCTGGCCCAGTCGAAGCTCCAGCCCATGCGCTGCTTGAACGCCTGCAGCTTGGCCAGCGGTGCCCGCGAGATGGCGGTAAAGGCGACGTCATGGTGTTCGAGATGGATAACGATGCCATTGAAACCATCGGCGATCGACGAGCAGGACGGGCAGCCGGCGCTGTAGTCAGGCCCGAACATGAAGTGATAGACAAGGAGCTGCGAGCGGCCCTTGAACAGCTCCAGCAGTGAGACGTTGCCCGCCGGGGTGTCGAAGCGGTAGGCCTTGTCGATCCGTACCCAGGGCAGTGCCTGGCGTCGCCGGGCCAGGGCGTCGCCGCGCCGGGTCAGTTCCTTTTCATCGGCTAGCAGGTCGAGTCGCGCCGCCAGCCATTCTTCGCGTGTGCCAATCTTCTGTGTGGTCATCAGGGTTCTCCATTTGCCAGTGCTCGTCGTACCATCGGTTGTGCGAGCGGTTACGGGGTGGTCGTTAACAGACTAGGACGGGCCTGGCAGATGGCGGGAGTGACAAGTGTGACGGGATGCCCATGGACGCGATGATCACGGCGGCGGCGCGGCTGCTTGCCGGCGGGGATGTCCTCGGCGCCTTGAAGCGGGTGGCCCTGCGCGACGACGGGCCCGGGCTTGCGCTGCGCGGTATTGCCATGGCGCAGTTGGGTGATCTGGTGCGTGCCAGGGCGCTGCTCAAGCTGGCAGTCCGTGCCTTCGGGCCGCAAGAGGCGGTGGCGAGGGCGCGCTGCATTGTCGCCGAAGCCGAGATTGCACTGGTCTCCCGTGACCTGGCCTGGCCGGTCAAGGCACTCGCCGACGCGCGGGCGGTTCTCGAGGGGTATGGCGATCGCTTGAATGCCGCGCATGCGCGTCATCTCGAAGCCCGGCGCCTGCTGTTGACCGGTCATCTTGGCCAGGCCGAACGTCTGCTGGACGCGCTTGAACCGAGATTGCTGGCGCCGCCCTTGAGGGCCGCTTACGAGTTGGCCTGCGCCGGGATCGCCATCCGGCGCCTGCACACGGCGGCGGCACGCGCTGCGTTGCAGCGGGCGGAAAATGCCGCCCATGAGGCGGGTATCGGCGTATTGGCGGCTGAAGTCGAAAGCGCCTCGCAGGTCCTGAAGATACCTGCGGCACGTCTGATCACGGGGGGTGAGGCGCGTTTGCTGCTGTTGGAGGAAGTCGAGCAACTGTTTGCCTCCGCGGCGTTGGTGGTGGATGCCTGCCGCTACGCTGTGGTTGAAGGTCACACCCAGGTATCGCTGACGACGCGACCGGTCCTGTTCGCGTTGCTCCGTGCCCTCGCCGAGAGCTGGCCGGGTGCGGTCTCGCGGCAGGTGCTGATCGCCCGGGCATTTCGCGGCAAGGAGGCCGATGAATCGCACCGGGTCCGGCTGCGGGTCGAAATAGGACGGTTGCGGGGTGAGATTCGCGGGTTCGCGCAGGTGAGGGCGACCGGCGAGGGCTTTGTGCTCATGCCGCGACAGGCCCATGAGGTGGTTATCCTGGCACCGCCTGTCGAGGAGCGGCATGGTTCGCTGCTCGCCCTTTTGGCCGATGGTGAAGCGTGGTCGAGTTCGGCCCTGGCGATTGCGTTGGGGAGCAGCCCGCGCACGGTGCAGCGGGCGCTCGAAGCCCTGGCGACGACAGGCAGGGTGCAAGCTTTCGGTCGTGGGCCGGCCTGCCGCTGGACGCTCCCGTCCGTGCCGGGGTTCCCGTCAACGTTGTTACTCCCGGGGCCGCTGGACAGCGACTAGACTGAGCTCATGAAAAACTCTCAAGCTGAAATTCTTCGTGAATACGGGCCTTTTCCAGGGGCCGACTCGGTTGCGGGCGTGACCTATGACGGCCAGCACGTCTGGTTTGCCTCGGGTGACAGGCTCAATGCCCTTGACCCGGAAACCGGGGCGGTGGTGCGCTCGATCGATGTCGCCGCGCAGGCCGGCACCGCGTTTGATGGCCGGTACCTGTTCCAGATTGCCGAGGGGCGCATCCGCAAGATCGATCCGAAGACCGGCGAGGTGCTTTCGAGCATACCGGCCCCCGGCGATGGCGGTGACTCCGGGTTGGCATGGGCCGAGGGAACGCTCTGGGTCGGGCAGCATCGGGGGCGTCGGATTCATCAGGTCGATCCCGAAACCGGGGCGGTTCTGCGCATTATCGAATCGAAGCGTTTCGTCACGGGGGTGACCTGGGTTGATGGCGAGCTTTGGCACGGTACCTGGGAAGACGACAAGAGCGATGTTCGGCGGGTGAATCCGCAGACGGGCGCGCTGCTGGAGCGGATCGATATGCCGGCTGGCGTGGGGGTGTCGGGGCTTGAGTCCGATGGCCAGGATCGGTTTTTTTGTGGTGGCGGAAACAGTGGGAAGATCCGGGCTGTCCGTCGACCCCGATAAACAGAAGGTTGCCAGCGAGGCCGGTGGTGCCTGTTTGGGCACCATCGCTGGCAAGCTCGCCGGCCGCTGGTAGGGCAGCCTGGCTGCTTTCAAACGTGCGCGAAACCTGGGCCCTCAGGCCAGGATGATTTCCTTGAGCCGGGCCTTCAGTGCCTCGAACGCCACTTCTTCGCTGGCCCGCTGATTGGTCACCAGCACATCGATGCGTTCCGGCGGGCAGAAGCTGATACGGCTCTGTACGCCGAGCTTGCTGTAGTCGGCAAGGATCACCACCCGTTCGGCGTGCTCGGCCATGGCCCGGGCCACCTCGCTTTCGCGGTGATCGTAGTTGCTGGCGCCGTGGTGGGCGTCCACGCCTACCGGCGAGAGCAGCGCGAGGTCGGCGCGATAGCGACCGATTTCCGCCACCGTGGTTGCGCCCACCGTGGCCGGTGAACGGTCACCGAGGGAACCGCCGAGGATGATCACTTCGTTATGCAGGCTGCCCGGTGCGCTGCCGCGCAGGTGCAGCGCGACGTTGAACGCGTTGGTAATCACCGTCAGCCCACCCAGCTTGGCCAGTTCCTGGGCAAGAATTTCAGTGGTGGTGCCAGCGTCGATAAAGATCGTCTGCCCATGGCTGAGCAAACCCACCGCGGCACGGGCCAGGTCACGCTTGAACTTGACGTTGATATGCGCGCGCTCGGCTATCGGCGCCTCGTCCTCGACCATGATCGCGCCACCGTGGATGCGTTTCAGCTCGCCCAGGGCTTCCAGCGCCACCAGATCACGCCGCACTGTTTCGCGGGAAACATTCAGTTCCGTGACGATGCGGTCGGTGGTCACGCGCTGCAAGGTTGCCAGCAGTGCACGAATCCGCTGGTAACGCTCTTCTTGCCACATACCTCATGTCCTTGCTGTTGGGATCAGTATCCGAGCACGCATTGTGGGAGACGGGACAGCGCTGTCAAGTCGGCGGCCCATCACCATCGGTGAGAAAGTGTCGATGTGCCATAAATGTGTAATATTGTGGCATTGTTGTATTTATGTGTATTTGGCGTTAGCCTCATTGCCGGGCGGCCGGTTCCCCTGCGCCCTTGCCTTGAAACACGCACTCGCCGTCGCCTCCGTTTGCGACCATTCTTCTAATTCCAGGAGTTATGCCATGCAGCGTCGCCAGTTTCTGAACACCCTTGCCGCCGTTTCCGTTGTCAGTCCCTTGTTGTTGAGCGGCCGCCTTGCCGAGGCCGCGACGACCAAGGCCGTGCCCAGCGAGTTGGACCCGGCACGCTGGTCGCCGTTGAACCAGAAGCGCCTGCAGGCGGTGATTGACCAGCATGGCGTGAAGAGTGCGTCCTATCACCCGGACAAGCGTCCGTACGCGGTGTTCGACTGGGACAACACCTGCATCATGAACGACTGCGAAGAGGCGCTGCTGGTCTACCAGATGAACAACTTGCAGTACAAACTCAGCCCCGACGAGTTTGCCGCCGTGCTGCGCCAGGACGTACCCAACGGTCCGTTCATGAAGGATTACCTCACGGTCGACGGCAAGCCGGTGAACATGGAAGACATCGCCGCCGACGTCGAAGCCGACTACCGCTGGCTGCACGCCAACTACAAGGGCCTGGCCGGCAGCAAGAGCCTGGAAGAAATCCACGCCACCGACCAGTTCAAGGACTTTTTCACCAAGCTCTACTTCATGTATGACGCGATCTGCGACAGCTATCCGGTGGAGATCGGCTACAAATGGATCATCTACTTCTACAAGAACATGAGCACCGCCGAGTTGCAGGCGATGGCCGAGGCGTCCAATAACCACGACCTGGGTGATGGCCTGCGCAAGGTCAAGTACGAGAGCCCGAGCAGCCTGCCGGGCAAGGCCGGGGTGGTCGCCGATACGCACTTCCACGGTATCCGTATCCACGAGGAAATCCGTGGTTTGATGCACACGCTGCGGGCCAACGGCATTGACGTGTATGTCAGCACCGCGTCCATCGACGATGTGGTCCGGGTGTTCGCCGGCAACCCCAACTACGGCTACGGCGTACCGCCGGAAAACGTGATCGGCCTGCGCCTGTCCATGACCGACGGCAAGTACGACAGCAGTTACCTGCCGAACTGGCACTTCAACTACGGCCCGGGCAAGACCATCGGGATCAAGAATATCCTGGTGGCGAAGAAGGGTTATGGCCCGGTGCTGGTGGCCGGTGACAGCGACGGCGATGCCTGGATGCTGCGTGACTTCAAGGACACCGCCGTGGGCGTGATCGTCAACCGCATGAAAAAGGGCGAGATCGGTGCCGACAGCCAGAAGGCCGCCGAGCAGTTGGGCAAGGCCGATGCGCGGTTCATCCTGCAGGGCCGCGACGAGCAGACCGGCCTGATGATCCCGGACGAGAAATCGATCAAGTACGGCAAGACCGAGCGCAAGCTGCTGGCCTGAGTCCGTCGGCTCGCGGGTGGCGCAAGGTCGCCCGCGAGTCGCGCTGTTATCCGGCTTGTTGATCCTGGCGCTGTCCAGGGTCGCAAGTCAGTTGTTGCGCACTCTTCAACATTCCGTTCGACGTGCACTATCCCGCTACGACTTTTCCTCGATTACCCGTTGTTACAGTGATCTCTCGAACGCAAGTTTTGTGACTTGTCGTTAGGTCATCAACCGGTTTTTCTATTTATCGAGAGTCGTTTTATGAATACCGACGCACCCGTCAGCAACAACGCGCTTATCCTGCTTGAGGGCAGGAACGATATCCCCAGCGTCAGCGACCTGGCCACTCATAAAGTACCCGCCCCCGATCTTGTTACGGTAGTGACCCTGCGCGATCTGACTCACCCCGATCAACCGGTGACGCTGGATACCAGCCGGCAAAAGGGCGTGCTGTTCAGTGTCAAATACGCGTTGTGCCAAAGACAGGCCAGGGGCCGTTATGAACTGTTCAGCCGAGTGTATTTCGGCGACACGCTTACCCATGAGGGACACCACCCGGTGACACTGGGCGATCAGGATCAAAGGGATATCGTCATTCGCGTGGATCCCAGGACCAGTCCGCCTCCCGTTGCAGTTACCCGGCTGGTGGTTCTTGAGGGCACTGGCGATTGGACAACCCGGGAAGCTCGTGATCCAGATCGGGTGACGGTGGTCAAACTGATGGATGTCACTGATCCCGCACAGCCGATCATTATGGACATGAGTCGAAAAACAGGAAGTCAGTTCGAAATAAAATACGCCCACTGTCAAGTTCGGCCAGGGCATGTCTATCAATTGTCAGGTGAGACTTACCAGAAAGATCAGATCACTCATGTCGGAAGTATGGGGATTAACCTGGATGGCAATGGGCACAAAGGCCTGTCCATAGAGTTTCGTAAACTTGTTGATCGGGACCTGATGCCGCGCGAGCGCTGAGACCGATCTTTTGCGGGGGACGTACTACACTGGTGGAGTGATGGCGTCCGCCGCATTTGAACGCTCAAGCAGCCTGGCCTCGGAGTAGTTTCATGAAAACAAGGAACATCAGGTTGACTTCCAGATCCCTGCTCGGTTTCGGGCTGATCTGTCTGCTGCTGATCAGCCTCGGGCTGACCTCGCTGTACCGCATGAAAGAAATCCACGATGCCTCCCTGGAGTTGCAAACGAACTGGTTGCCGAGTGTGCGCCAGGCCGCCCGTATTCAGAATGCCGCGTTGCTCTACCGGCTCGATGGCCGCCGCTTCGTCATGGATGAAGACCGCCTGAGCAAAAGCTCCCTCGACAAACTGGCCGCGCTGAAAACCACCCTGAGCCAGGAAACCGAGAAATACGCATCGATGGTTTCCAGCCCCGAGGAAAAACAGCGTTATGACCAGGTGATCGTGAATGTGCGCACTTACCAGGACCTGCTCGATCAACTGGTGGGCATGAGCCAGACCGCGTCCTTCGAGGCCATGACCCATTTCATTCGTGACACCAGCAGCGAAGCGGCGAAAAAACTGCAGACGTCGATTGAAGCGCTGATGAGCATCAACGAGGAGGGCGCCGGGCGCTCGGGGCAGGTGGCGAATGCCAGCTATAACAGTGCGTTCCTGCTGACGCTGATATTCATTGTCCTGGCCCTGGTGGTCACCTGCGTCGTGGCGCTGCTGTTTACCCGCAGCATCGCGCAGCCGATCAATGCCTTGCGCCTGTCGATGCAGAAGATCGCCGACGGCGACCTGAAGAGCAAGGTGGAGATCAGCGGACGGGATGAAATCACCGACTTGCAGACCGTCGCCGCCGCCATGCGTTCGAGTCTGAAGAACACCATCGAACATATCTCCGACTCATCCCGGCAACTGGCTTCCGCGGCGGAGCAGATGAGCGCGATTACCCACGAGTCGACGGCGGGTATTCAGCAGCAGAGCATCGAAACCGATCAGGCGGCCACTGCCGTCAACCAGATGACCGCGGCCGTGGAAGAAGTGGCCAGGAATGCCGTTTCGGCCTCAGAGTCGACCCAGGCTTCGGAGCGCTCGGCGCGGGTCGTCCAGGACCGTGTGGGCGAGACCATCGACTCCATCGAGCGCTTGAGCAGCCGCGTCGAACAGACCAAGAGCGATATAGAAGGCCTGGCCGGGCAAGCCCTGCACATTGCCAAGGTGCTTGACGTGATCGGCTCCATCGCCGAACAGACCAACCTGCTGGCGTTGAACGCCGCCATCGAGGCCGCACGGGCCGGCGAGCAGGGCCGTGGCTTTGCGGTAGTGGCGGATGAGGTGCGCGCGCTGGCCCATCGGACCCAGCAGTCGACCCAGGAAATCGAGCAGATGGTCAAGGGCATCCAGGTCGACTCGAAGAAGGCTGTTGAATCGATGAACCACAGCAGCGAAGAAACCCGGGTGACCCGCTCGCTGGCCCATGAGACGGGCCTGGCAATCAAGGAAGTGACCTTGTCGATTTCCCATATCAATGACAAGAACCTGCTGATCGCCACGGCGTCCGAGCAACAGGCGCAGGTGGCCAGGTCGGTTGATCGCAACCTGGTGAGCATTCGCGATCTGTCCATCCAGAGTTCATCGGCCGCCAGCCAGACGTCGATTGCCAGCAGCGAACTGTCCAAACTGGCCGGGGGCCTGAATCACCTGATTGCGCGGTTTTCACTGTAGCCAGGCCCCTGGGGGGAGGCGCTTGAGTGTGACAAGAAACCAGGATGTCCATCATGCTAAGACAGATACAGGTGAGCGAGCTTCGTGTCGGCATGTATGTGCAATCCTTCTGTGGCTCCTGGATGGACCACCCGTTCTGGCGCAGTCACTTTCTGCTGGATGATGAAGCTGATCTGCAAAAGATTCGTGCTTCCGGCCTCGCCGCGCTCTGGATAGATACCGACAAGGGTCTGGATGTCGAGGTCGAGGAACCCGCTGCGCCGGAGCTCGAGGCACTGGCGATTCCGGCGCAGGAGCGGCCACGCAATCGCCCACGGATTGCCATGAGCGACGAAGTGGTCCATGCGCTGAATCTGTGCGCCCGGACCAAGGCCGCGGTGCTGAGCCTGTTCGGCGACCTGCGCATGGGCAGGGCGGTTCATCCCGAGCAGATCTCCCACCTGATCGCGGAAATCTCCGATTCATTGATGCGCCATCCCGACGCCTTGATCAGCCTGGCCCGGCTCAAGACCAGCGATGAATACACCTACATGCATTCGGTGGCGGTGTGCGCGCTGATGATGAGCCTGGCCTACCGCCTGAACCTGCCCGAGGGCCTGGTGAAGGAGGCCGGCATGGCGGGCATCCTGCACGAAGTGGGCAAGATGATGGTGCCTGCCGAGTTGCTCGGTAAAACCTCGCCACTCACTGAGGCCGAGTTCGATATCCTGCGCCACCATCCGGAGATCGGCGCGAAGATGATTCTCGACACCCACCATTTCAGCCCGAGGGTGGTGGATGTCTGCCTGCATCATCACGAGCGAATCGATGGCAGCGGCTATCCGCACAAACTCTGCGGCACGCAGATCAGCCTGTTTTCGCGGATGGCCGCGGTGTGTGACAGCTACGACTCGGTGACCTCCGAGCGACATGGCAAGCAGGCCTGGACGGCGGCCGAGGCCATTCGAAAAATGGCCGATTGGAAAGGCCAGTTCGATGAGCAGATCTTCCATGCCTTCGTCCGCTGCATCGGCATCTATCCGGTGGGAGCCCTGGTGCTGTTGCACAGCGGTCGCCTGGGGATCGTCCTGGAGCAACACGAGCATTCATTGCTGACGCCCCGGGTGAAGGTGTTCTACTCCGCGAAGCTGCGAATGCCCATTGCCCAGAGTGTTATCGATCTTGCCGTTGTCAGCGAACAGGACTCGATTGTCAGCCTGGAGTCGGTCAAGAAGTGGGGATTCAAGCACCTGGACGAACTGTGGTCGGGTATTTCCATCGGCAAGCAATCGATCTTCAGTACCGCATAGGGGTCAGGCGGTGACTTCCACCGCCAGTGCCTTGACCAGGAATTCGATAAACGCCCGGGTCTTCTGCGGCACCCGGCGCGCCGAGGGATAGACCGCGTTGATGCTGATCGCCGGGGCTTGCCACTCGCACAGCACCGGCACCAGGGTACCGGCGGCCAGGGCGTCCTCGACGATAAAGTCCGGCAGCAGGGCGATGCCCATGCCGGCTTGTGCCGCCTGGGCCAGCAGGTCGCCATTGTTGGCATGCAGGGGGCCGGTGACATTGACCCGCTGGGTTTCCTTGCCATTGCTCAGTTGCAGGCTGACACCGCTTTGCAGATAGCCGTAGTTCAGGCATTGGTGGGCCGTCAGGTCCTTGGGTGTTTGCGGTGTGCCTGCTCGGGCCAGATAGGCCGGCGAGGCCACCATGATGCGCGGCGCGGGAGCGAGCAAACGGGCGACCAGGGACGAGTCTGGCAGGCTGGCGATGCGGATGGTGACATCGAAGCCGCCGCGCACCGGGTCGACTTGCTGGTCGCTGAGCACCAGTTGCAGTTCCACGTTCGGATGCTGTTGGTGAAACAGTGGGATCAACGGCCCCAACCGCCGCAGGCCGAAGGACATGGGCGCGTTGACCCGCAGCACGCCGCGCAGTTCGCCGACGCCGTCGCGGGCCCGTTGTTCGGTTTCATCCAGGGACGCCAGCAGCTCGCGAGCCGCCTCGTAGTATTCCGCGCCGGCTTCGGTCAGGTGCAGGCTGCGGGTGGTGCGTTGCAGCAGTTGCACGCCAATGGCCTCTTCCAGCGCCTGGATCTGCTTGCTGACTTTCGAGCGCGGCACATCCATGGCCCGGGCCGCCGCGGCAAAGCCATTGGCGCCGACGGTGGCGACGAAGGCGCGCATGCAGTCGATACGATCCATATTGTCTCTTTTCCAGAATCAATGCTTTGCCGATTCTAGGGCGTTGACTTGAGCTTATCCAGCTCCGGGGATGGCGCGTCTCGAATTGATGTTCCTGTAAAAAATTTCATCCTGCGGGGAACAGGCTGAAATGCACCGATCGATAGGATGAGCCCAAGTCAGCCGGAACCCGTGCTGACGAACTCAAACTATTGGAGAGTGACTGATGAAATCCCTTAAAGCGTTGTTGATCGTAACCCTGATGACCGCCTCCGTCGCGGCGATGGCCGAAGGCGGCGGTGATAAAGTCATGGCCCGCATGGACGCGGCCCGTGATACATCCATGGCCTATTACCAGCAGGCTGAAAAGGCCCAGGCCGTGGCGGCCGGCAAGCAGGCGTCCGATAGCGTCGAACGCACCAACTGACGGTGCGGGTCGAGCAGCCCAGCGGTTCGCCCCACAGGCGTTTGACGCCTGGTGAGGCGGGCCGGGTCAGGAGAGAAAAGGCATCAAGCGAGTCGCTGACTAGCCGTGTGGCAGGAGGACTCGAAAAGAGCGTTGTCCCGGGCAGAGGAGTAACCGACTGCCCGGGTTGTCATTGGCGTATCAGTGAGCCAGCAGGGCTTCGAGCTTTTCCTGGTCACGGGCGAACTGACGAATACCCTCGGCCAGTTTCTCGGTGGCCATGGCGTCTTCGTTGGAGGCCCAGCGGAACTGCGCCTCGTTCAGGTTCAAGCGTGGTTCACCGGCGGCCCCCGGCACCAGTCGACGTTCCAGCTGGCCTTCGTCCTGGCCCAGTTTTTCCAGCAGGTCGGGGCTGATGGTCAGGCGGTCGCAACCGGCCAGTTGTTCGATCTGGTTGAGGTTGCGGAAGCTGGCACCCATGACCACGGTCTTGTAGTCGTTGGACTTGTAGTAGTTGTAGATACGGGTGACCGACTGCACGCCCGGATCGTCGGCACCGCTGTACTCGTTGCCGGTGGACTTCTTGTACCAGTCGTAGATCCGGCCCACGAACGGCGAGATCAGGAACACCCCGGCATCGGCGCAGGCCGCGGCCTGGGCGAAGGAGAACAGCAGGGTCAGGTTGGTCTGGATACCCTCTTTTTCCAGCTTTTCGGCGGCGCGGATGCCTTCCCAGGTCGAAGCCAGCTTGATCAGCACGCGGTCACGGCCTACGCCGACCTTGTCGTACAGCTCGACCAATTGGTGGGCCTTGCTCAGCAGGGCACTTTCATCGAAGGACAGGCGTGCGTCGACTTCGGTGGAAATCCGCCCTGGAATCACTTTGAGAATGCCACTGCCCACGGACACCGCGAAATGGTCGCAGGCCAGGCCCACATCGCCCTTGGCGTGGGACACGGCGGCCTTGAGCAGGTCGGCGTAGCCTGGCAGCGCGGCAGCCTTGAGCAGCAGCGAAGGGTTGGTGGTGGCGTCGACCGGCTTCAGGCGGGTAATGGCGTCGAGGTCGCCGGTGTCCGCGACCACGGTGGTGAATTGCTTGAGTTGTGCAAGCTTCGAAGTCATGAGCGTCTCTGTCGGGAAGGGCGTGGATCCATGCACTGATTGAGTGCGGCTGCGGTGAAAAGTTCGGTCAGTCGAATGTCATCAAGAATGCCGCCGAAGCAGGGGTTTGTGCAACCCAAACTGTCGGGCGGTTCAGGTTTGTGCACTGGGCATCAGCGTGGCGATCAAGGCGCGGATGGTCCCGGGCAGGGCTTCGAGTTCGCGCACCAGGATGCTACGCTCGCGAATCGCCCAGGGCTCGTCCAGCGCCACGGTCACCAGTTCCATGGTCCGGCTGTGCCGCATGGCGGCGGACTCGGGAATGATACCGATGCCCACCCCGGCCTCGACCATGCGGCAGATGGCTTCGAAGCTGGAGACCTGGATACGCAATGACAGGGTCTTGCCGAGCCGTTCGACATGCTCGCGCAGAAAGCTTAGCAAGGTGCTGCCTTCATGCAGGCCGATATGCTGGAACGCCAGGGTCTGGCCGAGGGTCACCGACGGCTGCGCCGCCAATGGATGGTCCACCGGCATGATCAGCACCAGGCGGTCGGTGCTGAAGTGCATCACCTGCAGGCCGCTGGCTTCCACGGGACCGGCGATGATGCCCATGTCGGTGGTGCCGTCGAGTACGCCACGAACGATATCCCGCGACAGCCGTTCCTGCAGGTCCACCGTGACCCCGGGACGCTGGGAGAGAAAACCGGCCAGCACCTCCGGGAGAAACTCGGTCACCGCCGTGGTGTTGGCAAAGATACGGATATGCCCGGCCGAATCGCCGCCGTAGCTGGTGAACTCGCTCTTCAGATAGTCGACCTGACGCATGATCAGCCGCGCATGTTGCAGCAAGCGCTGGCCGGCCGGGGTGACTTCCACGCCACGGCTGTCGCGGTACAGCAGGCGGGTGTCGAGTTGCGCTTCCAGGGCCTTGATCCGCGCGCTGGCGGCAGCCGGGGAGAGGAAGGCGCGCCGGGCGCCCTGGGTCAGGCTCGGCGATTCGGCGATATGAATGAAGAGGCGTAGATCCGCCAGGTCGAAATGCATGGGGCGACTCCGGTCAGGGGCTGCGTGCAGGTAGGACGTTGGCGTTCAGCATAACTGAACGCCGGCTTATAGAAATGCAAATTCTCGGAACGGGCTGCACCTTGCATCATCGGTTCATGACAACAACCGGCAAGGGGAAAACCTTCCATGAGTGCAACGGATCTGAGTGCCTGGCTAGGACGGACCGAAGAAGCCCACGACCAATTGAGCCGCAACCTGCTCAAGCGTATCGCCGCGACCTTCGGCGAACCGGCTCCGGCCCATGGCGAGGCGTTGCCGCCGCTGTGGCAATGGTGTTTCTTCCAGGAACCGCTGGCCGAGAGCCTGTTGGGCGGCGACGGGCATCCGGCCCGTGGCGGCTTCCTGCCGCCGGCGGACAATCGCAACCGTATGTGGGCCGGCGGGCGCCTGGAGTTCTTCGAGCACCTGCGTGCCGGTCACGATGCCACCCGGCTGTCGACCATCAGCCATATCGAGGAAAAACAGGGGCGTAGCGGTGCCTTGCTGTTTGTCACCGTGCGGCATGAATACTCCCAGGACGGCCGGCTGGCGATTCGCGAAGAACAGGACATCGTCTACCGCGAGCCCACCCCCCCGAAGCAGAGCAGCGGCGAAGCCCTGATCGAGGGCGGCTGGCGCGAAGCCGTGGAGCCGACGCCGACCCTGCTGTTTCGCTACAGCGCCGTGACCTTCAATGGCCACCGCATCCACTACGACTACCCCTATGTCACCGGCACCGAAGGCTATTCCGGCCTGGTGGTGCACGGTCCGATGATCGCCACCCTGAACCTGCGGGCGTTCTGCCGGGCCAATCCCCAGGCAACCCTGCGGCGTTTTTCCTATCGCGGCGTGCGCCCGCTGATCGCACCACAACCCTTCGAAGTCGGCGGACGGATCCTCAGTCCCGGCGTCGCCCAGCTCTGGGCCGGCAACGCCGCCGGCCTGGCCCAGCAGGCTGAAGTGCACTTCGACTAACAATAAAAAGGCCGTCACCCGATGAATCCGAATAACAACGAAGAACTCAATGCCATTCGCGAGGGCGTACGTGCCCTGTGCGCTGAATTTGATGCTGCCTACTGGCGCAAGGTCGATGAAGAAAAAGGTTTCCCCGAAGCCTTCGTCAAGGCGCTGACCGATGCCGGCTGGCTGGCGGCGATGATTCCGGCCGAATACGGCGGCTCCGGCCTGGGCCTGGCCGAGGCCTCAGTGATCCTTGAGGAAGTGAACCGCTGCGGCGGCAACTCCGGCACGGTGCACGGCCAGATGTACAACATGTTCACCCTGTTGCGCCACGGCAGCCAAGCACAGAAAAGTTTCTACCTGCCCAAGTTAGCCAGCGGCGAGTTGCGCCTGCAATCGATGGGCGTCACCGAGCCCACCACCGGCACCGACACCACCAAGATCAAGACCACCGCGGTCAGGCACGGCGACAAGTACGTGATCAACGGCCAGAAGGTCTGGATCTCGCGGGTCCAGCATTCCGACCTGATGATCCTGCTGGCCCGGACCACGCCCCTGGCCGAGGTGCAGAAGAAATCCGAAGGCATGTCGATTTTCCTGGTGGACCTGCGCGAGGCCATCGGCAACGGCCTGACCGTGCAGCCCATCGCCAATATGGTCAACCACGAGACCAACGAGCTGTTCTTCGACAACCTTGAAATCCCCACCGACAGCCTGATCGGCGAAGAGGGCAAGGGCTTTCGCTACATCCTCGACGGCCTGAATGCCGAGCGCACGCTGATCGCCGCCGAGTGCATCGGCGACGGCCGCTGGTTTATCGAAAAGGCCAGTGCCTATGCCCGCGACCGGGTGGTGTTCGGCCGCCCCATCGGGCAGAACCAGGGCGTGCAGTTCCCGATTGCCGAAGCCCATATCGAGATCGAGGCCGCCGACCTGATGCGCTGGCGCGCCTGCGAGGAGTACGACAGCGGGCAGAACGCCGGGGCCAGCGCCAATATGGCCAAGTACCTGGCGGCCAAGGCGTCCTGGGAAGCGGCCAACGCCTGCCTGCAGACCCACGGCGGTTTCGGTTTCGCCTGTGAATACGACGTCGAGCGCAAGTTCCGCGAGACCCGCCTGTACCAGGTGGCGCCGATCTCCACCAACCTGATCCTGTCCTACGTGGCCGAGCATCTGCTCGAACTGCCACGCAGCTTCTGAGGCGCCGCGCATGAGCCATACCCAAGCCCTCTGCGAATTCCTCGCCGGCCTGCGTTACGAACAGGTACCGCAAGCGGTGTTCGAGCGCACCGAAGATCTGTTCCTCGATTGGCTGGCCTCGGCCCTGGCCAGCCAGGGTGCCCATCCGATTCCGTTGTTCGAGGCCTATGCCCGCAAGATGGGCCCGGCAAGCGGCCCGGCGCGGATCCTGGTCAATGGCCAGGGCAGTTCGGCGTACTTCGCCGCCCTGGTGAATGCCGCGTCCTCCCATCTGGTGGAGCAGGACGATCTGCACAACAGTTCCGTGCTGCACCCGGCCACGGTGGTGTTCCCGGCGGCCCTGGCGGCGGCCCAGGATCTCGGCAAGTCCGGCCGCGAGCTGTTGCTGGCCTCGCTGGCCGGCTATGAGGCTGGCATTCGTATCGGCGAGTTCCTCGGGCGTTCGCACTATCGGATCTTCCACACCACGGCCACCGTCGGCACCCTGGCGGCGGCCGTGGCCGTGGGCAAGCTGATGGACTTCGACCAGGGACAGTTCAGCAACCTGCTGGGCAGCGCCGGCACCCAGGCCGCCGGGCTCTGGGAGTTCCTCCGGGATGCCGCCGATTCCAAGCAGTTGCACACCGCCAAGGCTGCGGCGGACGGCCTATTGGCCGCCTACCTGACGGCGGATGGCCTGACCGGGGCGCGCAATATTCTCGAAGGTGACCAGGGGCTGGCCGCCGGGATGTCCAGCGATGCCGATCCGACGAAGTTGTCCGATCGCCTGGGCAGCCGCTGGGCGCTGGTGGAAACCTCGTTCAAGTTCCACGCGTCCTGTCGCCACACCCATCCGGCCGCTGATGCGTTGCTGGAGCTGATGTGGCAGGAAGGCTTGAGTCATGAACATATTCGGCATGTGGAAACCCGTGTGCATCAGGGTGCCATTGATGTGCTCGGACGGGTCAAGGTGCCGCAGACGGTGCACCAGGCCAAGTTCTCCATGGGCACCGTGCTGGGCCTGATCGCCGTGCATGGCAAGGCCGGGCTGCCGGAGTTCCACCAACTGTCCTTGACCGATCCGGCCGTATCGGCGTTTCGCGAGAAGGTCAGCATGACCTTGGACCCGGAAGTCGATGGCGCCTATCCCCAACGCTGGCTGGGCCGGGTGGTGGTCACCACGGTTGACGGGCGCACCCTGTACGGCGTCATCGACGAGCCCAAGGGTGATCCTGGCAACAGCCTGTCGCGGGCCGAGCTGGAAGACAAATTCCGCCGTCTGCTGCAGTTCTCCGGGGCGCGCTCGGCCGAGCAGGCCGAGGGTTTGATCCGTCAGGTCTGGGACCTGCGTAATACCACTGACTTGAAGGAGCTGCGCTGATGAATACGGCAGCAGGCAATACCCCGGCACCGCGCCCGTTGGACGGCATCACGGTGATCAGCCTCGAACACGCCATTGCCGCGCCGTTCTGTACGCGGCAACTGGCGGACCTGGGCGCACGGGTGGTGAAGATCGAGCGCCCCGGCAGCGGCGACTTTGCCCGTGGTTATGACGAACGTGTTCGCGGCCTGGCCTCGCACTTCGTCTGGACCAACCGTTCCAAGGAAAGCCTGACCCTGGACCTCAAGCAGGAGCAGGCCGGCGATATTCTCGAAAATCTGCTGGGGCAGGCCGATGTACTGGTGCAGAACCTCGCGCCGGGGGCTGCCGCGCGCATGGGTTTGTCCTTCGAGGCGCTGCATGAACGCTTTCCACGGCTGATCGTCTGCGATATTTCCGGTTATGGCGAAGGTGGTCCTTATGAGAAGAAAAAGGCCTACGACCTTTTGATCCAGAGCGAGGGTGGCTTTCTTTCGGTGACCGGTGGGCCGGGTGAGGAAGAGCTGGCGAAGGCCGGCTGCTCCATCGCCGATATCTCCGCCGGGATGTACGCCTACAGCGGCATTCTCTCGGCGTTGCTGCTGCGGGAGAAAACCGGGGAGGGCAGCCGCATCGACGTCAGCATGCTGGAAAGCCTGGTGGAGTGGATGGGCTACCCGATGTATTACGCCTTCGACGGTGCGCCGCCGCCGCCACGGGCCGGTGCGGCGCACTCGACCATTTATCCCTACGGGCCGTTTCCGGCGGGCGACGGCGGCACCGTGATGCTCGGGTTGCAGAACGAGCGTGAGTGGGCGGCGTTCTGCGACAGGGTGCTGCTGACCCCCGAGCTGGCGGTGGACGAGCGCTTTTCGGCCAACTTCAAGCGTTCGGCCAACCGTGAGGTGTTGCGTCAGATCATCGTCGACAGCTTTGCCCGGCTCAGCACCGAGCAGGTGATTGCCCGGTTGGAAGAGGCGCAGATCGCCAATGCCCGGGTCAACGACATGCAGGGTGTGTGGGACCACCCGCAGCTCAAGGCCCGGGATGGCTGGCGCGAGGTCGGGAGTCCGGCGGGGAAACTCCCGGCGTTGCTGCCGCCGGCGCGCAATGCGGCGTTTGAGCCGCGTATGGAGGCGGTGCCGGGGTTGGGCGAGCACACCGGGGCGATCCTCAGTGAGTTGGGCTTTTCCGCGGAGGCGGTGGAGCGGCTGCGGGTGGATGGGGTGGTTTGAAAAGAATGGGCTGCTCTCAAGGGCCCCTTCGCGGGCAAGCCCTGCTCCTACAGTTTGGCGTCGTACACAAATATGGGGAACGACAGAGGACTGTAGGAGCAGGGCTTGTCGGTACGCCGCACCGCCGCGAAGAACGATAACGCGGTCCCCCCAGACAGGCCGCGCAACCAAAAAACAAGGAACACAACATGTCTTCATCCATTGCCCGCTCCGCGCTCTTCGTGCCCGGCAGTCGTCCCGAGCGTTTCGCCAAGGCCCTGGCCAGCGGCGCCGATGCCGTGATCGTCGATTTCGAAGATGCCGTCGAAGAACCGCTCAAACGAATCGCCCGTGACCACCTCGGCCAATTCCTTACCGCCAATCCCCAGGCCCGGGTCCTGGTCCGCATCAACGGCCCGGACCACACCGAACACAGCGCTGACCTGGCGTTCTGCAAGCAACACCCTGGCGTCAGCGGCGTGCTGCTGCCCAAGGTTGAGAACGCCGCCCAGGTCGGCGCCGTGGCGGCGACCGGCAAACCCGTCTGGCCGATCATCGAAAGTGCCCGCGGTTTGTTGAGCCTGGCTGAAATCGCCAGCGCCCCCGGCGTCGAGCGCTTGTCCTTCGGCGGCCTGGACCTGGCCCTTGACCTCAACCTGAGCAGCGGCTCGGACGCCGCGCAGTTCGCCCTCGACCAGGCACGCCTGGCGGTGATCGTGCATTCACGGGCCGCCGGCCTGGTCGCTCCGCTGGACGGCGTACATCCGGCCATCGACGACCCCGAGGGCCTGCGCCGCTCAATCCGCCATGCCTATGAAATGGGCTTTGCCGGTGCGTTGTGCATTCACCCCCGGCAGGTGCCGGTGATCCACGCGGCCCTGGCGCCGAGTGCCGAAGACCTGGCCTGGGCCCGCCGCGTGGTGGACGCCGGCAGTGACGGCGCCGGAGCCTATCAGGTCGACGGGCAGATGGTCGACGCCCCGGTCTTGTTGCGGGCCCGCCGCTTGTTGGCGCTGGTGTAGGCCATCACCGCAGGCTCGACAGGCCGATCCTTGGCCGCTGATCGGAGACCGCGTCGTACTCAGCCTTCGGCAATAAACCCAGAGTTTACGGAGCGTTCACCTGAGCCGAACGCAGGTACTCAGAATTCGAAATTCTCTATACGCATGGCTTTAGGCAACCTGCCTACAACACAACAATAAGAAGGTGACTTACATGTTCAAGTTGACCCGGGCGCTGTTCTGCGCCGCCACCTTGCTCACCGTGGGCCTCGCGCAGGCGGCCGAGCCCATCGTGATCAAGTTCGCCCACGTCGTCGCGGAAAACACACCCAAGGGGCAGGGCGCGCTGCTGTTCAAGAAGCTCGCCGAAGAACGCCTGCCGGGCCGGGTCAAGGTCGAGGTCTATCCCAACTCGTCGCTGTTCGGTGACGGCAAGGAAATGGAAGCCCTGCTGCTGGGTGACGTACAGATGCTGGCACCGTCCCTGGCCAAGTTCGAGCAGTACACCAAGCAGATCCAGATCTACGACCTGCCGTTCCTGTTCAACGACATGGCCGCCGTCGACCGCTTCCAGGCGGCCCAGGGCAAGGCGCTGCTGACTGCGATGCAGGGCAAGGGCATTCTCGGCCTGGCCTATTGGCACAACGGCCTGAAGCAGATTTCCGCGAACAAGGCGCTGCACGTACCGGGCGATGCCCGTGGCCTGAAGTTCCGCGTCCAGGCTTCCAGTGTGCTGGAGGAGCAGTTCAAGGCGATCCGCGCCAATCCACGCAAGATGAGCTTCGCCGAGGTCTACCAGGGTTTGCAGACCGGCACCGTCAACGGCACCGAGAACACCTGGTCGAACTATGAAAGCCAGAAGGTCAACGAGGTGCAGAAGTACTTCACCGAGTCCAACCATGGCCTGATCGACTACATGGTGATCACCAACAGCAAGTTCTGGGATGGCCTGCCGCCGGATATTCGCAGCGAGCTGGAAAAGATCATGGCCGAGGTCACCGTCGAGGTGAACAAGCAGGCCGAAGCGCTGAACCAGAGCGCCAAGCAGAAGATCATCGACGCCAAGACCAGCGAAATCATCGAGCTGAGCCCCCAAGAGCGCGGGCAATGGCGTGAGGCGATGAAGCCGGTGTGGAAGAAGTTCGAGGGTGAGATCGGTGCCGACCTGATCGATGCGGCGGACAAGTCCAACCAGCCCTGATACCTCCTTTTCCCTCTCGCGGAGTCCTGTCCATGCAAACGCAACCCTTGCGGCGCATCTGGGAACATTTCGAGGAAGGCTTTATCGCTTTCCTGCTGGCGGCCATGACGCTGGTGACCTTTGTCTATGTGATGGCCAACAACATCTACACGCTGTTCTTCAACCTGGCTGATCGCTGGGCCTGGAGCCGCGCCTTCTTCAACAGCCTGGGCGACGCCACCATGACCGTGGCCCAGGACATGACCTGGAGCGTGGCCCTGACCAAGGCCATGTTCGGCTGGCTGATCTTCTTCGGTATCTCCTACGGCGTGCGCACCGCCGGCCACCTCGGGGTCGACGCCCTGGTCAAGCTGACCCCGCGTCCGGTGCAACGCTACCTGGCGCTGCTCGCCTGCGCCTGCTGCCTGGCCTACGCCGGGCTGTTCATGGTGGCCAGCTACAAGTGGCTGAGCGCGGTGCTCGCCGCCGGGATCGGTGCCGAAGACCTCGACCAGTATGGGATCAAGGTCGGCTATATCGTGGTGATCGTGCCGGTGGGTTTTGCCTTGGTGCTGATCCGCTACCTGGAAATCTTCTACCGCATTTTCACCCGTCGCCAGGCCGGTCTGGGCCTGGCCGATGAAGCCGGCGAAGCGAGCAAGCTGGCAAGTGAACACAAGGAGCAGCACTGATGGCCGTTCTCTGTCTGTTTCTGCTGTTGTTCACCTTCATGTTCCTCGGCGTGCCCATTGCGATTTCCCTGGGACTGTCCGGCGCGGTGTCGATCCTGATCTTCAGCCAGGACTCCCTCAGTTCCCTGGCGATCAAGCTGTTCGAGACCTCGGACGCCTACACCTTCCTGGCGATTCCGTTCTTCCTGTTGTCCGGTGCGTTCATGACCACCGGCGGCGTGGCCAAGCGCCTGATCGATTTCGCCAACGCCTGTGTCGGGCATATTCGTGGGGGCCTGGCGATTGCCGCCGTGCTGGCCTGCATGTTGTTCGCCGCCTTGTCCGGTTCTTCGCCGGCGACGGTGGCGGCGGTGGGTTCCATCGCGGTGGCGGGGATGGTCCGTTCGGGTTATCCGAAGGAGTTCGGTGCCGGGATCATCTGCAATGCCGGGACCCTGGGCATCCTGATTCCGCCGTCGATCGTCATGGTGGTGTACTCGGCGGCCACGGAAACCTCGGTGGGCAAGCTGTTTATGGCCGGGGTGATTCCCGGGCTGCTGCTGGGCCTGATGCTGATGGTGGCGATCTATATTGTTGCGCGGATCAAGAAATTACCTGCGCAGCCACGGGCGACCTTCCGCGAGTGGTTGACGGCGGCGCGCCGTGCCTTCTGGGGGTTGCTGTTGCTGGTGATCATCCTCGGCGGGATCTACAGCGGCCTGTTCACCCCGACCGAAGCGGCGGCGGTGGCGGCGGTGTATTCGGCGTTTGTCGCCTTGTTCATCTACAAGGACATGAAGATCCGCGATTGCCCGAAGGTGCTGATGGAGTCGGGCCGGTTGGCGATCATGCTGATGTTCATCATCGCCAACGCCATCCTGTTCGCCCATGTGCTGACCACCGAGCAGATCCCGCAGCAGATCACCAACTGGGTGGTGTCCGAAGGGCTGACGCCGATCGGCTTCCTGATGATGGTCAACGTGGTGCTGTTGGTTGCCGGTAGTTTTATGGAGCCGTCGGCCATTGTGCTGATCCTGGCGCCGATCTTCTTCCCGATTGCGGTGAAGCTGGGGATTGACCCGATTCACCTGGGGATCGTCATGGTGGTGAATATGGAAATCGGCCTGGTACACCCGCCGGTGGGGTTGAACCTGTTCGTGACCTCGGCGGTAACCGGGCTCACCCTGGGACAGACTATCCGTGCGGCGTTGCCGTGGTTGATGATCCTGCTGGCGTTCCTGATCCTGGTGACCTACGTGCCGATGATCTCGTTGACGCTGCCGCACTGGTTGGGCATGCCTTGATGCTCTGGAAGAGCAAGGCCAGCCCACGAAGCTTTTGGCAATCTTGAGGGCCTCTTCGCTGGCAAGCCAGGCTCCTACAGGTCTGTGTCGTACACAAAATCTGTGGCCGACAATGCACTGTAGGAGCAGGGCTTGCCCGCGAAGCTTTTGGCGATCTTGAGGACCCCTTCGCTGGCAAGCCAGGCTCCTACAAGGACCGCGCCTGGCTTCGAATTTCCTACAAGGGCGGCCAGGGGTCACTGGCCCGCTGGTGGCCGCTGCGGCATCACCGAGGTGCCGAAGGTATTGCCCATGCGTACGCTGGTGGCGGCCGGCGTCGCCAGGCCCAGTTTGTTGGGGGCTTTTTTGCTGATGTCGGGGTTCAGTGCTTCCTGGTTCTTCTGCCGCGCCTGGGTCTGCTCCGGGTCGCTCATCTGCTGGCTCAGGCAGTTGTAGTCCGGGGCCTTGTAGCCGCCGACACTGACGTCGATGCAACCGACCGGTTGCGCGGTCGGCTCAGCGGCCAGCGCCGAGCCCGATAGCGCGAGCAACAACAGCGCGGTAAGGGTTGATGAGCATTTCATTGACGCCTCCTGGCGACCCTGGAAGAAGGGTTTCTCTGGTCCTTTAGTCTAGATCAAAGCCGTTCGCCACCAGGTGATGGTTTTTTTGCAGTGAACGTAACATCAGGTTCATAAACAGCCCTCAGGATGACGATTTTCAGGAACACGTCAGCTGTGCAGGGACTTCGATCCGTGGCGGTGCGTCTGTCGTTCTTTCGCTATCCCTTGGCGAGCCTGGTCCTGGCCGGCTGGCTGCTGGGCGGGATTTGTTCGTGCCTGGCGGCGGAACCGGTCCAGCTTGATCCCGAGGCGCGCCTGGACCTGGACATTGCCGCCCAGGAGCTGGCTGGTGCACTGGATACCTTCAGTCGCCTGACCGGCATGGCGGTGCTGGTGGACCGCGACCTGACCCGCGCACGTCGATCCTTTGCCGTGCAGGGTCGCTATCGGGCCAGCGAAGCCTTGAGCCTGTTGCTCACCGGCACTGGCCTGATGGCGCGTTACGCCCGGGCCGATGCCTTCACCCTGCAAGTGGCGCAAGTCAACGAGCGGCCGACGGGCAAGGGGAGCGAGGGTTCGGCGGCGAGAGCCATGGCAAGCAGTTATGCCCAGGCGATCCAGGTGGCGATCGAGCAGGCCTTGTGTGCGTTGCCGCTGACCCGGCCGGGGACTTACCGGGCGGTGTTGCAGGTGTGGATCGGGCGTGCCGGTGATGTCCAGTACAGCCGCCTGGTCAGTTCCACCGGAGATATTCAGCGCGACGGGGCGCTGGTGGCACGGTTGAGTGGTGTGCGTGTCAGGCGTCCCGCGCCGACGTCGCTGCATCAACCGATAACCCTTCTAATAACGCCGAACTCAGCAGGAAGCAGCATGGAATGCACAGAGCGGGAAGGAGCCTGATAAGTATGAAGAATATCGGGCAGAGTCCTATGGTCCGGTTGTTCCTGACCTCCTATGACGACTTCAAGGCGCGCTTGCGCCGACGCCTGGGTTCCGAGGATCTGGCCAACGACGTCCTGCACGAAACCTATCTGCGGGTCGACCGCATGGAAGCGCCGCTCAACCTCACCCAGCCCAACGCCTATCTGTACCGCATGGCGCTTAATATCGCCGCCGATCGCCGTCAGGCCGACGCGCGCTTGTTGACGGGTGAGGAAATCGAGGAACTGTTGCAGGTCAGCGACGAATCCCAGGACCCGGAGCGGGTCGTGGGGGGGCAGAAGGAGATCCAGTTGCTGCTCAGCGCCCTGTATGAACTGCCGCCACGGCGACGGCGGATCTTTATCGCGGCGCGTCTGGAAGAAGCGCCGCACCTGGAGATTTCCCAACGTTTCGGGATTTCCACGCGCATGGTCGAAAAGGAATTGAAGGCCGCCCTGGGGCATTGCGCGGCACGCCTTGAAAGAAAAGTGATTCAGCGGTTCGGTCCCGGTGCGGGAAAACCGTCTAGGTAATAGACCAGCAAAATTTTCTTGAGTACCTGCGCGCTTGAACACGACTTCCATGACTGATTCCCGGGCCGGCGAGACCGCTCGATTGCACAGCGAAGCCCAGGATTGGCTGATCCTCCTGACCTCGGGGCGGGCCACCGCCGGCGATGCCCGGGCCTTGCGCCAGTGGTGCGCGCAGAGCCCGGAACACGCCCAGGCGTTCGAACGCAGCAAGTCGATGTGGCACTCCCTCAAGCCGGCCACCTTGCAATTGCAGCATCCGCCCCGTGCCCGGCAGTTTGGCCGAAGGGCTTTTCTCGGCGCTGCCATTGCGGCGTCGGCGGCTTTTTTCCTGGTGCGCGAAACGATACCCGGCGGTTTTTCCGGGCTGGGTGCCGATTACGTCACCGAAGTCGGCGAGCAGCGGCGCATCGACCTGAGCGGCGATATCCGCCTGGAGCTCAACACCCAGACCCGGATCAATCGTCTGGCGGCGGTCGGCGGCAGCCCGCAGATCGAACTGGTCAGCGGCGAAGTGGAGGTGGTGACACGTTCACGGGAGTCGATCAGCGTCCAGGCCGGTCCGGGCTGGTTGCATGCCGATCAGGTGCGTTTCAACGTGCGTCATATTGACCAGAGCGTTTGTGTGACCTGTATCGAAGGTCTGCTGACGGTACAGGTGCAGGGCCGCAGCTTTCGTCTGGAGAGTGGCCGACAGTTGACCTATGACGCCCAGCATACCGGCGAGCCGCAAACGGTCGATGCGGCGAACGTGATCGCCTGGCGTAACAAGATGCTGGTGTTCAATGATGCGACCCTGGCCTCGGTGATCGACGAGATCAACCGCTATCGCCCGGGCATGCTGGTGTTGCTCAATGCCGAGTTGGGCAAACGCAAGGTCCAGGCGCGTTTCAGTCTCGATCAGTTGGCGGGGGTGGCGTTGTTGATCCGCGATGCCTACGGAGCCAAGTGCACCGAGTTGCCGGGTGGCGTGGTGTTGCTGAGCTAGCGAGGCCCGCTATTCCAGCGGGCCCAGCACCTGGCGATAACGCTCCGGCCCCTGGGGTGTGTCGCGCACCAGGGTGATTTCCAGACCCTGGGGATTATCCTGATGACTACCGCCCAGGTTGCGCCAGCCCTTGCCCGGTTGCCAGACCCGCAAGTCCATTTCCCGCACCTGAGCCAGTACCGCGACACCCTCCTTGGCCGCCGGCAACGGGAATTGCGTGCGCGCCGGTCCAGCAGCGCGATACAGAGTGCCGCCCTGCAACCACCAGCGCACCCGTTGCAGAGCGCCGTCCTGCTGCGGCGCGGCGCGGATCAGCTCCAGGCGAAAGCCCTTGCCCTCGGCGCTGCGTACGCTCAGGGCCACGGGGGCGGGCGGGGCTTCGTGTTCGGTATCCACCACCACCGGTTCCACCAGTTCAATGCTGGCGCGCAGCGCCACATCACGCTCCAACTGCCCCAACGCCGCCAGCAGTTCGCGGGTCTGTCCGGCGCTGGCCTTGAGGTGTTCGTCGGCGCGGTTGACGCTGTCCAGCCCGCGCCAGGCGATCACGCTGACAATCGCCATCAGCATGATCGCGACCATCACTTCGATCAGGGTAAAGCCTTGCTGGCGCCTGTTCATTGCACCTTCACCTCGCCGGTGGCGCTACGCAGCACGCTGATACTGTGCTGGCCGTCGGAGAGCGACAGGCGCAACGGCACGCCGATCCACTCGGCGGTCAACAGCAGGCTTTTGCCCGGGTCGATACGCACCTGCATCGGTGTGCTCTGCCAGGCGCGGGGGCGCAGCTGCGGGTCCTGGGCGAACTGCTCGACGCCGCCCTGGTCGTCGCCGCGGCTGAAGCGATAACCCTTGCTGTCGCTCAGCCAGCGAATCGGCCGTCCATCGGCCCGGACCTCGGCCTGGGCTACCTGCAGGGCCTGGGCCAGTGTCTCGGCGTCCTTGCGCAGCAGGTGCAACGGGTCCGGCTTGATGCTCAGGCCAATGGCCGCACTGGCGATACCGATGATGACCAGCACCACCATCAGTTCGATCAGGGTGAAACCGGCTTGGGGGCGCACGACATCCATTCGACAAGGGCTCCTTGGGGGTTGATACAGGCTGCGCCGCGAAGATGATGAGCATGTGAAATAAAAACGTGAGAATTGACAGGTAGTCTGATGGGAGCGCGTTTCTGTAGGAGTCGGCTTGCTGGCGATACGAATTCATGGTCGACATCGTTGTCGCCTGATACATCGCTATCGCTGGCAAGCCAGCTCCCACAGGGATTTGCGGCGCAGCCTCTGTTTCGGATCACTGTCGAGAAGGACCTCAAGCATGCAATGGAGTCACCGTTTTTCCCCGCCGCAGTTCGTTCAGGCGCTGGCCTTGCTCGCGGCCCTGGCCGGTGCGCTGACCTGGTCCAGCCTGTTGCTGAAGCCCGCGCCATCGCTGTTACCCGAAGGCCTGCCGCAAACCGCCGGCACCCGCAGCGACAACCCCGCCCTGGAATGGTTTTCCAACCAGCCGGCGGTGCTCGATATCAAGGTCTCCGGGGTCATGGCCGGAGTGCACGGGGCGGTGGCGATCCTCAGTCTCAACGACGGCCCTCCGCGCAGTTTCCTGGCGGGCGAAACCCTGAGCCAGGGCGTGCGCCTGCTGGCCATCGAGCCCGAGGGCATTGTTGTCGAACGCGGCACGGAAAAACTCCACCTGAACGTGACCCGCCTCAGTGCTGCGCCGTTCCTGCCGAAGCTGACCCGCCCTTGAGTGCCGGTTGGGCCGGGCTCAGCACGGTTTCCAACTGGGCCAGCGGTGGCGCCTCGCGGCTGCGATCGAGGACCAGGATATCGACTTTGAACAGACCGGCGCCGAACGCGCCGATCATCTGGTCGCAGCGCAACATCAGCCGGCCCTGATCGCATTCGAAGGATTTGCGCCCGACGGGCAGGCGTCCTTCCAGGCGCAATTCCGCCAGACGGCTCTGGGCCGCCAGCAAGGCGATGGATTTGTCCCGCAACAGCCCGTTGCTCTGGGTCATCACCCCGGCCATGCGCACGGCGGCGGACAGCGCGACGGCGATGATTGTCAGGGCCACCAGCACTTCGATCAGGGTGAAACCACCTTGGTGGTGTGGACGGGGCATCAAGTCGACTCGAGAGGGGAACCCGGGCTCAAGACTAGGGGGCTTGTTTGACCGCCTGCTGACCAAAGCTCCCGAGCTTTTCGCAACGGCTTGCCGTTGATTCGCCTTCAGCCGATGACAGGTCTTCCCTTAACTGTCCCTGTGGGCGCCACTCACTGGCAGGCGGCTGCCGAGGCGATACCGCGACGAGGGATGGGTCAGGCGAACGTAGGTGACAATCTTGTTCTGGCTCCAGGTCCGCCGTACCAGGATCAGGCATGGCTCCAGGGCGTCGATCTGCATATGCCGGCTTTCGTCGCTGCTGGGGTGACCGGCCTCGACAATATGCTCCATCTCGTCGGGACGAATGACCTGCAACAGGTAGCGTGCCGGTTGCAGTTGTTCACCGAACTCCTGTTGCAGAAAGTCCGGCACCAGCTCGGGATTGACATAGCGATCCTCGAACTGCACCGGCACGCCTTCTTCGCTGTGCACGCAGATCAGGTGAAACACCGACGAGCCGGTAGGCAGCGCCAGCGCGGCGGCCACCGGCATCGAGGCCGCCTCGCGGCCCAGGTGCAGGACCCGGCAGGAATAGCTGTGCCCGCGGGCGATGATTTCATCTGCGATATTGGTGATGCGCAGCAGGTTCGATTGCGGCTTGCTTTCGGCGACAAAGGTGCCGACGCCGGAGATGCGTAACAGATGACCTTCTTCCGTCAGCTCGCGCAAGGCCCGGTTGACGGTCATGCGCGAAATGCCCAGTTCCTGCACCAGGCGGTTTTCCGAGGGGATCAAGTCGCCAGGCTTCCATTCGCCGCTGCGCAGCTTGTCTTGCACAAAGTCCTTCGCGCGCCGATAGAGGGCTTGCGGTGCATTTTTGATCATGGGTCAGTCCGCATCTTTTTGAGCGGCAAGAACACTTGCCAGGGCTTTGAGAAAAAGGTCGTTATCCTCACAGCTACCGATGGAGACACGCAAGTACTCTGTGTAGCCGTCTTCACGCCAGGGTTTGACGATAATGCCCTTGCCCAGCAAGGCCTGGTTGATGGTTTCAGCGGGATAGGGCGTGCTGAAGAAGAGGAAGTTGGCCAGCGACGGCGCGGTGTCCAGCCCCATGTTCTGCAAGGCAATCACCATATGCCGGCGCTCATGGGCGACGTGGGCGAGGGTGGCTTGCAGGTGCTCTTCATCCGCCAGTGCGGCAATCGCCGCAGCCTGGGCCACGCGATTGATATTGAATGGCGTGCGCAGGCGGTCGATCAGGTCGGCCAGCATCGGGTCGCTGACGATGCCGTAGCCGATCCGCAAACCGGCCAGGGAATACGCCTTGGAGAAGGTCCGCAGCAGGATAAAGGGCTTGCCGCTGGCCTGGATCAGACCGAGGCAATCGGGATAACCCTCTTCGAATTGCGCGTACTCGTAATAAGCCTCGTCGAACACCAGCAGGCACTGGGCCGGCAGTGCCGCCAACAGGCGTTGCAGCTCGTCGGCATCGAGGGTGCAGCCGACCGGGTTGGAAGGGCAGGAAAACATCAGAAGACGGGTTTTCGGGGTCAGCGCCTGAATCATTGCCGGCACGTCGAAACGGCCTTCATCGGTCATCGGCACGCCCGTTACCCGGGCCCCGGCGGCGATGGGGTAGATAAAGTGCAGGCCGAACGAGGGCACCACGGTGACCACTTCATCGCCATGGTCGAGGAACACCCGGCTGATGATGCTCAGCAAATCTTCGGAACCGTTGCCGAACACCAGCTGATTGCCCGGTACGCCGAGCTTGGCGCTGAGGGCCGCGCGCAGTTCCAGGCAGCTGGCATCCGGGTACAGCGCGATGCTGGAACAGGCCAGGGTCATGGCTGCGGCGACCGCCGGTGCCGGGCCCAGGGGATTTTCGTTGCTACCCAGCTTGGCCACCCGGGTCAGCCCGAAACGTTTGCGCACTGCTTCGGTGCCAAGGCCGGCGTTGTAGCTGGCCAGATCACGCACCTGGGGGCGGGCGAGGAGTTGCAGTTCAGCAGCGTTCATACCGGGGAAGCCTCTTTGTTGTCTTGCCAGAACGCATTGCGATCCAGATAGTTCTGCAGGAATTGCTGCAGACGGGGGTGTTCGGTGTTGTGGAAGATTTGCTGCGGGGTGCCCTGGGCCACCACCTGACCCTGGTCGAGGAACACCACCGAATCGGCGACCTGGGCGGCGAAACCCATCTCATGGGTGACCACCACCATGGTCATGCCTTCCTTGGCCAGGGTCTTCATGACCTGCAGGACTTCGCCCACCAGCTCCGGGTCGAGGGCCGAAGTCGGTTCGTCGAACAGCATGATGTGCGGCTCCATGGCCAGCGCCCGGGCAATCGCCACGCGCTGCTGCTGACCGCCGGAGAGCTGGATCGGATAGACATCGGCCTTGTGCGCCAGGCCGACTTTGTCGAGCATCGCCAGGGCGCGTTTACGGGCTTCGGCGGCCGGCAGCTTGCGCACCCGCAGCAGGGCTTCGCTGACATTGCCCAACGCGGTCATGTGCGGCCACAGGTTGAACTGCTGGAAGACCATGCCGACATTGCGCCGGACCTGATTGATCTGGGCTTGTGCCGCGCGTTTGCGGCCTTTGCCGTTGTCCGGCACATAGCCGAGCAACTGGCCTTCGATATGAATCTCGCCTTCGTCGTACTCTTCGAGAAAGGCCATGCTCCGCAGCAGGGTGCTTTTGCCCGAGCCGGAAGGGCCGATCAGGCACACCACTTCGGAATGCCGGACCTGCAGGTCGATCCCCTTGAGTACACGCAGGGCGCCGAAGCTCTTGCCGACATTGTGCAGGCGCACCATGGGTTGCGAGTCGCCGGGGAGTTGTTCGGAGGTCTTCATGGGGTCACCTTGTTTCGGGACAATGGGTGGCAGGGGGCGTTGTTGGATAGTCATTGCGGCTGCCTGCTCATAAAGCGGCCGACCCGGGTCTCCAGGACCATGCCCAGGCGTGAACAGAACTCCACCAGCAGCAGATAGCCGATACACAGCACCAGCAGGGTTTCGACGAAGGCGAAGGTTTGCGAGCCGATACCGGTCATGACCATGGTCAGCTCCGGGATGGTGATGATCGACAGCACCGCGGTTTCCTTGCACAGGATGGTCACCAGGTTGACCAGCGCCGGCAGGATGATCACCAGCATCTGCGGCAACTGGATGCGCAGGATGCATTGCCAGCGGGTGATGCCCAGGCAGTCGGCCGCCTCCAGTTGGCCACGGGCCACCGACTCGAAGCCGGTGCGGAAGATCTCCGCGAAGTACACGCTGCCATAGATGCCCAGCCCGAGGATCCCGGCGGGAACAGGGTCCAGGCTGAGGCCGAAGGACGGCCCGCCGTAATAGACCAGGAACAGCTGGACCAGAAACGGCGTGCTGCGAATCACCTCGATAAACGCCCGTAGCGGTGCACGAATCAGGTTGTTGCCGAACAATTGGGCCACGGCAATCAGCAAGCCGAGGAACAACCCCAGGACCACCCCGGCGGACCAGGTGCCGAGGGTGACCGTGAAGCCCTGGGCGATATCGTCGAGGTGCTCGGTAATGACCCGGTAGTCGAAGATCATGTCTGTTGCTCCTTCATGCGTCGTTCCAACAGGCCGCCGCAGAACGCCAGTGGGATATTGATCAGGCAATAGAAACCGGCCAGCATCAGATAGTCCTGGACGAACAGGTAGTCGCTGGCCGCCAGGTTCTGCGCGGTACGGGTCAGGTCGGCGAGACCGACCACCGACACCAGCGAGGACGCCTTGATCAGCAGGATCATTTCATTGACCAGGGCCGGCAGGGTCAGGCGCACGGCTTGCGGCACACGGATGCGGACCAGCATCTGCCGGGTACTCAGGCCCAGCAGCCCGGCCGCTTCCAGCTGACCACCGGGGATGGCGAGAAAGCCGCCCCGGAGGATTTCAGCGATATAAGCCCCGGCGCACAACGACAGGCTGATGATCGCGGCCGTCAGCGGCGACACATTGGGCAGCCCGACCCGTGGCAGGAAGTAATAGACAAAGAGCAATTGCACCAGCAGCGGAATGCCCCGGAACACGAAGATGTAGCCGCCCCCCAGGCGCCTGAGCAACGGCAGCGGCGACAGGCGCAGGCTGGCGATCAGGATGCCGATGAAAAAGCCGATCACCAGGGCCGCGGTGGAGACCTCGAGGGTCACCAGCAGGCTGGTCAGCAGCAACGGCAGGTTCTGCAAAAATAAAGGCCAATCGAACATTGCAGTGACTCCAACTCAGCTGATCGCCGGCCAGGCTTGGCCGGCGATCAGGTCCTCCAATGGGCGGGCGGATTTACCAGGTTGGGGTGAAGTCGGCTTGCGGCACATTCATCTCGGCACCCAGCCACTTTTTCTGCAAGGCCGCCAGGCGCCCGTCCCCATGCATTTTCAGCAGGGCGGCATCGAGTGCGGCGATCAGGCTGTTGGCGTCGTCATCCTTGCGTCCCAGGTAGGCGAAGTAGGAGGTTTTGCCGAACGGTGGCTGGACCACTTTGAAGGCATTGCTGCGCTGGGCGGCGACATAGGAGATGTTCGGCAGCGAGTTGGCGACGGCGACGATGCGCTTGGCCGCCAGGTCCGCGTAGGCCTGGTTGTTGTCGACGTATTCACGGATGGTGACCTTCTGCGGCAGCGTCGCGGCGAAGGTCTTCAGTTCCTCGAGTTGCGCCGAGCCTTTGCCCGCGCCCACGGCCTTGCCGGCGATGTCTTGCGGCTTGGTGATGCTGTTGTCGTTGGCGCCAATCATCAAGGCCACGGTGGCTTCGGCGATCGGCAGCATGAAGTGATAACGCTCTTTACGGGCCTGGGTGACGATGATCGGGCCGGCGACCACGTCGAATTTCTTCGCTTCAAGCCCTGGCAATACGCTTGGCCACGGCAGGTCGAGGAATTTCACCTTGACCCCCAGTTCCTTGCCCAACTGCTCGAACAGCTCGGAGTTGAGGCCTTTCTGCTTGCCGTTGTCGGTGAAATCGAAAGGCGCAAATTGCAGCTCGGTACCTACCACCAGTTCACCGGCTTTCTTGACGTCCGCCAGTTGATCAGCATGTGCCGCCAGGGAAGCGACGCTCAGGGTGAGCGCCAGGCACAGGCCGTTGAATCGTTTACTGAATAGAGAATCGAGTTGCATGGTGTCACTCCTTCAGGGGATGCAGCGAGGTTGAGTGTGTGTTCCTGCGGTGATTCAGCTTGGTAACAGCAGTTAACGTGCCATTGCGGTATATACAGCCCTCAGGCGAGAATCTTGCCCGGGTTGAGAATGCCGTTGGGGTCGAAGCAGTCCTTGAGTTGGCGCATCACGGCGAGGGCCTCGGGGCCGACCGAGTGATGGAGAAACTCGCGCTTGAGCAGTCCGATGCCATGTTCGGCGGACACCGAGCCGCCGAGTTCGCCGACCGCGCTGTAGACCAGCTCCTCGATGGCCAGGATCGGCGCGGGTTGGGGCAGGGACGCGCAGTCCAGGGTCAGGTGCAGGTTGCTGTCACCGATGTGGCCGAAGTACACACTGTGGTTGCCCGGCCAGTGCTGTTCCAGGCGTATGCGGCAACGCTCGACGAAGTCGCCGATCAGGCCGATGGGTAGGCTGACGTCGAAATTCAATGGGGTCATGCGGACAGGAAACTCACCGGTGGCTTCGCGGATCTTCCAGAGTCCCCGGGCCTGGGCCTGGGAGCTGGCGAGAACCGCATCAAGGACCTCACCGGCGGCGAACGCCTCTTCCAGTGAGGTTTCCAGCTGCTCCTGGGAACCGGCGGACTCCAGCAGCACATACAGCGGATGCTCCAGCGACATCGGTGCCGTCGCGTTTTCCAGCCAGCTCACCCCGAGGCGGAAGAAGTCCTGCCACATCAGCTCATAGGCCTGTGGCGTGCCGACACTGCGCTGGATCCGCCGCAACAGGCTGACCGCGCTGGCGTAGTCGGGCAGGGCGCAGAGCAGGGTGCTGGTCTGGCCGGGTTGCGGCGCGAGCTTCAGGACCGCGCGGGTAATCACGCCCAAGGTGCCTTCGCTGCCGATAAAGCACTGTTTCAGGTCATAACCGCAGTTGTTCTTGATCATCTTGTTGCGCAGATCGAGCACCCGGCCATCGGCCAGGACCACTTCCAGTCCGAGTACCAGGTCGCGGGTCATGCCGTAGCGGATCACCGCATTGCCACCGGCATTGGTGGCGATATTGCCGCCGATCTGGCACGAACCGCGAGCGCCCAGGTCCAGGGGGAAGACAAAACCTGCGTTGAGCGCCGCCTGCTGGATTTCCTCCAGCGTGGTGCCGGCCAGGACGCTGATGGTGGCGGCGGCCGGGTCGATCTCTTCAATGCCGCGCAGGCGTTCCAGGGACAGGGCGATATCGTCGGCCCTGGGTACAGCGCCGCCCGCCAGCCCGGTCATGCCACCCTGGGGAACCACCGATTGTCCGGCGCCATTGCAGATCCGCAAGGCACTCGCCACGTCCGCCGTGGTTCGTGGCAACAGCAGCGCGGCGGGACAGGCCGGCGCATGGCCGGTCCAGTCGCTGTAGTGACGCTGACTGATATCGGCGCCGGTGACAACGGCGTCATTCCCCAGCGCCTGGCGCAGCAGTTCGAGGGTTTGTGGTAAATCGCTCATCGGCTCAACTCACGGTCGGAAAGGGTAGAAGGCGTCGTGACCAGGGCACGACGATCAAGCTGGTTCAGGTTCGCAGTGCCCAGCAAGGACAGGGCCAGGCGCAGCTCTTGCGCCAGCAGATCGAGGGCATGGCCGGCGCCTGCCTGTCCGCCGACGGCGACTCCATACAGGGTAGATCGCCCCAGCAACACCGCGTCGGCACCCAGTGCACAGGCTTTGAGAATGTCGCTGCCGCGCCGGATACCGCTGTCGAGCAGCAGCGCGAGCTTGCCCTTGGCCACGGCGGCAATTGCCGGCAGGCAGTCGAGGCTGGCGGGAACCCCGTCGAGTTGACGGCCGCCATGGTTGCTGACCACCAACCCGTCGAGTCCCAACGCCACGGCTTTTTCGGCATCCGCCGGGTGCAGCACGCCCTTGAGCAGCAGCCGATGGGGCCAGCGCTCGCGCAATCGGGCCAGCGCGTCCCAGTCGAGACCGGTGTCCATCTGGCTGCCGATAAAGTGCGCGGCGCCTTCGATGGTGCGTTGTCCGGGCGGCAGATAGCGCTCGATATTGCCCAGGGTCGGCAGGCCCCGTGGCCACAGCGCCTGGGCCATCCAGCGGGGATGACAGAGCACGTCGAGCTTGTTGCGCAGGCTCAGTTGCCGGGGTCGGACGAAGTTGCGCCGATCCCATTCGCGATTGCCCAGCAGTACGGCGTCGCTGGTCAGCAGCAAGGTCCTGCAACCGACCGCGTCGGCCCGTTGCAGCAGGTCCGCGCCAACGGCGGGGTCACGCAGGCAATAGAGCTGGAACCAGAGATTGACCTCGGGCACCGCCGTGACCAGTTGCTCCAGGGAACTGGTGGACACGGTACTCAAGGTAAAGGGCAGGCCGCGCTCCGTGGCGGCGCGGGCCAAGTGAATATCGGCATCGCGGTAAAGCATCGCGTTGTAGCCGGTGGGGCCGATGGCCATGGGCAGCGGCAGCTCTCGCCCGAACAGCGAGCGCTGGGTTTGCGTCACCGAGCAGGGCATCAGGGTGCGCGGTAACAGCGCTATATCAGCAAACGCCTGGCGATTGCGGCGTAGCGTCAGCTCTTCCTCCGCTCCGCCTTCCAGGTATTCCCAGGCGAAATGCGGCAGGCGTTGCCGGGCCATGACGGCCAGTTCGGCAATGCTCTGTGCCCGGTGAAAATCCGGCCCTGAATAGTAGCGACGCATGGCGATCCCTATGGCGTGAAGAAAGTGGCGCAGCAGGGCTGCGCCAACCCGGTGTCAATCAGGCATACAGACGTGCGGCGGGCAGCCAGCTCTCGAAGGCGGCGGACTCGACCCAGTTCCTGGCCGCCGCGATATCGGGCGCGAAGTAACGGTCTTCGTCGTAGTGCGCGACCTCGCGGCGAATCATCGCCAGGACTTCAGCGAGTTTTTCCGAGGTCTTGAGCGGGGCATGCAGGTCGACGCCCTGGGCGGCACCGAGCAGTTCGATGGCCACCACGGCGCTGCTGTTGCCGGCCATATCCAGCAAGCGGCGAGCCGCAAAGGTCGCCATCGACACATGGTCTTCCTGGTTGGCCGAGGTCGGCAGGCTGTCCACCGAGGCCGGGTGGGCCAGGGTCTTGTTCTCCGAGGCGAGGGCCGCGGCGGTGACCTGGGCGATCATGAATCCCGAGTTCAGGCCGCCTTCGCGGACCAGAAAGGCCGGCAGACCGGAGAGCGCCGGGTCGACCAGTTGCGCGATCCGCCGTTCGGACAGGGCACCGATTTCGGAAATCGCCAGGGCCAGCACGTCTGCGGCCATCGCCACCGGTTCGGCGTGGAAGTTGCCACCCGAGAGCACGTCGCCGTCGGCGCTGAACACCAATGGGTTATCCGAAACCGCGTTGGATTCACGCAGGAACACCCCGGCGGCAAAACGCAGGTGATCCAGGCAAGCGCCCATGACCTGTGGCTGGCAGCGCAGCGAGTAAGGATCCTGGACCCGCGCGCAGTCGATATGCGATCGGCGAATCTCGCTGTCAGCCAGCAGTTCACGATAGAACTGGGCCACGTCGATTTGTCCGGGTTGGCCGCGTACCGCCTGGATCCGCGGATCGAAGGGCACATCCGAGCCTTTCAAGGCTTCCACGCACAGGCTGCCGGCCACCACGGCGGCGCTGAACAGCTTCTCGGCGGCAAACAGCCCGCGCAGCGCCAGTGCGGTGGAGACCTGGGTGCCGTTGATCAGCGCCAGACCTTCCTTCGGCCCCAGCACCATGGGTTCCAGGCCGGCAATCGCCAGGCCTTCGACGGCATCCATCTCCCGTCCTTCATGGCGCACGCGACCAACGCCGATCAGCACGGCGGACATATGGGCCAGCGGTGCCAGGTCGCCCGAGGCGCCCACGGAGCCCTGGGACGGGATGCACGGATAGACCTTGGCGTGATAGAGCTTGACCAGCGCTTCGATCACTTCCCAGCGGATCCCGGAAAAACCACGGGCCAGCGAGCCGACCTTCAATGCCATGATCAGGCCGACGCTGGCATCATCGAGCAGCGGCCCGGTGCCGGTGCAGTGGGAGAGCAGCAGGTTGCGTTGCAGCTTGGCCAGCGACTCGGTGGCAATCGAGGTCCTGGCCAGCAGGCCGAAGCCGGTGTTGATGCCGTACACGGTGCGCTGGTTGGCGATGATCTCGTTCACCGTGCGGGTGCTGGCGTCGACGTTTTCGCGAGCGGCGGGGTCTAGCTCGATCGCGCATTGCTTCTGATAGATGACGCGCAGTTGATCCAGGGTGAGTTGACCGGGCTTGAGCTGCAGAGGTGCGGGCATGGCAGTGTCCTAAGGCGGAGGGTGGGTGGAATAGGTGGCTATATGTTCCTGTATATACATGATGAGCAATATGCGGGCCAGAACTGCTATTCCGCCCAGAGAGTGGCGTTTCAGACCCGATTCCCGTCGCTTGCGAAAAAATGACAGTGGCTGTTGAATCTTGAATGTGTAACCAAAAGCCGCACCAAAACTGCGCCTCTCGCACACTGTTGGGGCGAATTGAAACCAATGGCAGTAGGGTTTTTCGCGAAGCAAGGCTTGCGAGCAACGGATGGTCGCTTTGGCCGGCAAGGTGTCGCGGGGAGATAAAGGCGGGGAAGCAATGATGAAAATTCATGCTGTATATACAGGTTGTGGCGATTTCACTCGCCAAACGACTGGCCGGGCCTCGCGAGACTGAATGCTGGCGGTAGAAACGCGCAACGGGGCGGCAGGTATTTCCTCCCGAGGATTTTCAATACCGGTGACATATCTTCTTGCAACAATCCGCGGCGAATCGAATCAAGCCAAGGAATGTCGAGATGGATATCGCGCACATCAGTTCCCGCTCGCGGATCGGCGCCCAGAAAGGGTTCACGCTGATCGAGATCATGGTCGTGGTGGTCATTCTCGGGATCCTCGCGGCCATTGTGGTGCCCAAGGTTCTCGACCGCCCCGACCAGGCCCGGGTCACCGCCGCCCGGCAGGACATCGGCAGCCTGATGCAGGCCCTCAAGCTCTATCGCCTCGACCACGGCACCTACCCGAACCAGAACCAGGGCCTGAAGGTCCTGGCCGAGCGCCCGGCGAATGCCAAGGACAGCACCTGGCGCTCCTATCTCGAACGCCTGCCCAACGATCCGTGGGGGCGTCCTTACCAGTACCTCAACCCCGGGGCCAACGGTGAAGTCGATGTGTTCTCCCTGGGCGCCGACGGCAAGCCGGGCGGCGAAGGCACCGATGCTGATATCGGCTCCTGGCAGTTGTAGTCCGGGCCATGACCAATCCTTCGCTGACAGCCGCCGGGCAACGCGGCATGGCGATTATCAGCGCCTTGCTGATTGCCGCCGTGGTCGCGGTGATCGCCGGCGGCATGCTCGCGCGCCAGACTGTCTTCACCCGTAGCCTCGAAGCCGAGCAGTCGCGGGTCCAGGGCACCTGGCTATTGCGCGGCGGCCTGGAGCTGAGTCGGCAATTGCTCTGGGATGCCCGCCAGCACGATCCCTTGACCCGTCTTGACCAGGCCTGGGCCCAGCCGCTGTCCGCCGCCGGCCTGAGCGAGCGCGGCGGGCACTTCAGCGGGCGCCTGGAAGACGAGCAGGGCAAGTTCAACCTGCGCAATCTGGTCCGCGACAGCCGGGTCGATCCCGATCAGGTGCGGGCTTTCCAGCAGTTGTGCGAGTCGATCGGCGTCAAGCCTGCCGTGGGCCAGCGGATTGTCCTGCGGGTGACCGCTGCTTACGCGTTGCTGCCGGATAACGCGCCCGTCGCGCCGCCGGTCAAGGGCAGCTTTGACAGCGGTCGGCTGACCTCTCCGGGAACCGCGCTCAAGCCGCTGCCGGCGACCCGGCCGATGTTGCACAGCCTGGATGACCTCGGCGCCCTGGCGGGTGTGGACGACGCGGTGCTGGCGCTGCTGGCACCCCATGTGACGATCCTGCCGGCCAACACCTGGGTCAACGGCAATACCGCCAGCGCCGAAGTCCTGGCTTCCCAGGTGCCGGGGCTGTCGTTGTCGCGTGCACGCAATCTGGTGTCTGAGCGTGATGCCGGACGCTGGTTTATCAACCGGGGCGATTTCGTCAATCGCCTGCGGATGCCCGAGCTGGTAGTCAGCGATATCAAGGTCGGCATCACCAGCGACTGGTTCCGCCTCAATGCCCGTTCACACAGCGACAGCCGCCGGGTCAGCCTGGCGGTGCTGTTATATCGCCAGGAATTGCAGATGCCTCAGGTGATCTGGTCGCGGGTGGGCGTATGACTGCCCTGCGCCTGGCCTTGCCGCCGTTGGAGACGCTGACCCTGGACAGTTCGCTGGAGTTTGCCTGGCTGGATCGCCAGGGCAAGCTGACCGACCAGGGCCGCGGCAGCCTGGCGCAGTTGGGGCAGGTGCACAAAGGCGTCGCCGTAGAGTGTTACCTGCATCCGCGCGACAGTCTGCTGGCCAGTCTCGAATTACCCAACCTGCCGCCGGCCAGGATCCAGGCGGCGGTGGGCTGTGCGGCCCAGGCGCTGATCCTTGGCGGTTGCGAGTCGATGCATATCGTCCACAGCCCGCGGGATGCCGAAGGGCAGGTGCAGGTCGCCTGGTTGCAACGGGCGCTGCTGGAGCACTTGGGCGCTGTGCTGCGTCAGTCCGGGCTCAAGTTGCGTGGCCTGTACCCGGCGGCCTACTGCTTGCCGGTGGACGCGACCCAAGCGCCGGTGGTGGCGGTGCGCGACGAGCATCTGCTGATGCGCCGCAGCCAGGACCAGGCCCAGGTTCATCCGGCCGTCGACGCGGCACTGACGGAGCTGCTCAATAGCGGTGGCGTGGTGCATTGGGTCGGTGCCGCGGCGCCGGACAACGCGCTGGTCCAGAGCCTGCCCGAAGACCGGGCCTGGTCTGGCAAGGCGCCGGGTTGGGGTTTGCACGGTGCGGTCCAGCCGATGGCCGGCAACGCCGGTGGTTGGGGACGCGCGGTTGCCTGCATGGTGCTTGCGGTGGCGGTCTGGGCCGTGGGTCTCAACCTCTATGCCGCTCGCCAGGTGGAACAAGGCCAGCAACTCAAGGCCTGGATGACCCAACGGGTCAAGCAGGCATTCCCGGCCTTGCCGATGATCCTCAATCCATTGCAACAGGCCCGTCAGCAATTGGCCTTGCGCGAGAACGGCGCGCCCGGTGACAGCGGTTTTACCCGGTTGGTCCAGCAGGCCGGCAGTGCCATGCCCTTTATGGTCGGCAGCCTGCGAACCCTGGTCTTCGAACACGGCGAACTGCACCTGAGCCCGCTGCCGGGCACGCCGGGCGGCGGTCGCGACAAGGCCTGGCAACTCAGCCTGACCCAGGCCGGGGTGGAAGCGACGGCCGTTGCCGATGGTTGGGTCCTGAAAACCACCGGCCCACAACCGCTGGCGGAGAACGACAGTGAATAAGGCCTTTATCAATCGCTATCGAAACCGCTGGCGCCAGCTTTCGAGCCAGGCCCGTCTGTATTGGCAAAGCCTGGCCCCGCGCGAGCGACAGTTGGTGCTGGGTATGGCGGTGGGAGTCTCGGGCCTGCTGGTGTGGTTCGTGCTGATCCAGCCACCGTTGCAGAAGATCGACTTCTGGCGCCTGGAAACGCCCAGGTTGCGGACCCAGGCGCAGACCCTCGACGGCCTGCTGCACGGGCTTGCCGGCCCGAATGCCGGCAATGTCGAGGCCGGATTGCGCAGCAGCCTGGACGCTGGAGGGCTGGCCGGACATTACCAATTGCAAGGTGTCGGCGGCGGCTGGCTACTGACCTTCGACGATGTCCCGGCGGATGGCCTGGTGGGCTGGCTGCTGGGCACCCCCCCTTTATTCACCCTGGAAGTGGTCGAGGCCCGCTTGCGGCGCAAAGGCACGACCGAACCCGATGACACGGCAGGCAAACTGTCCGGAACCGTTCGCATGGATCAGGCGCTTGGCGCTAAGGAAGCTTCATGAAGTGGTCAGGTTCTTTATCGGCCTTGCGTTGTCGGCAGGCCGCGGCGCCCTGGTTGTTGATGGCTTTGAGTGCCTGCAGCAATAGCCCACCGGAGTCGCAGCCACCCTTGCTGGTGGAAAGCGAGTTGGGCCGGCCCCTGGCCTCGACGGTCAAGAATGGCGATGCCGTGGCCGATCGGCAGCGGCTCCAGACCCAGGTGGAACAGCAACATCGCCAGCCCCGTGCGCCGATCAGTCCCGCAGCGGGCCGGGGCGCGGCCAAGGGCAGTCCGGCGCCCAGCCCCTTGGGCAACCAGCCGGTGCAGTTGAATTTCGTCGATGCCGATATCCAGGCGGTGGTCCGTGCCTTGTCGCGTTCCACCGGGCAACAGTTCCTGGTGGACCCACGGGTCAAGGGTAACCTGACCCTGGTTTCCGAAGGCGAAGTACCGGCCCATCAGGCCTATGACATGTTGCTGGCGGCCTTGCGCATGCAGGGTTTCAGCGTGGTGGATGTCGGCGGGGTCAGCCAGGTGGTGCCGGAAGCCGATGCCAAGCTGCTCGGTGGGCCGATCTACAGCGCCGACCGTCCGGCCCAGGGCGGCATGCTGACCCGGACCTTCCGCCTGCAATACGAAAACGCGGTGAACCTGATCCCGGTGCTGCGCCCCATCGTCTCGCCGAACAATCCGATCAACGCCTACCCGGGCAATAACACCGTGGTGATCACCGATTACGCGCAGAACCTGGATCGGGTCGCCACGCTGATCGCCAGTATCGACACCCCCAGTGCCATCGACACCGATGTGGTGACGATCCAGAACGGCATTGCCAGCGATATCGCCAGCATGGTCTCCGAATTGCTGGACAGCCCCGGCAATGATCCGACCCAGAAGATCATCGTGCTCGGCGACCCGCGTTCCAATTCGATCATCATTCGCTCCGGCAGCCCGGAGCGCACGCAGCTTGCACGGGAATTGATCTACAAGCTGGACAATGCCCAGAGCAACCCGAGCAACCTGCACGTGGTGTACCTGCGCAATGCCCAGGCCGGCAAGTTGGCCCAGGCCCTGCGCGGGCTGCTCACCGGGGAAAGCGACAGCGGTGATGGCAAGGGCGACCCGACCCGGGCCATGCTCAGTAATGGCGGGATGAACAGCAACAGCGGCAGCCAGAACGGCCAGGCCGGCACGCAGAGCAGCAGCGGCACCACAAGCAGTGGCACCGGCACCACGGGCGGTTCGTCCTATGGGCAGGGCGCGCGCGCCGGGGGCTCGCAGGCGGGCGGTGCAAATCAGGGCTCGGACCAGAGCGTGGCCTTCTCGGCAGGCGGGGTGACCATCCAGGCCGATGCCACCACCAATACCTTGCTGATCAGCGCGCCGGACCCGCTGTATCGCAACCTGCGGGAGGTCATCGACCAACTGGACCAGCGCCGCGCCCAGGTGGTGATCGAAAGCCTGATCGTCGAAGTCAGCGAAGACGATGCCAATGAGTTCGGCGTGCAATGGCAAGCCGGCAACCTGGCCGGCAATGGGGTGATCGGTGGGGTCAACCTGGGCGGCACCAATCTGGTCAGCACCGCGAAGAACAGTATTGATGTACTGCCCCAGGGGCTGAGCCTCGGCTTGGTCAAGGGATCGGTGAATATCCCCGGCGTGGGGCAGGTCATGGACCTCAAGGTGCTGGCCCGGGCCTTGAAATCCAAGAGCGGCTCCAACGTACTGTCGACGCCGAACCTGCTGACCCTGGACAACGAAGTGGCGAGCATCTTCGTCGGCCAGACCATTCCCTTTGTCAGCGGCCAGTACGTTACCAACGGCAGCAGCTCCAGCAACAACCCGTTCCAGACCATCCAGCGCGAGGAGGTCGGTCTCAAGCTCAATGTGCGGCCGCAGATTTCCGAAGGCGGCACGGTCAAGCTGGATATCTACCAGGAAGTCAGCACGGTGGACGACCGGGCTTCGGCGGCGGCGGCCGGCACGGTGACCAACAAGCGTGCGATCGACACCAGCATCCTGCTGGATGACGGCCAGATCATGGTTCTCGGTGGCCTGTTGCAGGACGGTTATACCCAGACCAATGACGGCGTGCCTTTTCTGTCGAGTATTCCCGGGATCGGTGCGCTGTTTCGCCATGAGCGGCGCGAGACCAACAAGACCAACCTGATGGTGTTCCTGCGGCCCTATATCATTCGCGACGGTGCGGCGGGACGCAGCATCACCCTGAACCGTTATGACTTTATTCGCCGGGCCCAGGGCAGCCTGCAACCGGATCGCAGTTGGGCCATGCCGGATATGCAGGCCCCGCAGTTGCCGAATGCGGCCCAGGCGATCCCGGGTTCCGCGCCTTCGGCCCCGCAAACGCCACGGGCGGCGATTCGCGCGGTGCCGTTGTCGGTCAACGAGCGTGCCCAGCCATGAGTGCGCTGCCTTACGCCTGGGCCAAGGCGCAGCGGGTGTTGCTGCGCGACGGTGAGGATGGGGCGGTATTGACCGCCTGTCCCTCGACCCCGGGCTGGGCCATCAGCGAAGTCCGCCGACAGTTCGGTCCGGCCCGCCTGGAACAGGTCCGCGACGAGGAACTGGACGGCCTGCTCGCCAGCGCCTATGCCGACACCGGCAGTGCGGCGGCGGTGGTCGGTGCGGCGGAAAACGAGGTGGACCTCGACCGGCTGATGCAGGACATCCCGGAAATCACCGATCTGCTCGACACCCAGGACGGCGCCCCGGTGATCCGCATGATCAACGCCTTGCTGACCCAGGCCGCGCGGGACGAGGCCAGCGATATCCATATCGAACCCTTCGAGACCCATTCGGTGGTGCGCTACCGGGTCGATGGCACCCTGCGCGACGTGGTCTCGCCGCGCAAGGCACTGCATGGCGCGCTGGTGTCGCGGATCAAGATCATGGCGCAGCTGGATATCGCCGAGAAACGCCTGCCCCAGGACGGTCGCATCGCCCTGCGCGTGGCTGGTCGCCCTATCGATATCCGCGTTTCCACCGTGCCCACCGGCCATGGCGAACGGGTGGTGATGCGCCTGCTGGACAAGCAGGCCGGGCGTCTGCAACTGGAAACCCTGGGCATGGACCCCGATGTGCTGTTCCGGCTCGACCATCTGATCCGTCAACCCCACGGCATCGTGCTGGTCACCGGGCCCACCGGCAGCGGCAAGACCACCAGCCTCTACGCCGCCCTGGCGCGGCTCGACGCCAGTACCAGCAATATCCTCACCGTCGAGGACCCGGTGGAATACGACCTGCCGGGCATCAGCCAGATCCAGGTGAATGCCAAGATCGACATGACTTTCGCCCTGGCCTTGCGGGCGATCCTGCGCCAGGACCCGGACATCATCATGATCGGCGAGATCCGCGACCTTGAGACCGCGCAGATTGCCGTGCAGGCTTCGCTCACCGGGCACCTGGTGCTGGCGACCCTGCACACCAATGACGCGGTATCGGCGGTCAACCGCCTGATCGACATGGGCGTGGAACCGTTTCTGCTGGCTTCGTCGATGCTCGGCGTGCTCGCCCAGCGCCTGGTCCGGCGCCTGTGCCAGCACTGTCGCCAGGAAGACCCGGCCGCGCCCGGCACCTGGCGTCCGTTGGGCTGCAGCGTGTGCAATCACACTGGCTATAGCGGCCGCACCGGTATCCACGAGCTGTTCTGCATTGACGACGATATCCGCAGCCTGATCCACCAGGGTGCCGGCGAGCAGGCCCTGCGCCTGGCCGCCCGTGCCGCCGGGATGTTGAGCATGCGCGAGGACGGCGAGCGCTGGGTACGCAGCGGCGCCACCGCGCCGGAAGAAATCCTTCGCGTGACACGGGACGCCTGATGAATCGCTATCGCTTCGAAGCCGCCGACGCCCTGGGCAAGATCGAAACCGGCCATCTGGAAGCCGACAGCCAGGGCGCGGCCATGGGCCTGCTGCGCAGTCGCGGGTTGACCGCCTTGCTGGTCCAGGCCGACGGCGTCCAGGGCGGTGGCAGCGCCAGCGGGATGTTCAGCGCCAAACTGTCGGACAACGACCTGGCCTGGGCCACCCGGCAACTGGCGAGCCTGCTGGGCGCCAGCCTGCCGCTGGAAGCCGCGTTGAGCGCGACGGTGGAGCAGGCCGAGCGCAAGCACATTGCCCAGACCCTGAGCGCGGTGCGCGCCGATGTGCGCGGCGGCATGCGCCTGGCCGAAGCACTGGCCAAGCGACCACGGGACTTTCCCGATATCTACCGGGCGCTGATCGCGGCGGGCGAGGAGTCCGGCGACCTGGCCCAGGTAATGGAGCGGTTGGCGGATTACATCGAGGAACGCAACAACCTGCGGGGCAAGATTCTCACTGCGTTTATCTATCCGGGAGTGGTCGGACTGGTGTCGGTGGCCATTGTGATTTTCCTGCTCAGTTATGTGGTGCCCCAGGTGGTCAGCGCTTTTTCCCAGGCGCGCCAGGATCTGCCGGGGCTGACGGTGGCGATGCTCAATGCCAGTGACTTTATCCGCGCCTGGGGCTGGTTGTGTTTTGGCGTCCTGGTGGGCGGTTTGTGGGGCTGGCGCTTGTATTTGCGCAATCCGGCGGCGCGGCTGGGCTGGCACAGTCGGATCTTGCGTCTGCCGCTGATCGGCCGCTTTGTGCTGGGACTGAACACCGCGCGATTTGCCTCGACCCTGGCGATTCTCGGCGGTGCCGGGGTGCCGTTGTTGCGGGCCCTGGAGGCGGCGCGGCAGACGGTGTCCAATGATCGTTTGAGCCTGAGCGTGACCGAGGCCACGGCGCGGGTCCGTGAAGGGGTGAACCTGGCGGCGGCGTTGAAGGTGGAGAAGGTGTTTCCGCCGGTGCTGATCCATCTGATCGCCAGCGGGGAGAAGACCGGCTCGTTGCCGCCGATGCTGGAGCGGGCGGCGCAGACCCTGTCGCGGGATATCGAGCGGCGGGCCATGGGCATGACCGCGCTGCTCGAACCGCTGATGATCGTGGTGATGGGGGCGGTGGTGCTGCTGATCGTGATGGCGGTGTTGCTGCCGATCATCGAGATCAATCAGTTGGTGCAGTAACTGATGTCGTGACCCGCCACGGATCCACCTGGATAACGCACGCCTGAAAGCGATGGGCTTCGAAGGACTGCTGGCGGTATTCCCACGGATGGGTATTTTCCGAACCTGCTGGGGAACTCTGCAAAGGGATACTATCGAGCGGACCAGCAGCGTGAATTCCTTGGAAAATCCGGAGACTGTCACATGGATACGGATGAAAAACTGCGAGAGCAGGTACTTGACGAACTGAAATGGGATTTGGCATTGAAGGCCGAGCAAATCCTGGTGCAGGTGTCCGACGGGATCGTGACGATTTCCGGCCATGTCGCCAGCCACGCCGAAAGATGGCACGCCGAACAGGCTGTCACCCATGTTTCAGGGGTGGTGGATCTGATCAACAATATCGAGGTTGTTCTGCCGTCGCAGCATGTGCGTACGGACAGTGATCTCGTCGCGGCGGCGGTCTCGGCCTTGCAATGGAACACGTCGCTGGCCGACCAGCAGGTCAAGGTCAGTGTGGCGGATGGCTGGCTGGTGCTTGGCGGCGAAGTGGATTCGGAGCATCAGCGCCAGACGGCAGGCTATGCGGTGCGCTATCTGCAGGGGATCAAGGGGATCAGCAACGATATAGTGGTCAAGCCGCATGCCTCTTCGGATACGATCAAGACCGATATTGAAGCCGCCTTCAGGCGCAAGGCAATTATCGATGCCCACGGGATCGAGGTCCGCGTGCAGGACGGCGCGGTCACGCTTTCCGGCGCCGTGGGATCGCTCCTCGAGCGCGACATGGCCCGCTCGACGGCGGCGGGTACTGCGGGAGTGCTGAAGGTTGTCGATAACCTGGTGGTCTCGGCGGCCAGCGAGAGTCCAGGCATATAGAACGGCGGCAGGTGCCGGCAGGCGCTGTTTTCACATGGGCGGCGGGCGCTTCATGCCCGCCTGGCCCGCGGCGGTCAAAGTATTGGCTCACCCGCTGCCAAGGCGATGCGGGCCAGCTCGGGAATGGATTTTGCCTCGGTCCTGTCCATGATCGAGGCCCTGTGCTTTTCAACGGTCCGTTGACTGATCCCCAGGTCGACAGCGATATTTTTGCTGGGCTGGCCGGCCAGTACCAGGGCCATGATCTGACGCTGGCGTGTCGTGAGGGTGGCAATATGTTCAAGGGCGGACTGGCGGCGGGCCTTGGCGCCGGCGGTTTTCCTGTGAATGACCAAAGCCGTGTTCAAGCTGGTCAGGATGTCCTGGTAACGAAACGGCTTTTCCAGAAAGTCGCAGACGCCAATTTTCATGGCCTCTACGACCGTGGCAACACGGCTGTTGCTGCTGGTCATGATAATCGGTAGTTCGTCACCCTCGGCCCTGAGCCGGCTCAGCACCTCAAGTCCGCTTATTCCCGGCAGGTGTGTATCCACAATCAGGCAGGCCTCCTGCTCTCCGGCGTAACCCTCGAGAAACCTTTCGCAGTTGCAATAGTCCTGGACTGCATAGCCGTGGGCCTCCAGCTCCGCGCGCAAGCTGCGGCGCAAAACAAGGTCGGCGTCCACCAGGTACACGACTGGACGACAGCGCCAACGTACTGCGCTGGAAGGGTATGGGGGCAATGATTGTTCCTGGGTCGATCGGCTTACTCGCATGATTGACATTCCCGACAGGAGGTGTTTTTGAGGGACCGATTTCTCGATGCTACGCCGCCCGGGATGGGATTTATTTGACCTATGTAAAGAACTACCGATCTAGATCGTCTTTAAGCACGCCCGGCGCCCTGCGGTTTTATTCCAGGAGACACGCCGCTGATGAGTGAATGGCATATGGGTAGATTCCGAGGCTGGTCAGCCACCGCCAAGACGGTACATCGTATCGGCGTGTTCGATCTGCGTGACAGATGGTTCCGATCCGTTATGCGTTGGCTGACTCAACCTCATTGAAGGCAACCGCTATGGCCTATACGACGATCAACCCTTACAACGGCAAGTTGCTCGCGCAATTCGAGACGCTTACCGATCAGCAACTGGAGCAAAAGCTGGCCACTGCAGCGCAGTGTTACCTGACCTGGAAAAACACCTCCTATGCCCAGCGCGCGGCGATCATTGCCAAGGCCGGCGAACTGATGCATGCGCGCTTCGACGAGTTGGCCCGCAAGGTCACCCTGGAGATGGGCAAACGCATCAATGAAGCCCGGGGCGAAGTGAAATTCAGCGCCGACATCCTGGCCTACTATGCGAAAAACGCCGAACGCTTCCTGGCCCCGGAAGCCCTTCACCCGGTCGAGGGGGAAGCGCATATGGAGAGCAGTCCCATCGGTGTGGTTTTCGGCGTCGAACCGTGGAATTTTCCCTTCTATCAGCTGGCTCGCGTGGCCGGTCCGCATTTGATGGCGGGCAATGTGCTGGTGATCAAGCATGCCGGTTGCGTGCCCCAATGCGCGATTGCCTTTGAGCAGCTTCTCCTCGATGCGGGAGCTCCCCCGGGGTTGTACACCAACCTGCTGATCTCCCATGAGCAGTCCAGGCAGGTGGTCGACGACGAGCGTATCCGCGGTGTCGCCCTGACCGGCAGTGTCGCCGCCGGACGCAGCCTGGCGGCCTGGGCCGGACAGAACCTGAAGCCGTCGTCCATGGAGCTGGGTGGCAGCGACGCGTTTATTGTGCTCGAAGATGCCGATCTGGACCTGGCGATCAAATGGGCAATCTGGGGGCGGATGTATAACTGCGGGCAGACCTGTTGCGCGGCCAAACGCTTTATCGTCGTGGACAAACTGGCCGATGCGTTCCTCGAGGGATTCCAGGCGGTGCTCGCGGCGATGCTCCCCGGTGATCCGATGGATGAAAAGACCGCCCTGGGCCCGTTGTCCTCGGAAGCCGCGTTGTTGCAACTGCTTGAGCAAGTGCAGACGGCGATTGCCCACGGTGCCAAGGTTTTGCTCGGCGGCGGACGGATCGATCGGCCCGGCGCATTTATGGCGCCGACCATCCTCACTGATATCGCACCCGACAACCCGGCGTTCCGCGACGAGTTCTTCGGCCCCGTGGCGCTATTTTTCCGGGTGCCTGACGAAGAGGCGGCCATTGCCCTGGCAAACGACTCCGACTTCGGCCTGGGGGGCTCGGTGTTCACTCGTGACCTGGCCCGGGGGCAGCGTGTCGCCAGCCGCATCGAGACCGGCATGATGTTTATCAATAGCATCAGCTGGAGCGATGCCGAACTGCCGTTTGGTGGCATCAAGAACTCAGGCTACGGCCGTGAGCTCGGCAATATGGGCATCCAGCAGTTCGTCAATAAAAAGCTCGTGCGCTACGTCTCGGCCCAGGCCCCCGTCTGAAGTCCTGGCCCGGAGACATTACCGGCGCCCGGCACAGGTCGGGCGCCTTCAATGGAGCGCGTGATGTACGTCAATCTGGCTGTGCTGAAAGAAACCCATCCGCACGAGCGACGTGTGGCTCTGGTGCCGGGCCTTTGTGCAAAATTGCGCGCACTCGGCGCCAGGCTGCATATGCTGGCGGGGGCCGGCGAGGCGAGTTTTCTCCCGGACTCGGCCTATCCGGACGTTGTGTTCCTGAGCAGCGCCGGGCAACTGGTACATGAGGCCGATGTGGTCCTGGCGGTGCAGGCACCTTCCCTGGAGCTCATCGGCAAGCTGAAACCCGGTGCGGTGCTCCTGTGTTTCATCTATGCACAAAAGAATCCGGCCCTGGTGCAACGCTTGCTGGAGCGACAAATCACCTGCTTTGCCATGGAGCGCTTGCCGCGCATCACCCGGGCCCAGTCGATGGACGCGCTTTCAAGTCAGTCGGCGTTGTCCGGGTATTACGCGGTACAACTGGGCTCGGTGCACATGTCGCGGATACTGCCCAAGGTCACCACGGCGGCCGGCATCGTCGGTCCGGCACATGTGCTGGTCCTTGGCTTGGGCGTGGCCGGACTGGAGGCCATTGCTACCGCGCATCGGCTGGGCGCTGTGGTGGAAGGCTACGACGTCCGCCCGGAAACCGCGGAGCAGGCGCGATCCCTGGGGGCCGGTTTCGTCGATGTCGGCATCGATGCGCGCGGCAAGGGCGGGTATGCACGGGAGTTGAGTGAAGCGGAAAAAGCCCAGGTCGCGCAAGTCCTGACCGAACATATCCAGCAGGCCGACCTCGTCATTACCACGGCGGCGGTACCGGGACGACCCTCTCCACGCCTGGTCAGCGCCGCGCAACTGGCCGGGATGAAACCCGGGGCGGTGATTGTCGATCTTGGCGCCGAAGGGGGAGGCAATTGCGAAGGCTGCGTGCCCGGACAGACCGTCATGGTCGGTGGGGTGACCTTGATGGCGCCGCTCAATTTGCCCTCATCCTTGAGTCAGGACGCCAGCCAGCTGTACGCGAAAAATCAGTTCAACCTGCTGGCGCTGATGCTGAAGAACAATGTCATCGACATCGACTGGGACGATGAGATCCTGGCGCAGACCGTGCTGACCCATGCCGGCCAGCTCATGGATCCAGCGAGCCACGCCGATGCCGAACCGGACCACGCCGCCAGGGAGACGCGCTCATGAACAGTGTTGGCTTCGTCGGTCTTTATATCTTCATGCTGGCCGCTTTCGCCGGCTGGGTCATTATCGGCCGGGTCCCGGCCATTTTGCATACCCCGTTGATGTCGGGCTCGAACTTTGTCCATGGCATCGTTGTGGTCGGTGGCCTGATCGGATTACTCGATGCGGTGACGGTCGCCGAACAAGCGGCAGGCTTTGTCGCGGTCTTGCTGGGGGCGGGTAACGCGGCAGGCGGCTACGCCGTAACCGGCCGAATGCTCGCGATGTTCCAGACCAGCGCGCCTGAGCCCAAGCGGCGCAAGGCCCATCATTCCGCGACCAGAAAGCCTGAAAAGGCCTGAGGCTTGAGCATGCTGATTATGACTTCGCAATGGCTGATCGGGCTGGTGTATCTCGGCGCGGCCTTTTTATTGATCTTCGGGTTGTGGCGGATGTCCTCGCCGGTCACGGCAGCGGGCGGCATTCATGTGGCCGGCTGGGGCATGCTGGCCGCGGTGATAGTGAGTTTTCTCTACGTATTTTCCGTGAGTGAAGCGGCCAGGCCGCAACTGCCGGTCAACGTCTGCCTGGCGCTCCTTGCCCTGTTGCTGGGCGGCGGGGCGGCGTGGTGGAGTGGACGCAAGGCGGCCATGACCGCCATGCCGCAGATGGTGGCGATCTACAACGGCATGGGCGGCGGGGCAGCGGCGGCCATTGCCGCCATGGAGTTGTTCGGGCATCGGGTTTTCGATCTCTCGTCGTTGGCGGGCACCTTGTTTGGCGCCCTGATCGGTGCGATCTCCTTGTCCGGCTCCCTGATCGCCTGGGCCAAGCTGGACGGTCGCCTGAACAAGCCATTACGCATGAAAGGGCTGCAACTGATCAACGCCCTGTTGATGCTGGTGACCCTGGGGGTGGGCGCCTGGTTGATGCTGCTCATGCAAGACGCAGGTGGTGCGCCGGGCAATGTCCTCTGGTTGATCGGCGTGTTCTTCGGCTGTGCCTTGCTGTTCGGCGTGTTGATGACACTGCCCATCGGCGGTGCCGATATGCCGGTGGTCATTTCCATCTACAACGCCTTCACCGGCCTGGCGGTCGGCCTCGAGGGTTTCGTGTTGCAGGTCCCGGCGATGATGATCGCCGGCATGCTGGTCGGCGCCGCTGGCGTGCTGCTCACATTGCTGATGGCAAAAGCGATGAATCGCTCGGTCGCTCATGTGCTCTTTGCCCGTTTTGGCGACCAGCCCACTCGCAAGGGAACCGCCATCTCGGGCGAGCTCAAGCCGACAGCGGCAAGCGATGCAGGCGTGGCGATGCGTTACGCGAACAAGGTCATCATCGTTCCGGGCTATGGCCTGGCGGTCGCCCAGGGCCAACAAAAGCTCTATGAGTTCGTGAAATTGCTGCAGGCGCACGGGGTGCTGGTGAAGTTCGCCGTGCACCCGGTGGCGGGGCGCATGCCGGGACAAATGGACGTGTTACTGGCCGAGGCCGGGGTGCCCTACGATCTGATTTTCCAATTGGAAGATATCAATAGCGACTTTCCCGACACCGATATGGTGTTGGTGATCGGTGCCAACGATGTGGTCAACCCCGCCGCGCGCAGCGACAAGTCGTCGCCGATCTATGGCATGCCGATTCTCGATGTCGATAAGGCCCATCATGTCTACGTGGTCAAGCGCGGGGAGGGCAAGGGCTATGCCGGTATCCAGAATCAGCTGTTTTACGGAGAAAACTGCAACATGGTTTACGGCGATGCACAGGCCGTGCTGGTCAAGATGATCGAGGCGGTCAGGGGCTTGGCCTGAGTGATCGGTCGATATTTGTTTTCCTGTTTGCCTGGCAGCGGCCAGACGAGCAACCACCACTCTGAAGAAGGGGCGTCCGATGGAAGGTAAAATGTTGGCGGCTGTTGTCGAAGCGTTTGGAAAACCATTGGTTATCCGGCATCTGGACGTCCCGACAGCCGGACCGGGGATGATCCTGGTCAAGGTCGAAGCTTGCGGTGTGTGTCACACCGATTTGCATGCGGCGCGAGGCGATTGGCCACTCAAGCCAGGGCTGCCCTTTACCCCCGGGCATGAGGGCATCGGCACGGTGGTGGCGCTGGGCAGCGGCGTCACCGCGGTACAATTGGGCGAGCGCGTGGGGGTGCCGTGGCTTTATTCGGCCTGTGGTCATTGCGAGTATTGCCTCCAGGCCTGGGAAACCGTGTGCGCGCAAGCCGAGTTTGGTGGCTACACACGCAACGGCGGATTCGCCGAGTACATCCTGGCGGATCCGGAATATGTCGCGCATATACCGGCGTCGCTGGATCCTTGTGAGGCGGCACCGATCATTTGTGCCGGGGTGACGAGCTACAAGGGCATCAAGGAGGCCGATGTCCGTCCGGGGCAGTGGATGGTTATTTCCGGTATTGGCGGATTGGGCCATCTGGCGGTCCAGTACGCCAAGGCCATGGGGCTGCGGGTGTGTGCCGTGGACATCGACGAGCGCAAATTGGCCCATGCCACCGAACTGGGCGCTGACGCCGTGGTGAATGCCAAGGGCGACGATGCAGTGGCCGCGGTGATTGCCGCCACTGACGGCGGCGCCCATGGGGTGCTGATCACCGCGCCGTCGCTCGGGGCGTTCAAGCAGGGGGTGGCGATGACCCGCAAGCTCGGCACCTGCGTCCTGGTCGGCCTGCCGCCGGGCGACTTTCCCATGGATTTGTTCGGGGTGGTCGCCAATTGCATCACGGTACGCGGTTCGTTCGTGGGTAATCGCCAGGACATGGCCGAGGCCCTGGCATTTGCCGCCCAAGGCAAGGTCAAGGCGGATATCGAGCGCCAGCCGCTGTCGGCGATCAACCAGGTCTTCGAGCGGCTGGAAAAGGGCGATGTGGCCGCCAGAGTGGTGATTGATTTCACTCTGGATTGATCGGGGTGGTGGTGGTGGTGGTGGTGGTGGTGCCGCTGACCAGTTTCATCACCACCACAAAAAACACCGGCACAAACATCACCGCCAGCGTCGCCGTGATCATCCCGCCGATCACCCCGGTGCCGATGGCCTGCTGGCTCGCCGAGCTGGCGCCGGTGGCAATCGCCAGCGGCACCACGCCGAGGATAAACGCCAGGGACGTCATGATGATCGGGCGCAGGCGCAGGCGCGCTGCCTGCACCGTCGCATCCAGCAGATCATGACCCTCGTCGTAGAGACTCTTGGCGAACTCGATGATCAAAATCGCGTTCTTCGCCGACAGGCCGATGATGGTGATCAACCCCACCTTGAAGAACACATCGTTGGGCATCCCGCGCAAGGTCACTGCCAGCACCGCGCCAAGCACCCCCAGGGGCACGACCAGCAGCACCGAAGTCGGGATCGACCAGCTTTCATACAGCGCCGCCAGACAGAGGAACACCACCAGCAGCGACAGCCCCAGCAGCGTGGTTGCCTGGGAACCGGACAAACGCTCCTGCAACGACAAGCCGGTCCATTCCAGGCCCAACCCCGTCGGCAACTGCGTTACCAGCCGTTCCATCTCCGCCATTGCCTGCCCGGTGCTGCGCCCGGCCTTGGGCTCGCCGGAAATGGCAATTGCCGGATAACCGTTGTAGCGGGTCAGTTGCGCCGGGCCCTGGGTCCACTGCGCCTGGACAAAGGCCGACAACGGCACCATTTTTCCGTTGCTGTTGCGCACATTGATTTTCAGCAGATCGGCCACCTGGCTGCGTTGGTCGCCTTCGGCCTGGATCACCACCCGTTGCATGCGCCCCTGGTTCGGGAAGTCGTTGACATAGCTCGAGCCCAGGGCGGTGGAGAGCAGGGCACCGATATCGGCAAAGGACACCCCCAGGGCATTGGCCTGCTGGCGGTCGACCTCCAACTGCACCTGTGGCGCTTCGGCCAGGGCGCTTTCACGGACATTGGCCAGCACCGGGCTCTTCTCGGCCGCTTCCAGCAACTGGCTGCGAGCCTTCATCAGCGCCTCATGGCCGACGCCGCCGCGGTCCTGCAAGCGGAATTCGAAACCGCTGGAGGTGCCGAGGCCGTCCACCGGAGGCGGCAGGATGGCGTAGGCCACGGCGTCCTTGATCTCGCCCAACGCCAGGTTGGCGCGGTCGGCAATGGCTTGCGCCGAGTCCTTGGCACTACGCGCCGACCAGTCCTTCAGGGTGGTGAAGGCCAGGGCGGCGTTCTGCCCGCTGCCGGAGAAACTGAAGCCGAGGATCATGGTGGTGTCACCGACGCCCGGTTCCGTGGCGTTATGCGCCTCGATCTGCTCCACCACCTTGATCGTGCGGTTCTGGCTCGCCCCCGGTGGTAGCTGGATATCGGTGATGGTGTAGCCCTGGTCCTCCACCGGCAGGAACGAGGCGGGCAGGCGCATGAAGCACAACCCCAGCACGACCAGCAACAGGCCGTAGACCAGCAGGTAGCGGCCGCTGCGTTTCAGCGCATAGACCACCCAGCCTTCATATTTATTGCTCAGCTGTTCGAAACGCCGGTTGAACGTGCCGAAGAAACCGCCCTTGGCGTGATGTTCGCCCGGGGCAATCGGCTTGAGCAGGGTGGCGCACAAGGCTGGGGTCAGGGTCAGGGCGAGGAAGGCCGAGAACAGGATCGAGGTGGCCATGGACAGCGAGAACTGCTGGTAGATCACCCCCACCGAGCCCTGCATGAAGGCCATGGGAATAAACACCGCCACCAGCACCAGGGTGATGCCGACGATGGCGCCGCTGATCTGGCCCATGGCCTTGCGGGTGGCGTCCCGTGGCGACAACCCCTCGTTGGCCATGATCCGCTCGACGTTCTCCACCACCACAATGGCGTCGTCCACCAGGATGCCGATGGCCAGGACCATGCCGAACATGGTCAGCACGTTGATCGAGAAACCCAGGGCCAGCATGGTGGCGAAGGTGCCCATCAGCGCCACCGGCACCACCAGGGTCGGGATCAGGGTGTAGCGGATGTTCTGCAGGAACAGGAACATCACCGCGAACACCAGCAGCATGGCTTCGCCCAGGGTATAGATCACCTTGGTGATCGAGACCTTGACGAAGGGCGAGGTGTCGTAGGGGATCTTGTATTCGACCCCGGCCGGGAAGTAGCGCGACAACTCGTCGAGCTTGGCCCGCACCAGGGTGGCGGTGTGCAGGGCATTCGCTCCGGGGCTCAACTGCACGCTGAAGGCGGTGGACGGCTTGCCGTTCAGGCGGGTGCCGTACTGGTAGTCCTGGCTGCCGACTTCCACCCGGGCGACATCGCCGATGCGCACGCTGGAACCGTCGGGATTGGCCCGCAGGACGATATCGGCGAACTCCTTCGGCGTGCTCAGCTGGCCCTTGACCAGCACCGCCGCGTTGATTTCCTGGGTCGGGCGCGCCGGCAGGGCGCCGATGCTGCCCGCCGAGACCTGGGCGTTCTGCCCGGCCACGGCGGCGCTGACATCCGCCGGGGTCAGGTTGAAACCCACCAGCTTCTGCGGGTCGATCCAGATCCGCATGGCCCGTTCGGCGCCGTACAACTGGGCTTTGCCGACACCGTCGAGGCGCTTGATCTCGTTCATCACGTTGCGCGCCAGGTAGTCGCTGAGAGCGCTTTCGTCGTATTTGCCGTCACTGGAGGTGAGGGTGGCGAGCAGCAGGAAGCCGGCGGAAACCTTTTCCACCTGCAAGCCTTGCTGGGTCACGGCGGCGGGCAGGCGCGGCTCCACCGCTTTCAGGCGGTTCTGCACATCGACCTGGGCCATTTCCGGGTTGGTGCCGGGCTGGAAGGTCGCGGTGATGGTGGCGCTGCCCAGGCTGCTCTGGGACTCGAAATACAACAGGTGATCGGCACCGTTGAGCTCCTGCTCGATCAGGCTGACCACGCCTTGATCCACGGTCTGCGCCGAGGCGCCCGGGTAGACGGCGTAGATTTCCACCTTGGGCGGCGCGACGTTGGGGTACTGGGCCACTGGCAACTGCGGGATGGCCAGGGCACCGGCCAGCAGGATGAACAGGGCGACCACCCAGGCGAACACCGGCCGGTCGATAAAGAAATGCGGCATGCTCACTGTCCTTTGGACTGGGCGAGGGGAAGAGGGCTGTCGTCGACCTGCACCCGCTCGCCGGGCCGGGCGTGTTGCAGGCCCTCGACGACGATGCGTTGGCCGGCCTTGAGGCCGTCGGTGACGATCCAGCGATCGTTCTGCACCGCGCCCAACTGCACCGGCTGTTGGCTGATCCGCTGTTCGGCATCCACCAGCAGCACCTGGGCGATCCCGGCGCTGTCACGCTGGATGGCCCGTTGCGGCACGGTGATCGCTTCGCGGTTGACCGCTTGCTCGACGCGGACCCGGACGAAACTGCCGGGCAGCAGGTCGAGGTCCGGGTTGGGGAACTCGCTGCGCAGGATCACCTGGCCAGTGCCGGGGTCGACGCTGATATCGGTGAACAGCAACTTGCCCGGCAGCGGGTAGGCACTGCCGTCGTCCTGGATCAGCGTAGCCTTGGCCTGGTTCTGCCCGACCTGCTGCAACTGCCCGGCGCGCAGGGCGCGGCGCAGGTCATTCAGTTCGCGGGTCGACTGGGTCAGGTCGGCGTGGATCGGATTCAACTGCTGGATCAGCGCCAGGGCGGTGGTTTCGTTCTGGCCGACCAGGGCGCCTTCGGTTACCAGCGCACGGCCGATACGTCCGGAAATCGGCGCGGTGACGGTGGCGTAGCCAAGGTTGAGCCGGGCCCGCTGCACGGCGGCCTTGTTCGCGGCGACATCGGCGGCACTCTGGCGCGCGGCGGCTTCGGCGTTGTCGTAGTCCTGGCGGCTGACGGCGTTACTCTCCACCAGATCGCGGTAGCGCTGGTGTTGCAAGCGGGTCTGGAAGGCATTGGCCTCGGCCTTTTGCAGGCTGGCAACCGCACTGTCGAGGTCGGCCTTGAACGGCGCCGGGTCGATGCGGAACAACACGTCGCCCTGTTTCACGTCGCTGCCCTCACGAAACACCTGCTGCAGCACCACGCCGGCCACCCGCGCGCGGACTTCGGCGATGCGCGGCGCGGCGATGCGTCCGCTCAGTTCGCTATTGATCGACAGGCTTTGGCTCTTGAGGATCTCGACCCGAACCTTGGGCGGGGGCGGCGTTTGCGGGGCATTCGCGGATTTGTCACAGGCGCTCAGGGCCAGCGCCAGGGCTGACAGGCAGAGCGGGGCAAGCAGCTTCTTCAACATAACAGAGTCCCAATAATGGCCCCCGCATGCTAAGGGCCGTGGTCAAGCGGTGCTGTGAAGCTATGTAGGGCGTTGGTGAAAAAGTGTGAAGCTTCTGCTCTCGGACGTGCGTAGGCGTATATCCTTCACGGTTTTCCGCTTCGTAAATTTACCTATGCCTAACATTCTGCTGGTCGAAGACGACAGCGCCCTCAGTGAATTGATCGCCAGCTACCTGGAGCGCAACGGCTACCAGGTCAATGTGCTGGCCCGTGGCGACCAGGTGCGCGAGCGGGCGAAACAGACCCCGCCGGACCTGGTGATCCTCGACCTGATGCTGCCGGGCCTCGACGGCCTGCAGGTGTGCCGCCTGTTGCGCGCCGATTCGGCGACGCTGCCGATCCTGATGCTCACCGCCCGTGATGACAGCCATGATCAGGTACTGGGCCTGGAGATGGGCGCCGACGACTATGTGACCAAACCCTGCGAACCCCGGGTATTGCTGGCCCGGGTACGGACCCTGCTGCGCCGTAGCAGCCTGGCCGATCCGCAGGTGGCCAGCGACCGGATCCTGATGGGCAACCTGTGCATCGACCTCTCGGAACGCACCGTGACCTGGCGCGAACAGCCGGTGGAGCTGTCCAGCGGCGAATACAACCTGCTGGTGGTGCTGGCCCGGCATGCCGGCGAAGTGCTCAGTCGCGACCAGATCCTCCAGCGCCTGCGCGGCATCGAGTTCAACGGCACCGACCGTTCGGTGGACGTGGCGATTTCCAAGTTGCGCCGCAAGTTCGACGACCATGCCGGCGAGGCGCGCAAGATCAAGACCGTCTGGGGCAAGGGTTACCTGTTCAGCCGCTCCGAATGGGAGTACTGAAACCATGCTGAAGATCCTGGTGCGGCTGTACCTGATCACCATCGTCACCTTCAGTGCGGCGATCTATCTGGTGCCCGAGCTGGTGATCGGGGTCTTCCACGAACGTTTCATGCGCTACAACATGGACCAGTCGCGGGGCTTGCAGAGCCTGCTGATCGAACAGTTTCGCCAGGTACCGAAAGAACAGTGGCCGGCAATGGCCACGCGCCTGGACCAGCGCTTCGGACCCTTGCAGGTCAGCTTGACCCGTGTCGATGACCCGAGCTTCAGCGCGCCGGAGCAACAGCGCCTGCACGGCGGTGAGGATGTGCTTCGCCTCGGCGAGTGGGGCACCCGGACCCTGGCGGTGTCGCCGCTGGATGAGCAATGGGCGGTGGCGTTGCAAGTCCCGCCCGACCCGCTGGACGTGAACCTGTTGTACTGGAGCATGAACGTACTGATCGGTGCCGCGTTGCTGGCCTGCCTGCTGTTCTGGCTGCGCCCGCACTGGCGCGACCTGGAACGTCTCAAGCAGACCGCTCGGCGCCTTGGCCAGGGGCAGTTGAGCGAACGCACGAATATCCCGCCACGCTCCAATATCGGCGAGCTGGCGGCGGTGTTCGACACCATGGCCGGCGATGTCGAAGGCCTGCTCAACCAGCAGCGTGATTTGCTCAACGCGGTGTCCCACGAACTGCGGACACCCTTGACCCGCCTCGACTTCGGCCTGGCCCTGGCCTTGTCCGAGGATCTGCCGCCGGCGTCCCGCGAGCGCCTGCAAGGGCTGGTGGCGCATATCCGCGAGTTGGACGAGCTGGTGTTGGAATTGCTGTCCTATAGCCGTTTGCAGAACCCGGCCCGATTGCCGGATCGGGTCATGGTCTCGCTGGACGAGTTCGTCGACAGTATCCTCGGCAGTTTCGACGAGGAGCTGGAAGCCCCGGACACCGTGCTGGACGTCTTGATGCACGGTTCGCTGGACCGTTTTGTGCTGGACCCGCGCCTGACCGCGCGGGCGGTACAGAACCTCTTGCGCAATGCCATGCGTTATTGCGAGCGGCGGATCCAGATTGGCGTCAGGGTCAACCCGGAAGGTTGCGAGCTGTGGGTCGATGACGACGGCATTGGCATTCCCGAGCCGGATCGGGAGCGGATTTTCGAGCCGTTCTATCGCCTGGACCGCAGTCGCGATCGTGCCACCGGCGGCTTTGGCCTGGGCCTGGCCATCAGCCGGCGGGCGCTGGAAGCCCAGGGCGGCACCCTGACCGCTGAGCAATCGCCGCTGGGTGGGGCGCGTTTCCGCTTGTGGTTGCCGACCGTGGCCTGCTAGAGCAGCTTCGCTGCTGCGGCTGGATTACTTGCGCCGCTGCTTGACCAGGCGCTTTACCCCTTCCAGCACCAATACCGCCACCGCCAGCCAGATCGGCAGGTAGGTCAACCATTCTCCCGGTCCGATGCTTTCCCCCAGCAACAGGGCGACGATCACCAGCAGCACGGGTTCCACATACCCCAGCAGCCCGAACAGTCCGAAGGCCAGCATCCGGCTCGCCAACAGGTAGCAGATCAGTGCGGCGGTACTGATCACCCCCAGCAAGGGAATCAGGGCATACAGCACCGGCCGTTGGCTGACCACGGCAAAGCCCTGTTCGCCGTGTTGTACGAACCACCACGCCACCGGCAGCAGCAACATCATCTCGAACCAGAGTCCGCCCAGGTTGTGGGTGGCGTTGCGCCGACGCAACACGAAGTAGATCGGATAGCCGATGGCTACCAGCAGGGTGGTCCAGGAAAAGCTGCCGACCCGGTACAACTCGTTGAGTACGCCACAGAGGGCGAGCAGGGCGGCCACGGTCTGCAGCCGCGACAGGCGTTCGCCGTAGACGATGCGGCCGGTGAGCACCATGGTCAGCGGCAAGAGGAAGTAGCCCAGGGATACATCCAGGCTATGCCCGTTGAGCGGTGCCCAGAGGAACACCCAAAGCTGTAAACCGAGCAGTGCCGAAGACAACAGCAATTTGAGCAGCAGCAGTGGCTGCTGCCGCACTCGGACGAGGATCGCGGGGACCAGCTTCCAGTCTCCGGATACCAGCATGAACACCGTCATGCAAGGCGCGGTCAGGAGCATTCGCCAACCGAAGATCTCCTCGCCGTTGAGGGGCGCGAGCAGAGACGTATAGAAATACATGATGGCGAACAGGCAGGACGCCAACACCGATAAAACGATACCTCTGGACACAACAGCCTCACGCAACGGTGGATTCGGTTTTTTCCGGCAGGATAGCACCCTGCTTGAACAACAAGGCCTTCAACCCGCTTTCAGCGTCGATATCGGGGAACTCCGGCGGATTGTCCAGGCGGCGTTCGAACAGCATGCCCGGCGCTTCGCGGGTCACGCCATCGATCAGGAAGTCCGAACCCACGGCCGGATCGTTCATACAGGCGAGGACCCGGCCGTCGGCGCTGAGCAGTTCCGGCAGACGGCGCAAGACCCGCTGGTAATCCTTGCTCAACAGGAAGCTGCCTTTCTGGAAGGACGGCGGGTCGATGATCACCAGATCAAACGGGCCGCTGCTGATGACCTTGCCCCAGGACTTGAACAGGTCGTGGCCGAGAAAGCCGACCTTGCCCAGGTCGTGGCCGTTCAGGCGATGATTGTCGCGCCCACGGCTCAGGGCCGCGCGGGACATATCCAGGTTGAGCACATGGGCGGCCCCGCCGGCGAGCGCCGCCACGGAAAAACCGCAGGTGTAGGCGAACAGGTTCAGCACCCGCTTGCCCTGGGCATTGGCCCGCACCCAGTCGCGGCCGAAGCGCATATCGAGAAACAGGCCGTTGTTCTGTTTCTTGCCCAGGTCGACCTGATAGCGCAGGCCGCCTTCGGTAATGACCCATTCCTCAATGGCCTGGCCCACCAGCCATTCGGCGGGGCTCAGGGGCAGGTAACGATGGTGCAGCAATAAAGTGTGTGCACCGCTGGCCAGCCAAGTGGGTGACTGGCTGATCTCCATCAGCAAGTTCTTGAGGGCCTGCAGTTGCTCGGGCTCCGGCTCCTTGAACAGCGACACCAGCACCACGCCCTGCAGCCAGTCGACGGTCAGTTGCTCCAGTCCCGGCCAGCAGCGGCCCCGGCCGTGGAACAGGCGCCGGGTTTCCGCGGGGGCGGCCGCCAGGGCCGTGAGCAGGTGAGTGTGGAGGGTGGACAAGGCGTCGGGGTTCATCAGGCGGTGCCGGCAAGGAAAAAGGGCCGGCATTCTAACCCTATCCGTCTATTTCGCTGTGGGTTGTACCGCCACGCATTTGATTTCCACCAGCAGCCCCGGGTGGGCCAACTCCGTTACGCCGACGCAGGTCCAGGCGCACCGGCCCCTGGGGAACACCCGGTTCTTGACCTCGCGGAATACCGCCATGTGCCGGGACATGTGCACGTGGTAGGTGGTCATCTCGACCACATCCTCGAAGGTACAACCGCCGGCGGCCAGCACCAGGCGCAGGTTTTCCCAGGCCGCCGCGAACTGCCGGGCGGGATCCTCGATGACCTCCAGTTGCGGCGTGCGGCCCACCTGGCCCGCGCAGTAGAGCGTGGCGCCGACCTTTACGGCAGGTGCATAACCCGCGCGTTCGGCAATCAGGGTCATGGATTCCGGGATGATGATTTCACGGTCAGTCATTGCGTGCTCCGCCACATTCACAAGAGCGCCGAGGGTAGCGTATTGCCACGCCGGTGTGCCGTTCAGCGACGTTGTGCCGCATGAAACGACCCTTGCTGCCTGCTTCGATCTGCCATCGCCATCCGCGATGGCAGGCTCGCCAATGCCTGATATACGCCTCAATGGGCCCTTATTAAGATCGGCTTCACCTGAACAGTCGTTTGTTGGTGGACGACCTTCTAAAAATAATAAATTGGCTCCATGAGGTTCCTCCATGAAAAACCTGGCTTCCACGGTCACGGCCGATGCTGTTCCGGTAGACGCTGACGGTAAGCTCAGCAGCTCCCAGCGCTATGTCACCCTGGGTGGCTCATGGGCCGCCTGGCTGTTTGATGCACTGGATGCGACGGTTTTCGGTTTTGTGCTGCTGGCGATCGCCAAGACCTTCTCCGTCGGCCTGAACGACGTGGTCTCCACGGTGGCCTGGTTTCTGCTGGCAACCGGGATCGGCGGTTTTTTCCTCGGCAATATCTCCGACAAGATCGGCCGCAAGAAAACCATGATGCTCTCGGTGTTCGTCTATGGCAGTGGCACCTTGCTCTGCGGTTTTGCCGACAGTCTCTGGCAACTCAACCTGTTTCGCTTCTGCGTCGGCATCGCCGTCGGCGGCCTGTGGTCCGCGGCCGCGGCGCTGGTCTCGGAAATCTGGCCGCCGGCCGGGCGCGCCAAGGCCTTTGCGGTGATGCAGACCGGCTGGTCGGCCGGCGGCCTGCTGGCGGCGATTTTTGCCTGGAGCTTTCTCGACGCCAGCAACCCCGAATCATGGCGCAAGCTGTTTATCTATGCCTCGATCCCGGCCTATTTCACCCTGGTGTTCATCTGGCTGTTCGTCAAGGAGTCGCCGGTCTGGCTGGCCAACCGCGAGTTCATGCGGCGTAACGCCGACAAGGGCCGCCTGATGGAAATCTTCGGGGCTCAGTACCTGAAAGTGACCTTGCTGGGCCTGAGCATTTCGGTGCTGGGCATGTACGGCTACTGGATCATCACCACCTTCATGCCGGCTTATCTGCAGAACATCCTCAACGTGCGCATCGATCAGGCGCCGGTGTTCGTGATCTGGATCGGTATCGGCGCGACCATCGGTTACCTGGCCTACGGCTATCTGGCGGAAAAAATCGGCCGCCGCCTGGCATTCGCGATCTTCTTTGCCGGCATGGCGATCATGGTGCCGGTGTTCGCCTACTCGGCGACCCTGATGCCATTGACCGACGGCAAGCTGCTGTTCACCAGTGGCAACGTGCTTACCCTGGGTTCGCTGGCGGCACTGCTGGGTTTCTTCACCGGTTACTTCAGTGGCTTCGGTGCCTGGTACTCGGAACTCTTCCCGACCAGCATCCGCTCCACCGCCTCGGGCTTCTGCTTCAACTTCGGTCGGGTCGGCGCCATTGCCGGGATCAAGCTGGTGCCGGTGCTGATTCCGCAGATCGGCTTCACCGCGACCATTTCTCTCGCCTCTGTTTCCTATGCCATCGCCGCGCTCATGGTGTTCACGCTGCAGGAAACCAAAGGCGTCCAACTTACCAGCGGCAACTGATCCGCCCCCTTGATAGAGAACCGACCCATGAAAAACTTCCGAATCGGCCAGATTGTGCCCAGTTCCAATACCACCATGGAAACCGAGATCCCGGCGATGTTGACCTCGCGCTACTCGCTGTTTCCCGAGGAGCACTTCACGTTCCACTCCTCGCGTATGCGCATGATGCACGTCAGTCCCGAAGAGCTGAAAAAGATGGATATCGACAGCGATCGCTGCGCGCTGGAGCTCAGCGATGCACGGGTCGATGTCATGGCTTATGCCTGCCTGGTGGCGATCATGTGCCAGGGCGCGGGTTACCACAAAGTCTCCCAGGAGCGCCTGGGCAAGACCGTCGCCGGCAACCACTCGAACGCCCCGGTGCTGAGTTCCGCCGGCGCGCTGATCGACAGCCTGAACCTGCTCGAATACAAGAAGGTCTCGATCATCACGCCGTATATGAAGCCCCTGACCCAGCAGGTCATCGACTATATCGAGGCGGCCGGGATCGAAGTGGTCGACTCCATCAGCCTGGAAGTCTCCGATAACCTGGCGGTCGGTCGCCTGGACCCGATGAACCTGGTGGCCCACGCCGACAAGCTGAATATCGGCCAGGCCGACGGCGTGGTGCTGTCGTGCTGCGTGCAGATGCCCTCGCTGCCGGCGATCCAGATCGTCCAGGATCGTCTCGACAAGCCGGTGCTGTCGGCGTCGGTGGCAACGGTCTACCAGATGCTGAAACATCTCGGCCTCAAGGCCCAGGTGCCGAACGCCGGGCATCTGTTGTCCGGGGCGTTCTGAGTCGGCAGCGGACGGGGTACTATGGGCGCCACTCAGGCCCGTATGCCCCGGTACCGCCCATGAAGCTCGATCCCGTCTCCTTGCGACTCTTTGTCAGTGTCATCGAAGAGGGCACCATTGCCGCCGCCGCCAAGCGCGAACATATCGCCGCGGCGGCGGTGAGCAAGCGGCTCAGCGAGCTGGAAGAGCTGCTCGAGTCGAAACTGCTCAATCGCACCAACAAGGGCATCACCCCCACCGACGCCGGGCTGTCGCTGCTGTTCATGGCCCGCAGTGCGCTGAACAACCTCAACGAAATCGTCGTGCAGATGCGCGATTACTCCCATGGTCGGCGTGGCTCGGTGCATGTCCTGGCCAATATCTCGGCCATCACCCAGTTCATGCCGGGGCTGGTCAAGTCCTTCATGACCGCGTACCCGCTGATCAATATCAGCCTGGAAGAACAGCAGAGCCTGGCGATTACCAAGGCGGTGGCGGAAAACCGTGCCGAGATCGGCATTTTCACCCGTCTTCCCCATGGCGCGGATATCGAAGTCTTCCCGTTCCGCAGCGACCGGCTGGTGCTGCTGGTGCCCGACGATCACCCGTTGGCGGCGCGGGAGTCGGTCAGCTTCGGTGAGACCCTGGATTATGAATGCGTCGCCTTGCGCAGCGGCACCCACCTCAATTTCCAGCTGATCAAGGCCGCCAACGACCTGGGCCGCTCGTTGAAAATCCGCATGGAAGTGTCCAGCTACGACGCGCTGTGCCTGATGGTGCAGGCCGGGGTGGGCATCGGCATCATGCCGCAGGGCAGCGTGGGGATTTACAACCTGAGCGGGACCCGGGTGGTCGGACTCGACGAGACCTGGGCCTGCCGTGAACTCAGTGTCTGTGTGAGGTCGCGCGAGGCGCTGTCGGTCGCCGCGGGACTGTTTCTCGAGCACCTGATCGCGCAGCGCTGAGCCTCAGCGCTGCGCGGCGGGGCTTATTGGTGCGCGCCGGCGCGCTTGAGCAGGCGCTTGCAACGTTCGGACAGGTGAAAAACCTGCAGGTGCTTGCCGGCCTTCTCGTAGCGCTCGCGCAGGGTCTTCAAGGCGGCAATGGCCGAGTAGTCGACGAAGTTCAGGTGGCGGCAGTCGAGGGTCACCTGGGCGGGGTCGTTGGCCGGGTCGAACTGATTGAGAAAGGGCGCCGTGGAGGCAAAGAACAGGGTGCCATGGAGGCGGTAAATCTTGCTGCCGTCGGCCTCCAGATGGCTGTCGGCGTACAGCTCCCGGGCCTGCTGCCAGGCGAAGTTGAGCGCGGCGACGACGATCCCGCAGAGCACGGCGGTGGCGAGGTCGGTGAACACGGTGATGACGGTCACCGCGAGGATCACCAACACGTCATTCAGCGGCACCTTGTTCAGGACCCGTAGCGAGGCCCAGGCAAAGGTCTGTTGCGCAACCACGAACATGACGCCGACCAGGGCCGCCAGCGGGATACGCTCGATAAAGGGTGAGAGGAACAGGATAAACAGCAGGATCATCACCCCGGCGACGATCCCGGACAGCCGGCCGCGGCCACCGGAACTGAGGTTGATCACGGTCTGGCCGATCATGGCGCAGCCGCCCATGCCGCCGAACAGGCCGGAAACCATATTGGCCACGCCCAATGCCGCGCACTCGCGATCCGGGTAGCCGCGGCTTTCGGTGATCTCGTCGGTCAGGTTCAGGGTCAGCAGGGTTTCCAGCAGACCGACCATGGCCATCAGGAACGCGTAGGGGGCGACGATCCGCAGGGTTTCCAGGTTCCATGGCAGTTGCGGCAGGGCCAGCACCGGCAGGCCACCGGCAATATGCGCCATATCGCCGAGGGTACGGGTCGGCAGGTCGAGCAGGTACACCGCCAGGCCCACGCCAAGGATCGCCACCAGTGCCGGCGGCACGCTGCGGGTCAGGCGCGGTAGCAGGTAGACGATGGCCATGGTCAGCAGCACCAGCCCGCTCATCAGGTACAGCGGCTTGCCACTCAGCCAGGTTTCGCCGCTCTTGAAGTGTTCCAGCTGGGCCAGGGCGATGATGATCGCCAGGCCGTTGACGAAACCGAGCATCACCGGGTGCGGCACCATGCGCACCAGCTTGCCCAGCCGCAGCAGGCCGAAGGCGAGCATGATCAGCCCGCCCAGCAGCACGGTGGCGAGCAGGTACTGCACGCCGTGTTGCACCACCAGCGCGACGATCACCACGGCCATCGACCCGGCGGCGCCGGAGATCATGCCCGGACGTCCACCCAACAAGGCGGTCAGGGTGCAGATGATAAAGGCGCCGTACAAGCCCATCAGCGGATTGAGGTGGGCAACCAGGGCGAAGGCGATGCATTCGGGCAGCAGGGCGAAGGCGGTGGTCAGTCCGGCCAGGGCGTCGGCGCGCAGGCGTTGGGGTTTCATGGCGTACCTGAAAGACGAACCGGCAGCACCGGCGGCGAAAAGAAGGGGGCGGATGGTACGCAATTGAATGGGCGGCGGCCAGTTAGCGCAGTTCGGCGAGGCTTGCCTGGATCAACTCGGACAGCTGTCGTACCGCCGCTGTCGGCGCCGCCACGGCCTGGTGCAGGACATAACCGAGCGTGGGCAGCGCCGGCAGGCTTTCAATCAGCGCAAGCTGAGGGGGCAGGCCGATGCGGGTACGTAAAGTGATACCGAGTCCGGCCGATACGGCGGCCCAGATGCCACTGACACTCGGGCTGGTCAGCACCATTCGCCAGGGGATACGCGCCTGGTCCAGGGCCTTGGTTGCCGCGCTGCGCAAAATGCATGGCGCATCGAAGACCACCAGGGGCAAAGGCAGGCTGTCGGCAGGAGAGGGCGCCGGCAACTCGCGCGAGCCGATCCAGTGCATCTGCGTTTCACCGAGGCGCGTGGCGTGCGGGGTGCTGGCGCCGGCTTCCCAGGCCAGCGCCAGGTCCAGGCGGCCATTCTCGATCATCGATAACAGCTCGGCATTGCGGGCGATGCTGACCTCAAGGCTGACCAGTGGGTGGACCCTGGAAAAACGCCGCAGCACGTCGCTGAGCAGATGTTCGGCGAAATCATCCTGCAAGCCGATGCGCACCGTGCCTTCGATACGGGCGCCTTGCAGACGGCTGAAGATCTCGTCGTTCAGTTCCAGCAGACGCCGGGCATGGCTGAGCAGGGATTCGCCCGCCGCCGAGAGGATCAGGCCGCGCCCCGACTTTACCAGCACGGCGCTGCCGACCTGGCTTTCGAGCTTCTTCAGTTGGGCACTGACCGCCGAGGTCGAGCGCCCCAGGCGTTCGGCGGCCTTGGCGAAGCTGCCAAGCTCGACACCGGTGACAAAGGTGCGCAGTACATCCAGGTCGAAGGTGGGGTGACGCACGAGTAATCATCCACTTATTCGGGATTGTGGGTTCTATCTAATCTGATATTCGGAACTATCGTCGCTGGTTAACCTGCCTCCGTCAAATCAACGCTTTGTTGGAGGTTGTATGCCTTTTGCCCGTATTTCCCTGCATCGGGGCAAGTCCCCCGAGTACCTTCGCCGATTGTCCGAGGAGCTGCATGAGGCCCTGGTGGAAAGTTTCGAGGTACCGCCTACCGATCGCTTCCAGGTGATTCATCAGCACGAGGTGGGCGAGCTGATCTTCGATCGCGACTACCTGGGCGGGCCGCGCAGCGAGGACTTTGTGCTGATTGCGATTACCGCCGGGCGCATCAGGGATACCACGACGAAACAGTGCTTTTATCGGCGGTTGGTAGAGCGGCTGAGTGTGGCGCCGGGGATTGATCCTGAGGATGTCATGGTGGTGATCAGCACCACCCAGGCCGATGAGTGGTCGTTTGCGGGAGGGCGGGGTAACTGACACACCGCCTGACCCGGGCAAGACCGGTTATCATGCGCGGCCCTTCGCTGCCGACTGCCGAGGGTGCGCCTCAACCCTCGGAGCCCGATGTTCGATGTCCACGATCACCTTGTTTGAAACCCCGCCCCCGGAGTCGATCCATAGCCAGATCCAGCAGATGGTCGTGGATTACGTCACCGACGTCAGTCAGGTGGCTATTGCGCCGAGCAACCCGCTCTACAACCTGTATCAGTATGGCGTCGGTTATGAGGTGCATCTCTATATGCAGGCGATGGACGGCTCCAAGGGCCTGGCCGTCGAATTGATCGTGGCAACCGATGCCCGGGATCCCGAGAAGGTCATCGGTTTCCTGCTGTATTTACCGGTCAAGGATGATCCGCAAGCCTGCTCGATCGCTTATATGGCGGTGCGTGAAGGCCATCGGCGCCAGGGTGTGGCGCGTGCGATGTTGCAACCGATGCTCCAGCGCTATCCCCACGCGGAACTGGCCTGTGTCGTCGGCAAGGTACCAGTGTTCGAGGCCCTGGGTTTCCAGGTGCTGGCCGTGCGCGGGCCGCAGGTATTGATGAATACCCGTGACCACGGTACGGACGGGCTGGTGGCGGTGCTGGATATCGCGCCGATCTATCGTTCCCTGGAGGTGCGACAGATTCATGCCTACCTGTTGCAACAACACGGCAAGCGCGCGATGGTCGACGCCGAGAAGCAGCGTGACCGCCAGCTCGACCAGATGACCCGCCACGCCAGGGCTTTTGTCCTGGAGCGGCTGGGCGACCATTGATAGTTACGGGGTGCCGAACATCGCGGTCCAGTAGATCCCGGAATCGCTCTTCGGGTCCACCACGTAGGCCGCGCCCAGCTCGCGGAATCGTGGATTCATCAGGTTGGCGCAGTGACCGGCGCTGGCCAGCCAGCCGTCGACCACCTTGCGTACGGTGTCCTGGCCGGCGGCGATATTTTCGCCGATCATCTGGCCGTTATAGCCCGCCAGCTCGGCCCGATCCCCCGGCATGCGTCCGTCACGGTCCTTGTGATCGAAGAAGTTGTTGTTGGCCATATTCCGGCTATGGCCTTCAGCGGCGCTCGCCAGTACCGCGTTCCAGGCCAGGGGCGTGGTGGCGGCGAACGCCTGGCCGCCGCATTGGTGCGCTTGCGTGCGGGCGCTGTTGATCTGCTCGAGAAGTTTCTGGCCTTCCGCCTGCCAGTCGCCCAGGCGCGCGCTCAGCAGCGGCCGCGCCAGCACGATGCGCCATTCGCGTCCCTCGCGGTTGACGCCGATATCGACGAACTGCGGGTTCAGCACCACCTGGCAGAAACTTTCCTCCACCGCTTTCATCGCCGCCGCCGCGTCACGTGGCCCCGAGAGGCTGATCGCCTGCACGGTGACCATCGGATACGCCTTGGCACTCAGCGCCTGCTGCAAGTCGCCCGGGTTATTGATGGGCAACACCAGGCGGGGATCGCTGACCAGTGGCGGCAACTCCAGTGAGGCCTGGCTTCCACAGCGCTGCACCTGGCTGCGGTAGTGGTTGATCGAGTCAACCAGTTGCACCTGATCAACAGGGGCGGCGTTGGCCGCGAACACCGGGCCCAGCGTCAGCGTGGCCAGACCGATAAGCGATGGTATGAAGCGCATGGGCATCTCCCTGGGACGGACTGCGCCCATCATGCCGGATTTCCCACTGCAGGAGCACTTGAACCTTGGCCGGCTTATCCTACAATTTCGGTAGGTTTTCTCTGTGTAAAGGCGAGGCATTTTCATCCAGTCACGTAGCTGAGGTATTATGTCGCAGCACGGAAGCGTCTAGCGTGCCTATCCGAGGTGACCGGACGTCGAAGGAATCGAGAAAAAAGCCTTACTGGCTGAGTCGTATGAGCTGACAGATTGCGCTTGTCGACCAGGTCCGGGCAGAGGCAAACAAAATGAGTGTCACCCAACGTAGCTGAAGCCAATGACTAATAAAAAGTCAGCGCAGGAGGGACATGAACGTGAGGCCGGTGGTTTTTCATGGGCCTTGTATGTCTACCTATCCTAGGTATTACCGAATGTTGAAGAAACTGAACACAGCACTGCTGGGGCTGGCAGTGACGATGGGCGCGATGTCCGTACACGCGGCCGAGACAAAGAAAGTCGATGTGCTGCTTATCGGCGGGGGCATCATGAGTTCGACCCTGGGGATCTGGCTCAATGAGTTGCAGCCGGACTGGTCGATGGAAATGGTCGAGCGCCTCGATGGCGTCGCCGAAGAAAGCTCCAATGGCTGGAACAACGCCGGTACCGGTCACTCCGCCCTGGCCGAGTCGAACTACACGCCGTACGACAAGAACGGCAAGATCGATATTTCCAAGGCGATCGAGATCAACGAGTCGTTCCAGATCACCCGTCAGTTCCTGTCCTGGCAGGTCCGTCAGGGCGTGCTGAAGAACCCGCATTCGTTTATCAACTCGACGCCGCACATGAGCTTCATGTGGGGTGACGACAACGTCAAGTTCCTCAAGGATCGCTACGCGGCGCTGCAGACCAGCCCGCTGTTCAGCGGCATGCAGTACACCGAAGATCAGGAACAGATCAAGAAGTGGGTCCCGCTGATGATGGAAGGGCGTGATCCGAAGCAGAAGATCGCGGCCACCTGGACGCCTATCGGCACCGACGTGAACTTCGGCGAAATCACCCGCCAGTACGTCGCTTACCTGCAGGCCCAGCCTAACTTCAAGCTGAAGCTGTCCAGCGAAGTCGAGGATATCAAGCGCAATGACGACGGCACCTGGCGCGTCACCTACAAGAACCTGAAGGACGGCAGCGAAACCGCGGCCGACGCCAAGTTCGTGTTCATCGGTGCCGGTGGCGGTGCGCTGCACCTGCTGCAGAAGTCCGGTATCCCTGAAGCCAACGACTACGCGGCCTTCCCGGTCGGCGGTTCGTTCCTGGTCACCGATAACCAGGACATTGCCCTCAAGCATATGGCCAAGGCCTACGGTATTGCTTCGACCGGCGCGCCACCCATGTCGGTTCCGCACCTGGACACCCGTGTGCTGGATGGCAAGCGCGTGATCCTGTTCGGGCCATTCGCGACCTTCTCCACCAAGTTCCTGAAGAACGGTTCGTACTTCGACCTGCTGACCAGTACCACCACCCACAACGTCTGGCCGATGACCCGCGTCGGGATCGAGCAGTACCCGCTGGTGGAGTACCTGGCCGGTCAGTTGATGATGTCGGATGACGACCGCTTCAACGCCTTGAAAGAATACTTCCCTGAAGCGAAGAAAGAAGACTGGCGCCTGTGGCAAGCCGGTCAGCGCGTGCAGATCATCAAGCGTGACGAAGAGAAGGGCGGCGTCCTGAAACTCGGCACCGAGGTGGTCACCGCCAAGGACAACAGCATCGCCGGCCTGCTGGGTGCATCGCCAGGTGCTTCCACCGCCGCGCCGATCATGCTGACCATTCTGGAACGGGTCTTCAAGGACCAGGTTGCGACGCCTGCCTGGCAGGAAAAACTGCACCAGATCGTGCCGAGCTACGGCACCAAGCTGAACGGCAACCCTGCAGCGGTCCAGAAAGAATGGGACTACACCGCTGAAATCCTGCAACTGACCAAGCCTCCGGTGATCGGTCAGACCGCCGCTGCGCCAGCCGCACCGGCTGCGACTGACAAGCCAAAAGCCGACACTCCAGCGGCTGACATGGCGCTGTAAAGACCTGGCCTCGCTTCGGCGAGGCGCTGTAAACCGAAGAACACCCATTGCCCGCTCATGCGACCGGCCAGTGGGTGTTTTTTTATGTCCACGGAAAAGGCTTTCGGCGAACGATGGATATCACTCAAGGTCAGGGACAGGCTTAGGCCATCCATCCTGCCCATGGAGTTTGTCCTTGAAGGTGTCGATAAACGTCGACACCGCCAGGGGCAACTGGCGCCGGCTCGGATAGATCACGTTCATGCCCTGGCTCTTGCGCTGGTAACCGGGCAATACCGGCACCAGCAGGCCGGCCTGCACATCGAGGCGAGCCATGGTCGGCGGCAACAGGACGATGCCCAGGCCCGCCAGGGCGGCCTTGCGCAGCGCCTGGGCGGTGTTGGCGCTGAAGCGGCCGCTGACCTGTACTTCCTCCATGACGCCGGCCGGGCTGCTCAGACGCCAGGTGGCGTGGCCGCCGGGGTGTGGGGCACTGATGCAGTCATGCTGAACCAGCGCCTGCAAGGTCAGCGGCACGCCATGCGTCGCGAGATAGGCTGGGCTGGCCACCAGGCCGTCGCTACGGGGCCCCAGCAGTTGGCGTCCGACAAAGGCCGAATCCTGCAGGGGACCGGCGCGAAAGGCGACGTCGATCTGTTCGGCGATCAGGTCGGCCTTGGCGTCGCTGAGGACGAAGTCGAGCTTGACCTGGGGGTAACGGGCGAGAAATTCGGCGACCCAGTCCATCGGGAAAAACTCGAAGAAGTCGGCGGTCGCCGCCACCCGTACCAGGCCACTGGGAACCTGGCTGCCGCCTTGCAGCTCGTGGCTGGCGTCGAGCAGACCGTCGACGGCCCCGGCGCAACGGGCATGGAAGGCCTGGCCGGCGCCGGTCAGCGTCAGCTTGCGGGTGGAGCGCTGCATCAGACGCGTGTCGAGCCGGGCTTCGAGCTGCTGGATTCGCCGGCTCAGGGTATTGGCCGGTACACCCAGGTGCCGAGCGGCCTCGGCAAAGCTGCCGTAGCGTACCACCTGGACGAACATGGCAATTTCATTCAGGTCGAGCATGGCGAAATTACTCACATAAATGGATGAGTGAAATCCAATTATGCCATCTAGTCCGGTAATAGAGAGCAATCCATACTGCGTCGCAACTGGCCCGGGACCGCGTTTGCATTGATTGCCGTCCCGGGATTTATCCGATCATATTTCAGGAGCATTCCCCATGCTGGCAAGTACCGCCATTGCCCGTACCCCGCAGCGGCGGGCCATTGTTCATCGGACCCACGGCAGTACCCACGGGGCGATTACGCGCCTGGTAAGTCCCGGCGACCTGGGCGCGTGGCTCAAACCGTTCGTCTTCCTCGATCGTTTCAGCTTCCAGACGAAAGCCGGTCAGCCGGGGTTTGGCATGCACCCGCATTCCGGCATCGCCACGTTGAGCTATTTGAGCGAAGGCGAGTTTTTCTATGAAGACAGCACCGGCGAAAAAGGCCGCCTGCTGGCCGGTGGTGTTGAATGGATGCAGGCCGGCAATGGTGTCTGGCACACAGGTTCGATCGTGCCAGAGGTCAGCCATGTGCGCGGCTTTCAGCTCTGGGTGGCGTTGCCGGCGGCCGATGAGAATGCTCTGGCACGCAGCCAGTACCTGACCCCGTCGCAGGTGCCACAGGAAGGACCGGCGCGGGTGCTGCTGGGGCGCTACGGTGCGGCGCAAAGCCTGATCGCGGTCCCCGCGCCGATGAACTACCTGGCCGTGCACTTGAAAGACGGTGAACGCTGGACCTACACACCACCGGCCGGTCACAGCGTGGGTTGGCTGGCGGTCGATATCGGCCAGCTTGACGCCGGTGACGCTGGCGGGCCGCTCGGTGAGGGTGAATTGGCGATTTTCGAGGAGCGCGAGGAGGTCATCGATCTCGTGGCCCGGGGTGATACCACCTTCGTGCTAGGCTCAGCGTACAAGCATCCCCATGAACTGGTGCTGGGCAATTATTCGGTGCATACCAGCGCCGCGGCGCTGGCCCGGGGCGAGGCCGAGATTCTCCATATCGGTCGACGTCTGCGTGAGGAGGGGCGTCTGTAACCGATCGGGTACACGGCTTTCTGCTCTCTGTCAGACACTGGTCGCATTTTTCTGGATATTATTCGGTGCCCGCGCAATGATTAGCGGCAAAAGGCCATCTTCCCCGGCCGACTGAACGACTCGGATTGACGACAACAGGTACTGATGAAAAAACTCACGACAGTCGAGCAGATGTTGTTGCGTGATCGCGAAGAAGAGGAGCGGCTGGCCGCCCTGCATGCCTTCGACCTGATGGATGTTGCCCGCGAAGAGTGTTTCGAGCGGATCTGCCGGTTGGTCGCCTCGCGCTTTCAAGCGCCGGTGGCGATCGTCAGCCTGATCGACAAGGACCGCCAGTGGTTCCTCGCCACCACCGGCTTTTCCGCTCAACAAGCGCCCGAGCTGGAGTTGTCGTTCTGTGCCCACACGATCCGCCAAAGCGGCGTGTTCGTGGTCGACAACGCCTGCCTGGACCCGCGCTTTGCCGACTTCCCTTTGGTCCAGGGCGACGGTGCGCTGACGTTTTATGCCGGCGCGCCCCTGCGTACCGACGGCGGCTATGCCATCGGCAGCGTGTGTATCCTCGATACGGTTGCCCACGACCTGACGCCGGAAGACCACGCGGCCCTGGAAGATTTCGCCGCGCTGATCATGCAGTTGATCGAACGCCAGCACCTGCTCAAGCGTGTGGACGCGGTCAGCGGCCTGCCCAACCGTACGCAGTTTCTCTCCGACCTGCAGGGCTTGATCCAGGCCGGCGAGATCCGCAAGAGGGTTCTGGTGACGGTCGATGCCCTGGACACCGATTGGGCGCACCGTTTGACCGTGGCGGAGGGCATGGTGCCCTTCGAAGCGGTGCTGCGGGATATGGCCTCACGGATCCAGGCCTTTATCGGTACCGGGATCAAGATCTATCACGTGATGGTCAAGGGCTTTGCCTTCACCATGCAGATGGACGCCGTCGAGGCGCGGGGCTTTTTACCGCGGCTGGTGGATTGGCTGCGCCGGGCGCCCATCAGCGAGAATCTGCCGATGGTACCCACGGTCTGCGCGGGGTTGCTGGAGTTCGAGGGGGGCTCGGAAACGGCCCGGGAGCTACTGCGCAAGGGCTTGTTCGCCCTGGAGACCGCCCGGCAGAAAGCCCAGCCCTATGCCTATTACAACCATCAGGACGACGTGACCTTCCGCCGTCTGTTCAGCCTGTTGCCGGATATCACGCCGGCCCTGAAGGCCGATGATGTGTTCCTGGTCTATCAACCGCGCTTCTCGTTGCGCGATGGCGCGCACCTGAGTGCCGAGGCGCTGATTCGCTGGAACCATCGGTTACATGGCTTTATTTCGCCGGCGGAGTTCATTCCGATTGTCGAGAAAAGCTCGCTGATCCATTCGGTGACGGATTGGGTGATCGAGCGGGTTGTGACGCTGATTGCCAACACCGGTTATGCCCGGGACAAGAAAATATCCCTCAACCTGTCCTCGCGGGATTTTTACGGGCGCAACGTCGCCGATGTCATTGCCCAGCGCTGTGGGGCCCATGGGGTCGACCCGGCAATGCTCGAGGTTGAAATCACCGAAGGCGAGTGGCTGCGTTCCAGCGCCGGGGTGATCGAGCAACTTCAGCAACTGAGGGATATGGGCGTCGATGTGGCCATCGACGACTTCGGTACCGGCTACAGCAACTTCTCTTATCTGCACAAGATCCCGGCCAATATCCTCAAGCTCGACCAGTCGATGATTTTCGACCTGGAGCACAGTGCCCAGCATCAGCGGGTGGCCAAGTCGATCATCGGCGTGGCCCGCGACCTGGGCTACCGGACGGTGGCCGAGGGCGTGGAAAGTTTCGGCTGCCTGGAAATACTCAAGCACTTCGGCTGTGACGAGGCCCAAGGCTACTTTCTTTCCAGGCCGGTCGAAGAGGCACTGTATTTCCAGCAGGCGGCACTGGATCGGTTCCCCCTGAAGACGGGCTGAGGCCCGCCTTCAAACGCCCCGTGGCACGCGTCCGGAGACAAAGTGACTGACATCGTTGAAACCCGGGGTGGACGCATGCCCCGGAGTCACCAGCGAGTCGACGAAGGCTTCGTCCTCGGCGCTGATCTTCACCGTCAGTGCCTTGGTGTAGCTGTCCCATTGCTCCTCGGTGCGCGGGCCGACAATCGCCGAGCTGACCGCCGTATTGTTCAGCACCCAGGCAATCGCGAACTCCACCAGGCCGACGCCACGCTGTTGGGTATACGCCTGCAACTGCTGGGCAATGCGCAATGATTCCACCCGCCATTCGGTCTCGAGGATGCGCTTGTCCTGGCGTCCGGCCCGGCTGTTGGCATCCGGCGCGACATCCGGGGCGTATTTGCCGCTGAGCACGCCACGGGCCAGCGGGCTGTAGGGCACCACGCCGAGGCCGTAGGCGGCAGCGGCGGTGATCTGCTCGGTCTCGGCCTGGCGGTTGACGATGTTGTACAGCGGTTGGCTGATCACCGGCTTGTCCACTCCCAGGCGCTCGGCCACGCGGATCACTTCGGCAATCCGCCAGCCGCGATAGTTGGACAGGCCCCAATGGCGGATCTTGCCCTGGCGCAACAGGTCGCCGATGGCCGATATGGTGACCTCCAGCGGGGTGCTGTGGTCTTCGCGGTGCAGGTAGTAGATATCCAGGTAGTCGGTGCCCAGGCGTCCGAGACTGGCTTCGATGGCATTGAACAGGTGCTTGCGGCTCAGGCCGCTGCGGTTCGGCTTGCCGTCCACCGGGCCGAAACCGGCCTTGGTCGCGAGGATCCACTCATGGCGATGGCGGGCAATCGCTTCGCCGACGATTTCCTCGGAGCGCCCGCCGGTGTAGACGTCGGCGGTGTCGATAAAGTTGATGCCCTGGTCCCAGGCCTTGTCGATGATGCGCAAGGAGGTTTCGGTGTCGGTTTGTTCACCGAACATCATGCTGCCCAGTGTCAAGGTGCTGACTTGCAATCCGGAATGGCCGAGGGTGCGGTAACTCATGAACAACATCCTTTTGCACGAAAGAGAAGGTGTTCATCAGATACCAGAATGCCGCTGTTGAGCAATCCCTCAATCAACTCACCGATATCCGACAGCCTTGTCAGGGGAAACTGCGCAAAAGTTTCATGTAGTCCGCTGCTCTCCAGGGAACGGGCACGGCAATGTCAACTACTTGACCGTTCGTCGGAACTGTCAATTCTGACAGGTTGTTACAGTAGCCCGAACTAAAGTCATATATAGCCAAGAGACCCGCTTGTCCGGCGGGTACAGTTGTAAAGGCCATCAGGACATAACCCCGTTCAATATGGAGAGAGATGATGCTTAATTCGAAACGTCTTAAGGCGCTGGCCATGGCGATCGTCGTTGCCCAGGCGGGAGTGGTCCCGATGGTGATGGCGCAGGCGCAGGTTGCGCCAACGACTCAGACCCAGAAGGTCACTTCCGAGAAGGCTGATATGCAGTTGGCAGCCAAGAAAAAGCACCACAAAAAGAAACACCACAAGAAAGCAATGACCTCCACGACTCAAAGCGTGAGTGTGAACGCTACCGCCTGATTTTATTCATTGGGGGGAGCGACGAGCCCGAGGGCGACAGTAATGTCGAGCCTCGGGCTTTTTTATGGCCGCTGTTTCACGCCGCCCGCAAGGTGCGGGTCATGCGCAGGGCCAGCAGGCTGCCGGCGACGATCACCGCGGCCAGCACATACAGGGCCGCATCGGTGGAGCCGCTGGCATCCTTGACCCAGCCCACCAGGTACGGGCTGAGGAAACCGGCCATCTGGCCCATGGAGTTGATCAACGCCAGGCCACCGGCGGCCGCGCCGGCGCTGAGCAGGGCGGTGGGCACCGGCCAGAACATCGGCAGGCCGGTGAGGGCACTCATGGTCGCAATCGTCAGGCCGAGAATCGCGATGGCCGGCGAAGTGGCGAAATTGACCGCGATCAACAGGCCTACGGCGCCCATCAGCATCGGTACCGCCAGGTGCCAGCGACGCTCCTTGCGCAGGTCGGCGGAGCGGCCCACCAGCAACATGAACACCGCCGCCAGCAGGTAGGGAATCGCACTGAGCCAGCCTATGACCAGGTTGTCGCTGAAACCCAGGTTCTTGATGATCGACGGCAACCAGAAGTTGATGGCGTAGACGCCACTCTGGATGCAGAAATAGATCAGGCCAAAGGCCCAGATCGCCGGGTTCTTGAACACTTCACCCAGGGAGTCGCTGACAGCCTTGGGTTTGTTCGCGGCATCCTCGGCCTGGTCGTCTTCGAGTACGGCGCGTTCCTCGGTAGTCAGCCACTTGGCGTTGGCGAATTTGTCCGCCAGCAGGAAAAACGCCGCGATGCCCAGGGCAATGGTCGGGATCCCCTGCAACAGGAACATCCACTGCCAGCCGGCAAGGCCGCCCTGACCGGCGGCAAAGTGGTTGAGGATCCAGCCGGAGAAAGGACTGCCGAGCAGGCCCGAGACCGGGATCGCCGACATGAACAGGGCCATGATCCGCCCACGGCGGAAGCTCGGGAACCACTGCGAGAGGTACAGCACCACGCCGGGGAAGAAGCCGGCTTCGGCGGCCCCGGTGAACAGGCGCAAGGTATAGAACTGGATCGGCGTGCTGACGAACAGCAGGCAGGTCGACAACACGCCCCAGGTGATCATCATCAGGGCAATCCAGCGCCGCGGACCGAAGCGACTCAGCGCCAGGTTGCTCGGCACGCCGCAGAGCACGTAGCCGATAAAGAAAATCCCGGCCCCGAGGCCGTAGATGGTTTCGCTGAATTTCAACGCGTCGAGCATCTGCAGCTTGGCAAATCCAACATTGACCCGGTCGAGGTAGTTGAACAGGTAGCAGATGAAGATAAAGGGGATCAGGCGCAGGGTGATGCGCTTGTATACGGCGTTTTTCAAGTCAGCGGTGGCCTGGGATATCGCGGCGCTCTGTGACATGGCGGTCTCTCTTTATTATGATTTTTTGCGAGGCAAGGGTAACTTGATCGCCCTGTGAGTCTCGGTCACCCCGGTCTTGCTGTCTTTGTGCCAGTGCACAGGGTTTGCCGGTGTACCCTGTGCTGCTGAACAAACGTTCGTTGATCCCCCTGAACCAAGGACCCTACCGCTATGTTCGAACTGGACCATGACCTTGCGCAGGATATCGTCGATCGTACGATGGCCATTCTGCCGTACAACGTCAATGTCATGGACAGCCAGGGCCTGATCCTGGGCAGTGGCGAGCCGGGGCGGATCAATACCCGCCACGAGGGTGCGCAGTTGGTCTTGGCCAATGGCCGGGTGGTGGTGATCGACGAGCAGGCGGCCAAGTGCCTGAAGGGCGTGCAGCCAGGGATCAACCTGCCGCTGATGCACGATGAGCGGCTGATCGGCGTGCTGGGCATTACCGGTGAGCCGGAGCAATTGCGTACTTACGCCGAGCTGGTGCGCATGACCGCCGAAATGCTGGTCGGCCAGCGCCATCAGCAGGCTGAACAGCAGTGGCGGCGCCAGCGCTGTGATGATCTGCTGGCCTTGTTGCTCAGTGACGAGGGCGATTCGCCGCGTTTGATCGACGAGGCCCGGCAGATGGGGCTCAAGCCGCAGTTGTCACGGATTCCCTATCTGTTCGAGCTGGACCCGGGGCAGAGTGCCGAAGCGCTGATGGCCTGGTTGCAGTCGCGTTATCCCGACAGTTGGTGCGTGAGTGGGTCGACCGCCTCGCTGCTGTGGTGTCGGCCGGCGACGGCGATCCTCGACGATCAGCGTCTGCTGGAGAAGCTCGACAGCCTGGGTTGGAAGATCGCCCGAGTCGCCGCGGGTGGGCAGGCTGACGGTTTGCAGGGTTTGCGCCGCTGCTATCGTCGGGTCGGTGATTTGCTTGCTTATGGCCGGGAGGTCTTGCCCCACAGTCGTTTGTTGCACCTCAATCGCTATCGCCTGCCGGTGATGCTCTGGCGGCATCGCAGCGACGATGCGCTGGAAGAGTTGCTCAAGCCGCTGCGCAAGGTGATCGCCAAGGACAGCAACGGCCAGTTGCTCGCCACCTTGCGCAGTTGGTGCGAGCATGACGGTCAGAGCCAGGGCTGTGCCGAGGCGCTGGGGATTCACCGCAACAGCCTGCGCTATCGGATGGAGCGGATTGCCGAGATCAGTGGTGTCGACCCGCTGCGCCTGGACGGGATGCTGGCGTTGTACCTGGGGGTGCAATTGTTGCCCCACAGCGAATCGCCGGTGCCGGCCGCTGGGGGCGCTTTGTAGGAATGAACAATAAAGCCCTCCCGGGCTTGTGCAGCAGACCGGCGTCATTCCCTGTTTCAACTGGCAGCATGGACGCCACAAGAACTGGAGATCGTCCCCATGAAAATCATCATCGCCCCCGATTCGTTCAAGGACAGCCTCAGCGCCGAAGGTGTGGCCCGAGCGATTGCCGAAGGCCTGGCCCAGGTACTGCCCGAGGCGCAGCTGATTGAATGCCCGATGGCGGATGGCGGCGAGGGGACGGTGGCGGCGGTGTTGGCCGTGTGCAACGGCGAGTTGCGCCAGCAGCGGGTGCACGGCCCCCTGGGCACGCCGGTGGACGCGCATTGGGGCTGGTTGCCGGCCAGCGCCACGGCGATTATCGAGATGGCCGAGGCCAGCGGTTTGCAGCTGGTTCCGAGCGAACAGCGCAATGCCTGCATCACCAGCACCTTCGGCACCGGCGAGTTGATCCGCGCGGCCCTGGATGCCGGTGCGCAACGGATCATCCTGGCGATTGGCGGCAGTGCCACCAACGACGCCGGTGCCGGTGCCTTGCAGGCCTTGGGTGTAGGGCTGTTCGATGCCCGGGGACAGGTGGTGCAAGCGGGTGGCCTGGCCTTGGCCGGTGTCGCGCGGGTGACCCTTGAGGGGCTGGACCCGCGTCTCGACCGGGTGCGTTTCGAGATCGCCGCCGATGTAAACAATCCCTTGTGCGGCGAGCAGGGCGCTTCGGCGATCTTCGGCCCGCAGAAAGGCGCGACACCGGCCCAGGTGCGTGAACTGGACGCGGCCCTCGGGCATTTTGCCGATCTGTGCGCGCAGGTGCAGGGCCAGGATGTGCGTGATGAGCCGGGCAGCGGTGCGGCGGGCGGCTTGGGCTTTGCCGCCAAGGCCTTCTTCGGGGCGTGCTTTCGTCCCGGTGTGGAGGTGGTGGCGGAACTGGTGGGGCTGGCCGAGGCGGTGCGCGGCGCTGATCTGGTGATTACCGGCGAAGGTCGCTTCGACGCCCAGACCCTGCGCGGCAAGACCCCGTTCGGCGTGGCGCGGATTGCCCGGGAGCAGGGCGTGCCGGTGGTCGTGCTGGCAGGGACCCTCGGTGAAGGTTATGAGCAGATGTACGCCCATGGGGTCGACGCGGCCTTTGCCCTGGTGTCCGGGCCGATGAGCCTGGAGCAGGCCTGTCGTGACGCGCCACGGCTGTTGAGCGCGCGAGCCGGGGACATTGCCCGGGTCTGGAAGCTGGCGGCAGGGCCTGTCCGTGAAGAATGATAATGCGCGGTGTCTCCTCGGGCCATTCAGGGCTAAGCTTGCGATCAGTCCAGGTTTCGGACTTGTCTGCCCGGAGATGTTCAATGGCTCGTGCCCGCCCGCAACTGATCAGCGCAAAGCTTGCAAAACTGCACCCCACCCAAGTCACCGTCGGCCTGCAAGAGGTCGCCCTCAAGCAAGCCCAATGGCAGACCCTCAAGCGCAAGGAGCGCGAAGCCGCCCTCGATAATCACTGGTTTCCCTGCGTCCTCGGGCCTGAAGGCCGGCACTACATCGTCGATCACCACCACTTCGGCCTGGCGCTGATGCAGGAGGAGGTGAAGAAGGTCTCATTGGTGGTGCTCAAGGACCTCTCGTTCGTCGAACCCGCCAGCTTCTGGACCATCATGGACTTCCACCAGTGGGTCCATCCCTACGATGCCAAGGGCATTCGCCGCGGTTACGACAAAGTGCCCGGGTCTATCGGCGAACTGCAAGACGACCCCTATCGCAGCCTTGCCGGCGCCTTGCGCCGGGTCGGTGGGTTCGCCAAGGATGTCACGCCCTTCAGCGAGTTTCTCTGGGCCGACTTCTTCCGCACGCGGATCACAGTCGCTGAACTCAATGCGTCCAGCGAGCACCTGCAGGCAACCGCCCTCAAGCTGGCTCGCAGTCAGGCCGCGCGTTATCTGCCGGGTTGGAGTGGTCCGATCGATGCCTGAGCCGTCCGCACTGCCCACCCCGATGCCCGCCGCGCAACCGAAACGCGGCTGGGCGGATCTGATTGCCGGGCTGTCGATTGCCGGTTTGCTGTTACCCGAAGCGGTCGCCTATTCGAGCATCGCCAACGTGCCACCCCAGGCCGGGGTTATCGCGTTGTTTGCCGGGCTGTTCTGCTACGGCCTGTTCGGCACCAGCCGTTACGCCATCGTCTCCGCCACCTCCTCGTCGGCCGCGGTGCTGGCGGCGGCGACGGTCTCGGTGGCGGGGCCCGACATGGCGCTGCGCCTGACCATGGCCATCGGCCTGGTGATGATCACCGGCCTGATGTTCCTGCTCGCCGGTTTGTTCAAGCTGGGCAGCGTCACGTCCTTCATCGCCAAGCCGGTGCTACGCGGTTTTGCCTTCGGCCTGGCGGTGACCATCATCCTCAAGCAGGTCGCGAGCATCGTCCATGTGAGTCCCGCCCACAGCGACCTGATCCGCTTCGTGCCCGAATTGCTCAGCCAGTTGCCGCGCTGGAACTGGGCCGGGGTCGCGGTGGCGGTGGTCGCCCTGGTGCTGCTCTCGGTACTGGGCCGTTACCGGCGCCTGCCGGGCGGCTTGCTGGTGGTGATGCTCGGTGTGGCTGCCGGCAAATGGCTGGATTTGCCCGGCTATGGCGTCGACCTGATCGGTGTGATCGACCTGCAACTGACGGTGCCGTCGCTGCCGCGCCTGGCGTTCTCCGACTGGCTGAAGCTGGTGGAACTGGGCTTTGCCATGGTGATGATCCTCTACGCCGAGTCCTATGGTTCCATCAGCGCCTTTGCCCTCAAGCACGGCGATCGGGTGAACTCCAACCGCGACCTGCTGGTACTGGGCGGCGCCAACCTGTTGTCCGGCCTGTTCCATGGCATGCCCGCCGGTGCCGGCTACTCGGCGACCTCGGCCAATGATGCGGCGGGTGCTACCTCACGGTTGGCCGGGGTGGTCGCGGCGTTGGTGGTGCTGGTGATCGTGCTGACCCTGTTGCCGCTGATCGCCCTGACGCCGGAGCCGGTGCTGGCGGCCATCGTTATTCATGCGTTGACCCGGGCCCTGAGCCTGGAGCCCTTGCATCGCTACTTCGTCTGGCGCCGCGACCGTGTCCTGGCGATCTGCGCGGTGGCCGCGGTGCTGCTGCTCGGGGTGCTGGACGGTCTGCTGGCGGCGGTGGCGATCAGCCTGATGCTGATGTTGAGGCAGATGTCTTCAGCCTCGGTCCAGGTGCTCGGGCATATTGCCGAGGGCCATGATTTCGTCGACTGCCAGCTGCATCCCCAGGCACGGGAAGTCCCCGGGGTGCTGATCGTGCGCCCGGGCGAGCCGTTGTTCTTCGCCAACGCCGAACGCATCCTTGGCAGCGTCTCGCGGCGGGTTCGCGAGCAAGGTGAGGCCGTGCATTCGGTGATTCTCAGCCTGGAGGAGTCACCGGACCTGGACGGCACCAGCCTCGAAGCCCTGCAGGACTTCATCAAGCGTTTCCCGACCGAGGGCAAGCGGCTGCTGATCGCACGCTTGAAGCACGAGGCGCATCAGGCCCTGCTGGCGCTACCGAGCGAGACGTTGGCACAGGTGACGCTCAGTGACTTGAGCGTGTATGCGGTGGTGCAGGAGGTCAATCAGCCCCAAGGCACGGGTGTCACGAGCTGATCCTTGCGGGGTGGGGCCCTGCGCGCCGGCGCAGGGTCTCCAACCTGTTGGCTCAGGCCGCCAATGCCATCGAGTCGATGAGTTTCACCCCGGCGGTTTCCATCTCTCCCAGCGCACGCTGCAGTGAGCCGTCCAGGTCGATGGCCCGGCAGGCGTCGACGATCAGCAGGGTGCTGAAGCCCGCCGTCCGTGCATCCAGGGCCGACCAGGCGACGCAGTAGTCCAACGCCAGGCCGACCAGATAGACCGTATCGATACCGCGTTCCTTCAGATAACCGGAAAGGCCGGTGGGCGTACGCCGATCGGCTTCGACGAAGGCCGAGTAACTGTCGATCTCGCGGTTGCAGCCCTTGCGCACAATCAATTGCGCATGGGGCAGGTCCAGGTCCGCATGCAGCTGCGCGCCGTGGCTGCCTTGCACGCAGTGGTCCGGCCAGAGGGTTTGCGTGCCATAGGGTAGTTGCACGCTGTCGAAGGGCGCATGGCCCGGATGGCTGCTGGCGAACGAGACATGGCCGCGGGGATGCCAGTCCTGGGCGATGACCACATTGCGAAAGCGGGCGCCCAGGCGGTTGATCAGTGGCACGATCTCGTCGCCGCCCTGGACCGCCAGTTGGCCGCCGGGAATGAAGTCATTCTGCATATCGATCACGACCAGGGCGCAACGCGGGTCGTTCAGGGGCGGCAGGTTGTGAGACGGGGACATGGGACCTCCTTGGAAATTGGGTTCGGCCTCGAACAGTCTAGTCGTTGTGCTTGCGCCAGGCGCCGCCTCGGACCGTCGGTGGTCGGCCGCGAGGCGGGTAGGTTATTGGCCTGGCAGGCGCCCGGCCACATCGCCTGGTTCAACTGGCGAAACGCCGCCTGAGCAGGTCGGCCATATCGTTCAGCTCCGCCACCGAGTTGCGCCCGATCAACATGTAGGCATAGGTCGGCCCGGACCAGAACACCACATTCATGCCATGGCGCACTTCCTGGGCCATGGCCCGGGTCCCGGTTTTCGAGTGGGTGATGCACAACGCCAGCGGCCCATGTTGCGGGTCCAGGTAGTTGATCTGGGCAATCGGTATATGTTCGTACTCGAGCATCTGCGCGCGTTTGAGTTGCACAACCGGCAGTTGCACCTGGGCGGGGTCAAGCGCCAGCCCGAGGTACCGCTGGACACTTTGCAGCTGGGCCCGGTGAGTGGCGTCGTCGCCGGGCAGGTTCTCCAGGGTCTGTGCCGTGTACAGCGCCATATAGTCGGCCACCAGCCCACGCCAGCTGATTTCGCTCGACGGCGGGGGTGTCTGCCAGACCTGGAACAGTCGATCCGCGGCAATCCCCGCGACCATGAAGCTGGCGGCCACGGTGAGGAAACGGCGTCGACTCATCGGCGTCGCGGCCTTTTTTTCTGTCGGCAGGCTGTGCAGCATGGTCTCCAGTCGAGCCTGGGGCGCCTGTTCGAGCAGTTCGTCATAGGCTTGCTGGAACGGCAGTTCGCTGCGCATCAGCCACTCGAGACGCTCGGCCACGCTTTCGTCACGGGCCAGAGCAGCTTCGATCCGGCTGCGCTCCTCGGCGTCCACTTCGTCGTCGAGAAAGGCCACCAACTGTTCATCGGTCGGGGTGTAGTGCGAGAGTTGGTCGGTCATCGCCGTTCTCCGCTGTTGGCGCTGGGCACGGCACGCAGGGGCGGATGTTCCGCCAACTTCACCCGTGCGGCGGCCAGCCGGCTCATGACCGTTCCGATGGGCACTTCGAGGATCTGGGCCACTTCCTTGTAGGACAGACCTTCGACATAGGCGAGAAATACGGTTTCGCGCTGGGCGTCGGGCAGGGCGTCGACGCGCCGGATCACCTGGGAGGCCAGGACGTGGGTCTGCACCACCTGTTCGCCGTCGAAGCTCAGGGCTTCGTCGGCATCCACCAGGCCCTGGCCGCGGCGAACCCGTTGGGAGCGCACTTCATTGAGCCAGATCGAATGCAGGATACTCAGCAGCCAGCGGTCCATACGCGTGCCCGAGACGAACTGATCGCCTCGCTCCAGGGCGCGGACGCAGGTGGCCTGCACCAGGTCTTCGGCGATATGGCGTTGCCGGGACAGCACCAGCGCGTAACGCCACAGGCGCGGCAGGTGCTGTCCCATCTCGGTGCGTATTTCCTTGTCGCTGGCGATGACAACCTCCGTCTTTAACGGTGATCAGCTGGGAATCGGGTGCGCGATGGCGTCGGCCAGGTCTTCATATTCTTCGCAACCGGTGCCGCAGAGCGACTTGATGCTCTGCAACTGCACCTGGGCCAGGTCGAGGCGGCCCTTGATCACGTAGGCTTCACCGAGGTATTCGCGGACCTGGGCGTAGTTCGGGTCCAGCTCCAGGGCCTGCAGGTAGTAGCCGATGCCTTCGTCGGTACGGCCCAGTTTACGCGTGGCGTAACCGCGATAGTTCAGGGCCTTGGCGGTATTGGGCTGCTTGAGGGTGTCGAGCAGGTCCAGGGCGGCTTGATAGTCCCCGTTCTTGGCCAGGCGGTAAGCGTAGTCGGTGCGGTCTTCGTCGGGGGTCAGGCTGCTGACAAACGGCACGCAGGCCTTTTTGGCTTTGTTCCACACCTGCCCCTTGGGGCAGGTCGGCGGCATCGATTCCGGTTTTTCGCCCGAGGCGAATGCCGGCGTGCTCGACAGGGTCGCGGCCATGCAACTGGCCATCAGGAAAGGAACCGCGAAGGTGGCTTTGATGCTCATCGGTAATGCTCCGGTATCTGTTGGCTAGTAAACACTGATGCGTCGGGTTTTATTCGTGGCCACTGAAATTTATTTGCGACGCCTGTCGCCTGTCGATCGCAATGCTTGTTATGGATTGAACACCTGATGTTGGGAATTTATTCAAGGCTGCAGAAAAAAATCGCCCATCAGGCGATTTTTTGCAAAGGCGATCATTCCCACCCGGGGCGGGAATGATCGAGGGAGGGGTTACAGCCCCAGGTCGGAGAGGCTTGGATGATCGTCCGGGCGGCGCCCCAACGGCCAGTGGAACTTGCGCTCCTCGGCCTTGATCGGCATGTCGTTGATGCAGGCATGCCGGTTGGACATCAGGCCGTTCTGGTCGAATTCCCAGTTTTCGTTGCCGTAGGAACGGAACCAGTTGCCCGAGTCGTCATGCCACTCATAGGCATAACGTACAGCGATGCGGTTGTCGGTAAAGGCCCAGAGTTCCTTGATCAGGCGGTAATCCAGTTCCTTGGCCCATTTGCGGGTCAGGAACGCCTTGGCTTCCTCACGGTTGTGGGCGAACTCGGCACGGTTACGCCATTGGGTGTCCAGGGTGTAGGCCAGGGACACGCGCTGCGGGTCACGGGAGTTCCAGCCGTCTTCGGCGAGGCGGATCTTCTGGATCGCCGATTCACGGGTGAAGGGGGGAAGCGGCGGGCGAACGTCAGCGTCAGATGACATGGCAATGTCTCCAATTGAGTAGGGTTCAGACAAGTTGTCGCGCTTGGGTCAAGCGGTGGGTGGCCCGCCCGCCACTCGCTCATCCGGAGCGTAATGGCGGTTCGGGGCACGACTCAGAGCGCCAATAACGTTCGCGCCATGCATTGCGCATTATCGGCTGCACCGGGGTCGCCCATGACAAGTGCAACGGTAATGGCGCCGTCGATCAGGATCAGCAACTGTTTGCCAGTGGCCAGGGGATCGGCGATGCCATGTGCTTCACAGAGCTCGACCACATAGTCGAGCAACTTCTGTTTATGTTCCCGGGCCAATTGCCGCACCGGGTCCTGGGGGTCGCCGGTTTCGCCGGCGGTGTTGATAAAGGCGCAGCCGCGAAAGCCTTCGCTGGCGAACCAGCCGCCGAGCACGCTGAACAGGGCCAGCAGGCGGGCACCGGAGCTTTCGGCCTGGTCGACTTCGCCGCGGTACCACTGCATCCAGCGGATATCCCGGCGGCGCAAGGCTTCCAGGGTCAGATCGTCCTTGGTGCCGAAGTACTTGTAGAGGCTTTTACGTGCCACCCCGGAAGTGCGCACCAGAAGATCGATGCCGGTGGCATGGATGCCACCTTGATAGATCAACTGCTCGGCGGTATCCAGCAGGTTTTCGCGGGTCTGGTTCGGAGTGATTTCGTTCATGGGAAAGAGAGTAGAACGATCGTTCTCCATGGTCAATCGTCTTTTTCAAATAAATCCATGGCGGGTGACAGGAGGACGGGCAGGGGGCGCATCGGGGAACGACTCCAGGTTGGCAGCAAAGCCCTCTTCGAAGGCGCGTCCGAGAGCGGCGCATGGTGTAGACTCAGCGATCCTTCGCATTCGACCCTAGCGAGCCCTATGCCGTCGCTCTTCAAACGCTCCCTGTTGCCCAAACTGCGCAGCTTCCCGCTGGCTGCCGAGGCCTTGACCATCCTCCCTTCGGCCGCCGAGTTCCGGCGTTGCCTGCTGGAGAAGATCGCCGGTGCCCGGCAGCGCATCACGCTGGTGGCGTTGTACCTGCAGGAAGACGAAGCCGGCCAGGAAATCCTCGATGCCCTGCATGCGGCCAAGTCGGCCCATCCGCAGCTGGAGATTGTCGTCGTGGTCGACTGGCTACGGGCCCAGCGCGGTTTGATCGGTGCCGGCAAGCAGCCGGGCAACAGCGCCTGGTACCAGGCGCAAACCCGCGACCACACCACTGAAGTGCCGATCTACGGGGTGCCGGTGCAGACCCGCGAACTGTTCGGCGTGCTCCACCTCAAGGGTTTCGTGATCGACGACTGCGTGATCTACAGCGGCGCCAGCCTGAACAACGTCTATCTGCACAAGTTCGACAAATACCGCTTCGACCGTTACCACGTGCTGCAAAACGCCGCGCTGGCCGACTCGATGCAGGGGCTGATACGCAACGAGCTGCTGGCCTCCCGGGCGGTGCGCCGTCTCGATGTGCCGGAACTGCCGACGACCCGCAGCCTGCGCGGCGACATCGGCGATTTGCGCAGCCGCTTGAAGAAAGCCGGCTACGACACCACGGCCGGCAGTGAGCCGACCTTCGGCCTGTCGGTCAGCCCGGTGATGGGCCTGGGCAAGAACAATACGCTGAACCGCCTGGTCTGCGAACTGATCGCCTCCAGCCAGCAGCAACTGACTATCTGCACGCCCTATTTCAACATGCCGCTGGCGGTGACCCGGGAAATCAACCGGGCCCTGGAGCGTGGGGTGAAGATCGATATCATCGTCGGCGACAAGACCGCCAACGACTTCTATATCCCGCCGAGCCAGCCGTTCAAGGTGATCGCCGCCTTGCCCTATCTCTACGAGATCAGCCTGCGGCGTTTCGCCAAGCGTCACCAGCCGGTGATCGACAGCGGGCAGTTGAACCTGCACCTGTGGCGTGACGGTGACAACACCTATCACCTCAAGGGCATGTGGGTCGACGAGCGTTATACCTTGCTGACGGGGAACAACCTCAATCCACGGGCGTTCCGGCTGGATCTGGAGAATGCCTTGCTGATCGACGATCCACGTCGCGAGTTGTGCGAGGTGCGGGCCGAGGAGTTGGCGCTGATCATGGAAAACACCCAGCGGATCGACAGCTTCAAGAGCCTGGAAACCCTGGTGGACTATCCGGAAGCGGTGGGCAAGTTCCTGCGGCGGGTCAGTCGGGTGCGGATCGAGCGGTTGTTGTATCGGATGTTGTAAAGCGCGGATGAGGTCATCCCGGGCGATCGCAATCCCCCGGGATAACCACCGGCCTCAGTTCAGGCCCAGCTTGCCACGCAGGGTGGACAGGTCTTCAGCCAGGGTCGTGACCGGACCCACCAGGGCCTTGCGGTCGGCATCCTTGACCTTGTCATAGGTTTCGAAACCGCCATCCTTGGTCTTGTACTTGGCCAGGATCTTGTCCACGGCGGCGAAGTTCTTGTCCACCTTGGCGGCGAAAGCCTTGTCCTGCTTCTCGATCTGCGGCCGGAACAGGTCGACGATTTTCTTCGCGCCGTCGATGTTGCCCTGGAAGTCATACAGGTCGGTGTGGCTGTAACGGTCTTCTTCACCGGAGATCTTGGTTGCGGCGACTTCTTCCAGCAGCGCGGCGGCACCGCCGACGACTTTCTCAGGAGGGAAGGTCAGGCCGGCAACGCGGGTCTGCAGGTCCTTGACGTCCTTGTTCAGGCCGTCGGCCAGGGCGCCCAGGCCGTCGGTGGTGTTTTCCGAGAACAGGCTGTATTCGATGCGGTGGAAGCCGGTGAAGTCTTCAGCCTTCACGCCTTTTTCATGGTCGTTGACGCGGGAGTCGATGGCGCCGTCCAGGTCATTGAACAGCTCGGCGATCGGCTCGATCTTCTCGTAGTGCACGCGAGTCGGTGCGTAGAGCTTCTTGGCGGTGGCCAGGTCGCCTTTTTTCACCGCGTCGGTGAACTGCTGGGTCTTGCTGACCAGATCATCGATCTCCGCGGTCACATAGATCTTGTAGTCGGACACCGGGCCCACCAGATCCAGCGGCGCGGTGGCCGCGAAAGCCGAAAGCGGCGTGTGGAGCAAGCCAAGGGCCAACAACAAAGCAAGAGGCGACTTCTTCATGGGGCGTTTCCTGGTGAGTTAAGGATTAAGCGGTGGTTTTTTGTTTTGCAGCTGAAAGCAGTGAGCGACCGATAAAGTCCTGATCGCCCGTGACCCCCGGCAAGGTGAAGAAATAACCGCCGCCGATAGGCTTGAGGTATTCCTCCAGGGGCTCGCCGTTGAGCCGGGTTTGTACGGCGATAAAGCCTTGCGCCAGGTCCGCCTGGTAGCAGATGAACAGCAGGCCCATTTCCAGCTGGCCGTTCTTGCTCACGCCATTGGAGTAGTTGAATGGGCGACGCAGGATCAGGTTGCGTTGGGTTTCGGTGGTGCGCGGGTTGGCCAGGCGGATATGCGCATCGAGCTTGGTCAGCTTGCCTTCCGGGTCCTTGCTGTAGTCGGGGATATCGCTTTCCTTCTGGCCGCCCATGGGCGCGCCTGTCGCCTTGACCCGGCCGATGATGCTTTGCTGTTCCTGCAACGGCGTGCGGTCCCAGCGCTCCACCAGGTTGCGGATGATCCGCACCGCCTGGTAGCTGCCGGCCACGGCCCAGGCGGGTTCGTTGGCCCCGGGCTGGACCCAGACGATACGGTCCATGGCGCTGCCATCGTTGGAGTCCGGGTTGGCCGAACCGTCACGGAAACCGAGGAAGTTGCGTGCGCTCTGGGCCGGTTCGCCGGCCTTGAGCGGTGCCTGGGCCGGTACCGTGCCTTCCTGTTTCCAGCGCACCAGCAGCAGGTCCGGGGTGTTCTTGACGATATCGCGCAGGGCGTGAATGTTGGTGTCCGGGGTGTTCGAGCAGAACTGGATGCTCAGGTCGCCGTGGCACAGTTCCGCTTGCAGCGCGTCGTTGGGGAAGCCGACCATGCGGATCAGGTGCTTGGGCTTGACGCCGGCCAGGCCGTAACGCTCGTCGAACAGCGACTCGCCCACCGCGACGGTGATGGTCAGGTTGTCCGGGGTGACCACCGGGCCGAGAATCCCGGAATCCAGGGGCGGCAGTTTTTCATCGACCTGTTTCACCGGGCCGCCGCTCATGAGGAACGCGATGCGCTTGTTCAGGGTGCGGAACAGGCGTTCGAGTTCCTCGCTGTCGCTGGCCAGGACGTCGAAGGAGACGATCATGCCGGCGGCCGGGCGCGGGGTGACGATCCCGGTCTGGTGCTTGCCGTGGAAGTCGTGGCGGTCCTCGGTCTTGTCGCTGCTCGGGGCTTCGGTGACCTGGGCTTGCGCCTGGCCGGCGGCCATGGCCGGGCAGCTCAGGGCGCTGCCGGCGAGGGCGGCACCGGCCACCCCCATGCCCAGCAGGACGCGACGGCGTTGGGCGGAGAATTTGGCGTTGTTGTGTTCTGAGTCGCTCATGTTCGTATCGTCTGCTTGGTTACAGGCCGGAAAGGCTGAGGGCGGGATCGATTCCATCGAGTGCATCGGCCAGGTCCTTGGCCTTGTTGCTGATCTGCTGGCGTTGCGCGGCACTTACGGTGTCGTAGGTGACATAGCCGTCGGCGTTGCGCAGTCCGTTGAATTCGGCGTCGAGGGCCGTGGCGGCGCTGTCGATCTTCACCAATAGCTCGCCGGACGACTTGAGCAGCAGCGGTCGCATCAGGTCGATGACCTTTTGTGCGGCTTGCAGGTTGGCGGCGAAGCCGTCCAGGTCGACGTGGCTGTAGCGCTCTTCTTCGCCGCCGCTGGCGCGGGTATCGGCCATGCTGCGCAGGCTGCGCACGACGATGCTGACCAGTTGTTCCGGCGGCAGCGATTGGGCCAGCAGTTGCTGCTTGAGGTTGGCGACATCGGCTTGCAGGTGCTGGGCGACCGGCACCAGGCCGTCGACGCTGCGTTGCTGGAACAGGCCGTACTCGATACGGTGGAAGCCGCCGAAGCCGGGGTCCTGCTCGCGTTTTTCGTAATAGTCGGCGCGGGCATTGATCGCGTTATCCAGTTCGGCGAGCCGCTGGGCGGCCGGGGCCAGGCGCTGATAGGCGGCACGGGCCGGGGCATAGAGCACCTGGGCCTGGGTCAGGTCACCGGCGGCAATCGCCTGTTCCAGTGCATCGACGGCCTTGATCAGTGCGTTGCCCTGGCTGCTCAGGTAGACGCGGAACTCCGACAACGGCCCGATAAAGGCGGTCATTGACGGACGCGCCTTGGCCGCGGCCTCGGAAGCCGCCGTAGGCGTGACGTGCAGGGTGCCGCGCGGATTGCTCAGCAGGCCGCAGGTAATGGCGTAGTCGCCGGGTTGCAGGTTGGCATTGATCACCTGGCTCAGGCCCGGGGCGATGTTCTCGCGCTCCTCGAGCACCAGTACGCCGTCGAGGATCTCCCACTCGACCGCGCGTTGCGAACTGTTGAGGATGCGGAAGCTGTTCTGCCCAGCCGGCACGCTCAGGGCATTTGGCTCGCAGCCGTGGGCCTGGATGGTCACGGTGATTTCGTTGTGATGGGCCTGGCGTTTGCTCGCGGCCAGTTGCGAGGCGTAATAGAACAGTCCACCGGCCGCGATCATCACGATCACCGAGCCGGCTACCGCCCAGCGCAGGGCCTGGGGCGGTTTGCCAGTTGCAGGGTTGGACATGGGTAACCTTACTGGTTGGGAACGGAAGAAGTGTGCTTGGGTGCCGGTGCCGTGCTCGGCAGGAAGAACAGCACCAGGGTGAACGCCAGGTACAGCAGGTAGGCGCCGAGGACGCTGACCGTCGGCGCATCCTGGTAACCGAACATGCCGGCCAGGACCGAGCCCGCCGGGCCGTCCATCGGCAGCGTGGCGCTGATATCGAAGACCACGGTTTGCAGGTGGTTCCACAGGCCGGCTTCATGCAGGGCCTGGACCGAATTGGCGAGGATGCCGGCGGCGACCACCAGGATGAACAGGCCGGTCCAGCGGAAGAACAGACCCAGGTTCAGGCGCATGCTGCCGCTGTAGATGGCGAAACCGATGAAAATCGCCAGGATCAGGCCGAGCAGGGCGCCGATGGGCGCGCCCGGACCGTCACTCTGCTGGAACACCGCCAGCAGGAAGAACACGGTTTCCAGGCCCTCGCGGGCCACGGCGAAAAACACCATGGCAATCAGCGCCCAGACCTGATGTTTGGAACCGGCGAGTGCCTGGTCGAGGGATTCGTGCAGCGCGTGCTTGATGGAGCGGGCGACCTTGCGCATCCAGAACACCATCGAACTGAGGATGCCGACGGCGACCAGCCCGACCAGGCCTTCGAAGAGTTCCTGCTGTTTCTGCGGGAACTCGGCACTGACCAGCTCCAGGCCACCACCGACCAGCAGGGCAAGGGCGGCGGCGAGAAACACGCCGATCCACACCGCCGGCATCCACTGACCCCGGCCGGTCTGCTTGAGGTAACTGGCGATAATGCCAACGATAAGCGCGGCTTCAATGCCTTCGCGCAGCATGATCAGGAAGGGAACCAGCATTCGGCAACGCACCACTGTTAGAGAAGATGGTAATTTGTAACATAATGATACTCATTACTAAACAGTTTTGATTACCAATTGCTGAATGGTGTCTGAACGAGAGGGGTAGAAGAGGGAATGCCGTGTATGCAGCAAGTGATTGCTGTCCAGCGGTCGTGCCCTATGTCAGAGCAGGAGTTGACGCGACTCCGTGGGCCGGGCATGTCTGCGGAAGCGATTGCCTGGCGCCGCAGTCTATGGTGAATGGCCGTTTGCAGCGGTTCGCGGGCAAGCCCTGCTCCTACAGGCCTATGTCGGACACAAGCTTTGTATTCGACGTCGCACTGTAGGAGCAGGGCTTGCCCGCGAAGCTTGTGGCGTCTTCAAGGCCACCTTTGCAGGCGGAATCAGTTATTGAAGTTACAGGCGTCCGACAGCTTGAGGTAGCTGACGTTCTCGGGCTTGCCGGCAGTGTCGATGAACTTCATATCGGCGGTAACCACTTTGCAGTCCTGGCTCGGTTGCTCGGTCATCGAGGTGACCTTGGCGATGTTCAGGGGCATGCCGTAGTGATAAGGCACGGGTTGTCTGGTGCTGGAGGTGTCGGCCTGGGCCAGGCCGGCGAAGGTCGAGAGGGCCAGGGCACCCATCACCAACAGGGTTCGTAGTTTCATGGTGTTTCTCCTGAGCGGCTTGAGCGTTCACCCCGGCACCACGAGTGGCGCGGGGTATGCCGCGGAGGGCGTCAGGGCAAGCCTGCGCGAGCGCGGTCAATTTCACTTTCCGTCTGCAGGATTAACGCGGAATTAAGTGCTGGGCTTTCTATTAGCTTGCTAACGGAACTGCCAAAGGCCGCCCCCAAATCACCCACCCCCGCACCGCCTTGGGGCCTTCACACCCACACCCTCGTAGCCTTCCGTAGCACCATGCTGTGCTACCGCCTGTGACATTGCTTTTTCGGAAAATTTTATCTCATTGATTTTTATTGAGTTTATAGCCTCGATTGCAGTGCGCTGAATCTGCTGGCACAGATTCTGCTGTCTATTCCGTTGTTACATACTAGATTCCGTTATAGCGGAATACACATCATCGGAGTGCAACGTCATGCAGCGTGGACTTTCCTTGTTTAAAGCCTGTGTTTTTCTTCTGGCGGCTTCGGCGGCGGTTGCTGCGCAAGCGGCGGACAGCAAGCTCGATAGCGTGCTCAAACGCGGTCACTTGATTGTAGGCACCGGCAGCACCAACGCGCCGTGGCACTTCCAGGGCGCCGACGGCAAGTTGCAGGGGTTCGATATCGATATCGGCGGCATGATCGCCAAGGGGCTGTTCAACGACGCCAGCAAAGTCGAATACGTGGTGCAGTCTTCCGATGCGCGGATTCCCAACCTGCTGACCGACAAGGTCGATATCAGTTGCCAGTTCATCACCGTCACCGCGAGCCGTGCCCAGCAGGTTGCTTTCACCCTGCCGTACTACCGCGAGGGTGTCGCGCTGCTGCTGCCGGCCAATAGCAAGTACAAGGAAATCGACAGCCTGCGTGCCGCCGGCGACGGCGTTACCGTGGCCGTGCTGCAGAACGTCTACGCCGAGGAACTGGTGCACCAGGCATTGCCCAAGGCCAAGGTCGACCAGTACGACAGCGTTGACCTGATGTACCAGGCCATGAGCACCGGTCGCGCCGATGCCGCCGCCACCGACCAGTCCTCGGTCAAGTACCTGATGGTGCAGAAACCTGGCATGTATCGCAGCCCGGCCTTTGCCTGGAGCCCACAGACCTATGCCTGCGCGGTCAAGCGCGGCGACCAGGACTGGCTGAACTTCGTCAACACCGCGCTGCATGAGGCCATGACCGGCGTCGAGTTCCCCACCTACGCAGCCTCCTTCAAGAAATGGTTCGGCGTCGATCTTCCTTCGCCGGAAATCGGTTTCCCTGTCGAATTCAAGTGATCCGTTAAGGGCAGGGCGCCGCACTCGGCGCCCCGTCGAAGGTACTGCGAACCATGAACTATCAGTTGAACTTTGCCGCCGTCTGGCGCGATTTCGACACCTTGCTGGCGGGACTGGGCCTGGGCCTGGAACTGGCCCTGGTGTCCATCGCCATCGGTTGTGTGATCGGCCTGATGATGGCGTTTGCCTTGCTCAGCAAGCATCGCGCATTGCGGGCACTGGCCTCGGTGTATGTGACGGTGATCCGTAATACGCCGATCCTGGTGTTGATCCTGTTGATCTACTTCGCCATGCCGAGCCTGGGCATCCGGCTGGACAAGATTCCCTCGTTTATCGTCACGCTGTCGCTGTATGCCGGGGCCTACCTGACCGAGGTGTTCCGCGCCGGCCTGCTGAGCATTCCCAAGGGCCAGCGCGAAGCCGGGCTGGCCATCGGCCTCGGCGAATGGCAGGTGCGGGCCTATGTCACCGTGCCGGTGATGTTGCGCAACGTGCTGCCAGCGCTGTCCAACAACTTTATTTCCCTGTTCAAGGACACCTCCCTGGCGGCGGCCATCGCCGTGCCGGAGCTGACCTATCACGCCCGCAAGATCAACGTGGAAAGCTACCGGGTGATCGAAACCTGGATGGTCACCACGGCGCTCTATGTGGTCGCCTGTTACCTCATTGCCCTGATGCTGCGTTACCTCGAGCAGCGTCTGGCGATCCGCCGATAGGAGGCACTCATGTACGAATCGCAAAGTTGGTGGCATGAGTTGTGGATCGCCCGGGAAACCCTCTGGGAGGGATTCCAGACCAGTGTCGCGGTCTCGCTCCTGGCGATTGTCTGCGGCACCCTGATCGGCATTGTCGCCGGGCTGGTGCTGACCTACGGCAAGTTCTGGATGCGCGCGCCGTTTCGTCTGTATGTCGACCTGATCCGCGGCACCCCGGTGTTCGTTCTGGTCCTCGCCTGCTTCTACATGGCCCCGGCCCTGGGCTGGCAGATCAGCGCCTTCCAGGCCGGTGCCCTGGGCCTGACGCTGTTCTGTGGTTCCCACGTGGCGGAGATCGTGCGCGGCTCGATGCAGGCCATCCCCCGCGGGCAGATGGAAGCGAGCAAGGCCATCGGCCTGACCTTCCACCAGGCCCTCGGCTATGTGCTGCTACCCCAGGCGCTGCGGCAGATCCTGCCGACCTGGGTCAACTCGTCCACCGAGATCGTCAAGGCTTCGACCCTGCTTTCGGTGATCGGTGTCGCCGAGCTGCTGCTCAGCACCCAGCAGGTGATCGCCCGGACCTTCATGACCCTGGAGTTCTATCTGTTCGCCGGTTTCTTGTTCTTCATCATCAACTACTCGATCGAGTTGCTCGGTCGGCATATTGAAAAGCGGGTGGCCTTGCCATGACGACTGATTCCCAAGCACTGCTCAGCATTCGCGGGCTGCACAAACAATACGGCAAGCTCGAAGTGCTCAAGGGCGTCGACCTGGACATGCAGCGCGGCAACGTGGTCACGCTGATCGGCTCCAGCGGCTCGGGCAAGACCACGCTGCTGCGCTGCGTAAACCTGCTGGAAGAGTTCCAGGGCGGCCAGATCACCCTGGACGGCGAGTCCATCGGCTACAGCGAAGTGAACGGCAAGCGTGTCCGTCACCCGGAAAAAGTCATTGCCCAGCACCGGGCCATGACCGGCATGGCGTTCCAGCAGTTCAACCTGTTTCCGCACTTGACGGCCTTGCAGAACGTGACCCTGGGCCTGCTCAAGGTCAAGAAGCTACCCAAGGACCAGGCCGTCGCGCTGGCGGAGAAGTGGCTGGAGCGGGTCGGCCTGCTGGAGCGGCGTAATCACTTTCCGGGGCAGTTGTCCGGCGGCCAGCAGCAGCGGGTGGCGATTGCCCGGGCCATTGCGATGAACCCCAGCCTGATGCTGTTCGACGAAGTGACTTCGGCCCTCGACCCGGAGCTGGTGGGTGAGGTGCTGGCGGTGATCAAGGGCCTGGCGGAAGAGGGCATGACCATGTTGCTGGTCACCCACGAGATGCGCTTTGCCTTTGAGGTCTCGGACAAGATCGTGTTCATGAACCAGGGGCGTATTGAAGAACAGGGGCCACCCAAAGAACTGTTCGAGCGCCCGCAGTCGCCGCGTCTCGCGGAATTTCTGAAAAACACCCGCTTTTAATTTTTTATTCAAGGAGAACAGTATGAGCATTACTCGTTATGGCACCGGCAGCACCGCGGGTGGCGGTCAGCCGCGTCCTTTCGCCCGGGCCGTCGAAGCCGACGGTTGGTTGCATGTGTCCGGCCAGGTACCGGCGCTGGATGGCGAAATCATTGTTGGTGGTATCGTCGAGCAGACTCACCAGACCATGAAGAACCTGATCGCGATTCTCGAAGAGGCCGGTTATGGCCTGGAAGATGTGGTCCGCGCCGGTGTCTGGCTGGAAGATCCGCGGGATTTCTGGAGCTTCAACAAGGTGTTTTCCGAGTACTTCACGCCCGAGCACGCTCCGGCGCGGGCCTGTGTCCAGGCGAATATGATGGTCGACTGCAAGGTCGAGATCGATTGCATCGCGTACAAGAAGAAGTGATGAATGGGTAAACTCCCCGGCAATTTTTCCAATGGGATGGCACTGACATGACCGAAGACACCATCAAGCGCCGGGCCAAAGGGCTGGACCGGGCGTTCGATATCCTCGATTACCTCAAGGAGGTCGGCCAGCCGCTGCGTCCCAACGACATTGCCAGCGGTATCGGCAGCCCCAAATCCACGGTCTACGAGCTGGTGGCATCACTGCTGGAGCGGCGCATCCTCGAGTCGGTCGGCAAGGAGGGCCATGTCTACCTGGGCCGCCAGCTGTATTTTCTCGGCCAGGCGCACCTGCGGCACTTCGACCTGACCCGCGAGGCCGACCACGCCTTGCAGGAAATCGTCAGCCAGACCCGGGAAACCGCGCAGATGTGCCTGCTCAACGGGCGCAAGTACACCGTGGCGCTGATGAAGGAGGGGGAGCGGCATTTCCGGATTTCCTCGGATATCGGCGAAAACGCGCCGATCCCCTGGACCGCTTCCGGGCGCCTGCTGCTGGCGCACCTGAGCGACCAGCAGATCATCGACCTGATCGACCACGATGACTTTATCCTGCCGGACGGCCAGCGCCTGCCGCTGGAGGTGTTCCTCAAGGAAATCCGCCAGGCCGGGATCGACGGGTTCTTTTCCTTCGACAGCGTCGCCGACACCTTTACTCATTGCTTCGCCGCGCCCGTCAAGGACGAGCGGGGTATTTGCATCGCGACCCTGTGCATCGTTGCCCCAAGGGCCGATGCCAAGACCAACTACAACGACTATCGCCGGGTGCTGATCGAGAGCGCGAACAACCTGGCCCGTCGCATCAACGACTAGCGCGGCCGCCAAGGGCGCCGCCGATAAGGAGTTTGGAATGTCTACTGCCTTGAACTTCGCCGCCGTGGAAAAAGGCGCCGCCAACGTCGGCGCGCAACTGGTGAGCGATGTCAGCCTGCCGGCGCTGGTGCTCCACCGCGACGCCCTGGAGCACAATATCCGCTGGATGCAGAACTTCGTCAGCCGTAGCGGTGCCGAACTGGCGCCCCATGGCAAGACCAGCATGGTCCCGGCGCTGTTCGCTCGGCAACTGGCCGCCGGGGCCTGGGGCATCACCCTGGCGACCGCCGTGCAGACCCGTGCCGCCTACGCGGCGGGTGTCCGCCGGGTGCTGATGGCCAACCAACTGGTGGGCGCGCCGAACATGGCGCTGATCGCCGAGTTGTTGGCCGATGCCCAGTTCGAGTTTTACTGCATGGTCGATCACCCGGACAACGTTGCGGCCCTGGGGGCTTTCTTCGCCGAACGCGGCCTGCGTTTGAACGTGATGATCGAGTATGGCGTGGTCGGCGGTCGTTGCGGTTGCCGCAGCGAACAGGAGGTGCTGGACCTGGCCCGGGCGATCAAGGCCCAGCCGGCACTGGCCCTGACCGGTATCGAAGGTTACGAAGGGGTGATTCACGGCGATCAGGCCGAGAGCGGGATCCGGGCTTTCGCCGGTTCCCTGGTGCGGCTGGCGGTGGACCTGCAGAACAGCGGCGCGTTTGATATCGGCAAGCCGATCATCACCGCCTCGGGGTCGGCCTGGTATGACCTGATCGCCGAGGAGTTCGAGGCCCAGGACGCCGATGGGCGTTTTCTCAGTGTATTGCGCCCGGGCAGTTATGTTGCCCACGACCATGGCATCTACAAGGATGCCCAGTGCTGCGTGCTGCATCGCCGGGGTGATCTGAGCGGAGGCTTGCGTCCGGCGCTGGAGGTCTGGGCCCATGTGCAATCGATGCCAGAGCCGGGGTTTGCGGTGATCGCCCTGGGCAAGCGCGATGTGGCGTTCGATGCCGGGTTGCCGGTGCCGTTGCTGCGTTATCAGCCGGGGGTGTTGCCGGCGGTGGGCGAGGATCTCAGCGCCTGCAAGGTCACGGCGGTGATGGACCAGCATGCGTTCATGACGGTGGCGCCGGGTTGTGAGCTGAAGGTCGGGGATATCGTCTCGTTTGGTACTTCGCATCCGTGCCTGACCTTCGACAAGTGGCGGGTCGGCTGCATTGTCGATGAGCAGATGAGCGTTATTGAAACCTTCGAGACCTGTTTCTAAGCGGATATTGCTTTCGCGGGCAAGCCCTGCTCCCACAGGTTTTCGGTTGTTCGCAACATTGCGGCTCAACCTGGATTTAATGTGGGAGCGGAGCTTGCCCGCGAAGAGGCCCGCCCTGACACCACGAGACTTTCCGAATGACCACCCTGAACCTGCCCCCACCGCGCATCGCCCTGATCGGCGAATGCATGATCGAACTGCAACAACACACCGATGGCAGCCTGCACCAGAGCTTCGGCGGCGACACCCTGAACACCGCCGTCTACCTGTCCCGCGAACTGGGCGGACGGGCTTCGGTGGACTATGTTACCGCCCTGGGCGATGACAGCTTCAGCGACAGCATGTGCCGGATCTGGCGCGAGGAAGGCATCGGCCTGGACCTGGTGCAACGCCTGCCGGGGCGCTTGCCCGGGTTGTATTGCATCCAGACCGACGCCAAGGGCGAGCGACGCTTTCTCTACTGGCGCAACGAAGCGGCCGTGCGCGACTGCTTCACCGCGCCGACAGCGGCCCCGGTGCTGGCGGCTTTGCCGGATTACGACGTGCTGTATTTCAGCGGTATCACCCTGGCGGTGCTGGGCGAGCTCGGGCGGAAAAAGCTGATTGCCGTGCTGCAAGAGGCCCGTCGGGGCGATACCCGGGTGGTTTTCGACAACAACTATCGGCCGCGTCTCTGGGCGGATGTCGAGCAGGCGCGCGAGGCGTATCGCTCGGTATTGCCCTATGTCGACCTGGCCTTGTTGACCCTGGAGGACGAGCAGGCGCTGTTCGACTATGCCGATGGCGAGGCGGTGTTCCGTGCCTATGAAGATATCGGCATCCCGGAAGTGGTGATCAAGCGGGGAGCGGAGAGTTGTCTGATTCACTGCGAGGGCGCGGCGTTCGAGGTGCCGTCGCAGAAGGTCGAGACGGTGGTCGATACCACGGCGGCGGGGGATTCGTTCAGTGCGGCGTATCTGGCCAGTCGCCTGACGGGCGGTGATCCACAGGAGGCGGCCTTGGCCGGGCATCGGCTGGCGAGTCGGGTGATTCAGGTGCGTGGGGCGCTGATTCCGCGAGACTGATCGGGAAAATACAGTGTTCTTGCGGGCCTCTTCGCGGGCAAGCCCTGCTCCTACAGGTTGGTGTCGTACACAAAGTTTGTGATCGACGCAGTGCTGTAGGAGCAGGGCTTGTCGGATCGCCGCACCGCCGCGAAGAACGATAACGCGGTCCCCCGGTTCAATCGCGATAGAAAACCTGCACCAGGTGATACCCGAACTTGCTCTTGATCGGTCCATGCACGGTACGTAGCGGCTTCTTGAAAATCACCTGGTCGATAGCCCCGACCATCTGCCCCGGACGGACTTCACCCAGGTCGCCGCCGCGCTTGCCGGACGGGCAGGTGGAGTACTTCTTGGCCAGCACATCAAAGGCTTCGCCCTTGACGATACGTAGCCTGAGTTGTTCGGCTTCCTCGGCGGTCTTGACCAGGATATGACGGGCTTGGGCTTTCATCGATTCGTTACCTTGAAACCTTGGGGCATGCGGCGGGCGCAGGATTATGCCCGAAGATCAGGACGTTTGCCCGATCATGTCGCGCACTCGGTTTGCCAGTGCATCCAGGGTAAAAGGCTTGGCGATCAGATCCATGCCCGGTTCAAGAAAACCCTGGCGCTCGGCAGCCTTCTCCGCATAACCGGTCATGAACAGCACCTTGAGCCCCGGCCGGTGCTGGCGGGCGACTTCCGCCAGTTGCCGGCCGTTCATCCCCGGCAGGCCGACATCGGTCACCAGCAGGTCGATGCGCAGGCTCGACTCCAGCAGCGGCAAGGCGGTCCGCGCGTCCGCCGCCGGGTGCACGGTATAACCCAGCTCGTCGAGGACATTGAGCACCAGCATCCGTACCGCCGGATCATCCTCCACCACCATCACCGACTCGTCGACCTCGGCCAGCGGCGATTCCGCGGGTTGCAGCGCCGGTCGCGGCGTCTCGGTTTGCGGCGCGTGATAGCGCGGCAGGTACAAGCGTACGCAGGTGCCTTTGCCCGGCTCGCTTTCCAGGGTGACGTGACCGCCGGACTGCTGGGCAAAGCCATAGATCATCGACAAACCCAGGCCCGTACCCTGGCCGATGGGTTTGGTGGTGAAGAACGGGTCGAACGCCTTGGCCAGGATCAACGGGCTCATGCCGGTGCCGTTGTCGCTGACGCCGATCATCACATAGTCACCGGCCTTGACCGGTTCCAGGGTGCTGATATCGCCGCCGTCGAGGTAGCTGTTGCTGGTCACGACGCGCAGCTCGCCGCCGTCGGGCATGGCGTCGCGGGCATTGATCACCAGGTTGAGCAGGGCGCTTTCCAGTTGCCCGGTGTCGGTGTTGACCGGCCACACGTCCTGGCCCAACTCGACTTTCAGGGTGATATGGGCCCCTTTGGTACGACTGAACAGCTCTTCCAGCGAGCGCACCAGTTGGTTGGGGTCGATACGTTTGCGGTCCAGCGATTGCCGCCGGGAAAACGCCAGCAGCCGGTGGGTGAGGGCCGCGGCCCGTTGCGCCGAGCTCACGGCGGCGTCGGCAAAACGGCCGATTTCGTCGCTACGTCCGGCGGCGATGTAACGTTGCATCAGATCCAGGCTGCCGATGATGCCGGTGAGCATATTGTTGAAGTCATGGGCGATGCCGCCGGTGAGTTGTCCCACCGCTTCCATTTTCTGCGCATGACGCAAGGCTTCTTCGGCCCGCTCGCGCTCGAACATCTCGTTCTGCAAGCGCTGGTTGGACTCGGCCAGCGCCCGGGTGCGCTGGGCGACGCGCTCTTCCAGGGTCTCGTTGAGATTGCGCAGGGCCTCTTCGGTGCGTTTGTGTTCGGTGATATCCAGCGCGGCACCGACAAAGCGCTGTGCCCGACCATGGGGGCCGAGGTGGCAGCGGCCCCGGGCAAAGACCCAGCGCACCTGGCCGTCGGCCTGCAATACCCGGTATTCTTCAGCGTGCTCGGTGTGCTGCTCCAGGCACTGCTTGATGCCGTGGGCCACCAGGGCACGGTCCTCAGGGTGCACACTGTCCAAGTAGACATTGATGGGCGTCTGGCTGGCCAGCGCCGGGTCGACTCCGTGCAATTGGGCGAAGTGGGCATCGGCGACAAAAAGATCCTGGTCGATATCCCAGTCCCAGGTACCGAGTCGGGTGGCGGTGTCGCCTTGAGATCCGTTCATAAACCTGCCTTGAAGGTGAAGCTTTGGGTTGCGCCGCGGCTTATTATCCCGCCAAGCTGTAGACATTCGTCACATTGAAATGACACAAGCTTAATCGCTAAACCTCTTTTTGACTGTATTGCGGACACCTTTGCCATGGATATCCACGCACTGCTGAAAACCCTGGCCGCCCAGGACGGTTCGGACCTGTACCTGTCCACCGGTGCGCCGCCCTGCGCCAAATTCAACGGCGTGCTCAAGCCGCTGGGCGGTGAATCGCTGAAACTCGGGGAAGTGGCGGCCATTGCCGACGGTATCATGGACGCCGAACAACGCCTGCAGTTCGAGCGCGAACTGGAAATGAACCTGGCGCTGTCCTTGCCGGGTGTCGGCCGTTTCCGGATCAATATCTTCAAGCAACGCAACGAAGTGTCCATCGTCGCGCGCAATATCAAGCTGGAAATCCCTCGTTTCGAAGACCTCAAGCTGCCGCCGATCCTGCTCGATACCATCATGGAAAAACGCGGGTTGGTGCTGTTCGTCGGCGCCACCGGTTCGGGCAAGTCGACGTCGCTGGCGGCGTTGATCGATTACCGCAACCGCCACAGCAGTGGCCATATCATCACCATCGAAGACCCGGTGGAGTATATCCATCGGCACAAGAAGTCGATCATCAACCAGCGCGAAGTCGGGGTCGACACCCGCAGTTTCCACGCGGCGCTGAAAAACACCCTGCGCCAGGCCCCGGATGTGATCCTGATCGGCGAGATCCGCGACCGCGAAACCATGGAACACGCCCTGGCCTTCGCCGATACCGGGCACCTGGCGATCTCCACCCTGCACGCCAACAACGCCAACCAGGCGCTGGACCGCATCATCAACTTCTTCCCGGAAGACCGCAGGCCGCAGTTGCTCAACGACCTGGGCAACAACCTCAAGGCCTTCGTTTCACAGCGTCTGGTCGCGACCCTTGACGGCAAGCGCCGGGCGGCGGTGGAAGTGATGCTGGGCACGCCGACGGTGCGTGATTTTATCAAGCGCAACGAGTTCTCCGAGCTCAAGGGCATCATGGAGAAGTCCGAGCTGATCGGCATGCGTACCTTCGATACGGCGCTGTTCGAGCTGGTGGTGGAGGGGGCGATCGACGAGGAAGAGGCGCTGAAGAACGCCGATTCGGTGAACAACCTGCGCCTGCGCCTGAAACTGCATCAGGATACCGCGGCCCTCACCGTGCAGAAGACGCCTCCCGCGCCGCCGGTCGCGGCGAAGGAGCTGGACGCCAAGGATTGGGGGTTGGTGGAGGATGGCAACTCTCCGCGCGGTTGAATCTGTTGCCGGATTGGAATGCTTTGTCCCGACGTGACTGACAGGTTTCGGCAGCCCCCGTTATTGCTGGTCACGAGGGCGGCAGTCTTGGGCAGGGGCATTGTTACACCACCTGATGGCGATAGGGCAGGTCCGGTCCGGTGCGGCTGCAGGTAATGGCCGCGGCGCTGACGGCGAAGTTCAGCATCGCGTCGATCTGGGGCTTGTCCAGGCGTTCCAGACCTTGCACCGAGTCCAACTGCTGCTCGGTCAACCAGGCGATCAGGGCCGCCTGGAAGGTATCGCCGGCACCGACGGTGTCGGCGGTGATGACTTCACGGGCCGGCACCGACCAGTGACCATGCCGGCGACTGTAGACGCTGGCGCCCTGGGTGCCACGGGTCAGGAACACCAGTTGGCAGCGCTGGGCCAGCCATTCCTGGGCGATGCTCTGCGGGTCGCGATCCGGATAGAGCAGGCCCAGGTCCTCGTCGCTGACCTTGATCATGTCGGCATGTTCGGCCAGGGCCGCGATACGTTGGCGCCACAGTTCGATATTCGGTTCCGGGTTGAGCCTGACATTGGGATCAAGGGTGATCAGCCGGCGCCCGCTTTCCCGGCGTACCAGGGTCAGCAGGGTGTCGGCAATCGGTTGCACCACCAGGGAGAACGAGCCGATATGCAACCCACGCACCTCGTCGCCGAGTTTCGGCAGGTGGCCCGGTAGCAACTGCCGGTCGGCGCAGCCTTCACCACGGAAACTGTAATGGGGCGAGCCGTCGGCGCCCACGGCGACCATCGCCAGGGTGGTGGGGGCGTCGAAGTCCAGCAGGTAATCCGCGCGTACACCTTCTTCCTGCAGGACTTGCTGCAGGCGGCGCCCGAGGTAGTCGGTGGACAGCCCGGCAAACAATGCCGCATCGACCCCCAGACGGCGCAGGCCGACCGCGACGTTGAACGGCGAACCGCCGGCAATCGCCTTGAAATTCACTTTCGAGGTTTGCCCGCTCGCATCAGGCTCACTAAAAAAATCGAACAGCGCTTCACCACAGACCAGATACATGGGTACTCACTCTTGAAGGGCCGCTACCTGTTGGCGGTAGTGCTGATAAACGGGTTGGTAGGCGGCGACGTTGGCCGCGATTGGCCGGGTTTCGCTCGTCAGATCGAGACTGACGCAACGTTCGCACAGTTCGGCCAGATTTTGCACGCCGGCGGACTCGCACCAGGCCGCCTGGATCGCCGCACCGAGGGCCGCGGCTTCGCTCTGGCGGGTGCAGACCACCGGGGTGTCCATGATATCGGCGACCATCTGCCGCCACACCGGACTTTTCGAACCGCCACCGGTCAGGCGGATGCCGTGGCTCCGCAGGCCGGCTTCGCGTAGCAGGTCCAATCCGTAACGCAGGCCGAAGGTGGTGCCCTCGACCACCGCGCGACAGAGATTGGCCTGGGTCAGGTTGGTCAGGGTCAGGCCTGACAGGCTGCCCGTGGCCTGTGGCAGGGCGGGGACCCGTTCGCCGTTGAGAAACGGCAGCATGCTGACCCCTTCGGCGCCGATCGGGGCTTGCTCGACCCGGGCATTGAAGTCGTCGAGCCCGAGATTGAACAGCTCACGCACGGCACCGGTGGCGTTGGTCAGGTTCATGGTGCAGATCAGCGGCAGCCAGCCGCCGCTGGAGGAGCAGAAGGCCGCGACCGAGGCGTGGGGGCTGATCAGCGGTTGGTCGGCATAGGCATAGACCGTACCGGACGAGCCCAGGCTCATGGTGATGATCCCGGCCTGGATATTGCCGGTGCCGATGGCGCCCATCATGTTGTCGCCACCACCGCTGGAGACCAGGGCGTTGGGGTTGATGCCCAGCAGCCCGGCGATCTCGGGAAGGATCCGGCCCACCGGCTGATGGGCTTCGATCAGCTCCGGCAAGGCCGCTTGCAGGCGCCCGCTGGGGTCGATCTCGTGCAGCAGCGGCAGGTCCCAGCAGCGCTTGCGCACATCGAAATAGCCGCTGCCCGAGGCGTCGCCGTATTCCGCGCAGCTACGGCCGGTAAGCCAGTAGTTGAGGTAGTCGTGGGGCAGCAGTATATGGGCGATCCGGGCGAACAGGTGCGGGTGCTGCTCTTGGGTCCAGAGCAACTTGGACACGGTATAACCGGGCGCGATGACCAGGCCTAGGCGTTCGAGTGAACCCTGTTCGCCTCCCAGCTGTTCCAGAAGACGCTGGTTTTCCGGGGTGGTTTCGGTGTCGCACCAGAGCTTGGCCGGGCGCAGGACCTGGCCTTGTTCATCGAGCAGGACCAGGCCGTGTTGCTGGCCGGAGACGCCGATAGCGAGGATTGCCTGGCCGTCGACGCTGGCCGCGGCCAGTGCTTGCCGGGTGGATTGGACGAAAGCGTCCAGCCATTGCCCGGTGTCCTGTTCGCGGCGACCGTTGGCGCCGCTGATCATCGTATGAGGTGCCGAGCCCTGGCCCAGCACCTGACCGCTGACGCTGTCGAGGACGATGGCCTTGGTGCCTTGGGTACCGCAATCGATACCGAGATAGAGTTTCTGATTCATGACGGTGCCCGGAGTTGGAACTGGATCACTGCATCGTTGTGGGAGCTGAGCTTGCTCGCGAAGGCGTCCGTGAGACCGCCAAAAGCTTCGCGGGCAAGCTCCGCTCCCACAGGTTCATGTTTCGATCTCTAGGCCGTAATCTTGGCCAACAAACGCTCCAGCGTCTTGCTCACGCCCACTTCCCGCAAGCTGTTGAAGCAGCGTTCGAAAGCGGCGATAAACTCGGCGGACTGGGGAATCGCGGTGCCGAAAATCTCCTCGACAGCGAACAGCCGCTGCACGATCAAGGTGTCATCCGCCACCAGTGCCTGGCAGAACTCGGCCCGTGGGTCCGGAATGCTGTAGGTCGTGCCGTTTTCATCGACACCCTTGAGGTACAGGGCCCAGGCCGCCACAACCAGCGCCGCGCGCTCGGTCTCGCGACCGTCGGCGATCAGCCGGTTGATGGTCGGGATGGTGAATTTGGGAAACTTCGACGAGCCATCGGAGCAGACCCGCTCCAACTGGTCGGCAATCGCCTGGTTGGAGAAGCGCTGCACCAGGGTGTCCTTGTACTCGGTCAGGTCGATACCCGGCACCGGCGCCAGCTGCGGGGTGACATCCAGGTCCATGTAGACACGCATGTACTTGACGAACAGCGGGTCGTTCATGGTCTCGTGGACAAACCGGTAACCCTTGAGGAAACCCAGGTAGGTCAGGGCCAGGTGGCTGCCGTTGAGCAGCTTGATCTTCATCTCTTCATAGGGCGTGACGTCGCCGGTGAACTGCACGCCGACCTTTTCCCAGGCCGGGCGGCCGTTGACGAACTTGTCTTCCAGCACCCATTGCACAAAAGGTTCGCAAACTACCGGCCAGGCGTCGTCGACGGCGTGTTCGTCGTGCAGTTGCAGGCGGTGGGCGGTGCTGGTCATCGGCGTGATGCGATCGACCATGGCATTGGGAAAGCTCACATGGGTGGCGATCCAGTCATGCAGGTCGGCGTCGCGCAAGGCGGCGAAAGCCAGCAGGGCCTTGCGGGCCACCGCGCCGTTGTGGGGCAGGTTGTCGCAGGACATCAGGGTGAAGGCCGGGATACCGGCGGCCCGGCGCTTGGCCAGGGCCGCGCAGAGAAAGCCGAAGACGGTCTGCGGCGCCTCGGGGTGGCTGAGGTCGTGCTGGATCTGCGGCAGGTGCGTCATGAACTCGCCGTTGCTGTCGTCGATGCAGTAACCACCTTCGGTGATGGTCAGCGAAACGATGCGGATCTCTGCCGAGGCCAGCTTGTCGATCAGCGCCTGGCGGTCGTCCTCGGCCAGCAGCATATCGCTGATGGCGCCGATCACCCGGACTTCGGTGTCGTCGCTGTCGCCCAGCTCAAACAAGGTAAAGAGGTAGTCCTGCCCGGCCAGGTCATCCCGGGCGCGGCGGTCTTCGCTGCGCAGGCCGGCCCCGCAGATGGCCCAGTCCAGGCCCTCGCCGGTGTTCATCAGGGCATCGGTGTAGTACGCCTGGTGGGCGCGATGGAAACCGCCGACGCCGATATGGACGATGCCCTGGCGGGTATCGGCCAGGTTGTAGAGGGGCAGGCGCACTTCAGGGGCCAGTCGATGCAGATTCTGCTTGTTCAGTTTCATGGCTAAGGCTCTCGGCAATCAGGCGGCAGCGCGCAACGGACGGGCGACCGCTACACCGTTGGCATCGAATAAATGGCAGTGGCTGCTGTCCAGGTGCAGCTTGAGGGTTTCCCCGTACTGGCTGGCCATGTCCCCGCGGATACGCATGGTCAGGGCTTCGCCGGAGGCGGTGCGCACATGGCAGAAGGTGTCGCTGCCCAGGCGCTCGCCGACATCGGCGGTGACCTGCAAGGTGCAGTCGCCGGGCTTGGCGAGTTCCAGGTGCTCCGGGCGAATCCCCAGGGTCACCGGGCTGCCGACGCTGAGGCCGGGGTCGCTCAGCGGCAGGCTGATGCGGGTGCCGGCCTCCAGTTCGACTTCACAGCCCTGGCCGTCGAGGCGACTGACCTTGCCCTTGAGAAAGCCCATTTTCGGCGTGCCGAGGAAGCCGGCGACAAACAGGTTGGCCGGTGCGTGATAGAGCTCCAGGGGCGAACCGACCTGCTCGACGCGCCCGGCATTGAGCACCACCACCTTGTCGGCCAGGGTCATGGCTTCGACCTGGTCGTGGGTCACGTAGATCATGGTGGCCTGCAACTCTTTGTGCAGGCGCGCCAGTTCCAGGCGCATCTGTACCCGCAGGGCGGCGTCGAGGTTGGACAGCGGTTCGTCGAACAGGAAAATCTTCGGGTTGCGCACAATGGCGCGGCCGATGGCGACGCGCTGGCGCTGGCCGCCGGAGAGTTGCTTGGGTTTGCGCTCCAGCAGCGGGCCGAGCTCCAGGATCCGCGCGGCTTCATTGACCTTGCGTTCCACCTCGGTCTTGGCCTCGCCGGCCAGGTCGAGGGCGAAGGACATGTTCTTGCGTACGCTCATATGCGGGTACAGGGCGTAGGTCTGGAAGACCATCGCCAGGTCGCGCTTGGCCGGGCTGACTTCGGTGATATCGCGACCGTCCAGCTCGATGGTGCCGGAGGTGACCTCCTCGAGACCCGCGATCAGTCGTAGCAGGGTCGATTTACCGCAGCCCGACGGGCCGACGAAGACCACGAACTCGCGGTCGTTCACTTGCAGGTCGATGCCCTTGATGATGGACAGGCCTTCGAAGCCCTTTTGCAGATTCTTGATTTTCAGGTTGGCCATGGTGAGGCTCCTTTTAAGTATTTATTTCACAGCGCCGAAGGACAAACCGCGCACCAATTGCTTCTGGCTGATCCAGCCGAAGATCAGGATCGGCGCACAGGCCAGGGTCGAAACGGCCGATAATTTGGCCCAGAACAAACCTTCGGGGCTTGAGTAGGAGGCGATCAATGCGGTCAGCGGCGCGGCCTGGGAGGAGGTCAGGTTCAATGACCAGAAAGCCTCGTTCCAGCACAGGATCAGCGACAGCAGCAGGGTCGAGGCCAGCCCGCCCTTGCTGATCGGCAGCAGCACCCGGACCATTTCCTGCCACAGGGTCGCGCCGTCGAGGCGAGCGGCCTCGAGGATGTCCTTGGGGATGTCCTTGAAGTAGGTGTAAATCATCCAGACCACGATCGGCAGGTTGATCAGGGTGTAGATCACGATCAGCGCCAGGCGCGTGTCCAACAGGCCGAAGGATTTGGCCAGCAGGTAGATCGGCATCAGCACGCCCACCGGCGGTAGCATCTTGGTAGAGAGCATCCACAGCAGGGTGCGTTTGGTCCTTTGGGTTTCATAGAACGCCATGGAGTAGGCCGCCGGCACCGCGATCAGCATGCACAGCAAGGTGGCGCTGAAGGAGATCACCACCGAGTTCCAGGCGAAGTGGAAGTAGTCGCTGCGCTCCTGGATATGCAGGTAGTTCTCCAGCGTCGGGGTGAAGAAGAACTGCGGCGGCGTGGCGAACGCGTCGATCTCGGTCTTGAAGCTGGTCAGCACCATCCAGAAGATCGGGAAGAAGATCAGGATCGCGATGGCCCAGGCCAGGGTGCCGAGCAGAACGCTTTGCAGGCGCCGGGATTGTTTGAGTGTGAGGGTCATGGCGCGGGCCTCAAGGCTTGTCTGTCAGGTTTTTGCCGATCATCCGGACCAGGATGATCGCGGCGATATTGGCGATGACCACGGCGATCAGGCCGCCGGCCGAAGCCATGCCGACATCGAACTGCACCAGGGCCTGGTTGTAGATCAGGTAGGCCAGGTTGGTCGAGGCGTAGCCCGGACCACCGTTGGTGGTGGTGAAAATTTCCGCGAACACCGAGAGCAGGAAGATGGTTTCGATCATCACCACCACGGCAATCGGCCGGGCCAGGTGCGGCAGGGTCAGGTGCCAGAAGATCGCCACGGGACCTGCTCCGTCGAGGCGCGCGGCTTCTTTCTGTTCCTGGTCGAGGGACTGCATGGCGGTCATCAGGATCAGGATGGCGAAGGGCAGCCACTGCCAGGAGACGATGATGATGATCGACAGCAGCGGGTAATGGGCCAGCCAGTCCACCGGCTGTGCGCCGAACACTCGCCACAGCGCGGCGAGAATCCCCGAGACCGGGTGGAAAATCAGGTTTTTCCAGATCAGCGCACCGACGGTGGGCATGATGAAGAAGGGCGAAATCAACAGGACCCGGACAATGCCGCGGCCGAAGAACTCACTGGCTTCCAGCAGCGCCGAGATCAGCACGCCGAACACCACGCTGATCAGCAGCACGCTGCCCACCAGGAGCAGGGTGTTGGTGGCGCCCGGGAGAAAGCCCGAGTCGGTCAGGAAGTAGGTGTAGTTTTCCAGGCCGACAAACTGGTTCTCGCCCGGATAGAGCAGGTTGTAGCGGATCAGCGAAAAGTAAACGGTCATGCCCAGGGGCACGATCATCCACAGCAGCAACAGGCCGACTGATGGTGAGACCAGAAACCAGCCGGGGTTGCGCAAACGGCTTTTGCGCAGCGGCTGGGGTATATCCATATGGGCTTTGGCAGTGGAGGTATTCATGGTGATCAGAACCAATGGAAGGCAAATAGCGAACAGGTATTGCGCGGGTTCGGGAGGACGGGCTTGCTGGCGATGACGGCTTTGAGGCCGTCAAAAGCTTCGCGAGCAAGCTCTGCTCCTACAGGGACGGTGTGTTGTCCCTGAATGGGGTTACTTCGGATAACCCGCGCGTTTCATTTCGCGTTCGGTGAAGGTCTGGGCATCGGCCAGGGCCTTGTCGACGGTGGTCTGGCCGGTCAGTGCGGCGGAGAACTGCTTGCCGACCTGGGTGCCGATGGCCTGGAACTCGGGAATGGTCACCAGTTGGATCCCGACATAAGGCACGGGCTTGGCGCTCGGGTCTTTCGGGTTGGCGGCCTTGAGGGATTCCAGGGTGATCTTGGCGAACGGCGCGGCCTTCATGTAGGCATCGCTGTAGGTCGAGGCGCGAGTGCCTGGCGGTACGTTGGCAATGCCGTCTTCCTTGGCCACCAGCGCGCCGTACTCCTTGGAGGTGGCCCAGCTGCTGAAGACTTTCGCCGCGTCCTTGGCCTTGGAACTGGTCGGGATCGCCAGGGCCCAGGAGTAGAGCCAGGCCGAGCCTTTCTCGGTGACCTGATGCGGCGCGTAGGTAAAGCCGACGTGGTCGGCGACCTTGCTCTGGGTCTTGTCGGTGACGAAGGAACCGGCCACGCTGGCGTCGACCCACATGGCGCACTTGCCGCTGTTGAACAGCGCCAGGTTTTCGTTGAAACCGTTACTCGAAGCGCCCGGCGGGCCGGCTTTTTTCATGGTGTCGACGTAGAAGTTCAGGGCGTTCTTCCACTCCGGGCCGTTGAATTCCGGCTGCCACTTCTCATCGAACCAGCGCGCGCCGTAGGCATTGGCGACGGTGGTGATCAGGGCCATGTTCTCGCCCCAGCCGGCCTTGCCCCGCAGGCAGATACCGTATTGCTCCTTGTCGGGGTGGTTGAGCTTGCCGGCGAACTCGCCGATCTGTTCCCAGGTCGGGCGCTCGGGCATGGTCAGGCCGGCGTCCTTGAACAGGTCGGTGCGGTAGTAGGTCATGGAGCTTTCGGCGTAGAACGGCAGGGCGAACAGGGTGCCCTTGACGGAAAGACCGTCACGTACCGACGGGAATACGTCATCGATATCGTAGGCGGCGGGCAGGTTGTTCATCGGTTCCAGCCAGCCTTTGGCGCCCCAGAGTGCAGCTTCGTACATGCCGATGGTCAGCACGTCGAACTGGCCGCCCTGGGTGGCGATATCGGTGGTCAGGCGTTGGCGCAGGACGTTTTCTTCCAGGACCACCCAGTTGAGCTTGATGTCCGGGTGCTCGGCTTCGAAGGTTTTCGACAGCTTCTGCATGCGAATCATGTCGCTGTTGTTGACGGTGGCGATGGTCAGGGTCTGGGCGGCAAGACTGACGCCGCTGAGGGTGAGACCGGTGGTGACAAGCAGTGCGGTGGCAATGGCTTTCATCGAACACTCCTCTTCATTACGCACGGAGGCGCTGAAGGTCAGTTTATTGTTGTTGTGTCTTCCGGTGTCCAGGAAGAATCTGGCATTGATTACAGCCTTCAAACGCCGTCCTGACAAATCCTTGACGACACTTCGTTCGGTACTTTTTTGCACTGGGGCAGAATGTCGCAGGTCGGCGAAACCGCCGATCGAGATAGGGGAGTGGGGATTTGCGGGGGGATGAGGGGGTGAATCCGTATAGATTCGCGAGGATACGGCTTCTTGTTGAGGCCGTATCGCCAGTCGGGCTACAGGGGGGCGTGAAGCTCTTTCAGTGCGGTTTCGGATTCAGCCAGCTTGCGTTCAAGCGCTTGGCTTCGTCCCTGCTGATCCGTCAGTTCAAGCTTTAGCGACTCACTTTCCGCCAAGGCCACCCGCAGGCGTTCCTGAAGCAGGGTGCCGGCATTCTCCAGCGTTTGCGCCTGTTGAAGCTGCCGCTCCGTGCGCTGCTGCTCTTTATCCAACTGCTCCTGCGCCAGCTTGAGGGCCTTCGCGGTTCCCCGGCTCTCGGCCAGCAGCCGCTCATTGTCACGATTCAGTTGAGTGATCTCGTCCTGGCGCACCAGCGCACTTTGCTGGGCCTGGCGTAGCTCCATCTGTACCTGTTGGATCTGCGTCTCATGTCGGCGCTGTTCCTGGTCGCGCTGATCGCTGGCTGCACTGCGGAAGTGCTCCAGTGCTTCGCGGGCGTGCAGATGCTTGTCCTCCAGCGAGCGGATCTGCTGGTCCTTGTCCTTGAGGCGCAATTCGTAATCGCTACAGGCCTGGCTCAGCCCGGCGTTGCGGGTCTGTTCGGTCTGCAGCATCGAGCGGGTGGTTTGCAGGTTGCGCGACTCATCGGCCAGGGCCACGGCCTGGATCTCGAACTGGCGCTGCTGTTGCTCCATCTGCCGGGCCATCTCGGCCAATTGTGCCTGCCATTCGGCTTTTTCCGCCGCCAGTTGTGCCCGGGCCTGCTCGACAGGTTCCCGAGCCTGTTCCTGGAGGCGTTGTGCCAGACGCGAAACCAGTTCGCCCAGCTCTTCGTCGACTGACTCCATGGGCGCCACACGGCGCAGATCACCGTCATCCAGCTCCTTGAGATAGCGATGGATGGTGGTTTTGGACCCGGTATTGCCCATTTCGATACGTACCGCATCGATGCTCGGGTGCTCGCCGCGGGCGAGGATCGCCAAGCGTGCCGTTTGCACCACTGCCTTGTTTACGCCGCCGCGAGCCATGTTCTCTCCTACGATTTCGTACTGTGGTACGTACCATGTATTTACATAGCATATAGATAAAAACAAAAAGCCGATATTTGAAATTATTCACACGGGATATACTGGTATTACCCCGCGTGATAAGCCGCTTTCGCGATTTTGCCCGGGGAATCAGTACGAATGCCGGGAATCGAGGTCATGAACGAGCTGGACCGCTACCTGCAGGCGGCTACGCGGGACAACACCCGTCGCAGCTATCAGGCCGCCATAGAACATTTCGAAGTGAGTTGGGGCGGTTTCCTGCCGGCCACCAGTGACAGCGTGGTGCGCTACCTGATGGCCCATGCCGGCGTACTGTCGATCAACACGCTGAAGTTGCGGCTGTCAGCCCTGGCGCAATGGCACAACAGCCAGGGTTTCGCCGATCCGACCAAGGCGCCTCTGGTACGCAAGGTGTTCAAGGGCATTCGCGCCCTGCACCCGGCGCGGGAGAAACAGGCCGAACCGCTGCAGTTGCAGCATCTGGAGCAAGTCGTCGCCCATCTCGATGGGCAAGCGACCCTGGCCCTGGCCGCCGATGATCGGCCGATGCTGCTGCGCGCCCGACGGGACAAGGCGCTGATCCTGCTGGGCTTCTGGCGGGGCTTTCGCAGCGACGAGCTCTGTCGCCTGGAAATCGAGCATGTCCGAGCTGTCGCAGGCTCCGGCATGACGCTGTATTTGCCGCGCAGCAAAAGCGACCGCGACAACCTCGGCCAGACCTACCAGGCCCCGGCCTTGCAGCGCCTGTGCCCGGTGCAGGCCTATATCGACTGGATCAACAGCGCCGCGCTGGTGCGCGGCCCGGTGTTTCGCGCCATTGACCGTTGGGGGCACCTGGGCGAGGAGGGCTTGCACGCCAACAGCATCATCCCCTTGCTGCGCCAGGCCCTGGAGCGCGCCGGGATTGCCGCCGAGCACTACACCAGCCATTCCTTGCGCCGTGGCTTCGCCACCTGGGCGCACCGCAGCGGCTGGGACCTGAAGTCGCTGATGAGTTATGTCGGTTGGAAGGACATGAAATCGGCCATGCGTTATATAGAGGCCAGCCCGTTTCCGGGCATGGGGCTCATCGTCGAAAAGCCGGTGGATCAAGGAGCATAAGATTTCTTCTATTAATAGTGTCTGCTCATAGCGAAAACCAATCGCGAGCATCAGCTTTGCCAATGAGCCAGAACGCAAAAGAATGGCTAGGATTCTCCCATCAACTTCTTAACCCCTGACGGAGAGTCAACGATGCCTATCATCAACAGCCAAGTTAAACCGTTCAAAGCAACCGCTTTCAAAAACGGCGCATTCGTCGAAGTCTCGGACGCTGACCTGAAAGGCAAGTGGTCGGTCGTGTTCTTCTACCCAGCTGACTTCACCTTCGTTTGCCCAACCGAACTGGAAGACCTGGCTGACAACTACGCCGAGTTCCAGAAACTGGGTGTTGAAATCTACAGCGTGTCGACCGACACCCACTTTGCCCACGCTGCCTGGCACAACACTTCGCCAGCCATCGGCAAAATCCAGTACACCATGATCGGCGACCCGACCCTGACCATCTCCCGCAACTTCGACGTACTGATCGAAGAAGCTGGCCTGGCCGACCGCGGTACTTTCGTGATCAACCCGGAAGGCCAGATCAAAATCGTTGAACTCAACGATGGCGGTGTCGGCCGTGACGCTTCCGAGCTGCTGCGCAAGATCAAGGCCGCTCAGTACGTTGCCGCTCACCCAGGCGAAGTCTGCCCAGCCAAGTGGAAAGAAGGCGAGGCCACCCTGGCTCCGTCTCTGGACCTGGTCGGCAAGATCTAAGTCCGTGAGTCATTCAAGGGCGGTCATCCGCACTTCATAAGTCAGCCGCACCGCCCCATAACGCCCGGGTGGTAATCACCTGGGCGTTGTTATTTCTACAGTATTGAAAAAGGGAAATCGCCCGCATGTTGGACGCCAATCTTAAAGCCCAGTTGAAGTCGTACCTGGAACGGGTTACGCAACCGATCGAGATCGTCGCCTCCCTTGATGACGGCGCGAAATCTCAGGAAATGCTCGCACTGCTCAAAGAAGTCGCCAGCCTTTCCACCCTGATCACCTTGTTGGACAACGGCCTTGATGCGCGCAAGCCATCGTTCTCGTTGAATCGCCCGGGAGCCGATATCAGCCTGCGTTTCGCCGGTATCCCCATGGGCCACGAATTCACTTCGCTGGTGCTGGCCCTGCTGCAAGTCGGCGGCCACCCTTCGAAGGCCAGTGTCGAAGTGATCGAACAGATCCGCTCGCTCAAGGGTGAGTTCAACTTCGAGACTTACTTCTCGCTGTCCTGCCAGAACTGCCCGGACGTGGTCCAGGCGCTGAACCTGATGGCGGTGCTGAACCCGAACATCCGCCACGTCGCCATCGACGGCGCGCTGTTCCAGGACGAAGTCAACGATCGCAAGATCATGGCTGTACCCAGTGTCTACCTCAACGGTGTGAACTTCGGCCAGGGCCGCATGGGCCTCGAGGAAATCCTCGGCAAGCTCGACACCGGCGCCATCGAGAAACAGGCGGAAAAAATCAGCGCCAAGGACGCCTTTGATGTCCTGGTGGTCGGCGGTGGCCCGGCCGGTGCCGCGGCGGCGATCTACGCTGCGCGCAAAGGTATTCGTACCGGTGTCGCGGCGGAGCGTTTCGGTGGCCAGGTGCTGGACACCATGGCGATCGAGAACTTTATCTCGGTCCAGGAAACCGAAGGGCCGAAACTGGCCAGCGCCCTGGAAGAGCATGTTCGCCAGTACGATGTCGATATCATGAACCTGCAACGGGCCAGTGCCCTGGTGCCGGCGAAGAATGCCGGTGAACTACACGAGGTGCGTTTTGAAAGCGGTGCCAGCCTCAAGGCGAAGACCGTGATCCTTGCCACCGGCGCCCGCTGGCGAGAAATGGGGGTGCCGGGCGAGCAGGAATACAAGGCCAAGGGCGTGTGCTTCTGCCCGCACTGTGACGGCCCGCTGTTCAAGGGCAAGCGTGTCGCGGTGATCGGTGGCGGAAACTCCGGTGTCGAGGCGGCCATCGACCTGGCCGGTATCGTCAGCCATGTAACGCTGCTGGAGTTCGACAGCAAGCTGCGCGCCGATGCCGTGCTGCAACGCAAGCTCTACAGCCTGCCGAACGTCAACGTTGTGACCAGCGCGCTGACCAGTGAAGTCAAGGGCGACGGGCAGAAGGTCACCGGCCTGGTCTACAAGGACCGTGATTCGGGTGAGTTCCACACCGTCGAGCTGGAAGGCATTTTTGTGCAGATCGGCCTGTTGCCGAACACCGACTGGCTCAAGGGCAGTGTCGAGCTGTCGCCGCGCGGCGAGATCATCGTCGATGCCCGTGGTGAAACCTCGTTGCCTGGCATTTTCGCGGCCGGTGACGTAACTACGGTGCCGTACAAGCAGATCGTGATCGCGGTGGGCGAGGGTGCCAAGGCCTCCCTGAGCGCCTTTGACCATCTGATCCGCAGCTCCGCTCCGGCTTGATATGGAAGCGTATTAAAAAGCCCCATGAATCCTTGATTCATGGGGCTTTTTCTTGACCGGGCGCTATCAGATGTCTTGCAGCGGCGCCGGCTGGATGATTTCCACCCAGTAGGCGTCCGGGTCCTTGACGAAGGCCAGGCTTTTCATGCGACCGTCGGTCAGGCGTTTCTGGAATTCGACGCCCAATTCTTCGAAGCGCGCGCAGGCCGCACGAATATCCGGCACCGAAATGCAGATATGGCCGAAGCCCCGTGGATCGGTATTGCCGTTGTGGTAGGCAAAATCAGGATCGCTTTCGGTGCCGTGGTTGTGGGTCAGTTCCAGGATGCCGGGAATCGACTTCATCCACTGGGTCCGTTCGGCAGCGTCGGCCGGGATCTGCGCCTTGTCCACCAGGGCAAGGAAATACAGGCTGAATTCGGCTTCCGGGAAATCACGTTTCTCCACCAGGGAGAAGCCCAGCACGCGGGTGTAGAAGTCCAGGGACCGGGTGGCATCCTTGACCCGCAGCATGGTGTGGTTGAACACGAAGCCCTGGGTGGCGGCGTCGGTTTGGGCGGTAACGCCGGGGAAGGTGTTCAGGTCTTGCAGGCTCATGGGCTCTCCGCAAAGCAGGTGAAAAAAAGCGGGCGATCATGGACGCGGCAGGCAGACTCGCCGATTCCGATCCTGTGGGACAGGATCATACTGAAGCGGGGCGCGGGCGCCAAATTCGGACGGACGGATTTTAGACTCGGGCACAGATATGCCGGGTAATAGCGGGCTACTTCGATTTTGTCGGGAAGTTATAGCGAAGTGTATAAAACTTGCCGAAGAGGCATAAAGAAGCCCGCCGAAGCGGGCATGGGGCGCTAATCCTTTAGCAGTCTGCATCCTGTAAGAATCGATGTGAAAAATGTGTGAAGAACGTGAATGGCTTGTTTTTCATCCGACAGACGTAATAGAGGTAGCGCATTCCCTCCGCTGGCTGTGAGAGATTTTTTACATGCAATTAAGAACAGTCGGAACGCTTGGGGTCGGTGAATAACGGGCGCGGTGTCGTTTTTGAGTGCTGCATTTCCGACGTTTGTCGCCGAGTAGGAACTCTTGCCTGAAAGAGTTGTCCCCGACAGACGCCGATTGTCGCCATCATGATACCGGTCGGTATGATTTTTGGGCTGCAAGGAAAAGCCCTGCCTGGGCAGGGCTTTCGCGTTCAAGCGTGAAGTCAGCCGCGCAGCCAGGAATCAACGGTCGCTGCCCCGTATTGTTCTTTCCAGGCTTTCAGGCCACGGTGATTGCCGCCCTTGGTCTCGATCAGTTCGCCAGTATGCGGGTTCTGGTAAACCTTGACCACGCGGGCGCGCCGCTGTTTGGGCGCCGCGGCGCCGGTTCTGCTTGGGTTCGGGTCGAGGATCGCGACGATGTCGCGCAGGCTCTTGTCGTAGGTTTTCATCAGGCCCTTGAGTTTTTCCTCGAACTCGATCTCCTTTTTGAGTCCGGCGTCATTCTTCAGGGCTTCCAGCTGGGCGAGTTGTTCTTTAAGGGCCTGTTCTGCGGCACGAAATACGGCGAGTTTGGACAAGATGTTTATCTCCACGAGTTGTATTCGGCTGCCAACCACCTAAAACAAAACGACAAGCCAATGCTTGCAACGGCTTTCGTCACGCGTATGCACCTGGGTGTGGCAGTGCGGAAAGTTACTTATAAGCCTGGGGGCTTCCTATCAATTTACTGCAGGCATGAAAAAGTGTAGTAGTTATCAGGCCAAGAGTAAATAACGAGGGTTAGACGTTGAAGAAATACCGATAGACAAGTGTCAGTGACTTATTCTGACAGCGCGACTTTATCCTCTTGCACGCTGATCTGTCGTTTGAAATTGTTAAGAAAGTCTTCCGCCGGCAATGGTTTACCAAACAAGTAGCCCTGGAGAAACTCGACGCCTCGGGCGCTCAGGTAGTCGCGTTGTAGTGGCGTTTCGACACCTTCGGCAACGATGCCCAGTTCGAGCTTGGCGCTCAATTCGATAATGCTCTCCAGGATATGCCCGGACAACGCGTCGGCGCCGATCATGGCGACGAAGCTCTGGTCGATTTTCAGGTAGTCGACATTGAACTGGCGCAAATAACTGAGGCTTGAATGCCCGGTGCCGAAGTCGTCAATGGCAATCATCACGCCCATCTCACGCAACTGGGCGAACAATTGCCGGGCAACGTCGCTGGGTTCGATCAGTTCCCGTTCCGTCAATTCCAATACCAGGCGCACCCGGCCCGGAGCAAAGGCGGCAAGAAAGTCACGGCAGTCGTCCAGCAGTGCGAGATCCTGGCAATGTCGGGCGGTGATATTCACGCCGACGTGAAAGCCGGGTTCAAAGGCCGCCGCGTGCGGGGCGAGGAGGGTGGCGGTCTGTTGCAGCAATGAACGGGTCATCGGTACGATCAGGCCGGAGTCTTCGGCCAGGGGAATGAACAGGTCCGGGCGCACCAACCCCTCACGGGGATGCTGCCAGCGCATCAGCACTTCCGCCCCGGCCCATTGGCGGCTATCGCTGCGCACCACCGGCTGGAAATAAGGAATGAATTCGCGGGCTTCGAGGGCTCGCCGCAGCTCGTGGGTCGGTGCGTTGGAGCGATTTTGCAACCAGCGCGTCGTGGCCGCGGCCAGCACTCCAAATACCAGCAGCAAGACCATCAGGGCCGGGTATTCCTTGCCGACGTAACGCCAGGCTTCTCCCGCCGGGAAGCCTGAACTGACGCTGAAGGGGAAGCGACTGGAGGACAAGCTCGCCTGACCGACGGCAAACCCGGGGGCTTCACCCTCGCGTACCTGGCCCTGGCCGGAGATCCAGACATTGCCGACCTGCAGGCACAAGCCGGCCTCACGCCCGATCAGGCGCAGGATATTGGCCAGGTGATAACCGTCGATACTGACCATGGCAGCGCCTTTGCCGTCCTGCAGGCGGTAGACCAGCAGTGAGGACTTGGGGGTGACCGGATTACCGTTCATCAACCAGAGCGTGCCGTCGACATAGTCCGCCGGGTCGACCGCTTCCTGATAAGGCCCGAACAAGGAAGTGCAATACAGGTTGTTGTTCCAGGCCAGGTTCGCGGCCCGGACAAAGGGCCGCCGGGTGACCTGTTCGCGCAGGGCCAGCTTGACGTCGTCGCAGGGCTGGCCGGCCAGGGGCAGGATGACATTGGCCGACTCGGCGGCATTGTCGAGCATCAGGTCGAACTGTTTCAGGGCCTCGCCGGCGGTTTTCCCGGCGTTCTGGCTCAAGGTCCGACCGGCTTGCCAATGCAGGATGGCGATCCCGGAGAGAATCGGCAGCAGGCCGATCAGCAGGCTCAAGGCGTAACGGGCGATCCAGGAGCGAGAACCTTTGGCGGTCAATGGCATTGAAGGGAACCTGTAGGGGCAAGGGCGCCTGGAAGAGTAATGCTGCTCACTTACTTAATCTTGAGTACCTACCTTGTGGGAGCTGGCTTGCCGGCGATGGCGTCCGTAAGAGCGCCAAAAGCTTCGCAGACAAGCACCGCTCCCACAGGCTATCTATATTCGAATCGACTGGCCAGGTCGATAAAAGCCTGGGTTGCCGGTGAGACCTGGCGTCGGTCGAGCACGGCGATCCCGATCTGGCGTATGACCGGCGGCGACAACGGCCGGCTGACGTAACCGGGGGCCGGGTGTTCCGGCAGGGATTGTTCGGCCACCACGGTCACGCCTTCACCACGGGCAACGGTCGCCAGGGTGCTGAGCAGTTGCGCGGTACGGTAGCGAATGTCCGGAACCAGTCGCTGGGCCGCGAACAGCTGGGACACCAACTCCCCGGAACCGGCTCCGGTGAGAATGAACGGATCCTGGCACAGCGCCTTGAGTTCAATGGCCGGCTGCTCGCACAACGGGTGGCCGACGGGGAGCAGGGCGACCATCTGGTCTTCCACCAGGGCAAAGGTGTCGAAGCGCTCCTGCGGCAGCACCACGAAACCCACGTCGATCCGCCGCTCTTCCAGCCATTGCAGTACCTGTCGATCAGGACCTTCGTCGACCTGCACCTGGATACCCGGATGTGCCTGCCGGTAGCGGGCCAGCAGCGTCGGCAGCAGCTTGGTCGAGGAAGTGGGCCCGAACGAGCCGATACGCAGGGTCCCGCGTTTCATGCCTCGGGCATCGGCGGCCTCCTGGCGCAAGGTGTCCGCCAGGCCCAGCATGGCCCGGGCCCGTTGCAGCAACTGTGCGCCGATATCCGTCAGTTCCACCTGGCCCTGGTGCCGACGCAGCAACTCGACACCCAACTCCTGCTCAAGCCCCTTGAGGGCATGGGAAACCGCCGACTGGCTGATCCCCAGGCGCAGGGCCGCACTGGTAAAGCCGCGCAGTTCGGCGACCTGGGAAAACACTTCCAGCTGGGTCAGGGTCATGAGCTTTTACTCATTTTACGATGAGTCGACATAAATAAAATAATGCAGCCAGTTTGACAACCCTCGTAATCGATCAGCAGGAGAAACCATGCACACACAGGTGTCCACCTTCGCCGCAGGCAGCGACCTGCGGGTCTACTTCAAGCTTGCCGGAGTCTCGATGATCTGGGGCGGGACCTTTGTCGCCGGGCGCTTCCTGTCCAGCGATATCGCGCCGTTGTTGCTGGCCAGCCTGCGCTTTCTCCTGGCCAGTGTGATCCTGCTGGTGTTTATCGTGGCGACGCGTATTACGCTGGTGCTGCCGGACAGGAAACAATTGGCTCAATTGGCGCTGCTGGGATTTTTCGGCATTTTTCTCTACAACCTCTGCTTCTTTTATGGTCTGCACTACATCAATGCTTCGCGGGCGTCATTGATCGTCGTGCTGAATCCGGCGGTATTCGGGCTGGCTTCATGGCTGTTCTTCAAGGAGCGGCTGAACGTAGCGAAGGTGCTCGGCATCCTGGTCTGCATGTGTGGTGCGGGGCTGGTGATTATCAGCGGCAACCGCAGCCTGTTCGATGGCGCGGCCCAGACCTGGATCGGTGACCTGCTGATCTTCGGCTGCGTGCTGTCCTGGGCGGTCTACTCGCTGTTCTCCCGTAACCTGACCCGGGTGCTGGGCCCGCTGACCACCGTGACCTATTCGATCTGGCTTGGTACGGCCATGCTCTGGCTGGCCACCTGGCTGCGCGGGGAGGCGAGTCTTGCGCTCATCGAAACCTTGAATCCACAACAGATGATGAGCCTGGTCTACCTCGGCGGCCTAGGTTCGGCGCTGGCCTATATCTGGTATTACGATGGCATCCAGCATATCGGTGCAACGCGTGCTGGCGTGTTTATCGGCCTCAATCCGTTGACCGCGGTGATCTGTGGCGCGCTATTGCTGGGCGAGCAGTTGACGCTGATCATGTGCCTGGGCGGCGGGTTGATCCTGGGCGGCATCTACCTGTGCAACCGACCGGCTTTGCGGCTGCCCGGGTCGAAATAAAAAAGGGATACGGACAAACCGGGTTACGCCATGTAGAATCTGGTTACGCATATAAGAATAACGTCTTCTGGCAGCAGAAGCCTCGCCCTGAGAGACTGGGTCGACATGAAGATATTTGGGTTCCAACTGATCTACGGCGATTTCCTGGCCCGCAGTGTGCGGGGCATTTCCTGTGCGCCACCCGCCGACGTCCGCATTGATAGCAACTAACTGACCGTTACTTGATAAAAATGATGAGGCGTCACCATGACCGATATCTTCGAAAACCCGATGGGCCTGATGGGCTTCGAGTTCATTGAATTCGCATCGCCGACCCCGAACACCCTGGAGCCGATCTTCGAGATCATGGGCTTCAGCAAGGTCGCGACCCACCGCTCCAAGAACGTGCACCTGTATCGCCAGGGCGCGATCAACCTGATCCTCAACAACGAACCCCACAGCGTGGCGTCGTACTTTGCCGCCGAGCATGGTCCTTCGGTATGTGGCATGGCTTTCCGCGTGAAAAACGCCCAGCAGGCCTATGCTCGTGCCCTGGAGCTGGGTGCCCAGCCGATCCATATCGCCACCGGCCCGATGGAGCTGAACCTGCCGGCGATCAAGGGCATCGGCGGCGCGCCGCTGTACCTGATCGACCGTTACGGCGAAGGCAGCTCGATCTATGACATCGACTTCGTCTACCTTGATGGCGTCGACCGCAATCCTCCGGGCGCGGGCCTGAAGATCATCGACCACCTGACCCACAACGTCTATCGCGGGCGCATGGCCTACTGGGCGAACTTCTACGAGAAGCTGTTCAACTTCCGCGAGATCCGTTACTTCGATATCAAGGGCGAATACACCGGCCTGACCTCCAAGGCCATGACCGCGCCGGACGGCATGATCCGCATCCCGTTGAACGAAGAATCGTCCAAGGGCGCGGGCCAGATCGAAGAGTTCCTGATGCAGTTCAACGGCGAGGGCATCCAGCACGTGGCCTTCCTCACCGACGACCTGGTCAAGACCTGGGATCAGTTGAAGAAGATCGGCATGCGCTTCATGACCGCGCCGCCGGAGACTTACTATGAGATGCTCGAAGGCCGTCTGCCGAACCATGGCGAACCGGTCGACGAACTGAAATCGCGCGGGATCCTGCTGGACGGTTCTTCCCAGGAAGGCGACAAGCGCCTGCTGCTGCAGATCTTCTCGGAAACCCTGATGGGGCCGGTGTTCTTCGAATTCATCCAGCGTAAAGGCGACGATGGTTTCGGCGAGGGCAACTTCAAGGCGCTGTTCGAGTCGATCGAGCGAGACCAGGTTCGCCGTGGTGTACTCGCGACCGAGTAACGCCCCGTTTTCTAAAGGCATACGCAACCCCTGTAGGAGCAGGGCTTGCCCGCGAAGGCGTTCTCAAGGACGCTAAAAGCTTCGCGGGCAAGCCCAGCTCCTACAGGACGGTGTGTTCTGGCTCAGCCAAACAACCCCGCCGCAATATTGATCGAAAACCCCAGAATCGCCGTATTGAACAGAAAGCCGATCAACGATTGCGCCAGCACCACCTTGCGCAATGCCTTGGTGGCTACGCCCACGTCCGAAGTCTGTACCGCTACGCTGATGGTGAAAGAGAAGTACAGGAAGTCCCAATAGTCCGGATGTTTCTCGCCATCGGCAAAGCGCAGGGGCGATTCTTCAGGTTCGCCCAGATAAAACTGCCGCGCGTAGTGCACGCTGAAAATCACCCCGATCAGCAGCCACGAGCCCATCACCGTCAGCCCGGTAAAGCCGTAATGCAGCAGGCGCGTGTGCATCTCCAGGTCCTTGCTGCCCGCCAGTTCGACGGTGATCGCCGCCAGGCTGGCAATCGCGGCAATCGATACCATCAGCAAGACTGTCCCGGCATTTTCGTCTTCGCGTTCGACGAAGCGTTGCACGTCTTCGGGTCGGGAGCGCACGGTCAGCCACAGCATCATGGCCAGATAGGCCCAGACGCCGGCATTCCAGCCGATCAGGATCTTGGTCAGTACCGGACTGACCGGAGCCAGTGCGCCGACGGCCAGGCCGAGGAGGGCGGAGAGGGTCAAGCGTGGATGGGTTCGGGCGAGATGGGGCATTGGCGCGCTCTGTTTTCAAGTATTCGCGCACCTTAACATGGACCTCGTCATACAGAATCGCCGCGCCCCCGTGCAGTGAGTTCGAAGAACTCGGGTTCCTCGTTCTGTCATATCCCGGCGACCCGGCCCCGTGTCTCGCCGCCTCCAGCGCAAGGCTCTTTGCCACTCCCGTAAAAGTGCCGGTATTACGTGGTGAAAGCGTCGCGAACACCCGAGAATTTATTTAAAAATCAATAAGATTCACCCGAGGTTTTTTCCTTTATCTGTCACCGGAACTTGAGAAGTTCTCATTCATGGCCTCACCCCTCAAGTCGTCTGGAACTAAGGCGACGCCTCGAGCGCCATGGCGTCAAGAACGAGCAAGTCACTCAACGTACGAACACGACGAAAGGAGATTCTTCATGTTTAAGCGCAATGTTCTCGCGGTTTCCCTGACCCTCGCTGCCCTGTGCTCCGCACAAGCGGCCATGGCCGCTGTCAACGGCGGTGGCGGTACTCTCGCGGCTCCGTTCTACAACACTTCCGGTGTTCTGCCTTCCGGTTTTGCCGCTTACATCGGTGTTGGTAGCGGCGCGGGTAAACTCGCGTTTCTGAACAACGATGCAACCCAGTTCGGCCTGCCCGCCACCACCAACGTGCACTGGGCTGGTAGCGACTCGAAACTCGCGACTACCGATATCTCCACTTACAATACCAACCACGGCGCGGCCTGGGGCCCACTGATTCAGGTGCCTGCAATGGCGACTGCGGTGACGATTCCATTCAACAAGGCCGGTGGCAACCTGAACCTGACCACTGACCAACTGTGCGGTATTTTCTCTGGTCGTCTGGCGGACTGGAGCAACGTTACAGGTTCTGGTCGTACCGGCACCATCACCGTGGCCTATCGCAGTGACAGCAGTGGTACCACTGAACTGTTCACCCGTTACCTGAACGCCAAGTGCACCAATCCGCTTGATGGTTCTTTCGCAATCACCACGACCTTTGCTGGCAGCCACACCGCCGCCAAAGGCGTCAACCCTCCAACCGTCATCACCGCCAAGGGCAGCCCGGCTGTCATGTCCCTGGTAAACAGCACCGATGGCGCCATTACTTACATGAGCCCAGACGTTGCAGTGACCACCACGGCCGGTCTGGACGATGCGACCAAAATCGCCACCATCAACAGCGTTGCCCCCAACCTCGCCAACGTCGGTACCGCCGTCTCCGGTGTCACTCCACCTCCAGCGGCCAACCGTGCCGATCCTAACGCTTGGGCACCGATTTTCGCTGCAACGACCAACCCTAGCGATCCAAGCGTTTTTGCTTTCCCAACGACCGGCTACCCGATCATCGGCTTCACCAACATGATCTTCAGCCAGTGCTATGCCGATCCAACCCAGACTGGTCTGGTGCGTTCGTTCCTGACTCAGCAATATGGCGCTGGTACCAGTGCCAACGATGCAGCTGTAACGGCCAACCGTTTCGTTCCGCTGTCGTCGGGTTTCAAGCTGGCCTTGCGTGGCAGTTTCCTGACCTCCACCAGCCCTCAGTACGTAGGTAACACCAGCGTCTGCAACGCTATCGGCCGTCCGCTGTAACCCTCGCGTCAACGTAGCGCAATACCCGGTCAGCAACGGTGCAAGCCGTTGCTGATTTTTTGCATATGCCTACAACTCGATATCGCCCAGATGAATATTCCATGACAAAGGTTCGGTCCTGATCCCCGGTATCCGCCTTAGTCATATAAGCGACACCGGCCTGCGACAGGCTGGTGTGGCAGCCCACTGTGCAACAGACTAAGGAAGGGTAGTGATGCTCCGCTGCAAACCTCCGGCAAGACTTAATGCTCAAGCGCGCCATGGCGAACCGTCGATATTGGCGCTCAAGCCCGTGGCCCAGGCGATTGCCCTGTTGCTGGTGGCCGGCAGTGCCCAGGCGCAGACTGCATTCAGTGCCAGTTGGTTTGCCGACAAGGGCGCCGCCCAGGCGGCAAACGCTGGCCAGCCGGGTGTGCAGTTGCCGGGCATGCCGCCGCCGCTGGCGCAACAGCAGCAGGCCAATCAGCAGTTGCAACAATCGCTGGCCAACTTCAATAACAGCGTTGCGGCGATTGCCGCACAACAGGCCGCGCAGGCGGCCGGGCGCCAAGCTGCCTTGGCTCGGCTGCCAACGGTGCCGGACGGCCTGGGGGAGGGCGGCCTGAAGGTCGATACCGGACTGACCCAGGGCTGGCTCAATGCCAAGGCGCCGGTGCAGACCCAGGCCGATGGCAAGACCACCGTGACCATCACCCAGACTGCCGACAAGGCCATTCTCAACTGGGAAACCTTCAACGTCGGGCGCAATACCACCGTCGATTTCTCCCAGCAGTCGAACTGGGCCGTGCTCAACCGGATCAATGACCCCCAGGCCCGACCGAGCCAGATCCAGGGCCAGATCCAGGGCAATGGCACGGTCATGCTGGTCAACCGCAACGGGGTAATCTTCAGCGGTACCAGCCAGGTCAACGTGCGTAACCTGGTGGCCGCCGCCGCAAACATCAGCGACTCCCAGTTCAGCAAGGGGTTGTATGTCGACAGCACCGGCACACAACCGACCTTTACCGATGCCGTGGGGCAGATCCAGGTAGAGCGCGGGGCGCAGGTCCAGACCTTGAATCCCGCGACATCCACCGACTCGGGCGGTTATGCCTTGCTGCTGGGCAGCGAGGTGCTCAACGACGGCAGCCTGGTTACCCCGAACGGCCAGGTCACCCTGGCGGCGGGCGACAACTTCTATATTCGCCAAGGGCTATCCACTGCCGGCAACCCGCGTTCGACCACCCGTGGAAACGAGGTGGTCAGCACCCTGAACAGCGGCAGCCGTTCCGGGACGGTGATCAACAGCGGTTTGATCACTGCGTCCACCGGCGATATCACCTTGACCGGCCACCAGGTGCTGCAAAACGGCGTGATCGCCAGCAGCACCTCGACCAATACCCGTGGCACGGTGCACTTGCTCAACTCGGCGGGCGACAGTACCGGCAGCATCACCCTGGGCACGGGCAGCACCACCGCTATCCTGCTCGATGCCAGCACGACCGGCCTGGACAGCCAGCGCGCCGCCGCACTGGCCGCACTCAACGGTAGCCCGAGCAACCTGATCACCGGCAAGTTCGATAACCTGAGCAGCGTGGTCGACCGCATCGAGCAGTCTCGGGTGGAGATCGTCAGCGGCGGTACCGTGGATTTCCAGAACGGTTCGCTGACCCTCGCCACCGGCGGACAGGTTGCGGTCAGCGCAGGGCAACGCAGCCTGGTGCGCGACGGCTCGATCATCGATGTATCCGGTGCGGTCGGAGTCAAGGTGTTCATGGAGGCCAACTCGATCAAGGTCAACGTGCAGGGCAACGAACTGCGTGACGCTTCTGGCAACCGTGATGCAGGCAAGCTGAGCAGCAGCGATGTCTGGGTCGATGTGCGTGATCTGGTCTATGTACCGGCCGGCACCGACGGCTACCCTACGGCGCGCTGGTATACCGCCGGTGGCCTGCTGGAAGTCAGCGGTTACCTGGGCACGCAAGGGCATGGCGTCGGTGAGTGGATGGCCCAGGGCGGTACCCTGACCTTCACCGGCAAGGATGTGGTCACCCAGAAGGGCGCCCAGATCAATCTGTCCGGTGGCACCCTGGATGTGCAGAGTGGCTATATCAAGCAGACCTGGCTGACGGGCTCCGACGGGCGTCTGTATGAGTTGTCCAGCGCCCCGGGCGACCTGCTCTACACCGGGGTCTACAAGGGTTTCGCCGAGACGAGCGTGCGCTGGGGGCAGACGGATTATTACTACAATCCGTTGATCGCTCCACGCCAGCGTTACGAGCTGGGTTACACCGTGGGTCGCGACGCCGGCAACCTGGTGGTCTCGACCAGCAGCGCGGTACTTGAAGGTCAGGTGATCGGCGAGGTGTATCGCGGGCCGCAGCAGAACCAGGCCGCCAATCCGACCCTCGATGGTTATCAGCAATCGCAGACGGCGGTGGCTCGCCGCGCGCAATTGATCGCCGGCACCTACACACCGATCTACGACCCGATCGCGGGGGTGGTCAATTACAACCTCGGCGCCAGCCTGAATCGGGTCAGCTTCGCGGCCAACCCGACTGCCATCGCTGCGGGCGTGGACCTCAGTTCAGTGGTCCCGATAAGCCGGCAGGGCACGCTGGTGCTGGACACCAACCAGCTCAACGGTTTCCAACTGGGCGCAATCAAGGTCGCCGCCAAACAACAGATCGAGGTCGATAACAACCTGAGTGTCACCAATGGCGGCACCATCACCCTGTATGGCCCGCAAGTCACGGTGAATGCCGACCTGACGGCCCGTGGCGGTACGCTGCAATTGGGCAACGTGTTGAATCAGATCGACCCCAATCAGTCGTTCAAGCTGCAAGACACGTTGATCGCAGCCCCCGGCAGTTCAGTGGCCAGTACCACCGTGGCCGCGGGTGTAACGCTTAACACCGCGGGTCTGTGGACCAACCAGCTGCTGGACTCGACCGACAACCAGGGCCTGCCCTATGTCAACGGCGGCCTGGTTTCCCTGCGCAGCAGCGGCAATCTGAGCCTGCAGGCCGGAAGCCTGATCGATGTGTCGTCCGGCGCGGCGTTGCAGGCCAATGGCAAGCTCCTCGGCGGCAAGGGGGGCAGCCTGATCCTGGCGGCCAATGCCGGGGGCTTCGGCGTGGGCGGTGTGCTGAGCCTGGGCGGCGATATTCGTGCCGTGGGTGTCAACGGCGGCGGCACCTTGACCCTGCAAAGCAGCCAGGTGGTGATCGGTACGCCGACAACACCGGTAAGCGGTGCGGTCGAATTGGACGGTGACTTCTTCAAGCAAGGTTTCTCGGCCTACGACATCACGGGTAACGAGGGGCTGACCGTCGCCGACGGTACCCAGGTGGACGTGAGCCAACCGGTTTATCGCCTGGGCGACAATGCCACCACCCTCGCTTCCGGTAGCGACCCGGCGCAGGCGCTGCAAGTCTGGACACCTGACCTCTATCAACAGGATCCGCTCAAGGGCGTGCTGACTCAACGGCGCGGCGCCGGCTTGAGCCTGAAGGCCGGTACGCTCAACCCCACGGATGCACAGCGGGTGACCACTGTACTGACCGTGGGTAGCGGCGCGGTCATCACTGTCGATCCAGGTCAGGCCATCAGCCTGGGTAGTATTGGCCAGTTGACCGTGAACGGCACTCTGAATGCCTGGGGCGGGAAAGTCAGCCTCAATGAAGTCGGTGCCGTGGACCCTTCGCAGGATGTAAATGGCACAGGTAATAGTCGCTCTATCCTACTCGGCGATGAGGCGCTGATCGATGTCGCGGCAAGGGCGGCCACCGCGGTGGACATGCGTGGGCAAGTCTACGGCCAGGTGTCCGGCGGCGGCTCCATTGTCATCGGCGGCGGTGCAATCAATGCGGCGGCCGGCACCGCCACGGCGGCCGATCTTTTTATCGTGGTGAGCAAAGGTGCACGCCTGGATGCCTCGGGCACCCAGGCCAACCTGGATATCGCCGGTCAGGGCCGCACGCTGGTGGCCAGTAATGGCGGCAGCATTTCCCTGGGGTCCAACAATGGCCTCTATCTGTTGGGCAGTTTCACCGCCCGTGCCGGCGGCCAGGGGGCGGCGGGCGGCAGTCTGTCGGTGGTATTGCAGACGCCGCTTTACTCGCTCACTGGCGGCACAGTCCCGATAGCGACCGAGCGCGTGTTGCAGGTTCGAGAACTGGTACTGGGGCAAACCGCCGACTCCGGCCTCGCTCCAGACCTCAATGCGCTGGTCTACGGCCACGGGCAACTGGCCGCCGATCAGGTCCAGACGGGTGGATTCGATAATCTCTCCCTCTACAGTCAGGGTTTCCTGTCCTTCAACGGTAATCTGGACCTTCGCTTGGGCCAGAGCCTGCAACTCTATGCTGGTGCATTCACGTTGCCGGAAAATGTGTCGGACAATATTCACGTCCATGTTGCCGCGCCTTCCCTGCTGCTCGCTGGGGTCCAGCCTCCAATCCTCTCATACGATACATCCCCCGTATCCACAGGAGGTTTTTCCAGTTCGTTATTACCGAGCCAAGCTGATTTTTCTGCCGAGGGGGCGGTGATCGACCTGCGCAACAATGTGGTGTTCGGTTCCAAAGGCTCCTTTGTCAAGAGCCGCGATGACCGGGCCCCAGTGGTGCAGCAGGTCGAGCGACGCGGTTTCGATCAGGTGAATCTTACAAGCCAGGGTGACTTGCGCTTTTTGGCGGGTATACCAACAGGGACCGCGACTCCATCGACGCAACTGATCACGGCTGGCGATCTGCATTTGAACGCCGCGCAGTTGTATCCCGACACGGGCAGCATCGCGAGGGTGATTGCAGGGGCAGGGGATACTCTGGGGACGCGCCTCCTGACCATCGGTCGTACCACCCAGTCTATTTCTGAAATGCCGTATTCGGCGTTTGGCAGCCTGACCCTGCTTGCCCCCGATATTGAGCAAGGCGGTGTGGTGCGCGCGCCGCTGGGGCTGATTCAACTCGGCGATGGCAGCACCAAACGCGTGGAGTTGCTGCCCGGCAGTCTCACTTCCGTCAGCGGCAACGGCCTGATCATGCCTTACGGCGGCACCTCGGACGGGCAGACTTATCTGTACAACGGTCAGAACGTCACCTTGTATGGGCAGACTGGCTTGAGTGGTGGCAGCGGGATCGGCGTGGTCATGGGCGGCCAATCGGTCGTGGTTTCGGCCGGTGCCACTTTGGACCTCTCCGGTGGTGGCGACCTGCTTGGCGCCGGATTCGTTTCCGGCCGTGGCGGCTCCACCGACGCGCGCTACAACCCGCTGGTGCAAGTCAACCCCAACGGCACCTTCGTCTTGCCGGGCCTGGCGACCAACCCGGTGTATGCCATCGTGCCTGGCGTGCAGCAGGTGTATGCGCCGTCGGCGGGCAAGTCCGGCGCGCAGGATCCGGTGCTCGGCCAGCAAATCACCATTGGCGCCGGGGTACCGGGGTTGGCGCCGGGTACCTATACGCTGTTGCCTTCCACCTATGCACTGCTGCCCGGCGCTTTCAGGGTTGAATTGAACGGTCTGGCGGGTGTTGGCACGGGGGCTGGTGCACAGGCCATGCGCAGCGGTTCCTGGAGCACTGCCGGGCAACTGTCGATCGCCAATACTGGCATTCGCAACAGCGTTGCCAGCCAGGTCATCCTGACATCGGCGAATGTATTGCGCACCTATTCGCAATATAACGAAACCAGCTACGACCAGTTTGCTATCGCCGATGCCGCCAGATTGGGCGTACCGCGCCCGATGATCGAAGCAGATGCGAAAAGCCTGCAACTGAACCTGGTGCAAGGTGCGACTGGCAGCGCCTTTTCGTTCGACGGTATCGGGCGCTTCGGTGCCGCCGAAGGCGGCCATGCCGGGACGGTCGGGGTGATCAGTTCGGGAGGCGCAATTGAGGTGGTATCAGCAGGAACACTTGCTCCGACAGCCTTTGTCGGTGTCACGGTAGATGATCGTAGTCTGAATGCCTTGGGTGCCGCGAGCCTGATGATTGGGGGCATGCCGACGATCGCCTATGGACAGGGAGGAAATTATATCGGCTTGGGCTCCAACCTCAGCAGCAGCGTGGTGTTGCGTAGCGGCGTGAAACTGGCTGCTCCAGAGGTGTTGTTGGTGTCCAGCGGTGGTGCGATCACGGTCGAGCAGGGCGCCTCGATCAACACACTCAGCATGGGCCCCACGGCGTACGATGCCACCCAGGGTTATATCTACGATCTGACGACTCCGGCGAATAGCACCGCGCGCTACAACTTCCTCGGGGTTTCCAATGGCTTGCTTCAGGTTCTGGCACCTTCATCGGCAGGTGCCGCAGGCATCCATGTCGGTGTCTGCAACTCGACACCTTGCACGGGCCAGACCGAGTTGTATTCCTCGGGCTCTATCGTCGTGGGCACGGGCAATGATTTCGTGCTTGCCGATAACGTGCGTTATGGCACACGCCATCTGACCCTGGCCCTGAGCGCCATCAACCTGGGCAGCGACCAGGCCCTGGCCGATGCCGCCAGCCGCAACCTGTTGCCGGCCGGCCTGAGCTTGAACCAGAGCGTGCTGACACGCTTGCTCAAGGGCGATACCCAATACGGCGCTCCGGCCCTGGAAACCCTTGAACTGGCTGCTCATGACGGTTTGAATATGTATGGCAGCGCAACTCTCGACACTTATGACGCGCTGACCGGCAAATCGCTGCTCAACAATCTGATCCTCAGTACCCCGGCCATTTATGGCGCCGGCGGTACGGCTGATGTAGCGACCATCCACACGGCTGATCTGATCTGGAATGGTGCGGCCAACCCGGCCGGCAATGTGGTCGCCGGCGGTGCTGGCACAGGCAGCGGACACTTGAATCTGCAGACCGAAACCCTGGAGTTCGGCTATGGTCCGTACGCACAACCCAATTCGGTCGCCAGCCTGGACCGGCTGCTTCTTGGCTTTTCCCAAGTCGATATCAGTGCCAGCCAACAGGTGACCGCCAACCACAAGGGCAGTCTGTCGGTGTACCAGGGCCAGGGTGCTTATCAGGCGGGCTCGGGCTTTGCCTACAGCGGTGGCAATCTGAATATCTCCACCCCCTTGCTGACGGGGGAGGCCGGTTCGGTGAACACCATCAATGTCGGTGGCGCGCTCAACGTGACAACAATGTCCGGCATCCAGACCCGCACTGGCGGCCAGGGGGCAAAACTCTCGTTGAACGCCAACAGCTTGCTCCTCGACACAGCGGTGGTGTTGTCCAGCGGTCAATTGAACCTGACCGCTACGCAAGACCTGACGCTGGGTGATGGCGCGCAGATCGATATGGCCGGCCGTGCGATCAAATTCAATGATGTGACCCAATACAGCTGGGGCGGCGATGTCACCCTCAAAAGCATCACCGGCAATATCTACCAGGCCGCAGGTTCGCGTATCGACTTGTCGGCGCACAACAACCGTGCCGGTCAATTCACCGCACAGGCCGTGGCCCCGGCGGAAGGACTGGTCGACCTGCAGGGCAGCATCCTTGGCAGCAGCAGCGGCTTCTACGATGCCGGAGGTACCTATCTGCCTTACCTGGGCGGTTTTGCCAATATCCAGGCGCAGCGTCTGGGGGCAAATGGCGCTGAAGACGCTTCATTCGCCGCCCTCAACCAACGCCTGAACGCCGGGCAGGTCTATGGCGCCCGTACCTTCCAGATCAAGCAGGGCAACCTGACCATCGGCAATGACCTCAAGGCCAATGCCATTGTGATTTCGCTGGATAACGGCAGCCTGCTGGTCAACGGCAAGGTCGATGCCAGTGGCGTTCAGGTGGGCAGTATCAACCTGTCGGCCAGCCAGGGTCTGACTCTGGCCGGTAACGCAGTTCTGGATGCCCACGGCAGCGGTTTGCAAGTCGACAGCCAAGGCAAGATCATCGATTCGCCGAATCGCGCCATGGTCGAGCTGAATTCCGGCCAGGGACTGTTGACTCTGGCCAGTGGCGCCACCATCGACCTAAGGGCCGGCACTGGCGTGGCGTTGGGCAGCGGGCCGGGCCAGAACGATGGCCGGGCACGCGGCACCCTGGAGCTCGATGCACCGCGCCTGGGCGGGGTCTCGGCCGGCGATATCGCCATCGATGCCAGCGGTAACCTGGCGATTCGCGGGGCGCGCTCCATCGCGGTCAATGGCACCTGGCAGTATAGCGATGCGCCGCTGGGAACCGACCCTGCGGCCAGCGGCCGACCTTACCAGGTGATCACCCAGTCTTACCTGGATGGCATCGACCGGCAAAACAGCGCGTTTGTCGATGCGGCGCTGCTTAACAACAATCTGCTGCAGAACAAACTAGCGGGTTTGTATAACGCCACTTATGGTGATGTTCTGCACCTGCGCCCTGCAGTAGAGATTGTCAGTGCCACGCCGGGTGGCGACCTGGTGGTCCAGGGTGATATCGACCTGTCGGGTTATCGTTACGCCAGCCTCAACCCTTTCACCCAGAAAACCGGGGTGTACGGCTCTGGCGAAGTGGGCAAGCTGGCCTTGCGCGCCGGCGGTGACCTTAATATCTACGGCAGTATCACCGACGGCTTTGCGCCGCCCCCGAAGACCGATGACGACACAGGCTGGTTGCTGTTGTCCGGGATCGACTTCTCGGGTGGCAATATCGTGGTGCCCGGGGCGGGCGTGACCCTGGCCGACGGTACCCGTTTCCCGGCGGGCTCGACGCTGAACTACGATGTACCGCTCAGGGCCGTGACCCTGGTGTCGGGCACGCGTTTGCCCGTCAGCGTGACCCTGGACCAGCCATTGTCGCTGCCCGCCGGCACCGTGCTGGCTGCCGCTGTACGCGACAGCAACGGCAACCTGTTGTTCGCCGCCGGTACGCTGTTGACCCAGGCACAAAACCTGCCGGCCGGCACACAACTGGATGCCGGCACGCTACTAAGCGCCGATACCGCCCTGCGTGCATTCAGTTGGCCGAAGGGCGTGGCGTTGCCGAGCATCGCCGGCAGTTCCCAGTCATCAACCAATGTGCTCACACTCAATGGTGATCTGGCCCTGGCCCGCGGCGCACTGATTCCTTCAGGGACCAATGTGCTGCTGCCGGGCGGCGTGGGTTCGGTGCAACTGCGCCCTGAAGTCGGTGGACGTCAAGGCGAGCTCTGGGGGGTTGCTCCGATGCTCGCCGAAGGGTCACAGTCATGGTCATTGCGCTTGGTGGCAGGCGCGGATACCTCGGCGGCGGACAATCGCGTTGTACAGGTCAGCCCTGCCCATGGCGATATACACCTTGCCGACAGTCACTATGGGATGTATGGCGTTGGGGCAATTGTCTACACAGCAGACGGGTCTATTCTTTTTTGGGGTGACCTCAGCCATGCTGGTCAACCCATTAATTTCAATGACACAGGTCCAACGTTCTGTACTGACTATGCCGGAGTTTGCACGACAATTCCGGGCTCAGCCTACACCGTCCAGGCCAGTAGCTCGCGCTTCAGTGTCATCCGTACAGGGGCCGCTGATCTTGAACTGGTGTCCGGCGGCAATCTGAGCATGGATTCGTTGTTTGGCGTCTACACGGCCGGTACGTCTTCCACCGCGACCTCGGCCAATGATCCTTATAATCAACCACGGGCCTTGGTTGCAGGAGGAACAACCGTGCTCAATGCCTTGTTCGGTGGCAGTGAGAGCTTGGTCAATGGCGGCACCGACAGTGTATATCGTGCCTGGTATCCCGAGGCCGGAGGCAACCTTACGCTCAAGGTCGGCGGTGATTTGAGCGGGAATATTGTCTTGCCCACTAGTAACGGGATAAATAAACCCAACGGCGACACTGACCATGATTCGGCCAATATCGCCGACTGGCTTTGGCGCCAGGGCAGCGGCACGGTCAACACGGGAACCTCGCCGCAACCAACGGCCTGGTGGATCAATTTCGGAACCTATGCCGCATCGATGACCTCCGGTGCCGATCAGATGCTCGGCTTCACCGGGTTCGGTACCCTTGGCGGTGGCAACCTGAACGTGCAGGTCACCGGCAATGCGGGGGTATTGGAAAGCTTGGCTGGTAATGCCATCGGCGCCAGCAGTGTCAATCCACGTACTCAGGGGCTGGTTTTGGCTGTAGGCAGCACCGGACGGGTCGCGGCAGACGGCAGCGTGCAGGTGACCGGGGGCGGCAACCTGACCTTGCGGGTGGGGGGGGATCTGAACCCGGCAGCGAGCGCCGCCATCAACAATCAGGCCACCGATGATCAGAACGGGGTAATTACCAACTTGCGTGGTCACGTCGTATTGGACAGCACCACTGTTGGCGCATTGACACTCTTGTATGGCAGTAACGACAGACAGCAGGCGCCGGGAGAAACCCGTGGCTACACAGCCTTCACTTCAACGCGAAGCCTTGCAGGCGGGGGCCTGACGTTGGTACCGGGAGATGCAACCTTTGACCTGTCGACGTTGGGCGATCTGGTCGTACAAACGGTGAGCGACCCAGGGCGCGTCGTTGCGCTGAATGCGTCGCCTTACCTGGCCAGCGATGGCAGCCATGGCAATGGCCTGAGCTGGTTCTCGCTGTGGACCGACCACACGGCCATCAACCTGTTCTCAGCGGGCGGCAACCTGACGCCAGTGTTCGCAGGGGCGGCCTCCGACAATGCCGTGGTCTATCCTTCTATCCTGAATACCATTGCCGCGAACGGCAGTATTTATTACGGTGATGCGGCCAACAGCAACTCTGCTGCTACCGTTGCCGCCGCACTAACCCTGGCGCCCTCGAACAAAGGGCAGTTGCAGCTTCTGGCCGCCAATTCGATCTATGGCGGTAATCTGACGATCAGCCAATCCAGCGCAAACCCGGACGCAACGGCCACGCCTGAACGGCCTGCATTTGTTGCACAATCGTCAAGCGGTCTTCCAATTGCTGGCAGTAGCAATCTATCGGCGGATGGCAACCGGCTCTTCTTCGGCAGCGTCGGGCCTTTGTTCGCGTTCGGTCCCGATAGCGCTTCTGGACAGTGGAACGCGGATGCCGAACCTGCACGCTTCTATGCGCTGAGCGGAGACCTGATCGGGGTAAGAAGTGGTCGTACCGTGACCTATACCTATGCATTCGACTCTCGTAACGGTCAGACTTGGTATGAAGGGGGAGGGCCGGTCTGGATGCAGGCTGGGCGAGATATTGTCAGCAGTGGCAGTTCCCCTGCTGGGGAAGCACAACAGCCTTCCAATGGCGACTACCTGACCGTAGGCAACCTCTTCGTCCAAAACAACCCCACCGATATCTCCCTGGTCTCGGCCGGTCGCGACATCCTCTACAGCAACTTCAATGTCGCCGGTCCCGGCACCCTGGTGGTCAGTGCGGGGCGCAATGTCCTGATGGCGGACAAGACCAGCATCACCAGCCTCGGCGCCGTGGTACCTGGCGACTCCCGCCCGGGCGCCAGCATCGTCATGCAGGCCGGCGTCGGCCCCAACGGTCCTGACTACCAGGCCTTTATCGCCCCCTACCTGGACCCGTCGAATCAGGCCCAGGCCGGAACGCCGCTGGCCAGCCAGCCGGGCAAGGTGGCCAAGACCTACGACACCGAACTGGTGGCCTGGCTCGGCGAGCGTTATGGCTTTACCGGCAGCGTCGACGAAGCACGAGCCTATTACGCCGCGCTACCGCCCCAGCAGCAGGACATCTTCGCCCGCAGCGTCTACTTCGCCGAACTCAAGGCCGCCGGCCGCGAATACAACCTGGTCGGTGGTATCCGCCAGGGCAGCTACCTGCGCGGTCGAGATGCGATTGCCGCGCTGTTCCCGGAGAAGGACGTCGCCGGCAACCCGATCCTCTACCAGGGCGCGATCACCCTCTATGGTCCATCGGGCGTACACACCAACTTCGGCGGCGATATCCAGATGCTTGCCCCCGGTGGCGGCCTGGTGTTCGGTATCGAAGGCGCCGCACCGCCGTCCACGGCGGGGATCATCACCCAGGGCCAGGGCGACATCCAGTTGTTTGCCCAGAACAACATCCTGCTGGGCCAGAGCCGGGTCATGACCACCTTCGGCGGTTCGATCACCGCCTGGTCGGCCGCCGGCGACATCAACGCCGGTCGCGGTTCCAAGACCACCGTGGTCTATACGCCGCCCAAGCGGGTCTATGACTCCTGGGGCAACGTGAGCCTGTCGCCGGCGGTGCCGAGCACCGGGGCCGGTATCGCCACGTTGAACCCGATTCCCGAGGTCCTGCCGGGGGATATCGACCTGATCGCGCCACTGGGCACCATCGATGCGGGGGAGGCGGGGATCCGCGTCTCGGGCAACGTCAACATCGCCGCCTTGCAGGTGGTGAACGCGGCGAATATCCAGGTGCAGGGCAAGTCTTCGGGCGTGCCGGTGGTGGCCTCGGTCAATACCGGGGCGATCACCTCGGCCAGCGCCGCGGCCACCTCGGCGGTCCAGGCTGCCGACAACGTTGCACGCCAGCAGCAGGCCAGCGCGCGGCAGAACCAACCGTCGGTGTTCAGCGTGCAGGTCCTGAGCTTCGGCCAGGAACGCCTGGAACCTTCGCGCGACGGTGCCAGCCGCGGCACGCCGAGCTACAACCCCGACAGCCCGGTGCAGGTGCTGGGTGCCGGGACGTTGAGCGAGCAGGCCAGGGCCCGCCTGACCGAGGAGGAGCGGGGCAATCTGACCTTGTAATCAACTGATGTTTCTCCTCAGGGGCGGCCGTAATGGCCGCCTTTTTTTTGCCTGCGAGACCGTCTTCCACACACCTCGAACGCCGCCATGGAATGAAGCTTTTATGACAAAAGTTCGGTAGCACAAGGCCAGCCCGGTCATGGATATGTGAAGCGGTCAAGGGCACGCAAGGGGACCTGTCCCCATGCCATGGCAAGGCCGGCAGAGAGACGAGGAGAACTATGGAACGTTACTCGAAGGTAGGCATGCAGGAACTGGATCAGCGTTTGTCGAAGATCGTCGAGGCGGCACGCAAGAAGCCCGTCTCGGTCTATCGCTACGGTGCGCCCTGGGTCTGGATTGTCTCCCAGGACGATTGGCAGGGCGCCCTGAAGGAAGTCTCCAGCTATATCCCGCCCGGCCATTCCCTGGTGTTGCTGCGTCCGCAGATCGACGACCTGCTCGACGACGATCGTGAATTCCTGCGCTCGCTGAATGCCGACTCCGGCATGCAGATCGCCCCCCAGACCGTCATGCACATTCTCTTGCTGCAACTGCTGTATTCGGTACCCAGCGAGCAGCAACTCTACGAGCAGCTCAATTACAACCTGCTGTTCCGCTGGTTCGTCGGCCTCGACCTGAACCAGAAGGTCTGGAACTTCAGTGTGCTGAGCAAGGACATCGCCACGCTGCTGGATCACCCGCAGGCGGTGCTGCTGATCCAGAAAATCATCGGTGAAGTGTTCTGCGGCGCCTTGCTGCAGATGCCGGAGTTCTCCCTGAACTTCGCCCAGCTGCATACCTGGCTGGCCCGGCACCCGTCGATATCGAACGTGAATAACTGAAGTGCCCGGGGTATTGACCCGGGCCCATACGGCCTCGACTGCGTTCGTGGCCATTTTGAATCAAGGGGGCGGTGTGGAGCATTTGTTCTTCAAAAGGGCACGACCGGGACTGGCCGGGCACTGGCTGCCGGTGTGTGGCGGCCTGGTCCTGGCGGTGCTGGGGCGTCCGCTGCTGGCCGATGAGGCGCCGGCCAAGTTGGTCGACGTCAACGAATATGTCGTGCGTGGCAACACCGTGCTGCAAGCGCGGGATATCGAGGAGGCGGTGTACCCGTTCCTCGGTCCGCAAAAAGCCCTGAGCGATATCGAGGGCGCCCGCGAGGCCTTGCAGAAAAGCTACCAGGCCAAGGGTTACCAGTCGGTGTACGTCGAGTTGCCGGAGCAGAAGGTCGAGGGCGGCATTGTCTACCTGCAGATCAGCGAAACCAAGGTCGGCCGGGTCCGGGTGGTCGGTGCCCAGCACTATTCGCCCGTGGAGATCCGTGACGATGTCCCGGCCCTGAAGGAAGGCGACGTCCCCAACTTTGCCCATGTCCAGAGTGAACTGGCGGCGCTGAACAAGAGCCCCGGTCGCCAGGTCATGCCGCTGGTCCGCGAAGGTCAGCGCCCGGGGACCATGGACGTCGACCTGCAAGTGGACGACAAGAACCCCTGGCACGGCAGTGTCGGCCTGAACAACGACCACAGCGCCGACACCAAGGACCTGCGCGCCGTCACCTCGATCGGCTACGACAACCTCTGGCAGTTGGGTCACAGCATCTCCCTGACCTATTTCACCGCACCGGAGGACCAGAGCAACGCCAAGGTCTGGTCCGGCTCCTATAGCGCGCCGCTGAACGACCGCTGGGCCGTGCAGTTTTCCGGTTACCAGTCCGACAGCAACGTCGCCACCATCGGCGGCAGCAACGTGCTGGGCAAGGGCCATTCCTATGGCGTCTCGGGCATCTACACCGTGCCGGGGGGCGGCATCTGGTCCAACTCGCTGTCGCTGGGCGTGGACTTCAAGGACTTCAAGGAACAGCTCAAGCTCGGCGGCAGCAGCGACACCGTGCCGCTCAAGTACGCGCCGTTGACCTTCGGCTACAACGGCTACCGCTACACCGAGAAATCCCAGCTGGGCCTTGGCCTGAGCCTGGTGGTCGGCACCCGGGCGTTCTTCGGCTACGGCAGCAACGACCAGGACTTCGATAACAAGCGTTATCGCGCCAGCCCCAGTTTCGCCCTGCTCAAAGGCGACCTGAGTTACACCCAGGACATTTTCGGCGAGTGGCAGAGCGCGTCCAAGACCTCGTTCCAACTGGCCTCCGGGCCACTGATTTCCAACGAGCAGATGTCCGCCGGCGGCGCCACCTCGGTGCGCGGCTACCTCGCCGCGGAAGTCACCGGCGATCAAGGCTTTCTGTTTTCCCAGGAGCTGCGCACGCCGTCCCTGGCCAAGTACCTGGGCAGCTATGTCCAGGAGTGGCGCTTGTATGCCTTCGCCGAGGGTGCCCAGTTGTACCTGCGCGAGCCGCTGCCTGAACAGAAAGCCGATTACAGCCTGGCCAGTGTCGGTCTCGGCACTCGGGCCAGCCTGAGCAAATGGCTGTCCGGCAGCCTCGACTGGGGCTACCCGCTGGTCAATGGACCGAACACGCAGAAGCAGGACTCGCGTTTGCATTTCAGCCTGCAAGCGACTTTCTGAACCTAATTACGGAGCAATTTTCATGCAGCGCCTGATGATATCCCTGTTGATCTGCCTGGGCCTCGCGCTCCCGGCGACCGCCAATGCCTGGTGGCAGGACGACTGGCACTACCGCAAGCAGATTACCGTCGACACCACGGCACAAGGCGCGGCGATCAACGACGCTCCCGGCCGTAGCAGCCTGCTGGTGCGCCTGCATACCGGCAACTTCACCTTCGACGGGGTCAAGGAGGACGGCTCGGACCTGCGCTTTGTCGCGGCGGACGACAAGACCCAGCTCAACTACCAGATCGAAAGCTTCGACCCGCTGATGGGCATGGCGCTGATCTGGGTCGATGTGCCCAAGGTCGAAGGGGGCCAACGCCAGGACCTGTGGATGTACTACGGCAACGCGAAGGCACCGGCGGTCAGCAACGGCCAACTGGCGTTCGATCCCAACTACACCGCGGTCTATCACTTTGACGGCGCAGCGGGCACGCCGCCGAAGGATGCCACTGCTTTCGCCAACAACGCGCAGAACGCCACTGGCAGCCGTATCGACGGCGTGATCGGCGGTGCCTTGCAGTTGGGCGGCCAGGCCTTGTCGCTGCCGGCCAGCCCGTCGCTGCAATACAGCGCCGGCGGTGCCCTGACCCTGAGCGCCTGGGTGCGCCTGGACCAGGCCACGGGCGAGCAGTCGGTGATCACCCGCCGTGAAGGCGGTCATGCCTTTGTGCTCGGTGTCAGCCAGGGCACGCCATTCGTGGAGGTCAATGGCCAGCGCGGGGTTTCCACCCAGGCGCTGAACCCGGGGCAATGGCAGCACCTGGCCGTCACCGTCCAGGGCAGCAAGGTGACGCTGTTCGTCAACGGTCGCGAGACCGCGAGCCTGGCCCAGGAAGTCCCCGCGTTCAACTCGCCGATCGCCGTGGGTGCCGAGTTGCCGGTCGCCGCCGCCGATCCGGCGGCTCCGGTCGCCGCGCTCTACCAACCCTTCCAGGGCGCCATCGACGAACTGCGCCTGTCCAAGGTCGTGCGTCCGGCCGCCGCGTTGCTGGCCGATGCCATGTCCCAGGGGGCCGAATCGAAGCTGGTGGCCTATGGCGCAGACGAAGAGCAGTCGGGCTTCGGCTTCGGCAGCCTGGGCTTCCTGCTCAAGGCGGTGCCGGCGGACGCCTGGGTGATCATCGCGGTCCTGGTGCTGATGATGTTCCAGTCGTGGTTCATCATGATCCGCAAGAACAGCGCCCTGGGCCGGGTCAGCCGGGCCAACGAGATCTTCCGCGAACAATTCGCCCAGATCGGTACCCGCCTGGAAATGTTTGCCGACGACCAGGACCTGGCCCGCCGCCTGGAGCATTCCTCGCTGTGGCGCCTGTACCTGGTGGCGGTCAAGGAGATCCGTACTCGCCGTGCCCAGGGCGCCGATACCTCGACGGTCTCGGCGGCGACCATCGAGGCGATCCGCTGCTCCATGGACGGCGTGCGCACCCGGGAAAACCAGCAACTGAGCTCGAAGCTGTCGACCCTGTCCAATGCCATCGCCGGCGGCCCTTATATCGGCCTGCTCGGCACCGTGCTGGGGATCATGGTGGTGTTCCTCGGCACGGCCATGGCCGGTGACGTGAATATCAACGCCATCGCCCCCGGCATGGCGGCGGCCTTGCTGGCCACGGCCATGGGCCTGTTTGTCGCGATCCCGGCGCTGTTCGGCTACAACCGCCTGATCACCCGCAACAAGGAAGTCAGCGCCGACATGCGGGTGTTCGTCGACGAGTTCATCACCCGCCTGGCCGAGATGCACGGCGAGAGCCACTCCCACGAAAACGCCCAGCGCCGTGGCCTGCATGCCGATCAACCAACCACGTCGATTCCGGCCTGAGGGGAACAGCCATGGCTAGCGTAAATGCCTCCCACGACGATGACGATGACGCGCCAGTGGACAGTATCAATATCACGCCCCTGGTGGACGTGCTGATGGTGGTGCTGGTGATGTTCATCCTCACCGCCACCGCCCAGGTCTCGGGCATCCAGATCCACCTGCCCAAGGCCAGCGCCTCGGTGTCGCTGTCCCAGGCCAAGACCAAGGCCATCTCGGTCAACGACGGTGGCCAGGTGTTTCTCGACGCCTATCCGGTGACGCTGCCGGAGCTGGAGGAGCGCCTGCGCATCGAGAAGGCCCAGAGTCCGGACTTTCCGATCATCGTGCGCGGCGACGCCACGGTGCAGTACCAGAAAGTCATCGAAGTGCTCGACCTGCTGCGGCGCCTGGAGTTGTCCCAGGTCGGGCTGGTCACCGGCAAACCGACCCAGGGCTGACCATGACCGCGAAATTACCGATCAGCCCCGACCCCTTGAAGAAGTCGCCGTTGCGCCTGTTGAAGTGGGGCGCGGGGCTGCTGCTGGGGGCCGTCGCGGCCTGGTTCCTGTGGCAGTGGGCCCACGATATGAGTGGTGTGCGCCGGGAAGCGCCGAAGGTGCCGATGTTGATTCCGTTGCCGCCGCCACCGCCACCGCCACCCGAGCCGGAAAAGCCCAAGGAGCCGGAAACCCCGGTGGAAGAAAAGATCCCTGAACCGACCCCGGAACCGGAACAGGTCAAGCCCCAGGAGGAAGCACCGCCGTCACCGGTCAACGACCTGGAAAACCCGATGCAGATCGACGGCGACGCCCAGTCTGGCGGCGACGCCTTCAACATCGGCGCGGGCAAGGGCGGCGGCATGGCCGGAGCCGGAGGAGGGCGGCTGGGTAACGGCACCTACAGCCAGTTCCTGGCTTATTCCTTCCAGCGTTTGCTCAAGGAAGACCCGCAACTGCGCAACCTGGCTTTTGCGCTGCAGACCGATATCTGGCTGAGCGCGGCCGGAGAGATCACCCGGGCCGAGCTGGTCAAGTCCAGTGGCGATCCGAAGCTCGATGCCCAGGTACTGGCCGCCCTGCGCGCCGCGCCGCGTTTGAGCGAACGGCCGCCGGCGTCGATCACCCTGCCGGTGCGTATTGCCTTGCAAGGCCGGCGTCCCGGCTAGTTCACCCCATTCGCAGTCTTGTCATAGGAGTTGTGTGCAAATGATTTCCAATGTGAATCGATTGAGCCTGGCGGTCGGCCTGGTCATCGCGACCCTGGTCGGCCAGGCGGCAGCGGCAACGCCCGCGGCGCCGTCGGAAAACGCCACGATCAACCTGATCCGCCTGCTGGTGCAGCAGGGCGTACTCAAGCAGGAACAGGCCGACGGGCTGATCGCCCAGGCCGAGAAAGAAGCCGTCCAGGCGCGCCAGGCCAGCGCCGTTGCCGCCAGCGGGCCGCCTGCGACGCCAGGCGAGGTTCGCGTGCAATACGTCCCGGCCATTGTCCGCGATCAGATCCGCGACCAGGTCAAGGCCGAAGTCATGGCCACCGCCAAGCAGGAAAACTGGGCGCAGCCCAATACCTTCCCGGATTGGGTCTCGCGCATCAGCTTCGACGGCGACCTGCGCCTGCGCGACGAGTCGCGTTATTACTCCAGCGGCAACAGCAACCAGATCGTCGACTTCGCCAAGCTCAATGCCAGCGGCCCCTACGACGTCAACCCGAAAACCAGCACCAGCCTGCCGCCGTTGCTCAACACCCGCGAAGACCGCGGCGACTCCCTGCGCATCCGCGCCCGGCTGGGTATGAAGGCGGTTGTCGCCCCGGACTGGACCGCTGGCATCCGCATCGGCACCGGTACCGACAACAACCCGGTCTCGACCACCCAGGTGCTCGGCGGTGGTTTCGCCAAGAAAGACCTCTGGCTCGACCAGGGCTACCTGACCTGGAAGTACTCCGACCGCTTGAGCCTGACCGGCGGGCGTATCGCCAACCCGTTCTTCTCCACCGACATCTTGTATTCCCCCGACCTGAACTTCGATGGTGTGGCGGCGATCTTCAACCAGAAGCTCAACGCCGACTGGGGTGTGTTCGGCACCGTTGGCGCGTTCCCCATCGAGTACAGCTCCGACACCGCCAGCAGCAACGGCTACGACAAGCAAAAAAGCGCCGACAAGTGGCTCTACGGTCTGCAAGCCGGGGCGACCTGGCAGTTCAGCGAGCACAACAAGCTCAAGGGGGCGTTGGCCTACTATCGTTTCGACGACATCGAAGGCCAGCGCTCCGACACCTGTAGACCTTGGGCCGGGGACCCGGGTTGCAGCTCCGACGGCACCCGCGCCGCGTTCATGCAGAAGGGCAACACGGTGTTCCTGCTGCGGGACATCGCCATCAACCCTTTGACCCCGACCACCACGGCACAACCGCAATTCGTCGGCCTGGCCTCGAAGTTCAATCTGCTGGACCTGAACCTGGTGCTCGACAGCGACCTGCCGGAAGACTTCAAGCTGCGCAGCCAGGCCGACTACGTGCACAACCTGGGCTACGACGAAGGCGAAATGAACCGACGAGCCGCGGGCCAGGTCGTCAACAACCTGGACAACGACGGCAAAATCCAGAGCGGCGCCAACGCCATGATGGTCCAGTTCACCCTCGGCAACGCCCTGGACCTCAAGCGCCAGGGCGACTGGAACGTCTTCGGCGGCTACAAGTACATCCAGCCGGATGCCTTGCCCGACGGTTTCAACGACAACTCGTTCCACCTCGGCGGGACCAACGCCAAGGGCTTCTTCCTCGGGGCCAACTACGGCCTGGACAAGAACGTGATCGCCACCGCGCGCTGGCTCAACTCGGAGGCGGTGTATGGCGCGCCGTTCGATATCGATGTCATGCAGCTTGAAATCAACACGCGCTTCTAAGCGCGAGGGAGACCCCATGAACATGCGAGCCCAGGTGCGTTGGTCGACGTTGTTGCTGCTGGTCGGCGTGGCGCTGGCCAATGGCGCGTCCGCCGAAGGCATGGAAGAGCGCCTGCGCACCCAGTTGCGTAGCACCACCCAGCAATTGCAAGCGTTGCAGAGCGAACAGGCCCAGGCCGGCGCGGCACGGATCGCCGCCGAAAACCAGACCAAGGCGGCCCAGGCGCAGATCAAGCAGCTCGAAGCAGAGCTGGCCAAGGCCAAGGGGTTGAGCGAGCAGTTGGCCGGCCAGCAACAGAACCTGCAAAACCAGGCCCAGGCGTTTGCCGCCGCCAGCAACGAACAGTTGGGCAAGTTCAAGAAAGCCTATGACGACCTGCTGGTACTGGCCAAGGCCAAGGAGGCCGAGCGCGCGCGCTTGCAGGTGCAGTTGACCGAGCGTGACACACAAGTGCAGCAATGTTCGGTCAAGAATCAACAGATGTACGGGGTCGCCAAGGAGATCCTCGCCGCCTACGAAAAAATCGATGTGGCCGAGGTGATGAAGATTCGCCAGCCGTTTGCCGGCGGGGCCCGGGTCAAGTTCGAGGAAATGGCGCAGACCTTCGGCGACAACCTCTACAAGAACCAGTTCGATGCGACCCACGTATCCGTCAATCAATGACCTGCAAGGAAGAACAATTTATGAGCGAACAATTGATCGAGCACGTGACCCCGGACAGCCTGACCGAACTGCTGCAAGGCGCCGGCTACCGGGTCAATCGCACCGAGCAGAACGGTATCGTGCAACTGCTCAGCGCCAGCCAGGGCATCGGTTACGCCGTGCGCTTCGGTAATCCAGCGGCCGGCGAGGGGGGTTATGTCGACTTCACCTACAGCTGTGCCCTGCGGGTGCAAGGTGAGCTGCCGGCCGGCCTGGCCGAGTTGTGGAATGCTTCGCGGCGTTTTGCCCGCATGTCGGTACAGGGCGAGTTCCTGGTGATGGAAATGGATGTGGTGGTGGCCGCCGGTGTCAGCGCCAACTACCTGCGCGGCAACCTGGAACTCTGGGATCGCCTGCTGCAGGAGTTCATTGTCTACCTGCGTGACTACAGCCAGCGGGCGGCGCAGTTGCAGGCCCAACCGCAAGCCGGTGTCGAGCCTGTGGCCCATGAGGAGGAGGCGACCCTGTGAAAAAACGCAACCTGTTGGCCGGCGCCGGTGCGCTGGCCGTGCTGGTCGGTGTGCTGGCCCTGGTCATGCGCCCGGGCAGCGATCCGGTGGCGGCGGTGCAGCCGGCAACCGCCACGCTGCAACCGACGTCGAACGCCCCGGCCGTGGCCCGCCTGGGTAACCAGCAAGTCGATGCCCAGGAACTGAAAGCCGTGTTTGCGGCCCTGCCGGCCGATTCCCGTGAGCAACTGCGTGGCAATCGTGCAGCCCTGGAAAGCTGGCTGCGGACGCGCCTGGCGGAAAAGGCGCTGATCGAACAGGCCGATGCCCAGGGCTGGCCGCAGCGCCCGGATATCGAGCAGCAGACCCGCGCCGCCGCCGAGCAGATCGTCTTTCGCAGCTACCTGGCGTCGGTCAGCCAGGTGCCGGCGGACTACCCCAGCGCCGAAGAGCTGCAACAGGCCTATGACAGCGGCAAATCGGCCTGGCAGACGCCGCCGTTGTACCGGGTCAGCCAGATTTTCCTCGCCGTGCCGGATCAGCAGTCGCTGGAAAGCGTGCGTAAACAGGCGGTGGAACTGAGTCGTCGGGCCCAGGCCGCACCGGGCGAGTTCGCCGCGCTGGCGGGCCAGTATTCCCAGGATCGCGACAGCGCCAAGCGCGGTGGCGATGCCGGTCTGCAACCGCTGCAGCAACTGCTGCCGGAGGTGCGTGGCGCCGTGTCGCGGCTCAAGACCGGTGCGGTGGCGGATCCGGTGCAAAGTCCGGCGGGCTTCCATATCGTCAAGCTCAACGAAATGCAGCCGGCGCGCACCGCGACCCTGGACGAACTGCGTGACCGTCTGCGCGAAGCCTTGCGCAGCCAGCGTCAGGAACAGATTGCCAAGGCTTACCTGGCAGGCATGCTCAACACCGCGACCTTGAGTATCGACGGTGCGGCCTTGAACCAGGTGCTGGAAGAAAAGCCCTGACAAGAAATTGCCATTGGATGGTTGGGCGTCCCCGGATGCCGACAGGGAGTCAGTATTATGTCGTTGAATGAAGACGCCCCGCGAGTGGGCGTCATGGACTACCACAGCCCGAGCGAGCCGCACGAGCCCTGGCTGGCCTTGGCCAGGCTGATGGAACCGCAGACGGCCCAGGTCTTTCTGGCCAGTGCCCGCTGCGGCTGCTTTATGCAGGCGGCGCGCAGCTTGAATATCAAGTCGACCCAACTGCGCAAGCAGTTGGCGTTGCTGGAAGAACGCGCCAATCGACCACTGCTCGTGTATGAGGGCAGCAGCCTGATCCTCAGCCGCGACGGCCAGCAGTTGCAGGCGCAACTGATCGCTTTGGCCCATGAACGACGTCTGCCGATCATGGAACAGCCGTTGGTACGCCTGGCGATTGCCGAATCGATCCTGCACGACATCCTCGGTCGCGACCTGATCGCGCTGTTGCGCCGCAATGCCAGCATCCGCCTGGAAATCATCCCGGTGGACAGCGTGATGTCCTTGCAGGCCTTGAGCGCCGACGTGGTGGTCTGGCTGTGCGGCCCGGACTCGCCGGTCTCGGGGCCGAGCTTCGCCATCAGCCCGCCGCAGCCCCTGGTACGGCTGGATTACCTGCCGCATATCGCCAAGCGTTATTCGCGGGTGGCGGCGCGCCCGGATGTGATTGCCGATCTTGAAGACTACATGTTGGTGCAATGGCAGCACGACCGGCAGATCGACGACTTCCAACCGTGGAACCATCTGGTGGAGCAGCGCCTGGCGGGCGTGGTGCAGGTGCATTCCTATGAGCTGATGCTGGAAATGATCCGGTGCGGCGCCTGCATCGGTTTGTTGCCTTGTTATATCACCCGTTTCGATCGTGGGCTGGTGGCACTGCCGGGGTTGTTCGAGGAACCCATGCAGCGTCGGGCCTGGCTGGCGACTCGCCGTGAAGCCGAGGGCAGGGAAGAGGTGCAGTTGATCGTCGATCTGGTGCTGGGCACGTTCAAGGAGCGGCGGGAGTGGTTTGAGTAGCGGTGATGCCAGCTCGTGGGTTTGAGATTTGCAGTGGGCAGCCAAAATATTGGCTTTTTTTGAGGGTTGGTTAAAAAATATAAAAAACATAGACATATTCTTGACGATATCAGCTTGATATCCCACTATGGCGTGCCTGAGTAATTGACTTTACTCATGTTTTTTTGACGCCATCGTTCTGAAGGCTCTCCATGAAAAGGCGACACAGCCCTTAAAAGAGAGCGGGCGGCGCAGGGAAGATCAGCCATCAAGGCGAATAGCCTCGGCTCCCTTCCAGCAGTGCCAGCATCAGACGATGAAGATTGCGCCACATTTTCTCTTGGGATGATTTATGTCTGCCGAACGGATACTGGTTACAGGGGGCGCCGGCTTCATTGGCTCTCATCTTGTGGATGCGTTATTGGCCAAAGGCCATGCCGTTCGGGTCCTGGACGATCTGTCCAGCGGTAAGGTGAGTAACCTGCCGATGAACAATGCTTCCCTGAAGCTGGTGGTCGGTGATGTCGCCGATGCCGCCGTCCTGGCTGAAGCCATGCAGGGTTGCAGTGCGGTGGTGCATCTGGCCGCCGTGGCCTCGGTCCAGGCCTCGGTCGAAGATCCGGTACGCACCCACCAGAGCAATTTCATTGGCACCCTGCGGGTTTGCGAGGCGATGGTCGCCGCCGGTATCCGGCGTGTGGTGTTTGCCTCCAGCGCGGCGGTGTATGGCAATAACGGGGAGGGCACCGCGATTGCTGAAGACACGCCCAAATCCCCCCTGACACCCTATGCGGCGGACAAACTCGCCAGCGAGCACTACCTGGATTTCTATCGCCGCCAGCATGGACTGGAGCCGGTGATCCTGCGCTTCTTCAATATTTTCGGGCCGCGCCAGGACCCGTCATCGCCGTACTCCGGAGTCATCAGCATTTTCAGCGAGCGGGCGAAAGCCGCACGGCCGATCACGGTGTTCGGCGACGGTGGGCAAACCCGCGATTTTGTCTATGTCGAAGACCTGGTGAAGATCCTCGTCCAGGGTCTCGAATGTGCGCAGCCTCCCGTCGATGCCACCAATGTCGGGCTCGGTGGCGTGACTACGCTCAATGACCTGATTGCCGCCCTGGAACAGATCAGCGGCAAGTCCCTGAACCTGAGTCATGCCCCGGCCCGCTCCGGAGACATCCGGCACTCCAAGGCGGACAACCGCCGTTTGTGCGAACGCTTTGAGCTAGGGGCGTCGACCGCCATGGCCGACGGTTTGGCACGCCTCTATCGCAGTCTTTAGTTGCATCGCCTTGCAGGCGCCCGATTGCGTGGCGCCGGTAGTCTGATGTTGCGCGGATTGATCTACTAAAGAGTGAGTTATGAAAATCGAGTTTTCCAGGGCGCGCGTCTGCAAAATGGTGCGGCGTCTGTTCGCCGCGTTGGCATTGTGTGTAACGAATTCAGCGTTACAGGCCGCTCCGGCGGCTCCCGCCAGCGTCGGATTCTGGTACGCCGAGCAGCCGCCCTTGCAGGAGTTGGCACAGTTCGAATGGGCCGTGGTCGAACCCGGCCATATGACCGGTGCCGATGTTGCCACCTTGCGCAAACTCGGCAGCCAGCCATTCGCCTACCTGTCGGTGGGTGAGTTCGACGGCGACCGTGCCGCCCTGGACAAGGAAGCGCTGACACAGGGCGCCAGCAGCATCCGTAACAAGGCCTGGGACAGCCAGGTCATGGACATCGCCACGCCGGCCTGGCGGGAACATCTGTTCAAGCGCGCCAAAGCGTTGCAGGAGCAGGGCTATGCCGGCCTGTTCCTCGATACCCTCGACAGCTTTCAATTGCTCCCCGAAGCCAACCGCGAACCGCAGCGCAAGGCGCTGGTAGCGTTTCTGCGCGAGCTGCACCGCCGCCAGCCAGACCTCAAGCTGTTCTTCAATCGCGGCTTCGAGGTACTGGCTGAGCTCGATGACGTAGCCTCGGCCGTCGCCGTCGAATCGATCCATGCCGGTTGGGATGCCTCGGCCAAGCGTTATCGCCCGGTGTCCGAGTCCGACCGCAACTGGCTTGAAGGTGAGCTCAAACCGCTGCGGGCGCGGAATATCCCGCTGGTGGCCATCGACTACCTGCCGTCCACGCGGCGTGAAGAAGCCCGCAAACTGGTCCGTCAGTTGAGCCAGGAAGGCTTTATCCCGGTGGTCACGACCCCGGACCTCAATGCCATCAGCATGAGCACCGTGGAGGTGCAGCCGAGGCGTATCGCCATGCTCTATGACCCGCGTGAAGGTGAACTCTATGATCACGCCGGCCACCGGATGCTCGGAGGCCTGTTGGAATACCTGGGTTATCGGGTGGATTACCTGCCGGTCGACGACAGCTTGCCGTCCTACAGCTTCGCCGGTTTGTACGCCGGGGTGGTGGTGTGGATGACCAGCGGCCCGCCGCAAGACAGCCGTGCCTTTTATAGCTGGATCGGCAAGCGCCTGGATGAACAGGTCCCCCTGGCGATCATGGCCGGCCTGCCGATCGAAGACCGCTCGCTGCTCAAGCGCCTGGGCCTGAACCTCGCCGCGCCGGGGGATCGCGATACCTTGCAGGTACTCAGCCAGGACAAGGCGCTGCTCGGTGCCTTTGAGGCGCCAGTGGTCCCACGCAGCCGCGAGCTGACCCGGGTGACGCTGCTGCCCGGCGGACCGCAACCGGGCTTGTTGCTGGGTGACGGCAAGGGCGGCAAGTTCGCCCCCGTGGTCACCGGCGACTGGGGCGGCATGGCCCTGGCACCCTATGTCGTGGAAGCCAACGTCGAACGGACCCGCTGGATTCTCGATCCGTTCGCGTTCATCCAGAAAGCCTTGCGCCTGCCGGCCCAGCCACGCCCGGACAGCACTACCGAAAATGGCCGGCGGATCGCCACGGTGCATATCGATGGCGATGGTTTTCCGTCCCACGCCGAAGTGCGCGGCACGCCGTATTCCGGGCGCCAGGTGCTGGCCGACTACATTCGTCCCAATCCGTTCCTGACCTCGGTGTCGATCATTGAAGGCGAGGTCGGGCCCAAGGGCATGTCGCCTTTCCTGGCCCGGGAGCTGGAACCGATCGCCCAGGAGATCTTTGCCGATCCCAAGGTCGAAGTGGCGACCCACACCTACAGCCATCCGTTCTATATGCAGCCGGACAAGGCCAGGCAGGACGAAGATTTTCATGCCGAATACGGCTTGCGGCTGAATATCCCGGGCTACAAGACCCTCGACTACCAGCGCGAGATCGTTGGCTCGCGGGACTACATCAATAGCCGTCTGACCACCGCGAAAAAGCCGGTGAAGATGATCTTCTGGCCGGGTGATGCGTTGCCAAGCGCGGAAACCATCAAGCTGGCCTATGACGCCGGGCTGAAGAACGTCAACGGTGGCCAGACCATCCTGACCAAGGCCAATCCGTCGCTGACCGGCCTGTATCCCTTGTTGCGTCCCACCGCGGGCGGCTTGCAGTACTACGCGCCGGTGATCAACGAGAATATGTACACCAACCTGTGGAAGGGTCCGTACTACGGTTTTCGCGATGTGATCGATACCTTCGAGTTGACCGACAGCCCACGACGCCTGCGCGGTATTCATCTGTATTACCACTTCTATTCGGGGACCAAGCAGGCATCGATCAAGGCCATGACCGACATCTACCAGTTCATGCGCGGCCAGCAACCGATGTCGTTATGGATGAGCGATTACCTGGATCGGCTTCACGGTCTGTACCAGGCCAGCCTGGCCCGCACCGGCGAGGGGGACTGGCAGGTGCGCGGGATGGATGGCTTGCGCACCCTGCGCCTGGATCCGGCACTCGGCTGGCCGGACCTCGGCCGCTCCCAGGGCGTGGCCGGTGTCCGTGATCTGCCCCAGGGCCGCTATGTGGCGCTGAGTAGCGACCGCGCGCTGCTGGCCCTGCGCCCTGAGCGTGATCCGCGCCCGGCGCTGGAGCTGGCGAATATTCCCTTGCTTGACTGGCGGTATGTGAATGACCGGCAGGTGACCTTCGCCTTCGCCGGCGAATTCAACCTGGAGTTTTCGGTACGCTCGGCCGGCGCCTGCCGGGTCGAGGTTGACGGGCAACATTACGCGGGCCGGTCCGAACAAGGCCTGTGGCATTTCCAACTTCCGCTGAAGCAGGTGAGCGATGCCCAACTCCTCTGCAACTAAGGCTAAAAGCACGCGGCTGCTCAATCCCTGGGCGCTGCTGCTGGTGGCGATCGCCGTCGGCGTGCTGCTGTGGGCGACCTTTCATAATGAAGAAGCCTTTCGTCCCAAGGGTGGCGCGCCGGACGAGGTTTCGGCCAGCTACGCCGAGGTGCTGCTGGCGGCGCACCCGCAGAACAGCGAGCTGCGAACCCAGTTGCTCGACCTGCTGATCCAGCTGGGTGAATACCCACGCGCCGAAAAGCATCTGGCTGATTGGCCGCAAGCCGATTCGACCCTGCAAACCTATTATCGGCTGCAACTCGATGCCCTGGCATTGAACAACAGCAGCGATAGCCCGGCATTGCAGGCGCTGGCCGAACGTTTCAAGGCCTTCGACTACAAGTCGTTGCCAACGCCCCAACTCGAACACCTGGCGCCGTTGGCCCTGAGCGCCCAGGCACCGGGCCTGGCCGCGGATAGCTATGCCGAACTGGCGCGCCGCGATCCGCGACAGCATGACCAACGGCTGACCGAAGCGGCGAAATGGTACCTGGCCAGTGAACAGCCCGGACGGGCGGCGGATCTCTATATCGAGCTGCTTGCAAGTAGCCAGAAACCCGAAGAGCGGCGCCAGTTCCTCCAGGCCGCCTTCGAGGGCCTGGTAGCCGCTGATCGAGGCGATCAGGCGGCCGAGCTGCTGGCCAGGGAGTTGCTCGCGCAACCGGATGGCCAATTCGATCCGGCGCTGCTTGACCTGGGCGTCGATGTGGCGGTGGCGCATAACCGTACCGACCTGGCTGAGCAGTTTTTTAGCGAATGGCGCAAATTGCAGCCCGACAGCCCGCAAGTGCTGGCCAAGGAGTTCAAGCAGCGCCTGGCCTTCGGCGATCTGCCGGGGGCGCACGCGGCGGGCTTGCAACTGCTCGAACAGCGCCCGGACGATCCGGCGTTGCTGGAGCAGATGGCCCATATCGCCGAATGGCAGGACGACTCGGCAGCCGCGCTGGGCTACTGGATCGCCCTGAGCAAACTGCGCGACAACCCTGCTGAATTCGAGCACACCTGGCGCCTGGCGATGCAGACCTACGACTTCGATCGGGGTATTCCGGTGCTGGCGGGGATCATGGACACGCGAGCGTTGACCAATGTCGAGCTGGATGCCCTGGTGTACGCCGAAGAGTCACGTGGCACTCCCGAGCAGGCTGAAGCCTGGTTGCGTCGTTATGTCGCCAAGTATCCGAAACATCGCCTGGCCTGGGTCCGGCTGTTGCAGAACCTGGAAAACACCGAGCAATACACGGCGCGCCTGGACGTCTGGCAGAGCTTCGCCAAACGCTTCCCTCTGAGCAGTACCGAACGGGTCGACTGGGCCAACAACCACCTCAAGCTGTTTGACAGCCCGTCGGCCTGGAAGGTGATCACGGCGGTCGATGGCAACAAGATCAATGATCTCGACTATTGGCAATCCCGCGCGGCGCTGGCCTGGGACCTGGAGCTGGACGACGAGCTGCGGCTCGCGCTGGAGAAAATGCTCGCCATCAAGGGCTCGCTCAATACCGGCGACGAGAGTGAGCTGATTGCTCTCTATCGAACCCGGGATCCACGCAAGGCCTTGCAGTTGACCGTCGACAGCTGGAAGCAGGGCCACGCCCCGCAACGCCTGGTGGCCGCCTTGCAACTGGCCCAGGAACTTCAGGACTGGCCGCTGGTGATCGATCTGCTCAAGGATGCCGAGCAGTACCCGGAGGCTTCCGAGCGGTCCCAGGTGCTGGCGGCCCGTGGTGCGCTGGCCGTGCAGCAAGGGCAGAGCGAGGAGGCCTTGCGCCTGTATCGCCTGGGGTTGAGCCGTTTCCCGGATGACAATACCTTCCGTGAGCGCCTGCTGTGGCTGTACGTCGACCTGGGCCGTAGCAGCGAAATCAAGCCGTTGCTGCAGCAATGGCGTGCCCTGGCCCGTAGCGACAGCAGCTTGTGGCTGCCGTTTGCCGCCGCCAGCCAGTTGGTCGGGCGCAACACCGAGGCCCTGGCCTGGTATCGCCTCTACCTGCAAGCCAACGCCGGGGACTGGATGGTCCAGGCGGCCTATGCCGATGCGCTGGAAGGCGCCGGTTACGCCGAGTCGGCCCAGCGCTTGCGGCTCAAGCTCGACCGCGAGGTGACGCCGGAGCAGATTCGCGCCACCCCGCAGGGCTACAGCACCTGGTTACGCCTGCTGGCCAGCAGCTATTCGTCGCGCAAGGCGCTGAACCAGGCAATGCAATGGCGGGATGGCTCCAAACCGATGCTGCAACTGTGGTTCGACCAGTTGTTGGCACGCCTGGACAACCTCAATCAGTCGGCGCAGAAAGACGACTGGCTGGCCTGGGCCCGTAGCCGTGGCCTGAAGATCAATGGCTACGAGCAGATCCAGGAAGCCCTGCGCGGCAGCAATCGGGCCGCATTGGAACACCTGGTGAGCAGCGGCGAGCTGGATCCGGCGCAGCAGGTCGAGGCGCTCAATAGCCTGGGACGCGGCGCTGAAGCCCTGGCCGTGGACCTGTCGGCACTGGGTGACGATCAGCCGCCGGCGATCCGTGAGCAATTGCGCCGCCAGGCCATTGAAATGACCGAGCGCACCCCGCAGGGCGTGCTGCTCGCCTGGGAGCATCAGGACTACGGTGGACTGGTATTCAACGGTCCACGGCTGACCAGCGCGCGTTATCTGAACGACAACTGGTACGCCAAGTTGGTGCTGGAGCAGGGTCGATACAGTGGCGAGACCCTGGAGCCGTCGCGTTTGGGCAGCGAGACCAATACCGAGCTGACCTTGCAGCGGCAACTGGAGAGTGGCAATTACAAGCTGATCTTCGACAGCAGCCTGCGCCAGGACGATGACCGCAATGGGCTCGGTGTCAGCCGGACCTGGCAGGTGGACAGCGGCAACGAGCTGGATGCCGGTGCCGACTGGCACCGCAAGAACGAGGACAGCGGGTTGATGCGCGCGTTCGGCCGCCAGGATGATCTCTGGGCCGGCGGACGGCATCGCTACTCGGCTCGCGACCAGTTGTCCTGGAACCTGGCCCAGCGCTGGTTCGCGACCCGCGGCGGCGATGATCTGGGCAAGGGCCAGGCACTGAAGATCGAGTTTGACCACACCTTGCAGTTCGAAGGGCCGAACTGGGAACTGCGCAGCGGTATCGACTACCAGCAGAACAGCTTGAACAACCGCTCACTGGCCAATCTGGCCAATACCCTGGGCGGGGGCATCGACCTGGCCGGGCTCGAACTGGACGATCCGAGTCAGATCACCAGCCAGACCTTGCTGCAGAAACAGTACGGCCAGTGGTTCTTCGGCAGTTCCTGGCGGCGCGGTTTCCCCGGCGCACTGAACCGCACGCGCGGGCAGTACACCTGGCTGGTGGATCTCAGCACGGGCTGGCAGTGGACCGATAACACCATCAACTACGCCGTCAGTACCGGTGTCGGTACCGAGGTATTGGGCAATGACGAATTGGCAGTGACCTTCGGCTACCAGTCGGCGCCGCAAGGCGGCACAGGCAAGTCTGGCGGTACCGCGGGCGTCAGTTACAGCGTGCGTTTTGGACGCTGATCATGGAATTCAAAGAGGAGTTAACCTTATGCAAACGATTCGTTGCGTGAGTCTGGCGATGGTCGCCGTGTTGATGGCCGGTTGCAGCAGCTTTACCGGCCAAAACAGTCCGGAACTGTCGAGCAAGGCCCGTTGGGGGGTGTTACCGCTGGTCAACTATTCCCAGACGCCACAAGCCGGTGAGCGCGGCGAGCAGATCCTGCTCAGCGTGTTGAGCAGCCGTGGCCTGCAACCGCAGGTCTATGCCGGCGCGCCAGGGCAGGGCGAACAGGCCCTGCTCGACGATAACGAGCGCCTCGCCGGGGCAATGGACTGGGCCCGTGAGCAGAAGCTCGACTATGTGGTGTCCGGCAGCGTCGAAGAGTGGCAGTACAAGAACGGCCTGGATGGCGAACCGGCGGTGGGTATCAGCCTGCGGGTGGTCGAAGCCGGCACCGGCAAGGTCCTCTGGAGCAATAGCGGTGCCCGCGCCGGCTGGTCCCGCGAAAGCCTGGCCGGCGCGGCCCAGAAGGTCCTCGACAAGCTTGTCGGCGGCCTGCGGATCGAGTGACTGCGATGAACTCTCCACACATGGACTACGCGCTGGCTCCGCGCGCCAGCGGTCCGGCGTCTTGGCTGGAAACCTTCCTGGTGACCGCGCTGGTCATCGGCTTCGGTCTCTGGCTGACCCCTGAAGACCCGTTGCAGGTACGCGGCGGGTTTCCCTGGTCGCTATTGGCGCCGTTGTTGCTGGGGGTCCGTTACGGCTTTGTCCGTGGCCTGATCAGTGCCAGCCTGCTGGTGGCGACGTTCTTCGTCCTGCGCCAGTCGGGACTGCAAGGCTACGCGCAGATCGCGCCGTCCTACATTGTCGGCGTGCTGGTCTGCGGGATGCTGGTAGGTGAAGTGCGGGATCTGTGGGAACGGCGCCTGTTGCGCTTGCAGATGGCCAACGAGTATCGCCAGTACCGGCTCGACGATTTCACCCGGGCGCACCAGATACTGCGGGTCTCCCACGATCGCCTGGAGCAGCGCCTGGCGGGCAGCGACCAGAGCCTGCGCAGCTCGTTGCTGGGCCTGCGTGAGCGCCTGCGTGCCGCGCCCAATGGCGAAGATTCGCTGTCGTTGCTGGCCGAACCGGTGCTGACCTTGCTCGGCCAGTACGGTTCGTTGCGGGTGGCCGGGCTGTACCGTCTGGACTCGCCGCGCGACGCCGCACCGAGCTTGACCCTGTTGGCCTCCACCGGGGTCATGGGGCCTCTGGACAACCAGGACCTGCTGGTCAAGTTGTGCCTGGAGCGCGAAGAACTGGTGAGCGTGCGCGAAGAGCTGATCGACGCTGGCGGCCAAGCCTCGGTGTCGTCGTTGCAGGCGTGCATTCCGCTGCTGGATACCGAGGGCCGGATGCTGGCAATCCTCGCGGTCCGGCAGATGCCGTTCTTTGCCTTCCAGGAACGGACCCTCAGTCTGCTGGCCTTGCTGGCCGGGCATATTGCCGATCTGCTGCACCACGACCCGCAGGTGCTGCAACTGGAGGATGCCGACGCCCAGCACTTCACCCGCCAGCTCAAGCGTTCGTTGCTGGATGTCGAGCGGCACGGTTTGTCCGGCTGCCTCTATGCCTTCGAGCTGACCCGGAGCAACGATGAGCTGGCCCGGCTGTTCGAACGCAGCCAGCGTGGACTGGACCTGCACCTGACCCTGGCCAACAACCGCGGGCATGCGTTGTTGCTGGTGCTGCTGCCGCTGACCAGCGCCGAGGGCGCCCAAGGTTATCTGATGCGTCTGGGCAAGCTGATCCACGAACACTTCGGCATGAGCGTGGAGCTGTCCGGCCTTGGGGTCAATGTCTTGCCTTACGATCTGGAGTCGGCCCGGCAACGGGACGGGCTGCGTAACTTCCTGCATAACGAGTGTGGCCTGAATGTTCAGCAAGTGGCTGTTTAGCGGGGCGCTGTTTTTCGAAGCCGGGAGCTGGGCCAGTCTGACGACCCGCCTGCCCGACCTGCAGATCGCGCTCCTGTACACCATGACCCATGGCATCGCCTGCGGCCTGTTGACCGCGGCGGTGTGGCTGTTGCTGCCGGCGCGTTACCGCGCGCCGTTGCCATGGAGCCCGTTGTTTATCTTCAGCCTGGCGTTTTTTGTGCCGCTGATCGGTGCCGTGGGGGTGGTCGCGGCGATCTTTCCGGCCCTGTACCTGCCACGCAAGCGCGAGATGCAGATGTGGCAGGCGGTGGGCATTCCCGACCTGCCGTTTCGGGCGCAGATCCAGCTGCATTCGCCAACCTTCGGCGACAGTGGCCTGCAGGATGTGTTGCGCCATGCGTCGGACCCGGACCAGCGCCTGGCGGCACTGCTCGCCACTCGACGGATGCCGGGCAAGGAAGCGGTGCCGATTCTCAAGCTGGCCCTGGGCGATCCGAGCGACGATGTCCGTCTGCTGGCGTATTCGATGCTCGACAAGCAGGAAAGCGATATCAACCTGCGTATCCAGTCATCCCTCGCGCAGTTGCCCGGCGCGCCCGCACAGAAGGCCGGGGCCTTGCACGCCACGCTGGCTCGCTGGTACTGGGAGCTGGCCTACCTGGGCCTGGCCCAGGGCAGCGTCCAGCAGCACGTCCTCGGCCAAGCCGGCGAGCATGCCGAGCTGGCGCTGAAAGCGGGTGAGGGCGGTGAGTTGCTGCTGCTGGCCGGGCGTATTGCCCTGGAACGCGGCGATATCGGCAAGGCGCGCCTGCATATGCACCAGGCCGAGCAGGCGGGCATGGACCCGGCCAAAGTCCTGCCGTTCAGTGCTGAAATTGCCTTTGAAACGGGACGCTATAGCGAGATTCCCGGGCTGTTGAAAAGCCTGCCGCCGGAGCTGCAACAACGCCCGCCCTTTGCCGGGCTGGTAAGGACCTGGACATGAAAAAGCCCGCCAATCCAACGCCAATCGCCGATGTCTGCCTGCTGCTCGAAGGTACCTGGCCCTATGTACGCGGCGGTGTATCCGGCTGGATTCACCAACTGATCCTCGGGTTGCCGCAACTGACCTTTTCGGTGCTGTTCATCGGTGGCCAGCGTGAAGCCTATGGTCAGCGGCGCTATGAGATCCCGGCGAACGTGGTGCATATCGAAGAGGTGTACCTGGAGGAAGCCTGGCGTAATCCGAAGCGCAAGCGGGTCGCGCACAGCGCGTCCCTCGAAGAACTGAGCAATCTCTACCGCTATCTGCACAACCCCGAGAAGCCGCCCGCCGAGCTGGGCTTTGGCGTGCTCGATGCCCTGGCCCAGGGGCGGATTACCCTGGACGATGTGCTCTATAGCCGCCCCAGCTGGGAGGCCCTGACCGAAGGTTATGAGCAGCATTGCGCCGATCCGTCCTTCGTCAATTATTTCTGGACCCTGCGCACCATGCAGTCGCCACTGCTGATGCTGGCCGATGCCGCCCGACGGATGCCGCGAGCACGGGTCCTGCACTCGATTTCCACCGGTTATGCGGGGCTTGTGGGCTGCATCCTCAAGCAGTTGTGGGGTTGCCAGTTGCTGTTGAGCGAGCATGGGATCTACACCAAGGAGCGCAAGATCGACCTGGCCCAGGCCAGTTGGATCGCCGAAAGCAACAACCAGGCGCTCAACGACAGCATGGCTACCGGCACCGGTTATATCCGCATGCTCTGGGTGCGCTTCTTCGAACGCATCGGCCATCTGGTGTACGAGAGCGCCGACCAGATCATTGCCTTGTACGATGGCAACCGCCAGCGGCAGATCAAGGACGGCGCGCCGCCGGCGCGTACCCAGGTGATCCCCAACGGCATCAACCTGGAGCTCTGGACCCAGGCCCTCAACGCCCGTGCCGCAGGGATCGCGCCGGTGGTCGGGCTGATCGGTCGGGTCGTGCCGATCAAGGATGTGAAGACCTTCCTGCGCGCCATGCGCGGGGTGGTCAGCGTGATGCCGCAGGTCGAGGGCTGGATTGTCGGGCCGGAAGAGGAAGACCCCGAATACGTCGCCGAGTGTCGCAGCCTGGTGGCCAGTCTGGGCCTGGAAAAACAGGTGCTGTTCCTCGGCTTCCAGAAAATCCAGGAGATCCTGCCGCAACTGGGCCTGATGGTCCTGACCTCGATCAGCGAGGCGCAGCCCCTGGTGATTCTCGAAGCCTGGGCCGCCGGCACGCCGGTGGTGAGCAGCGACGTCGGCTCCTGCCGCGAACTGATCGAGGGCGGCACCGCGGCCGACCGTGATCTCGGGCTGGCCGGGGAGGTGGTGGCAATCGCTGATCCACAGGCCACGTCCCTGGCGATCACCGATCTGCTGCGCAGCCCCGAGCGCTGGAAGTCGGCCCAGGCCGCGGGTTTGCTGCGGGTTCACCGTTACTACAGCGAGACCTTGATGATCGACCGTTATCGCACGCTTTATCACGCTGCCATGGGGACTGTGTAAATGGCCGGCATCGGTTTCGAACTGCGCAAGATTCTCTCGCGCGACTCCTACACGGCGACGCTGCACGCGTATGTCTACGCCGGCCTGATCAGTTCCGGACCCTGGGTCCTGTCGATTCTCAGCGTGATGCTGGTGGGGGTCATCAGCCTTGGGCTGGTGGTCCCGGAGGTGTTGATCCGCCAGTTCCTGATCACGGTGACCTACCTGATGGCCACGTCGCTGATCCTCACCGGCGGGTTGCAGCTGTTTTTCACCCGTTTCGTCTCTGACCGCCTGTTCGAGCGCAAGTACGAGCAGATCCTGCCGAACCTGGTCGGCGTGCTGCTGCTGGTGACCCTGGGCTCCGGGCTGCTGGGCATCATCCTGTTGGCCACGCTGTTCGACCAGCCGCTGGTCTACCGGTTGCTGACGCTGGCCAACTTCGTGGTGCTCTGCAACTTGTGGCTGGTGATCATCTTCCTCTCCGGGATGAAGGCCTATAACCGCATCCTGGTGGTGATGCTGGCGGGTTATGCGCTGATGGTCGGCAGCGCGTTCTTCCTGCGTTACCTGGGGATGGAAGGCTTGCTGCTGGCGTTGTTGCTCGGCCACAGCACACTGCTGTTCCTGTTTCTCTACGACATCCTGCGTGAGTACCGCGCCGAGAAACTGGTGGCCTTCGACTTCCTCGATCGACGCCAGGTATTTGTCAGCCTGCTGCTCACCGGGCTCTGCTACAACCTGGGGATCTGGATCGACAAGTTGATCTTCTGGTTCAACCCGGACACCTCGAGCCAGGTGATCGGACCGATGCGCGCCTCGATTCTCTATGACTTGCCGATCTTCCTCGCCTACCTGGCGATCATTCCCGGGATGGCGGTGTTCCTGGTGCGGATCGAAACCGACTTCGCCGAATGGTACGACCGCCTGTTCCGCGCGGTGCGTGATGGCGAGACCTTGCGCCATATCGCTTCGTTGAAAGCCGAAATGACCTTCTCGATTCGCCAGGGCCTGCTGGAAATCTGCAAGGTCCAGGGGCTGACGGTGGTCCTGCTGTTCCTGTTCGGTCCGCGCCTGCTGGAGTGGCTGGGCATGTCCAGCTACTACTTGCCGCTGTTCTACATCGACCTGATCGGGGTGAGCATCCAGGTGGTGTTCATGGCGATTCTCAACGTGTTTTTCTACCTCGACAAACGGGCGATCGTGTTGGAACTGTGCCTGTTGTTCGTCGTGCTCAACGCCGCCTTGACCTTTCTCAGCCTCTACCTGGGGCCGAGTTTCTTCGGTTACGGGTTCACCTTTTCGCTGCTGGCGTGCGTGCTGCTGGGGTTGGCGCGCCTGTCGACCGCGCTGGATGACCTGGAGTACGAAACCTTTATGCTGTCGCGCTAAGGGGTAAAACGGTCTTGCGGTAGCGCAAGAGCGGATGCCGGAGCAGGCTTTGCCAGCTTGCCGCGAATCACTCTACACTGGCCGGCCTTGTTATTTTTATGGATAAAAAAACGATGCCAGCCGACACCCCCTCCATCGTCATCGAGCGTTTTCGCGAAGCCCATATCGACGGCATAACGGCTCTCTATAACGAACCCGCCGTTTGCCGCCAGGTACTGCAAATGCCGTTTCAGTCTGCCGAAGTCTGGCGTCAGCGGCTGCTCCAGCGCCAGGACAATGAACGCTTGCTGTCGTTGGTGGCGCTGCATCAGGGTGTGGTGATCGGCAGTTGCTCCCTGGAACAATACGCTCGTGTGCGCCGCAGCCACGCCGGCACCATCGGCATGGGCGTGGCAAGCGCCTGGCAGGGCAAGGGCGTCGGTTCGAAACTGCTGGCTGCCGTGCTGGATGTGGCCGATAACTGGATGAACCTGCATCGGGTCGAGTTGACGGTGTATGCCGATAACGTCGCCGCCCAGGGTCTGTATCGCAAGTTCGGTTTCGAGGAGGAGGGCGTGATGCGTGATTATGCGATTCGCGACGGTGGTCTGGTGAATACCCTGAACATGGCGCGGTTTCGTCGGCCAGCCTGAACATCCGCCTTGCGCCGAACCACTGTGGGAGCGGAGCTTGCCCGCGAAGCTTTTAGCGATCCTCCACTCCCCGCGGAAGGCCATGCTGTCAGCGTTCGACAATGCCCGGTCGAGTTAATCGCACATCCCGTGGTGCGATCTGCCATGATCGGGCCTTCGATTCAGGTTCACCCACGGAGCGCTCCAATGAATGGTGTACAGCAACTGGGGGAAATGCTTCGGCACTACGCCGAGACTGAAACACACAAGAAGCAACTGTTTGAAAAGCAATCGGCACACTGGACGGCGCGCATCGTCGAGTTGTTCGATCGCATGGAACAGTGGCTGGCCCCGGTAAAGAGCCCGAACCTGCTGGAAACCCAGCGCGAAGCCTACGTGGCTTTCGGCCCCAACCTGGCGGTGGAAGTCTCGCCCTTCAAGACCCAGAAGTTGACGATCCAGATCGCCGGCAGAGTGATGGAGTTTGTCCCGGAGGTCATGGGCACTGGCGGCACGATTTCCATCGCGGTCATGGGCCATACGGCGGCCCGGCATGGCAGCGTTTCGCTGGTGGGTGTGCCGGGAACTGGCGATTGGCAGTGGCGCAAGACCAACGGCCTCAAGGACGCGGACATCTATCCGTTCGATGCCGACTTCCTGGCCCTGCAGTTGCAGAGCCTGATTCCCCGCGAATATCACTGAAGCGTCCGCTGTGGTCGCGCCCGGATTCCCACAAGAAAAAAAGCCCGAGAGGGTTTGCCGGGCCGCAAATCCTGTGACACTTTATCTGCCCCATAGGTCGGGTGGCATTTTCATGTTTAACCCCGACCTTCTTATCGAAACCGTTTAGAAGGATTCAGTTCATGGCTCAAGTCACCCTCAAAGGCGGCCCGGTTCAGGTCAACGGTCAATTGCCGCAGGCCGGCGACAAGGCTCCAGCATTCTCCCTGGTGGGCGCAGGTCTGGCTGACGTTACGCTGGGCAGCTTTGCCGGCAAGCGCAAAGTGTTGAACATTTTCCCAAGCGTCGATACTCCGACCTGTGCGACCTCCGTGCGCAAGTTCAACGCTCAGGCCAACGACGTGGCCAACACCGTGGTGCTGTGCATCTCGGCTGACCTGCCGTTCGCCCAGGCACGCTTCTGCGGCGCCGAAGGCCTGGAAAACGTCCTGAACCTGTCGACCCTGCGTGGCCGTGAGTTCATTAAGGACTACGGCGTTGAAATCGCCGACGGTCCGCTGGCCGGCCTGACCGCTCGCGCCGTCGTCGTGCTGGACGAGAACGACAACGTGTTGCACAGCGAACTGGTCAAGGAAATTGCCGAAGAGCCTAACTACGAAGCGGCCCTGGCTGTTCTGAAGTAATGGCAGGGAGTCGGTTTGCGGTGAAGGCGAGACTGCTATCGCCAGCAGGCCGACTCCCATATTTATTGAGTTCGACGATAGTTAGCGGTGAAACGCCAATTTTGTAAGCCGGTAATAGCAGGGCTAAAGATGACATTGCTATCTAGGAAAGCCCGCTTCAAGGTAGGATTTCGTGTTTACAAGGAGGCAAACACATGGCTCAAGTCACCCGCAGGGGCGTAACGGTCCAGATCAACGGACAATTACCGCTACCCGGCTCCCAGGCTCCCGCGTTTTCCCTGGTGGCCAAGGACCTCTCCGATATCACCCTTGCCGGCCTTGCCGGCCAGCGCAAGGTGTTGAATATCTTCCCCAGTGTCGACACTCCGACCTGCGCCAAGTCCGTGCGCCAGTTCAACGAACGCGCCAACCAGCTGGAAAACACCGTGGTGCTGTGCATCTCGGCTGACCTGCCATTTGCCCAGGCACGTTTCTGCGGCGCAGAAGGTCTGGACCAGGTCGTCAACCTGTCCACCTTGCGCGGCCGCGAGTTCATGCGCGACTACGGCGTGGAAATCGTCGATGGCCCCCTCGCAGGCCTGACTACCCGTGCGGTCGTAGTCCTCGACGCGCACGACAAGGTGTTGCATAGCGAATTAGTGGCAGATATCGGCCAAGAACCCGATTACGACGCGGCACTCGCGGTCCTGAAATAAACGGCCCTGAAACAAGTGGTTTACAATTATTCACGGCCTGACCCTGTCCAGGCCGTTTTTATTTGTGCTTCAGTGTCTTACTGGACACTGACGAAGGTCATTCCAAGGTAAATTGCCGGTAAAGGCGCTTTGCCTGAAACAATTCAGTGCTTATCTTGCAGCCTCCCCAAAAGAAGTTCTCGCGCATAAATGGTTGATCACTCCATGCAATCTTCTGCTTCTCATACTTCTCGTCGTTGGCTGTTCGGCCTGTTGATCCTGTTGATTATTGGCGCACTGTGCTGGCATTTCTGGCCGTCAGGCGCGCATCACAAGGGCACGCAAGCCAAGTCCGTCGCGCACACGGGCAAGTCGGGCATGGCGCGTCCGGGCTTCGGGGCGTCCGCCGGCCCTGTGCCCGTGCGGGTAGCACCGGCGACGGTGGGAGACTTCCCGGTGTACTACAAAGCCCTGGGGACGGTGACGGCCCTCAACACGGTCAACGTGCGTACGCAAGTCGCCGGGCAACTGGTCAAGATTCACTTCCAGGACGGCCAGATGGTCAAGGCCGGTGATGTGCTGGCCGAGATCGATCCGCGCAACTACGAAAGCGCCTTGCTCCAGGCCCAGGGCACCCTCCTGCAAAGCCAGGCGCAATTGAAGAACGCCCAGGTGGATGTGCAGCGCTATCGCGGGCTGTTCGCCGAAGACAGTATCGCCAAGCAGACCCTGGACACCGCCGAGGCCACGGTGCTGCAGTACCAGGGGACGGTCAAGGCCAACCAAGGGGCGGTCGATGCCGCCAAGCTGAACCTGGACTTCACCAAGATCCGCGCGCCGATTTCCGGGCGCCTGGGCCTGCGCCAACTGGACGTCGGCAACCTGCTGGCGGCGAACGACAGCCAGATACTGGTGATCATCACTCAGACCCAGCCGATCAGCGTCGCCTTCACCTTGCCGGAAAACAACCTCGACACCGTGCTCACGCGCTTCCATGGCGGGGCGAAGTTGCCCGCCGAAGCCTGGGACCGTGGCGATGTGAAACAACAGGCCAGCGGTGTATTGCAGAGCATCGACAACCAGATCGACATCACCACCGGCACCCTCAAGTTCAAGGCCCTTTACGATAACCGCGAGCAGAGCCTGTTCCCCAACCAGTTCGTCAATGTGCACCTGCTCGCCGATACCCTGAAAAACGTGGTGCTGGCGCCGAGCGCGGCGATCCAGTTCGGCAACGACGGCACCTTCGTCTATGTCATGGACGGCGACAAGAAGGTCAAGATCCGGCCGCTGAAGGTCGGCGCCAGCGACGGCAATGTCACGGTGATCAAGGATGGCCTGGCCGCCGGTGATCGGGTGGTCCTGGAAGGCACCGACCGCTTGAAGGATGGCGGCGAAGTGGAGGTGGTCAATGACGCCCAGGACGTGCCCAAGGCGCCCGCCGGGCAGTTGAAGGACGGCGCGGCGGCCAAGGCACCGGCTGAAGCCGACAAGGCGAAAAAGGTCGGCGCATGAATCTCTCGCGGCTGTTTATTCTCCGCCCGGTAGCGACCACCCTGAGCATGCTGGCCATTATCCTGGCCGGCCTGATCGCCTATCGGTTGCTGCCGGTGTCGGCGCTGCCCCAGGTCGACTACCCGACGATCCGGGTGATGACCCTCTACCCGGGTGCCAGTCCCGACGTGATGACCAGTGCGGTCACCGCGCCCCTGGAGCGCCAGTTCGGGCAGATGCCCGGGCTGACCCAGATGGCCTCCACCAGTTCCGGCGGGGCCTCGATCCTGACCCTGCGTTTCAACCTCGACATCAACATGGACGTCGCCGAGCAGCAGGTCCAGGCGGCGATCAATGCCGCCACCAACCTGCTGCCCAAGGATTTGCCGGCACCGCCGGTGTACAACAAGGTCAACCCGGCGGACACCCCGGTGCTGACCCTGGCGATCACCTCGAAAACCATGCTGTTGCCCAAGCTCAATGACCTGGTCGACACCCGCATGGCGCAGAAGATCGCCCAGATCAGCGGCGTCGGCATGGTCAGCATTGCCGGCGGCCAGCGCCAGGCGGTACGGATCAAGGTCAATCCCGAGGCCCTGGCGGCCAACAGCCTGAACCTGTCGGATGTGCGCACCCTGATCGGCGCCTCGAACGTCAACCAGCCCAAGGGCAACTTCGACGGCCCGACCCGGGTGTCGATGCTCGACGCCAACGACCAGTTGCGTTCGCCCAAGGAATACGCCGAACTGATCCTCGCCTACAAGAACGGCGCGCCGCTGCGGCTCAAGGATGTGGCGCAGATCGTCGATGGCGCCGAGAACGAGCGTCTCGCCGCCTGGGCCAACGAAAACCAGGCCGTGCTGCTGAATATCCAGCGCCAGCCCGGGGCCAACGTGATCGAGGTGGTGGACCGGATCAAGGCCTTGCTGCCGAGTATTACCGACAACCTGCCGGCGGGTATCGAGGTCAAGGTACTGACCGACCGCACCCAGACTATCCGTGCGTCGGTCAGCGACGTCCAGCATGAATTGCTGATCTCCATTGCCCTGGTGGTGATGGTGACCTTCCTGTTCCTGCGCCGGGCCAGCGCCACCATCATTCCCTCGGTGGCCGTACCGCTGTCGCTGATCGGCACCTTTGGCGTGATGTATCTGGCGGGCTTTTCGGTCAACAACCTGACCCTGATGGCCCTGACCATCGCCACCGGCTTCGTGGTCGACGACGCCATCGTCATGCTGGAAAACATCTCGCGTTTCATCGAGGAGGGCGACAGTCCGATGCAGGCGGCGCTCAAGGGCGCCAAGCAGATCGGCTTCACCCTGATCTCGCTGACGCTGTCGCTGATCGCGGTACTGATCCCACTGTTGTTCATGGCCGATGTGGTCGGGCGGCTGTTCCGCGAGTTCGCCATCACCCTGGCGGTGGCGATCCTGATTTCCCTGGTGGTGTCCCTGACCCTCACGCCGATGATGTGCGCGCGCTTGCTCAAGCGCGAGCCGAAACCCGAAGAACAGGGCCGCTTCTACCGTGCCAGCGGCGCCTGGATCGACTGGTTGATCGAGGCCTACGGCCGCAAGTTGCAGTGGGTGCTCAAGCACCAGTCGCTGACCTTGCTGGTGGCGGTCGGCACCCTGGCGCTGACCGTGTTCCTCTACATGATGGTGCCCAAGGGCTTCTTCCCGGTGCAGGACACCGGGGTGATCCAGGGGATTTCCGAAGCACCGCAGTCGGTATCCTTTGCCTCCATGAGCCAGCGCCAACAGGAACTGGCCAAGGTCATCCTCACCGACCCGGATGTGGAGAGCCTGTCGTCGTATATCGGCGTGGACGGCGACAATGCCACGCTCAACAGCGGCCGCTTCCTGATCAATCTCAAGCCGCGCCACCAGCGCCGTGAGACCGCCACGCAGATCATCAACCGCCTGCAGCCGGAAGTCGACAAACTGTCGGGGATCCGCCTGTACCTGCAGCCGGTGCAGGACCTGACCATCGAGGATCGGGTCAGCCGCACCCAGTACCAGTTCAGCATGTCCTCGCCGGACCCCGACCTGCTGGCCGAGTGGAGCGGCAAGCTGGTGGACGCCCTGGCCCAGCGCCCGGAACTGACCGATGTCGCCAGCGACTTGCAGGACAAGGGCCTGCAGGTCTTCCTGGTAATAGACCGGGACGCCGCTTCACGCCTTGGCGTGGCGGTGTCGGATATCACCGATGCGCTGTATGACGGTTTCGGCCAGCGGCAGATTTCCACCATCTACACCCAGGCCAGCCAGTACCGCGTGGTGCTGCAAGCCCAGGCGGGGGAGAAGATCGGACCGCAGGCGCTGGAGCAGATCCACGTCAAGACCACCAGCGGCGGACAGGTGCGCCTGTCCAGCCTGGCCCGTGTCGAGGAGCGCCAGGCGCAGTTGGCCATCTCCCATATCGGCCAGTTCCCGGCGGTGATGATGTCGTTCAACCTGGCGCCGGGCGTGGCGCTGGGGCAGGCGGTGGAGGTTATCGACCAGGTCAAGCAGGAGATCGGCATGCCGGTGGGCGTGCAGACCCAGTTCCAGGGCGCGGCCGAAGCCTTCCAGGCCTCGCTGTCGAGCACCTTGCTGCTGATCCTGGCGGCGGTGGTGACCATGTACATCGTGCTCGGGGTGCTCTACGAGAGTTATATCCACCCGGTAACCATCCTCTCGACCTTGCCCTCGGCGGCGGTCGGGGCCTTGCTGGCGTTGATTCTGACAGGCAACGACCTGGGCATGATCGCCATTATCGGGATCATCCTGCTGATCGGTATCGTCAAGAAGAACGCGATCATGATGATCGACTTCGCCCTCGACGCCGAGCGCAACCAGGGCATGTTGCCGGAGCAGGCGATCTACCAGGCGGCGCTGCTGCGTTTCCGGCCGATCCTGATGACCACCCTGGCGGCGCTGTTCGGCGCCATTCCGTTGATGCTCGCCACCGGTTCCGGTGCCGAACTGCGTCAACCCCTGGGCCTGGTGATGGTCGGCGGCTTGCTGGTCAGCCAGGTACTGACGTTGTTCACCACGCCGGTGATCTACCTGTACTTCGATCGCCTCGGACGGCGCTGGGGGCGGCATCCGAGCCGTCTTGAGCAGGTGGAAACATGAACCTGTCGGGACCTTTTATTCGCCGGCCGGTAGCGACCATGCTGCTGAGCCTGGCGATTGTCCTGCTGGGCGCTGTGAGTTTCGGCCTGTTACCGGTTTCGCCGCTGCCGCAAATGGACTTTCCGGTGATCGTGGTCCAGGCCAGCCTGCCGGGTGCCAGCCCGGAAGTCATGGCCTCCACCGTGGCCACGCCGCTGGAACGCTCCTTCGGCGTGATTCCCGGCGTCAACACCATGAGCAGCCGGTCCAGCCAGGGTTCGACCCGGGTGATCCTGCAGTTCGACCTCAACCGCGATATCAACGGCGCGGCGCGGGAGGTCCAGGCGGCCATCAATGCCTCGCGCAACCTGCTGCCCAGCGGCATGCGCAGCATGCCCACCTACAAGAAGGTCAACCCGTCCCAGGCGCCGATCATGGTGCTGTCGCTGACCTCCGACCAGTTGCAGAAGGGCCAGCTCTACGACCTGGCCTCGACCATCCTGTCCCAGAGCCTGTCCCAGGTCCCGGGCGTGGGCGAGGTGCAGATCGGCGGCAGTTCGCTGCCGGCGGTGCGCATTGAACTCGAACCCCAGGCGCTCAACCAGTACGGCGTGGCCCTGGACGATGTCCGGACCGCCATTGCCAATGCCAACGTGCGCCGGCCCAAGGGTTCGCTCGATGATGCCGGCCGCAACTGGCAGATACAGGCCAACGACCAGTTGGAAAAGGCCAAGGACTATGAACCGCTGATCATTCACTACCAGAACGGCGCGGCCCTGCGCCTGGGGGATGTGGCGAAGATCAGCGACAGCGTCGAGGACCGTTACAACGCCGGGTTCTTCAACAATGACGAGGCGGTCCTGCTGGTGATCAACCGCCAGGCCGGCGCCAACATCATCGAGACGGTGAACGAGATCAAGGCGCAACTGCCGACTTTACAGGCGGTCTTGCCGGCCAGCGTCAAGCTGAACCTGGCCATGGACCGCTCGCCGGTGATCAAGGCCACGCTCCACGAAGCCGAGATGACCCTGCTGATCGCCGTGGCCCTGGTGGTGCTGGTGGTGTATCTGTTCCTCGGCAACTTCCGCGCCTCGTTGATTCCGACCCTGGCGGTGCCGGTGTCGCTGGTCGGCACCTTTGCGGTCATGTACCTCTACGGCTTCTCCTTGAACAACCTGTCGCTGATGGCCCTGATCCTGGCCACCGGGCTGGTGGTGGACGATGCCATCGTGGTACTGGAGAACATTTCCCGGCATATCGACGATGGCATTCCACCGATGAAGGCCGCGTACCTGGGGGCCAAGGAAGTCGGCTTCACCTTGCTGTCGATGAACCTGTCGCTGGTGGTGGTGTTCCTCTCGATCCTGTTTATCGGCGGGATCATCGGCAGCCTGTTCCGCGAGTTCTCCATCACCCTGGCGGCCTCGATCCTGGTCTCGCTGGTGGTGTCCCTGACCCTGACGCCGATGCTCTGCGCGCGCTGGCTCAAGCCGCACCAGCAGGGTGAGCCGAGCCGGCTGCAACGCTGGAGCGAAAAGGCCAACGAACGCATGATCGCGGCCTATGCCGTCAGCCTGGACTGGGTCCTGCGGCACAAGCGCCTGACCCTGCTCAGCCTGTTCGTCACCATCGGGGTGAACGTCGCCCTGTACGTGGTGGTGCCGAAAACCTTCCTGCCGCAACAGGACACCGGGCAACTGATCGGCTATGTCCGTGGCGACGACGGCATGTCGTTCGGCAATATGCAGCCGAAGATGGAAATCTTCCGCAAGGCGGTACTGGCCGACCCGGCGGTACAAAGCGTGGCCGGGTTTATCGGTGGCAACAATGGCACCAACAACGCCTTCATGCTGGTGCGCCTCAAGCCGATCAAGGAGCGCAATGTCTCGGCGCAGAACGTTATCGAGCGCCTGCGCACGGAAATGCCCAAGGTGCCGGGTGCCCGACTGATGCTGATGGCCGATCAGGATCTGCAGTTCGGCGGCGGTCGCGAGCAACAGACCGCGCAGTACTCCTACATCCTGCAAAGCGACGATCTTGGCGCGTTGCGCGAGTGGTATCCGAAAGTGGTCGCGGCCCTCAAGGCCTTGCCGGAACTGACCGCCATCGATGCACGGGAAGGCCGCGGGGCGCCGCAGACCACCCTGGTGGTCGACCGTGATACCGCCAAACGCCTCGGCGTGGACATGAACACGGTGACCACGGTGCTCAACAACGCCTACAGCCAGCGGCAGATCTCCACCATCTACGACACCCTGAACCAGTATCAGGTGGTGATGGAGATCAATCCGAAATACGCCCAGTCGCCGGAAACCCTCAATCAGGTCAAGGTCATCGGCTCAAGCGGGCAGCGTATTCCGCTGTCGACCATCGCCCATTACGAAAACAGCCTGCAGGATGACCGGGTTGACCACGAGGGGCAGTTCGCCTCCGAAAGCCTGTCGTTCGACATGGCGCCCGGCGTCACGGTGGAGCAGGGCACTGCCGCTATCGAGCGGGCCGTCGCCAAGCTCGGTTTGCCGGAAGCGGTGATCGCCAAGATGGCCGGCACCAGCGACGCCTTTGCGGCAACCCAGAAAAGCCAGCCGTTCATGATCCTTGGCGCGCTGGTGGCGGTGTATCTGGTATTGGGCATTCTCTATGAGAGCTACATCCATCCGCTGACCATCCTTTCCACACTGCCGTCGGCCGGGGTCGGTGCCTTGCTCAGTATCTACCTGCTGGGCGGCGAGTTCAGCCTGATCTCGCTGCTGGGGTTGTTCCTGCTGATCGGCGTGGTGAAAAAGAATGCGATCCTGATGATCGACCTGGCGCTGCAACTGGAGCGCCATTCGGGCCTGGACCCGCTGGAGTCGATTCGCCAGGCTTGCCTGCTGCGCCTGCGGCCGATCCTGATGACCACCCTGGCGGCGATCCTCGGAGCCCTGCCGTTGCTGCTGAGCAGTGCCGAAGGCGCGGAAATGCGCCAGCCCCTGGGTTTGACCATTATCGGCGGGTTGATCTTCAGCCAGATCCTGACGCTCTACACCACCCCGGTGGTTTACCTTTATCTCGACCGTTTGCGCCACCGCTTCAACAAGTGGCGCGGCGTACGCACCGATGGTGCTCTGGAAACTCCGCTATGACTGACCAATCGCAATGCAAAATGCCTCTGGCCGCCCAGCGCCTGGAGACCATCCGTGGCTCACGCCTGTTGAGCCTGGCCTTGTGCGGGCTGCTGCTCAGCGCCTGCGCCGTGGGCCCGGACTACAAGCGTCCGGACGCCGCCGCACCGGCGCAATACAAGGAAGCCAGCGGCTGGCGTCAGGCGCAGCCCAGTGACTCTCTGGCCCGTGGTGCCTGGTGGGAGCTGTATGGCGACCCGACGCTCAATGGCCTGGTGGAAAAACTCAACAGCGCCAACCAGACCGTGGCGCAGTCCGAAGCCCAGTACCGCCAGGCCCTGGCGTTGGTCAAGAGCGCCCGGGGGGCGTTCTTTCCGAGTGTCGACCTGAGTGCCGGGAAAACTCGCTCCAGCCAGGGCACCGGTAGCAGCAACTCGAGCCTGAGCCGTTCATCCAGCGGGATTGTCGACACCTATAACGCCCAACTCGGGGTGAGTTGGGAGGCGGATGTCTGGGGCAAGCTGCGCCGAGGCCTGGAAGCCAACGACGCCAGTGCCCAGGCAAGTTTTGCCGACCTCGCGGCCATGCGCCTGAGCCAACAGTCGAGCCTGGTGCAGAACTACCTGCAACTGCGGGTGATCGACGAACAGAAGCGCCTGCTTGAAGCCACGGTGCAGGCCTACGAGCGCTCGTTGAAAAATACCGAAAGCCAGTACCGCTTTGGCGTTTCCGGGAAAGCGGCGATCGCCCAGGCGCAGACCCAGCTCAAGAGCGCCCAGGGCGACCTGATCGACCTGATCTGGCAACGGGCCCAGTTCGAAAACGCCATTGCCGTCATGATCGGCCTGCCCCCGGCGCAATTCCAGCTGGCGGCCACCAACAGTGTTCCGGCCTTGCCGGCGATTCCGCTGGGGGTGCCGTCGCAACTGCTGGAGCGGCGTCCGGACATCGCTTCGGCGGAGCGCTCGGTGATCGCGGCCAACGCCAATATCGGCGTGGCGAAGGCGGCTTATTATCCGGACTTCACCCTGAGCCTGTCCGGTGGTTACAGCAGCAGTACCTTTGAGAACTGGATCAGCCTGCCGAACCGTTTCTGGTCAGTGGGCCCGAAACTGGCGACCACCTTGTTCGACGGTGGTCAGCGCTCGGCGGAAGTGGACCGGACCGAAGCGGTGTATGACCAGACCGTGGCCAAGTACCGCCAGACCGTGCTGGATGGATTCCGTGAAGTGGAAAACTACATGGTCCAGCTCAAGGTCATGGAAGACGAGGCGACGGTTCGTGCCCAGGCGCTGGACGCGGCCCGGGAATCCCTGCGTTTGACCGACAACCAGTACAAGGCGGGCCTGATCACTTACCTGGATGTGGTCACGGTGCAGACCACGGCGTTGACCAACGAGCGTAGCGTGCTGAGCTTGCTGCAGAGCCGGTTGATCGCAAGCGTCCAGTTGATCGCGGCGATGGGCGGTGGTTGGGATGGCAATACCGATTTGAGCAGCAAGCGCTGATTGGTATACGGCTTGGGGCTGGTGTTGGGTTTACTGGTGCCTTCGCGGCGGTGCGGCGGTCCGACAAGCCCTGCTCCTACAGTTTTGTGTCGTACACCAGATCGGTAAACGACGACGTATTGTAGGAGCAGGGCTTGCCCGCGAAGAGGCCCTCAAGGTCACAAAACCTTTATCTGAAGAAACCGCGCCCGGCCTCATTTCTGCAATGAGCGCACACCGCGTCCCGCCAGGAAACACAGGCTGCCGCCAACCGCCGTGAGCCCGCTCAAGGCATAAAACATCGTCCCTGGCGCCGCATGGATCAGCAGATAACCGCAGATCACCGGACTCAATGCACCACCCAGGGCCGCCAGGTTCTGCGCGCCGAGGTAACTGCCCCGCAGATCCTCCGGTGCGATGGTGTCGACGAACAGATATTCCGACGGATAAATGATCATCTCCCCCAGGGTGAAGATGAACATGGCCGCGCACCAGGTCATCAGGTTCTGCGCAAAACTGAAGCCGATCAGCCCGACGATAAACAGGCTGGTGCCGATGGCGATCCAGTAGCGCAACTGCTCACGCTTGAGAAAACGGCCGATCTGGTACTGCAGCAGGATCACGCTGATGGCGTTGCAGGCCAGGATCGCCGACAAGGTGCTCAGGGCATCCTGGCTGCTGTGGGTCACCAGCAGGAACTGCGAGAGGTACAGCGTGAAGCGGCCATGGACGATAGTGCTCAGCAAGCTGCCGCAGGTAAACAGGATCAGTGTCCGATCATTGCGCAGCGTCACCAGGGTCTTGATGAAACTGGGGGGCTTGCCGATCTGGGCCTGGGCGGTCGGGGTGATGCCGAACATCAGGAAAATACTGCCAAAGGCGATACCGGCGGCCATCAGGAACGGCGCCAGGGGTTGCACCCCGGCGATCACCACGCCCAGCATCGGGCCGGTGGCGTAACCGATATTGGTCAGGGTGTAGCGCAGGGAAAAGACCTTGGCCCGCTGGTCGATGGGCAGGTTCTCGCTGATGATGGCCTTGGAACCGATCAGAAACAGCGCCGATGCGGTCTCGGTCATCACCAGGGTCAGGGTGGTCAGGTACAGGTCATGGGCGAACGTCAGCAGGGTGAAACCGATGCCGCTGGAGAGCATGGCGAGGATCATCAGCCGGCGTTTTTCCAGACGGTCGATGATATAGCCGCCGTATAACGAGAGCAGGGTGGCGATAAACACCGCGATCCCCATCAGCAGGCCGACATCCTGCTGGTTCAGCCCGAGCTTCCTGCTGAGGAACAGGGTCAGCAGCGGACTGGTGATGGCACGGCTGACGACGATGGTCACGGAGCAGATCATCAGCCGACGGATAACGAGGGAATAGGTGGCCACGGTGGTGCTTATATCCTTGTTTTGGAAACGTCTCTGTCTTTCACCACAGGGCCTCGAGACCGCCAAAAGCTTCGCGGGCAAGCCCTGCTCCTACAATACGTAGTCGTTCACCGATTTTGTGTACGACACGAACCTGTAGGGGCAGGCGGTCCGGCGTCCCGGCTTGCCCGCGAAGAGGCCCGCAAGACCGCTGCAACATCACGGCAGATACCTGCGGTAGTGGCGCTCATAGACCGCCGCCGGATGGTCCGCCGTCATGGCGCGACCGTTGTCGTCCCACCACTGGGCTACTTCGGCGCCCGTGGCAATCCAGACGTCGTCATGTTGCTGGATCCCCTTGAGCAACTCCCGCAGCACACCGATACGCCCCGGCGTGGCAATGACTTCCGGGTGCAGGCGCAGCACGTAGCACAGCCCGAAGCGACGGAAGCCGGCAAAGTCCATCTGCAGGTTGCCCAGGGTATGGCTGTAGGAAGCGATCCGTGATTGTGCCGGTGGCACCGCCGGGCTGAGGTTGAAAGCGAAGTAGGGTTCGTCCTCCAGCTCATAGTGCAGCGGCAGTTCGATAACCTGCGGTGCCGTTGGATGGGCGAAGGGCAGGTCGTCGCCACGCCAGGAGGACGACCAGAGGATACCCTCGTCATGCAGGGCCTCGGTGAAACCCGGTAGCCAATTGCCGGCCGGAATCCGAAAGCCTTTGGGTCGCTCTCCCGTCAGTGCCTCCAGGGCCTTGCAACCTTGTGCGAGCGCTGCCTTCTGTTCCTCGAGGGTCAGAGTGTCGTAGTTCTGATGCCTGTAACCGGCACAGGCGATTTCATGGCCGCCGGCCCGGATCGCCCGGATATGCGCCGGCTGTTCCTCGGCGACGATGCCCGGGATGCACCAACTGCTGCGTACCCCCAGTTCCTCGAATAAACCGAGCAGGCGCTCGACCCCAGTGTCGAAGTGCTGCGTGAGTACCCGTTCGTCAACCACCGTTATGCCATCCATCGCGACAAACTCGACTTTGTCACCTACGACAGTTTTTCCGCCTCGGCGTCCCAGGTGGAGGCTGTGGCGATGCTGGTCCAGACCGGGCGTTTTCTTGGCTTCCTGCCGCAGCACTATGCCGCCCCGTTGGTGGCCAAAGGCTTATTGCGGGCCTTGATGCCGGAGCGGGTCAGCTATTGCACTCCCTTCAATCTGATCCTGCGCCACAACACGACGCGCAGCCCGCTGGTCAAGGCTTTCGCCCAGGCCCTGGGGGTAGATCTCAAAGCGCCGTTGCAGCGGTAGGGGCGAGCTGAAGCCGCCAACCCGCTTGCCCAATACCCGCTCATGGACCTCATTGTTAAGCAGCACGCTTTCAATCACTTGCCGAAAGCCGGGCTCGTCGTACAACGGTCCCTTGAGTGCGACCAAGGCATCGCGCAGTGCCATCAACTTGCTCAAAGGGGGCCCCGAGTTCGGCGCAGCACCGTTGCCGGGACCTGGCCCGAGAGTGCCCCGGGTGTTCGCCTTGATGGCGGCGGGCGGTAATGGGTCGCAATCTTCATTGGACATGACGGGTTCTCTACAGAATGGGCGCACTGCGTAAGGAGAACAGAGGGTAAAAAGCTCGACCTTTTTAGTCTAAAGCAGGCTCAGCCGGGTGCTAGTTATGAGCGGATTTTAATAGCCGTCATATTTACGTATATATACGTAGGAGCTTTCTAGAAAGCCGCTCTTCTTGTAGGTAAAACGGCCTTGAGCAACAGGAAGCTTCATCGGAAAGAGCGGGACGTTTTAACCCATGTTGTCCATTGCCCTCCGTCGTCAGCGCGTCACTCCAACAGCCGCACAAACCCGGGTTGTAAACCGAACACCTCGACGCCTTCCGGTGTCGCCTGGCCGGTGGTGACCGCCACGCGCTTGACCGGCTGACCCACCGCCTCGCGGTATTCCACCTCCAGGCCGTTATCGACATGCTGGAGCGCCGCGGGCGGTAGCACGATCGCCTGCTCGTTACGGTAGGTGATGATGGTCAGCCGGGCACTCATGCCCAGCCGGACCCGTTGCAACTGCTCCTTGCTCAGTTTCGGCACCGAGAGCGTCACCGGGAACTGTGCGCCGCCGCCGGGCGCATCGCTGGGCAGCGCCAGGCTGCTGACAATATCGACGGCGCCGTCGAGGCGCACACCGTCGAAACCGTCTCCCAGGATCTCGACGCTCTGACCTTGATGCAGTTGGTTGATGTCCAGCTCCGAGACCTTGCTGACGATCTTCAGCTGCTCGATATTGGCCAGGCCGAACAAGACCTGCCCCTGGGTGACCCGGCTGCCGTTCTGCACCGGCCCGGCGCTGCTGGCTGTCGAGCCTTGCGGGCCGGACGCCCCCGGAGCCGGCACGACGATACCGGCAAACGGTGCCAACACATTCTTTCCCTCAAGCAGGGTGCGCAAGGCTTCGTACTTGACCGTGGTATTGGTCAATTCCATATCGGCGATCTGGCGATATTCGCCCTTGCCCTGGTCCAGGGCCTGTTGCAGATCACCCTGGGCCGCCGCCAGATCCAGGCGCTGGGTTTGCAGTTGCTGCTGCAGATCGTCCAGCTCGCCACGGGCGATGATGCCGCGCTGGAGCAGGGTCTGGCTTTCGCGCAGCTTGCGCTCGTTGTTGCCGACGGTCATTTCCACCGCCCTGAGCGAACGCCGGGCGCGGGCCACCTGTTGGCTGTTGTTCCAGTCCTGCAACTCCTGGACGGCGCGGCGTGCCTTGAGCTGGGCGGACAAGGCGTCGCGCAGCTGGATTTCCAGCAGCGCCGGGTCCATCTGCACCAGTGTCTGCCCGGACTCGACCCGCTGTCCCTGTTCCACCAGCACGGCGCGCACATTTCCGTCGAAGGGCGCGGTAAGGGTGATGGTTTTCTGCGGCTCGATCTTGCCCACCAGGCCGATCTGGTGGACCAGCGGCGCGGTCTGCACCGGGATCCACTGGCCGTTCTTCGGCTGATCGGCAGCCGGGGCGCGATAGCCGATCACCGTGGCGGCGACGACGACCACCAGGCCCAGTGCGCCGCCTTGCAACCAGCGTTTGCGGCGGGTCGTTGTGTCAGTAGTCATTGAGCGCAATGTCCCAGCTCTCCAGAGTCATGCCCAGGGTCAGATCCAACTGGGTCTGGGCGTTCAAATAGGCAATCAGGGCGTTGAGTCGGGCGTTTTCGGCGTTACGCAGGTCGCCTTCATAGCTCAGGACCTGAAAGTTGCTGGAGCGCCCGGCACTGAGCTTTTCCCGCTCGATATCCAGCTTGCGCCGGGAAAGGTCGACGGCGCGCTGGGCGATCTCGTATTGCCGCCAGCGGGTGCCGAGGTCGCGTACCACGTCATTGACGCTGCGCTCCAGCGTCTGCTTGGCATCGGCGAGCGTGATCTGCTGATTCTCGACATCGATCCGGGCATGCACTTCGGCCTGGCGGGTACTGAGGTCGCCGATGGGGATCTGCACCTGCACGCCGGCGTAGCTGTCCCAACGGCGGCTACCGACGTTGCCGAGGTCGTTGTCGGTGCGATCGCGAATCTGGTTGGCCCCGGCGATCAGCGACACATCCCAACGGCTCTGGTCCTTGGCGATCACCAGGTTCAGGTCGGCCTGCTGGCTGCCGAGCAAGGACGCCAGGTAGTCCGGCTGCTGGACCTGGGCCACGCGAAAGGCGTCCTGCTTGTCGATGTTGACCCGGTTGGCTTCCAGCGCCTCGGTGGCGCGGATCGGCGTGGACAGGTCGAGGGCCAGCAGGCGCAATAACGACAGGCGATTGATATCCACCTGGTTGCGGGCTTCCTCGACGCCCAATTCCTGGGTGGCGATATCGGCCTCGGTCTGGACGATTTCGAACTCGGCCATGCGCCCCGCGGCGATCAGCGCCTTGTTCACGTCGAGCAGGGCACGGGCGCGCTTGAGCGCGTCCTGGGTAATGGTCAGTTGTTCCTGGGACCTGAGCACTTCCCGGTAGGCGGTGATAATGTCGCTGATGGTCTGCGCGACGTTGGACTTGAGGCTCAGGCGGTTGACCTGCTCGGCGATCCGCGCCACCCGCAGTGGGGCGGTGGTCACATCCCAGCCGGCCCCCCTTAGCAGGGGCTGGATAATTGCCAGGTCGAGGCCGTCGCTGCGATAACGACCGGCGACATCGGCATTGGTCAGTTGTTGGGTCCAGGCCATGCTCAGGCGAGTGCCGTACTCGCTGAGCAGGCTGGTGGTCGGCGAGAGGGTGGTATTGCGCGAGCTGTCCCTGGACCCCCGGTTCGCTTGATAGGTGCCACTGAGCAACAGCTTGGGATTGAACACATCTTCGGAAACCCGCAGGTCGAACTTCTGCGCGATCCGTTGCAGGTAGGCGCTGCGAATGCTGCGGTTGTTGCGCAGACCCAGGTACACCGCGTCCCCCAGGGTCAGGTCGGTATTCTGCTGGCTCAACAATACGCCACGGGCCTGATTGTTGCGCAGGCTTGGAGCTGACGGCTGGCCGACCAGAGCGTCGGCGGCCAGCGCCGGGCAGCCCGACAGGCAGAGCAGCAGTGCCATCCATGGCCGGGGTCTATTCATCGCGCAGGGCCTCCACCGGTTGCAGTCGTGATGCTGAAATCGCCGGGTAAAGGCCGAAAAACAGGCCCACCAGCAGGGTACTCCCGACCCCCAATGGCAGCGACAGCACCGCCAGGGAGAATTGCCAGGCGGATATCCGTGCATACAGGTAGGCCGCGGCCATGCCGAGCAGCGCACCGCAGAACGCACCGACGGCGGTCAGGCTGACCGCCTCCAGCAGAAACAGGTTACGGATATCCTTGCGCCGCGCCCCCAGCGCCATGCGCACACCGATTTCCCGGCGGCGCTCGGAGACGTTCATCAGCATCACATTCATCACCCCGACACCGCCGCCGACCAGGGAGATGCCGCCCAGGGCCATCAGCAGGTAGCCGAAGGTCCGGCTTTGCCGGGTCATGCCGTCAATCATCTGTTGCGGTACCTGGACCTCGACCTGGCGGCCCCTGAGGCGCTGTTTCAAGGCCTGGGTCAGGGCATCGGCGACTTGATTGGTGTCCTGGCCGGGGGCCACCCGCACGACGAGATTGCTGATCTGCGGGTCGCTCATGATTCGCCCCAGGCCTTCAAGGGGGAGAAACAGCGAGTCGTCGGCCTGCACCGGAATCAGGATGGCCGGCGGTTGGCTGCGGGCGATGCCGATCACCTGGAACAGGTAGTCATTGATGCGGATGCGTTCGCCCAGGCGCAGCGGGTCGCCGGGTTTGCTCAAGGCCTGGGCGATCTTGTGCCCGACCACGACATAGGTTTCGCCGTGATCGAAGTCGGAGATAAAGCGTCCTTCATCCAGTTGCAGGCGCATGGCCCCCATCAACTGGGCGGTGCTGCCCACCAGATTGGCGTTGCTGGTCCGGCCGTGAAACACCACCGCGGCGCTGGACAGGGTGATCGGGGCGATCTCCAGCAGGCCTGGCAACGCCGTGTTCAACGACGACACATCGAGGGTCGCCGGCATCGGCGTGCGCACATCGGCATTGCCGGGAAACTGCACCGACAGCGTATCGGTGCCCATGTCCTTGAAGATCGCCGAGGCTTCCTGGGCCGCGTTGTGGCCGATATTGATCAGGGCGATCACCGATGAACTGCCGATGACAATCCCCAGCAAGGCCAGGAGCGAGCGTTTACCCAAGGTCCTCAGGCTGACAAAGGCCTCGTGGAGCAACTGGCTGGCACTTTGTTCGACCTGCACGCTCATGCCGGGCAGGCCTCGCGTATCACGCCGTTGTGCACCCGGATCTGCCGCCCCAGGCGTTGGGCGATCTGCGGGTCGTGGGTGACGATGATCAGCGTGACCTGGCGGACGCGATTGAGCTCCAGCAACAGGTCCATGATTTCCCGGGCGGTGCTGCTGTCGAGGTTGCCGGTGGGTTCGTCGGCGAGGATCACCGAAGGTTCCCCCACCAGCGCCCGGGCAATCGCCACCCGTTGGCGCTGGCCGCCGGAGAGGTCGGCGGGGCGATGGTGCGCGCGCGCCTCCAGGCCGACCTGTTCGAGCATGGCCATGGCCCGGATCAGCGACTCGCCGCGGGGGACACCGCGATAACTCAGGGGCAGGGCGACATTGTCCAGGGCGCTGAGGCGCGCCAGCAGGTTGAAACTCTGGAAGACGAAGCCGATCTGCCGGTTGCGGATCGCCGCCAACTGGTCGGGGCTGGAGCGGAAGATGTCATGGCCGGCAAAACGATAGTGGCCGCTGTCGGGCAGGTCGAGCAACCCGAGGATATTGAGCAGGGTGCTTTTGCCCGAACCGGAAGCGCCGAGAATGGCACAGCTTTCACCGGCCTCGATGGACAGCGAGACATTGTCGAGAATGGTGAGGGTTTGCTCGGCGAGGCGATAACGCTTGGCGATGCCTTGCAGGGAGATGAAGCCTTCGTGAGCAATCGTGTCTGTCATCGCTGATCGCGCCGGCCGGCTTGACCCGGCAGGAGCCTCCGTCCCGGGCGCTTTGTGGGACGCTCAGGCGGTTCTCGGGGCAGGGACAAGCACAAGGTTTATTTTATTGTTTCAAATAATTGTTTGAATAGTAACCGTGATCTTGGGGCGACGCCAGCCGCCGGGTTCAAGGAAGGCCAAGACATTTCAGGCAGGGCTTTGTGACAACTGGATACATTTTATTGGTCGGTCAAGCCGGCCGCGACGAGTGCAGGCACTAGCCTTGCTCACGAGGGACAGCCTGGACACAGTTGCCTCCAACTGTGTCTTTTTGAACCCAAATAGAATGGTTTTCAAACACCCGATAAGACACGGTACCCGGCGTAGAGGCTTGCTTTCAAAGGCTTTCACGGGTATAAAAAATCAAATTTATTTTTAAAACACTGTTCATCCGGTCAAATTTTCACCCCGCAAAGGCTCCTCACATATGGTCGCAAAGAAACTCAGTGCCCCGAATGTCACCAAGACCCGACTACTGGATGCCACGGAGGCACTGTTTATCAAATACGGCTACGACGCCGTGTTATTGCGCCAGATCACGGAGCGCGCCCAGGTCAACCTGGCCGCGGTGAACTATCACTTCGGGGACAAGGATTCCCTGATGACCGCCTTGCTCATGCAGCGCCTCGGGCCGCTCAACGAGCAGCGCCTGGAACTGTTGGCCAAATGCGAGGAACAGGCGGACGGCCCGCTGGACTGCGAGACCCTGCTGGGGGTTCTGTTCGCCCCGGCCATGGGCCTGGAACGCAGCGGCGATGGTGATGAAAGCCGCTCCTTCATTCGTTTCCTGGGGCGGGTCTACAGCGACACCTCACCCTTTATCCAGGAGTACCTCAAGGAGCATTACCAGCCGGTTTTCGAGCGTTTCTTCAAGGCCTTCGCCCTGGCGCTGCCGGATATGCCGCGCAATGAAGTCGGGGTGCGCCTGCAATTCGCCCTCAAGGCGATTTCCGGGGTGATTGCCGGGACCGAGCTGCGTTTCCTGATGCAGGCCATGAGCCTGGGGCGCCCGGCCACGGATGCCGAAGTCATGGCCAAGCTGATCAGCCTGGTCTCGGCGGCCATCCATGCGCCGATGCAGGACCACAAAGCCGAGCAGGCGCTGGAGCGCGTGCTGCAGACCCAACGCTCGATTCGCCAGCAGGGCGTGCCGGTCACGGCCAAGGTGGCCGGCAAACCATAGCGGATTGATCCCTCGTGTATTGGCGCGCCCATGTTTGAGCAGATACCGATGATCAGGTCACGTCGCACAATCGCCAATCATGGCTAGAGTGAAACTGACGGCAATTGTGCCGCCACCGTGATCGTTTCAAAGAGCCCGGCACCTGACCGGGACCTTCACCTGATCGGGAGTACGCGATGGATCTCAACCGTCGTCAGTTCTTCAAGGTCGCCGCCATCGGCCTTGGAGGCTCGAGTCTGGCCGCGTTGGGCATGGCCCCGACGCCTGCCTTCGCCGAGCAAGTGCGCCACTTCAAACTCACCCATACCCATGAAACCCGCAACACCTGCCCGTATTGCTCGGTCGGTTGCGGGCTGATCATGTACAGCCAGGGTGATACCGCGAAGAACGTGGTCCAGGACATCATCCATATCGAGGGCGATGCCGACCATCCGGTCAATCGCGGCACCCTGTGCCCCAAAGGCGCCGGCCTGCTGGACTTCATCCACAGCCCTGATCGCCTCAAGTACCCGCAGGTACGCAAGCCGGGCAGCCAGGAATGGACCCGGGTTTCCTGGGATGAGGCGCTGGACCGCGTCAGCGACCTGATCAAGGCCGACCGCGACGCCAACTTCATCGAGAAGAACGCCCAGGGGCAGACGGTCAACCGCTGGCTGACCACCGGATTTCTCGCCGCTTCGGCGGCGTCCAACGAAGCCGGTTACCTGACCCACAAGGTCATTCGCAGTCTCGGCATGCTGGGGTTCGACAACCAGGCACGTGTCTGACACGGCCCGACGGTGGCAAGTCTTGCCCCGACGTACGGCCGTGGCGCCATGACCAACACCTGGACCGATATCGCCAACGCGAATCTGATCCTGGTAATGGGTGGCAATGCCGCTGAAGCGCATCCGTGCGGCTTCAAATGGGTGACCGAAGCCAAGGCCCACAACCAGGCACGCCTGATCGTGGTCGACCCGCGTTTTACCCGGACCGCCTCGGTGGCCGACTATTACGCGCCGATCCGTACCGGCAGCGATATCGCCTTTATGGGCGGGCTGATCAATTTCCTGCTGACCGAGGACAAGATCCAGCACGAATATGTGCGCAACTACACCGACGTATCGTTTATCGTCAAAGCCGGCTTCGGCTTCGAGGACGGGCTGTTCAGCGGCTACGACGCGGCCAGCCGCACCTATACCGACAAGTCCTCCTGGGGGTATGAGCTGGGCGAGGACGGTTTCGCCAAGATCGACCCGAGCCTGCAACACGAGCGCTGCGTCTACCAACTGATGAAACAGCACTACAGCCGCTACAGCCTGGAACTGGCGAGCCAGACCTGCGGCATGCCCCAGGACGCCATGCGCAAGATCTGGGACGAAATCGCCACCTGCTCGCAACCGGGCAAGACCATGACGATTCTCTATGCCCTGGGTTGGACCCAGCACTCCATCGGCTCGCAGATCATCCGCAGTGCGGCCATGGTCCAGCTGTTGCTGGGTAACGTCGGCATGCCCGGCGGCGGGGTCAATGCCTTGCGCGGTCACTCCAATATCCAGGGGCTGACGGACCTCGGGCTGTTGTCCAATTCGCTGCCCGGCTACCTGACCCTGGCCTCCGATGCCGAGCAGGACTACGACACCTATATCTCCAAGCGCGCCCTCAAACCCTTGCGTCCCGGCCAGTTGTCCTACTGGCAGAACTACGGCAAGTTCCATGTCAGCCTGATGAAAGCCTGGTATGGCGCCAATGCCACCGCCGAAAACCACTGGGGCTACGACTGGCTGCCCAAGCTCGACAACCCCGGCTACGACATCCTGCGCATGTTCGACCGGATGGGCCAGGGGCTGGTCAACGGCTATATCTGCCAGGGCTTCAACCCGATTGCCGCGCTGCCCGACAAGAACCGGGTGACCGCGGCGCTGGGCAAACTCAAGTGGCTGGTGGTGATGGATCCGCTGTCCACTGAAACCTCGGAGTTCTGGCGCAACGCCGGACCTTACAACGATGTCGACACCAGCAGTATCCAGACCGAGGTCATTCGCTTTCCGACCACCTGCTTCGCCGAGGAGGATGGCTCGCTGACCAATAGCAGCCGCTGGCTGCAATGGCACTGGAAAGGCGCCGAGGGGCCTGGGGAAACCCGCACCGACGTGAAGATCATGAGCGAACTGTTCCTGCGTCTGCGCAAACGTTATCAGGCCGATGGCGGCGCTTTCCCCGAGCCGATCCTCAAGCTCAGCTGGCCGTACAAGATCGCTGATGAACCGTCACCGGAGGAACTGGCGCGGGAAATCAACGGTTACGCCAGCGCGGACTTCACCGATGCCACGGGGACTGCCATGAAGACCGGCCAGCAACTGGCCGGATTCGCCCAGCTCAAGGACGACGGCAGCACCGCTTCGGGCTGCTGGATCTTCTGCGGCAGCTGGACCGAGCAGGGCAACCAGATGGCCCGGCGCGACAACAGCGATCCCTATGGCATGAAACAGCACCTGGGTTGGGCCTGGGCCTGGCCGATGAACCGGCGCATTCTCTACAACCGTGCATCCGCCGACACCCAGGGCAAGCCCTGGTCGCCGGAAAAACGCCTGGTGTGGTGGAACGGCAAGGCCTGGGGCGGCACTGACGTGCCCGACTACAAACCCGATGTACCGCCGGAAGCCGGGATGAACCCGTTCATCATGAACCCCGAGGGCGTGGCGCGGTTCTTTGCCGTGGACAAGATGGCCGAAGGGCCGTTCCCGGAACATTACGAGCCGTTCGAAACCCCCATCGGCATCAACCCGCTGCACCCGGACAACAAGAAGGTCACCAGCAACCCGGCGGCCCGGATCTTCGATTCGGTCTGGGACAGTCTGGGCGTGGCGAAGGATTTCCCCTATGCCGCGACCACTTACCGGCTGACCGAACATTTCCACTTCTGGAGCAAGCACTGCAAGCTCAACGCCATTGCCCAGCCCGAGCAGTTCGTCGAGATCGGCGAGCTCCTGGCCAAGGAGAAGGGCATCGCCGCCGGCGACCGGGTGCGGGTCAGCTCCAAGCGCGGGCATATCGAGGCGGTGGCGGTGGTGACCAAACGGATTCGGCCGCTGCAGGTCAACAACCAGGTCGTGCACCACATCGGCATCCCGTTGCACTGGGGATTCACCGGGGTGGCGCGGCATGGCTACCTGACCAACACCCTGGTGCCGTTCCTCGGCGATGGTAATTCACAGACCCCGGAATCCAAGTCATTCCTGGTCAACGTGGAGAAAATCTGATGGCCAGCCAAGACATCATTGCCCGTTCGGCGACCACCACCTTGCCGCCCTCTGTGCGCCAGCAGGAAGAAGTCGCCAAACTGATCGACACCACCAAGTGCATCGGCTGCAAGGCCTGCCAGGTGGCGTGTTCGGAATGGAACGAGCTGCGCGACGAGGTCGGCCATAACCATGGCACCTACGACAACCCCCAGGACCTGAGTGCCGAAAGCTGGACCCTGATGCGCTTCACCGAGCATGAAAATGCCGCCGGCAACTTGGAGTGGCTGATCCGCAAGGACGGTTGCATGCACTGCGCCGACCCCGGCTGCCTGAAGGCCTGCCCCAGCCCGGGGGCGATCATCAAGCACGCCAATGGCATCGTCGATTTCAACCAGGACCATTGCATCGGTTGCGGTTACTGCATCACCGGTTGCCCCTTCGACATACCGCGCATCTCGCAGAAGGACCACAAGGCCTACAAGTGCACGCTGTGTTCGGACCGGGTGGCGGTGGGACTGGAGCCGGCCTGTGTGAAAACCTGCCCGACCGGGGCGATTGTCTTTGGCAGCAAGGAGGACATGAAGGAACACGCCGCCGAACGCATTGTCGACCTCAAGTCCCGCGGCTTCGACCAGGCCGGCTTGTACGACCCGGCCGGGGTCGGCGGCACCCATGTGATGTACGTGCTGCACCACGCCGACCAGCCGTCGCTGTACGCCGGCCTGCCGAACCAGCCGAGTATCAGCCCCTTTGTCGAATTGTGGAAAGGCATCAGCAAGCCCCTGGGCCTGCTGGCGATGGGCGCCGCGGTGCTGGCGGGCTTTTTCCACTACGTGCGCATCGGCCCGCAACGGGTGGAGGAGGACGAGCATCCGGCGCCCCCGGACAGCAGCGTCCATCAGGTCGATCCGAGCGTGCATGTCTTTGATCCGAAAACCGGTGAGGAGCCACGGCCATGAGCGACAAGCCGATCCTGCGTTATACCGCCAACCAGCGCACCAATCACTGGTTGGTGGCGATCCTGTTCTTTATGGCCGGCCTGTCCGGGCTGGCGCTGTTTCACCCGTCGTTGTTCTGGCTCAGCCAACTGTTCGGCGGCGGTCCCTGGACCCGTATCCTGCATCCGTTCATGGGCCTGCTGATGTTCGTGCTGTTCCTCGGATTGGTGATCCGCTTCTGGCGGGCCAACTTCTTTATCGCCAACGACCGCTTGTGGCTCAAACGGGTTGATCGGGTGATCCGTAACGAGGAGGAGGGCGTACCGCCGATCGGCAAGTACAACCCCGGGCAGAAACTGCTGTTCTGGACGCTGCTGGCCTGCATGCTGGTCTTGCTGTTCAGCGGCGTGGTGATCTGGCGGGCGTATTTCAGCCAGTACTTCGGCATCGGCAGCATTCGCCTGGCGGTGTTGCTCCATGCCCTGGCGGCGTTCGTACTGGTGTTGAGCATCATCGTGCATATTTATGCCGGTATCTGGATCAAGGGCTCGGTCGGGGCCATGCTGCATGGCTGGGTCAGCCGTGCCTGGGCACGCAAACACCATGAGTTGTGGTATCGCGAGGTGACCCGGAACGAAGCCTCGACCGCCGAGCCACGGAAAAAGGGATAAGCGCTTGAGCACGATATTGGAACCTGGACAGATCGAGGCTTCGGCCAGTTCGCCGCCGTTTCTGCATCTGCCGCCGCCAACGCTGTTCGCCCTGCGCGCAGCGCGGCTGGAGCAGTTGGCGGTCGGGCATCCGCTGGCCGAATATATCGGACTGGTGGCCGGGCTTTGTCGGGTGCAGCAGCAACTGCTGGATCAACCGCCAAGCACCGCGCTTCCCGATCCTGAGCGCCAGCGGTTGTGCCTGGAGCACGGTCTGCCACCGTTGGCTGCTGACAGTCTGGTGCGCGAGGATCTTTGGCTGCCTTGGCTGGATGCGTTGCTGTCGGGTTATGTGACCACAGCTCCAGCCGTACGGCAGGCCATCAGCACCTTGCAGGATAGCCGGGCCGGACAACGCAAAGTGTGGGCGCTGGCCTTGTTGGGAGGTCAATATGCCGGGTTGCCGGCAGCACTGGTGCCATTTCTTGGTGCGGCCTTGCAGGCGGCCTGGAGCTATTGGCTGCTGAGCGTGCCGAACCTGGCCTTGAAACCCGGCGACAGCCTGAGCCAATGCCCGGCCTGCGGTTCGCCGGCCATGGCCGGGGTGATCCGCCACCGGGGCAAGTTCAATGGCCTGCGTTACCTGGTGTGTTCACTGTGCGCCTGCGAGTGGCATGTGGTACGGGTCAAATGCATCTACTGCGAACAGAGCAAGGGGCTCAAGTACCTGAGCCTGGGGGATGACGGCCATGGTGCCGGTCATGCGCCGTTACGGGCGGAAATCTGCCCGGGCTGTAACAGCTATCTCAAGCTGCTCTATCTGGAAGAAGATGCCGAGGCCGAGGCGCTGTCAGCTGATATCACCAGCCTGGCGCTGGATATTCGTCTCGATCAGGAAGGGTATCTGCGCCAGGCACCGAATCTGTTGCTGGCGCCAGGGGGCGATTAGGCGATGGCGTCGTGCCCCTCCCTCAAGGAACGAGCGAGGCGTCTACACTCAGGTTTCCGCATCGCGTCTTCAGGAAACCGCTGATGTCCTCGAGCCTTGCCGCTGTCCCGCCACGTCTGCCTTCCATCGATAGCCTGCTGCGCGACCCTGCTTGCCAGCCCCTGGCCGAGCGCTATGGTCGGGATGCCTTGCTGACAACCTTGCGGCAGTTGCTCGATGAACTGCGCGAACCGGTCCGTTCGGGCCAGCTCACGGCCAACGAACTGACCCCGCCCGTTCTGGCGGGCCGAGCCGGTGAACGCTTGTTCAACCAGCACCGCAGCCGTGTGCAACGGGTGTTCAACCTGACCGGCACGGTGCTGCACACCAACCTCGGCCGGGCGCTGCTGCCCGAAGAAGCCATAGACGCCATGCAAATCGCCGCCCGTTACCCGCTCAATCTCGAATTCGACCTGCGCAGCGGCAAGCGTGGCGATCGTGACGACCTGATCGAAGGCCTGATTCGCGAACTGACCGGCGCCGAAGCCGTCACCGTGGTCAATAACAATGCCGCCGCCGTGCTGCTGGCCCTCAACAGCCTCGGGCAACGCAAGGAAGGCATCATCTCCCGGGGCGAGTTGATCGAGATCGGCGGGGCCTTTCGCATCCCCGATATCATGGCCCGCGCCGGTGTCCGCCTGCATGAGGTGGGCACCACCAATCGCACCCATGCCCGAGACTACGAAACCGCCATCGGCCCACGTAGCGGCCTGTTGATGCGGGTGCACGCCAGCAACTACAACATCCAGGGCTTTACTGCCCAGGTGCCCACCGCCCGGTTGGCAGAGATTGCCCATCGCCATGGCTTGCCGTTGCTGGAAGACCTGGGCAGCGGTAGCCTGCTTGACCTCACACGCTGGGGCCTGCCCGCCGAACCCACGGTGCGCCAGGCGCTGGAAGACGGCGCCGATATTGTCACCTTCAGCGGCGACAAATTGCTCGGTGGACCCCAGGCCGGGTTGATTGTCGGGCGCAAGGAGTTGATCGCGAAGATCAAGAAGAACCCGCTGAAACGGGCGTTGCGGGTCGACAAGCTGACCCTCGCCGCGCTGGAGGCGGTGCTGGGGTTGTATCGTAACCCGGACCGATTGGCTGAGCGTTTGCCCAGCTTGCGCCTGCTGACCCGACCCCAGGCGGAGATCCTTGCCCAGGCCGAGCGTCTGCGCCCGTTGTTGGCCGGCGTCTTGGGGGAGGGCTGGAACGTCTCGGCGATGCCGGCGCTGGGCATGATCGGCAGCGGTAGCCAACCGGTGGCGCGGCTGCCCAGCGCGGCCTTGTGCCTGCGGGCCAATACCTCGAAGCGCCTGCGCGGGCGCACTTTACATGGGCTGGAGGCCGCGTTGCGGGGGTTGCCGATTCCGGTGTTGGGGCGCATCGATGATGATGCCTTGTGGCTGGATCTGCGTCAGTTGGATGACGAGGCGGTCTGGGTGGCGCAGCTTGCGGGGTTGAACCTCGGGACCGCGTCATCGTTCATCGCGAGCAAGCTTGCTCCTACAAAAAGCGGGCCGCAGGGGAGTCGGACGAGGTGATCGTCGGCACGGCGGGGCATATCGACCATGGCAAGACGAGCCTGCTCCAGGCGCTGACCGGTCAGGCCGGCGACAAGCGCCGCGAGGAGCGCGAGCGCGGCATCACCATCGATCTGGGTTACCTCTATGCCTCGCTGGCGCCCGGCTGCGCGCTGACCGGTTTTATCGATGTGCCCGGCCATGAGCGATTTATCCATAACATGCTGGCCGGCGCCCAGGGGATCGATCTGGTGTTGCTGGTGGTGGCCGCCGATGACGGGGTGATGCCCCAGACCCGCGAGCACCTGGCGATTGTCGAGCTGCTGGGCATTCCCCGGGCGTTGGTGGCGATCAGCAAGTGCGACCGGGTGGACCTTGCGCGCAGGGCCCAGGTGCGCACCGAGATCCAGGCATTGCTGGCGTCCGGCCCTTATGCCCGGGCACCGTTTATCGAGGTTTCCAGTGTCACCGGTGAGGGTATCGAGATCTTGCGTCAGGCATTGCTCGAAGCCCAGGGCGAGGTCCGGCGACGCAGTGATGAGGGCGGCTTTCGCCTGGCGATCGACCGCGCCTTCAATGTACCGGGCAGCGGTATCGTGGTCACCGGCACGGCTTTGTCCGGTCACGTTGGAGCCGGTGATGTCCTGGCCCTTGGACCTACCGGCAAAGCGGTGCGGGTCCGTGGTCTGCACGCGCAGAATCAGGCGGCAAGCAAGGCGTTCGCCGGGCAGCGGGTCGCTTTGAACTTGAGTGCCGAGCGCCTGGCGCTCGAGCAGATTCATCGCGGTCACTGGCTGCTGTCCGAGTGGCTGCATGCCCCGACCCAGCGGCTGGATATCGAACTGCGACTGCTCGCCAGTGAAACCCGCCGGTTCGAACACTTCAGTTCGGTGCATATTCACTTGGGCACCCAGGATGTACTGGGCCGGGTAGCTTTGCTGGATACCACGCAGTTGGCGCCGGGAGGCCGAGCCTTTGCCCAGTTGCTGACCCATGCACCCTTGCAGGCCGTGCACGGTGACCGTCTGGTGTTGCGTGATCAAAGCGCACAACGGACCCTCGGTGGTGGCCGGGTGCTGGATCCCTTTGCGCCAACCCGTCAGCGCCGCAGCCCCGAGCGCCTGGCGCAGTTGCAGGCCTTGGCGCAGGCCCAAAGCCTGGAGACGGTATTGCCGACATTACTTGCCGGCAGCACCGGGGGTCTTGATCCGCAACGCCTGGAGCGTCAGTTCAATCGTCCGCGCAACAGCTGGACGCTGCCCGCCGATATCAGTGTGATCGCCACGCGCCAAGGCTCGTTGTTGTTCAGCAGCACAGGTTGGCAAGCCCAGAAGGACGCCTTGCTCGCGCAACTGGCACGTTTTCACAGCCTGGAGCCCGATCAACTGGGGCCGGACCGCGATCGCCTGCGGCGTTTCGCTGCCTTGGCGCTGGAACGACCGGCATTTATCAGCCTGCTGGACTCGCTGCTCGACGACGCAGCGATTGCAGCAAGCGGCCCCTGGTTGCATTTGCCCGACCATCAGGTCCGCCTGAGCGCAGACGACGAGAACTTGCGGCAACAGCTGCAACCGCTGCTGGATCAGGGCGCAATCGATCCTCCGTGGGTACGCACCCTGGCACTGTCGACCGGGCAGGATGAAAACGCCGTACGCTTGCTGCTGCGCAAGCTGGCGAGGCTGGGGCAGGTGTACCAGGTGGTGCACGATCGTTTTTACACGGAGGCGGCGGTCCGGCAATTGGCGGCTATGCTGGTGCAATTGGCGGCGGATAATCCGACGGTACAGGTGATCGCCTTTCGTGATCGGCTGGGCCTGGGGCGTAAACGCTGTATTCAGATATTGGAGTTTTTCGATCGGATCGGCCTGACCCGGCGTGTCGGCAACTTGCGCTTTATTCGTGCTGACAACGCACTGGCCCGGAGTGCGCCGCAAAACCTGTAGGAACCTGGCTTGCCAGCGAAGAGGCCCTTGAGAGCGCTAAAAGCTTCGCTGGCAAGCCAGGCTCCTACAGGTTTGCAGCGTGCCCAAGGCCTCGTCCAGGCGTACAGATTTCAAGGAAGGCAATCGCGCCCGGTGGCGCGGCCGGGCTTCAAACCCGGTTGGGGACGGCATCCGTTCCCGGGCAGGTTCGACTCCGGCTGCCTTCCGCCACTTTGTGGGAGCGGAGCTTGCCCGCGAAGACGACCGTGAGGTCGCTTAAAGCTTCGTGGGCAAGCTCCGCTCCCAAAGGTTCTGCATCAGTCTTTGAAAGACTAGATCTGCAGCGAGCGCCAGGCCGCTTCGGCCAACTCGTTCCGGAAAGTCACGGGGCGACTCTGGACCCGCCCGGATAACCAGGCCCGGCAATAGTTCTCCGCCTGCCCGACAATCAACGACAGCAACAGCTCGGCCGGAACATTCTTGAGGCCGTCGGCATGGGCCGGCTCGCCCAGCCATTCGCGCAACTGTCGGTTACGCGCCTTGTTACGGGTGGCCAGCTCCGTGGCATGGGGCCCCTGGGCCACGACAAAACGCGCCTGGAACTGGAATCGTGCCCATTGCGGTTGCGCGTCGACCCAATCGACATAGCTGTACACCAACGCCTGCACACCGTCCTGCAATGTCTCGGCAGCCGAGAGATAACGCTCACGCAAACCGGCCTGGTCTTCCAGTGCGGCGAAAAACAGCGCCGCCACCAGCCCCTCCTTGTTGCCGAAGTGGTGATAGATCGCTCCCACGCTGGTGTCGCATTCGGCGCGGATGGTTTCGATGGTCGTGGCTTCGATCCCGTGCTCGTTAAAGCTGGACAGGGCCTGCGCCAGGATCGCGCGTTTCAGTTCGGCCCGACGGCCCGGGTAACAGCGTTCGAGAAGATCGAGGTTTTCCATGGAAGCAACAACCTGAAGTCCGGTGGCAAGGCAGCAATCTTATGAAACAGAAGCCTGAGCTTGACAGATTTTCCATTAACAGAATATTGTTCTTATACAGAATATTATTCTGTTAATCGAACAAGACACCCACCGAGGTACACCCGATGAGCCAGTTCCTGAGTATGTTCACCAGTGCAGGTCCGGAAAAATTCAGTCAGATGGCCTGCCAGATCGCCCCGTACTTCAGCACCATCAATCCGTTGATCAGCGAGCTACGCGCCGGGCATTCGCAGGTGCTGGTGCCGTTTCGTCGGGAAATCACCAATCACCTGGGTACTGTCCACGCCATTGCCCTGTGCAACGCCGCCGAGCTGGCAGCCGGGGTGATGACCGATGTGTCGATTCCCGAGGGTGCGCGCTGGATTCCCAAGGGCATGAGCGTGGAGTACTTGGCCAAGGCCAAGACCGACGTACGTGCCGTGGCCGATGGCAGTGCGGTCGACTGGTCGACGGCGGGAGACAAGATCGTCGTGGTGGACATTCGTGACGAGGAGGGTGTGCAGGTATTCACGGCGCGGATCACCATGAACGTCAAGCTGGCGTAAGCGTTGAACCCGTGGTGCGGCGCCCGATGTGCCATTTTGTCGCACCACCGGCCACAGCGACGGTGTTACATTCTGCGCCCATGAAACCCATCCCGTCCCTTCGACCGTCCGGCCGCCGCCGCACCGGTGCCTGGCTCAGCTTGCTGGCCATGCTGCTGGTCTTCGCCGGCCCGCTGATCGGGCAGGGGCTGAGCCTGGCCCACGGTGCCGGTCCGGCGATCGAGGATATCTGCGGCGCCGTGCCCGGCCTGAACCCGGTGGCGCAGCAAGACTCCGTCCCGGTGGATCATCACGGGACGATGCTCTGGGAAAAGTGCGGTTATTGCTCGCTGCTGTTCCAACACCCGGCCCTGAGCGACTCCCATGCCCTGGCACCTCGCCTGGCACTGGTCCCGATCAGCTTTGCCCACAACCACTTCATCCCCGAGCAAGCCTCGGCCCCGGTTTTTCCGGGGGCCCGTTCTCGTGCACCGCCTCAGGCCAGCGTCTGATCCGCCGCACCGATCATTGTCGAAACGATCTGCTGCCGATAAACCCGACGCCCTGATGTGCGTCAATGTGCATTTATCCGGCAACGCCAGGCCGCGACATCGCTCCATACGAAGGACTACAGAACATGAATGAATTGCTGACTCGCCGCCAGGTCGTTGCCGGCCTTGGCCTGCTCGGCCTCGGCGCGCTGACCGGCTGCGACAGCTCCAACCGCTTGTCGTACAAATACGGCAAGGACCTGAGCGACGAGATCCTCGGGCGGACCTTCAAGCTGAAGGACACCGCGGGCAACGTCAAAACGCTGTCCAGTTACCGCGGCATGATGCCGATGGTGTTTTTCGGCTTCACCCAGTGCCCGGCCGTCTGCCCGACCGCGCTGGCCAGGGCGGTACAGGCCAAGAAGCTGATGGGCGTGGACGGCGATCGATTGCAGGTGATCTTCATCACCCTGGACCCGGAACGCGATACGCCCAAGGTCCTCGATGCCTATGTAAAGGCCTTCGACCCGAGCTTTGTCGCGCTCTACGGCACCCTGGAAGAAACCGCGGCCACCGCCAAGGAATTCAAGGTGTTCTACGAAAAGATCCCCAGCGGTTCGACCTACACGCTGTCCCATTCGGCGACCAGTTTTGTCTATGACACGCGGGGCGTACTGCGCCTGGGACTGTCGCCATCGCTGTCGGCCAAACAGTGCGCCGAAGACTTGCTCACGGTGATGGAAGTCTGCTGATGAATACTCGAATTTATAAGGTTGCGGCCATGAAACCCTTGAACGTCCTGATGTTGTCCCTGCTCGCGTTGCTGAGTGGCCCGGCCTTTGCACAAACCCGCGTGGATGACGCCTGGGTCCGCGCCACCGTACCCGGTCAGCCTTCGACCGGGGCCTTTATGCGGATCACCTCAAGTGACAACGCCAAGCTGCTGGAGGCGAAATCGCCGGCGGCCAAGATCGTGCAGATCCACCAGTCGAAGATGGACAATGACGTGATGAGCATGCAGCCGGTGGCGTTCGTACCGTTGCCGGCGGGCAAGACCGTGGCCATCGAGCCCGAGGGGTATCACGTGATGCTGATCGACTTGGTGGGGCAGGTGAAGGAGGGCGACGAAGTGCCGCTGACCCTGGTGGTGGAAAACGCCAAGGGTGTCAAGGAATCCATTGAAGTCAAGGCCCGCGCCCGGGCACTGAACAGCGTGGCCGATCACGGCGACATGCACTGAAGGTAGACGCCGTATTCAAGGCAAGACCCAGAGCAATCGCCAGATCCGCTGGATATCGGGGTCGGCCTTGATCAACTAGCCAGGCAGTTCCGGCAGCTCCATATTCCCCTAATCCACTGCACGGTTGATCAGGTAGGGCACCGGGCTGTGGGGCTCGACCCGTTTCAGATAGTCGGAAATAACCTTCAACTGCCGGTAGGCGGCCTGGGGTGACGCCGCCATGGGGTTGGCCATGCTCTGGCACATGCCGAAGGGCATGATATTGACCAGGGGAAACAGAAACCGCTGGAAGCTCATGATGGTCAATCACTGGGTGAGGAATGCCCATGCGGCTTACCAGACAGTTGGCTTTGGCAGCGTTCGCGGCTGCTGCTGGACGCCGATCAGCACGGAACCAATCCGCACTGCCGGCAGAGCCTGCCACCCTCGCGGTCTGGGGCAATACACCGGCAGCACAACAGGCCGCGGTGACCGCCATTCGCAACAATACCGCGGGGGCGTCGGTCAACTGGACCGCCGGTGAAAGACTGGCATTCACAACAGCCGACGTTGCCGGAGCGATATTTGTATAGTAGGTGGTCAGGATGACCTGGCCAGTAACTCAAGCCCCATTTTCAGCAGCGGTACCGCGACACAAATAAAAATCAGGCCGAACTGCCAGCGCAGGATTTTGTTCTGCGACTCCAGCCCCGAAATGGAAGAGCGCAGTTCGGCGCCCTGTTCCTTGATCAGTGCGCGCAATTCGACGCCTTGCTCCCTGATGGCTGACCCCAGCTCCGAGATGGAGGCTTTGAGGTGTGTCTCGGTTTGTTGCAAGTCAGATTTTGACGCGAGATTTTCCACATCGGCCTCCCAGGCATCTACAACTGCCTTGGCCTTGTTTGCCGGAATGGTGGCAGCTGTCAGTGCATCGTATAAGGTAAGCGATAGTTTCATCATGCCTCCTGCAATTGACAAGTGACCGGAGACATCTTGACGGCTGCCCCAAGGGCTTGTAGCTATCATCAACATAGCCTTCCTGGCCGTGTGCTGTGAACAACAGCGATCCAGTCCATAGACTCGACTAAACCTGCCAGGATAGATAGTCGGACATTTCCTGGTGTTGCGTAGGTTTGAGAGGAGCATGAGGGTGTATTTAGGAGCGCCCTCGAACAGATGTTGTACCGCATGACTCAGACGCCTGAAAACGGGGAGCTTTAGCTCCCCGTCCTTTTGTCAGCCCCTCATACTCTCAGTGCGGCGCCCGATGAATCGTCTTGAGCAGATCTTCAGGACTGATATGCCCAACGACTTGCTGCACGCCGCTGCCTGGTAGCGGCAGGTCAAGGATATGGCCCTTGATCTTCCCGACTACGTGCATCTCACAAGGCTTGCAGTCGAACTTCAGCGTCAGCACTTCGTCACCGTGGATCAGCTGCATCGGCGCGACCTTGGTGCGCACGCCCGTCACACCCTTGGCCTGCTTGGGGCAGAGGTTGAAGGAGAAACGCAGGCAGTGCTTGGTGATCATCACCGGCACCTCACCGGTCTCCTCGTGCGCCTCGAAGGCTGCGTCGATCAGCTTGACGCCGTGACGGTGATAGAAGTCGCGGGCCTTCTGGTTGTAGACGTTGGCCAGGAACGACAGATGCGAATCCGGGTACACCGGTGGCGGCGTGGTCTCGGCCTTGCGGCTGCCCCGTGGGTGCGCGGCCACACGGGCCACGGTCAGCGCTTCGATCACTTCACGGCGCAAGGTCTTGAGCTGCGAATTAGGGATGAAATACGCCTGTGGCGCATCCAGCTTGATATCCGTGGCGTGGTACTGGGTGGTGCCCAGTTGACCGAGCAGGTCCTGCAGTTGTTCCAGGGCCTGTTCCGGTTTGTTGGCCAGACCGAACGGACCGTCCAGGGCAACGCAGGCGCTGACGCCTTCTTCGCTGGTGGCGGTCAGTTCCAGGCGTTCTTCGCGCAGACGAGCCACCCACGAAAGGCCGATCCGGCGTTCGGCGGAGGTCTTGAGCAGGGCTTGCTGCCAGTTGTGGTCCAGGTTACGGCTCAGCGGATGGTTCGGCCGCAGGTTGTGCAGCCCGGCCGGCATCTCGTTGGGCTCGACGCGGTAGCGATAGCGCTTCTCGCCATCTTCTTCGAATTCGCCCTTGGGTTCGGCGATGTTGGCGCGGAAGCCCACTACCTCGCGCTTGACCTGCACATTGAGGCCGTCGCCGTTGGACAGCGGCTCATGGGTCACCACCTGCATATCGCGCTTGCCGACTTTCTCCACCACGCCCACCGGCAGGCCGGTGAAGGTTGGGGTGTCGAAGGCACCAATGTCGATCTTGCGATCACTGACAAAGTAGTCGGTGCTGCCACGATGGAAGGTTTTCTCCGGATCGGGCAAGAAGAAATGCGCGGTACGACCACTGGAAGCACGGGCCAGGTCCGGGCGGTCTTCGAGGACGTCGTCCAGGCGCTGGCGGTAGTAGGCGGTGATGTTCTTCACATAGCCCATGTCCTTGTAGCGCCCCTCGATCTTGAACGAGCGCACGCCGGCTTCGACCAGGGCGCGAATATTGGCGCTCTGGTTGTTGTCCTTCATCGACAGCAGGTGCTTCTCAAAGGCGACCACACGACCCTGGTCATCTTTCAGGGTGTAGGGCAGGCGACAGGCCTGGGAGCAATCGCCACGGTTGGCGCTACGGCCATTCTGCGCGTGGGAGATATTGCATTGACCGGAGAACGCCACGCACAACGCGCCGTGAATGAAGAACTCGACTGCGGCATCGGTCTCGTCGGCGATGGCGCGGATCTCTTGCAGGTTCAGCTCGCGGGCCAGTACCAGCTGCGAGAAGCCGGCCTGGTCGAGGAACTTCGCCCGTGCCAGGGTGCGGATATCGGTCTGGGTGCTGGCATGCAGCTCGATGGGCGGAATATCCAGCTCCATAACGCCCAGGTCCTGGACGATCAAGGCATCGACGCCGGCATCGTAGAGCTGATGGATCAGCTTGCGGGCCGGTTCCAGTTCGTTGTCGTGCAGGATCGTGTTGATCGTGGTGAACACCCGGGCGTGGTAACGACGGGCGAACTCCACCAATCCGGCGATATCGCTCACTTCGTTGCAGGCGTTGTGGCGCGCGCCGAAGCTCGGGCCGCCGATATACACGGCATCAGCGCCATGCAGGATGGCCTCGCGGGCGATAGCTACGTCGCGGGCGGGGCTGAGCAATTCCAGGTGATGCTTGGGTAGGGACATGTTTTTTTAGTCAGGCTTCACGGTCAAGGCGTGCATTGTAGCGGCGAAACGCCTGACCGACACCCGAATGCTGCCAGTCGGCGACCACTCGCTGAGCGCGGCCGCCGGATAAAACCGCGAACTCAGCCCTTGGCGGCCATCGCGGTGACTTCCACCCGCATGCCTTCGACCGCCAAGGCCGCCACGCCAACGGCTGCGCGCACCGGCCAGGGCTTGGCGAAGAAGCGTTTATAGACTTCGTTGAAGGCGGGGCGATCGGCGATGTCGGTGAGGTAGATGGTCAGGTGCAGAACCCGGTCCATGGAACTGCCGGCTTTTTCCAGTGCCACTTTGAGCGCCTGTAGCGTGCACTCGCTCTGCAGGGTGATGTCGCCCAGTTCCAGGCTGCCGTCGGCACGGGTAGGGATCTGGGTGGAGACCAGCAGGCCGCCGAAACCGGCAACATCGGAGGAGATGGAATCCGCGTCGGGGTCGGGAAGGAAGGTAATGTCTTGGTTCGCCATGAAATTCTCTTGCTTGAGGTGGGATAGGCGGATTATGCCGATTTGCCCGGCTACTCCGCCATCCGCCTGGCGTTATCGACTTCGCTCAAGCCGACTGCGCACCGAGGCCAGGTAGTCCACGCGGTATTGACGCAAAATGTAGTCTTGGAAATTCTTCTGTTCCAAGTCTTGCCAGGCAAATTTGCGGGCGTCACCTGAGCGCTCGGCGGCGTCCACCAACATGTGCGTGTCAAAGGCGAAATTGGCCTCGGTCATGGGCTCATAGCCATATCGCAACATGAACTCCTTGGCCAGGGTCTCGATAACCTCGATCTCCTGGGTGCTCAGTTGCCCTTTGAATTTATCAATATTCGTGGTGATCGGCGAAGAGCTGTTGGATGACCAAAGCGCCGACATTTTCGAAATCTGCCTTGCCTCCCGGGATTCGGAGATGTCGAGCATTTTGTCGAGAAATTCAATGCCGAAAAAATGGCAGATCTGCTTGAGCGTCGATTCTTCATCGAGCAGGAAATCTTCATAGCGTATGGTCAATACGCGCCCGGGGTAACGCTCGATCAAGGATTGCGCCGCTCGATGCGCCGCCACCCAGGTTTGTGCATTGATCAAGGTGTCGAAGTCATGAATGATCGCGCGATTCATTGAAGCGACCTGCGCACGGGGGTCACGGACAACATTGAGCAGCAGCATATTGGGGAAAAGCTGCATGAGTTCATGGGCGTAGTGCACATCGTCGAGCGACTTGTCCATCGCCACATGGGCGTGCTGCTGTTCCGCCGCGCATAACAGCAACTCCCAGGTAATCCGATGCACGCTTCGCGGCTCGTGGCGAACCCGCTCGAAAATATCGATCGGATCGAAAGCGCTACCGGGCCATTTGACGATGCTGGCGGCCTGCAGACCGACAACATCGACCACCATGCGAAAGTAGGCGTTGTCATCGGCGATATCACCGTACAGGGGAACAATCGGCATATAGTCGGCGATGTGCAACGGATAAGGTGAAAAGAACTGCGGATTAAGATTGAGACGTAGGCGCAGAGCATGACTACCGCAGCGACGCAACGGGATCATCAAGATGGGCCGTGGGCGCGCATTGCCAGTGGACACAGGTTTGTCGGTCACGTTCACGTCGTTCTCCTTGGAAACACAGCGGGCTCAGGCTACTTGGATGGGTGTATACAAGGCTGTTGTGGTTCAGGGCTCATGAAGGAGAGAGGAGGGGAGATAGTCCAGCTCGACCAGGGTGGCAATGATCAACTCCACCGCCTGGGCCGCACTCAGGGAGGCGGTGTCAATTCGCAAGTCGGGATAGAGCGGTGCTTCATAGGGGGCATCAATACCCGTCATCCCCGGTAGCTTCCCGGCCCTGGCTTTGGCATACAAACCCTTTCGGTCACGTCTTTCACAAACCTCCAGATCCGCCGCTATATATATTTCGAAAAAGGCCGTCTTGTGGGTGCCGGCCAACTCTCGACAGACCTGGCGCGTACTCGCGTAGGGTGCAATACACGCGCAGATTGCGATCCCGCCGGCCCTGGCGATCTCGATAGCCACAAAACCAATACGCTCTACATTGGCCTCGCGGTCCTCTTTTGAAAAACCGAGCCCCTTGCAGAGGCTATGTCGGACCACATCGCCATCCAGCAAACTCACGGTTCGTCTCCCGTCCTCCCGCAGTCGCACGGCGATGCCATTGGCAATCGTTGACTTGCCGGCGCCAGACAGCCCGGTGAAAAAGAGCACAAAGCCTTGCTGTTGTTTCGGACGATATGAACGACGCAGTTCTGCGACGATATCGGGTGTACTGAACCATTCGGGAATTTCCGCGCCGCTGGCCAGCTTTTCCCTGACGGCGGTTCCCGACAGGCTCAACACGGCGGCACCTGGTGGCACCTCTGAGGCCGGCGCGTAACGTCGCTCCTCCTTGATATACAACATTTCCTCGAAGGCCAGGATCTGCAGGCCGATTTCCTGCGCATGTGCCAACGCCATTTCCTGGGCGGCATAGGGGGAGTAGAACGCGTTGCCGTGCTTATCGTTGCCGGGACCGGCGTGATCACGGCCAACGATAAAGTGCGTGGCACCAAAGTTCTTGCGAATCAGGGCGTGCCAAACGGCCTCACGGGGGCCGCCCATACGCATGGCCAACGGCAGCAATGACAGCAGGACGGCATCGGCGGGGTAAGACTTCAGGGCGTGTTTGTAGCACCTGACACGGGTGTAATAATCGATATCATCCGGTTTGGTCAGCCCGACGACGGGCTGTAGCAACAAGGCCGCATTGGCCTGTTTCATGGCGCGAAGGGTCAGTTCGACATGGGCACAATGCATCGGATTACGTGTTTGAAAGGCAACGACCGCGTCCCAGCCACGACGGGCTATTTCGCGTTTGACTTGCGCGGGCGACAAGCGCAAATCAGAAAAATCATAGTGCGTCACCGAGTCGACTTTTTTGATGATCCCGCCGACATTGAAAGCATGCTGCCGATACAAGGCTGCCACACCGGGATGGCCCTTGTCCTGGGTGCCAAAAACCCGCAACGCCTCGATGTGATGGTCCGGTTGGTAGATTGACTCAATGGCCAGTACGGCTAATGTGAGGCCTTCCGGATCACGTAGCGCCAACTCGCCCCCGGGTACCAACTGATCAGCCAATGCCTGCGGGATATCCAGGGTGATCGGCATTGGCCAAAGGGCACCCGAGCTCAGTCTCATGTGGTGGACGACGCTGAGATAATCCTCTAAACCGAGAAAACCCGTCAGTGGCGAAAAGGCCTCGTTAGCCAGAAGCTCCAGGTCACAGAGTTGTCTCGCGGAGAGCACCCAGAAAGGCAGGGAGGACAGGTTATGCTTTTCTTTGTAGTTCTCCACGAGAAGGTGCCCCTCTTTATTCGAATCGACCCAGTTTAGAACGCACCAAAATCATGATGCGCGCAGAATAAAATCAAAGAGTTGAATGCGAATTAACGACGCTTTTGAGGGTGAGCAAGCTCGATTGCTCAGCGTCCTTGCGCATGCTTTCATTTCCTTATATGGATATAGCTTTATGTAAGCCGAAGTAGAGCGTGATATCAAATGGCTGTCAATGCATGGGCATAGAACAAAACGGACTTGATGTTTTTTATCCTGAGTATTAACGGGTGTCCAGGGCTGGGGCAGCTCTTTGGTGAATCTGGCGCTTCGGTCATCTTCTACACTGTGGCCAGCCGCCGGAAATCCTCATTCACGGGTGAGAAAATCATCGCACGCTCAGGCAAGGGCAATCATGACCCCCATGGTCGTGGACGATCGGGGAGCCGCTGATTCCATTATTGACAAGGAGTTGAACATGAATGCGCAAGCACTGATAGACACCACCAGAAGGCTGGTCGCCGACCACAAAGGGTTGCTGGCCATGGACGAAAGCACTCCGACGTGCAACCGCCGTTTTGCCCCATTGGGCATCCCCCAGACCGAGGAGGCCCGGCGGCTCTATCGGGAGCTTATCGTGACAACGCCGGGGCTGGGCGACTACATCAATGGTGCGATTCTCTACGATGAAACCATTCGCCAGCACACAAAAGACGGCTTCTCATTCAGTGACGCCCTGGGCGCCGCGGGTGTTATTCCAGGCATCAAAGTGGACATCGGTGCAACGGATCTGGCCGCTCATCCAGGAGAAAAAATCACCGAGGGCCTGGACGGGCTGCGCAACCGGCTCAAGGAATACTTTCAAATGGGCGCCCGGTTTGCCAAGTGGCGTGCGGTCATCACCGTGGGGAGCGGCATTCCCAGCAGCGGTTGCATCGAGGCCAACGCCCAGGCGCTGGCCCGTTATGCCGCGTTGTGCCAGGAGGAGGGGCTGGTGCCCATCGTCGAGCCGGAAGTGCTGATGGACGGTGAACATACCCTGCAACGGTGCGCCGAAGTAACGGAGGAGGTTCTGCGCATTGTTTTCAAACAGCTGCACGCCCAACGGGTGCTGCTCGAGGGGATGATCTTGAAACCGAATATGGTGCTTCCCGGCTTGGGATGCACCACGCCGACAACGCTGGCCGCAGTGGCCGATGCAACCGTGAGCTGTCTGCGGCGAACCGTTCCCGCCGCTGTCCAGGGCGTTACATTCTTGTCAGGAGGACAATCGGCAGAGCTGGCCTCGGCCCGGTTGAATGCCATGAATCTGGCGTTCAAGTCACGGCTGCCCTGGGCTTTGGCGTTTTCCTTCGCTCGTGCCGTTCAGCAGCCGGCTTTGGAGATCTGGCGCGGTGAGGAGGCGAATGTGGTGGCCGCTCAACAGGCGCTGTTACACAGACTCAGATGTAACCATGCGGCATGCCGGGGTGAATATGACGCTGCTCAGGAAAGTCCGGCCGTATGAAAGATCCCGTACACATTTATCTGATGAGACACGGCGAAACCGAATGGGCACTTTCCCGCCAGCATACCGGTCGCACGGATATCCCGTTGACGGCGCATGGTGAGGAGGAGGCGAGGACTCTTGCAGCGCAGCTGCGGGATATCCCCTTCAGCCATGTCCTGACCAGCCCGCTGAAGCGCGCGCAACAAACCTGCGCATTGGCGGGGCTGGGAGCATCTGCCGTCATCGTCCCGGACTTGGTGGAGTGGGACTACGGCGACTACGAAGGGAAGCGCTCGGTCGATATTCTCAAGCAGCGACCGGGCTGGAATCTTTTTCGCGACGGCTGTCCGCACGGCGACAGCCCAGAGCAAATTGCCAGTCGTGCTGACCGGATCATTGCTCAACTGAAGGCGTTGGACGGCAATATTGCGCTGTTCTCCCATGGTCAGTTTTCTTCGGTCCTGGCCATGCGATGGGTGGGGTTGCCGGTGGTTTCAGCACAGCATTTTCCACTGGATACGGCATCACTGAGCATTCTCACCTACGACGCCCACCACCCCGAGGTGGCGGTCATCGCGCGATGGAATGCGTTATCGGCACAGGGTGGAAACGGCTAAAAGAGCTTATTCAAAAAGTGCGATTACGCGCTTTTTTCAAAAGAAACTTCAGGTGTCTTAGCGTATGGCTATTCTCAGTCGTTAATGATGCGCGTCATTCATCGCGATCAGCGACCGTTGCCAACAGGCGGAGCCTAAAGTTGGTCATTGCCACGCCGATAATATTCCAGGCTACCAAGAAACCGCCAAGATTGGTGCTCTGTGCAACGCACGCTTGAGTCCGTATAAAAATAAAAGAGGATAGCCATGACCATTCTTCAGCGAGTGATTGGCGGCTTTGCCGTGTTGTTGGTGGTGTTGCTCACCATGGTCGGCATCAGCTATCAAAGCACCCACTCGATCAGCGAACGCTTGACGATCATTACCGGCCAATCTGCACCGTTGAGCCGGGCGGCCAGCGAGCTTTACGTTCATATCCTCAGGGCCAACCAGGCGCTGCTGGCTGTTCTTATCAGCAATGACCCCAAGCAGATCGATGACGGTAAGCAGCCATTCAACGACAGCCTGGTGCGTTTTACTCAATTGCTCGAGAGTATTCCGACCTATATCGGCGATCACCCGCAGCTACGCGACAGCCTGACTCAACAACGCCAACTCAGTGCGGCTTATGTCGAACAGGCCCAGAGCCTGATGGAGACCCATCGCCAGTATGTGGCGCAAGTTGCCCTGACCCACGAGTTGCAAGGTTACAGCAGCAGCCAGGGAGTCCAGTTGACCAGCTATCTGCGCGATTATATCGCCCGTGAGCGCAGTGCCGGTGCCGATGAGCACCTGGCCGCAGCGGAGAAGTTGCTGCTGGAAGTCAATAAGTCCTACGACAGTCTGGCCGCCCACGCCGCCAAGCCGGATATCGTGACCTTGCAGCGCCTGCTTAACCTGCAGGACGAGGTGATTAACTCGCGGGTCCAGGCATTTTTGGTGGTTGACCCCAGGGTAGGGCGCATCGTCGCGGCCATGGTCAACCGTTTGCTCAACGACCTGACCGGCAGTGATGGGCTGTACCGTGCCTTTCAGCAGGAAGCCAGCCTGGCCGACCATGTTCGCGAACAACGCCAGGCGACGGAAACCCGCCTGCAGGCCACGCTGGACAAGATCGGCGAATTCGGTAGCCAGTCTCTTGACGTGGCCAGCGCGGCGAAGAGCGATGCCGACGCCACCATCAGCAACAGCCTCAGCCTGCTGTTGATCGTCTGTGTGCTGGCGGTGTTGGCCGCCTTGGTGATCGGTACGTGGGTGGCCTTCAGCCTGCGTCGGCCGTTGGCGGCCTTTCGCGAGGTGTTGAAGCAGCTTACCCGGGGTGACATGCGGGTGCGCTTCGATGTCAGTCGCAAAGATGAATTCGGTGAACTCGGCGGCTACCTCAACGAACTGACCCAGTCCTTGCAGACCACCTTCCGTGAGCTGATCGGCTCCGCCGATACCTTGGCCCAGTCCGCGAGCGATAACGCGGTGGTCAGCGAGCAGACCACACGGGTAGTGGATGAACAGAAAGATCGCCTGCATTCCGCTGCTTCGGCGATGACTGAGATGGAGAGTACCGTCGAAGAAGTCGCGCGGCGGGCGCAGGACACCCGTAGCGCGGTGGACGACACCAGCGAGCTGACCCACAAGGTGCAACAGCGAGTAGCCGAGACCATCGTCAATATCCGCCAGCAGGCCGAGCAGGTGAACAAGGCCTCGGCGGTCACCGACGAACTGCAGAAATATGGCCAGAACATCGACAGTATCGTCGATGCGATTCGCACCATTGCCGAACAGACCAACCTGTTGGCGCTCAACGCCGCCATTGAAGCGGCCCGTGCCGGCGAGCAAGGCAGGGGCTTTGCGGTGGTGGCTGATGAAGTGCGTTCACTGGCCAGCCGCACCCAGGCGTCGACCAGCGAAATCCAGGAAATGATCGGCCAGATGCAGGGCAAGATTCATTCCGCCGTGCAAGTGATGAACGAAAGCCAGGTGCAATCCAACAACTGCGTGACCTTGGCCTCTGGCGCCGATGAGCTGCTGGTGGCGATGGGGGAGGCGGTGGGCACCATCCGTGACATGAACATCCAGATCGCTGCCGCCACCGAGGAACAGAGTGCCACGGTGCAGGAAACCAGCCGCATGGTCACCCAGATCAACGACTCCGCCCAACAGGCCGCCGAGGGGGCCGAGCGTACGGCCAGCAGCAGCCAGGGCCTGTCGGACATGGCCAAGGTGCAGCGTGAGCTGCTCCATCATTTCAGCGTATGACGCCGGGGAGACCGAACATGAAACAGTGGTTGACGCTTGCCTTGGGTATCAGTTGCCTTACTGCCGGTTTGGCCCAGGCCGCTACGCCGCTGTTGGGCGTGGCCATGGCCAAATACGACGACAACTTCCAGACCATCCTGCGCAATGGCGTGCAGAAGCATGCCGCCGTGCTGGATACCGATATCTTCATGGAAGATGGTCATGACAGCGCCGAGTTGCAGATGCGCCAGTTTCGTAACCTGGTCAATTCCAAGGTAGACGCCATCGTGGTCGCGATGGTCAATGCCAAGAGCGCCCCTGAAATGCTGCGTTTGGCCACTGCGGCGAAAATCCCGCTGGTGTTCGTCAACCGCAACCCGGCCCCCGACAAATGGCCGGGGCAGACGGCGTTCGTCGGATCTGATGAGCTGGAGTCGGGCACACTGCAAATGGAAGAGCTGGCCCGCCGCGCCAACTACAAGGGCAATGTGGTGATCCTGGTGGGGGACCCAAACAACAAGTCCTCGTTGATGCGCACCGAAGATGTGGAAAAGGTCGTCGCCAAATACCCGAACATGAAAGTGGTGCAGAAGAAGGTCGGTAACTGGGAGCGTAGCCAGGCGGCTGCCATTGTTATCGATTGGGTCAAGGCGGGCGTGGACTTCTCGATCATCGCGGCCAATAACGATGAGATGGCTATTGGCGCGATCATGGGGCTGGAAAAGGCCGGTAAAAACGCCAAGGACTATTGGGTCGGTGGCATTGATGGGACGCCTGACGGTTTGAAGCTGATGGCCGACGGCAAGATGGCCGTGAGTGTGTTCCAGGACGCCATCGGCCAGGCGAATGGCGCGGTGGAGGTTGCATTGCGCCTGGCCCGGGGGGAGAGTCTGGATTCACCGTTGATCTGGGTGCCGTTCAAGCTGATTACTCCGGAGAATCGGCAGGAGTTTGAATGAACCAGGTGCACACTTGACCAGCCTTCTTGGTTAGCTGGGTTGGGCCGCCAGGCTATTACTGACGTTACTCCCCAGCACAAGCACCGTAACAAAACCGCAGCCCACCAGGGCCGTCGCCAGGCTCAACAGCACCGAACTGCCCAGTTGGTCGACGATCTGCCCGCCAAAGAATGAGCCCAGGGCAATAATCACCTGGAACAAAGCGACGAAGAGCGGCATGCCGCGCTCCACATCCTTGGGTGCTACGACAAACATCCAGATGCTGGCGCAGGCCGGGAAGGCGCCGAAGGCGAAGCCCCAGAGCGCTATGAGCATCGCTGCGCCGGTCATGCCCGTGGCGAAGTAGGGAAACAGGGCGGTGCTGGTGCCGATCATCAGGGCGACCAGCAACAGGGTGTGACGGACACTGCGGTTGGCGGCGAAACCAGCGAAAATATTACCCATTACCCCGGCCACGCCATAGAGCAGCAGCAATGAGCCAATAGTCGGCCCGTCGAAGCCTGCGCTGTGTTTGAAGAAGGGGGCGACATAGGTGTAAGCGGCAAAGTGCGCCAGGCCAATCAGCAGTACAGCGATCAAGCCAACCCGAGATTGTGGATTGATGAACAAGGCCGGCAGGTCGCTGATGCGAATGGCCTTTTCCGGGGTGAGCCGCGGTAGCAGGGATATCTGCGCCAGTAGCACCGGTACGCCCAACAGCGCGGTGACCAGGAAGGTCATGCGCCAGCCCATCAGGCCACTCAGCCAGGTGCCTACGGGCACACCCAGTACGGTGGCCAATGTCACACCGACCATGATGATCGAGGTGGCCTGGGCTACGCCGACTCCCTTGGGGGCCAGGCGGCCGCTGAGGGCAATGGCAGTGGCCCAGAAACCGCCGATACTGATGCCCAGGAGCACGCGGCCGAACAGCAGCAGACTGAAGTCGCTGGCGTAGGCCACGACCGAGTTGGCAATGATCATTATCAGCGTCAGGCCGATCAGCAGATAGCGACGGTCCATGGCACCAATGCCGACAGACAGCAATGGCGCGGCGAGGGCGGCCATGATGCCGGGCAAGGTAACCATCAGCCCGGCGTGGCCGGCACTGATGCCCAGGTCACTGGCGACGTCGTTGAGTACGCCCACCGGGAGAAACTCACTGGTCACCAAGGCGAAGGCACCCACGGCGACCGAGAGAATCGCCAGCCATTGCTGCTTGACACTCTGTTGATTATGTTCGGGAAGACCTCGAGGGGCCTGGCTTGCGCTTGGCATGGTGTTGGGTTCCGGGGGGAATTCGCCTGAAGCCAGGCGGAAGGGAGAAATTGGAGGCGATTATATGAATCGGTTCTGGCAACCCAATAGGCGGGGGCTTCGATAGTAATCATCAGTGCAATCGATGAGAGGCTCCAAGCAGAGCGTCCGCGGGTTCGATTTGAGGAGGCGACAGAAATTTAAGGCGCAATGTCTGAAGCTGACACCAGGTGGGACCTTATGAATATATCGTATTTAACAAGTGGGCGATGTCAGATGTTCATAAGTAGCTCACAGGCCCGAGAGGAGGGCAGACACTGATGCTTGCCTGCAGCTATCGAGTCTTCGAAATCAAGTTCAGTAAGGCTTATATCTTTTGACTCTGCCGGTACCGCGAACAATGCTGCTCAAAGCATTGCTGTCTGCGAACGCCAATCGTGCGCGCTTGTCGCTGTTGTGCTTGGCGCTGATCAACATGGCATTGCTGTAAACGGCCGCTCCGCTGGCAGACTTGGCAATAATGTGATCGACCTGAGGTGTGAGATCATGACCACCTTCGACCAGTAGACCAACCCGCTGGCCTGGAATGCGGTACTTGTCGGTGTACACAGGGTCAACGATGTCGTCGCTTATAAGATACCCATCGTTGAGAACGCGGTTGACTGCGCGGATAGTTTCGATCTGTGTGCTTGAGAACTCGGCTGCCTGCGACAGTATTACGCGGTCATTCCAATGCGCAAGCTGCTTGGGGTCATCCTTGACGGACTTCCACTCGGCATAATCGAGGAACGCGTAAGGCCTTGCCGCGGCAGGAAAAACGGGGAGCCGTCGGTAAGAGGGAAACCCTACAGTATTCAACTGGTCCTGGATGTTCCAGCCTGCGTTTGTCATTTCGTCGATGAGTGCGAGGTATTCGGCCTTCTTCGTCGGGTCGGCACCGCCGATGATAGGCGCTGGCTTTGGATGCAGAATAGGCCACGTGCGTGTGCGATTGACGTGCAGGCCGGCCAGGACTTTCGTGATAATCGTGAACCGCGTGGGCACACGCTGTTCTTCGGAAATTTCGGTAGCGTAATCGCAGGTGATGGCCACTTCGCAATTACCTCCAGCGGCATCCACCCAGCTCTCAAGCTCACGCTCGAATTGGCGCCATATACCTCCCGAGTTGAATGAGCCATACATCGGAACCAGGTTGCTCGAGGACTCGGGCCCACCAAACTCCAGAGCAATGAGGTGTCCTCGGTGGCAGTCTTCGTGCCGGGTGTCAGCCACTCCACCTTCATACATCGAAAGAGGCAGGACCGTGTTGTTTCGTGGAGTTGGCGTGTGAGGCTTCACCCCCGGTGACATCTCGGCAACGAGCCGTTTCACACGCTGGCGGGCTCCACCCTTGAAATTTTCAGGAGGATTGCTGAGGAACTGTACGAAGCGCATGGTCCTTCCTTGGAATGAGTGGATGGCCAAACAAACTGGGGAAATCGTACAGGGAGTGTGAACAGCGAAGCAAGGTGTGTGGCGCAGGTGCGCCGCAGCAGTAACACTCGAAACATATTACTCAATTTAACATAATATACATTATGCGAAGTTATGGATTGAGACCTACGGGCCCTGGCCTGCATAAATCGACGTAACCTCAGGCACCTAAGCCAAGCCACTACGCCGACATGACTGCTTGCGACGGTTCCGCGCTCTGAACCGAGCCGCTTCACCGCCACAGGCAAAAACTCCACAGCAACATCGAGCGACGGTGTCAGCAAGCTGACAAGCAAGCGTTCGCCCGATGCTCCTCACAGAAAACGATAAACGCCAAGGACACCCGTGGCGCGGTGCCAGGCGTATCAGTCCTCCCCGAACATCGCGAGAAAGTTTGGCTGGCCGTTAGATGCGGCCAAACCGCCGTCGACCGGTATGATTACCCCGTTGACGAAGCTGGCGTCATCACTGGCCAGAAACGCAATGACAGCCGCGACCTCTTCCGGTAATGCCTGTCGACCGGCCGGCAGACGGGCGCGAAACGCCGACATGATGGCCTCGTTCTTCTCGATCTCTGCCGTCGCATCGGTGCTGGTGAGGCTGGGAGCGACGGCGTTTACCCGGACGTTCCTAGCGGCGTACTCCAGGGCAAGCGACCGGGTCAGATTGCTGACCGCCCCCTTCGCTGCGTTGTACCCGCTTCCTCCCCAGTCACCACCCAGGCCGGAGGCTGACGATACATTGACGATTGAGCCCTTGGTGGCGAGCAAGTGAGGCAACGCCTCCCGGCAGCCAAAATAGACTCCGTCCAGGTCAGTGGCGATCTGTCGCCGCCAGTCCTCTGTGGAAAGCTGGGCGAATGGGCCAAAGATGGCGAAGCCGGCGTTGTTGACCAGTACGTCCAGCCGGCCGAACTTTGCGACGGTGTCGGCTATGAGCCACTTGACGTACGTCTCGTCCGAGATGTCGCCAGGATGGAGCATCACCTTGGTCGGATCGGCTCCTTCCACTGTTTTGGCGAGCTTGTGTTCGCGGCGGCCGTTAAGCACCACCGATGCGCCCTCGGACAAGAACCGGCGGGCCGTAGCGGCCCCAATGCCTGTCCCGGCCCCTGTCACGACTACAACTTTGCCTGCGAAACGATTCATGTTGTTTTCCTCCGCGTATGGTTGATGAACACGGGAGTTGACGTTACGGCGGCCAGGCCAAAAAACTTCGTCCTGGCACTGGTACCACCCGTGAGGAGCGTTTCGAGCCACATGGATTAAAGCTCAGAAGCGTTCGAGCATCTCAGCAATTGCTGTACGATCAGCAGCGGCCCTCAAAAAACGCCAAGGACAGAAAATGCGCGCTGAACGTGATGATGACGAACCAAGGGTGACCAGAAAGACTCCGGAACGCCGCCTGGCCTACGAAATCGCGATTGGGATCATTTGGGGTGGTTTGGGACTGGCTGCGATACAAACAGTGCTTGCGTTGATTGCCTGGCAGATCTACATCCACGACGTGAAAGTCGCGTTCGGGATCCCGGGTCACTAGACCTTGCACAATCAACAAGGGCATGGCGCTCATTCCATCCCTTTGGCCTGCAATAAACTCACGGCTTTTTCTTCACCCAACGCCTTGATCAACTCGAGCGAGTCCTTTGCATGCCGAGAACCTTTCGCCATTGCTGCCGTGTAGGTCGTATAGCTCTGGATTTCGGCCGGGAGCGCTCCAACAAACTGGATGCCGGGTACAGCCAATAATTCGCTGATTTGATGAATGGCAACGCTTGCCTCACCGTCGACGAGCTTCGTACCCACCAGCCCACCATTCACCATGACAGCCTTTCTGGCAACCTCTTCAGAAACGCCCAGCTTATCGAATAACCCAGTCAGGTAGATCCCCGATGAGCCTCCAGACTTGGGGTCGATATAAGCAATTTTTGCCTCAGAATGCAGCATGGACTTGAAGTCGTTGACCGTGGAAATCACTGGCTTCGGAGTGTTCAACGGGACGGCCACACCGATACCGACCTTCGCGACGTTCTTCGCAGTATCCTTGTCCAAACTCCCGGCGGCTTCGAACTTGCTGACCAGCGAATCCGTAAGAATCGCCACATCAAAACGTTCCCCTGACTCAATCCTTTTGTTCAGCTCCCCGGCAGTACCGTTAGAAATATTCAGGGTAATATGCTTCGAAGCCTCAAGCTCCGGCGCGATGGCCAATAACACCGGTTTGAATGCTCCCGTGGTCAACACCTTGATTTCAGCGGCTTGCGCACCGTTGAAGGCTGTCAGCAATAAAACAGCGACTGCAAGTTTTGACTTCATAACCCCACCTGAATATCACGCTAGAACCCCGGGGACATCGCCCTCGGCTGAGACAACACTGGGGCCGGATGAGACTAGCCCTGGGGCAAGCGCATTTCAACCAATCCCCTACGCTTGATCAGCCGCCAGAAAAACACACACAGCCTGATGGAATAAACCTCTTCGCCAAGCGTCCTTTCAGCCACTGTTGCCGGCTATGGTGATGTAGTCGGTATAGAGCTGCGGCGCGCCAGAAAAAGACGCCAGTTCACGCCACTCGTCGTACATACGCTCGCTCTCCTGATGCTCGCGTACGAACGTCAGGGCCTTGTCCGTCGAAACATCCAGCTCAGGGTGGAAGGCGTTCAGGGACTCCAGGCTTTCGATTTCCAGCATGACCGCGTATTGGTCGAGGCGACTGCCGCCCTGCCCTTTGAGCATGTGAAATTTCCAGCCCGGGTAGTCTTCCACCCGGTGAATATTGCCGGTGATGAAATCCTCGAAGGTCTCCGGCGCCACGCCGGAACGCAGGGCCAGGTTGTGAATCCCCACCACGCGGGCCAGCGCTTTGGCCTGATAGTTAGGGCCTTCCGGCAGTGAGCTGTTGGTGTTCTCAGCCACTGTTGAATAGTAGGAGAAGATGGTCGGTAGCTCGGCGAAGGTTGAGAAGGTTTTCCACTCGGCAATCAGAGCCTGTGCCTGCGAATGTTCCCGCCAGAAACCCCGCGCACGGATGGTCTGATCGCCGTTGCGATCAATATACTGGGCGTACTGTTCCGCGCTGGGTGCCTCCTGCAGCATCAGATACTGATTTTCCCTTTCACCGCGCAACCCTTTCAATAATGTCCAGTGCCAGCCCGGATAAGCCGGGATCCCGACACCGCGTTCGCGCACGAAATTTTCGAAATGCTCAGCCGTAACGCCCTTTTTCAAATTGAGGCCAATGTAATGCAGGCTGAACACCGGACCGGATAATTGACTCATAAAGACTCCATGGATTGACAACGTCAGGACAGACCTGTCATAGCCTCAACGCGCAATGCGTCGGGCACTGGAACAGACCAGCAGCATGATCACCACTCCCGCACTGAAAGCCGTGGTCAGGCTGGAATGGTGGGCAACAAATCCGATAAGCGCCGGGCCGCTCAACAACCCCGTGTAACCGATAAGGGTCACGGCCGAAAGCGCGAAGCTCGACGGGACATCCGGCTGGTTGCCGGCGGTGGTGAACAGAATCGGGATGATATTGGACAGGCCGATGCCTGCCAGGATGAACCCGGCGAGGGCCACACCAGGGAGATCGACCGAGACGATCAGCAGCAGCCCGACTGCGGCACATGAACCGCCCAGCATCAGCATGCGTTGCCGGCCGAACGCGTTGACCAGGCTATCGCCGTACAACCTGCCCAGCGCGACGGCGATGGCATAAAGGGTGTAGCCAAAACCGGCATGGCTTTTTTCCATGCCGCGCTCCGTATGAAGGAACACAGCCGACCAGTCCAGCATCGCGCCCTCAATCAGGAAGATGAAAAAGCACAACACGGCAATAAACAGAATCCCCGGGTGAGAGAGCGCCTGAAACGTACCGCCAGACTCACCGCTTTCCTGCGGCCGCTTGGCGAGCAGATGACCGGAAGCCGTCATCACCACAAGCGCAATCAGCAGCACGATCAGGAAAATGGCCTGCAGAGGCATCAGCCCCGCCCACAGCAGCAGGCTGACGCCCCCTGCCCCGGCGACACAGCCAATGCTGTAGAAGCCGTGAAACCCGGACATCCTCGCCTGTCCGCTGTCACGTTCGACAATCACCGCCTGGGCATTCATCGACACATCCAGCAGGCCGTTCACCGCGCCAAAAACCAGCAATGCGCCGCCAATCTCCACGGCAGAGGTGGCGTGCATCATGAACGGCAGGATCAAACAGAAGACCGCTGCGCAGGCAAGGATCAGCGTCCGACAGCCGAGCCTGGCGATGGCGCGCCCGGTAAAGGGCATTACCAGCATGGAGCCCGCCGCAATACAAAACAGCAGCAGGCCCAGCGTGCCGTCATCAATATCGAGCCGGGCTTTGACAAATGGAATCAACGGCGCCCAGGACGCCATGCCCAGCCCGGCAATAAAGAAGATGCCCCGTGTGGCGTTCTGCTGACGAAGATTCGAGCCGCTCTGCAAGAGGGATACATTTGTACTCACAGGCTTTGCGCCACTGACAGATAGTCGGTATAGATCTGCGGCGAGCCGGAAAACGAGGCCAGTTGCTTCCACTCTTCGTACATCTGCTTGGTGTCCCGGTGTGCCCGGGCAAATTTCGCCGCTTCATCGGTGGCGATATCCGGCTGCGGATAAAACACATCAAGCGCCTTCAGGCTCGCGATCTCCATCAGCACCACGTACTGGTCCAGACGGTTGCCCCGCTCGCCTTTGAGCAAGCGGAATTTCCAGTCCGGATAGTCCTCGATGCGGTGGTGGTTTTGCGCAATAAAGGTCTCGAAGGTCTGCGCCTGGACATCGGGGCGCAACGCGAGATTGTGGATACCGATAACCCGCGCGACAGGCTCCTCCCCTGCCCGCTCCTGGTAACGCGGGCCATGGGGCACGGTGCTTTTGCTGTTTTCCGCCAGCAGCCGATAATCGGTGTAAAGGGTGGGTAGCTCGCTGAAGGTAGCGTAACGCTTCCACTCCCCGAGAATATCCAGCGCTTCGGGATGTTCACGCCAGAACTGGTGGGCCAGTTCTGTTTTATTACCATCCGCGGCCATATAACAATCGCGCTGCGCGGCGCTGTCGATCTCAAACAGCATCAGGTATTGCCCTGCCCGTTCGCCCCGCAACCCGCGTAACAAGGTCCAGCTCCAGCCCGGATAGCTGGGAATATGTACGCCCTTGTGGCGAACAAAGTGCTCAAACTGTTCTGGCGTCACGCCGGCTTCAGTGTCGATAGCAATGTAGTAGAGGCTGAAGACCGGCACGGATGAGCTTTTTTGCTGTTCCATCGGATACCTCCCTCAGGCTTGCGGCGTCACGAACTGGGTGTTGATAACGGCTTCGACCAGCGTTACGCCGTTGGGCGTCAGGCTGACCAGATCGCCATCGACACTGACGAGAGCCTTGTCGACCAGGGTTTTGAGCGTGCCGCCGATAATCGGATTGTCGTAAAAGCTTCTGCCTTCAAAACGCTGTTTGAAGACCTGGTCATTCACTGGAATCAGCGTGGAAAGTGCCATTTTGAAAGCATTCACTTCGCGCTGGAGCGGTGAGAACCCCCGGCTTTCATCAATCGGCAGGCGGCCTTCATCAAGTGCCTGCTTGTACTTGTTGTAGCCGGTGATATTGATGGCTTCGGAGCCCGTGCATTTCGAGCTGCCACCGAGACCGATCGCCACTTCCGGGTACTGTTTATCGAGATCGGTGATAAGCCCTTTCCACTTCTCCGGCTGCCGATGGTTCTGGTGGAAGTACATGGTCGGGTGTTCGCGATAACCGGCTGACAGGTGCTGCTCCACCAGTTCGCGCATCTGATACTGCTTGCCAAGACCCGGGAAGCTCATGTCGTTGACACTGATCTGCCCTTTTCTCTGCCAATGGCTTTCTTTCTCTCCCGACACACCGGTACGGGTTTTCATGAACTCTTCCATGTGCAGCTTGCTGATGACCACATGGGAAAGCTCAAGCTCGAGGGACTTCTCCATGTCGTATTTCACGTCATCCACGCTTTGGCCGAGCATGCCGTAGATAAGGTCGACGCTGACCCAGTCCAGGCCGATTTCACGGGCGTGATGGATGGTTTCCACGCACTCGTCAGCGGAGTGCATGCGACCGCAGGCCGAGATGATACGGTCATTGAAGGATTGGGTGCCGAAGCTGATTTTGCTGAACCCCAGCTCCTTCAACAGCGACAGGTAGGGTTTGTTCAGGGTGCCCGGTTCGCCCTCAAAGCGCAGGGTGGCGGCCGAGAAGTTGAAATGGCTCCGGTAGAACGCCATCAGACGACGCAGTTCCTGCTCAGGCAGCAGTGACGGCGTACCGCCAAAGATGTTGAATTCGCCCACTTCAGCCTGAGCCAGACCGGGGACTTTCTGGAGCCACATCGTGGCCTCTTTGATGTTGTAATCCACCAGATCCCGGAACACCTGCTGCGACGAGGCGGCCTTGGGGTTCAGGATAACCGTCGGATACTGGCAAAAATGGCAACGGTAGCGGCAGGTGGGAATATAGGCCCAGAGGTGAATCTGCCTGGCCTGCTTGATATCGCGATCCATGTCGGCAAAAAAAGAGGACAGCGGATAGTCGGGGATATCGCCAGGAAAAACATGGCAGCCGAACGGGTCGTTGAACACGTACTCCAGAAAGGCGCTGTTATCGGGACGCGAGAGAAAGTCGTAGACCCGCGGCGTTGGATAGTTCAAGTCGATATCGTTCAGTGAGCCCAGCGCTTCGCCATTCATCAAAATACCCCTCCGTTCGCAAAGTAGTTATGGGCTTCACCGGACTCGCGGTCTTCGGCGAAGTAGTAGACAAAGCGCTCGAAGTCTTCCGGTTTGACCCCATCGAAGCAGGCCGGCAATGGCGGCGGGAAACCGATGTCCTCGCCGACGGCACGGCGCAGGGCACTGAAAATCTCCTCGCGGAACTCGAAATAGAGGCGATAGGACGGGGTCTTGTAGGCGTGAATCGGTTTGAAATCGATGACCCGCGAGCCCTGTTTGATTTCATCGATACGCTGATACATACGATCGGCCACCGGCCCGCTGAAGAACTCACGTACCGCCGGGCTTTCCAGCAGAATCCGCGGGTTGAGCAGCGCCGGCAGCACAATGTTTTTGGGCACATAGTCCTTGATCGAGTAGTCCCAGGCCTGTTGCGACTGCACAGGCGTGGTGTCCCGCAGCGTTGGGGTTTGCTCTTCGACGTCGGGGCGTACGTCCTTCATGATGATGATTCCGTCCTGCCCATAGGCGTTGCCGGTAATCACCTCATCCAGAATGGTATCCACACGACGGCTGTTGATCTCGATACGGGAATCGTGGGCGTAGACCGGCTTGCCGCCCCAGGCGATCACCCGGATCCCGAAATCCCAGTCATCGGAGAGGTGTTCGACAAAGCGGCCCTTGTCCAACTGGTAGAAAATCTCGATGCCGCCCACTTTGTCGTAGAGACCCCGCTCGACGGCAAACCCCTTGCCGTCCGGAAAACCGCCGAACAGTGAAAATGACATCTCGCGGCAGCGCAGGGTCTTCTGGATCTCGTTGAGCAGGTTCGGCCGATGGCGAAAGGACGCTTCGTTGTAATAGTAATTACAGGTGCCCAGATCGCCGTTCTCCTCGAGCATTTTTTCAATCAGCGCGTGCAGCCAGTAAGGGTCCACGGTGCAGTCCGCATCGGCGGAAGCAATGTAGTGTTTATTCTTGACTCCCAGGCGGATGTCGCGCTGTTTTGAGCGCAAGGAGGCATAGTCCATGCCGCGTTTTCTGGCAGATGAAACACCTTGGGTGGTCTCCTGGATAACGTGAATATCCAAGGTCGGGTTTTCAGCCTTGAAGGCGTTGATTTTTTTTACCGAGTCATCTGTGGAGTTGTTATCCACGATGATCAGTTCATAGGTGGCGTGGGTAATCAGGCCACCCCGTGTTTTCTGATTGAATAAAGAATCCAGCACACTATCGATGCGATCACTTTCGTTATAAACCGGCAGCACAACCGAGACAAAGACAGCCTCACGCATATTTCCTCCAGAAGGACTCAAGTCCAGCATGCCAATGACGTTATTGGAGAGCACCTGCTGACCGATGGTGAAGTTTTTATGAGCCATTTCAGCCATCAGCGTCTTGTTATTCAGCAACTGATAGACATCGTCAATAAAGTCATCATCAGGCAGGCCATCCTGCTCTTCCGCGATCGACATGACCGGCGCTTCAAAACCATGCTGGCCATAGACTTCCTGATAATATTCGTAGCGGCTCGTGATATAGCAGCGCCGGCTGCTGATCGCCTCCCCCACGGGATTGCCGTAGCTGTCATACCCCCAGGAAGTGAGAAAGGAAACCAAGTCGCAGGAGTAATACAAATCCTCAATGGTCGTGGACTTTTCCTTCGTCGGCATAGAGTCATGGGGCAGTGAGCCGATGAACTTGATAAAGCCCTCGACTTGTAGCTCCCGGGCCAGTTTATTCAAGGCTTCAAAATAGCCAGGATGTTCATGGGGATCGCCGGCGACCGCGAGATACACTCTTCGGCGGCTACCGTTCCGGGCAAAAAGCGCGTTCAACCGATGGACCAGGTGGATATCCCTGTCCTGTCGTTTTTGCGGAATGATGCGGGTCGTGCGGGCAATCAGGACGTCGCTGTCGCGGATATCCAGGCTTTCCTTGATGTTCGTGCAGGTCCCCTGCCCGCTGAAATCATAGGTATTCTTCCTGACCTTGACGTCGATGGCGTGATCGCACCATTCCTCGAGTTTGTTCTTCAGGTGCTGATTGAGGGTCACATAGGTAATGTAGCGGGATTGAACCGGCTTGACGGCATGGGGATACGGCTCCGGACCGTATTTCATCACAGTCTTCTCACTGTTCCACATCAGGTCATGATCGCGCCAGATAACGAAATTCCCCAGGCCATGCTTTTGCCCATAGGCGTCGATGGCCAGGTACAAGGCTTGGGTGTAAATAATGTTTTCCGGCAACGTTCCGTTTTCAACGATCACATAACGGATATCCAGTGTTTCCCAAAACTGCACCATTCGATGAGCCAGTGCCTGTGACGACTCGCGAATGGCGATTAAAAGCCGTTCCTGCTCTTCTGGAGAAACCGCGGTCTTTTGACCGATCAAGACACTGTGCGAATACTCTATGAAATCCCGGCTGTAATGCGGGACAGTCTCTATGTCTTCGATGCGAACCAGGGTAAACACGCCCTGATAGATATTTTTCTCGTGATCATAAGGCCTGTTGAAATTGCCTTTGTCGATCTTGATGTCATAGCCCAGGTCGAGATAGGACGTAATCTCACTCTGCTCAAGGCACTTGGCCATCTTTAATGCTTCAACCGTAATGCCCGATACCGCGACAGCATCAAATGATATAAATATGGCTCCAGCATGCATGCTCATACCCCTCAAACCAATAGGAAGTCATTGATTACCACGCACTCGAAACGGCTAGCCTTGAATCATGCTTTATCCATTTTTTGTTTTATGAGAGGGTCATATGTAACCTCTCGAAATTAAAATACTCGTCTGTACGAGTCGAATCAACAACTCATACAGACGAGTTTTGGTTTTATTTATTCATGGCCCGGAAATGGGGGACAGGACGTATCCAGCTTCCAGAGTGGTGTAAATCGGCCAGACTTCCCGAATGGCCCAACGGGCTTGAAATAAATGAAACCCTTCGGCACCTGACTGATCCACTGATAAGCGACATACCAGTCCCCCACCTTCTCTTCACCTCACCGAGAGACCACCATGTCCAGCGAACTCGACCAGCAATGCATTGACACTCTGCGTTTCCTATCGGTGGATATGGTGCAAAAGGCCGACAGCGGCCATCCCGGTTTGCCCCTCGGCGCCGCGCCGATGGCCTATGTGTTGTGGACCCGCTGGCTGAGGTTCAACCCGCACAATCCGCAGTGGCCTGACCGCGATCGTTTCGTGCTCAGCGCCGGGCACGGTTCGGCGTTGCTCTACAGCCTGCTGCACCTCAGTGGCTACGCGCTGACGCTGGACGACATCAAGCAGTTCCGCCAATGGGGCAGCAAGACGCCGGGACATCCCGAGCGCGGGCACACCCCCGGCGTGGAAACCACCACCGGGCCGCTGGGCCAGGGCCTGGCCAACGCGGTCGGCATGGCGATGGCCGAGGCGCAACTGGCGGCGATCTACAACCGTCCCGGTCACACGGTCGTCGATCACCATACCTACGCGCTCGTCGGCGATGGCGACCTGATGGAGGGCGTGGCCAGCGAAGCCGCCTCACTCGCCGGCCACCTGGGGCTGAGCAAGCTCACCTGCCTCTACGATGACAACGCCGTCACCCTAGCCGCCGGCACGGCCATGACGTTCTCCGAAAATCGCGCGGCGCGCTTCGAGGCCTACGGCTGGCACACGGTGTCGGTGGAAGATGGTAACGATCTCGGCGCAATACATGCCGCCTTGCAGGCGGCGCGGGAGCAAACGACGCGGCCGTCGTTGATTCTGGTGCGCACCCATATTGGCTACGGCTCACCCGAGCAGGACAGTTTCAAGGCCCACGGCTCGCCCCTCGGCGTGGACGCCGTGCGCAAGACCAAGGAAAAGCTGGGCTGGCCCACCGAGCCGGATTTCCTGATACCCGACGCCGCCTTGGCGCACTTTCGCCAGGCCGTGGAACGCGGGGCACGCAATGAAGCGGATTGGTGTGTGCGCATGGACGCCTACACCCAGGCCTTTGCAGAACTCTCCCAGGAACTGCAGCAGCGCCTGGGCGGCGAACTGCCGTCAGGCTGGGATGCGGACATTCCCGTGTTTCCCGCCGATGCCAAGGGCCTGGCCACACGCGATGCCGGCGCCAAGGTGATGAACGCCATCGCCCCGCGGCTACCGGCACTGAGCGGGGGCTCCGCCGACCTCGATCCTTCGACAAAAACCGTGCTCAAGGGCCTCGGCGACTTCAACCCTGCGCCAATGACAGGCACCGATCAACAAGGCTCCGACGCCAGCGGCTGGAGCCAGGTCGGTCGCAACCTGCACTTCGGCGTACGCGAACATGCCATGGGCGCCATCGTCAACGGTTTGGCCGCCCATGGCGGTTTCATCGCCTACGGCGCGACCTTCCTGGTCTTCTCCGACTATATGCGCCCGCCCCTGCGCCTGGCAGCTCTGATGGGCCTGCACGTGGTGCATGTGTTCACCCACGACAGTCTGGCCCTCGGCGAGGACGGCCCGACCCATCAGCCGGTCGAACACCTGGCGAGCCTGCGCGCCATCCCGAACCTGCTGTTGATCCGCCCCGCCGACGCCAATGAAACCGCGGTGGCCTGGCAGGTCGCCATGACTACCCGTAACCGCCCTGTCCTGCTGGTCCTGACCCGGCAAGCATTGCCTACCCTGGACCGCAACCGCTATGCCGCGGCCGATGGGTTGCGGCGCGGGGCCTATGTGTTGAACGACAAGGCGAGCCGTGAGCCCGAGTTGATCCTGATCGCCAGCGGCTCGGAAGTCGCCTTGATCCTGGCGGCGGGCGAACGCCTGGAGGGTGAAGGCATCGCCGTGCGTTGTGTCTCGATGCCCAGCTGGGAGTTGTTCGAGGCCCTGCCCCAGGCCGAGCGCGACGCCGTGCTGCCGCCTTCGGTCGGCGCGCGACTGGCGGTCGAATTGGGCGTGCGTCAAGGCTGGGAGCGCTATATTGGTAGTGATGGCGACATGTTGGGGGTGGAGCGATTCGGCGCCTCGGCACCGGCCGATGTCCTGCTGCGCGAATACGGCTTTACCCTCGACAATGTCTGCGCCCGCGCCAAGGCATTGCTGGCACGGCCGTCATCAGCAGGCACAACCCCGGAAAGAGGCTAAATCGTGAACAAACAAGACACCGCCTTCTACAGTCTCCTGAATGAAATCGCCCAGGGCAAAAGTGAGATCAAGGATCCTGCCGAGGTCGACACGCTGGAACGCTTGATCAGCTTCAACTATGCGCAAGCGCTGGCCGACGTCAGCCATCCGCAACTGGTCTACAGCGGTGCTCAAATGACCCCCATGGGAAGAGCTTTCCTGGCGGAATGCAGGGCAGCAGAACATCTCGTCAGGTAAAGGCACTTCCAGCCAAATCCTACCCTCTCCTCCTTCGTCTCGATCCGAACCGGCGCTCACAGGCCCCGGTTTCGGACGAGCTTGCATTACAACTTTGTCATTGTTTTGTTCGTCGGCTGTTTGAGTGGCCTCGTTATTGTGAACCCACTGCCAGACAACAGGCAGCCCACTCAGACAGAGAGACAATGCCATGAAACTTCTTATGCTCGGATTCGCCGCCCTCCTCGCCACCGGTTCAGCCTTCGCCAGCACCACCGATAGTCCAACGGTGATTCATGACAAGACTGGTTTTTTCGTCCAGATGGACGTGGCGAAAGTCTTGTCCATGACCGACCTCTCGGATCAATGCGGCGTGATCCCGGCAAAGCTCGATTACCTGGATCATCAGGGTCGGGAGCATGTGTTGGACTATCAGGTTCAAGGGCACTGCTCGAACGAAAACTGATGGGGAGCTTTACGAAGATGGCTGACAAGGAGCGGGGGCCACACGCAGTATCAGTTGATGATCGGGCTATACTCGCGCCACCTGCTCGCGGCTTTCTGGTCCGCTTTCGTGAATCGAATACCGAAACTGAACCAAGGTAATACCCATGAATATCCTGGTAGTGGAAGACGAACCCAAGGCGGGCAACTATTTACTCAATGGCCTGCAGGAGCAAGGCTACTCCGTCAGCCTGGCCCGCGATGGCGTTGACGGCTTGCACCAGGCCCTGGAAACGTCCTTCGACGTCATCGTGCTGGACGTGATGATGCCGAAGATGGACGGCTGGGAAGTCCTGCGCCGCCTGCGCAAGGAGGCCGACACGCCGGTCTTGTTCCTGACCGCGCGAGATGATATCGCCGACCGTATCAAAGGCCTGGAGCTGGGGGCCGACGACTACCTGATCAAGCCCTTCTCTTTCGCCGAGCTGGTCGCCCGCCTGCGCACACTGACCCGACGCGGTCCGACCCGGGAGGAAGAGCAACTGCAGATCGATGACCTGCAGATCGATGTCATCAAACGCCGCGTCATCCGCGCTGGCGTGCGAGTGACGCTGACCAACAAGGAGTTTGCCCTGCTGCACCTGTTTGCCACGCATCAGGGGCAGGTGTTATCCCGCTCACTGATCGCCTCTCGAGTCTGGGACATGAACTTTGACAGCGACACCAATGTGGTGGACGTGGCGGTGCGCCGCCTGCGCCTGAAAATAGACGATCCTTTCCAGCTCAAGCTGATCCACAGCGTGCGTGGCATTGGCTACCGCTTCGATACGCAACCATGAAGCGTCGTCATTATTCCCTGACACTGCGCCTGGCCTTGGTGTTTGCCTTGCTGGCCTTTGCCCTGCTGGCGACCATGGGGGTCGAGCTGTACCGCGAACTGGAGAGCGAGCTGATACACCGTGACGAAGCCGCCCTCGTCTTCCGCGTCAATCAGTTGCGTAACCTGCTCAATGACAGCAACACCCGGGATCTGATCAGAACCAAGCCCGCGCTGTTTCAGAACATGATGGGCAACCGCGAATCGGTACTCAGCATTGGTGCTCCAGGGGGGCCTCCGTTGCTCGTGGTCAATCCCGGGAACCTCGATATTCCCCAGTTGGTTCCGGTCGCGATGGAGCACACCCTGGAGTTGAGTGATGTCCATAAAGTAGCGGAAGTCGATGGTGCGCCCTTCGCCGCGGTGTCTGCGAATATCGACTCGGGCAAGCTGCAACTGACCATCGGCCGCCTGATGACCGAACGCACCGCGGTGCTGGCCAGCTACCGTCTCAGCGTCTATGTCCTCGCCAGCGTCGCGGCCATTGTCCTGGCCCTGGCCGGCTGGTTGATGGTTCACCGCGGCCTGCTGCCGTTGCGGCGCCTGGCACGCCACGCCCATGGCATTGGCATCGGCAACCTGACCGAACGACTCGACAGCCAGGGCGCGCCGAAGGAGCTGTTACCGATGATCGACTCTTTCAATACCATGCTCGAGCGCCTGGGCAAGGGTTTTGAGCAACTGGCTCACGTCTCTACGGACATGGCCCATGAACTGCGCACCCCCATCAACAACCTGCTGGGTGAAACCCAGGTCGCCATGCAGCAGAACCGCAGCGTTGAACATTACCAGCAGCTACTGGCCTCCAATGTAGAAGAGCTGGAACGCTTGGCGCGCATGCTCGACAACATGCTTTTCCTCGCGCGCACCGACCCCAGCAGTGCCCGTCAGCAGCGCCAGGAGTTGGACGCCGCTGAAGAAGTGGAGCGCATGGCTGACTATTTCGAAGGTCTGGCGGCAGACGCCGACATCAGCATCCGCGCGGAAGGTGAAGGGGTCATCTGGGCCGAACCCGTCCTGCTGCGCCGCGCCCTGGCCAATCTGTGTGCCAACGCGATCAAGTACGGAGCACCTCATTCCGAACTGTTGATCCAGGCCATACCGTCGGACACTGGCATACATCTGCGTGTGTGCAACCAAGGCACCACCATCCCGGCGGAGCACCTGCCGAGACTGTTCGAGCGGTTCTATCGGGTTGATCAATCGCGTGAGCGCTCGGCCCAATCCAACGGGCTTGGCCTGTCGATCGTAGCGACCATCATGCAATTGCACAGTGGTCACTACAGCGTTACCAGCGAGAGTGGCGTGACCTGTTTCGAGCTGTCCTTCCCGATGCGCGAGCAATAAATCGGTTGGATCGATCACCCGTTCATTTGCGCCAAACTCCGGCTTTCTCTCAAATCCGCGCTACGCTAAGTCAGCGGTCGCCATGATTTCTCCGGGCTTTTCCGGGAGCTGCCAGCCGTGCTTGAGATATCAGGTCATGAGCCAGATCACGCGCGTAGCCCATACTCGTACCCAGGCCCTTGCCAAGCTGTGTCTGCCGGCGTTCCTGCTGCTGAGCTATCACGCATGGGCTGCGCCACAACCGATCGACCTGTTTATCATCGACGCGCCCCCGCTGACGCTTGTCGATGACGCCAAGGGGCACGGCATCGTCGGAGATGCCGCCCTGATGGCCATTGCCAAAGCCGGCTATGTCGCTCATATACAGGCGCTGCCCTGGGCCAGGTCGCAAAAATACGTCAGTGAGAAGCAGGACCTCTTGATCGCCCCGTTGTCACGTACGCCCGAGCGCGAAGATCACTTCACCTGGATCGCGCCCATCATGAGCATGGACCGCGCTTTTTTCAGCCTTGAGCACCGGGTGAGCAGCTTCGCCGAAGCCAGGAAGATCTACCATGTGATCGGCGTGGGCCTGGGCAGTGCGCAAGAGGAAATCCTGCGTGCCCAAGGTTTCAGCGACAAGCAGATCCATCCCTTGACCATTGGGGAAAATCCCGCGCAAATGCTTTTGAAAGGCCGCATCGATGCGTGGTTCAACGGTGTCCCCGAAAGCCAGTACATCTGGCCCAAGGTCTCCAGCCGCAAGCTGCTGATGAGCCCCGTCATGAGCACGGTGGATCTCTATCTCGCCTGCTCGAAGCAATGCTCCTCCGAACAGGTCCACGACTTGCGCCAAGCGATTGAAGCGCTTCGCCGTGACGGGACGCTGGCACGGATACAAAAGGACTACCTGTCGCAGTGAGTCGCGAAGGTGTGCCCCTTTTGTACGTGCCATCCTCCCTGCCGTTTACGGCGTTCACTCAACGCCTGGCGCCTTGCCCTTGCGATACGCCATCGAGTCATCGATTCTCTTGAGTATGTAGTCCCCCGCCGCCACTGGCGGATACAGGCTCTGCGCCGAATCGATCCCCAGCTCACAGGGATCGACCAGGGCGCCATAGGTCGGATCATAGAAGGTGGCAATGGAGTAACGCTCATGACCTGAGCGGTTGATCACCCGATGCAAGGTCGAGCGAAAGCGATTGTTGGACCAGCGCGCCAGCAGGTCGCCGACGTTCACCACCAGGCTGCCCGGAATCGGCGTCGCATCGATCCAGCTGTTGGAGCCCAGCTCACGGACCTGCAAGCCGCCGCTGTTGTCCTGATACAGCAAGGTGATGCAACCGTAGTCGGTGTGGGGCGCCACCCCGAATTGATCGGCATCGGCCTGGGCCGGTTGCGGCGGGTAATAGACCATCTGGGTGCGTTGCAAAGGCTTGGTGTATTTGTCGATGAAGAAATGTTCGTCAATCCCCAACCCCACCGCCACCACCCTCAACAGATCCGCCCCGGCCTTGCCGATTTCCTGATAGTACTCGGCCAGGACCTCGCGCAACGACGGCATAAATGCCGGCCACTGGTTCGGGCCGCGCAGCGCCTCACCGGCGAGTACGCTGGGATCGTCTTCAGCCAACTCGAGCCCGATACTGAAAAACTCCTTGTGATCAGGTTTGCTGGCTTCGTACATGGTCGCCCCGCCCAGCGCGTGCCAGCCACGATGGCGCTTGTTGACGGCCGCCTCGCGCTTGACCTCGGTCGGATAGGCAAAGAACTCCGCGGCAGCCGACATCGCCCTGTCGATCACCGGCTGCGGTACACCGTGATTGATGATGTAGAAAAAGCCGGTATCGCAGCAGGCAGTCCGGATGGCATCGGCGGCTCGACGAATACTCGCCTGGTCACCTTCGCGAACACCGGACATATCAATCAGGGGAAGACGGATGCTGGAAGACATATGCACTCCTGGGGGCGTGGTTGAGAGGACATGACGCACTTATTGCTCAGCTGTATATACAGCTATAAGCATTTACCGTGCCGCCCCTCTCGCCCGACACCCCTTTACCGCACGCCAAAGCGCCTACCCACTGTTCAATACCTCCGGTGGGGTGGATTTCCCCGTGACCATTGATTTCCATACGCCCCAACAGTGTGCAATGAGCACGTATCAGGTGCGGCTTTCGGTTACACCCCCTGAGGCAGCAAGGCCAGGCTGTGCCGGGCGATGACCGCGTTTTCGTCAGTGGCAATGACCCATGCCGATACTTTGCTCTGCGCCTGGGAAAGGCAGGCAGACACGGCCTGATCGGGCTTCTCACTGCCGGCGCTTTTTCGAACTACGCCTAACCAGGCGCACCCCTCAAGAATCCCATCGCGCACCTCATGCGCGTGTTCTCCGATGCCACCGGTGAACACCAGCGCGTCAACGCCACCGAGCACCGCGGCCAGCGCGCCGATTTCCTTGACGACGCGGCGTACAAACAACGCTATGGCCTGTTTGGCGGCGTCCGAACCTGGCCATCAGCGTGCGTATATCGCTGGCCTCGCCGCCAGAGACACCCAGCAAGCCGCACTCGTGATACAGCAGGTGTTCGACTGCCTGCACGCTCATGCCGCGCTCACGCAGCAGGTACAGCACGATCCCGGGATCCAGGCTTCCCGGTCGACTGCCCATGAGCAATCCGTCCAGCGTGGAGAAGCCCATGGTGGTCGCGCGGCTGATCCGGTCATGCAGCGCACATAAACTGGCGCCGTTGCCGAGGTGGGCGACGATCGTCCGCCCTTGTGCCGCATCGCGGTCGTAATCGGGCAAAACACCGGCAATATACTCATAGGACAAGCCGTGGAAGCCGTAACGGCGAATGCCCGCCTCACTCAGGGCCTTGGGCAGTCCGTAAAGGGTTTCTAGTGGATCGAGGGTGTGGTGAAACGCAGTGTCGAAACAGGCCACCTGGGGCATACCGGGATACTCACGGGCCAAGTGGAGCATGGGCGCCAGGCACAACGGCTGGTGCAACGGCGCCATCGGCGTCAGCGCCTGCATCTCGCGGATCAGCGACCCATCCACCAGCGCCGCCACCTCGCGCCGCTGGCCGCCATGGACCACGCGATGGGCCGCGGCGCGGACACGCCACCGGGTATTGCTGTCGATCCAGCCCATCAGGTGGCTCAAGGTGGCAGCGTCCATGCCGTCACCGGCACTCGACCAGTGCGCCTGCCGCCCGGCCTTGAGCCGGGTGTCCTGATAACTCAGGCTGGCCTTGTGTTCGCGCACTTCGACACTGCCATGCCCCAGACAGTGGGGCGCTGACAGGCTCGCGTCATAAAGGGAAAACTTGAGCGTCGAAGAACCCGCGTTAAACACCAACAACGCGGGGCAAGGATCATCCATCGTGGTGCACTCCTGTTTTGCCGCAGCCGTTACTGGCCAGGGCCGTCCGCTCCGTTTTCGGAGGCCGGCGTCCATTGCCATTGCGCCACTTCCGGCAAGTCCTGGCCATGTTCGATCAGGTACAGGGCATGCCTTTCCCGGGAGGCCCAATAACGTGCACGCGCGGTCTCGACCTGCGGCTGCAGGCGTGGGACACGTTCAATCACATCCAGGGCCAGTTGGTAACGATCCAGCTGGTTGATCACCGTCAGGTCAAAGGGCGTCGTGGTGGCCCCCTCCTCCTTGAAACCCCGGACATGAAAACGCTCCTGCTGTCCGCGACCGTGCAAAAGCCGGTGGATCAACGACGGATAGCCGTGGAAGGCAAAGATAACCGGTATATCGCGGGGAAAAAGTTCCTCGAAAGCCCCCTCCGATAAACCGTGGGGGTGCTCGCTATCGGGTTGGATCACCATCAGGTCGACCACATTGACAACCCTGACCTTCAGATCCGCTACGTAATCGCGCAACAAGGTCACCGCCGCCAGGGTTTCCAGGGTCGGCACATCACCGGCGCAGGCCATCACCACATCCGGGACCTCATCGTCATGACTGGCCCACGCCCAGCGACCAATGCCACGCAGGCAATGGCTGATGGCCGATTCGATATCCAGCCACTGCCGGGCCGGCTGTTTACCCGCGACAATGACATTGATGTAATTGCGACTGCGCAGGCAGTGATCCGTCACCGATAACAGGCAATTGGCATCGGGTGGCAGGTAAATGCGCACCACCTCGGCTTTCTTGTTGGCCACCAGATCGATGAATCCCGGGTCCTGATGGGAAAAACCATTATGGTCTTGCTGCCAGACATGGGAAGACAGCAACAGGTTGAGCGAGGCAATGGGTTTGCGCCAGGGCACACTGGCGGCGGTTTTCAACCATTTGGCGTGCTGGTTGACCATCGAACCGACAATGTGAATGAACGCTTCGTAGCAGGAAAACAGTCCATGACGCCCGGTGAGCAGGTAACCCTCCAGCCAACCTTCGCAGACATGTTCACTGAGTATTTCCATGACCCGCCCATCGGCGGCCAGATGATTGTCTCCCGGCTCCAGGTCCGCCATCCAGGTCTTGCCACTGACCTCATAGACCGCGTCGAGCCGGTTGGAAGCTGTTTCATCCGGGCCAAACAGCCGGAAGTTCGCAGACGCCAGGTTGCTTCTCATGACCTCTTTCAAAAACACGCCCAGCACACGTGTCGGTTCTGCCTGTAAGGCCCCGGGGCTTGGCAGTTTGACCGCATATTCCGAAAAACGCGGGATTTCCAGGGAGCGCAGCAGCAACCCACCGTTGGCATGGGGATTGGCGCTCATGCGCTGGTGTCCGCCCGGTGCCAGTTCGGCAATGTGGGGCAGCAAGGCGCCGCCGGCGCTGAACAGCTCCTCCGGGCGGTAACTCTTGAGCCATTCCTGAAGTTGCATCAAATGCCTGGGTTGTTGCAGGTCCGCCAGCGGTACCTGGTGGGCACGCCAGGTCCCTTCCACGGGCAAGCCGTCGACGAACTTGGGGCCGGTCCAGCCTTTGGGCGTGCGTAGTACCAGCATCGGCCAGAGCGGACGCTCCGGCACCGACTGCCTGGGCTGCCGACGCGCAGTACGCTGAATTTCGCGCAGCTCCGATAAAATGGTGTCCAGGGTTTTAGCCAGGGCCTGATGCACCGTCTCGGGATCATCGCCTTCGACAAAGTAAGGCTCATAGCCATAGCCATACATCAAGGCGCTGAGCTCTTCCTCGCTGATGCGCGAGAGCAGCGTAGGGTTGGCAATCTTGTAGCCATTGAGGTGCAAAATCGGCAGTACGGCGCCGTCACGCCGCGGGTCGAGAAACTTGTTCGAATGCCAGCTGGCCGCCAGTGCGCCGGTTTCGGCCTCGCCATCGCCAATCACACAGGCGACGATCAGATCGGGATTATCAAAGGCCGCACCATAGGCGTGCGCCAGGGAATAGCCCAACTCCCCGCCTTCATTGATGGACCCGGGCACCTGCGCCGACACATGACTGGAGATACCATAAGGCCAGGAAAACTGTCGAAACAGCTGCAGCAATCCGTCGGCGTTTTGTTCCACCCGCGGGTTGAGTTCGGTGTAGGTCCCTTCCAGATACGCCTGCGCCATGATGGCCGGCGCGCCGTGCCCCGGGCCGGTGACAAAGAGCAGGTTCAGGTCATGGGTCTTGATCAGGTGGTTGAGGTGCACGTAGATCAGATTCAAGCCAGGACTGGTTCCCCAGTGCCCCAGTAACCGAGGTTTTACATCGGTCAGTGCCAGGGGCCTGCGCAACAGCGGATTGTCCTTGAGGTAGATCTGCCCAACGGCCAGATAGTTGGAAGCCCGCCAGTAGGCATCGAGCCCTTCCAATTGATCCTTGTTCAGAAAGTCACTCATGAAGAACTCCGATGGGTGCGAACACGAGCGTTTACTATCGGAGTCGGAGCACTTTCCTGCTTGATCTACATCAAGCCAGTTGGTTTCCCCGGCCTTTACCGAGCCATCAATTCCGGTTGCAATTGATGGGACACGCCATCGGCTTGCGTGCCCTCTTGCGTCTGCGCATATGCATTACAGGACGCGGGAGGCAGTTTGAGTGCAAGCACATTGCAGACGGGATTATCGAGAATCCCTTCCGCGGTGCTCCCGATCGTCGAACTGAGAAGATGGTGATTGGCAGAGCCAATGATCAGGAGATCATAAGTATTACGCTGGATATAGCTACGAATGACGTTGGCCGGTGCTCCCACCAGGAAATGCCGATGTTCCTTGGCGAACCCATGTTCAGTCGCCAATGCATCGAATACGTTCCTGCGGGCCTCATAACTCGGCAACTCAGCACTTGAGCGGGCTGCAGCAATGCTCTTGCAGCCTACGGAGTCGCAGTGGTAGACCGTAATCAGATGCAACGACGCATGACAGGCATCCGCCAATTGCCGGGCCATGCTGATGATCTGGTCATTTTCAGTCGCGCGCGCCTCGCCCTCCAGTTCAATGTCCACTGCCACCAGGATCTTGCGCAGACGAGGGGCTGGTGCTTGCTTGATATAGAGTACCGAGGTCTGGCTGGCACACAACAAGTCCCAATCGAGCGACGACAACACCAGACGTTTTAGATGAGCTTCCTCATGCAAGTCTTTGATAATCAAGTCAGTCCTCAGGTTCTGCGCGTAGGCTGCCAGCTCAAAAGCGGATGGTTTTCCCCAAATAACCTCGTACTGCACTTCAACTCCCTTTTCGCGCAACAAGACCGCTTCGCTGTTCAGCCACTGCCGATAAACATCCATCATGCCGTTGCGGGCGTTGTCCAGATTGACCGAATGGCCGTGCCCGACCACATCAAGTGCCGCTGCATGGACGAAAGCAACCAGATGCAACGCCGAATTGAGTGTCTGCGCCAATCCCCCCGCATATTCCAACGCAGGGGTGTGCACCGGTTGGGAAGGTGCAATAAGCAGTAGACGCAATGATCGGATCATGACTCACCTCGGCATTTGGCAGTCCCGCCGTTGATTGACCCATGTACGCCCGTTCTGCTCATGGTCTGTTTCCATAGTGGACCCAAAGCAGCAGGCGAATTTGATCTCCCTCAACAAGCACGCTGTTGTAGCGCGCCGTCCGCGGCAGAATCCGTCGTGTATCACCGTGTATCTCAAGCCGTTTCGATACAAGCATTTACACCCACAGGGCAATCTTGAAACAGGCCAGATACGTCTCCGCGTTCAAATAAGAGTCAGCCAGAACACCTGACCCTTCGTTTGAAAGGACACCGGAACATGAAGACAGCCCTGTTGAAACACCCCGTTGATAAAAAACGCCGCCTGCTTGGCTCGTCCGTCCTCGCATTCACGCTGATGCAGTTCGGTGCACTTGGTGTCGCCCACGCACAAGCCAGCAACGCAGCAGCCCCGGCAACGGTGAATACTGGCGGCACCAGCAGTGCGGCCCAGTCCACCCCGTTCGGCCCGCTCAAGCATATCGATGCCGGTTTGCTGGATGTAGCCTACGCCGAAACAGGCCCGGCCGATGGTCCTGTGGTCATTCTCCTGCACGGCTGGCCCTACGACATTCACAGCTATGACGCAGTAGCACCGTTACTGGCGGCAAAGGGTTACCGGGTACTTATGCCCTACGCACGCGGCTATGGCGATACGCACTTTCTTTCCGCCGACACCGTGCGCAATGGCCAACCCGCCGCGCTGGCCAGCGATGTCATCGACTTCATGGACGCACTGAAGATCAAGCAGGCGGTGCTCGGTGGCTACGATTGGGGCGCGCGCTCGGCGGATATCGTCTCGGCACTCTGGCCGGAACGGGTCAAGGCGCTGGTCTCGGTCAGCGGTTATCTGATCGGCAACCAGGAAGCCGGCAAGACCCCATTGCCGCCCAAGGCCGAGTTGCAATGGTGGTACCAGTACTACTTCGCCACCGAACGGGGCCGTGCCGGCTACGAAAAGAACACCCACGACTTCGCCAGGCTGATCTGGCAGACGGCCTCGCCGAAATGGGCCTTCGACGACGCCACCTTCAATCGCAGCGCTGCTGCCCTGGACAACCCCGACCAGGTTGCCATTACGGTCTTCAACTACCGCTGGCGCCTGGGACTGGTCCAGGGGGAAACGAAATACGATCCTCTGGAACAGAAGTTGGCCAAGGCCCCTTCCATCGGTGTGCCGACCATCACCCTTGAGGGAGACGCCAACGGCGCACCGCATCCCGCCGCCGAGGACTATGCCAAGCGTTTCACCGGCAAATATGAGTATCGGCTTATCCAGGGTGGCATCGGCCACAACCTGCCGCAGGAGGATCCGCAGGCCTTTGCCAAGGCCATTATCGACGCCGATCATCTTTGATAGCCATTTGAAGGGACGTCGCCCTTGGGTTTGGTGTTCAAACCCCGTCAAAGGGTGACTAACTCCATCTGCAAATACTTCTCGAACCACTCGCCAGCGAGCCTGGCGACCTCCCCAAGGGTGCCGGCCTCTTCAAAAAGATGCGTAGCCCCCGCCACGACCTCCAGCCGCTGCTCACAGCGCAGGACATGACTGCTTTGGAAGTTCAGGCCAAATACCAAGGGGTCCTGTGCGCCGACGATCTGCAAGGTCGGTGCCTTCACCCGTGGCAGCACCACTGTTGCCAGGTCGGTCCGCCCTCCCCGACTGACCACCGCGTGCACTCTGTCCGGGCGCTCAGCCGCCGCCAACAGCGCCGCGGCGGCGCCCGTACTGGCGCCAAACAGACCGATCCGTAACGAATGCAACTCCACATCCTGGCCGATCCAGTCGATCACCTCTACCAACCGGCTGCCCAGCAGGGTGATATCGAAACGCAACTCGCGGGTCAGGTTGTCCAGGCGTTGCTCGGTCTCCGTGAGCAGGTCGAACAGCAACGTTCCCAGTCCCTCCCTGGCAAGGGCTTGGGCAACGTGCCGATTACCCGGGCTGGTACGGCCGCTGCCACTGCCGTGAACGAAGATCACCAGCCCCTTTGCATTCATCGGCAGGAACAAGTCGGCTGACAACTCGACATCCATCAGGTCCAGCGTTCGAGATTGAGGCTCAAGCATCGGAGTGCTCCCGGTTCGTATCCAAGAGGTTCCTTTTCCGGAATAGCGGTCGTGGTCGTCCAGGTCAACAGCAGGATGCTGAGGACGTTGAGGTGGACTATCAGGGTGTTCCCCTGGTTGGATCTGCAACAATGGCGCCCTTGCAGCTTCCATGAAATGACAATCGCAATGTTGACCTGGATCAACAAAGGTACGACCTCGTGCAGCCTTCATGAGATAGCTGGGGTGGGCGCTTCAACAGATTCAGCGGATGGCTTGATTCCGGCCTGGTATCGGCTGGTTTGCTTGACCCATATCAATCACGGAAAACTTCATAGGCCAGTACCTCCCCCTCCACGCTGATGGCCACCTCATCACCCGGCCGCGGGCATAAATGGCCGGGCACGCGCGCAATCAGCGTGGTCGATAGGCCCGTACCATCCGACAGCCCCAGGTGCACACAGGCATCATGCCCGTAGTAGTCCACTTTCAGCACCCTGCCCCGCGCCTGGACAACGCCGGTTTCCACGGCTGAAAGCCTGATCTGCTCCGGCCGCAGCAACACCTGTACCGGCCCGTCGGGCATGGCCGCCATCAGGCGCAAAGGTCCCAGGGCACACACCACGCGGGCGCCGTCGACAATCCCCGGCAACAACATTGCATCGCCAACAAAGCGCGCAAGCTCGGGACTGACCGGCATCCGGTACAACTGCTCAGGGCTCGCCACCTGTACCAGTTCACCCTTCCATAACACCGCGACTTCGCTGCCCATGGACAACGCTTCGGACTGATCGTGGGTGACCAGCAACGCAGTGGCGCCGGCCGCCGACAAGGCCTGCGCTACCGCCTGCCGGGTTTCCACCCGCAGCGCGGCATCCAGCGAGGAAAACGGCTCGTCGAGCAGGACCAGGGCCGGCGCCGGTGCCAGCGCCCGTGCCAGCGCTACCCGTTGCTGCTGTCCGCCGGACAACGAATGCGGTGAACGATTGGCAAAATCGCCGGGCAAGCCCACCAGTTCGAGCAACTCGGCGACGCGGTGGTGGGCTTTTCGCAGTTGCCGCGGCAGGCCGAAGACGATGTTTTCGGCCACCGACAGATGCGGAAACAGCGCGCCTTCCTGCGGCACATAACCGATATGACGCTTCTCCGACGGCACATAGACGCCGGGACCGCTGACCCGCTGGCCATTGATCTGAATCGTCCCCGCGTCACCGCGCTCGAAGCCACAGAGCAGCCGCAACAACGTGGTCTTGCCACTGCCGGACGGTCCAAGAATCGCCACCAGGCTGCCGGACGACACCGACAGATCGACGCCACGCAATACCGGGGTGTTGCCAAACGTCTTGCGCAGGCCGCGAATTTCTACATCAGCCATGTCGATCCCTATGATTGGAAGCTACCCAGCACCGCCGATTTGCCGAACAGCGACATCAGCAGCCAGGTGGAAAACAGTGAAATACCGACCAGCATGGCGGCATACGGCGCGGCGGCAGCAAAGGCCATCGCCGAGGTATCGACCCAGACCTGGGTGGCGAGCGTGTGGGTACCGATGGGTGACAACAACAAGGTGGCGGTCAGCTCCGTGACGATGGTGATAAACACCATCGAAGCGGCGGCACCGATACCGGGGCCGGCCAGCGGCAGAATCACCCGCCATGCCGTTTGCCACCACCGCAGGCCCAACGAGCGGGCCGTGTCTTCAAGACGGGGTTCGATCTGCACCAGCGTGGCGTGTACACCGACCAGTGCCAGCGGCAGGAACAGGATCGAATACGTCAGGACCAACAACGCCGCACTCTGGTAAAGCGGCTGGATAAAGCGGATCGAGATCGAAATCACCGCCAGGGCGATGACGATACCCGGCACGCCCTGCCCCAGATACGCAATACGCTCCAGCAAGGTGCTGATACGACTTGGAAAGCGCGCCAACAAAAAACCCAGGGGCAACGCGAGCAAGGTGGTGAGCAGCGCCCCGGCCAGGCCAAGGCCCAAGGAGGCACAGGTCGTGCTGGTCAATTGCTCCAGCGAGAACTCGGAGGGCGTCACGGCGGCCTCGCTGTGCTGCAGCAGCCAGTAGCCGATCATGCCCAGGGGAACGCCCAGGGTGGTCACGGTCAAACCGGCAAACCCGGCCCATACCAGCCATTTCGCCCGGCCCAGTTCGTAGCGGGTGGCCGATCGGCGTGTGCCACGGTCGAGCCGGTCATAACGCGTGAGGCCGCGCACCTTGAACTCCGCCACCAGGCAGATCAGGCACAGTAGCACCAGCACGCAGGCCAGCAAGGCCGCACCGGCACCGTCGAAGCTGGCACGATATTCGGCATAGATCTCGGTGGTAAAGGTCCGGAAACGCAACAGTGCGAACGCGCCAAACTCGGACAGTACGCTGAGGGCGACCAGCAGTACCCCGCCCAGCAACGCCGGTTTGAGCTGCGGCAGCACCACGCGAAAGAAGCAGCGCCACGGCCCGAGCCCGAGGGAACGGGCGGTTTCCTCCAACGCCGGGTCCATGCCCCTGAGCGCAGCGGAAACCGGCAGGTAAACCAGTGGAAAGTAGGCGGTGGTGACCACCAGCAAGGCACCGGAGAAATCCTGCAACGACAGGCTCAAGGAAACCCATGCATAGCTAGTGATAAAGGGCGGCATGGCCAGCGGCACCGCCGCGAGCACCGCCCAGACACCTCGTCCCGGAAGATAGGTGCGTTCGACGAACCAGGCCACCGCCGTACCGATCAAGGCCGAGGCGAACGTCGCCGCCAGGACAATCAATAAGGTATTGACCGCCAGCTCGCCGACAATGGGCCGGAACAGTAATTCGACCGCGTCATCGTAGCTGAAGCTCGCCGCCTGCTTCAGGGTGAAGGCCAGCGGCGCCAGCACCAGCAGCGCCACGACGACACAGACAAACAAAAGTCCGAACGGCGTACGCCGTTCGGACTTGACCGCAATGGTCGCATTGGCCATTTACAGCAGGCCGGCCTGGCGCAGCAACTTGACCGCGTGGCTATCGTCACCCAGGGTTTTCATATCCAGGGCCGGTGGCGAAAGCTTGCTGAACGGCAGCAGCACAGGGTCCGGAGCAACACCCGCGCGCAGCGGATACTCGTAGGTCACCTTGTTGCCGGCCATCAACTGTTGAGCGCCTTCGCTGGTCAGGTAGGCGACAAACTTATTGGCGGCTTCCTGGTTGCGGGTGGTCTTCAGGACCGCGACGCCCGACACGTTGACCAGCGCCCCGACATCACCGTTGGCGAAGTGATAAAGCGCACTGTGGGTCCCTTTGTCACCGGCTTCGGTGTGCAGGCGCGCCCAGTAGTAGCTGTTGATCACCCCGACGGCAACACCACCACGGTTGACGGCAGCGGTAACGCCTTCGTCATCGTTGAAAATCTGCGAGTTGGTGCGCAGGCCCTTGAGCCACTGCAAGGTGGTGGCTTCGCCCTTGACCGCCAGCATCGCGCTGACCAGGGGCAGGAAGTCGGCATCGGCCGGCGCAATGGCCACCTTGCCTTTCCAGGCCGGCTCGGCCAGGTCGAGCAGCGAGGCCGGCAATTCAGTGGCCTGGACCAGCTTGGTGTTGTAGGCCAGCACGTTTTCACGGGCCAGCACCCCGACCCAATCACCGCTCGGCGAGCTGTAACGGGCCGGGATAGTCGACAAAGTGGCGGGTTGCACGGGGGCCAACAAGCCCTTCTCTTCCAGCAACATCAGCTCGGGAGAGTTTTCGGTGAAGTACACGTCGGCGGGCGAGGCACTGCCTTCGGCCAGCAGTTGCGCCGCCAGTTCCGGACCTTCACCGGTGCGCACCTTGACCGAAATGCCGGTCTGCTTTTCGAAATCCTTGACCAGTTGATTGACGGTCTGCTCGTGTTGCGCACTGTACAGGGTCAGCGAGGCGGCCTGAGAGACGCCGCACGCCAGCATCGCGGCTGCCAGGCAGGCGAGTTGGACAGTGCGCGGCAACGTGGCGTTGAAAACCTTGAAAGACATTCGAAATACTCCCAATACAGCGATGATTACAGCCAAAGAGGCGCAGCCCGATACAGGCTGCGCCCTGCTCGACAGCCCTTAGCTGTCGAGCCCTTCGAACAACCCGGCACCGATGAACGAACCCTCGCTGGCACCCGGTGGGCAGGCGAAGATCCCACTCCCCACATGGGTGGTGAACTGGTTCATGATGTCCAGGGTGGACAGTTTCTTGTTGATCTTGATAAAGCCGCTGCGCGGGTCGCGCTGGTAAGCCACGAAGAACAACCCGGCATCGAGCATCATGCCCTGGCGCCATGGTGGCCAACGCTCGGCATAAAAACCCACCCCATCGTTGTAGGAGTAGGCACGCCGCAGAATCTGCGCACCGTCGTTTTCAGCGGCGGCGGACAGCCGCGCATGGGCATTGTCCGGAATGATCGGGTTGCCGTCCTTGTCTTGTGCTTCAAGATCCAGCGGGTCGGACTCGTGGGTCTTGCCCAGCGGCGCGCCACTGGCCTTGTCACGACCCACCACCTCTTCCTGGAAGCCCAGTTCCGTCCTGTCCCAGTGCTCCAGCGCGATACGGATACGCCGCACCACGACATAGGAGCCCGCCTTCATCCAGCCGCCTTCATCGCCGACCCAGACCACCTCGTCCATCATCTTGCTGTCGCGAGTGGACGGATTGTTGGTGCCATCCTTGAAACCCATCAGGTTTCGGGTGGTGCCGCCGCCAGCCGGGGGGCTGGTAAAACCGGACTGCATCCACTTGATCAGGGCCACGCCATCCGCCAGGGCGAGCAGCTCACGCAGGGCATGGAAAGCCACCTGCGGATCATCGGCACAGACCTGGATGCTCAGGTCGCCGCCACACTTCTCGGGTACCAGTTGGTCGCCGTTGAATTTCGGCAGATCGACCAGCGCTTCCGGGCGCCGCGATGCCAGGCCATAACGGTCCTTGCCATCACTGCCGACAAACAAGCCGGGACCGAAGCCAAAGGTCACGGTCAGGCGAGACGGCCTGAGCCCCTCGGCCGAACCGCCGTCCAGTGGCGCGGCATCCTTGGGCACCGCCAGTGGTTGCGCGGTCTCGCCATGGCTCATGCGATTGGCCGCAGCGGTCCAGCGCTTGAGCAGCGCGATCACATCCGCCCGCGCAGTGGTTTCCAGGTCGAACGCGGCAAACAGCGAATGGGTCTGCTGTGGCGTGACGATGCCGCCCTGGTGCACGCCATAGAACGGCTCGACTGCGGCCAACGCCTGGCCGGCCTTGGGCTTTGCCAGGCTTTCGGCCGCGGCCGCGCCGCCGGTGCCGATCACTCCCGCGGCAACGGCCAGGCTGCTGGCCGCGCTCAGGAAACGACGCCGGGACAGGCCAGGAACACTGTCGTCGTATGTACTCATTTGGCCAGGACCAGCATGTTGACGTCGTCTTCCACGTAGTAGAAGCCATCACCGGTCGGTGTCATGACCAGGCCGAACAGATCGCCGTTACCCGGTGGTGTCTGGGCCTTGTTGGCATCGATCCACTGGGCAAAGAGCTGCTTGCCGGTTTCCGGGTCGATTTCCACGACCTTGCCGTTCAAGCCGTTGGTGGTCAGCAAGTGGCCATTAGGTGCGGTGGTCAGCGCCAGCGGACGCAGCAACATGCCGTCCTTGGTCAACGTGCGGCCGACACCGGCGCTGGTGGTACGGGTGGTGGCATCCCAGATTTCGCTGATGCGGTTGGCCAGGGTATCGGAGACGTACAGCTTGTCGTCCTTGCCCATCGCCAGGCCGGTCGGGCCGACGAGGAACACACCTTTGTCAGCCTGGGCGCTGAAGCCACTGCCGACCACGGTCTGGTTGGTGATCACTGGTGGCTTGCCTTCCGGGATCTTCAGGTCCAGGCGCAGTACCGTGGACTGAATCACCACCGGTGGCGTGCCCTTGGCGCTGCCGACACCAAAACCGGCGTTGCTGACAAACAAGGTCGCGCTGGAACCGTTGTCGATCACCGCCATATTGCCCCACGGGTCGTTGATATTCGGCCCGGACCAGACATCCACCACCTTGCCGTTCGGGTCGAGCACCACCAGGCAACCGGCGCCCTTGGTGTCGGTGGTCCCGTCATTGCTCGGGGTGCTGCCGACGATCACCCAGCCACTCTTGAGCATGGTCATCGCGGTGCTGAGGCCGACGCCGCCCGGGCACTGCGGCAGGTCATGGGGCAATTGGGCAAACAACGACAGCTGCTTGGTGGTCGGGTTGTAATCGACAATGGTGGTGCCGACGCCCTGCAGGTTGGCGGCGTTGTTGAAGTTGTCGACCAGCACGTCATCCTTCTGGATTTTCCCGGCGGACACCGGCGCCACGGCAATGGCGTACGGGTTCTGGTCGCCATTGTCCGGGACCGTGGACGTCAGGGGCAGGTGCTTGTGGATGCCGGTCAGGAAACCCTGGGCATCATCCGCGTGCGCCGGCAGGGCGACATTGAAGGTCAATAGCGTGGCCAGGGCCACAAGGCCTTTGCCCAGACGCGGCAGGCTCGAATACGTCATGCAATACTCCTGATTTCTCGAAGTCGACAGGCCCTGTCGGGCAGGGCCGAAATCAAACAAAGCGGATCGGTGCGCTCGGGCCGGCGCAAAGCGCTCGGCCAGCGTCCGGTCTAGAGGGTGATGTTGGTGCGCAAGCCCCAGACCAGCGTGTCACCCATTCGCAGCGTCGGATCGTTCGGGTTCTGGCCCGCCCCTGGATTAAGCGTGTACTGAATGTCCGGTTGCAGTTGCAGCCACGGGGTCAGTTGGTACTGATAGGTCGCTTCAAGAAAGGTCTCGCCATTGCGCACGCGGTTGCCGCTGTCGAGATCCAGACCCGCGGCGCCACTGCCGACCTTGACGTAGCCCAGCGCCAGGCTGACCGTATCGGCATCGCGGCCTTCGAAAGGCGCGGCCAGGGTCACACCGGCGTTGGCACTGAAGCTGATCAGGTTGCGATCGCCCGGCGCCCCCATCAGGCGGGTGAACACGCCCACCGAACGCATGCTGTCCGGGGCCTGGCGCCAGATCATCTGGTCGGCCACGGCGTAGACGCTGTAGTTGCCCGAGTGCTCGGTGGCGGTGCCGTTGCTGTTCGGATCGGCGAGCGACAGGCCGTCGGTGCCGTAGCGCTGGTCGGCGAAGTTCTGCGTGTTGTACCAGGCGCCGAGTTTGTAGAGACCCGGCAGACCGGGGTTGGCGGTCTCCGTCTGGCCCAGAGAAGCCGGATTGACGGCGTACTGCAGCTCGGAGATGTACAGCGCGCCGGTGTGCAGGTCGAAGTTGGTGCCGTGGGCGTTCTGCCGTTGCGGGTCACCGTCGTTGGTGCCCGCCGGGTTACCGTCATAGACGCCCGCGAGGACGGTGATCGCATCGGTCGGATGGACCCGCACACGGATACCCAGGGCCGACAACGGATAGGCCGGGCCACCGGCCGGCATGTCGTAGGACGGCACCGCCGGCCAGCCGAACATGGTGTTGACGAGGGTACTGGCGTACTGGCTGACCATGAACTCCTGGTCGATGCTCTGCTGGCCGACGCGCAAATCCAGGGTCTCGTCGAGGAATTTCTGCTGGTACCAGGCTTCCCACAGACGGGTGCCGGTGTCCGCTTCGATACCGCTGGCGGTCTGCAGGGTGCCCAGCTTGTCGGCGCTGAGATTTTTCCCGTGGACGCTTATGGCGCTGATGTTCAGGGTACCGCCGGCCAGGCCGAACATCTTGAGGGTGTCGAGCTTCAGGGTCATGGTGGTGAGACCGTCGTAGTCCCCACCGCGATTCAAGCCGCCCTTGGCATTGTTCAGGTATTCGCTGGTTTCCGTCAGGCCCAGGGTCACGCCATAGGCCGCGAGGCTCGAGCGCAGCCCGCCGATATCGCCGAGCATGTTCTGGCGCGTCCAGAAACCGGTCCACTGACCGGCTGGCGCGGCCTTGATCGCCAGATCCGCTTCAGGCAGGTCCGCAGGGTTGACGTCATCTGTCGCCATGGACGGATTGGCCGTCGGCACTGCTTGCGCCGCGTTGGCGGGAGCGACCCACAGCCAGGCGACAGAGCAAGCCAGGGCGGTCGACAGAACAACACGCTGGGTGGATCGGTGGTACGACATTGCGCGCATCGATGACTCCATAAGGACTTGATCCTCACACTGCGGCAACAGGCTCGGGCCACGGGAAAGGATCAAAATGAGAATCGAAATGAGAACCGGTCTCGAATTGCGCGCATCTTAGGCCTGGGAATTTTTTAATACAATTTGTTTCAGATGAAACTTCGCCTCCAGAACATGAAACTTTTTCCCCAGGCTCTGGTTCGGGCCTCACAGGACGATATCCCCCCGCCCTTCTCGGCGCCGGCCGGAGAAAAGCACGATGTGATATCTGTAATTGGCTCCGCTATAGCGGAGCATGGCCGGTCCGAGTGCCAAAGCACTCGGCGGTTTTCAGGCTGTCAGTGCTAATGCGTCGCCAGCAACGGGTTCACCAACTGATCCAGCAGCGCCCGATCGATTTTCGGATCGCCCACGCTACCGTCCTTGCGCACCACCCCCTGCCTGTCGATGACGTAGGTCATGGGCATCCGCCAGACCCGGCCAAACCCCTTGAAATCGGCGTCCCGCTGGAACGCTGCGGGATAGCTGTAGCCGGCCATGACCTTGTGCACCATGGCGTCGTCCTCCGGCTCATCCATGCTGATCGCAATAATCTTCAGCCCTTCGCCTTTGTGCTGTTGGTAATAGGCTTCCATGGCGGGCATTTCTGCCCGGCACGGCTCGCACCAGGAAGCCCAGAAATTCACGATCACCACCTGGCCGGCCTGTTTGCGCAGATCAAAGGTCTCGCCATCCAGGGTTTTCGCCGTCAGATTCGGCGCGTGCTCGCCTACATCAATCGCCCAGGCGGGCAGACCAACCAGGCTGCAACAGAGCGCGAACAAGGGCAGCAGTCTTTTTGTGCTCATCAAGTTTCCCTCCGTCTCATGGATCACTAGAACGCGTATCGGGCGCCGATGGTCGCGGTATAGCGCGGAGCAAGCTGCACGCCGTTGACATTCTGGTAGACCGGCACCTGCACGAAGCTGTAGAGCGAGGTCTTTTTGCCGACCGGCACCGTCACACCCGGACTGAGGTAGGCCAGAGTGCCGCCGGTGCTGACGGTGTCGGCATTGGCACCCACGTCGCGCTCGACATGTCGCACATTCAGCTGGAGCTGCGGCGTGACGTAGGCGTTGCCCATGTAGCGCAGGCCGACATTCAGGTTGACGCCATCGCCTGGGCGATAGTGATCACTGGAATCAAGCGCCTTCTGCAGCAAGGCCTGGCCGAAGTAGTCCCAGTTCTTGTTCAGGGTATCCATGTAATAGACACCCAGGATGCCGTCGGTGGTCCCGGTACCCGGTTGCAGGCCACGGTCTATCGCCACAGGGCCTGGGGCGGTGGGGTCGGTGGACGGGGCGGTGTCGTCATGGGCCCCCGTGGGCAGTTTCAAGCCGAACAACACTCCCAGGTTGTGCTGCGGTGTGAACCCCTGATAACGACCGATGACCTTGACGTCGCCGAGACTGGAGGTCCTGGAGCTGTACTGGCCCCCACCATCACCTGGGGTCACACCATCCGATGCCGTGCCCAGGGTGTTATGGCTGCGAAAGATATACGGCACTTGCAGATCCACGCCCCAGCTCGCATTGAAGCTGTAGTCCAGGCCCATCGTCAGGTAGTCATTGCGGGTGTACTTTTCCACCTCCTGTGGGTTGCCGTTGTTGGAGATCTGGCTCGCGGCACCTGGAGAAATGCTGTGGCTACCACTACGCAATTGGTTCTGGTTCAGATAGTCGTAACGCAGGTCCAGTTTCAGCCCCGACGAGCTGCTGATGCCCAGATTGTCCCAATCGGAACTGAGGGTGCAGCCACAGCTGGCACAAGCCAACGCGAGGTGCGGAAATAAAGCGGTGACAGACAAAGCCGCGAGCGGCAATACGCTCCGACGGGTACGGCGCAGTGATGGCATGACCATGGGGTTGGCATTCCTGGATTAAGTTGCAACGCATAGGGGCAAACCACCCAAACAGACTGGGGAGGATTTGCCATTGCAAGGAGAATCAGGAAAAAGCAGGCGGGCCGCGCGGCTCGGAGACCAGCCAGACTGTGCTGGCGTAGGGAGGGTAGATCGCTTGTGCCAGTACGACGTCAGTGCGACCGGAAAGCTGCCACTGAACGACGCTGGGCGGTAAACCGATATCGACCGCATGGACGACACACAGCAGGCAATGGCATTCATGGTACTGGTCCGGCGAGGGATCGCGGCTGCCGGAGGACGTGTCGTGTCCGGTCATGCCGACCATGTTGCAATGCTCGCCCATCATCATCGACTGCCCATGGGCAGCCGGCAGCAACAGCATCACGCTCGGCAGCAACGCCGCAAGCATGGCCAGGCAAATGGCAAGCTGACGCAATGAGTGGGAAAACCGGGGCATGGACACGAAAGTGACGTCGCTGATTATTATTGGCGCCAAGGGTGACAAACAACGGTCACCAGTACAACGTGTCGGCAACGGTTGCGACATTGTGCCGCAACACGTTTCAGGCAACAGTCTATATATAGCTTATATAACGGCCCGGCGCGTCAGCTCAGCCCAGATCACCTCCTCCTACTGGCAAGGTCACGCCAGTAATGTAGGAAGCATCGTCGCTGGCGAGAAAAAGGATCGCCCCTGCCTGTTCGTCGATGCTGCCATAACGCTTCATCAAGCTGCTGTCCACGGTCTGCTCGACGATCTGTCGATACCAGGCTTGTTCATCGCCGCTGGGTGCCTGGGCATTGCGCGGGATACGCCGCGGCGGCGCATCGGTGCCGCCCGGTGCCGTGGCATTGACCCGAATCCCGCGGCCGGCGGTCTCGAAGGCCAGGCAGGCAGTCAGGGCATTGACCCCGCCCTTGGCCGCGCCATAGGGCACCCGATTGATCCCGCGCGTAGCCACCGACGAGACATTGACGATCGCCCCGCCGCCCTGCTCCAGCATGTAGGGCAATACCGCATGGCAGCACCAGAGGGTCGGGAACAGTGAGCGGCGCACCTCCGCTTCGATCTCGGTTTCCTGGTAATGCTCGAAAGGTTTGGCCCAGATGGTCCCGCCGACGTTGTTGACGAGGATATCGATCCTCCCGAAACGTTTCTGGGCGGCCCGCATGACCTCTGTACAAGGAGCATGCTGCTCCAGATCGGCAGTCAGGCTGAGGACCCGTTCGCCATGCAGCTCGTGGACCAGTTCGGAACGGTCCACGGCCACCAGCCAGGCGCCCTCCTCCAGCAAGCGTTCGGCCACTCGCCGACCGATGCCCTGGGCCGCGCCGGTGACCAGCGCGACTTTGTCCTTGAAACGTGGGTTCATCACGATCTCCTCAGGCGGCATCGCCGGTCACCAGGGTATTGGCGGTGAATTTCTCGTAGTGGAAGCTGCTTGGGGTCACGCCCTCTGCCTTGAAGTGCTGCCGTACGGCATCGACCATCGGCGGCGGGCCACACAGGTAAACGTCGACCTCCCCGCCGTTGAGCAACCCGGGCGCGATGTGCCGGGTCACATAACCCTGGCGCGGGTGCAGGGTCCGCGGGTCGGAGACACAGGTGACGAAGGTGAAATTCGGCAAGCGCTCGCTGAACCCTTGCAACGTCTCGACCATGACCAGGTCCTGGTCCCGGGAAACCCCATAAATCAGATGGATCGGCTGACGTTCGTTGCGCTCGGCGAGCACTTCGAGCATCGACAGAAACGGCGCCAGTCCGGTACCACCGGCCAGGAACAGCAACGGCCGGGTCACCGTGCGCAGGTAGAAACTGCCCAGCGGCCCGGCCATCGACACTTTCTCTCCGGCTTGGGCCCGACCCAGCCAGCCGCTCATCAGCCCACCCGGGACATGCTTGATCAGAAAGCTGACATGGTGCTCGCCGGGCAGGCTGCTGAACGAATACGAGCGGGTCTGTTCACTGCCGGGGACGCCGATATTCACGTACTGTCCCGGCAGGAACGCTGGTGCCTGATCAAGTTCGAAACGGACTTCCAGAGCTGCGTCGGCGTGAGCGGTGATCCCCGCCAGGGTCGCGTCGAACCGCGAGGTGCCAGTCTTGCAGGTGCCGGACGGCACCGGCACGGCCAGCACACAGTCGCTTTCGGGAATCATCTGGCAAGTCAGCACCTGGCGCTGCTCGACCTCATCGGCCCCCAGCGCTTCCTCGAGATAATCTTCGCCGAGGTCATAGGCGCCGCTTTCGCAACGGCATTTGCAGGTACCGCAGACGCCGTCGGAGCAGTCCATGGGCAGGTTGATCCGTTGGCGAAAGGCGGCGTCGAGCACCTTCTCGCCGGCCTTGCAGTCGATAAAACGAGTGACCCCATCCTCGAAGTTCAGGGCGATGCGATACGTCATGGGCCGGCCCTCAGATATGATAGATATCAATGACTTGGTGGATATAGTCGTTCTTGAGTATCACCTTCTTGCGGGTGATCAGCGGTTGCTCGCCGCTGATATCCAGGCGATAGAACGAGGTCCCGAAGTACGAATCCGTGGTCTTGTAGCGATGGCTGAGGGTATGCCAGTTGAAGCGCAGCTCGACTTCACGCTCATCACTGTCCAGCACTTCCAGGTTGGCGATCAGGTGCACGGTGCGCGGCTGCGGGGTGCTGGCGCTGGAGCGTTCGGTCTTGATCCGGAACACGCGGTCTTCCAGGCCGTCGCGGTTGGGGTAGTAGATCAGCGAAATCTCGCGCTGCGGGTCTTCGGTCAGGCTGTCGTGGTCATCCCAGGCCGGCATCCAGAATTGCGCCTGCTGGCTATAGCATTGCAGCCATTCGTCCCACTGGCGGTCGTCGAGCAGTCGGGCCTCGCGGTAGAGGAAATCCAGCAAACGATCACGTGAAAGGTTCATACCTGGCCCTCCTTGTCCGTGGCGATCAAACCTTTGCGCTCGCGCTCCAGCGCCGTGAGCAGGCTCTCGGCCCAATGCGCGTGCTGGCGCACGAACAGACCTTCGTCCTCGGTCTTGATACCGCTGAGCAGCGGTTGCATGCCCATCGCCCGGGCATTCTCGTCGGCGCCTTCCAGCCATTGTTTGGCGCCACGGCTGAGGTCGTTCCACAACGGGATCGAGCCCTGGTAGCCGGTCTGGCAGGAGCGAAACTCCTCCAGGTCATCGGGCGTGCCCATGCCGCTGACGTTGAAGAAGTCCTCGTATTGGCGGATACGGGTTGCGCGCTCCTCGGCGCTTTCACCCTTGGGCGCCATGCAATAGATGGTCACTTCGGTCTTGTCCACCGCGATCGGCCGCACCACACGGATCTGCGTCGAGAACTGATCCATCAGATAGACGTTGGGGTACAGGCACAGGTTGCGGGTCTGATCGACGATAAAGTCGGCACGTTCCTGACCCAAGCGCTCAGCCAGAGCCTGACGATGAGCATGCACCGGACGGACCTCCGGGTTGAGCAAGCGGGTCCAGAGCAGGATATGGCCATGCTCGAAGGCGTAGACGCCGCCCAGGCTTTTCGACCAGCCGTTGGCATCCACGGTGCGCGTGCCCTGGGACTCGTAGTTGCGCCGCTGCATGGTCGCCGAGTAGTTCCAGTGCACGGAGCTGACGTGGTAACCGTCGGCACCGTTCTCGATTTGCAGCTTCCAGTTGCCGTCGTAGACATAGGACGAGCTGCCCCGCAGCACCTCCAGGCCTTCGGGTGCCTGGTCGACCATCTGGTCGATGATGACCCGGGTTTCCCCCAGGTAATCGTTCAGCGTCGGGACTTGCTCCGAGAGGCTGCCGAACAGGAAGCCGCGATAGTTTTCGAAGCGCCCCAGGCGCCGCAGATCATGGGAACCGTCGCAGTCGAAGCGGTCCGGGTAGGCGCCGGTCTTGCCATCCTTGACCTTGAGCAGCTTGCCGGTGTTGCTGAAGGTCCAGCCGTGGAACGGACAGGTAAACGAACCCTTGTTGCCTTGCTTGTGGCGGCAGAGCATGGCGCCACGGTGGGCGCAGGCGTTGACCAGGCCATGGAGCAGGCCCTGTTTGTCGCGGGTGATCACCACCGGCTGGCGGCCGATAAAGGTCGTGAAGTAGTCGTTGATCTCCGGGACCTGGCTTTCATGGGCCAGGTAGACCCAGCCGCCTTCAAAGATGTGTTTCATTTCCAGCGAAAACAGTTCGGTGTCGGTGAAGATGTCGCGGCGGCAGCGGAACGTTCCGCTGGCGGGGTCTTCCTGAACCGACTCGCGGATCTGGCAGGCGAGTCTGTCGAGTGTGTCGGTCATGGGCTGGGCCCTCCATTGTTCTTGTCTCAGGCGCCCTCACCTTATGCCTGCCCTGACTGTCACAATATCCGCCCCCTGCAAATCGCTATCCGCTACGTGCAGCCCCCTCCCGCTGGCGGCGCCAGGTGTGCGAAGGCAGCTCGCCAAAGCGTTTGCGATAGGTTTCGGAGAAGCGCCCCAGGTGAACAAAACCATGGTCCAGCGCCACTTCGGTGACACTGCGGGCGCCCGGTAGCTGCAATAGCGCATGCACCCGCTCCAGCTTGCGCTGGCGCACATAGTCGCGGGGCGAAAGACCGACATGCCGTTCGAACAGTAAATACAGGGAGCGCTCGCTGACCCGCGCCACCTCGCGCAATTGCTCTACACCGATCTCATCGTGCAGATGCGCCTCGATAAATTGGCGGACCGCTTCGAAGCCACCAGCGCTCTCCGCCTCGGGGCGGACCCGTTGCACATTGCTTGCCAGCAGGCCCAGCAGCTTGCTGGCAACGATGCGTTCATACAGCGCCTGCACTTCAGGCCCCGCACAGCTCTCGGCTTCGTGACAGATCAGCGTCAGCAACGGTACGAAACCGTCCAGCCCGGCCAGGTCGCAGCGCTCGCTGTCGAAGCGAATGCCCTGGCGCGGCAGCAGCCAGTGCTGATCCAGGCAGGCATTTTCCAGCAAGCGCACCGGCAGCTTGACGATAAATTTCTCGCAATCGGCCGAATAGGTCAGGTCCACCGGATCATCCGGGTTGATCAGCAGGATCTCACCGGGCGTATAGATCCGCTCCTCGCCCCGGAAGCTTGAACGGCAGTGTCCGCTCAGCAGTATCTGCAAGTGATAGATGGTTTCCAGGGCCGGCGACGTTACCTGGACCCGGGCGCCGTAGCTGATGCGGCACAGGTCAAGGCTGGAAAAGGTCCGGTGCTTGATACTCGCTTGCGGGCGGCCCCTGGGCGGCAGGCGAATGCAATGGCTGCCGACATGCTGGTTGACATACTCGGAGACCGCATGGGCATCGGCCTGTTCGAAAATCCGGCTGCGCTCACTCAACAAAGTGGTCATGGGATAAGCCTCTCTTGTTTTTCCATCAAGGCTGGCAGGACGACAAAAGTCCCGCGGGCAGACGCACGCGGGACCTGTAACGCCGGAACGCGGCGAGGGTCAGGCTTCGAGTGCCCGCACCCGCTCACCCTTGTCCTGTTCCTTGGCGGCATCGGTCGACTGCAAGGCAAAATCGAAGTCGATCTCGGCATGCCGCCCGTTCGCGTCTTCCTTGAAGAAAATTTCGGCAATCAACTCGTCGCGGGTGGCGTAGGCAAAGTCGTCGTGCAGGTAGGGATCGCCCGCCAGGTTGATCTGTGTGGTCAGGTGACGATGACCCGGGGCGGAAATAAAGAAGTGGATATGCGCCGGGCGCTGGCCGTGCCGGCCCAGTTGATCGAGCAACTGCTGGGTCGGGCCGTCCGGCGGGCAACCGTAGCCGGAGGGCACGATGCTCTGGAAGCGGTAGCGACCTTCGGCGTCGGTACGGATGCGCCGGCGCAGGTTGAACTCCGACTGCGAAGGATCGAAGTAGGAATAGGTGCCACCGGTGTTGGCATGCCAGACATCGACCAGCGCGTGGGCCAGTGGCTTGCCGTCGAGGCCGCGGACCTGACCGCGCATAAACAGCACGGTGCCCGGATCAAGGCCGTCATCCAGCCGGGCCTCTTCTTCGCAGAGTGGCGCACCGGCCACATACAGCGGTCCTTCAATGGTCCGTGGCGTGCCACCGACATGACCGGCCTGCTCGTCTTCGGCATCCAGCAACAGGTCGAGATAGTGTTCCAGGCCCAACCCGGCGACCAGCAGGCCGGCCTCCTGGCGGCTGCCCAGTTCGTTCAGGTAGTTCACGGCCTTCCAGAACTCTTCCGGCGAGATCCGCAGGTCTTCGATCAGGCGGATGCTGTCGCTCAACACCCGGTGGACAATCTGCTTCACCCGTGGATTGCCGGCAGCCTGGTCAAGGCCGGCGGCGCCTTCGAAGAAGCTCTGGACTTCGGCGGTTTGGGAAATACGAACGGTCATGCTGCTGTTCCTCATCATTGTTCTTGTGGATGCAAACCTTGGAAAACCCCGGCTCAGCGGTCGTCGTCATGGACCGAAGAGGGATGCCTGCACAGCGCCATGACCTCGATCTCCATATAGGGATAAAGCGGCAGTTGCATCAGGGTATCGTGCAGCGCCTGGGCATCCGGCACATCAAAGACGCTGACATTGGCATACAACCCGGCGATGCGCCAAAGGTGGCGCCAGGTGCCCTCCCGTTGCAGACGCTGGGCCAGTTCGCGTTCATCGGCCTTGAGTCGCGCAGCCTGTTCGGCCGGCATGTCGGTGGGCAGTTTGACGGTCATGCGTACGTGAAAAAGCATGGTGTGTCCTCTGGGTTCAGGAAGTCAGTGGCGGGCAAAACGCGCCAGGCGTTCTTCATCGATGACCAGGCCGAGCCCGGGAGTCTTCGGGATCAGCAACTGGAAATCACGATAGGTCGGCGGTTCGACCAGAATGTCTTCGGTCAGCAGCAACGGGCCGAACAGTTCGGTGTGCCACTCCAGCCTGTCGAGGGTGGCGAAAGCATGCGCGGCCGCCAGGGTGCCGATACTGCCTTCGAGCATGGTGCCGCCGTACAGGCCGATACCCGCCGCCTCGGCAATCGCTGCCGTACGCAGCACGGCACGCGGGCCGCCGGTCTTGGCGATCTTCAGGGCAAAAATACTCGCGGCGCCCATCTGCGCCAGGGCAAAGCTGTCCTGCACCGACTCGATGGCTTCGTCGGCCATCAGCGGGATCGGGCTATGGGCGCTCAAACGCACCATGCCGGCACGATCATGGCGGGACAGCGGCTGCTCGATCAGCTCGACCCCGGCCTCGGCCAGTTGGCGACAGGCACGCACCGCCACGGCCTCGCTCCAGGCCTGGTTGACGTCCACCCGCACGCTGGCGCGGTCACCCAGTGCGCGCTTGATCGCCGCGACATGGGCGATATCCCGCGCCGGTTCGCCGGCACCGATCTTGAGTTTGAAATGGCGATGGCGGCGCAGGTCGAGCATACGCTCGGCTTCCTCGATGTCCTTGCCGGTGTCGCCGCTGGCCAGGGTCCAGGCCACTTCCACACCGTCCCGCAGCCGACCACCGAGCAGTTCGGCCAGCGGCAGCCCGAGGCGTTTGCCCTGGGCATCGAGCAACGCGGTCTCCACCGCCGAGCGGGCGAAGGTATTACCGCGAATGGCCCGGTCGACCCGTTGCATGGCGGCGTTGACATTGCTGGCGTCCTGGCCGATCAGCAGCGGCGCGAACCAGGTATCGAGGTTGACCTTGATGCTTTCCGGGCTTTCCCCGGCATACGCGAGGCCACCAATGGTGGTGGCCTCGCCGATGCCGACGATACCGTCGCTGCAACGGATACGCAGGATCACCAGCGTCTGGCCGTGCATGGTGTGCATCGCCAGTTTGTGAGGACGAATGGTGGGCAAATCGACAATCTGGGTATCGAAGTGTTCGATCGTTACAGCGCTCATGGCGTATCCATCTACGTGGTATTGGTCTTTCCGCCATGATTGACGCTCAAGGCGGTGCCGGTCCAATATTGAATAAGTCTCGCTTCATACCCAGGAGGTATCGTGGAGCTTCGTCATTTGCGTTATTTCAAGGTGCTCGCCCAGACCTTGAACTTCACCCGTGCGGCCGAGTTGTTGAACATCGCCCAACCGCCCCTGAGCCGGCAGATCCAGCAACTGGAAGATGAATTGGGGGTGGCGCTGCTGGAGCGTTCGCGGCCCTTGCGCCTGACCGAGGCCGGGCGTTTTTTCCAGGAGCATTCCAGCCAGCTGCTCGAACAGCTTGAGCGGGTTTGTGACGATACCCGGCGCGTGGCCGCCGGCCGCAAGCGCTGGTTGGGTATCGGCTTTGCGCCTTCGACCCTCTACGGTGCCCTGCCCGACCTGATCCGCCGCCTGCGCAGTTTTGGCGATATCGAGCTGGGCCTGTCGGAGCTGATCACCCTGCAACAACTGGAGGCGCTGAAAAGCGGGCGGATCGATATCGGCTTTGGGCGGATGCTGTTCGATGATCCGGCCATCGTCCAGAAAGTCCTCCGCCAGGATCCCCTGGTCGCAGCCTTGCCGGCCGGGCATCCGCTGCTCGGGCGACCGGTCAGCCTCAAGGAGTTGGCCGCGCAGCCGTTTATCCTCTACCCCGCCAGCCCGCGCCCCAGCTATGCCGACCATGTCCTGGGGGTGTTCGCCGGGCATGGCCTGAGTATCCACGTGGCGCAGATGGCCAACGAACTGCAGACCACCATCGGCCTGGTGGCCGCCGGGGTCGGCATTGCCCTGGTACCGGCCTCGGTTCAGCGCTTGCACCGGGATGACATTGGTTACACCTCGTTGCAGGACAGCAGCATCACCTCGCCCATCGTGCTCAGCTACCGGGCGGGCGACGTCTCGGAGGTGTTGCAGCGTTGTCTGAACCTGTTGAACAGTCATGACGAGTAGCACTTTTTCGAGCGCTTTTCATTTGTCTGATCCCACGGTTGGTTGCAAACTGCAAATCTGCCGTGATCTACAAGGAGCCAGAATGACCGAGCACAGCACGGGGGTCACACTCACTGCCAAGGGCCTGGTGTTCGAGGATGACTGTGGCGAACCCTTTCTGCAGGACGACGCCGTGCGCGGGCTGCTGGAGAAAGTCTTTGCCGATAGCGGCGTCGATATCACCGCGATCCACACCCAGAGCCAGTACAAGAAGGCCTTGCGGCATGTGATGATCAGTTCGATCCAGGGTCCGGGCGGTATCGAGGCGATCCTGGCCATGGCGCTACAAGGCGTCGAGCTGCTGCATCAGCAATTCGCCGGGCGCGATGACTTCCAGTCGCGGCTGTGTGCCGGTGCGCTGCAAGGCCTGTTGAATGGCGATCCGGATGGTTTGGCCAAGGCCAAGAGAGCCAGCAAGATACTTGCCAGCGGCTTGCGCCCAGTCGCCGCGCCACGAGAGTAGGAGCAGCGAAGCGTTGGCAGCCTTGAGGGCCTCTTCGCGGGCAAGCCCTGCTCCTACAGTGGGCTGTTGAATACAGATCTTGCGTACGACATGAACCTGTAGGAGCAGAGCTTGCTCGCGAACCGCTGCAAGCGGCCATTCACCGCAGAGCTACGGCACCGACGCCAGGGGAGTCAGCGCTTAGACCTGTTGATCACCTCACACAAGCGACTCATGCACACCGAGCCCACCACCGCGAGAATGATCGGCACCAGGAAGTCGTGATCGATCCGGGTGAACTCCGCCACCAGCACAATGGCCGTGAGCGGCATGCTCATGGAGGCCGCCAGGAATGCCGCCGCACCGACAATGGCAAAGGCCCCCAGGGCAACACCTGGAAATGCCAGGCTCCATAATCCCCCCAGCAGAATCGCCATCAGCGCACCAATCGCCAGGGCGGGCGTCAGCAGCCCGCCTTCGGCCCCGGCCCGCAAGCTGGCGCTGGTCACCAGCACCTTGGCCACCAACAGCGCGGCCGCCAGCCCCAACGTCAGTTCGCTGTCAAAGCCCAACTGCGCCGGCCCCTTGCCGTTACCCAGCACCTGGGGCAGATAGACCGCCACGCAACCGATCAGGGTGAAGTTGATCAAGGACAACACCGGCAAGCGCCAGCCGCGGGCAGCCTGGATCCGGGCGCGACCGGTCAGTTGCACAAAACCATAAGCGGCGAGCCCGAACAGCGGCCCGGCCAGCATCGACCAGGCGAGCAGCCCGGGTGTCAGCGCCAGGCTCGGCACCACGTATTGCACCTGCGCGCCCAGTCCAACCCAGGCCACGGCGGCGCCAATCGCCGAAGTCGCCAGGGCCATGATCGCCGCCGGCCAACTGAACACCGCCAGCAAGCCTTCCAGGACAAATACCGCGCCCCCCAATGGCACGTTATAGACCGCCGCCAACCCGGCCCCTGCCCCGCAGGCAATCAGCAGCCGGTGGGTTTCGGGGGGCAACTGCGCCTTGCGCGATAACCAGGCACCGACCAGTGCGCCGACCTCCCGGGGCGCGACTTCACGGCCCAGCGGCGAGCCCAGGGCCACGGTGATAATCTGCAACAGCGCATGGCACACCGTGGTTTTGGGCGGCATCGCCGGTCCGTCGGGCGCCACGGCTTTCTTGATACCGACCAGCGGACTGCCGAATCGATAGATCGCCCACCAGCCCAGGCCCGCCACCAGACCGCAGAGCGCCAGGGCCAGGATCCGTCGCGACGTCGAGGCGCTGCTCACGCCGATCAGGAAACTTTCATGGCTGGTGAGGCTGTCCTGGCCATAGCCGTAGGCCAGGTGCTGGATCGCGTGCAACAACATCGCCAGCAGCGTGCCGCCGAGACCCGCACCGATGCCGGTGAGGATGACCACGAGGGAGAGAACGAATAATGCGTGGACTCTGGAACGAACCTTGGTTTCAGTGTGTAGCGACGATTCCGGCAAGGCCATTCAAGACTCCGCGAGGTCTGGTGCACAACGACCGGATGGCCGCACGCCGGAGGTGATTATGTCGCCTGTCGCGACATCTGCACATCCCGCTCTGCCAGCCATCCTATCCTCAAGCACCTCCGTCCTTCCGGTATTGGGCAGTCACCTTGAGGATCTGAGCACCTTTACCACACGGCGATATGGGAATCGGTACGCGGTTCGGTACCGCCGCACAGCACACCGCTGAGCGGGTCGCGCAGAATGATCTGGCCACGTCCATATTCGGTGAGGTCACAGGTGATTTGCACCTGATGGCCGCGCCGCGCCAGCCCCATCGCCAGGTCCCGTGAAGCGCCCTGCTCGATACCCACCTTCATCTCCCCCAGCCATTGCCAGCGCGGTGCATCCAGGGCGGCCTGGGGGTTGAGAGCGAAGTCCACCAGGTTCATCACCATCTGCACGTGGCCCTGGGGCTGCATATAGCCGCCCATCACACCGAACGGCCCGAGGGGTTCGCTGCCCTGGCTGAGAAAGCCGGGGATGATCGTGTGATAGGTCTTCTTGCCGGGCACCAGGCAGTTGGCATGGCTCGGGTCGAGGCTGAATTCCTGCCCACGGTTCTGCAAGGCGATGCCGCTGTCGGGCAGCACCACGCCGGAACCGAAGCCGTGATAGTTGCTCTGGATAAACGAAACCATATTGCCTTCGGCATCGGCGCTGGCCAGGTACACCGTGCCGCTGGCATGGGGATCGCCAGGCGCGGGCGGCAGCGCCTGCTCGCCGATCTGCCCGCGGCGTCGGGCGCTGTAGTCGTCGCTGAGCAGGTCCGCCACCGCTACCCGCATATGCAAGGGGTCGGTGATGTAGTGCAGGCCGTCGCTGTAGGCCAGCTTCATGGCCTCCAGCTGGCGATGCCAGGTCTGCTGGCTGTCGCGATGGTCAAAGCTGAAGCCTTCAAGGATTTTCAACGCCATCAACGCCACCAGCCCCTGGCCGCTGGGCGGGATTTCCCAGACGTCATAACCGCGGTAGTTGATATGGATCGGCTCGACCCACTGCGCGCGATAACCCTGCAGGTCGCTGCTGCGCAGGTAGCCGCCGGTGGCACAGGAATGGGCATCCAGGCGCGCGGCCAGTTCGCCGCGATAGAGGCTTTCGCAGGCCGTGGCGGCCAGTTCTTCAAGGGTCCGGGCCTGGGCCGGGTTGCGGAACAGTTCACCGGCCCGGGGTGCACGGCCCTCGATCAGGAACGTCTCGAACCAGGGCTCAAGCACCGCGTCGCGCTGCGGACTGAACTCGACCAGCGCCTGTTGCCATTTGTAGGCGATGACCGGCGACACGGGAAAACCCTCCCGGGCCAGGCTGATGGCCGGCTGCAGCAGCTCGGCAAAGGGCAACTTGCCAAAGCGTTTCGACAATTCGGCCCAGGCCGACGGGCAGCCCGGTACGGTTACCGGGGTCCAACCATACAGCGGCATTTGTGTATGCCCCGCCGCTTTGACCGCCTCGATGCTCAGGGCCGCCGGGGCCTGGCCGTTGCCGTTGAGGCCGTGCAGTTTGCCCTTGCACCAGACCAGCGCGAAGGCATCGCCACCGAGGCCACAGCCGGTGGGCTCGACCACCGTCAGCGCCGCCGCCGTGGCGATGGCAGCGTCAATCGCATTGCCGCCCTTGCGCATGATCTCGATGCCGGCTTCGGCGGCCAGGGGTTGCGAGGCCGCCACCATGCCACGGCGGGCAAACACGCTCTGGCGTTGCGACGGATAAGGATATTCGTGGGCAGAAAATTTCAACATGGCAAAAGTTCTTCCAAACAAGGGTTGGTTTCACAACACACGGCTGAGAAAAGCTTGGGTACGCGGATGCGCGGGCCGACTGAAAATCTGCTCCGGTGGCCCCTGCTCGATCAGTTCGCCCTGGTCAAGGACCACCACGCGGTCGGCGACTTCCCGGGCAAAGCCCATTTCGTGGGTCACCACCACCATGGTCATGCCCTCCTCGGCCAACTGCTTCATCACCTGCAACACCTCGCCGACGGTTTCCGGGTCGAGGGCGCTGGTGGGCTCGTCGAACAGCATGGCCTGGGGCTTCATCGCCAGGGCCCGGGCGATCGCCACCCGCTGCTGCTGACCGCCGGAAAGCATCGAGGGGTAATGCCCCGCCTTGTCCGCCAGGCCGACCCGGGCGAGCAAGGCCCGCGCCTGCTCCAGCGCCTCGGCCCGCGACATGCCGAGCACCTGGATCGGTGCCTCGATGATATTTTCCAGGGCGGTCATATGGGGGAACAGGTTGAAACGCTGGAAGACCATGCCGATATCCCGGCGCTGACGGGCGATATTGCGTTCGGAGTCACGCACCAGGCTGCCGTCGGCACGCTCGCGGTAACCCATGGCCCGGCCGTTGACGCGAATACGCCCACCCTGGATATCTTCCAGCAGGTTGATGCAGCGGATGAAGGTGGTCTTGCCCGAGCCCGAGGCGCCGATCAGCACGACCACTTCACCGCGGCGTACCTGCAGGGAAATGCCCTTGAGGATCTGCAAATCGCCAAAGGACTTTTGAATGTCCAGCGCTTCGATGATCAGTTCTTCGCTCTTGTGCGCCATGTTCAACGCCCCCTCAGCAGTTTAAAGGCACTGCGACCAAACATCCGGCTGGAGGCCGGCGGCGGTGACGACGGCCGGTCCGACTGACCGAAGCGTGCTTCGAGCCAGCGCTGGAAGAAGCCCCACAGTGTAGTGAGCAACAGGAAATAGATCGCCACCACCAGGTACAGTTCGAACACCCGGAAGGTCGCCGAGGTCACCATCTGTGTACTCAGCAACAACTCCTGCACCCCGATCACACTGACCAGCGTGGTGTTCTTGAGCATCACGTTGAACTCGTTGCCCAGCGCCGGCACGATCACCCGGAAGGCCTGGGGCAGGACGATGCGCCGCATCAGTTTGCCGAAGGTCATGCCCAGCGAACGTCCGGCCTCGTACTGGCCCTTGTCCACCGCACCGATCCCGGCGCGGATGATCTCGGCCATATAGGCGCCTTCGTTCAGGCCCAGGGCGATGATCGCCGCCTGGATATTGCCCGGTATCACCAGGCCGAACAGTTCCAGGTCCTCGAAACGGAAGATCCCGCCGGCCGCCAGCGCGGTGTAGAGAAAGACGATCTGCACCAGCAACGGCGTGCCGCGCATCAGCCACACGTAGAAACGTACCGGCAGGTGCAGCAAGGGACTGCGTGACAGCCGCAGCAATGCCGCGGCCAGCCCGAGTACACAGCCCAGCGACATCGCCAGCACGCTGATCAGGCAGGTCAGCCAGAGCCCGGTGAGGTAGACCCCGCTGGGCTGCAACAGGTACTGCCAGAACACTTGCCAATTGAAGTTCATCGGGCGCCCGCCTCAGTCGAGTGTGTCGCTGGCGACATGCCATTTGCCCAGCAGTTGGGCGTAGCTGCCGTCATTGCGCATATCAGTGACGATCTGCTGCACGGCCTTGCCCAGTTGCGGATCGTCCTTGCGAATCCCCAGGCCAGTGAGAATCCGGCTGAAGGCCGGCACGCCCTCTTCGAACAGATCGGGGGCCATGGCGGCGTAGTAACCGGCGGTTTCCACGGTGGTGCCGTAGGCGTCGACCTGGCTGATACGCAGGGCCTGGAAGGCATCGGTGTCGGTGTTGTAGACCACCAGCTTCATCGGCGTCTTGCCGGCCTTGGCCAGGGTGTCGTTCTCGGCGTCAAGCAGGGTCTTGATGGTCGAGCCGTTGAGCACCGCCACCTTGTGCCCCGAGAGATCGTCCAGGGCCTTGATGTGCTTCGGATTGCCCTTGGGCACCACCACCGACTGGCTGGAATACATGTAGTTGACGATGTCGATCACTTCCCGCCGTTCGGGCTTGTCGAACAGTTGGTCGACGATCATGTCGCATTGTTGCGCCAGCAGCGCCGGCAGCAGCCCGGAGAAGGGAATGACCCGCCATTGCACCGTCTTGTTATCCAGCCGTTTGGCAATTTCCAGACCCAGGTCGACGGTCAGGCCCCTGGGCTTCTGGGCCTCGTCGAACGACACCAGCGGGGGTGAATCCATGCCCGAGCAATAGGTCAGTTTTGCGACCTTCTGCAAACGCTCCGGCACCTGGGGCGCGGCGACCGCCCCCTGCACCAGCAGCACCAGGGATACAGCGGCAAACAACACGCGAGGTTTATGCATGACCAGACACTCCTGTTCGTTGATAACGGGGCAGTTCTCAAAGTCAAGACACGGCCGGGCTTGAGCCCGGTTCTATTTTTTCGTTTGCAGAAAATCGATCAGCGCCGGCACCGTGCCCTCGATGTGCTGGCGCACCACGGCCTCGGCGTGCGCGGCATTGCCCGCGCGAATCGCGTCGAGGATCACCGCGTGTTCCTGGCGTGCGCTCAAGGGCTTTTCGCTGTGTTGCAACCACAGGCGCATCGGCGCCTCGATCAGTGAATAGAGGGCCGATATCTGCTTCATCAGCCGTGGCCGGCCGCTGAGGCTGCACAGGTATTCATGGAAGGCCCGATGCCGGCTGACCCACTCGGCGCTTTCGTCGCGGTAGTCGTCCATCTCGTCGAGCATCCGTTCCAGGGCCGCCAACTGGCGTTCGCCGATCTTCGGCACGGCCACGCGGATCGCCAGGCCTTCGAGGGCACTGCGCATATCGAAGACTTCCTGCAGCTCGTCGAACTCCAGGCCGCTGACAATCGCCCCGCGATTGGGCCGCAGGGTCACCAGGCCCTGGGCGTCCAGGCGACGAAAGGCCTCGCGCACCGGCATGCGGCTCATGCCGATCTCGCCGGCGATGTCCTCGGCGATCAGCCGGTCGCCTTTGCGGTAACGACCGCCACAGATCGCCTCCAGCAGAAAGGTGTAGGCCTCCTCCTCGGCGGTCCGGGGCTGACGGTCAACGTAAGCGGGAGCGAATTGCATGGGAAGCACCTTTGTCTTTTTGTATCCAATTATCCATGAATACAAAAAAAGCATAACGCGTGCCAGCTTCCTGAAAATGCATTCAAGGGTTTGATAGGAATAGGCTTTTGTCAGAAACAGGGCTATTCAGGAGGGCGTGGCGTAACGGCTGACTGCTACAAAAGAGCGCAGGGACGCGCCAAAGAGGTGAAGCAAAGTATCCGGTAACACCTCGGCTAACGGGCGCCGGAAGCGCGCTCGACCTTGAGCGTATTGGACTCAAGTTCCTCGCGCAGTTCCTCAAGTAGCCGCAGTGCCCCTTCGCGCCGGTGCAACAGGTTCAGGGCTATGCCCGTGACCATCAGGTCGACCCGCCCGCTCTCGGGGTCATAGACCCTGACACTCAGCGACGCTTCGCCCAGCAGGCATTCACAGGCAAGGGGCGCAAAGCCGCTTTCGAGCAAGCTGCGTAATTCCATTAGAGAGAGCACACCGGTGAGTCCCGTACCTGGTTATTCGTCACGCGGGCGACCCGCCCGCGCGTCAGGCAACCATGCTAAGAAAAACCGTGGAAGCTCTACACCCGTATATGCACTGGTGGCACTGGTGCATTTGCACCCTCAACGCCTGGTGACAAACAAGCCACGTTCGCGCGCCCAGACAATCGCCTCGCTGCGGCTGTGCACGTCGAGCTTGGAGTACACCGTGGCTACGTGATTGCGTACGGTATTGAGGGCCAGTTCGAGCCGTGCGGCGATTTCCTTGTCCGCCAGGCCCTCGCAGATCAGGCCCAGCACATCGCGTTCGCGCGGCGTCAGGTCGGCGAGGGAAAAGCCCGGCAGGTTGGGCGCACTGACACTTTTCACCGTGGCGAGCTTTTCGATCAGCTTCTGGCTGAACCAGGAGGCGTCCTGCATCACCGCTTCGATGGCCGTCACCAGCTCCAGCTCCGAACGTTTGCGCTCGGTGATATTGGTCAGCACCAGCAGGTAACAGGGCGCATCCTGGATCAGCACGGTGTCGGCCGACAGCACGCAATCGATGGGCTCACCGTTTTTCTGGCGGATCCGGAGGTCCAGGCTCTCCAGGCGTCCGGTTTTTTCCAGGGCCACGAACAGTCGTTCGCACAACACCCCATCCTCGATAAACCCCACGGCCTGGACACTGTGCCCAAGCAATTCTTCGGCGGCATAACCGGTGATGTTCAGGAAGGCTTCATTGGCGTCCATCAGTTGCTGGTTGTCCGCACTGCAGAGCAGGGTCGGTACCGGTGTCAGGCGAAAGGCCTTGGCAAAACGCTCCTCGCTCTGGCGCAAGGCGATTTCGATCTTGCGCCGCGGCTCCAGGTCCATAAAGGAAAACAGCATGCAGTTGTCCTCGTGGATATCCAGGGGCTGGCCGGCGACGATCACCAGTTTGCTGCCACCGTCCGCCAGCCTGATCTCCGCCTGCATCTGCGCAATGGTGGCGCCCTCCCCCAGGCGCTGGATGGCCAGGTCCCGGCGCTCGGCGTTTTCGAGCACATCCAGTTCGTAGACCGAGCGACCGATGACCTGTTCGCGGCTGTAGCCGGTCATCTCCAGGAAGCCCTGGTTGACCTTGACGTAGCGCAGGTCGCTGAGCCGACAGATCACCGCCGGTGCCGGGTTGGCACTGAAGGCTTTCTCGAAGCGCTGTTCGGCACTGGCCCAGTCGGTGGCGTTGCTGATGATCAGCACCAGGGACTCGGGGTCGCCGGCGCGATTGGTCAGGATCATGCTGCTGATACGCAGCACGCACAGGGGCGTCTGCTCATCGGCCTGGACACTCATCTCGACCACCAGATCGTCAAAGGTCTCGCCATTGGCAACCCGGACGATGGGGTATTGGTCGGCGCTCAGGGGATGATTGTTGCGATAACGCAGGTTGAAGCGTTCCTGATACTGCTCGGCATTGGCGCCCAGTTCGCTGAGCTGGCTGACGCCATGCATGGCCAGTGCGGCATCGTTGGCCCAGAGAATGCTCTGGTCGACCTCGATCAGGATCACGCCTTCGGACAGGCCGGCGATGATCTGCTGCAACTGGCGGCGGTTGGTTTCGGTCGCGAGGACATCCTGGCTCATCGTTTATCCCAAGTGGCCCGGTTAGGTCAAACATCTGACCCCCGAGCAACGCGCAAGTGCAATTGGAAAAACGTCGGGCCGGTCAGTGTTGCAACGAAGCACTGATCCAGTTTTTCAGATCCTCGACTTCCGTGGCGCTGATGGTGTGGCCGACGCCGGGATAGGAGTGAAACTGCGGCTCGATGGACAGGCCCTTCAGCACGCCCAGGGCCTCGGTCGCCCCGGCATAAGGCACCTGCGGATCGGCGGTGCCGTGACCGATAAAGACCTTCAACCCAGAGTACTTCGCCCCGCCCTTGAGTTCCGAACGCAACGCCGGCAACACCCGGCCGCTGAGGGAGGCGATACCGCGCAGGACCTCGGGATGCCGCAGCGCAACCTCATAAGTCATCATTGCGCCCTGGCTGAAACCCACCAGGAACACCTTGTCGGGCTGGGTGTGGTATTTCTCCGTGACCCGGGTGACAAAGTCGGTGATGGCCGCGGCGCTCTGCAACAGATCGCCGCTGTCGCCGTCGTACTGCGCCTCCCCGACCTTCTTGTGGAACCACTGGTAGGCGCCCAGGTCCAGTTCCAGGCGGCCGCGCACCGAAAGCACGGTGTAGTTGGCCGGCAGGTCGTCCTTGATGCCGAACAGATCGTCTTCGTTGCTGCCGTAACCATGCAGGAAAATCACCAACGGCTGGTCGTGGGTATCGGCATTGGCCTGGGCCTGGTAGGTCAACGGCATATCGGCGAGCAGTTCGGCTTGTGCCGCCGACGCGGTGCAGGCCAGCAACAAGGCCAGGGCCAGGGGTTTGAGCATGGTCGGGGTTCTCCGGGCGATCGGTGGGCGCCCAGCTTAGCACTGGCGGCGCGCCCCACCGAATCACTCAGTTCTCGGGAACGCCCTGCTCCCAGGCTTTCCAGTTGCCGAGGATCGCCTGCACCAACGGGTTACCCGCGCGGTACAGGTTTTCCAGGGCCGGGACAAAACCGCCCTGGTCGGCATACTTGAGCAGGTTGTCGACTTCGCTGTAGCCCGGATACGGCCGGTCGAAATCCGAACCGGCACGGACCACGGCCAGGCGATTGATATCCACCCGCCCGGCCTTGCTCGCGCGGAGCAAGGCTTCGTAGGTGGAGTTATCTTCCTGCTGGGTGGTGCAGTAGACGCCCTTGTTGTCCGTCAGCAAGCGGGTCCAGACCTCGGCCCGTTCACTCAGGCGTGTCCCGGAGAACCAGGTGTTGCCCGCCAGGGTGTCGCAGCGGGTCACGACCGGCGGCTGGTTGGCTGGCGCATAAGGGTATTTGACCCGCCAGGCCGCGGATTCCTTGCTCTCGCTCAAGCTCACCTGATGCGACAGGGCAAACGCCTTGGCCTGCAGCTTGGGGTTGAGTTCGAAGACTTCGGTCTTGTAGTCCAGCGGCGGCTTCTCGTTCGGCCCGCGGGTGTTGATGCCGATGTAGCCGGTGGGCCAGTCTTTCGGCGCATCCCGCGCGTCCAGTTCCCACTGGGTGCCGAACTCCACCAGGTAGTGGGCCCAGGCCGCGGTGCCGATGGTGCCTTGATGGGGGTTGATCCCGGCAATACCGGCAATCAGGAAGTACGACTGGCGCAGGTCGAACTGCGGCGACAACGCCAGGGCCAGGGTCGAGGCGGCGGCGTTGGTCTGGCCCATGCCGGTCACCAGCAGGCAGGTGTCCTGGTCATTGCAGCGAATGTTCGGGTACTCGGCGCTGAGGCCCGGCACCGGGATTTCATGCTTGAGGGCCAGGCGATCGATCCAGGTCTGCGCTTCCGGCGCGAACATGGTGATCAACATGACCTTGGGCTTGATCGGCGCCGTCGGTGCGGCCCAGGCCAGCTGTCCGGCCAGGCTGCCGAGCAGCAGGCCAGCGATAAGGGTGTGACGAGTCACAGTACGCATGAACGCTCCTATTAACGAGGGTTTCAGAATTGGTAGCCGACGCCGGCGTAATAACCCCAGCCGTTGGAACGGGCGCGGAAATCGTCGTCGCCGAAATTCAGCTGACTGCCGTCGCGCCAGTTGCCGCCGTTGTGGAAATAGCGTCCCACCAGGGTAAAACGCAAATGTGTAAAGGAATACAGCAGCACGTTGGTCGCCACCGTGGCATTGGCGGTACGCGCCGGATCGGTCTTGTGCAGGTCGGAGCCGAAATCGAAGTTGGTAAAGCCGATATAGGTCAGCGACGCGCCATTGCCGAAGTGGTCGATGGGCACGATGTACTTGAGCTGGGCGCGGTAGCCGTCCCACGAATACTCGTTGTTCGCGCCGTAGTTCTCCCACTGGTAGCGCCCGTAGAAGTTGGCCGACAGATTGACCCGCGAATGGGTGTCGATATCGGTACCCAGGCCGCTGTAGAGGGTATTGGCGCGGTTGGCGGTGCGGCTGCCGTGATCGTAGATCCAGTCGAAGGCCACATACCATTCCTTGAACGGGCCGATCGCCAGGCTGCGGCCGCTGAGGGCGTCGATGGAGATGCGTGGTTCGTGCTCCATGAACACCGGCGAGCCGTGGTCCCAGGCGCCCTGGTCATGGCTGTTGCCGATGCCGAAGACCTTCGGGATATCGACATAGCCGTAAAGTTCGAACGGGCCCTTACGACCGAAGTATTCGTATTCCAGGTAGACGTCATCGGCCGGACGAGGCCCGAAACTGATGTCCTTGCTGCCGATCACGGTCAGGTCCTGGTTGAACCAGTCGGACAGGTAGGCGCCCTGCTTCGCCGCAGGTCCTGCATCGGGGCTCAGTGCTTCGCCCTGGGCGGACTCATCGACAGGGGCCGATTGGGCCTGGGCTTCGCCATGGGTCAGCAGCGTCAGGCTGCCGAACAGCAGGGATAAAGCAAGACGGGTAAAACGCGGGGATGGCACGGCGTGCCGGAGCAGCGGCTGGAACAAGACGGACATTGAAACTCCCTGTTTTTATGGTGCTCGGTGGAAACGGCCAGGCGTACCGTCCTCCGATGGTGCGGCACTCCCTGGCCTCACCCACAACCTTACATATAGCGGTAACAAGCGCCTACAAAATATTGAAATATATGGAAATTAAATGTCAAAACTGTCGATTTGGTCAGGGAATTCGGGGGCAAATGCTGGATTGCTATCGTCAGCAATCCAGCCCCCACAGGGATCAAAGCGCCTGGAGACGCTCGACGATCTGGTTCTTCACTTTCAGTCGCCGTTCCTTCAGCGTTCGCAACGGATCATCCGCCGCCTGGGCCGACTCGGCCGCCAGCACTTCCTTGTCGATATCGTCGTATTGATCAAGCAGTTGGTTGAGCCTGGGGTCCTTGCTCCTGTGTTGCGCCAGCGCCTCTTTGTTCAACTTCAGGTCCGCGAGCAAATCGTGCTTGACCGGCATATCGTCACCTCTTGGTTCTGTGGGCAATACATGAAGTTCCAGAGCCGCCCCTTCATGAAAGGTTCAAGGCGATGCATCCCTAAGCAATAGCACGCCCTGGCCCTCCTTGCCTCAAAGCTTCGCTTTACGCCGACGTACCCACAGTGTCGCCAACCCGGCCAATAGCGCCAGGACGCCTGCGATCAGCGCCACCTTGTAAGGCCGCAACGCCGAGCGTACGGCGTTCAACGGCTCGGTCAGATAACGCTTGTTGGCCTGGTCGAAGTTCGGCTCCTGGCATTGCTGGCCGAAATTCGTCGCCCAGCTCACATACGGACCCTGCTCGACATAACGCTGGTAGAACTGGATTTCCTCGTCGCTCCCGGCGACCCAGCTCGCCGCCTTGCACAGCACGGCGGCGAAAGCCTGGCTGCTATGGGGTAACTGGTCGGCGGCCTGGCTGGCCAGGTCCGCCGCGACCCAACGATAGTGATAACGCCGGTCGGGCTTGGCCACGGTGGCCTGTTGTCGCTGGATTTCCGCGGTTTCGAGAAACGCTGCCGGTTGCAACGCAGGTGTGTCCAGGGCGTAGTAACCGTCCAGGGTGCGGTAATCCGGCGCCATCTCGTAGCCGAGGATTTCCATACCCGACTTTCGCGCTATGGTAGCCGCGGCAAACAACGACTCGGCGCGCCCAGTGGCGGTCCAACGCGACACCGCTTGTTGGCGGTCACGGCCATAATCCCGCGCTGTCGCCTGTAATTCGGGGCTGTCGAAGTACTTCGGTGCCTCATCGTAGCGCCCCTCGCGCAGCAGGCGTCGGGCCAGCAATTCACGCAGTTGCGCAGCCACCGGGCGGCGCACGTAATTCTCCTTGTCCTCGGGCTTTGCCGCCGGCGCCGCAGGCACATGGGCATCGACATAGGTTTTCAGCTCGTCGGTCGTCAGCACCCGCTCGGCCACGGTCGCGGCATCTTGCCAATAGATGTCCTGGCTGCGGTAGAGCTGGTCGAACGCTTGCAGGTAGTCGCCACGGTCCAGTGCCAGGATCGCACTTTCACCCTCGACCCGGCAGCCGGGCTGGACGGTCTCGAAGCTCCAGTCCGGCGCCCGCCGCGTGCCCCAGGCTTCATCCTTGGGAAAGGCCTTGGCCGCCTTGGCATAAGCGCTGGCGGCCTGGACCTTGTCGCCGTCGCGCAGGGCCAGCTTGGCCCGCACCCACCACGCCATACCACCGTCTCCGGCGTGTTCGACAAAGGCCTTGGCTCCCGCGTAGTCACCCTTCTGGTAGCTCAGCGCGGCCAGGCGATCAGCGTTGTCCAGACTACCGGCGGCACTGGCCAGCAGTAACTTGGACAGTCGCAGGTCCTGCTCCGGCTGTTCATCGAAGGCCCCGCCAACACGGCTCAACGCATAGGCGGTCAACAGCTCCTGGACGTTTTCCTCCTTGAGCAAGGTACGCAGCTCATCATCCGGCAACCCCGCCAGTTCGCCGGCGATCTGCTTGAGCGAGGTGTAGCCACTGTTGGAACCCAGCCGGCTCTGGCTGGCGTATAGCGCAATGGCGCGGTTCCAGTCATTGTCGAGCCTGACCAGCCTGGCTTCCTCACCCAGACTGGCAATCCCCAGCTCCAGCGGATCGCTGAAATCCCCGGCGCTCAGGTCCCGGGTCTGCTGGAACGCGAGCCGGGCCTGGGCCTGCAGCTCAATGCTGGTGGCGGCCGGAGCGCTGGCGTTATCCGCCGGGGTATCGACACCCGCCTCGGCCTGGACACTCAGGGCGACCAAGGCCCGCCCGAGGGAATACGCGGCCCAGGTGCTGCGCAGCTTGCGTTGGTCGGCCGGCAAGGCCAGGACCTGGCGGAAGTACTCCACCGCCCGCTGCGCATCACCGGCCTGGAAGGCCACGGCACCGGCGATATACAGCCGCAACTCGGCCGGCAGGCTGGCGCCCTGGGTTTCGACCTGCTGCGGATCTTGCAGGCCGCGCAAGCGCGTCACCTCGGCCCGCAGGTTTTCCGGCAGTTCGCTGGCTTCCACCTTATCCCGTTGCTCGCGATAGGGCTTGCTGTTGTCATCGCTGTCCCAGTACGGCGTCAGCGTCGCCTCGGTCGCCGGTTTCAGGCCGGCAACGGCTTCGCCGAGACGGTCGACCTCGAAGGCGAAGTTGGTTTCCGGCAGATCGGCCAGGGACTGGGCGCGATCATTCAGCAGACGCAAGGGGAAGTCCGGACCGCAGGCCAATGCCGATAACGGCAGACTGAGGGACAGGCACAGCAGGTGCCGAGGCCAGTTACGGGTAGACATTCCACGCTCCTTGATCGATTCGGGTACAGCGCGCCCAGCCGAGCGCACGTTGGCCATCAGCGGCGATACGCGCGCTGGACTGGCGGGTAAAAATGAGCTGCTTCGAGGTTTGCTGCAAGGTATAGCCATTGATGCCGTCGACACCATCACATTGCTCGGCGTCGAGCACCACGCGCTCGGGTAGCGGCCGGTCGAGATTGCCGACATTGGCCAGGCGTATGTCGTAGAGGCCGTCGTGGGCCGACAGTTCAACCTGCCATTGACTTGAGAGCGCTTCGCCACGGGCCACCGCGCGCAGGGTCGCCAGGCTCCAGGCGCGGCGATCACCGGGCAGCGGCAGGCGAAACCAGATCAGCCCGGCCAGATGCGCCGGCGGCGTGGTCCGCAGTTGTTGGGCCAGGGTTGCCAGTTGCTGCGGATCGGCCAACAGTTCGCGGCGTTCGCCGCCACGGTTCAGCGCGACTTCGCCTTCGACCACGGGCCCGCCCTGGTCGTCCGGCAACAAGGCCACGCCATAGGCCGGCAGCGCCAGGTAAAACGGCTTGTCGCTGACCCGCCCCCAGCGCTCGGCCCAGTCCCTGGCTTGGCCAGGATTGAACAGCCCGAGCCTCGGGTTGCTCACGGCATGCACCTGCAACACGCTGCTGTCGACCGCCTGCAACAAGGCCGGTAACTGCGGGCTGTCGAGCCAGGCCGGCAAGGCGGTGATGCTCAGTTTCAATGAAGGAGGCAACAGGCCGCGCAGTTTGACCAGGAAATCGGTATAACCCGGCAGGCGTGCGCTACCGCTGTCATGGTCGATTTCCAGCCCGGCGGGCGCCACGCCGCCAGCCTGCCAATCGGCCAGCAGCGTCGAGATTTGCGTGCGCGCGAGGTCCAGATCCAGGGCCGGAAGCTGGCCGTCGAGGCGAACCACCGCGATCACCGGCCGGCCATCGGCCTTGAGTTGCGCCAGATCCACCCGCGCCCTGCTCCACCCGGCCTTGGGCTGGGCCTGCAGGGCCAGCACCCGCAAGGTCGAGAAGTCAGCCCGGCTCCGGGCCAGCGCCTGCTCATGGGCCGGGCGCCATTGGCGTTGCCAGATGTAGAGTTGTTGGTCGAGGGGCGTTGTCGGTGCGGGCTGGCAGCCGCTGAACAGCAAGAGCAGGCCGAGGGGCACTAGCCTGCGGGTAGAAAAAATCAAGGACATACGAACCCTTATCGAACACGGCGGGCCTGTTTTGCCGGCATCTTACCTCAACAGCGCGGCACTTCAGAGACGGGTCAACGGTAACGAACGGGTCGCCTGATCGAACAGCCCCCGCAAGCCAGCGTTGTCTCCACCCAGCGAGCGCAGAGTGCCGAGGGTTGTCATTGCCAGGCCGCGGGGCACTTTCACCTGCGACCCGGAATGAAAATCGGCACGTCGATGCAGGTTACGCAATGTCAGTATCGCCAGGCCAATGGAGTGCAGGCAGAAAAACCTCAAGCTGGCGCGCTCGGGTGCAATCAGCAGCGTGTAGTCCAAGGCTCGGCGCAGATGAGCGTGGGCAATGCCGATCAGTTCTGTCAGCGCCGGCCCATAGCCAGGTTGCGTACTCGTGTGCAACGACAACAAGCACACGCCATGTCGTGCAAACAGGTCCCGTGGCAGCCAACAAACGCCACGCTGCCGGTCTTCCCATTGGTCCTTGAGGATATTGGTCAATTGCAACCCCTCGCCAAACGACACGGCCAGTGACGCCATCCGCTCCTGATGAACCACCAGTTCCGGCGCGAAGTCGACGAACAATTCGGTGAACATTTCGCCCACCACGCCCGCAACGCAGTAACAGTAGCGTTTGAGCTCGGACAAGGTCTCCAGCCCCTGCAAACCAACGACCCGCTGGAAATCCCCCATGCCGAGGCACATCACCCGCAGGCACCGCACAATGGCCACCTGCTGCGGTTCGTCAAGGGTCCGCAGCACTTCCAGTACCCGTGGCAACTGACTCAACAGTGCTCTTTCCGCCGGCGAACTGGCCTCGGAAAGCAAAGGGCCCAGCTCATCACAGAACGGCTGGGCATCGATCTCACCGAGAACTGCCCGGATGTACGCCGCTTCATAATGCTGCTTGTCGGTAATCGACAGCGTCGGCTCGTCCTCGATGGTATCGGCGATCCGACAGAGCAGGTAGGCGGTGGTCATGGCCGTGTTCAACGGCGGCGGCAATTGCGGGATGGTGAGGGCAAAAGACCGAGACACCTGAGGGAAAATCGCCTCCTGATAACCGAGGGCGCTCTGCGGTGCCAATGCTCCGGTTGCTTGGGTAAAGGGCATGGTCAGGCTCGTTGAATAAAAGAAATCGCTTGCGGCGTGTGCATCTTAACGGCTGGAAAACACCGACAAGATACCGCCTTGCAACAGATTGTTATAACGAGCCAGCGCCCACCGCAAAAAACATTCACCGACACCGTCGTCGGAGTGGCCTCCCCCTGGGCAAACCGACAGGCCACGACGCCTCACTTACCGGTCAAATCGCCCCCTTGCCAACCACCGCCCAGGCTCTGGATCAAGCTGACGCTGCCCTGGGTCAACTGGCCCTGGGTGTCACGCAGACTCTGCTCGGTCTGCAACAGGATCAGTTGCTGGGTCAACACGCCTTGCAGGCTGACCGTGCCGGCCTTCTGCTGGGCCTGCTGGCTGCCGAACAATTGCTGGTTGCGCTGGTAGATCTGCTGGTAGGCCTGGGCCTGGATCTGCAGGTGATTGAGTACCGAGAGGTTGTCTTCGACGTTCTGCAAGGCGCTGAGCACCGTGCCGCGATAGTTGGCGACTTCCTCGTCATAGCTGGCTTCGGCCTCCTTGACCGCCGCCGAACGCGCACCGCCGTCGAACAGGGTTTCGGCCAGCGCCGGGCCGACGCTCCAGATCCGGTTCGGCAAGGAGAACAGGCCACCCAGGGCTCTGCCCGTGTAGCCGACCTGGGCCGTGAGGTCGAGATTGGGATAGAACGCCGCCTCGGCAACGCCGATTTTCCCATTGGCCGCGGCCACTGAACGTTCGGCGGCGACGACGTCCGGACGCCGTTGCAACAGCCCCGACGGCAGGCTCAGGGGGGTTGCCGGCAGGTTGAAGGCAAAGCTGTCGACCGGCGCCAGGCTGAACTGCGCCGGTGCCACACCCACCAGCACCGCCAGGGCATGCTCGAATTGCTCGCGTGAACGCTGCGAGGTCTGCAGGGCCGCCACTACCGTGGTCAGTTGGTCCTGGGCCACCAGCAACTGGTCGTTGGAGGCGGTGCCCTGGGTGTATTCGGTCTGGGTGATGTCCAGCAGTTGCTGATTGATCCGTTGTTGTTCGTTCAACAAGCGGATATCGATATCCAGTTGGCGGATGCCGAAATAGTTGCTGGCGACACTACCGCCGATGGACAGCCGGACTCCCGCCAACAGGGCATCGGAGGACTGGGCCGAGGCCTGGCTCGACTCGATGCCACGGCGTACCAGGCCCCACAGGTCCGGCTCCCAGCTGGCGCCGAGGGTGGCGCTGACACTCTGTTCGACCGAACCGCCCGAAGTGCTCGTGGTTGCCCCGCTGCTGCCGCTCTTGCCCACCCCGCGGGAACCGGACAGTCCGGCGGTCACCGTCGGCCAGAGCCCGGCCCGGCTGGAGGCGACTTGCGCTTGCGCCAGGCGATAAGCCGCCTCGGCGGCGACAATCGACTGGTTGGCCTTGGCCGCGCGGATCATCAGGTCGTTGAGGGCCGGATCGTGATAATCCAGCCACCACTGGCTGTCCAGCGCCCCCTGGGGATTGGCGGCCGCCCGCTGCCACTGCGCGCCTTCCTTGAAGGTCTGCGGCAGTTCGATCGGCGGTTTCTGGTAATCCGGCCCGACCATGCAGCCGCTGATGCTCAGGCTGAGCAGCAGGACCAGGCAGGGGGCGCGTCGACCCATCATCATGTTCAAGACTCCTTGCCGCGCCGGCGCAGCCGCTCGGAAGCGCTGTCCAGCCACAAATAGATAACCGGGGTGGTGTAGAGCGTCAGCAATTGGCTGAGCAGCAACCCGCCGATAATGGAAATCCCCAGCGGACGGCGCAGCTCCGAACCGTAGCCACTGCCCAGGACCAGCGGCAAGGCCCCGAGAATGGCCGCCAGGGTGGTCATCATGATCGGCCGGAAGCGGATCAGGCAGGCCCGGTGAATCGCCTCGCGGGCACTGCGCCCGTGCTGGACCCGCTCGGTAATGGCGAAATCGATCATCATAATGGCGTTCTTCTTGACGATCCCGATCAGCAGGATCACCCCCACCAGGGCGATGATCGACAGCTCGGTGCCGGTCAGCAGCAAGGCGATCAGCGCGCCGACACCGGCCGAGGGCAAGGTCGAGAGGATGGTCAGCGGGTGCATCAGGTTCTCGTAGAGCATCCCCAGCACGATATACACCGACAACAGGGCCGCGACGATCAGCAGCGGCTCGCTGGCCACCGACGACTGGAACACCTGGGCCGTGCCGGCGAACTGCCCGACCACACTGGCCGGCATGCGCAACTGGGCCACGGCATTTTCCACCAGCACCGTGGCCTGGCCGATGGAGGTGCCCGGCGCCAGGTTGAACGAGGCCGTTACCGCCGGGAAGGTACCCTGGTGGGCAATGGAGATCGCCGTGCGCTGGATGCCGGTATCCGACAGCGCCGACAGTGGTACCAGCGTCTTGCCGCTTGCCGAAAGCGTTGTAGCGTTGGCCACCTGGCTGGAGCTCACCGGTCCGGTCGGGACATAGATCGACTTGAGGGTCTGTGGATCGGTCCAGTACGGCGGCGCCACTTCCATCACCACGTGGTACTGGTTGGCCGACTTGTAGATGGTCGAGACCTGGCGTTGGCCAAAAGCGTCGTAGAGGGTCTGGTCGATATTGCCGATATTGACCCCCAGGCGGGCAGCGGTGTCGCGGTTGATGCTGATGTTGGCCAGCAGGCTGTTGTCCTGCTGGTCGGTGTTGATATCGGTCAGTTGCGGCAGGGTATGCAGCACCGCGACGACCTTGGGCACCCATTCATCCAGGGTGGCCTGGTCATCGGCGGTCATGGTGTACTGGTACTGCGCCCCGCTCTGCCGGCCGCCGACCGTGATGTCCTGGGCCGATTGCAGGTACAGCCGGGTTCCCGGCAGGTCACCGAGGGCCTTGCGTACCTGGGCGATCACCTGGTCGGCGCTATCCTTGCGCTCACCGACCGGCTTGAGGGCAATAAACAGTTGGCCGCTGTTGATCGCACCGCCACCACCGATAAAACCACCGACAGTTTCGACATTCGGGTTCTTCGACACGGTCTGGTTGATCTTGCTGAAGGCCTCTTGCATCGCCGCATAGGAAATACTTTGTGGCGCGATGATGCTGCCCTGCAGCCGCCCGGTGTCTTCCTGGGGAAAGAACCCCTTGGGCACCAGCACATAGAGCACACCGGCAAGGACGATGACCAGCACGGTCAGCAAGCCCATCAAGGCCGAATGCTCGACGACCCAGAGCAGGGTCCGGTCATAGAAGCGATGGAAGCGCGAGTCCGGGTATTCGTGATCCGAGCCCGTCTCCTCGCTCGGGCGCAGCAGGATGCTGGAGAGCATCGGCGTCACGGTCAGGGAGATCAGCATCGAAATCAGGATCGCCACCGACAGCGTGATGGAAAACTCGCGGAACAGCCGCCCGACGATGCCGCCCATCATCAGCAAAGGAATGAAGACTGCAATCAGCGAGACACTGATGCTCAACACCGTGAAACCGACCTCCTGCGCCCCGGCCAGTGCCGCCTGCACCCGGCTTTCGCCGCGTTCCAGGTGGCGCATGATGTTTTCCACGATAACGATCGCATCGTCCACCACGAAGCCGGTGGAAATGGTCAGCGCCATCAGCGACAGGTTGTTCAGGCTGTAACCGAGGAAATACATGGCGCCAAAGGTGCCGAGCAACGACAGCGGCACGACGATGGCCGGCACCAGGGTACTGCGCCAGTCGCGGAAGAAGCCGAAGGTCACCAGGGTCACCAGGAAAATCGACACCAGCAAGGTGACTTCCACATCGTGCAACGACGCGCGGATGGTGGTGGTGCGGTCCAGCAGGATATTGAGCTTGATCGAGGCCGGGATCGAGCTTTGCAGGAACGGCAACGAGGCCTTGACCGCGTCCACCGTCTCGATGACGTTGGCCCCCGGCTGTTTGAACACCACCAGCAGCACCGCCGGCCGGCCGTTGGACAGGCCGAAGTTGCGCAGGTCCTCGACATCCTCGCGGACATAACCCAGATCGGCGATATGCACCACGTCACCGTTGCTTTGCTTGACTATCAGCGGCGCGTAATCCTCGGGTTTGAACAGCATGTCGTTGGCGCCGATCCCGTAGGACTGGTCGTTGATGGACAACGCACCCTTGGGCAGGTTGGCGTTCGAGGAGGTAATCGCCGCGCGCACCTGCTCCAGGCTGACACCGTAATGGTTGAGCCGGTCCGGATTGAGTTCGATACGCACCGCCGGCAGCGCCCCGCCGCCGACGTTGACGTCGCCGACGCCGCTGGTCTGCAGCAGTTTCTGCTCGAGCAAGGTCGAGGCCACGTCATACATCTGGCCCGGCGTGGCACTGTCGGAGGTCAGGCTGATGATCATGATCGGCGAGTCGGCCGGGTTGACCTTGCGGTAGGTCGGATTACCCGACAGATCGCTGGGCAGGTTGCTGCGGGCGGCATTGATGGCCGCCTGGACGTCACGGGCGGCGCCGTCGATATTGCGGCTCAGGTCGAATTGCAGGTTGATGCGGGTCGAGCCCAGGCTGCTCGACGAGGTCATCTGGGTCACCCCGGCGATCTGCCCGAACTGCCGCTCCAGTGGCGTGGCCACCGACGTGGCGACGGTTTCCGGATCGGCGCCCGGCAGCGAGGCGCGCACGCTGATGGTCGGGAAGTCGACTTGCGGCAACGGTGCCACCGGCAGCAACAGGAAGGCCAGCCAGCCGAACAGGGCCAGGCCGACCGCCAGCAGGATGGTTGCAATCGGGCGTTGGATAAACGGCGCGCTGATGTTCATCGGCATCAGCCCTCAGTCTCGGCGTGACGCTTGCTGAAGCGACGTTCCAGCTGGTTCATCGCCAGGAAAATCACCGGCGTGGAAAACAGCGTCAGCAACTGGCTGAGCAACAGCCCGCCGATGATCGCGATGCCCAGCGGATGGCGCAGCTCCGAACCGATACCGGTGCCCAGGGCCAGCGGCACCGCGCCGAACAGCGAGGCCATGGAGGTCATCAGGATCGGTCGGAAACGCAGCTCCGCCGCCTTGCGAATCGCCGCCACCGGGTCGAGCCCGTCGTTGCGCTGCAACTCCAGGGCGAAGTCGACCATCATGATGCCGTTCTTCATGACGATCCCGATCAGCAGCACAATGCCGATCAAGCCGATGATGTCGAACTGGGTGCCGGTGATCAACAACGCCAGCAAGGCGCCAAGGGCCGCCGAGAGCAAGGTCGAGAGAATGGTCACCGGGTGCACGAAACTCTCGTAGAGAATACCGAGCATCAGGTAGACCACCACAATCGCCGCCACCACCAGGAATATCTGGTTCGACAGCGAGGACTGGAAAGTCGCGGCGGCGCCCTCCAGGTTGGCCTGTACCGTCAATGGCAGGCCGACGTCTTTTTCAATCTGGTCCAGGCGCGTCACGGCCGCGCCCAGGGTCTGGCCGGGAGCCAGGTTGAAGGAGATGTCGGCATAGGGGAACTGGCCCAGCCGGTTGATGGTGATCGGGGTGCGGATCACCTGCTGGGTGGCCATGCTCGCCAGGGGCGTCACGGCACCGCTGCTGGTGGTGACATAGAGCCCGGTCAGCAAGTCGGCGATATTGCGCGGTGGCCGGTCGGTGGCCATCACCACGTGATACTGGTTGAGCTGGGTGTAGATGGTCGACACCTGGCGCTGGCCAAAGGCGTCGTACAGCACGTTATCGATGGCCTGTGGCGTCACGCCCAGGCGGGAGGCCGTGGCACGGTCGATATTGATCTGGATCTGGTTGCCGAACTGCATCGCCTGGCTTTGCACATCGCTGAACATCGGGTCCTTGCCGATGGCCGAGAGCAGTTTGGTCGTCCACTCTTCCAGGACCTGCGGGTCGGTGGCCTGCAAGCCGAGGCGGTAGCTGGTGGTCGAGATCGTCGCGTCGAGGGTCAGGTCCTGCACGCTGTGCAGGTACAGGCGCACCCCGGAATCATCGGCATTGGCATCCGACAGCCGACGAATCACCACCGCCGCGCTGTCGCGCTCGCCGCGATCCTTGAGGTTGATCAGCAGGTTGCCCTGGTTGATGGTCGGGTTGGTCTGGTCGATACCGACAAAGGACGACAGGCTGGCCACTGCCGGGTCCTTGAGAATCCGCGCGGCCAGCTTCTGCTGTTGCAGCTCCATCTGCTGGAACGACACGGTGGGCGAGCCTTGGGAAATACCCTGGATCAGCCCGGTGTCCTGCTCGGGGAAAAAGCCCTTGGGCATGACCACGATGATGAACAGGGTCAGCAGCGCGGTGAAGACGATGGAAATCAGCGTCAGGGTGCGGTGCAGCAGTATCCAGTCCAGGCCACGCACGTAGTAGCCGTTGATCTTGTCGAAAAAGTCCGGACGCCGCTCCCCGCTGTGATTGCGCAACATGCGCGAACACATCATCGGCGTCAGGGTCAGGGAGATGATCGCGGAAATCACGATGGTCACCGCCACCGTCATGGCGAACTCGCGGAACAGCCGCCCGACCACATCGCCCATGAACAGCAGCGGGATCATCACCGCGATCAGTGCCACCGACAGCGAGATAATGGTGAAACCGATCTGTGCCGAACCCTTGAGCGCGGCCTGCAACGGTGTATCGCCCTCCTCCAGGTAACGGGTGATGTTTTCGATCATGACGATGGCGTCGTCGACCACGAAACCGATGGCAATGGTCAGCGCCATCAGGGTCAGGTTGTTCAGGGAAAAGCCCAGGATGTAGGCCACCGCCAGGGTACCGATCAAGGTCAAAGGCACGGTGACGGCCGGGATGATCGTGGCCGGTACATTGCGCAGGAACAGGAAGATCACCAGCACCACCAGCAGTATCGCAACCCCCAGTTCGTACTGGACGTCGGTGACCGAGGCGCGAATGGTCTGGGTGCGGTCGGTCAGCACGCTGACCTTCAAGGTCCCCGGCAAACTGGCGCGCAGCGTGGGCAGCAGTTGCTGGACCCGGTCGACCACCTGGATCACGTTCGCGCCCGGCTGGCGCTGGATATTCAGCACGATCGAAGGCGTGTCGTTGGTCCAGGCCGCCTGCCGTGGGTTTTCCGCGCCCTGGATCGAGGTGGCGATCTGCGCCAGGCGGATCGGCGCCCCATTCTTGTAGGCGATCACCAGGTCGCGGTATTCCTCGGCCGACTGCAACTGATCGTTGGCGCCGATGGAAAACGCCTGGAACTTGCCGTCGATATTGCCCTTGGCCTGGTTGACGTTGGCCGCGCCCAGGGCGGTGCGTACATCCTCCAGGGACAGGCCCATGCTGTTGAGCGCCGAGGTGTTGGCCTCGATCCGTACCGCCGGGCGCTGGCCGCCACTGATGGTGACCAGCCCGACCCCGGAAATCTGCGAGATCTTCTGCGCCAGGCGGGTATCGGCCAGGTCCTCGACCTTGGTCAGGGGCAATACATCGGAGGTCAGCGACAGCGTCAGGACCGGCGCATCGGCCGGGTTGACCTTGCTGTAGACCGGTGGGTACGGCAGGTTGGCCGGCAGGAAGGTACCGGCGGCATTGATCGAAGCCTGTACTTCCTGCTCGGCGATATCCAGTGACAGCGACAGGTCGAATTGCAGGGTGATAACCGAAGCACCATTGGAACTGGTGGAACCCATGGACTTGAGGCCGGGCATTTCACCGAACTGGCGTTCCAGCGGCGCAGTGATCGAGGAACTGATCACATCCGGGCTGGCCCCGGGGTATTGGGTGAAGACCTGGATAGTCGGGTAATCGACTTCGGGCAGGGCCGAAACCGACAGAAAGTGATAGCCGAGCAACCCCAGCAGGAAGATGGCGACCATCAACAGCGTGGTCGCGATGGGGCGCTCGATAAAGGGTCTGGAGACGTTCATGAGCAATGACTACCTGGCCGGCACAAATAGAGTGTCTGAGACATTGCTGAACTCACTGGCTGACCACCTTCACTGCGGAGCCGTTGTCCAGTTTGTCGGCCCCTTCGGTAATCACCTGCTCGCCGACTTTCACGCCATTGTCCAGCACCGCCGTCAGGTCGCCACTGACCGGCCCGCTCTTGATAGTGCGCAGGCTGGCCTTGTTGCCCTGTACCACGAAGACAAAATCACCCTTGCTGCCGTGCTGGATCGCCAGGGTCGGGACCACCGCAACCTGCTGCAAGGTATCGGCCTTGAGCCGGGTATTGACGAACTGATTGGGGAACAACGCATTGCCGGTGTCGTTGAATTGCGCCTTGACCCGTACCGTGCCGGTGGTGGTGTCGACCTGGTTGTCCAGGGCCAGCAAGGTCCCGCTGGCCAGCAGGTTATGTTTGTTGCGGTCATAGGCCAGGACATCGACCTTGCCCTTTGTCATTGCCTGATCGATGGCCCCCAGATCGTCCTCCGGTACCGCGAACACCACGGTTGCCGGGTTCATCTGGGTGATCACCGCGATCCCCGTGGTGCTACCGGCGGAGACAAAGTTGCCGGGGTCCACCAGGCGCAGGCCGACGATGCCATCCACCGGCGAGGTGATGGTGCAATAACTCACCTGCACTTGCAGGTTCTGCACCGCCCCATCGTCAGCGGCCACTGTCCCCAGTTGCTCTTGCACCGTGGCGACCTGGGTATCGAGGGTTTGTTGGCTGACCGAGCCGACCTTGATCAATTCGCGAAAGCGCGCCAGGTCACGCTGGGCATTGACCAGCACCGCCTGGTCGTGGGCGAGCACGCCCTTGGCCTGGGCCAACTGGGCCTTGAGCGCGCGGTCATCGATGCGCGCCACCACCTGGCCCTTGTTGACCCGCTGGCCTTCCTTGAAGTCCACCGAGGACAGGATGCCGGAGACCTGGCTGACCATGGTCACGCTACGGGTCGGCGTCACCGTGCCCAGGGCATCGATATACACCGGCACATCCATCAACTTGACGGCGACGGCCGTCACCGGATCGCCCACCGAAGGCGGTTTGCCCTTGGGCTTGTTCAAGCTGTGATAAAGCACCCAGCCTCCCACCAGAAGCCCCAGCACCACGACCACCAGCAGAATGCTTGTTCCCTTGCTGTGCTTCACTCATCTCTCCCCTGGGGCTTGTTTCTTTACGGGTAACGGCCACTGGCCATGCCCCTGAAGATTAGTCTGCTATCGAGGTTGCGCCCGGCAACCTGAACCTAAGCTTTCTGGGGCGGTACGCCGATCGTGAAACTCTTGTCAGTTAAGCAAGTGACGAGCGGCGTGGAGAAATGCCCGCGCGCGGCCGGGCGCGGCCTAGCCTTTACGCCTTCTCATTCGAAATAGTCTGAAGTTCCCCAAGTCGTCGGGTCGGCAGTCAGCTCCGTTGGTGAAGACGTCACGGACGTCCAAACCATGGAGCAGCCCGTCATACGGATGGATGCCACATCGATCACAAACGACACAGGCAACCCCTGTCTCCCTGATCAGCCTCAGGATTGACAAGGGAGGCGCGGCCGCTTAACAATCAGACCAAGTCATACGATGACAGACAATTAAAAACAACAATAAAGAGTCCCTAAAATGAGTCGAACCAAAACCCTTCAAGGTTTCGCCGGTGCCGCACTATTGATGATCACCCCACTGACCTGGGCCAACACCTACGTCTACGTCTCCAATGCCAACGACGGCACGCTCAACAGCTATGAGCTGTCGGCAAAGGGGCAATTGCAGCCGCTGGCCACCACCGACGTCGGGGCCGGCGTGATGCCCCTGGCGCTGAGCCCCGACCGCAGCAAACTCTATGCGTCCATACGCGCCAAACCCTATTCGGTAGCGACCTACGCCATCGACCCGGCCAACGGGGCTCTCAAGCACCTGAAGAACGCCAACGTGGCCGACAGCCTGGCCTATATCTCGACGGACAGGGCCGGTCGCTATCTGTTTGGTGCGTCGTACGGCGAGGACCTGATCAGCGTCAACGCCATCGATGCCAAGGGTGTGGTGAGCGATGATGTACGACAAGTCATCAAGACCGGCCCGAACGCCCACTCGATCATTGTCGATAAGACCAATCGCTTTGTGTACGCCGCCAGCCTGGGTTCCGATCAGTACCTGGAATTCAGGTTCGACGCCGTCAGCGGCAAGCTCACGCCACTGGGGCATATAGACATGCCCAAGGGCAGTGGTCCCCGTCATCCGGTGATCTCGGCTGATAACCGCTTTCTCTACCTGCTCAGCGAAATGGCCGGCACCGTGACCACATTCGCCATCGACCCGAAGAGCGGACGCCTGAGCGCACTGTCCGAAGTCAATGCCATCCCCGCCGACTCGGGCCTGGTACGCGGCATCGCCCGACCGATGATCAAGCCTGGCCAACCGACACCGCCACCGCTGGCGGCCAACCTGATCTGGGCCGCCGATATCAAGCTCACTCCCAACGGGCGCTTCCTCTACACCTCGGAACGCACCGGCAGCACGGTCAGTGCCTTTTCGGTAGACGGCAAAAGCGGCAAGCTGAGCTTTCTGCAGAACATCAAGGTCGAACAGCAACCGCGGGGGATCACCGTCGATCCGTCGGGGAAATGGCTGCTGGTGACCGGAGAGAAAAGCCCTGAGGTGGGTGTGTATGCCATCGACCCGCTACACGGCACGCTGACGCGTAGCTCCGGTGCACCTTCTGGCAAGGGCGCCAACTGGGTGCAGGCAGTCAGCTATCCGTGAAGTGCCGGGGAGAGGCACGACCACCCTCGCCTCTCCCTGCTGGTCTCAGGACAGTGAGTAGTCAAACTGGTAGGAATGCTGACCGTCCTCAATCGTGATCACCAGGCGACCGGCAAGCCCTGCAAGCTCCCCGGTAGCGGAATCAGGCACAACGTTAATGGACTGCTCCGCTACGCCGCGAGTCATGGAGGAGCTGTGCTGCAATACAAAGCTGCCATTGCGCCCCTGAAGCGTGCCGGTCACCGTTTCCATCGCCACGTAGCCGGCGGAACCCGGCACACTGCTGCGCAAAGAAAGCATTTCACCTTGACTGGTCGCCACGAGGTCGCCCTGGAAGACCTTGTTGAAGGACATGCGTCCAAGACCTGTCCCGGTAGCCGGTTCGCTAAGGGTTTCGGGGTTTAGTCTGATTTCAAAAGAGCCATTTGCTTGTGTGCTTTTCATGGAGTGTTCTTCAAGAAAGGAATGGGTGACTTCCATACTGATAAATTGGATTTACCGGATTTCGGCTTACAGCGCCTTGGTGTTCAGCAAGCGTACGCCCAGACCGATGAATATCGCCCCGGTGGTGCGCTTCAAGGCCACGACCCAATGCGCGGCGCTGAGGCGTTTACTGAATCGGTAAGCGGTGTAGCAGTAAACCGAATGGACGATCACTACGATAGCTGCAATGGTCAGGTACATCATCAGGAACTGCCCGGGAATGGGCCGATCATGATCAAGAAACTGCGGTAAAAAAGCGCAGAGAAAAATCAGCGTTTTGGGGTTGCTCGCGGAGACCAGAAACGCCTCCATACCAATGTTCCATTTCGATGACGGTGGACTGGTTTGCGGCTCACCTTCTGACCGGACCACTGGCGTACGGGCCAATAATTGGCGCAACCCGAGGTAGATCAGATAACCGGCGCCAATGACTTTTAACGCCAGGAATGCCGTAGGCACGGCAATGAGGATAGCACCCACGCCCAGTGCCACGCCGCTGGTCACCAGCAACTGAGCGACAAGGTTGCCGAGCAGTGTTACAGCCATGGCTGGGGGCCCATGGCGCAAGGTATTGCGTACGACCAAGAGTACGTTTGGACCGGGAGACAGGGTCGTTGCCAGGTAGGCCAGGGCGAAAGTAAACCAAAGGTGCAGTGCCAAAGGGAAAATCCTTAATCCAGTGGGAATTGCCAAAGATGCTGCCAGTCGCATGCAAGTGGTACGCCACCAAGGTCAGCCTCAAAGGCTGATCATGATCACGACAGCCTGCACATCGGAGCAACGGATGGCTACTATGTGCAGACTGATCTCCAGCGGCTGCCCTCCTCGTCTTTCCCTGGCGGTCCAGCCTACCGATCAGAGCGATCAATCGGGTGATTGTTCAACGCGGACGCTAGCTGATTAGAGGGAGACGCGCCCTCAAGCAGTGCGTCCACCACCGCACGCGCTACCTCCACCGAATGCAGCATGCCCCAGAACAGCGCTCGCTCGACGGGGTTGGTGTGCAGGCTGATTTCATCGCCGTTGAGTTCTGCTGTTTCGAGAAGGTTTGAGACGTAGGTCAGTGCGTCCTGGGCGTTGATGCCCGGTTGAATGGCAAACAGTGTGGGTTTGTACGGGGCTTCGGGAGTGACGGGTTTGGCGCAGGTGAATGCGAGGGTGTCGAGCAAACGGGGCTCGCTGACCGGGACCTCCTCATTTCCGCTGGTAGAGAGATCAGAGATCTTACGCAAGTAGATGTCTTTGTCGGTGGTGCTGAGCGCGCTGCTGATCGGATGTGAATCGGGAGTGTTTTTTTTGGTCACGATAAAGCTCCTCTGCTACGAAAAGGAACTCTGTTATTCCGGGCTGCAAACCCCGTATCGCTGAATTTGCAGCGACACTTGAACAGTAGCCCTGACGTTTGGCGCACGCAATATTCTCCCATGCCTGAAACGCGTGGGAAATATGAGTTTTTTCTGGAGGTCATTTCGCATGCTGATTGGACGCCACTGAGCGGTGTCTTAGGAACAAGAAACCGCCTGGTTCTTGCGATGGATCGTCCATCGGCGATCCATGCTGGCATAAATACACCGTTACAGAAGATCGCGTGAACGCTACCACTGCTCAGGTATAGGATTGCACGACAGTAAGTCAGTGGCGTAATTGGCTATGATGTTTATTGAAACTCCAATCTTCAAGAGAGCTGCTTGATGACGATGCTTATGCGAGCTTTCAGAAGGCCTTGGTATTGGCTCCATCGGCTGGCGATGTCATTGAAGGTACTGGCGGAATCAGGAAAATCCGCGTGGCGGCTAAAGGCCATGGTAAGCGGGGTGGTGCTTGAGTGATTTACTACCATTTTGTCTCTGCATCACAGATAGCTCTGCTGATGATCTATGCAAAGAATGAACAGCAAGACCTGACCGTCGACGAACGCAAGGCGTTGAAAGCGGTTATTGAACAATGGAGATAACCATGAGCAAATTCTTTGATGAGCTGATGGAAAGTGTGCAGCAAATGGACGAAATCGTGCGAGGTGAGCGTCAGCCCTCTCGCGAATTTACCGTCGACGCCTTGCAGATCAAAGCGATTCGCAAGGCTACTGGACTGAGTCAGGCCAAGTTCGCCGCGATGATCGATGTTCAGTTAGGTACCCTACGTAACTGGGAGCAAGGTCGACGTGAACCCACTGGCCCAGCGAAAGCCCTTTTGAGGGCCATTCACAACGATCCTGTACATGTGCTCAACGCCTTGACGGTTTGACTGAGTCCTTGCCAGCCTCCTGCATCAGAAAGATGCTGACTCAGCACGCTGCAGCAACCAGCTCAAACTCGTAAGTAGCAGATGTATTTTCTGCTGAACAGCAAACAATCACGACATTATCGCTGATCAATTTCTATCTTCTTGAGCTAACGACAACGAAGTGTCGCGGGTTACAGTTACAGTCGTCAGTAAATGGATCGAAATAGCTGCCTGCAATGACGATAAAGCCGATGAAGCCCCCAATGTGGATGCAGCCGAACAAGCCATCCGATTCTCAGGAGAAAATGATGCAAGCACTACCCGTCTCCCCATCAATTCTGGGTGAGTCACTTGAGCTGCGCCCGCTGGAAGCCGGGGATTTCGAATCACTTTACCGCGTCGCATCCGACCCATTGATCTGGGCTCAACACCCGAGCCCGACGCGCTACCAGGAACCTGTCTTTCGCGAATGGTTTAACGAAGCCCTTACCTCGCAGAGCGCGCTGGTCGTTATCGACCGTGACAGCAACAGCGTAGTCGGTAGTTCTCGCTACTATGAGTTCAGCGAGGAAAAACGTGAGGTTGCTATCGGATACACCTTTCTAGCCCGGGAAAAATGGGGAGGCCGTGCCAATGGAGAACTTAAACACCTGATGCTCAAGCATGCCTTTCAGTGGGTCGACACCGTTTGGTTCCACATTGGCAGTCAAAACATTCGCTCGCAGCGGGCAGTGGAGAAGATCGGTGGGACGTTCTCCCATAAATCAATAAAGCAGCTCCCTGTGGGTCAGCAAGAAAACTATTTTTATAAAATTGAGCGGGCAACATTTGAGGGTTGACACCCGACTATTCGCCCACGGCGAAAAGTGGGACTCCACTTTTTGCTCCTTTTTCCGGGTTTTGCAAAACGATACTGCCAGAAACTGACAGAGGCCTGACGTAGGCTGAGGCCTCTCATTTCTGTCAGGTCAAATCATGAAATTCTCGTCTGTCCGCCTCGTCACCGGTAAGTTCGAACACCTCGTCCAGTTCTATCAAAATCTCTCGACCATTGAGCCCAGGCATCTTGCTGACGGGTTCGCCGAAATACACTTCGACGGAGTCGTCCTGGCGATAAGCGATGAGCGCCTGATCCGTCTTCATAACAACGGATTGGCCGTCGCCGCCAGCAACCGCTCGGCAATCCTGGAGTTTCAAGTGGATGACGTCGAGGCCGTGCTGCTTCGGGTCAGTGATGCGGAAGTTGTGATGCCAATAACGATAATGCCATGGGGCAATACCTCCCTGCTGCTCCGTGATCCGGATGGCAGCCTGGTAAACATCTTTTCAAAACCATCAAGCTGATCCAAAGCGGGCGGTTTGGGCGCGGCAGGGATCAAGGAGGTCGCGAGGTTCGACACCCGCCCTCAATGACCTCCAATCGGTGAACTATAACCGTCCGCAGGTATCAGACTAGCCAGCGTCAATTAAAAACAGTTCCCATGACCAAGGATGACCATCATGACTGTAGATATCAGCAACTTCGACATCGCCACACCATTGCCGACGTCAGCCACCAACCCGGTAGCGCTGGAGCTGAACGGTACTATGGCTCTCGCAGAGTGCCCTACCGTAATAACCCGGCTGCCAGATGGATCTATTCAGCTCACGGCCCCTACCAAGGGGGCATCCAGCAAGAGTACACATCGAACGCGCTGCGAATGGAAAGAGCCGATTTACTGGACCCTGCTTAGCGCCGCCAATCATTGGAACCGGCAAGAGATGACCCTGGTGAAGGTGAACTCGGCTCAGAAGGTCGTGGTTTCACAGATGCACGTTCAGGACGATGTAGACCCGGCAATCAAGGTGTTTTGGGAGAAGAACTCACTCACTTATGCATTTCGAAAGGAATTCAACGGTGCCGACCCAACGCCTGCATTTCTGCTGGGTAACGTTGCGTTAGGTGCGAAGTTCAAGGTGAGCATCCATAGCAACTCTAAGGGCGCGATTATCGTGAGCGCCAGTAGCGGCGGTCAGTCTGCCTCCTCTCCAACGCTTCAATTGGGAAGCTCCTGGCTGTCCAAATCCTTTGATTTCCATGGAGGGATTTACAATCAAATTGACTATACGGATACCACATCGCCAACCGACGGCTCAATTTGCATTATCAGCCAACTGTCCGTGACTCACGTTTAATCTGGCGTTAGCCGCAGCCCAATACTGCTCTATTCGCTGGATGACTGAACTGTTCGTTACCAATTGGCCTGTGTACATCGACTGGAGCAGCGGGAAATGAGCTGGCCCGGCAGTTGTGCCGGGCCAGTGGCGCGCTACAGCGGTGCGGTGGACAGCATTCTTAAGGCGCTTTACATACTTTCGCAGCAACCGGGTCATTCGGGATAAACGAATCCGGCGCGCCAGGCTTCAGGACCACATACCCACGCTGCCAAGGTTGATCGTCGACCAGACTCCAGCGATGCCCCGAGCCGGTATTGTCTTCGGCGACCAGCACTTCACCCGGATGCAGGGTGAATTTCTCACCGGTTTTGGTCACGAACGCCAGGGTACCGGACAATGTAATGACGTACTGAGGCTCCGGGTCCTTGTGCCAATCAAAGGAGGTATGCGCCGGGGTTTGCTTGAAGTGAATGGCGGTCACGTCGTTGCGCATGTGCTGGTCGACGGTCCCTTCCAGTACGTGGGAGTTGTTATCCGCGCCAGTGCAGAGTTTGAATGCCTTGATGGTATCCGTGGGGGATGTGGCCGCTTGTGCGCCACCCAAGGTAGCGAGGGTGATTACGACGGCACCCGCTGTGCGCAGGCTCAGCCTGCCCAGACAGTGAATGACCGTGTGCTGCGGTGAGCGTTTCTTCTGAAGCATGGAGCCAGTTTTCCTCGTGCTGAAGTAGCGTGATTGGCGTTTACTACGGACCATGGTCCGTGTCATCGCGTCGAGGGACAACTAACAAATGTTTCATTAGTGCAAGGAAGTTTTAACCGGGTTGGCGCAGGCTGCGGCATCGCGATCGTTTGATCCACATGGGTGCCCGGCAGGATTACTGCGGAGTAATCACAAACCAGTCGATCACCCCGACCTCACTGTTGGCCTTGATGGCCACCAAAGCTTCAGCGCCGCGCCGCTGGAGGATAGAGCGGCCCTGAGCGACCTTTTCACCCGTGCGCAGATTGATCGCGTCCTGTTCACCGGAAGGACTGAACAGCCAGGCGCCACGGGCATTTCCCCGAACTCGCGTACCCGCGGGGTAACGCCAGTCCCCTAGCGTGGCAGGCTGCGCCAACTGCCCTTCCCAACTCTCAGGCTCACGCTGTGGATCCAGGGTCATGCGCAATGCGGCCAATTGAAGTCCATCGAGGGCAATGTCCAGGTTGTCCCCGTCCTCGGCCCTCAGCATCCAGCCCGAACCGGCGCCATGCACCACCGTACCCGCCGGCCAGTTCACACCGGCAATACTCTCGCCAGGGACCAGGTCGCACCCGGAAAAATGCCAGCGGCTTGGCCGGTAGGTGTCCTCCATTTCTCGCCTGAAGGTCGCCCAACTGCCGGCGACACAGTGCCAGTCTTGCACGAAATGGTCATGCTCCAAGTGGACACGGGAGTTGTCATAGCCCGGCGCAAAATCAATCGCCACCACCGGCAACCCCAGGACCTCGAAGGATGCGGGCAGCTCAATGGACTTCAAGCTTTCAAGACCGTGTGCCTGGGGCTTTGCTTCCCAATCCAGAGGTTCCAAGGTACCGAGATGGGCCTGGCTGCCCGCGGGAAAATGCAGCTCGCCCAGGTGCAGATCAACCAGCAATCTAGGGTTCAATGCCTGTTGCCGGGCTTGCTCTTCATCATCGATACGCTGGAAGTCCCGCCACATCGCTCCGCCCAACCCGACAAACACCAGGGCCACCGCGATCAAGCACGTATATCGCCGAGGATTGCGCCGCAGGTGACGCCGGGTCGATGCGAACAGCAAAGCAACCAGGACCCACAGCAACCCGACACAGCTCATCGCTGTGAGCAATACCAGCAGGGAAATAAATAGAATGACGGATGGATCAGGACCGAAAATCATAGAAACCAGATGCTCACAGGGGCGGTATTGAAAATGCTCTTCACCTTACCATGGCCCAGAAAATGCGGAAAATGAGGGCCGATTTACTTTCACATCATTATCACGATGATGGAAAATAAATCTGGGCTTTTTCCGTGGGAGGCGCGGAGTTAATTTCTACGCCCATCATTCTGTGACTGCGCACCGAACACTATAGTAAAGAGCGAATCCACGAGTATTGAAAAGTTTTTTGCTCCGATCTGTGTTGTCGTCTTCTATAACTACCAAATCCGAGATCTGAACAATAGGTACATATGGCAGATTCTTCAATTTGACTAGAGTTTATACCCTCAGCTATCAAAAGAAGCATGCAGTATCTGGAAAGGCTCAGCCAGGCTTCCCCATGCGTAGCAATGGCAGAGTTCGCACTATGAGCTGGTCGGCTAGAAAACCATGGGGGTTGATCACCTGCCCACAGTGCACCCTGAATAGATTCTATATCACGAATCATTTGGAGTTGTACCTCATAGCAGCACTCCATGATGCAGGGGCCAAGGGCCACTTTCAAGCTGCTCTTATCAACCCCAGCAAGAGAAAAAGCGCTGAACGAGTTTTTTATAATTCCAGTGGATAAGCCTTTCCAGCCCGCGTGAATCGCAGCTACAAAAGGCTCAGCAGTGGAGCTCACCAGAATGGGCAGACAGTCTGCTGTTATGATTGAGATGGGTCTTGATGACCTTGTAAAGACTGCATCGGCGGCTATTTTTCCCGACTCATCATCTGAGCCCACTTCAACCACCGTGTTGGAGTGCTGTTGATGCAGGTGCAACAAATTAGCAGGCAGGCTATCTTGCATAGCGACATTAAAGCCGTGCTCGATATAAGTGATCGCCGATAATTTTTCAGATAAGTACACTAAGAGTCACCTTGATGTAATAAGCTTATGCACTTTCACTCCATGCATCTATCTCGGGCCACGCACGGAGCCAATCATACATGATGGCTTCGCTGTCAGCGAACTTCAGTATAGGTGCTGGCCAAAAGATAAAATATTTCAGTCGGCACATGGTTTCGACACAGGGTGTGTCAGCGTCTACTACCAGATCCAGTAGGTATAACGAAATAATTCGAGAGCTATACCTTCTTTCCGCGAAACACGAAAGGTAATTCCGTGTCCCTCATGAACCCTCCCAATGGGTTCATGAAAATCAGCCTTTATCAGATCGCGCCATACTGTTTCTGCAAAGTATCCAACCTCGCCTGCTCCCCCTCACTCAAACCACTAGCGTCAAAAAGCGCCTTACCATCTGGCCCATCCAACCTATAGACCTCAACAGAGACATAGGCACTGGCAGGCGCTTCAATATGGCCCCACTTGCCGTATTTATCAGGCAGAAGCTTCCAAACAGCGCCCTCGCCCGCTTCCAGCCCGCCACCAATGTCGTAGCTGAAGACATCAACAAACCACGGCACGGCTCTTTCAGGGCTGGCAATGGTTGCCTTGAAATACGCGCGGGAAATCGGGTGGGTGGTGCCGTTCTGAACCGTCAACTCGATAATCGGCTGAGGGATATTCGAGTACTTTTCAGCCTGGCTCAGTATTCTCGACTTGGGCACGGTGAACTTCGACAGTTCAGCCTTGGCTACCGCAGCAGCGGCCACCTTGGACTGCAGCGCCTTGATCTCCAGCAAGGCCTGCTCCTTTTGCTTTTTATCCCTTTCAAAACGAATGTTGTTGGCCAAGGTGTTCAATTCGGCGGCGGTCTTGCCGTTCATGCTCGAATTGATCTCCTGCTCCATGACGTCAGCCGACTTGTTCACAAGATCCATTTTGCTCAATGCAATAAGCATCAGGTCGGCCGCGAACTGCTTCTTTTCCTCAGGAGAGAGCTTTTCAGCTACTTTTTTCGTGGACTCCTGCAACGTCGCCTCTGTTGTGGCATCGAGCCTGGGATCTCCACAACCCGCCAACAACACCGCCACGAGCCCAACGAGCAACATCCGTTTCATCTGATTTCATCCCTATAAAAAACGGACTTTAGCAAAAGGCCACTACCTCGTCACCTTTAACAGGTGCTCTTATGATTTTAAGGATGCCCGGCGGAGGAAATGGCCGAAAAGCGGCGGGAGCGATGTTTTTCGGCAAAAAAAGCCCCGTAGACGGATCTACGGGGTTTTAATCGGGCAACGGCCTGATCCTGAAGAAGGCTGTGGCGAACACAAAAAACAGAGCCCGATATTGAAATATTTCAAGGACCTAGACGAGCTAGCAAGACGCTCGCATATAACATGCGGGCGCCTTAATATTGATGCGACAGATCGAAATTTGCGGAATCTATCATGCTGTAGTTATGCTGATATCCTGATATATTGCTACTATGAGGATTTACATAATCAAAGGTTTGCAAAAGCACAGCACGACAAGTACCTTTCCTCAAGAAAGCAACGTGTGACAGATCTTGGGAAACCGCAGTACCTTTTATATTTGCAATATAGGCATTATCATAATCCGATATTGAGGCAATAGCATTTTTCAGGAAATCCCCGACTGACTGCGCACTGTCGTCATAATCGACACAATTAAGAAGATAGGCCCACCTTTTCTGGTCATCTACGGACTCTATATAACCACAAATTCGATGACTGCCGTTAAGAAAAGCCTCCTGCATAGCCACCGTGATTATTTTTACGCTTTCACTAATAGTGGAGACAGTGTAAGTATCGAACTGAGTAATTGCACCCCCTGCCCACCAACTCCCTTGGAAAGGGATATTTTTTTCGCTGTAATTATCAATTACTCCTTGCTCTCGAGGAACCCAAGCTAAATAGTCAGACACAAGCTCATCACTAGGAGGCCTTTGTTGGAGCTTTTCACTGACAGCAAGAATCTGCTGATTATAAGGCATAGCCAGAAAACTGCCCAAATTAGGCCCCGGGTATGCACTGGGCGGAAAATAATCTTCACGATACTTCTGAGTTTGCGTAACGTAATCTTCAATTGTAAGAAATTGGCTCATGACAGTGCTCCACTTAATAAACTAAGAGGGATGCTTATCTTTACGCCCAAGCCGCTTCAAACCACTAGAATTGAGAGGAGCTACTACGAGTCGCCAGGATTCGCGTATTACCCGACCAAGTCTAGCCCTTCCGTAAGCAATGTCAAATTGTCGCCAGAGAGAAGGCAGTAGTCAGCCACTGTTTATTGTTCTATCCCGGAATGGATAAGGCCGACCCGAAGCTACTTGTTCCATGAAGCCTCTCACTTACTTACTCTAGAAAAAGCAAGCCAGCGCTTATTCCTCAACAACAAAAACACTTCCTTCTCCTTCCTCCCCAAGCACACATAAAAAATGTAAAGCATGAAAGCAACATATTAAAAACAAATTGTTTAAAACAAAAAACCTGCCATAAGCCAACACTACACAACAAAAAAACCCAAATCCAAAAATCTTAAACCTGAATACAATCACGAACTAGATTTCAGATTTCCTTCTCCAACAATTGAAATAAACGAGGTTGTGGCCTTTCCACCTGCCGAAATTTATGATGTCTAACAGTGCTCAGCGACGAAAATAGCCGAAAGCGGCGAAAACGACACTTTTCAAGCAAAAAAAAGCCCCGTAGACGAATCTACGGGGCTTTTGAATAGTGGAGGCCGAGGTCGGAATCGAACCGGCGTAGATGGATTTGCAATCCACTGCATAACCATTTTGCTACTCGGCCTCAGGTCGAATCGAGCGCTCTTGCAAGACTGGCTTGCCGCAACTCCTTGATTCTTCAGCGTTGGTTACGTTGCCGTCCCTGCTGATGGCGCGCATTATGTCCTAGTTGAATGACACTGGCAACCCCCTGAATTCTAATAATTTTTAGGTCAGCTTCGGTCTTTCTCCGAGGCGCTCAATTGCGCCAGACGCACCGCCAGTGCCTTCGCCTGGCTGGCCACATCCGTCACCGCCGTGCTCTCCCACCACATGCCCCGCAACGGCGGGCCCATAGCGAACAAGCGGGTGGAGATATTGCCCTCGGCATCCACCACAGCGCCACCGACATCCGCCGCGATACCCAACGCCAGCGGCCCTGGCCGAACCAATCGTCGTGCCAGCAATTGCTGGGGCAATGGGCGATCCACCCGGCGCCAGTCATATTCAATACCCGTGGAGTTGATCAACGCCGCGCCCGTAACTGTATGTGTCTGCGTCTCCCCCCTTGGCCGGACGAAAATACTCACCTGCCCATCCCGTGGCTCGTCCAGGCCCTTGAGTGACGCCGCCTCGATGGTCAGCCGCCCTTCTTTATATAACCGCTCCACCAACTCGGCACTCAAGGGTGGCGAACGGTGGTGATGACTCTCCCACCAGGGCCGCACATGCCGCACGAACTGCCGACGCTGCACATCGCTGGCCTGGCTCCAGAGCCGACCGATATGCGCCCGCACCGTGTCCAACGGCGCCTGCCAGTCAATCCCGGTCTCCAACGCCAAGGTGCATTGGCGACGCACCTCGCGCAGCAACTGCCGTGGGCTGCGAATACTGTGATCAGCCGCCAGGAAATCCACCCAGCTCGGCGGCTGACGCCGCACATGAGGCAACAGCCCGTGCCGGGAAATCACCCGGATCGGCCCACGATGCCCGGCCTGTTCCAGCGAGACTACGGCATCGACCATGGTCAGGCCGGAGCCGATGATCAGCACCGGCCCTTGAGGATCAAGCCGCGACATGGTCGCCACATCCCAAGGGTCAACCGCCGCCGCATTCAAGCCGCTGGACTGTTTCTGCCGGGTACGCGCCGCAGGGAACATGCCGGTCGCCAGCACCGCGCTGGTACCTTGCAATTGCCGACCATCAGCCAGCATTAGCAGTACCCCATCACTGTCGCTTTGCAGATCGACCACTTCGCCCCGCACATGCTCGGCCGTCGATCCCCAGGCCGCCCCCTGCTCCCGGGCTTCGGCCAGGCGCTGCTGGACGTAAAGGCCAAAGATCCCCCGGGGCATGAACAGCTCGCTGACCGGCACATGCTGTTGATCCGACTCAGGCCAGCCACCGTCCGCTATATAAGCCTGCAACCACTGCGTCAGGTCATCGGCATTGTCCGGGTCGACGCTCATCCGCGCCGCGTTACCGTTCAACGTATGCCCCAGCTCCGTGGCGCTGTAGGCCTCACCCCGTCCCAATTCGGCACGCGGCTCGACGATCAGGATCCGCCGCCGGCCTTTCAGGCGCAGCAACTGCACCGCCAGCATCGCGCCGCTCAGGCCCCCGCCGATAATCAACACATCAGCAGCCGGGATGGCGTCTGTCGCCTGTCCGCTCAGGGTTCCACTCATTCTTCACTCTCTTGTCAGTGCTTGCCCAGGTAGAAGTCGTGCAGGTCGCCCCTGGCCAGCAATTCATCCGCCGTACCGCTGAGCACCACCCGGCCGGTGTCGAGCACATGGGCCTGGGTCGCGTATTTGAGCGCTACATTAATGTTTTGCTCGGCAATCAGGAAGCTGACCTGCTGCTCACGATTGAGCTGAGCCACGATCTCGTAGATTTCCTGAACGATAATAGGCGCCAGGCCCATGGATGGCTCGTCGAGCAAGACTAAAGTCGGTCGTGTCATCAAGGCCCGGCCAATGGCGACCATCTGCTGCTCGCCTCCCGAGGTCAGCCCGGCCTGGGTTTTGCGCTTGGTTTTCAGGCGCGGGAACCAGGCATAGACCCGCTCCAGGTCTTCCAGCATCTGCCGTCGACTCAGCCCGCGGACAAACCCACCGCTGCGCAGGTTGTCCTCCACCGTCAGTTGCCCGAATACATGTCGCCCCTCCAACACGTGCACCAGGCCGTCACGCACACGCTGGCTCGGGTCGACCGCCAGGCTGTCATGCCCCTGGAAGTGGATGCTGCCGCGCGTGACCTGCGCCCGTTCGGCCCGCACCAGCCCGGAGATCGCCTTGAGGGTGGTGCTTTTGCCGGCACCGTTGGCCCCGAGCAAAGCGACAATGCCGCCTTTGGGCACACTCAGGGAAACCCCGGACACCGCCAGGATCGTCCGGTCATAGATCACCTCGATGTCCGAGACCTGCAACAGCGGCGCACCGCTCGCTTCAAGCGCGGGCCGGCCCATGGTTTACTCGCCCGCCGCGCAGGTGCGCGGAGTCAGGTGTTTTTCTGCCGCAAAGGCTGCCGACTTCTCGTCGATCAACGGCCGCAACAGCGCCCGATCCGCCGCGATCCAGTCGCTGACCAGGCTCCAGTGGCTACCGTCCCATTGCTGGACCCGCGCCGAACCGCCGCCTTCATGGTCGCTGCAGGACAGTTTCAGGTTCTGCATCAGGCCGTAGAAGCCCATGGCCTTGAGTCGCGCATCATCGATATCCAGATGCTCCAGGCCCCAACGCCCTTCTTCGCCATGCAGCGGCCGCTTGCCGAACTTGGCCTGCCCGGTGCGAATGGCTTCCACCGCAATCGCCGCGTTCACCAGCCCGGAGTTGTAGTAGACGCTGCCGAAGTTGTTCAGGTCCTTGAGGTCGCTCTTGCCCTTGTCGAGGATGTATTGCTTGAGGCGCTTGTGGATCTCGAAGTCCGCGCCCGCCGGGTAAGGCGTCAACGCCAGATAACCCTTGGCCGCCGCACCCGCCGGCAACACGTCTTCGCTGGAACTGGCCCAGATATCACCGACGATATGGTCCACCGGGAAGCCAAAGCGCGCGGCGGTCTTGACCGCTACCGGCGTCGATACACCCCAGGTCCGCAGGAACACCCAGTCCGGATTGAGCTGGCGAATCTGCCGCCATTGCGCCGACTGTTCGTTGCCCGGATCGGCTACTGGAATCTGGATATTCTCGAAGCCGTATTTTTCCGCCAGCAGTTTCAGCGGCCCGAGGGTTTCACGGCCATAGGCCGAGTCGTGGTAGACGGTGGCGATCTTCTTGCCCTTGAGCTTGTCGAAACCGCCTTCGCGCTGGGCGATGTAGTTCACCAGGGTCGAGGCTTCGCTGTAGAAGGTCAGCATCACCGGGAAGTTATAGGGGAAGACCTTGCCGTCGGTGGCCTCGGTGCGCCCGTAACCGAGGGTGATCAACGGTATCTTGTCGACTTCCGCGCGCTCGCTCAGGGCGTAGGCCGCCGGCGCGCCGTTAGGCTGATAGACCGCCACCGGCGCACCATCCAGACCGTTCTTGAAGCGCTCGTAGCACTCGATGCCCTTCTCCGCCGTCCATTCGGTTTCACACTCCTGCCAGACCAGCTTGACGCCGTTGATCCCGCCTTCCACCTCGTTGATGTAGTTGAGGTAGTCGATCATCCCGGCCCAGACCTGCACGCCGCTGGAGGCATAGGCGCCGACCCGGTAGGTGGCCAGGGGGAAGAATTGCTGGTCGGGCGAGGCCTGGGCCATCGGCGCCGCAGTGCCGAGAACCGTCAGGGCCAGGGCCGCAGCCGTCAGTGAACGTTTGAAAAGTGCACGCATGGTGGAATCGTTCTCCAGGGATGGGAAGTCGGAAGTCAGAAGCGCAACGGCCAGTGCCGGAGCCGTTCGAGGGTGTTGCTCAGCAGGCGGATCAGCCCTTCCGGCTCCTTGATCAGGAACAGGATGATCAGCACGCCAAAGATGATTTTTTGCAGGTTCTGCAACTGCCCGGCATCCACCGCGCCACCGAGCAAGGCCTGCCCGAGATGGCTGAGGAGGATCGGCAGCAGGCAGATAAAGGCCGCGCCGACAAAGTTGCCGGCGATACTGCCCATGCCGCCGATAATGATGATGAAGAGGATCTGGAACGACCGATTGATATCGAAACTGCCGGCGCTCGCGGTGCCCAGGTAGGCGAACGCCCACAGCGCCCCGGCGATGCCCAGGTAGAACGAACTGACGGCAAATGCCAGGCGCTTGTAGCGCGCCACCGGAATACCGATCACCGCCGCGGCCGTGTCCATATCGCGGATCGCCATCCAGTTGCGCCCGGTCTGGCTGTTCACCAGGTTGCGCGCGACCCAGGTCAGCAGCAGCACCGTGACCAGGGTCAGCAGGTAGCGGCCCACCGGGGTATTCAGGTCATGCCCGAGCAACGACAGACTCGGAGCGGAAATGGTCCCGGACGATCCGTAGTTGTAGAACCAGGGAAACTTGACGAACAACCACTCGAGGAAAAACTGCGCGGCCAGGGTGGTGACCATCAGGTAGAAGCCCTTGATCCGCGAACTGGGCAGGCCGAACAGCAAGCCCACAAAGCCGCTGATGATGCCGCCGCCCAGCAGCGCCAGAGGCAAGCCCAATTCCGGCAGACGCAGCAGAAAGCCGTAGGTGGCAAAGGCCCCCACTGCCATGAAGCCCGCCGCGCCGACCGAGGTCTGCCCTGTGTAGCCGGTCAGCAGGTTGAGCCCCAGCCCCGCCAGGGACAGCACCAGGAACGGGATCAGGATCGCGCTCAGCCAATAATCGTTGCCCACCAGCGGCACGACACCAAATGCCAGCACCAGCAGGCCGAGCAACGACCATGGCAGGCGCCGCTCGATCAGCACCCAGGGTGCGGTTTCACTCATTACGGGAACGGACATGCTTCAGACTCGCTCAATGGCCCGCTCGCCGAACAGGCCAGCCGGGCGGATATACAGGAAGGCCAACGCCAGGACATAGGCGAACCAGGGCGTGATGCCGCCGCCGATCAGCGGCCCGATATAGACTTCGGCGAGGTTCTCGGAGGCGCCGACGATCAACCCGCCGACAATCGCCCCGCCGATCGAGGTAAAGCCGCCGATGATCAACACCGGCAAGGCCTTGAGCACCACCAGCGACAGGGAAAACTGCACCCCCTGGCGCGCGCCCCAAAGCAGGCCCGCCACCAGGCCGACACAGCCGGCCACCGCCCAGACGATCTGCCAGATGCGGTTGAGGTTGATGCCGATGGACAGTGCCGCCGTGGTGTCGTCGGCCACCGCCCGCAGCGATACGCCGATCCGGGTTTTGTTGAACAGCAGCGCCAGGACCACCACCAGGACCACGGCGGCAGCGGCGGCAATCAGGTCGAACTGGCTGAGCATCATCCCGTGGACAAACAGCGGCACGTCGTCGATGCCCAGGTCCAGCGCACGGACCTGGGAGCCCATCAGCCCTTGTGCCAGGCCTTCGATAATGAACGACAGGCCCAGGGTCGCCATGAACAGGGTGATCTGCGAACGGTTGACCAGCGGCCGCAATACCAGGCGCTCGATCAGCAGTGCGCCGATCACCATCACTCCGACCGTCAGCAGCAACGCCAGGGCGAACGGCACGCCTTGGTCGTGAAGACTGACAAAGGTCAGCGCGGCAAACAGCAGCATCGAGCCCTGGGCAAAATTGAACACGCCGCTGGCCTTGTAGATCAGCACGAAACCGATGGCGACCAGCGAATACAGGGTCCCGGCGAGCAATCCGCCGATCAGGGTTTCGAGAAAAAACGCCATCAGTGCACCGCTCCCAGGTAGGCCGCGATCACTTCGGGATTGCCCTGCACTTCGACCGGCGTGCCGTCGCCGACCTTGCGCCCGTAGTCGAGCACCACCACATGATCGGACAAGCCCATCACCACCCCCATGTCATGTTCGATCAGCACCACGGTGGTGCCGAGGTCGCGATTGACGTCGGAGATAAACCGCGCCATTTCCTGCTTTTCTTCGGCATTCATGCCGGCCATGGGCTCGTCCAGCAGCAACAGCGTGGGACCGGCAATCAGCGCCCTGCCCAGCTCCACGCGTTTTTGCCGGCCATAGGACAAGGTGCCCACCGGCACATCGCGCACGGCCTGCAGTTCAAGCAACTGGAGAATGTGTTGAGCCTTGAGGCGAAAGGCCTCGGCTTCCCGACGCGCCCGGGGCAGGCCCAGGGCCTGTTCGAGAAAATGGCTGCGCATATGCCGCGACAGCCCGGTCAGGAGGTTGTCGATCACGCTCATCTTCTTGAACAGCGCATTGTTCTGGAAGGTCCGGCCAATGCCGCGACGGGCCGCGTCCAGGGGATCGATACGGTGAAAGCGCTGCTGCTCGAAGACGATCTCACCGCTGTCGAAGCGGTAGACCCCGTTCAACAGGTTGAGCAACGAGCTCTTGCCCGCGCCGTTGGGCCCGATCAGGGCGCAGATCTCGCCGCGCCGCACGTCGAATGACAGTTCGTTGATGGCCTTCACGCCCTTGAACGACAGCGACACGTCACGTACTTGCAAAATCGGTTCGAGCGTACTCATGCGCTTTTCCGTCCTGGGGCATCGACCCGCCATTGATTGAAGGCCGCCGGGACTTTCGATGGCGTCGCCGGTTGCCAGATGTATTGCAGGCGCTGAAAGCCCAGCAGGCGCCGCACACGCTGCTTGAGCAGGCGGGCCACGAGTCGTTCGGGATGGGCCAGTGACCATTCGCACAGGCGCCGGCGCCAACTGCCCGGAGGAGCCAAGCGTTGTTCGATTTCGTCGGCCAGCACTTGCAGGCGCTCCGCTGACAGCAGCAGGCCGGACGGCGCGAGTTCCCGTCGATCACGGCTGGCGCTGTCGCGGCTTTCCGGGAAAGCCAGGCTGTGGCCGGTGTTCAGCCATTGCTCCAGGACCACGCTCAAGCCGCCCTGCCATTGGCTATCTTCTTCACTCCATAGCTGAGGTTGGGCGCCTGTTGCACGCCACCGCACCAGCGGGCGCGGCTCCTGGTTGTCGCCACTGAGGCTGGCGAAGGCGAGCACGTTTTGCCTCGGCGAACCCGGCTGGCGTCCCGGCAGCTGATTGGCGATCAGCACTGCTGGGGCGGCACTTGAATCGCCGGCAGCTAGCCAATTGAGCAGTTGCTGGCGACTCTCGACAAAGCCGTGGCTGGGGTGCAGGCGCCAGAACGCTTGGTCGAGGGCTTCTGCGTTCAGGTCCGAGGCCAGGCTGAAGACCAGGCCACCGATGGAATGGGCCGCCAGCGCCAGCAGCAACAGGTTCGGTTCCTGGGCGCCGCTGACGGCCAGGCACGAGTCGGCAGTGAAGCCTTGTTGGCGCAAGCCATCGGCCAAACGCTCGACTTCGCGCAAGGCATCGATCCAGCGCCAGCTGTGCCATTGCCCGTGGCGCTTGTGGCGCAAGGCGCTCTGCAACGGGCTGACCTGGGCCCAGTGGCGCAACTGCTCAAGGGCCCCCGTAAAGATCGAAACCGTTTCAGGGTGCGGCGGATGGATGACGGGCGGACGTTTCAGTTCATGCACGCTCATGGCGGAACCTCGTTCAGTCGTTTGGCGTGCGGTGGTCCGCTGGCGATTGTGAAATACAGGTTTGTCGGTCGGTAATCAGGCCGAACGCAGGCTCTTCTCCCGCAACCCCGCCAGATCCCGATACCCCGCCCCCGGATGGATATCCGCCAGCTTCGGCCCCGCGCCGAACAGCTTCTCGCGCAAGGTCCCGGGGGCATACTCGGTCTTGTACACACCACGCTTCTGCAACTCCGGCACCAGCAAGTCCACCGCGTCGACAAAGGTCTCGTGGGTCAGCGCATAGGCCAGGTTGAAACCGTCGACATCGGTCTCTTCAACCCACTCCTGCAGCAGATCCGCCACGGTCTCCGGGCTGCCGACAAACAGCGGCCCAAACCCACCGATCCCAACCCAGTCAGCCAGTTCATTGGGCGTCCAGATCCGGTTCGGGTCCGCCGTGGAAAAGGTCTCCACCGCCGACTGGATGGCATTGGTGTGCACATGCCGCAGCGGCTCATCGGGCTTGAACTGGCTGAAGTCGATCCCGGTCCAACCCGAGATCAGCGCCATGGCGCCCTCGTAGCTGACATAGGATTTGTATTCCTCGAACTTGGCCTTGGCCTTGGCATCGGTCTCACCAAGGATCACCGTCTGCAGGTTGAAGATCAGGATGCTTTTCGGGTCCCGACCCGCCTCGGCCGCGCGCCGACGGATATCGGCCACGACCTTTTTCAGCAGCACCTTGGACGGCGCGGCGACAAACACGCACTCGGCATGCTCGGCGGCGAACTGCTTGCCCCGGCTGGACGCGCCGGCCTGGTAGAGCACCGGGGTACGTTGCGGCGACGGCTCGCACAGGTGAATACCCGGCACCTGGAAGTGTTTGCCGACATGCTGGATCTCGTGGATCCTGCTCGGGTCGCTGAACACCTTGCGCGCCCGGTCGCGCAGGATCGCGCCGTCTTCCCAACTGCCTTCCCAGAGTTTGTAGCAGACCTCCAGGTACTCCTCGGCATAGTCGTAACGGGCGTCATGTTCGGTCTGGGCACGCTGGCCGAGGTTCTTCGCACCGCTTTCCAGGTACGAAGTGACGATGTTCCAGCCGGCGCGCCCCTTGGTCAGGTGATCGAGGGTGGAAAGACGTCGGGCAAAAGGATACGGATGCTCGAAGGACAACGAAGCCGTGAGGCCGAACCCCAGGTGCTCGGTCACCAGCGCCATGGGCGGAATCAACTGCAACGGGTCGTTCACCGGCACCTGGGCCGCCTGGCGAATCGCCGCGTCGCCATTGCCGTTATAAACGTCATAGATGCCCAGCACATCGGCGATAAACAGGCCGTCGAACTTGCCACGCTCAAGGATCTTCGCCAGGTCGGTCCAGTACTCCAGGTCCTTGTATTGCCAGGAACGGTCACGCGGGTGAGCCCACAGTCCGGGCGACTGATGGCCAACGCAGTTCATGTCGAAGGCATTGAGGCGGATTTCACGGGACATCGACAGCACTCCTGGCACTCGGTGGAACCACGCCATTGAGGCGCAAGTCACCGATCAATCGGTATTTGAGATGCAACGGATCCTGGAGCGGATCATGGCTGGGCGACCACTCGGGGCGTTGGCCGGTCAGTTCCTGTTCAACCTGGCCGACCTGCGCCAGGGCTTCGGCGATGGCAATACTGGCTTCGGCGACGGCAATGGTCTTTTCGGCCTCGTCCTGGTTGCCGGCGGCAATGCGTTCGGCGCGCTCCAGCAGCGCCGCCGCCACCTCGATGCGAATCTGCAGGTCGCCGAACTTGCCGATGACCTGGTGATCGGTGGCCAGTTGGGCATGGGCGCGCGCAACGCCGAGGGTCCGTTCCAGGGATTGGCGGGCGCTGTGCAGGTCGCTTGCCACTCGGGCCAGGGCGGGCTGGTGACTGGCGGGATGAGTCAATGCATTCATCGTGGGCTCCTAGTTCCAGGCATGTCGGGCCGGCTTGACGCCGTTGAGCAGGTAGTTGCCGATCAGGTGGTATTTCCAGCGCGCCGGGTCATGCAGGGTGTGGGTGCGGGCGTTGCGCCAATGGCGATCGAGGTTGTGCCTGGCCAGTACCGAACGGGTGCCGGCCAGCTCGAAAATCTTGCTGCTGGCCAGCAACGCGATTTCGGCGGACAGCACCTTGGCCTGGGCCACCACCACGGAGGCCAGGGCAACACTGTCTTCGCTGGGCTGCGCCAGGGCGTGGTCGACTGCCAGGCCGGCCTTTTCCAGGATGGCTTCGGTGCCGTGTACCCGCCATTCAAGATCGCCGATGGCAGCCTGGGTGAACGGGTCCTGCCAGCCATGTTCCTGCTGGCTGTCGATCCACGGCCGCGCTTGACGGGCATGACGCTTGGCTTCTTCGAGGGCACCGACGGCAATACCGGTGTCGACCGCCGCCTGGATGATCTGGGAAATCGGGCCGTTGGCGGTGGGCAGGTCGAAGGCCTGGTGGGCTGGAATCACGCTGCTGCGCGGTACCTTCACGTCGTTGAACAGCGCATTGCCGCTGGCGGTGGTGCGCTGGCCGAAGCCGTCCCAGTTATCCACGATAGTCAGGCCCGGGGTGCCCTGCTCGACAAAGGCGATCTGCGCATTACCGGCCTCGTCGAGCCCGACCACCGGGACGATATGGGCGAACAAGGCGCCGGTGCAGTAGAACTTCTCACCGTCGATATGTGCGGTGTCGCCGTCGAAGCGGATACGGGTGTCGAAGGTGCCGGCATTCTTGCTCTTGGCTTCGGAGAAGGCATTGCCGAAGCGATAACCTTGCAGCACCTTGGCGAAGTAATAATGCTTTTGTTCCTCGCTGGCGGTTTGCAGGAGGATATCCAGCACACCGAGGTGGTTCTGCGGGATCTGGCCAAGGGACGAGTCGGCAGCGGAAATGATCTTGATGACTTCCGCCACCGTCACATAGGAAACGCCAGCACCGCCGTAGGCTTTGGGAACGGTGATGCCCCACAGGCCGCTGGCGGCGAATTCATCGAGTTCGGCGACGGGCAGGCGTCGCTCGCGGTCACGTACGCCGGCTTCGACGGCAAAACGCGCCGCGAGGGTTCTGGCCGCGGCAATGGCCTCTTCATCCGAACGGATGATATGGGCGGTGTAGGCAGGTTTGGCGACAGTTGTCATAGACCGACTCCCGAGTCCTTGAAAATGCAAAACGCATGACAAGGACATAGCAGGAGTCGTGCCTAAAAATAAAAACTATATTTTTCAGTCGCTTAAAATAAAAACCTAGAATTGATCGCAGCTGTAAAACAGCAAACTGTCCAGACACTGTTGCCCTGGCAACAGTTGGTATTGGGGCAGATGGAGATGGAAATTTAAGAACACCGCGAACCTGTAGGAGCCTGGCTTGCCAGCGAAGAGGCCCTTGAGGCCGCCAAAAGCTTCGCGGGCAAGCCACGCTGCTACAATACAACGTTGCGGATAAAGCGCGTCGCCACATCACCATCGTTGCGATAGCCGTGGGGCTGGTTGCTGGGAAACATAAAGAACTCCCCCGCCGCTACCAACCGCGGCTGCTCCCCGAGCACCACCGTCAGGCAACCTTCGAAGACATAGATCTGCTCACTCCAGCCATCGCAGTCCGGCTCCGAGTCATAACGCTCCCCCGGCTCCAGGCGCCACTCCCAGAGTTCGACTTCGCGACTGGCCATGGCCTTGGCCAGCAACACCGCCTTGCTCCCCGGAATCACCCCGGCCCAGGCCACCTCGTTGATCCGACTCGGGTCGCGGACATCCGGCGCCTGGATCAGATCGCTGAAAGCCACACCCAACGCCTCGGCCACCCGGTCCAAGGTGGTCAGGCTGACATTCTTCTCCCCCGCCTCGATCGCCACCAGCATACGGCGGCTGACCCCGGACTTTTCCGATAACGCGGTCTGACTCAACTGAGCCTCATGGCGCAGGCGACGCACATTCAAGCTGACGTGTTGCAGCACCGAAGCCCGTTGCGAAGTTTCTTTGTGCACTATATTGCTCACTTGGTTGGTTTGCGCAGTATACTGCCCAGCTTCGGCGCATTGTGCGTCTCACCCGAATAGTGTGCAAGGCCATGACTGCGGCGAACTCCAATACCTCGTTTGCCTCGACCCTGCGGTTCAGCAAGGCCGAGTGCGTGCTGATCCTGATCACCATGGTCTGGGGCGGCACCTTTCTGCTGGTGCAGAACGCCATGACCGTCAGCGGCCCGATGTTTTTCGTCGGCCTGCGCTTTGCCGCGGCGGCGTGCATTGTCGCCTTGTTCTCGGCCCGCAGCCTGCGGGGCATTACGGCTTTCGAGCTGAAGGCAGGATTCTTTATCGGCACCGCGATCATGCTCGGCTACGGTCTGCAAACCGTGGGCCTGCAAAGCATTCCCAGCAGCCAGTCGGCGTTTATCACCGCGTTGTACGTGCCCTTCGTGCCGCTGCTGCAATGGCTGGTGCTGGGCAAACGTCCGGGGCTGATGCCGAGTGTCGGGATCATGCTGGCGTTTACCGGTTTGATGCTGCTGTCCGGGCCCAATGGCGCGAAGCTGAATTTCAGCTCCGGGGAGATCGCCACGGTGATCAGCGCCATCGCGATTGCCGCCGAAATCATCCTGATCAGCAACTATGCCGGCAAGGTCGATGTACGGCGGGTGACCGTGGTGCAGTTGGCCACGGCGTCGATCCTGGCGTTTCTGATGATCGTGCCGACCCAGGAGGCGTTGCCGGAATTTTCCTGGTTGTTGTTGGCCAGTGCCGTCGGCCTCGGGGCCGCCAGTGCGGCGATTCAGGTGGCGATGAACTGGGCGCAGAAGAGTGTTTCGCCGACCCGTGCCACCTTGATCTATGCCGGGGAACCGGTCTGGGCGGGGATTGCCGGGCGTCTGGCGGGTGAGCGGTTGCCGGGAATAGCGCTGCTGGGGGCTGCCTTGATTGTCGCGGCGGTGATCGTCAGTGAGTTGAAGACCAAGGGCAAACAACGGGCCGAGGCAGTCGAAGAGGCTGCGGAAGCCGAAGGGCTGGATCCGAACAAATAAACAGGGCAAATCAGGCATTTGCCACCTACCTTGTAGGATTCTGCCACAGGTTCTGGGTTGGTGATCTCCGGCGCGCCACGTATGATCCTTCGCAAACTCCTGCAGATTAGAAGCCTATGTCCCTGATAGTTCTACTGCTTTTGCCTTTTATCGGCAGCTGCTTGGCGGCCGTGCTGCCGCATAACGCCCGCAACAGCGAATCCATCCTGGCCGGTGTAATCGCCCTGGTCGGCACCCTGCAGATGGCGCTGCTCTACCCGCAGATCGCCCACGGCGGCGTGATTCACGAAACCATCAATTGGCTGCCCAGCCTGGGGCTGAACTTCGTCCTGCGCCTGGATGGCTTCGCCTGGCTGTTCTCCATGCTGGTACTGGGCATCGGTACCCTGGTGTCGCTGTACGCTCGCTACTACATGTCGCCGGAAGACCCGGTGCCGCGCTTTTTCGCCTTTTTCCTGGCCTTTATGGGCGCCATGCTCGGCCTGGTGCTGTCCGGCAACCTGATCCAGATCGTGTTCTTCTGGGAACTGACCAGCCTGTTCTCCTTCCTGCTGATCGGTTATTGGCACCACCGCAGTGATGCCCGTCGCGGTGCCTATATGGCGCTGACGGTTACCGGCGCCGGCGGTCTGTGCCTGTTGGCGGGGGTATTGATTCTCGGCCATGTGGTCGGCAGCTATGACCTGGACACTGTGCTGGCGGCCGGCGATAAAATCCGCGCCCACGTCCTGTACCCGGTCCTGCTGCCGCTGATCCTGATCGGCGCCCTGAGCAAGAGCGCACAGTTCCCCTTCCACTTCTGGCTGCCCCACGCCATGGCCGCACCGACTCCGGTTTCGGCCTATCTGCACTCGGCGACCATGGTCAAGGCCGGGGTGTTTCTCCTGGCGCGTTTGTGGCCGTCGCTCTCCGGCAGCGACGAGTGGTTCTGGATTGTCGGTGGCGCAGGCGCCGCAACCCTGATGCTCGGCGCCTACTGCGCCATGTTCCAGAACGACCTCAAGGGCCTGCTGGCCTACTCCACCATCAGCCACCTGGGCCTGATCACCCTGCTGCTGGGCCTGAACAGCCCACTGGCCGCCGTGGCCGCGGTGTTCCACATTCTCAACCATGCGACCTTCAAGGCCTCGCTGTTCATGGCCGCCGGCATCATCGACCATGAAAGCGGCACCCGCGATATCCGCAAGCTCAGCGGCCTGATCAAGCTGATCCCGTTCACCGCGACCCTGGCGATGGTCGCCAGTGCCTCCATGGCCGGGGTGCCGCTGCTCAACGGCTTCCTCTCCAAGGAAATGTTCTTCGCCGAAACGGTGTTCATCAATTCCACGGCCTGGGTCGAAACGGCCCTGCCGGTGATTGCCACCCTCGCCGGTACCTTCAGCGTCGCCTACTCGCTGCGCTTTACCGTCGATGTGTTCTTCGGTCCCAAGGCCACCGACCTGCCCCACACGCCTCACGAGCCGCCGCGCTGGATGCGCGCGCCGGTGGAACTGCTGGTGTTCACCTGCCTGCTGGTGGGGATTTTCCCGACCCAGGTGGTCGGCTCGATACTCGCCACCGCGGCCCTGCCGGTGGTCGGCGGGGTCTTGCCCGAGTACAGCCTGGCGATCTGGCACGGCCTGAATGCGCCGATGATCATGAGCCTGATCGCCATGTCCGGCGGCGTGCTGCTCTATCTGCTGCTACGCAAGCAACTCAAGCGCGGCCGCTTCAGCCGTCCACCGCTGATCGGCCGCCTCAATGGCAAGCGCCTGTTCGAGCGCTGCCTGGTGATCATCATGCGCTACGCCCGGCGCATCGAGCACCGGGTCAGCACCCAGCGCCTGCAAACCCAGTTGTTCCTGCTGGTGCTGGCGGCGGTGGTCGCCGGCCTGATCCCGATGCTGCACAGCAGCCTGTCCTGGGGCGACAGGCCGAAGATCCCCGGTTCCATCGTCTTCGTCACCCTCTGGCTGCTGGCCATCGCCTGCGCCCTGGGCGCCGCCTGGCAAGCCAAGTACCACCGGCTGGCGGCCATGATCATGGTCAGCGTCTGCGGCCTGATGACCTGCATCACCTTTGTCTGGTTCTCCGCGCCGGACCTGGCCCTGACCCAACTGGTGGTGGAAGTGGTGACCACGGTGCTGATCCTGCTGGGCCTGCGCTGGCTGCCACGGCGTATCGAAGAGGTCTCGCCGCTGCCGAGCAGCCTGCGCAAGGCGCGGATTCGCCGCCTGCGCGACCTGCTGCTGTCGGTCGGGGTCGGTGGTGGCATGGCCCTGCTGTCCTACGCCATGCTGACCCGCCAGACGCCTAATGACATTTCCTCGTTCTACCTCAGTCGCGCCCTGCCCGAAGGGGGCGGCAGTAACGTGGTGAACGTGATGCTGGTGGACTTCCGTGGCTTCGACACCCTCGGTGAAATCACCGTGCTGATGGCCACCGCCCTGACCGTGTTCGCCCTGCTGCGCCGCTTCCGTCCGCCGAAGGAAAGCCTCGAACTACCCAACCAGCAGCGCCAACTGGCCCCGGACGTGGCCACCGACCTGGTCAACCCGCGCAGCGCCAGCGACACCGCCCTGGGCTTCATGATGGTGCCGGCGGTGCTGGTGCGCTTGCTGCTGCCGATCGCCTTCGTGGTCTCGATGTACCTGTTTATGCGCGGGCATAACCAGCCGGGTGGCGGTTTTGTCGCCGGGCTGGTGATGTCGGTGGCGTTTATCCTGCAATACATGGTCGCCGGCACCCAGTGGGTTGAAGCACAGATGAGCCTGCGGCCGTTGCGCTGGATGGGCACCGGCCTGCTGTTCGCCACGGTCACGGGCCTGGGGGCGATGGCTTTCGGTTATCCGTTCCTGACCACCCACACCGCCCACCTGCATCTGCCGTTGCTGGGGGATATCCATGTCGCCAGCGCGTTGTTCTTCGATATCGGCGTGTACGCGGTGGTGGTCGGTTCGACCCTGCTGATCCTCACCGCCCTGGCGCACCAGTCGGTCCGCGCCCATCGACCGAGCGCCCAATCCAAGCCAGGAGCCGCCTGATGGAAGAAGTCATTGCAATTGCCATTGGCGTGCTCGCGGCCTCCGGGGTCTGGCTGGTGCTGCGCCCGCGGACCTTCCAGGTGGTGATGGGCCTGTGCCTGCTGTCCTATGGGGTCAACCTGTTTATCTTCAGCATGGGCAGCCTGTTTATCGGCAAGGAGCCGATCATCAAGGACGGCGTGCCCCAGGACCTGCTCAACTACACCGACCCGCTGCCCCAGGCCCTGGTGCTCACCGCCATTGTGATCAGCTTCGCCATGACCGCGCTGTTCCTGGTGGTGCTGCTGGCCTCGCGCGGCCTGACCGGTACCGACCATGTCGATGGCCGGGAGCCCAAGGAATGAACCCGATGTCGCACCTGATCATCGCCCCGATCCTGCTGCCGCTGCTTACGGCGGCGCTGATGCTGATGCTCGGCGAGAAGCACCGGCCACTCAAGGCCCGCCTCAACCTGGGCTCGAGCCTGATCGGCCTGGGCATCTCGGTACTCTTGCTGATCGGCACCCAGGCCGGCGAAACCGGCTCCATCGGCGTCTACCTGCCGAGCAATTGGCAGGTGCCATTTGGCATCGTGCTGGTGGTCGACCGTCTCTCTGCGTTGATGCTGGTGCTGACCGGGATCATCGGCGTCAGCGCGCTGCTGTTCGCCATGGCCCGTTGGGACCGTGCCGGCGCCAGCTTCCACGCGCTGTTCCAGATCCAGTTGATGGGCCTTTACGGCGCTTTCCTGACCGCCGACCTGTTCAACCTGTTCGTGTTCTTCGAAGTCCTGCTGGCCGCTTCCTATGGCCTGGTCCTGCACGGTTCGGGGCGCTCGCGGGTGTCGGCGGGCTTGCACTACATCGCGATCAACCTGCTGGCCTCGTCGTTGTTCCTGATCGGCGCGGCGCTGATCTATGGCGTTACCGGCACCCTGAACTTCGCCGACCTGGCGCTGAAGATCCCGCTGGTGCCGGAAGCCGATCGCGGGCTGCTGCATGCGGGCGCGGCGATTCTCGCCGTGGCCTTCCTGGCCAAGGCCGGGATGTGGCCGCTGAACTTCTGGCTGGTGCCCGCCTACTCCGCCGCCAGCGCCCCGGTGGCGGCGATGTTCGCGATCATGACCAAGGTCGGGATCTACACGCTGCTGCGGCTGTGGACCTTGCTGTTTTCCGGCGAGGCCGGTGCCTCGGCGCATTTCGGCGGTGACTGGCTGATCTACGGCGGCATGGCGACCATCGCCTGCGCCGCCGTGGCAATCCTCGCCGCCCAGCGCCTGGAACGCATGGCCAGCCTGAGTATCCTGGTTTCGGCGGGGATCCTGCTCTCGGCCATCGGTTTCGCCCAACCGAACCTCACGGCCGGCGCGCTGTTCTACCTGGTCAGCTCGACCCTGGCCCTGAGTGCGCTGTTCCTGCTGGCCGAACTGATCGAACGCTCACGTTCGGCCAACGAACTACCGCTGGAAGAGGACATCGACCCGCTGCCCCGGCGGCTGGAGTCCTTGCACCCAAGGCCCGGCACCAACCTGGACGATGAACAGAAAGCCGTGGTCGGCCAGGTCATTCCCTGGACCATGGCCTTCCTCGGCTTGAGCTTTATCGCCTGCGCCCTGCTGATCATCGGCATGCCACCGCTGTCCGGCTTTATCGGCAAGCTGGCCTTGCTCAGCGCCTTGCTCAATCCGAAAGGGTTGGGCATCGATGCGCCGACCTCCCCGGCGGCCTGGGGCCTGCTGGCCTTGCTGGTGCTGTCCGGGCTCGCTTCGCTGCTGGCTTTCTCGCGCATGGGCATCTCGCGTTTCTGGACACCCCAGGAGCGGCCGTCGCCAGCGCTACGGCGTTTCGAATGCCTGCCCATCTTTGCCCTGCTGGGCCTGTGCATCCTGCTGACCGTCAACGCCGAGCCGCTGTTGCGCTACACCCAGGCGGCGGCTGACTCCCTCGACAACCCCGGACAGTACATCAGCGCCGTGCAGGCCGCTCACCCGGTGCCTAACCCGACCACCGCCGTGGAGGTACAGCCATGAAACGCCTGTTCCCCGCGCCGTGGCTGTCCCTGGCGCTGTGGCTGTTGTGGCTGGTGCTGAACCTGTCGGTCAGTCCGGGTAACCTGCTGCTGGGTGCGGCCCTCGGCGTCTTCGCTCCGGTGATGATGGCGCCCTTGCGCCCGCGGCCGATCCGTATCCGTCGCCCCGGGGTGATGCTACGCCTGTTTTTTCGGGTCGGTGCCGACGTGGTGCTGTCCAACCTCGCCGTTGCCTGGGGCGTGCTCAACGCCGGACGCCGCGCGCCGCGTTCGGCCTTCGTCAAGGTGCCCCTGGACCTGCGCGATGCCAACGGCCTGGCCGTGCTGTCGATGATCTGCACGGTGGTTCCCGGCACCGTCTGGTCGGAACTGGCCCTGGACCGCAGCGTCCTGCTACTGCACGTTTTCGACCTGGACGACGAAAACGGTTTTATCCAGCACTTCAAGACGACTTACGAACGTCCTCTGATGGAGATCTTCGAATGAGCGCACTGCTCGCCAATGCGATCCTGCTGAGCCTGTTCATCTTCAGCGTGGCGCTGGTGCTGACCGTGGTCCGGCTGTTCAAGGGCCCGTCGGCGCAAGACCGGGTCCTGGCCCTGGACTACCTGTACCTGATTGCCATGCTGATGATGCTGGTACTGGGCATCCGCTACGCCAGTGATACCTACTTCGAAGCGGCGCTGCTGATTGCCCTGTTCGGCTTTGTCGGCTCGTTTGCCCTGGCCAAATTCCTTCTGCGTGGCGAGGTGATCGAATGAACCCGTTATCCCTCTGGATCGAAATTCCGGTGGCCTTTCTGCTGGTGGCCGCCAGCCTGCTCGCCCTGTGTGGCGCCATCGGCCTGTTGCGCATGAAGGACTTCTTCCAGCGCATGCACCCGCCGGCACTGGCCTCGACCCTTGGCGCCTGGTGCGTGGCGCTGGCCTCGATCCTGTACTTTTCGGCACTCAAGTCGGAGCCGGTGATCCACGCCTGGCTGATTCCGATCCTGTTGTCGATCACTGTGCCGGTGACCACCCTGCTGCTGGCCCGGACCGGGCTGTTCCGCAAGCGCATGGCTGGGGATGATGTGCCGGCGGAAGTCAGCAGCGGGCGTACCGAAGGCGGGAGCTGAGGGCACCCGCTTTACCCTCGGCAAACAACATATGCTTATCACTTAACGATATTTAAAACTTTTCGCTTATATCGATAAAATCATTTTCAGATTCTGTCAGTCGAGGCTGAACACCCCCTCGGGCCAGGCTGGACTGGCGACAAGTGGACTTGTCGCCGGTGCCAGTCAGTTAAGGAAATGGGATCTCAAAAATGCCACCTAACCTGTAGGAGCAGGGCTTGCCCGCGAAGCTTTTAGCGTCCTCACGGACCTCTTCGCCAGCAAGCCGGCTCCTACGGGTCATGTATTCGGCTTAACTGTCTGGCACCCCTTTCCATTCTCTCCAGGTCCTCCATGAACGCTATCAAGTCCCTGTCGTTGCCGGCCGCGCTGTGCGCCAGCGTGCTCTTGAACCTAGCCCCGTCCTCCTCGGCCCTGGCCGCGGGCCTGCTGGAAAAGGGTCGTAGCCAAGGCCTCAGCGCCGGTATCGCCAATGAACAGCCATACGCCTACATCGGCACCGACGGCAAGGTCACCGGCGCCTATGTCGATGTACTCAAGGCGATTCTCGAACCGCTGGGCATCCACAAGCTGGAAACCCCGATCACCGACTTCGGTTCCCTGGTCCCCGGTGTCACCGCCAAGCGTTTCGACCTGATCGGCGAAGGCCTGTTCATCAACGCCAATCGCTGCAAGGTCATCGGTTTCTCCAACCCGATCACCCGCTCCGGCGGCGCCTTTATCGTCAAGGCCGGCAACCCTCTGAACCTGCACAGCCTCAAGGATGTCGCCAACAACGGCCAGGCACGCCTGGCCACCCAGGCCGGGACCAACCAGGTCCAGGAAGCCCGCGACAGCGGCGTTCCAGCGGCCAATCTGGTGCTGTTCGACAAGGACACCGAAGCCCTCTCCGCCCTCGAGGCGGGACGTATCGACGTGGTGTATTTCCCCGACGCGGAAATCATCGGCCTGCTCAAGAAAGCCGCCAACCCGGCCATTGAACGCGCCCTGCCTTTCGCGCAGATCCCCGATGCCCAGGGCAAGCCAAGCTGGAACTACCAATCCTATGGCCTGCCGAAAAACGATCCGGCCTTTACCCAGGCCTTCAACGAACAGTTGGCCAAGCTGCGGGCCTCCGGTGAGTTGCTGAAGATCCTGCAGAAATACGACTACACCGAAAACGAGCTGCCCGACCTGGACGTCACCGCCGCCCAACGTTGCAGCCAGTAACCAGACGCTGAAACGGCCTCAAACCCACACGAGTACAGGCCATGTCCCTCGATACCCCGGCCGTGGAAACGGCCCTGTTCATCGCGCGCCAGTTGGCCCATGGCGCGTGGGTGACCGTGCAAATCACCTTCCTCGCGGAGCTGCTGGTACTGGTGCTGTCGCTGGTGATCGCGCTGATGCGCCTGTCGCCCTGGCGCGCGCTACGCTGGTTCGCCACCGCCTATGTCGAGCTGCTGCGTGGCATTTCGGCCCTGGTGCTGCTGTTCTACCTGTTCTTTATCCTGCCGCTGTTCGGTATCAGCCTGTCGCCGATGACCACCGGGGTGATCGGCCTGGGCCTGACTTTCTCGGCCTACGGCTCGGAGATCGTCCGCGCGGCGCTGGTGAATGTCAGCGCCGGGCAACGTGATGCCTTGCGCGCCCTGGACTTCGGGCCGCTGGCGGCCTTTCGGCGGATCATCCTGCCCCAGGCCCTGCCCTTTATGCTGCCACCACTGGGCAACCAGTTGGTCGAGTTGATGAAAACCACTTCGCTGGTGTCGTTGATCACCTTGAGCGACCTGACCTTTTCCGGCAATCAGCTGGTGACCACGCTGGGGCAACAGACGCTGATCTGGAGCATCGTGCTGGTCTGCTACTTCGTCATGGCCTGGCCATTGACCTGGCTGGTGCGGCGTTATGAACACCACAGTTCGGCCTGGCGCCGGGAGTAACCATGGAATTCGACTTCGAGTTTGCCTGGTCGATCCTGCCCGACCTGCTGCGTGGCCTGCTGGTCACCGTGCAGGTGGTGGTGCTCGGTTTCCTGCTGGCGGTACTGCTCGGGCTGATCCTGGCGATTGCCCAACGCTCATCGGTCAGCGCAATACGGCGCGGCTGCCAGGGCTATCTGAGCTTTTTTCGCAACACGCCGCTGATGGTCCAGCTCTATGTGCTGTTCTTTGCCCTGCCCTCGGCCGGGATTACCCTGCCGGCGATCTCCACAGGGGTGATCGGCCTCGGGCTTTACTACAGCGCCTATATCGCCGAGGCCTATCGCGGCGCCATCGACGGTGTACCGGCGGGCCAGTGGCAAGCCGCCCGGGCGCTGGACTTCGACACCGCCACCACCTGGCGCCGGATCATCCTGCCCCAGGCCCTGAAACCGATGCTGCCGGTGTTGGGCAACTACCTGATCGGCATGTTCAAGGAAACCCCACTGCTGGCGGTGATCACCATTCCGGAGCTGTTCCAGGCCGCCAAGCAGGTGGCCGGGATGAGCTATCGCTACACCGAACCCTATACGCTGATGGCCGTGCTGTTCCTGATCATCAGCGTGCCGACTTCCCTGCTCTTCAAGTACCTGGAAAGGCGCAGCCATGTCTGACGTTGCACACCTCGCGGCCACGGCGCCGGCACAGATCCGCCTCACCCAGGTGGTCAAGCACTTCGGCGCGACCCGGGTCATCGACCACCTCGACCTGAGCATTCCCCAAGGGCAGAAAGTCGCGCTGATCGGCCCCAGCGGTTCGGGGAAATCCACCGTATTGCGCTTGATCAAGGGCCTGGAAAGCTACGAGCAGGGCCACATCGAGGTCGACGGCGTGGCGGTCAGCGCCAAGGGCGGCGGCTGGCGCTGGCCCGGCACGAAAAAAGCCCCGGTGGAGCATCGGGTCGGCATGGTCTTCCAGCAGTTCAACCTGTTCCCGCACCTGACCGTTCGGGAAAACATCACCGAGGCGCCGTTGCAGGTGCTCAAGGTCAGTCGCGAAGAAGCCCTGGACCGCGCCCAGGCCTATCTGGCGATGGTCGGCCTGAGCCACAAGGCCGATGCCTATCCCGCCCAGCTGTCCGGCGGCCAGCAGCAGCGGGTGGCCATCGCCCGGGCCCTGGCGATGCGCCCGAAGGTGATGCTGTTCGACGAGGTGACCTCGGCCCTCGACCCGGAACTGGTGGGCGAAGTGCTGGAGGTGATTCGCACGATTGCCCATGAGCAACAGGTGACCATGCTGCTGGTGACCCACGAAATGAAGTTCGCCCAGGACATTGCCGACCGGGTGCTGTTCATGGAAGCCGGGCGCATTGTCGCCGACGGCACGCCCCGGCAGATCCTGGTGGAGCCGGACAACGAACGCACCCGGCGCTTTCTCAATCGGGTCGAGCAGCGTTAACGGCTCGCCGTGCGCTGAAAAACGCCCGGCCATCGCGCTTGAGCAGGTCGAGCATGGTCTGCGCGGCTGGCGATAAGTAAGCGCCGGCCCGCACCGACACCACCAGCGTACGCTTCATGGTGGTTTCCTTGAGCCGCACTTCGCGCAGGTGCGTCGCGCCCTTCACATCCTCCAGGGTTTCCCGCGCCAGGAAACTCAACAGGCGGGTCTGGCCGATAAGCCGCGGTAGCAGCGAAATGGTGTTGGTCTCGATCTGCACCGAGGGCAGCGGCAGATCGTGAGCCAGGAACACATTGTCGATCCAGCGGCGGGATGAAACACCCGATGCAGGCAGCACCCAACGATAACGCCCCAGCTCGCTCAGGCGAATCGGCGCGTCGAAGATCGGGTGATTGCGACTGGCAACCACCACCGCTTCGTCATCGAACAGCGGATGCGACAACAGCTGGGGGTCATCGTCGAACAGCGGGCAGATCACCATGTCCAGGCGTCCGGAACGCAGGGATTCGCGCAACATATCGTCCTGGCCGATCGCCAGGCTCAAAGTGATCTCCGGCGCCCGCTCCAGCAAGGCCGCAGTCAGTTGCGGCAGCAGGTATTCGGCCATGCTCGACGCGCAGCCCAGGCGGATATTGCCCAGCACGCCACTGGCGAAATCGCGTATTTCACGGTGGGTCTCGGCAATGCTCTGCTGCAACTGCCGACCGCGCTGCTGCAACAGCTCGCCGACCGGCGTCAGCTTGATCCGTCGGCCCTCGCGCTCGAACAGCTTGGTGCCGAACGATTCCTCCAGCCGTTGGATGCTCTTGGTCAGCGCCGGCTGGCTGCGATTGAGCTTCTGCGCCGCGCGGCCCAGATGACCCAGCTCGGCAATGGTTTCAAAATAGGTGAGATCCCGCAGGTCCATATCAATCAACCAAAGTTATCGTTTCATCACAATTAGAAACTAGACTTGATCGATCAGGCTATCAATAATTTACCCACTGCGCCGCTTTCAACGCCCTGCAACAGGAGCGTCCAGCGCTTTGGAGAGTGCTCTTGACCACATTATCATCCTCATCCTCCCGGCTTTCCCTGACCACCTGGCCGCGCTCGTTGCAATGGCTGGCCCTGCTGTTGCTGGCCGGCGGCAGCGGACAACTGCTCAAGTACGCCGAGTTGCCCGCCGGGCAATTTATCGGTCCGATGCTGGTGGCAATCGCCTTTGGCGTCAGTGGCGCCAGCATCCGTGTTCACCGCCAGGCGTTCCGCCTGGGCCAGGGTTGCATCGGCCTGCTCGCCGCCCACTCCATAACCCTGGCGGTACTGACGTCAATGGCCGACTCCTGGCACCTGATGCTGTTCGCCACGGTACTGACGGTGGGCCTGAGCGCCATGGTGGGCCTGGCGATGGTGCGTTTCGGCGGGATCCAGGCCAGCACCGCCGCCTGGGGCACCTCCCCTGGAGCGGCATCGGCCATGGTCGCCATGGCCGATGATTTCGGCGCCGACGGGCGGGTCGTGGCAACCATGCAGTATGTGCGGGTGGTCTGCGTGGTCATGATCGGGGCGCTGGTCAGCCATATGCTCGAAGCACCGGTCAACGGCAGCGAATCCCATGCCGCCGATGCCGCGCTGCATGGCTTCAACCTGCTCAACCTGGGGCTGACGCTGATCACCGTGGTGTTCGGCGTGGTGCTGGGCGCGCGCGTACCGGCGGGCGCCCTGCTGGTACCGCTGCTGATCGGTGCCGTCCTGCAACTGTCCGGGCTGCTGCATATCACCCTGCCCGCCTGGCTGCTGGCAATCGCCTACGGCGCCATCGGCTGCTACGTCGGCCTGCGTTTCGACCGCCCCACCGTGCTCTATGTCTGGAAACACCTGCCGGCCATGATCCTCAGCGCCATCAGCCTGATCGCCCTGTGCGCCGCCTCGGCCTGGGTCCTGGCGAAGTGGCTCGGCCTGGACTTCCTCTCGGTCTACCTGGCCACCAGCCCCGGCGGGCTCGACACCATGGCGATCATCGCAGTCGACACCCATTCGGATGTCGGCCTGGTCCTGGCGATGCAGACCTTGCGCCTGCTGGCGGTGATCTTCACCGGCGCGTTCTTTGCCCGGCTGGTGATTCGCTTCTCCCTACCCATCAAGCCTTAGGCACGACAAGACTCACCGATGACGAAGCATTCATGGCACAATCTGCGTCGTTACCTTAGTCAAAATACGAACGACATTGATTAAGATTTGTTTGAGAGTCATGCTGGTTTTGACGTTTTTTTCTCATTTCACCCTCTAAATTGCCGCCCCAGACAAACATGCGAATGATTCCCATTGTTTAACTGGGCCGGCGAACCGGGTGTAGATGCGCCGAAAATCGCCAGCCACCTCGACTACTAAAAGACTGCAGGAGCTACCCACGCAATGATTCCCCGTCTGCCTTCGTTTCTGAAAACCGCCTTTCTGACCACCGCCATGCTCAGCGCCGGCCACGCCTATGCGGCCCCAAGCGCCGACGGCATCGTGGTCTACAACGCCCAGCACGAAAGCCTGACCAAGGCCTGGGTCGATGGTTTCACCAAGGAAACCGGGATCAAGGTGACCCTGCGTAATGGCGACGACACCGAGATGGGCAACCAGATCGTCCAGGAAGGCGACAAGTCGCCAGCCGACGTGTTCCTGACCGAGAACTCCCCGGCCATGGTCCTGGTGGACAACGCCAAACTGTTCGCACCCGTGGCCCCGACCACTCTGGAACAGATCGGTGCAGCCTACCGTCCGGCCCACGGCAACTGGGTCGGCATCGCCGCCCGCTCCACCGTGTTCGTCTACAACAAGAGCAAGCTGACCGAAGCCCAACTGCCCAAGTCCCTGCTCGACCTCGCCTCGCCTGAGTGGAAAGGTCGTTGGGCCGCCTCGCCGGCCGGTGCCGACTTCCAGGCCATTGTCGCCGCCGTACTGGAACTCAAGGGCGAAGCCGCGACCCTGGACTGGCTCAAGGCAATGAAGACCAACGCTTCGATCTATCGCGGCAACAGCGCGGTGCTCAAGGCGGTCAATGCCGGGCAAGTCGAAAGCGGTGTGATCTACCACTACTACAGCTTCGGCGACCAGGCCAAGACCGGCGAGAACAGCAAGAACACCTCGCTGCACTACTTCAAGCACCAGGATCCGGGCGCTTTTGTCAGCACCTCCGGCGGTGGCGTGTTGAAGTCGAGCAAACACCCGGAAGAGGCCCAGGCCTTCCTCAAGTGGATCACCGGCAAAGATGGCCAGGCGGTTCTCAAGAACGGCAACTCGTTTGAATACGCGGTGGGCGTGGGTGCCGAATCCAATGCGAAACTGGTGCCGCTCAAGGACCTCGACGCACCCAAGGTCGATGCCTCGAAACTCGACAGCAAGAAAGCGGTTGAGTTGATGACCCAGGCCGGAATCCTGTAATTGATCCCAGAGTCCATTTCCCCCCTGGACCCCGCCGCAGTCGCTTACGCGCCTGCGGCGCTTTCGCGCAAGCGATCCAGAAATTTCTTCGGGCGCCAGGGCAATGCCTGGATCATCGGGCTGTCCGTGCTGGTGTCCCTGCTGGCGTTGTTGCCGATCGCCTTCGTGATCCTGTCTTCCTGGCAAACCGGGTGGACCACCCTTGAAGCGCTGGTCTGGCGTCCGCGGGTGGCCGAGCTGCTGACCAACACCCTGTTGCTGATGGTCATCACCATTCCGCTGTGCGTGGCACTCGGGCTGGCCCTGGCCTGGCTGACCGAACGCACCGACCTGCCCGGCCGCCGCGCCTGGTCATTGCTGGCCACCGCGCCCCTGGCCGTACCGGCGTTCGTCCACAGCTACGCCTGGGTCAGCCTGGTGCCGCCGATCCACGGGCTGTTCGCCGGGGTGCTGGTCTCGGTGATCGCCTATTTCCCGTTTCTCTACCTGCCGATTGCCGCGACCCTGCGCCGCCTGGACCCGGCCATCGAGGATGTCGGCGAGTCCCTGGGGCTCAAACCCTGGGCGGTATTTTTCCGCATTGTCCTGCCGCAACTGCGCCTGGCGATCTGCGGCGGCGCCTTGCTGGTCGGCCTGCACCTGCTGGCCGAATACGGCCTCTACGCGATGATCCGCTTCGACACCTTCACCACGGCGATCTTCGACCAGTTCAAGTCGACCTTCAGCGGACCGGCGGCCCATACCCTGGCCGGGATCCTGGCGCTGTGCTGCCTGGGCCTGTTGACCGTCGAGTCGGCCGCCCGGGGCAAGGCCCGTTATGCCCGGGTCGGTTCCGGCAGCGCGCGGCAACAACGCACGGTACGCCTCAGCCGCAGCACCAAGCTGCTGGCGCTGAGCATCCCGATCGTCAGCAGCCTGCTGGCCCTCGGCGTGCCGCTGGTCACCCTGGGCAACTGGCTGATCGCCGGTGGCCGCGAGGTCTGGCAAATGGGCGACCTGCTGCCGGCCCTGGAACAGACGCTGCTGCTCGGTGCCGCTGGCGCCCTGCTGACCACCTGCGCGGCAGTGCCCGTGGCCTGGTTGTCGATCCGCTCGCCCGGACGCCTGCATCGCCTGCTGGAAAGCTGCAACTACATCACCAGCTCCCTGCCCGGCATAGTCGTGGCCCTGGCCCTGGTCACGGTCACCATCAACTTCGCCCGACCGATCTACCAGACCTCGATCACCGTCCTGCTGGCTTACCTGTTGATGTTCATGCCCCGCGCCCTGGTCAGCCTGCGCGCCGGTATCGCCCAGGCGCCGGTGGAACTGGAAAATATCGCCCGCAGCCTCGGGCGCTCACCGGTCCGCGCGCTCTGGTCGATCACCCTGCGTCTCGCCGCGCCGGGGGCCGCCGCCGGTGCCGCACTGGTGTTCCTGGCCATTACCAACGAACTGACCGCCACCCTGCTGCTCGCACCCAACGGCACACGGACCCTGGCCACCGGTTTCTGGGCCATGACCAGTGAAATCGACTATGCCGGCGCCGCGCCCTATGCGCTGCTCATGATCCTGCTGTCGCTGCCGCTGACCGGGCTTCTCTATCATCAATCCAAACGCACGGCTGGCCGATGAACGCTCTTGAAATCAACGCGCTGTACAAGTCCTTCGGTTCGCAAGCGGCCCTGGAAGATATCCATCTGTCGATTGCCACCGGTAGCCGCACGGCCATCGTCGGCCCATCCGGCTCGGGCAAGACCACCCTGCTGCGGATGATCGCCGGTTTCGAATTTCCCGACGCCGGGCGTATCACCCTCGACGGCCAACCGCTGGTGGATGCCCAGACCCAGGTCCCGGCCCACCAGCGGCTGATTGGTTATGTGCCGCAAGACGGCGCGCTGTTTCCCCATATGACAGTGGCCGATAACATCGCCTTCGGTATCGTCGACAAGGCTACCCGGCAACAACGGGTGGCCGAGCTGATGGACAGCGTGGCCCTGGAGCCGCAGATGGGCAAACGCTGGCCCCATGAGTTGTCCGGTGGTCAGCAACAGCGGGTGGCACTGGCCCGCGCCCTGGCGCAACGCCCTCGGTTGATGCTGCTGGACGAACCCTTTTCCGCCCTCGACACCGGGCTGCGGGCATCCATGCGCAAGATGGTCGCGCGGCTGCTGTCCGAAGCCGGGGTGACCACTATCCTGGTCACCCACGACCAATCCGAAGCCCTGTCCTTTGCCGATCAGTTGGCGGTAATGCGCAAGGGCCGGCTGGTACAGGCCGGACACCCGATGGACCTGTACCTGCGTCCGGACGATGAGGACACCGCGCTGTTCCTTGGCGATGCGGTGATCCTGCCTGCCCTGATCGAAAACGGCTGGGCGCAATGCGACCTGGGCCGGCTGGCGGTCAATGATGAAGGCCGCCACGGCCAGGCGCAGATCATGTTGCGCCCCGAGCAGTTGCAACTCGCGGCCCAGGCGCCGGGACAAGCGGACGGCAACGGCAGCCCGGCGGTGGTCACCGAATGCGACTTCGGCGGCAACACCTGCACCTTGACCGTGGAGCTGAAGGCACCGGCCGCCGACGGACAGAAACGTTCATTGCTGGTGCGTAGCTCCGGCATGCACGCACCCCGGGTCGGCAGCCAAGTGCTGGTCTCGGCCCTGGGCCATGCCCATGTGCTGGGGCGCCAGGCCGTCCGCTAGCCGTTCACCACCTCGGCGCTGTTCGCCCAGGGCGCAACCAGTCGCCGAGGTGTCCCGCAGGTCCGGTGCTTGAACACGAAGTGCCGGCACTTTTCTGCAAAGCCATTACGATCCTCGACCATATCCAGGCGCATCTGCGCCAACTCTTCGTCGCGGCAGCGCTCCATGTCTTCGACATCCCGGGCACGCCGGCGCTCGCGTACGGCTTTATAAAGAGGGTCGTGGGCGACACGCTGCGCCTGGGCCATCAACCAGTTGCCAAAGGCCTGCGGGCAACGCGGGCCGATGTCCTGGACCAGGCCGATTTCCAGCGCCTGGGCGACGCTGATCGGCAAGCAGTCTTCGCTGAGCTGCAGCGCACGCTCATAGCCCACCGCGCGAGGCAGACTGTAAGTCCAGTATTCGGAGCCATAGAGGCCCATGCTCTTGTAGTGAGGGTTGAGCACCACGCCACTGCGGGCGAACACCCCGTCGGCCGCCAGGGCCAGCATCACCCCACCGGCGCCGGCGCTACCGGTCAGGCCGCTGACCACCAGTTGCCGCGCGGTCAGCAACTCACGGCAGACATCGTTGATCGCGCGGATATTGGCCCAGGCCTCAAGCCCGGGCACCGCCGCCGCCTGGATCACGTTGAGGTGCACACCATTGGAAAAACTGCCGCGCCCGCCACGGAACAGCAGCACCTCGGTGTCCTGGGCCTTGGCCCAGCGCAGGGCACTGACCAACCGTCGACATTGCTCGGTGCTCATGGCGCCGTTGTAGAACTCGAAGGTCAGCTCGCCCACACCGTCCAGTTCACGATACCGGATCGGCTGGTAGGCCTCCTTGCAATACGGGTGGCTGGCGACAGACCAATTCAAGGTCGGCACCTTGTCGAGCCGACCGGCCAGCACATGCCGCGCCGGGCGTTTGAACGTCTCCTCCCCCGGCCGGGGTTTGCGCCGCAATGAGCCGATCCACAGGCTGCGGTCTCCGGTCGCCACCAGCACCGCATCGTCATGCACCGCCAGCAGTTGGCCCGGCGTTCCACAGCGGCTGTCGAGATGGGCGTCATAGAGGTAGTAGGATTCGCCCAGCAGTTCAGTGAGCACACCGGGCTGGCCGTCGGCGGCGTCGATGCGCCGCTGGATCAGTTCGGCGTCATCCTGCCAACTGAAGGCGCGGTCGCTCTGCTTCATATTCGCTTGCAGACGCCCGCGAACCTCCGGCAAACGGTAATCCAGGGGCTGGGGCACAAAGTCTCTGCCGAACCGGGCCACCACGTCGTGGATGCAGGTCATGGCCGCGTCGGCCACCGGGCCGTTGTAGAGCTCGGACTTGCGAACGCCCGCCGGCATCTCGAATTCACAGGTGGCCCAGATCGCCCCGCTGTCCATTTCCTCGGCGGCCTGCAAGGCGGTCACGCCCCAGGTGGGCAACTGCCGGGTGATCGCCCAATCCAGCGCACTGGCGCCGCGATCACCGACAATCCCGGGGTGGATGATCACCACCGGGCGCTGCGGGTCCTGCCACAACCGGGCCGGCACCCGGTCCTTGAGAAACGGGCAGATCACCAGGGCCGCATCGGTGTTTTCGATCTGTTGGCAAACCGTATCTTCGTCGCTGAACAGCACCACACTGGGCACGTGCCCCGCTTCGCGCAGTTCCAACCAGGCGCGCTGGGTCAAGCCGTTGAATGCCGATGCCAGCAGAATGATTTTCAATGAACGCATAACGGAACTCCTCCTTGAGCAATACGCCGGGCCCCACGCTGCAACGAGCAATCCATGGCCCGACCGGAGCCGCTACAGTAAAGCGCCCCACCCGCGGCACCTTGACCGAGGTCAACAGACAACCGTACGGCGGGAGCATTCGCGCAGCATCGATTTCTCGGCTAGGATTTTCTGCTCATGGAGTCGCCCGACTATTCAGCGGGCTTTTGAACAAGGAGAGAGAAATGACTGCAGTTCGTCTTGCAGAACGTGCCTATCGCAGTTGGTCCAGCCCCATCCTGCTGGAACTCAAGGAACGGGAACATCAGTTGGACCCGTCCGCCCGCGTTGCCCTGATCAATGTATTGCAAGAGCGCCGCCTGATCGAGAGCGACAGGCCTTCAGCCGTGGTGCAGCCCATCCGGCCGGGCGTCGAGTGAAGGCAAGGCGCCCAGTCCGCGCAACCAGCCGTGTTCGGCAAACGCCAGCATCTCCTGGTCGCCGCGACTGTCGCCATAGGCAAACAATACCCGCCCGCGCGCATCGCCCAACCAGTGCTGCAACTGCCGGACCTTTTCCGGCCCCCAGCAGTTGGGCGACGCCAGGCGTCCGGTAAAACGTCCGTTGCGAAACTCCAGTTGCGTGGCCAGTACCGCATCAAAACCGGCGGCCGGGGCCCAGTGCTCGAGATAGAGCGTGGGCGATGCACTGACCAGCACCAGACGGTGCCCCAGGCGCTTGTGCGCCTCGATCCGTTCGAGCATTTCCGGACGGATCAGCGTCGGCAGGCGCTCGGCGACATAACGCGCCGCGGCCTCTTCCAGTTCGACCTGGCTCCTGCCACGCAGGGTGAACGCCAGAAACCGGGCCTTGGCCTCGGCCCGCTTGCACAGCCCCGTATACATACCCGCCAGCCAGGGCAAGACCAGCAGTCCGGCGATCAGAAAACGCCGGTTACCCACCTGGTAACGGACGAAATCCCGCAGGCTGTCGGTGGTGGTAATGGTGCCGTCAAAATCGAAGGCCACGCAGGTTACGGCTTGCGGCGCGGCACTGTTTGAAATCGTCATTGCTGTTTCACGCTCATGAACCGAACGGGCACAGTGTCTCACTCCTGCACGACAATTGCCTGAACGACAGGTGTCGCCAATGCCCTTCCCTCACGAGCCCGCTCGCTCCCGCAACTGACCGCCTGGCTGCGGGAGCGGGTTTATCTCAGAGGCTTAGTGGCCCGTCTCGCAATTGATCATCCAGCTCACGCCAAAACGGTCTTCGAACATTGCGAAGTACTCGGCCCAGAAGGTCTTGGCCGGCGCCATATGGATGTTGCCGCCGTCGCTCAGGCCAGCGAACAGTCGCTTGGCCTCGTCAACGCTGTCGACATTGAGCGACACCGAAATGCCCTGCATTTTGCTGTACGGCTGATGCGGCGGACAATCGGAGGCCATCAGGCTGAAATCCCCCACCGTCAGGCGGGTATGCAGGATCTTGTCCTGGTTCGGTGCATCCTTGGGGATGCAGGCCTCTTCCGGCGCATCGGCGAACGACAGGGAAAACAGCTCGCCACCGAGCACCTTTTTGTACAGGGCAAAGGCCTCCTTGCAGTTGCCGTTGAAGGTCAGGTAAGGAATGATTTTCAGGCTCATGATGGATCTCCTGTTCTGGCAGGTTTTCAGGATTGACCGGACATCTTCGCGCGCAGGTGTTCTTCCTGTTCGCGCAACTCGGGGGTCAGGCTCTCGCCAAAGTCTTCGGCCTCGAAGATCTGGCGGATTTCGATTTCAGAGTCGCTGGCCATCGGGTTCGGGCAACGCTTGACCCAGTCGATGGCTTCTTGCAGTGACTGCACATTGAAGATCCAGAAACCGGCAATCAGTTCCTTGGTCTCCATAAAGGGCCCGTCGACCACACGCCTCTGTTTGCCGCTGAACTGCACGCGCACACCCTTGGCGCTGGGGTGCAGCCCCTCCCCGGCAAGGATTACACCGGCCTTGGCCAGTTCTTCGTTATAGGCGCCCATGGCCGCCAGCAATTCGTTACTGGGCATTTCACCGGCTTCCGATTCCGGGCTGGCTTTGACGATCACCATAAATCGCATGGTCGTATCTCCTGATGACAGTGCTAGACAAGTTTAGACAAGCCAATAAGTGGCCCCGTCGACTAATCGAATGAGCGAGCACGGAATCGACACACGGTTAATTTTTTTCCTGATCGCCATGGATCCGTTTGCAGCGATCGAGGAAATCGGCGATCGATGGCGCCGTCGCTCATTCGACCAAGCACAGAAATAGACAACGCAAAACCACGGATTGGCTCTGGAACCCTGATCATTACAAGGCAGCGCCTACACACAGTTGCCGTAAGTCCTACCTCGAAACAGACATTGAAGCGCAGCCCTATGCCGTACCTGGAGAAAGCACTACCATCGAAAAGCCATTGCCCACGACAACCCCCACCAGAGAGGAAACATGGAGTCTCCTGCAATCTCGATTGGCCCACGTTCAGATTTTGCCCTTGCGCTCTCCGGCGGCGGCGTTCGGGCCATGACGTTTCACCTTGGCGTGCTCAAATACCTCGCCGAACAACAGGCCCTGGAACAGGTCACGCAGATTTCCACGGTGTCCGGCGGTAGTCTGCTGGTGGGCCTGATGCTTCACGAAAACCACGGCCAGTGGCCCGACTCCGCGACCTTCCTGCAACATATCTACCCCGCCCTGCAAGCCAGGCTGTGCTCACGCAGCCTGCTCTGGAGCGCCTTGCGCCAATTGTGCAACCCGCTGAATTGGCGCTTCCTGCTGTCCCGGGCCAACCTGCTGGCCCTGGCCCTGCAAAAGGAATGGGGAGTGACCGCCCTGCTGCCGGAGATCGCCGCCAAACCCGACTGGTCGATCAACGGCACCACGGCGGAAAACGGCAAGCGCTTTCGCTTCAAGCGCAGCAATATGGGTGACTACTCCATCGGTTACGCCAGCACCGCCGGCTTCCCCCTGGCCCAGGCCCTGGCGGTGTCGGCGGCGTTCCCCGGTGGCATCGGCCCGCTGTCGCTCAAGACCCGCGGTTTCAAATGGATGCAGCGCGAATGGGAAGCCCCACTCAACAGCGCCGTCGAGATGCGCTTGCCGTTCAAGAAGCTGCGGCTCTACGACGGCGGCGTCTATGACAACCTCGGCCTGGAACCTTTTTTCGACGCAGCTACCGGACAGACCAAGCGCTACGAATACCCGATCATTCTCTCGGACGCGGGCGCACCGCTGAAGCCGGGGTTTGACGCCGGGGTGCTGAGCCCCTGGCGACTCAAGCGCCTGGCCGACATCATGTCCGACCAGACCCGGGCGTTGCGCAGCCGGACCTTTGTCGAATACCTGAAGAAAGCCCCGGGACGCGGCGGTTACCTGAGTATCGCCAGCTCCCTGATCGACTCCTTCAAAGGCAGCGATGCGGCCTTTGCCGCGGGTTTCCCCACCACCCTGAATCGCCTCAAGCCCGAGGTGTTCGAGCGGATCGCCCGACATGGCTATGCCGTGGCGCAAGCGACCGACCGGGAGTACCCGCTACTGCCCGTGGCCTCGAAAACAGCGGAGCTCCTCGTGCTCTCGTAAAGCCGCAACAGTCAGGGCAGCGCCAGCACGCCCAGGCTGGCACTGATCACCAGGGCGGTGCCGACAAACTGCATCGGGATCATCGGCTGGGCCAGCACCACATAACCGGCCAGGGCGCCCACTGCCGGTTCGGCGCTCATCAGGATGCCGAACGAAGACGCCGGCATCCGCCGCAACGCAACCATCTCCAGGCCATAAGGCAGCAGCGGTACGAACAAGGCCAAGCCCGCGCAGCTGGCGATCTGCAACAGCGGCGGATGGCCGCCGCTTTGCCAAAGCCCCAGGGGCGTGGCAATCAGGGCAGCGGCCAGCAGCGATACCGACAACCCTTCAAAGCCCTGGAACAGCCGACCGACCTTTTTCATCATCAGGATATAAGCCGCCCAACCCGCCGCCGAACCGAACGCCAGCAACACACCCAGTGGCTCGCCGATCCAGCCCTCCTCATTACGTGCCAGCAGCAACACCCCGGTTACCGCCAGCAAAGGCCAGATCAACGCTCGCCAGCTACGTACCCCGAGGCTGGCCACCAGCAATGGACCGAGAAACTCGATGGCGATCGCCAGCCCCAGTGGAATGCGCTGGATCGCCGCGAAGAAACAGGTGGTCATCACCGCCATCGCCAGGCCAAGACTCCCGGCGGCCAGCCAGCGTGATAGCGAAAACCGATGCAGGCGCGGCCGCACCAGCAGCGCAAGAACCGCCGCCGCCCAGCACAGGCGCAGCCAGGTGGTACTGAAGGTGCCATAAGTCTCCATGGTCGGCGACGACAGCGCCGCGCCGAACTGGACAAAGAGCATCGACAGCACGCAGAGCATGGCCGCCCATAACAGCGTGCGGTGGTGTGTCCTGCCGGTATCGGAGAGCGGTAGTCCGGTGGCATTTTCCTGCATGCTGAAGTCTCCTGTGAATGTCGAGCCATCCTAGCCAGTCGCAGAGACTTCAAATAAGCTGATATTTCTTATCCAGACTTCACGAATATTGATAATGCGCGATCTCGACAGCAGTCTGTTGCGAACCTTCGTCACCGTCGCCGAAACCGGTGCGGTGGGCACGGCCGCCCGGCGCCTGGCACGCACCCAGGCCGCGGTCAGCATGCAGTTGCGGCGGCTGGAGGAAGACCTCGAACGCCGCCTGTTCGACCGCTCGCCACGGGGCCTGCGCCTGACCGAGGCCGGCCACCTGCTATTGCCTTACGCCCACAGCATTCTTGGCGCCGGGACCGATGCCCGACGGGCCTTGTCCGCCAGCCAGATCGCCGGCACCGTGCGCCTGGGTCTGCTCGAAGACATTGCGGTGGGCAGCCTGCCCCGGGCGCTACGGCGCTTCTCCTCAGCCTATCCACACATTTCCCTGGAAATCGTGATCGACAGCAGCGTGGCCATGTCCGCCAAGCTGGCGGACGGTACCCTGGATGTGATCATCGGTGACGCCTCGGCGATCACTGCCCAGCCCCAGGCCTGCTGGACCCAGTCGTTGTTCTGGGTCGGGGCTCGCGGCCTGGCCCTACCCGCCGACCTGAGCACCCAGAGCCTGCCCCTGGTGACCTTTGGCGGTGGCTGCCTGTGGCATGGCCAGGTGGTGAAAATCCTCAAGCGGGCGAACATCCCCTGGCGCGTGGTCTGCAGCAGCACCAGCCTGCCGGCGGTACAGTCGGCGGTCGAGGCCGGCCTGGGCATCACGGTGTTGCTGGAAGGCAATATCCGCAGCGAAAGCATGCGTGTACTGGGCCCGGCCGATGGCCTGCCGGCGCCGCCCATCGTCGATTTCGCCCTCTATGTCCGCCGGGTACCGGCGGTCCAGGTCGCCGCGGTCCAGGCGCTGCAAAGCTTCCTCGGAGAAGAGTTGAATATCATCATGCCCCGGTCGCTGACTTCGGAAACGGCAGGTGCTCTTGCAGAAAGTCAATAAACGCCCGCAGCTTGGGCACCACGTGCCGACCTGAGGGCCACAGTACATTGAATTGACCGGTTTCCTGGGTGAAGCTGTCCAGCACGGTAATCAGTTCACCATTTTCCAGCTCCCGCGCAATCAGGAAATCCGCCACGTAAATCAGCCCCAGGCCCTCAACCGCGAAAGCCGTTCGACCATCCTGGGCATTGCAGACCATCGAACAGGGCAACCCCGCTTCGGCGTCCTCTCCAGCCCCCGACAGCATCCAGCTCTGCAGCTTGCCGGTCAGGGGGTAACGAAAATGAATGCAGGCATGGGCCCACAGATCCGCAGGCGTGAGTGGAACCCCGCGCCGGGAGAAATAGGCCGGTGAACCGGCGACCAGCATCCGAAAGCCCCCCAGCGGTCTGGCACTGAGCCCGGAATCCTTGGGTTCCCCGGTCCGGATCACCGCATCGAACCCCTCCTCGATCACTTCCACCACCCGGTCGGTAAACTCCAGGTCGAGCTGGATATCCGGATAGCGTCGCTGGAATTGGGTAAAGACTGGCAGAAAGGGCTTGCCGATCATCGGCAGGCTGATACGCAGCCGCCCCTGGGGCATCGACGATAGCTGCGACAGCTCGGCGTTAGCGGCGTCCAACTCCCCAAGTACCCGCTTGCAGCGCTCCAGATACAGCATCCCTTCGCCCGTTAGCGCGATGCTCCGGGTGCTGCGATGAAACAGGCGCACGCCGAGCTTTTCCTCCAGCCGCGCCATGCTCTTGCTGACCGCCGATGCCGAAATCCCCAGAAAGCGTCCGGCCGCCACGAAACTGCGGGCCTCGGCGGCCTGCACAAACACACCGATTGCACTCAGACTGTCCATACCCACCCCATTAATGACTCCAGAGTCCATTCTAAACGGATCTACAAACCATTTTTCCAGTCGATGTTCATCGCTATCGTCTACTCCTACTCAACTGGAGCACCGTGATGGACAAGATATTCGTGATCAACGCCGGCACCCCTTATGCCTTTGCCAAAGGCGACTTGAACCGCAGCCTGCATGACACCGCGGTCAGACTGCTGACCCACTCCGGGTACGAGGTCCGTTCCACCCACCTGACAGAGGGTTACCGGGAGGAGGAAGAAGTCGCCAAGTTCCTCTGGGCCGATGCAATCATCTATCAGATGCCGGCCTGGTGGATGGGCGCGCCCTGGACACTGAAGAAATACATCGACGAAGTCTTCACCGTGGGCCATGGCCAGCTCTATGCCAGCGATGGGCGCAGCGCTGAAACCCCCTCCCTTGGTTATGGCTCAGGAGGGCTGCTGCAGGGTCGCAAATACATGATCTCGGCAACCTGGAACGCCCCCAGGCACGCTTTTGAAGCCGAAGATGATTTTTTTGAAGGCAAGGATATCGATGCCGTCTACTTCCCGTTCCACAAGGCTCATCAGTTGATCGGGCTGCAAGCGCTGCCGACCTTCGCCTGCTTCGACGTCGTGAAAAACCCCGGACATGAGAACGACCAGCTGCGCTACAAGCGACATCTGGAGCAGGTGTTCAACACTCGATAAGCCTTGTTCATGCCACCTGCCACTCATGACAAGGAAGTCGTCCAAGGTATGGAAAAGAACAGATAGATGTTTACAACAATCTATAATCTGAAGGATGCTAAGCCAATCACCGCATCCCTTCAGGAGCCCCCCCATGCCCCGCGTCTCGCGCAAACAGGCCGAACTCAATCGCGAAAGCATCACCGACGCCGCCGCGCGGCTGTTTCGTGAGCGCGGTCTGAAAAGTCTGAGCCTGGTAGAGGTGATGGGCGCCGCCGGCCTGACCCATGGCGGTTTCTATGGGCATTTCGAGTCCAAGGAAGCCCTTGCCGCCGAGGCCTGCAGCCGCAGCTTCCAGCAGTCGACCGAGCGCTGGCGGCAGAAGGCCGAGACCCTGGGCCACGGCGAAGCGGCGCGCCAGTCCATTGTCGAGCACTACCTCAGTACGAAACATCGCGACACGCCGGGCGAAGGCTGTCCGGTGGCGGCCTTCTGCGGCGACCTGGCCCATGAAGACCCCGGGACCGCGCTGCATCGCAACTACGTCAAGGGCCTGGAGACACTGCTCGACACCTACGCCTCACTGCTGGGTACCGACGACCCGCAGGTCCGGCAAAAAGCCCTGGTGCAGCAGGCGCTGCTGGTCGGCGCCCTGACCCTGGCCCGTTCGACCCGGGGCCAGGCACTATCGGACGAGTTCCTGACAGCAGCCAGGGATTTCCTGCTGGCCGAAGCGAGCTGAAAATCAGCCCACCGCCGTCAGTTCGAAACAGAACACCGCGCCCTTGCCCGGAATCGACAACAAGCGAATCTGACTGTCGTGCAATTGCAGGATGCGCCGCACAATCAGCAACCCCAGGCCGCCGGAACGCCGGTCGCCGTCCTGGTTGAACGGCCGGCGGAACAGGTTTTCCAGCAAGCTCGGGGCAATCCCCGGCCCGGTGTCGCTGACCGTGACCTGAAGCTTGCCGCGGCCATGGGTCAGCGCCACCTCGATGGTGCCGCCTTCGGGGGTATGGCGCAGGGCGTTATCGATCAGGTTGGTCAGGACCCGCTCGATCATCCCCAGGTCCGCGCTGACCATCGACGCCCCACGGGGCAAGACCGCCAGCAGCTTCGACTGGCGGGTCTCGGCCATCAGTTCGAACTTCTGGAACACGTCCTGGATCAGGTCGCTGAGGGAAAAATCCTCGACCTGCAGCCGCACCGCGCCATGCTCCAGGCGCGCCAGTTCAAACAGCGCCTGGGCCAGTTGCCCGACCTTGCTGCTCTGGGCCAGGGCGATCCCCAGGTAACGTCGACGCTCATCCGGTGCCAGCACCGCGTCCTTGAGGGACAGGGTTTCCAGGTAGCCGTGCAAGGACGCCAGGGGCGTGCGCAAGTCATGGGAAATATTCGCCACCAGCTCGCGACGATCCTGGTCGAGCTGGGTCAGGCTGCGCCACTGTTCGCCGATGCGCGTGGCCATCTGGGCAAAGCTGGCTTCCAGCACCTCGATTTCATCGCGACGCCCGGCTCCGGACCGGGACAACACCGGCAACTGCGCCGGCGCGGCATCGGTATCAAAGTCACGCATGGTCTCGGTCAGGCGGCGCAGCGGACGGGTGATCAGGCGGAAGGCGATCAGGCCGGCGATCAGCCCCAACAGAGCCACCAGGCTCATGGCCCACAAGGTGGTGCGCAGCACCGAACTGGCCGACACCTGGGCCGCCAGGCGATCATGCTCTTCGCCCTGGAGGACTACGTACAGATAGCCCAGTTCCTTGCCGCCACCGCGCAAGGCCGCCGCGCTGAACACCTTGCGCCCGTCATCGCTGCGCGGGTCGTCACCGAGGATCGGCAGCGGCTGGCCGTCGAGCAGGCGGCGGATCGGCGCCAGGTCGACGTGATCGCGGCGCAGGTGGCCTTGGGGCGCGGCATCGCCGGTGATCTTGCCGCTGGGTGAGAGCAGATAGACTTCCACGCTCGGGTTGACGTTCATCAACTGGCCGAACAGCGCACGCACGCCCTCCATGGTCAGGCCTTCGGTGCCCACCAGCCGATTGTCCAGGGCAATGCTCTGGGCCAGGTCCCGGGACAGACCCTGGACCACTTCCTTTTCATGCATGTCGCTGGCCCGCACCTGCAACCACACCGAGGCCCCGCAACAGGCCAGCAGCAGGATGGAAAAAGCCAGGGACAGGCGCTGGGAAAGGGTCAGGTTCATGACGGGCGACTCACCGGCGAGAAACGATAGCCGCGACCCCAGACCGTGAGAATCCGCTCGGGTTGCGCCGGGTCGACTTCGATCTTGGCCCGCAGGCGATTGATATGGGTGTTGACCGTGTGTTCATAGCCGTCGTGCTGGTAACCCCAGACCTGATTCAACAGGTCCATGCGCGAATACACGGTGCCGGGGTTTTTCATAAAGAAATGCAGCAGGTCGAATTCCCGTGGGGTCAGGTCCAGGGACTTGCCGTCGACCCAGGCTTCACGGCTCAGCGGATCAAGGCTGAGGCCGCCCTGCTCCAGGGTCCCGGCCTCGATTTTCAGGCTCTTGGCCAGGGCATCGACCCGCCGTAGCAAGGCCTTGACCCGCGCCGCCAGTTCCAGCATCGAGAACGGCTTGGCCAGGTAATCGTCGGCGCCCAGTTCCAGCCCGAGCACCCGGTGCATCTCGCTGGAACGGGCACTGGTGATAATGATCGGGGTGTAGCGCGCCATGGCCCGCGCCTGCCGGCAGATTTCCAGGCCATCGACGCCCGGCAGCATCAGGTCGAGGATCAGCGCATCCCAGGAGCCCTTGCTCAATTGCGCCAGGCCCAGGTTGCCGTCGGCGCAGTGGGTGACCTCATACCCCTCGTCCCGCAGGTGCAGGCTCAGCAAATCCGCCAGGTGCAGGTCATCTTCGACGATCAGAATGCGTTTGGGTGAATCCATGGGCAACCTTTGTGCTGGTAATCGGCGAAAACGACGCCTGAATCATTGTGCCGGATCGCCAAGAGGCAATGTTCACAAATAAGTTAAGTTTACGGGAGGATTTGGCGACCCCCGCCGCTCAACAATGAAAGCCTGATCAATCACCGTGGACGCGACGCCATGTCCTCCAGAAGACGCTTTCTTGTTTCCAGTGCCGCCACCCTCCTCGCCGCCGGTTTGTTCGACTGGCGCGCCGTCGGCGCCACCTTCGGCAGCGGCAGTCGTTCGGCCGACACCGGCGAGACCTTCGAAGTCAGCCATACCGACGCCGAGTGGAAATCGATGCTCAGCGATGAGCAATACGAAGTGCTGCGCCATGAAGGCACCGAGCGGCCGTACAGCAGCGCCCTCAATGAGGAGCACCGCGCCGGCGTGTTCGCCTGTGCCGGCTGCAGCCTGGCGCTGTTTTCGTCGGCCGCCAAATATGACAGCCGCACCGGCTGGCCAAGTTTCACCGCACCGCTGGAAAGCGCCGTGGCCACCCGCCGCGACACCTCCTTCGGCGTCTCCCGGACCGAAGTGCATTGCCACCGTTGCGGCGGCCACCTGGGCCATGTCTTCCCCGACGGACCGCAGCCCACCGGTCTGCGTTACTGCATGAACGGTGTCGCCATGACCTTCGCCCCCGGCGCGGCCTGATTCCCACGTTTCGACAAGGATTCCATCATGTTCCTGCTTATCCTGGCCTACCTCGGCGGTCTTCTGACCATCCTCAGCCCCTGCATCCTGCCGGTGCTGCCGTTCGTCTTCGCCCGCTCCGGCGAGCCGTTCCGGCGCAGCGGCCTGCCCTTGCTCTGTGGCATGGCCCTGACCTTCGCCCTGGTCGCGACCCTGGCGGCGGTCGGCGGTGGCTGGGTGGTGCAGGCCAACCAGTACGGCCGTTGGCTGGCCATGGCGCTGATGGCGTTTTTTGCTATTACCCTGCTGTTCCCGCACCTGGCCGAACGCCTGACCCAACCCTTGGTGGCGGCCGGTGATCGGCTGTCACGCTCGGCGCAAAGCCATGACGGCTCGCCCAGCGCGCGCTCGTCCTTTGTACTCGGCATCGCCACCGGCCTGCTGTGGGCGCCCTGCGCCGGGCCAATTCTCGGGCTGATCCTCACCGGTGCCGCCCTGCAGGGCGCGAACATCGGCACCACCCTGTTGCTGCTGGCCTACGCCGCCGGTGCCGCGACCTCCCTGGCCGGCGCGCTGCTGATCGGTGGCAAGCTGTTCAGCGCGATGAAGCGCAACCTCGGCACCGGCCAATGGCTGCGTCGCGGCCTGGGTGCGGCCATGCTGATCGGCGTGGTCGCCATTGCCCTGGGCCTGGACACCGGCATCCTGACCCGGGTGTCCACGGTCGCCACCTCGGGCCTCGAACAGAAGCTGCTCGACAACCTGACGCCGAAGAAAGCCCCGGAACAGGGTGGCGCCATGATGGCGGCGGTCAACAGTGACGCCGGCCAGCCGAGCGGCAGCATGATGGCGATGGCGGCCAAGACCGGTGGCGCGGAACGTGCGCTGCCGGTGGAGGGTACCCTGCCGGACCTGTCGGGCGCAGTGCAGTGGCTCAACTCCGCACCGCTGAGCGCCGCCGAACTCAAGGGCAAGGTGGTACTGATCGACTTCTGGACCTACTCCTGCATCAACTGCCTGCGCAGCCTGCCCTACGTCAACGCCTGGGCGCAGAAGTACCACGACCAGGGCCTGGTGGTGATCGGCGTGCATGCACCGGAGTTCGCCTTCGAACGCGATATCGACAACGTCCGCCAGGCCGTCGGCAAGCTGGGCATCCAGTACCCGGTGGCCATCGACAACAACTATGCCATCTGGCGCGGTTTCAACAACCAGTACTGGCCAGCCCACTACTTCGTCGATGCCCAGGGTCGTGTGCGTTATCACCACTTCGGCGAAGGCGACTACGAAGGCTCCGAACAGGTGATCCAGCAGTTGCTGAAAGAAGCCGGCCACCAGAACGTCTCCGGCGGCATGGTCAGTGCCCAGGCCCAGGGCGTGATGCAGGCCGCCGACGAAGCCGAAGTGAAATCGCCGGAAACCTACCTGGGTTATGACCGCGCCGAGAACTTCGCCTCGCCGGGCGACCAGGTGGCCGACCATCAGAAAAACTACGTCGCACCGAAGCAACCGACCTTGAACCAGTGGGGCCTGGACGGTCAATGGACCGCCCATGCCGAACAAGTGACGCTCAACCAGGCCCCGGGCCAGGTGGTCTATCGCTTCCACGCCCGTGACCTGCACCTGGTGCTGGGCCCGGCGTCGGATGGCAAGCCGGTGCGCTTCAAGGTGCGTATCGACGGCGCCATGCCCGGCGCCAACCACGGCACCGATACCGACGCCAACGGCGAAGGCAAGGTGACCGAGCAGCGTCTGTACCAACTGGTCCGCCAGGCCGGGGACGTCAGCGAACACACCTTCTCCATCGAATTTCTCGATCCCGGCGTACAAGCCTACGCCTTTACCTTCGGTTGATCGCCACAAGGATAAACACCATGAGCAAGCCAATCCTGCAACAAAAAACCAGGTCTCCGCTGCTGATACTCGCCGGGATCGCTACCCTGTCCCTGTCGGTGCTGATATTCCAGCGCCTGGCCTGGTCGGCGGAGGATGCGGTGCAGATCGCCCCGCCGGCGCTGGATCAAGCGGCCGGCGCCAGCGGCAAGGCCACGGCGGTGTTTGCCGGCGGCTGTTTCTGGGGCGTCCAGGGGGTGTTCCAGCATGTGCGGGGGGTCGAGAATGCGGTGTCGGGTTATACCGGCGGCGCGGCGAATACCGCCCAGTACGAATCGGTGGGAGAAGGTTCGACCGGACACGCCGAGTCGGTGCAGGTGACCTATGACCCGAGCAAGGTCACTTATGGGCAACTGCTGCAGGTGTTTTTCTCGGTGGCCCATAACCCGACGGAGCTCAACCGTCAGGGGCCGGACAGCGGTACGCAGTATCGCTCGGCGATTTTCCCGATGAATGCCGAACAGGAAACCATCGCCAAGGCCTATATCGCCCAGTTGGATGCCGCCAAGGCATTTCCGGCGGCAATCGTCACCCGGATCGAGGACGGCAAGGTCTTCTATCCGGCCGAGGGTTATCACCAGAACTACCTGACACTGCACCCAAACGCGCCGTATATCGCCGTCAACGATCTGCCGAAGGTGGAAAACCTCAAGCGTATGGAACCGCAGCTGTATCGGGCTGATCCGGTGTTGGTGCCGAACGTCAACTGATGGCTGCGGCAATCCCAATGCCCGTAATGAGATATTGAAAACGCCACGGCACCTGTAGGAGTCGGCTTGCCGGCAATGGCGTCCGGATGGGCGCTGCAAGGCTCAAGGGCCTCATCGCTGGCAAGCCAGCTCCTACAGGGACCGTGTTCGGTTTCAGACCTTCTTATCAGGTATAGCGCCGCTTGTCCGCAGCCGGCGGGAAATACTGGTACAGCCAGGTTTCGCTCAAGGTGCGGTCACGGGTGCGAATAAACAGCCGCAGTTCCACCGGGTCGACCCGATCGTCACTCGGGTACCAGTCGAACGTCACCCGATAACCGTTGATTTCGTCCAGTTTGAGGACATCGATATCCTTCACCTGACCGCAGGACGTCGTCACCACCGGCTCGATCTCGGCCCCCAGGGACAGACGCTCCAACCCTCCGCCGGTAAAGTCCACGGCAAAGCGCCGGGCCCAGACCTCGGGATTGTGCTCACCCGGCGCCCAGCCTTCGACAAAGCCGCCCATGCCCGAACGGGTCGCGTGCACCCGTGCCAACGGCGTGCCCACCGGCGGCATCGCACTCCAATACAGCTTGTAGCCGTAATTCAGCGAAGCCCCCGCCGCCACCGGTTCCTTGGGTGTCCAGAACGCCACGATATTGTCCAGGGTCTCACCCGTGGTGGGGATTTCCAGCAAGTCGACGGAGCCCTCGCCCCAGGCCGTGGTCGGCTCGACCCACAGGCTCGGACGCCGGCTGTACCAGTCCACGGTGTCCTGGTAGCTGGCGAACTCATGGTCGGTCTGCACCAGGCCGAAGCCCTTCGGGTCCTTGTCGACGAAGGCATTGAACTGCAAGGTCGCCGGGTTGTTCAGCGGCCGGCAGATCCATTCGCCATTACCGCGCCACATGGCCAGGCGGTCAGAGTCATGGATCTGCGGGTGAAGGGTGTCGCACATCCGCCGCTCATGGGTGCCGCAACTGAACATGCTGGTCATCGGCGCGATGCCCAACTGCTCAATGGCGGTACGCGCATTGATATGGGCATCGACCGCCATCACCACCTGCTCGGCCTGGCAATCGATATCGAAGCGATAGGCACCGGTGGCACTCGGCGAATCGAGCAAGGCATAGACCACAAAGCGGGTGCTGTCCTTGTCCGGGGTTTCGAACCAGAAATGGGTGAAGTCGGGAAACTCCTCGCGCTTCTTCCCATAGGTATCGATCGCCAGCCCCCGCGCCGACAAGCCGTATTGCCCGGTCTTGTCCACAGCCCGGAAGTAGCTGGCGCCGAGGAACGAGACGATGTCGTGCTGGTCGATTTCCGGGGCCTTGAACAGCTTGAAGCCGGAGAATCCCAGGTCGCCCTTGAGGCGCGACGGGTCGATGCCGCTGCGGGCATAGTTGAACAACGCCGGGCGGAAATGCACCTCGCGGGCCTGGCGCGTCTGCGGGTCGACGCTGTACATGCGCACCGGCTGCTTGAACCCCATGCCGACATGGAAGAATTGCATGTCCAACTGGCCCTTGAGCTCGTTCCACAGCGAGTGCCGGGCATCGTACTGAATGGCGTTGAACTGCTGCGGGGTCATGTCCGCCAGGGACTGCGGCAACACCTGGCGGGTGCTGACATAGTTCTTCGCGGCGAGTTTTTTCGCGTGGACCTGCAGTGTCTCGAAGTCGAAGTGTTCTATCTCGCCATCCGCGGTGGCGGCAAGCGCCCGGGCCGCGAACAGACCGCTGGCCGACAGGCCGGTATAGGCCGCCAGGGCCATGGAAGCTTTCAGAAGATTGCGGCGGTGCATAAAAAGACCTGTACAGGAGCTGCCGGACATCCGGAACCCTTGGGCGCCGGATCAAAAGAAGCGCTCGTTCAAGACTGCGAACGAATGCGGCTACAGGTAACAGATAGCAAATCCCGGTGACGGTTCGCAACATCCTACAGAAAACTTACTGACAGCCTTTATTCAGCCAAGGTGTGGCTATATGTTTCCAGCCTCTCTGGTAGACCCGAGGCACCTTGTTAATGGCTGCCCGAGGCGCATGAAGATTTGTTCAGAATGTTTTCATGCGCTTCTTGGCACACTTGCCCACTTGTTTTGAAGGTCCGTCGAGGCAACCCATGACCCGCATCCTGACCATCGAAGATGATGCTGTAACCGCCAAGGAAATAGTGGCAGAACTGAGCAGCCACGGGCTTGAAGTCGACTGGGTCGACAATGGCCGTGAAGGCCTGGTTCGCGCCGTCAGCGGTGACTATGACCTGATTACCCTGGATCGCATGCTGCCGGAGCTCGATGGCCTGGCCATCGTCACCACACTGCGAACCATCGGGGTGGCCACGCCGATCCTGATGATCAGCGCCCTCTCCGATGTCGACGAACGCGTACGCGGCCTGCGCGCCGGCGGCGACGATTACCTGACCAAGCCCTTCGCCTCCGACGAAATGGCCGCTCGGGTCGAAGTGCTGCTGCGACGCAAGAGCCCGGCACGGGAATTCGAAACCTCGTTGCGGGTGGCCGATCTCGAGCTCAATCTGATGACCCGCGAAGCCTCCCGGGCCGATCAACTGTTAAGCTTGCTGCCCACCGAATACAAGCTGCTGGAATTCCTGATGCGCAACACCGGGCAGATCCTCTCGCGAATGATGATTTTCGAGGAAGTCTGGGGTTATCACTTCGACCCTGGCACCAACCTGATCGACGTCCATATCGGTCGCCTGCGCAAGAAAATCGACAGTCAGGGCCTGGCACCGCTGATCCGTACCGTGCGAGGCTCGGGTTATGTCATTGCCGAACCCCTCTAGAGGTTGGCGCTCCTCCACCAGCAGGCTGCTGGCGCTCTACAGCTTCCTGTTCGTGGCGTGGAGCTGCAGCCTGATGGGGGTGCTGTACTACGAAGTTTCCGGTTACCTGAGTACCCTCGCCCGCCACTCGTTGATGCAACGCCAGCACCTGTTTTCGCGCTTCCAGGGCCAACCGCTGATGGAAGCGCTGACCACCAGCATGACCTTCGACATGCGCGGGGTCGACGCCTACGGCCTGTTCAACGAGCAGAAACTGCACCTGAGCGGACCGATCCAGGAAATCCCCGCCGAGTTGCCCCTGGACGGCAGGATCCATGAGCTGGCGGACTGCATCGACTCCGACGACCCCAACCTGCCCCAGGACAGTTGCGACGCGGTGGCCACCCAGACCCACGACGGACGCTGGCTGGTGCTGGTACGCGACAACGGCTCGTTGTTCGGCGTAACCCGGATTATTCTCCACGCCCTGTTCTGGGCGGTATCACTGACCATCCTGCCCGGCGTTGCCGGCTGGCACCTGTTGCGTCGCCGACCGATCCGACGGATACGGGCGATCCAGGCCAGCGCCGAGTCGATCATCGCCGGCGACCTGGGCCATCGCCTGCCGCTGTCGAACCGCCGCGACGAGCTGGATATGCTGGCGGCGATCGTCAACGCCATGCTCGACCGGATCGAGAGGCTGATGCACGAGGTCAAGGGCGTCTGCGACAACATCGCCCATGACCTGCGCACCCCGTTGACCCGTTTGCGCGCCCAGTTGTACCGGATCCAGCAACAGACCGTCGACGGTTCGCCCGAGTCCTTGCAACTGGATGGGGTGATTGCCGAGACCGATACCTTGATGGCGCGTTTTCGCGGTTTGTTGCGCATTTCCGAGCTGGAAGACCATCAACGGCGCTCCGGTTTCCTGGTGCTGGATCCCTTGCCGTTGCTGCACGAGCTGCATGATTTCTACCTGCCGCTGGCCGAGGAAGCGGAGATCCACCTGCGCCTCGAAGTGCCCGAGACACTGCCAGCGATCACCGGCGACCGGGCCTTGTTGTTCGAAGCCCTGGCCAACCTGCTGAGTAATTCGATCAAGTTCACTCCACCGGGCGGTGAAGTGGTATTGAAGGCGAGCTTTGATGCGGGCAGTACCCGCATCGAAGTCCTCGACTCCGGCCCCGGTATCCCGGTGGCCGAGCGCGAAGCGGTGTTCCAGCGGTTCTATCGCTGCGACGAAGGCGCCCAGCACGGCGGCTTCGGCCTCGGCCTGTCGATTGTCGCCGCCATCGTCAACCTGCACGGCTTCACCCTCGACATCGACAGCAGCGAACAGGCCGGCGCGCGCTTGATCCTCAATTGCCGGGACAGCCTGATCACCGTGGACTGAAGCCAAGGGCCAAGCCTTGGGTTCAGTCCGGGAAATTGGCCTTCAAGGCCGCGAGGCCGTCGGCATAGATCCCGTGGAACAGCTCCACCGCTTCCTCTTCGCTGACGCCCGTCGGGGTGAAGATTCCCGCCCACTCGACGATCGAGGTGTGCGGATCATTGCCTTCGCGGACCTGCATCGTGGCCAGGTAGTCGGCCACCGGGAAGGGCTGCTCGATAAAGGAATAACTGTAGCGCCGGGCGCGATTGTCGAACGCTTCCAGGCGTTCGACGATCCGCACGCCGTCCGCCGTGTGCAAGCTGCGCACACGCCCGCCTTCGCTGAGGCGGCTTTGACGAATGAACGGCAGCCAGTCAGGCAGGGAGTCGAACCCACCCATCAGTTGCCAGACCTGCTCCGGTGGCGCACCGATTTCGAGGGTGACGGATGTTGCGGCCATGAATAATCTCCAGGGATAAGTGGGTAGCCGGTCCGATCCCGACGCTGGAGGCTCTGACGCCAGCGACGTTACCGGACCGTTTTTTTGTTTCAGACCAGCGGCAACGGCGCATTGCCCGCCACCAGCCCTTCATCACGCAACGCCTGCCAGAACGCCTGCGGAATCTGCTCGCGCAAGGCCGCCACATCTTCGGCGATCCGCCCTGGCCGGCTGGCGCCGGGAATCACCGCCGCCACGGCCGGGTTGGCCAGGGAGAACTGCAAGGCCGCCGCCTTGAGGCTCACCCCGAAGCGTTGCGCGATGGTCTTTATCCGTTCAACTTTAGCCATGATTTGTGACGATGCCGGTTGATATTCGAAATGCGTGCCGCCGGCCAGCACTCCTGAACTGTAAGGACCACCGACAACGATATCGACTTGCTGGGCCAGCGCCTCGGGCATCAAGCGTTGCAGGGCCCGCTCGTGATCCAGCAGGGTGTAACGCCCGGCCAGCAGGAAGCCGTCGGGCTGCGCTTCGTCCAGTTGCAGGGTCAGCTCGCACGGTTCGACCTTGTTCACCCCCAGGCCCCAAGCCTTGATCACACCCTCATCGCGCAGGCGGCTGAGCACCCGGAACGCGCCTTTGCGCGCCTGGTTGAAATACTCCAGCCATTCGTCGCCGTAGAAGTCCTGGGCAATATCGTGCACCCAGACGATGTCCAGACGGTCAGTCTTCAGGCGTTCGAGGCTGCCCTCGATGGAGCGCAGCGTAGCGTCGGCCGAGTAGTCGTTGACCATCTTGTTCGGACGGCCATGCTCGAAGACCCCGGCCTTTTCGCCCAGGTCACGGGCGGTGACGTCTTCCACTTCATCCAGCACCAGCCGGCCGACCTTGGTGCTGAGCACGTATTGATCCCGTGGGTGCTTGGCCAGGGCCACGCCCAGGCGGATTTCCGAAAGCCCCGAGCCATAGAACGGCGCCGTATCGAAGTAGCGTACGCCCTGGTCCCAGACCGCATCGACGGTGGCCATGGCCTCTTCCTCGGGAATGGCGCGGAACATGTTGCCCAGCGGGGCGGTGCCGAAACCCATGGTGCCCTGCAGTTTGTCTCTGATGCTCATCGTAATGATCCCTTGAATGGAAATGATGAGTCCGCCTCACCCACTGGGGTGACGCGGATCTCGCTGTCGGGATCAATACTAGGTTGCAGACTTTTGACCGTCCAAGACATAATTTGCGCAACTTGAGTCCCGGAAGGTCTGACATGATTGATCTACGCCAGCTGCGCTATTTCGTGGCGGTCGCCGAAGAAGAGCACGTCGGGCGTGCCGCCGAGCGCCTGCATATTTCCCAATCGCCCCTGAGCCGGCAGATCGCCCAGTTGGAGGAGCGCCTGGGCCTGACCCTGTTCGAACGCAGCCTGCAACGCATCCGCCTGACCGCCGACGGCCAGACCTTTCTCGCCGAGACCCGGGCCTTCCTGACCCATGCCAACCGGCTGGAGTCCCTCGGGCGGCGACTGGGTCGTGGTGAAGAAGGCGGCCTGTGCATCGGCTACATCGAGAACGCCATGCATTCGGGCGTGCTGCCCCAGGCCCTGCGCAGCTTGCGTGTCGAGCGGCCGGATGTGCATATCGCGCTCTACAGCCTGAATTCGGCGCAGCAACTGGAAGGCTTGCGCCAGCGCAGCCTCGATATCGCCCTGGTCAGCGAGCCGCCGGCGGCAGATGACCCGGACCTGAACAGCGCCCGCGTGCTCAACGACCCCATGCTCCTGGCCCTGCCCGAACGGCATCCGCTGGCACAACTGAGCGAGTTGAGTCCGGCGGACTTTCTGGAGCAGGAATGGATTGCCGTGCAGCATCCCCTGCGCACCGGCAAACAGGACGATTTCGTCCAGGCCTGTATCAAGGCCGGATTCAATCCCAATGTCCGGTTGCAAGCCAATGAACCGCTGACGGCGCTGGGACTGGTGGCGGCGGGACTGGGCTTGACCATGATCCAGCAGAGCCTGCGACACAACGCCCCCCAGGGCGTGGTGCTGCGGGAATTACCCTGGATGATCTACACCACGCCCTTGTGGGCGGCCTGGCATCGGATCAACCTGCGACCGCTGGTGGCGACTTTCAGGGAAGTGCTGGTGCGGGACGCGATCCAGGCCGACCTGCCGGCGGCGGACTAGATGTCCATGATCTTGGCGGCGAAGGCATTCCAGCCGGCCGGTTCCTGGATCAATGCCTGGTAGTTGTGCGAAAAGCCGCCCATCACGCCACGCCGGGTCATGAGTTCACGGACGATGGCGGTTGCCGGCCCGCTGCCACTGCCTTTCAACAGGCTCTGTTCCTGATAGGCGCGCCAGTGCAACTCCATCGCAATGACCTTGCACAGCGCCGACTCCTGGGCCAGCACGCCGGTGTTTTTAACCAGCAGACCGAGTTTGATCGGGATGCTGACGGCCAGGGATACCCCGCCGGGAATGGCCGCCAGGCTGAACCCGACGCCGCGATTGAACAACTTGTGGCTTTTCATGAGTTTCAACAGTTCAAACCACTGGCTCAGGGTTCTACTTTGTCGACAGTTCCTGGCCATTTCAGCAAAACGATACAAGTGCACGATTGAAGCCCCGGCGGAACTACCATCGCGAATCAGCGCATAAGGGTTGACCGGCAAGACCGTGCTTCCGAGTGATGCCGCCGTCCCGGTAAAAGACTGCACGTAATTACGCACTTTACGATGGTGTAACAGGTGCTTGGTCTTGGGCGAAGGCCGCGAGACACCGTTCACCGTGAAATAGGGATTATCCACCAGGGCCGAAGACGCTTGCCCCATCTTGTAGGACCCCACCAGCGGCGCCACGGTGGCCCCCGCACCATGGGGGACCAATCCGGACAATGCGAGGGCAGTGTCCATGATCAGGCTATCCACCTTGAAACTGTATTGGGAAAGTTCTTTCAAGCTCGCGGCAAAATTATCCTGCTCCACACCCATATCGGCCTACCTCTCGTGTTTAAAGATCCGGTTTTTTTAATCAACATATCAGTCCCGAATACCATTCAACGAGGTAAAAAAAGGCCAATGTATTACCTGAATTTTCCGTTTATTTAAAAACGGAAAAGACAATAAGAAAGGTCCTATATATCCTGCGCACCTTTGCAAAAACCAACTATTTCCCGAGCAGTCTGAACAAGGTCTCCAGGCTTTGGCGAAGAGGGCCGGAGTTATCCAGCAAGTTCAGCGAAGGATCGTCCGCCGCCAGCAGCGAGGCGGTGAATTCGGCATTGCGCGCCAGGCGCGCCTCGATCTGCGGCAAGCTCTCCCGCCCCCGCGCCAGCAGCCGTTCACGCAGGACCGCCTGGTCCACGGTAAGCAGGATCACCTGTAAGTCCGGATAACGCCCGCGGGCCTGGGGCAGATAGCCCCGCGAACCGTTGACCAGCACATCCAGGCCGGCGGCCAGCCAGTCGTCGACCAGGCGCGGGATGCCGTAACACAGGCCGTTGGCCTGCCAGCTCATGGCAAAGGCCCCCTGGGCCTGCATCGTCGCGAATTGCTCGGCGCTGACCGACTGCGCCGCCTCCCCCAGCGCCTCGGCCGAACGGGTGATGACCCGCCGGGCAATCCGGCAGCCACGCGCGGCCAGGGGTTCGCGGGCGGCATCGAGCAAACTGTCCTTGCCCGAGCCCGAAGGCCCGATGAGATAGATCAATCGGCCGGCCATCCACAGTCCCTCACACATTGTCGCGCGCACAGTACAACACTCGCGGCGATCATGGCACTGGCCGCAAGGCTGTTCGAAGACGGACAAGGTGCAGGGGGTCATGGCCGCTCGACAAGCCGCAACGCCCAGCCTGGGCCGGGCGAATGCAGCTGCCTCAAGCCGGGTTGCGCGCCGCCAGTCGGGAGAAGCTCGCCAGGCAAGCCACGGCGGCAAAGCCGGCACCGATATACAGCGCCAGGATCGGCCCCGAGTGGCTCGACAAACCAAAACTCAGGGCCACCAGCGCAGCGCCCGTGGACTGGCCGAGCAGGCGCGCAGTGGCGATCATTCCGCTGGCACCACTGCTGCGCTCACGGGGTGCGCTGGTCATCAGGGCCTTCTGGTTCGGCGACTGGAAGAAGCCGAAGCCCAGGCCGCAGATCACCATGCGCACGCCGATCTCCAGGGCGCTCGGATCCGCCGGCAACATCGCCAGGGACAACATGCCCAGCGACAGCACCCCCAGGCCGATACCGCCGAGCAAGCCCGGCGGGTAACGATCCGACAGGCGTCCGGCAAACGGCGCGATCAAGGCCACCACCACCGACCAGGGTGTCATCAGGTAGCCGGTCTGCACCGGATCACGGCCCAACACCGTCTCGAAGAAAAACGGCAGCGAGACAAAGGCCAGGCCCTGGGTGGCGAAGGAGCAAACGGCGGTCAAGGCCGACAGCGCAAACATCGGGCGCTTGAGCAGATCGATCGGAAACATCGGCGCCGGATGCCCGGCCTCGCGGCGCAGCATCAGGCCACCGGCACAGACACAGACCAGCAGCGCCAGGCAGATCGGCAGCGCGCCAGCAAACTGCGCGCCCTCCCCCAGCGCATAAATCAGCGAACCGAAGGTCACGACACTCAGGCCGGCCGTGCCCCAGGCAAAGCGCTGGCCGTTGGGCGGTGTATGGGGCAGCGACGGAATGGCCATGGCCAGGGCGATCAGGCCAATCGGAATATTCACCCCGAACAGCCAGGGCCAGGTGGCCACGGACAGGATCAACGAAGCCACGGTCGGCCCGGCGGCGAACGACATGCCCACCACCAGGGCATTGAGGCCCATGCCCTTGCCGAGTTTTTCCGGCGGGAACAGGCTGAAGATCAGCGCCGCGTTGACGCTCATGATCGCACTCGCCCCCACGCCCTGGAGGACCCGGGCCAGGGTCAACTCGGTCAAGGTGCTCGACATCGCACAGAGTGCCGACGACACCGTGAACAACACCAGGCCGAACAGGTAGATCTTGCGATGGCCGATCACGCCGCCGAACGAGGCGAAGGCCAGGATGGTCGCCACCGCCGACAGCTGGTAGGCGTTGATGATCCACACCGATGCAGCCGGTGTGGTGTGCAGGCTGGTGGCGATGGCCGGCAGCGCCGTATTGGCGATAGCGGTGTCCAGCGAGGCCAGGGCGATGGAGATCAGGATCGCAAACATGCCACTGACCTGACGCGATAAACGCGGCCTGAAAATTCCCGATAACCCGCTGATCGCACACCCCCGAAACCCGCTGTACAGAGCGGATCATAGCTTTTTGCCAAATACCGATGACGACGTTTTGCTGAACCACGGCTGTACGATATCGAGCGCGGGTTCAGGCGGCGTCTGCGCCCATGGTGATCCCCTACCCTCACTTGATAAACTAGGACTTTCTTGGATCACTCCCAATAAAAGGTTGGCAATGGACGTTCTGGCAAGCATGAAGGTCTTCGTCAAGGTGGTCGATCACGGCAGCTTCAGCGCCGCGGCGCAATCCATCGGGATTTCCTCGACCATGGTCGGCAACCATGTCCAGGGCCTGGAGAAACACCTGGGCACGCGCCTGCTGCATCGCACCACCCGCCGCCAGAGCCTGACCGAGATCGGCCAGGGTTATTACACCCAGTGCCTGGCCATCCTTGGGCAGATCGAACAGGCCGAATTGATTGCCCGGGAACAACGCGCCCATCCCCGCGGCCGATTGCGCGTCAGTGCGTCGCCGACCCTGGCCTCGGACCGGTTGATCCCGGCCATTGCCGCCTACCTCAAGGCCTACCCGGAAGTGGATATCGAGTTGAAGTTCAACGATCGGGTGGTGGACCTGGTGGAGGACGGTTTCGACCTGGTGTTCCGTTACGGCGAACTGCCCAGCAGCGGCCTGGTGGGACGTCTGCTGAGCAAGAACCGGCGCATTGCCTGCGCCTCGCCGGCGTATTTGAAGGCCCACGGTACACCGCGGGTGCCGGCGGATCTGGCGCAGCATAACTGCCTGGTATTCCTGCGGGCCACACCGCAACGTGACTGGTTGTTCCACGGTGTGAGCAGCGAAAGCGTCCGGGTGCAGGGACAGTTCTCGGCCAACAACGGCACGGCGTTGATGAACGCCGCGATGGAAGGCATCGGCATTGTCCTGCTACCCCATACGCTGGTGGAAGACGCCCTGAAGGACGGGCGCCTGGTACACCTGTTGCCGGATCATGAGACCCTGGATCGACCGCTGCATCTGGTCTATCTGCCGGACAAGCAGATGACGCCGAAGTTGAGCAGTTTTATCGAGTTCATGGTCAGGCGGTTTGCCTAGGACGACCTCACAAAGAAGACCTCAAGCCGAGCCCGCTCGCCACATTGTTGGCCATGCGGCACATGGAAACATCTAGTATTAATTCGCCGGACGCATCAATCCATTCTAAAAATGCACTTATCAAATCTATAGCGCTGCTCCAGTATCCCGGCCAATAAAAATCTGCACTGCGATGCAGGCCATAAAAATGCTGGAGACCTTTCACGATGCACGCCACAACACCGACCGCCAGTTCCGCCCGTGCCAAGGCGGGCGCGGTATTTCGCGTTACCTCGGGCAACTTCCTCGAACAGTTCGACTTCTTCCTGTTCGGCTTCTACGCCACCTATATCGCCGCCGCCTTCTTCCCCGCCAGCAGTGAGTTCGCCTCGCTGATGATGACCTTCGCCGTATTCGGCGCCGGCTTCCTGATGCGCCCGCTCGGCGCGGTGATCCTCGGTGCCTATATCGATGACGTCGGTCGGCGCAAAGGCCTGATCGTCACCCTGTCGATCATGGCCAGCGGCACCATCCTGATCGTGCTGGTGCCCGGCTACGAAAGCATCGGCCTGCTGGCCCCGGCCCTGGTCCTGATCGGTCGCCTGCTCCAGGGCTTCTCCGCCGGTGCCGAACTGGGCGGTGTCTCGGTCTATCTGTCGGAAATCGCCACACCGGGGCGCAAGGGTTTCTTCACCGCCTGGCAGTCCTGCAGCCAGCAGGTCGCCGTGGTGATCGCCGCTGCCCTGGGCTACGGGCTGAACCAGTGGATGTCGGCCAGCGTGGTCGCCGATTGGGGCTGGCGCATCCCGTTCCTGGTCGGTTGCATGATCGTGCCGTTTATCTTCCTGCTGCGTCGCAACCTGGCGGAAACCGAGGAATTCGCCAAGCGCAAGCACCGCCCGGGCATGCGCGAGGTGTTCAACACCCTGGCGCAGAACTGGGTCATCGTGGTTGCCGGGATGCTGATGGTCGCGCTGACCACCACCGCCTTCTACCTGATCACCGTGTATGCGCCGACCTTCGGCAAGACCGTGCTGCACCTGAGCACCGCCGACAGCCTGTTGGTGACCTTGCTGGTGGGTGTTTCAAACTTCTGCTGGCTGCCCCTGGGCGGCGCCCTCTCCGACCGTATCGGCCGTCGTCCGGTACTGCTGACCATGTCCGGCCTGACCCTGGCCACGGCCTATCCGGCGCTGTCGCTGCTGGTCCAGGCGCCGACGTTCACCAGCATGTTGCTGGTACTGCTGTGGTTCTCGTTCCTCTACGGGATGTACAACGGCGCGATGGTTGCGGCCCTGACCGAGATCATGCCGGTGGAAGTCCGGGTGGCCGGTTTCTCCCTGGCCTACAGCCTGGCAACCGCGGTGTTCGGCGGTTTCACTCCGGCGATCTCCACCGCGCTGATCCAGTACACCGGGGACAAGGCCTCGCCGGGCTACTGGATGAGCTTTGCCGCGCTCTGTGCCCTGTGCGCAACGCTGTTTCTCTATCGCAAGGCCAGGGTGCAGTTCCAGCCGGCGGTGTAAGCCTGGTGTTTTTGGGGTGACCTCAAGGGCCTCTTCGCGGGCAAGCCCTGCTCCTACAATGTCCGTGTCGAACCAGAGTCTTTTGGTCGACCGAGAACCTGTAGGAGCAGGGCTTGCCCGCGAAGGCGGCAGAACAGGCACCACAACCCCATGGGTCCTGAACCCAACCTCGCCCATTCGATACCAATAAGAGAATCCCGATGAAAGCAGTGTTTCTCAAGCTCGCCCTGCTCGGCAGCCTGGCCCTGGCCAGCCTGACGGCCCAGGCCGAGGAAATCCGTGTGATGACCTCCGGCGGCTTCACCGCCGCCTACAAGCTCCTCGGCCCGAAATTCGCCGCCGACAGCGGCAACACCCTCGATACCGTTCTCGGCCCGTCCATGGGCAAGGCCCCGGAAGCCATTCCCAACCGGCTGGAACGCGGTGAAAAGGCCGATGTAGTGATCATGGTCGGCTACGCCCTCGACGAGTTGATCAAGCAAGGCAAGGTCCTGCCCGGCTCGCGGGTCGAGCTGGCTGATTCGCGGATCGGCCTGGTGGTACGCGCAGGCAGTGCCAAACCGGCCATCGGCACCGAAGCCGAACTGAAAGACACGCTGCTCAAGGCCAAGTCCGTGGCCTACTCCGACAGTGCCAGCGGCGTGTATATCCAGGATCAGTTGTTCAAGCGCCTGGGCATCGAAACGCAGCTCAAGCCCAAGGCAACCATGGTGCCGAAGATCCCGGTGGCCTCGGTGGTGGCAACCGGTGACTTTCAACTGGGCTTCCAGCAGGTCAGCGAACTGCTGCCGGTGCCAGGGGTGACCTATGTCGGCAAGATCCCGGAATCAGTGCAGTCGGTGACACGTTTTGCCGCCGGGATCCCGGTGGGGGCCGAGCATCCGGCACAGGCCAAGGCCCTGCTTGAATACCTCGCCGCTCCGGCCGCCCAAGCCACCGTGAAGGCCACCGGGCTGGATTCCGTTCTTCATTGATCACACGCCGGTTTGCTCAGGATCCGCTGGTATGCGGCAGTTTCATCTCGACAATCAGCCGCTCCAGCTCCCGCGCCGCCGGGGTCAGCACCCGTCCCCGGCGCTTGAGCAACCCGACCTTGCGCATCACCTCCGGCTCGACCAACGGCACACTGGTGAGAATCGGATGCTCGTCGCCCACTGGCATCGCCATGGTCGGCACCGCCGCGATGCCCAATCCGGCCTCCACCAAACCGATCATGGTGGTGACGTGCCGGGTTTCACAGACCCCAGGTTTCTGCGCCTCGATCCCCACCAGCGCCTGGTCGAGCAGGAAGCGATTGCCCGAGGTCTTGTCGAGGCTGATGTAGTCCTGCTGGTACAACTCGGTCCAGGTCACGCTGGCCCGCCCGGCCAGCGGATGATCGCGGCGACAGGCCACGACATAACGCTCCTCGACCAATAACTCGAATTCGATTTCCGCCTGCAGGTTGCCGGTGAAACTCAAGCCGAAATCCGCTTCGCCACTGAGTACGGCGGCATGCACGTCATTGGCGCTGGAGTCGAGCACCTTGACCTTGATCTTCGGATATTGCCGGTGATAGTGAGCCACCACCTTGGGCATGAAGTAATAGGCCGCCGACGGCACACACGCCACCGTGACATGCCCGAGCCGGGTCGAGGCCACGTCGGTGATGCCCAGCAGTGCGAGGTCGAGATCGTCCAGCAAACGCTCCACGGTCGGCGCGAATGCCCGGCCTACCTGGGTCAGGCTGACCCGCCGGGTGGTGCGTTCGAACAGCCGGACACCGAGGGCTTCCTCGAGTTTGTCGACACGTCGGCTCAACGCCGGCTGGGAAATATTGATGGCCTGGGCCGCCTTGCGAAAACTGCCCTGTTCGACCACGGCGCGGAAGGCCTGCAAGTCGTTCAAATCGAAGTTGATGGCCACCGGGCTTACTCGTCGGAAACTGATTGATCAGTTTAACGCATGAGTCTGCCAGTTCGATGCATGAGTTAAGTTTGAATGCGCGTTATTCGTCGCAATCGAACAGGAGCCAGCTTGCCGGCGATGGCGTCTTTGAGGACGCCAAAAGCTTCGCGGGCAAGCCTCGCTCCTGCAGTTACGCGGTGTTTTCAACCCATTTGATCGGTCACGGCCGCCGCAACCTCTTATCAGAACTTGTAGGTCGTCGACAGACTGACCACATCGCCGGAAGCTTCCACCTTGCCATTCAGGGTCGAGCCACCCAGGCGATCTACGTTCTGGGTATTGATCGGAGCATCTTTCACAAACTGGTGTGAATAGGCCCCATCGACGCTCAACCCTGGTATTTCCTTGACCTCATAGCCAAAGCCCAGGGAAGTGAACCAGCGGTTGTTGTCCGGGATCCGCGGATCGCGGGTCGAATTGCGGGTCGGAGTCTCGTCGAAGGCCACACCGGCGCGCAGGGTCAGGCGATCAGTGAACCGATAGTCACCGCCCACCGAGTACATCATGGTGTCCTTGTAGTTATAGGGAATCGAGACGATAAGATTGCCATTGGACTTCAGCGTCAGATCCTGGAAAGACGACCATTGGGTCCAGGTTGCACTGACACCCAGGGTGAAACGATCATTGAACACATGCACCCAGTCCAGGCCGGCCGTGGCGGGGATATCCAGCTGGGTACTGGCGTTGGCACCGTCCGGATTGAGGCTGAGTCCGGGATAGGCCAGCCCTACCAGGGTCTCTCCGTTGGGCCCTACCGGTTGGGTGGTGTACTCCCTGCCGATCGAATCAGCGTAAATATTGTATTTGCCCTCCAGCTTGTTCTTGATCTTGGCGTGATAGTTCAGCCCGAGGGTGTCCCTATCGGTCGGTTTCCAAACCACCCCGGTAAACCAGCCGACCGAGGTGTTGTCCACCTTCACGCGCATCAGGTTCGAGCCGACGCCCGATGGGAAGGGAATGCCTCCCAGCCCCGGGGACAAGGCTGCCGCGCCAGTCAGGTTGAGGTTCTGGCTGACGAACCCATTGGTGTGTTGCACGATGACACCGCCGCCCACCGAAAAGGCATCGTTGACCTTGAACGACAGCGAGCCCGTAAGTCCTATGGTCTCGATCTTGGTATCCACGGCAAAGTCACGGCCTTTCCAGTCTTCATCCCAGGTACTGCGCATCCCCTGGGGAACCACCTGGCTGAGGCCAAAAGCAAAACGATCATTGATCGGTATGACCAGGAACCCGGTTGGAACCCAGGCCGTAAAACCGCCTTGGCCACCATTGCCGGTCAGCGGGATCGGATCGCCAAGAGAACCATCGGGATTGACTGGCGTTGTCGACGCGGGATTGCCTTGATAATCGGTAGCGGTACCCGTGTACTTCAATTTGATACGGGCATAGTCGACCGTGAGTTGCGCGACATTCTGATCAATGAAGGCCATGGCCGCCGGGTTGTTGTAGGCAGCGCTGGGATCATTCTTGAACAGTGAACCACCACCGAAGGCACGCCCCCAGCCAGGTGCACCGTAGGTCGGTGTCGAAAACCCACCGGCCTGGACAGACCCAGCTGTGACCAGCCCCCCCAAAACTGCCAGTGCGACAGCGACGTGCAATTGTTGTTTCTTATTATTCATTCCCCGCTCCTTATTATTATCAACCGCAACAAATCATTCCGGCTCACCAGCACTCGACAGACGCCTCCGAAGAGGCGCCGGTCTTATCAACGAGTGATCAGCACGTTGTTCTCAACCCAACCTCAAGGGTTGGTAATGACGAAGGTCGGACTCGGTGAGACGCTGAGCTGAGTGATTTTGCAGGTGCCGACGGATTGTGGGCTGCTCGAAAGAGTCAGCGCGCCGCCACCGTAGTTGGTAAGAATGTTGGCGGTGCCGCAATTGGAAAGAATCTTGAAGCTGACCCCCGAGACTGTTGCCGTGGTGGTGGAGGTCGGTGTCAGAGTCCAGGGCAGGTTTTGCATCACCGGAATACCACACAGAAAGTTGCTGCCACTGACGGAGGCATTGGTGATCGAGGCGGTTTTACTGTCAGATGCGACCGTACCGCTGAAAGTGATGTTACATTGAACCGGAATATTTCCCGAGGCCGGCGAACTCACTGTAATGGTACCTGGCGCACTAAATGAACTTCCAGCAGCAGGGCTGGTGATGGTTGCCGCGTTAACCATGGATGCCGCGCCTAAGCAGACAGCCATTGCCGTGAACGAGACGAGCGTCTTGATGCCTTTCATTGTTGTTATTCCTCACATGGTATGGCGATTCATTTCGCCGGGGGTAATGGCCTTTACGGACAACACGGAGTACCACGACAGCAACAGCGACCGAGCTTCCTTTTCCAGCCAAACTTTCAAAATCCGCTGTATAACTTTTTAACAGCCGTCCAATAACGGGTTATTCCATTCAGGGCACAACCCGAAAGTTCGGCGGCATCTGGATCGATACCGTCTTGATGGTGCAGCCGCCGTCCAATGCCACATCCGCCGCCTGGAGTTTTCCGCTGCTGTTGTTCCAGGTGCCGGTTGCCGTGGTCGGCCCGCAATCACCACCGACAAAGGGGGCGTGCACCGTGACCTGGATACCGGACATCGAGCCGCTGCCCTCGTCCCTGGCCACCAGCTTCCAGGGCAAGTGCGTGGCCTCGACCTGGCCGCACTTCAGGCCACCGTCGAAACCGACCTTCTCGACACTGGCATAACTGCCGTCGGCGCTGATCCGGCCGCTGACTTCAATGGTGCAGTCGGCATTGATGATGCTCTTGGCAAAACTGATCGGGCCCTTGGCGCTGAACTCGCTATTGGCCGGTTCCATCCGCGCGGCGGCAAACGCCGGGGCCACGGCCGAAAAACCCAGCAGTACCGCAAGTACCCGAAAAGCTAATAGAATTGAGTGCATGGCTGACGTCCTTCCTGGTCTTTATTGTTGTTTTATGGAGCAACTTCATCTTCCATCCGGGGCCCCTTCGCCAATCTTGGCGTGAGTCTTCCCGCCATGCGCACTTTGAAAAATGGGCATGTTATTCAATGGTTCTATTCAATCCGTGTGACGAGTGCCGTAGCGCTTTAATAACTCCAAGCGTCGGGAGGGTTGCAAGTTGGCCAGCCGCACATTGCCCTGATAGTGCGCCAACACCCGGTGATCCATCAGCCGCCGCCAGAGAAACGGTACATAGGCCCAGACAATCATACTTGCGTAACCGTATGGCAGTTGCGGCGACTCATCGAAGTGACGCAAGGCCTGATAACTGCGTGTCGGGTAAGCATGGTGATCGGAATGCCGCTGAAGTTGAAAGAGAAAGATGTTGGTGACAATCCGATTACTGTTCCAGGAGTGCCGTGGCGAACAGCGCTCATAACGGCCATTGGGTAACTTCTGGCGCAACAGGCCGTAGTGTTCGACATAGTTCACCACTTCCAGCAACGAGAATCCGTAGATCCCCTGGATCAGCAGGAAGGGAATTACCGCGCTGCCCAGCCAGAGGATCAAGCCGCCCCACATCACCACGCTGAACATCCAGGCGCCGAGCACGGTGTTTTTCCAGTGCAGGGCCGGCAGCCCGAGCTTGCCCAGCCGATCACGCTCCAGGTGCCAGGCCGAACGCAGGCTGTGGTAGACCGAGCGCGGCAGGAAGCGCCAGAAACTTTCTCCCAGTCGGGAGCTGGCCGGGTCTTCCGGGGTGGCAACCCGCACGTGATGACCACGGTTGTGCTCGACGAAGAAGTGGCCATAGAAGGTCGGCGCCAGGGACAACTTCGCCAGGAACTGCTCCAGTGGCCGGGTCTTGTGTCCCAGCTCATGGGCAATGTTGATGGCGATCCCGGTGGCGGCCCCGGTGGACATTGCCATACCCAGGTAGGTGAAGGCACTGACGCTGCCGTGCACCTGGGCACGCTCGGTGATATAGCCCATCAGGCTCGCCAGACCACCGTGCAACGACCACGCCTCGCCGAGCCGCAGCAGACCACCGCCGATCAACCAATCGATGCCGCCCGCCGCCAGCCAGGCGGTGCTGATCATCGACAGGGTGACCAGGGCCACGCAGGTGTAGATGATCCAGCGGTAGTAGGTCTGTTTCTCAAGATCCGGAACCATGGTTTCCGGTGGATTGTTGCGGTCTTCGCCAAACAGGCCGTCGATCATCGGGATCAGCCCGAAGATCACCAGCACCCCGCTCCACCACAAGGACTGGATGCCGGTGGCAAGGGCGAACAGGCCGGACAAGAGTGGCGTGGCCATTGGCAAAGCACCAAGCCACCACAGATGCCGCTTGCCGTCGGTCCAGATCCCGGGTGCCGCCAGGGAAGCGCTCATGGCAGCCTCCGCAGGGTCACAACAGCACACGGCCGCGCATCCGACTGATGGGCAGGCAGGAAGAAAGCAAATGCGTCAGAAAGCGTTATTTTCATTATTTTAATCGCTCAATTGCACTTTTAAAAAAAACATTCAAAACATTTTTTTAAATATTTAGCCCGATTTCGTTAGCTCGTCAACTATTTTTTTATCGAATGTTGAATGTCGTCACGTCGCGCTGGATCAACCTGCCAGCCGCTCGCTCAGGAAGCCCCCAGCACCGGGGTTGCCTGATCCACGGCGAGCCCGGCTTGCGGTTTTGCCCGCAGGGCGATGCTACGGACCAGCTCGACCACCGGCGCCACGGCGGTGACCGGCAACATATGTCCGGCCCCTTCGACAATCTCCAGGGACAGGCCTGGCAGCTTGCCGAGCATCGATTCGCCGTGCTTGCGGTAATTCAGTACGCGGTCCTTGGAGCCATAGATCAGGCCCACCGGCAGCTTGAGGGAGGGATAGCGCCTGACCATATCCGGGAGGTCGTTGTTCACCGTGGCGATCTCACTGGAGGCGCAATAGAAGTTATCGCTGCGCATGCCCAGCAACCCGCCGCCGCGCTCGGCAAAGTCATCGGGCGGCGGCTCGGGAGCGAACACTGCCCTGATCAGGGCCTTGCGCCCGAGCATCCCGATGGGTGTGGCCAGGACCCGCGCAAACCAGCGGCGCAAGAATGCCGGCCTCACCCCCAATGACAGAAACACCGGAGGCAGGAGGGGTTGGGGATGGGTCAAGGGGGCTACCAGCACCAGGCCGCTAACCGACTGCGGATGATCCAGCGCCAGGGACAGCGCCAGGGCGCCACCGAGGGAATGTCCGAGTACCAGTGGGCGATCGAGGTCCAATTTGCCGATGAATTCGGCGATCAGCCTGGCCTGCGCCGGGATATCAACCTCGGCACCCGGGTGACGGGAAGAATAGCCGGAGCCGGGACGGTCCAGGGTAATCACCCGGAACTCTTCGCGCAGACGCGGCGACAAGGTATAGGTGAGGTTGCGTCCACAGCCGGACAGTCCATGGATCATCACCAGGGCCGGGCCGCTGCCCTCATCCACATAATGAATCCATTCGCCGCCCACCTCGATAAAACGCCCCTCGGCGGGCACCGCGGCTTCGATGCTCCGGTTGATCCGTGAGCTGATGACCCATAGCGCGGCATTTGCCGCCGCAAAAAGTGCAACCCCAACGCCCCATCCCATTGCTCGCCCCTTGCATCCCTGCCCAAGGCGCGGCGCCGGGATTGGCTGCCACCTCGAGAATCGCCTACACCTGATAAACAAGCCCATCGGTCGGATGAGTCGCCAGGGTTCGGCAGAACACTAGCGTAGGCGATATTTTCAGGTAAGTTATTTAAATTATTTTTTAAAACATTTAATTTAAATATGCAATGCTGAGGACTCATCCAGCGCCGCCAATCATCGGCAGGCGTTGCCACAATCGAGGTACACACCATGAATGCGTACTCGTCACCCCCGCCAGATGGCGAAGCCGTTGATATTGCGATCATCGGCGCCGGTTTTGCCGGATTGTGCATGGCCATTCGCTTGAAACAGGCCGGCATCAGCGACTTCTTCGTCGCCGAACGGGCCGACAGCCTGGGCGGCACCTGGCGCGACAACCACTACCCGGGCTGCGCCTGTGATGTGCAGTCGCATGTCTACTCCTTCTCTTTCGCGCCCAATCCGCACTGGAGCCGGCAATTTGCACCCCAGGCGGAAATCCGTGCCTATCTTGAGCGTTGCGCGAAGGATTTCGGTGTCACTCCCCACCTGCATTTCGACATGGCCCTGAGCCGCGCAGTGTTCGACGAAAGCCGACAGCGCTGGGCCCTGAGCTTTGCCAACGGACGCCAGCTGTCGGCACGGGTGCTGATTTCCGGCATGGGTGGGCTCTCGCGTCCCGCGCTGCCGGATATTCCGGGGCTGGCGGACTTCCAGGGCAAAAGCTTCCATTCCCAGCACTGGGATCATGCTTATGCACTGGAAGGCAAACGGGTCGCGGTGATCGGCACCGGGGCCAGTGCCATCCAGTTCGTGCCGCGGATCGCCCCGAGGGTGGCGCACCTGAGCCTGTTCCAGCGCACGCCACCCTGGATCCTGCCCAAGCCGGATCGAGAATTGTCGACGGCCGAACGCTGGTTGTTCCGACACCTGCCCTTTACCCAACGGCTGGCCCGCTCGGCCATTTACTGGGCCCTGGAAAGCCGGGTGATTGCCTTCGCCCGCTATCCGAAGCTGATGAAGCTGGTACAGAAAATTGCCGTACGCCACCTGCACCGCCAGGTGGCCGCGCCGACATTGCGCAAGACCCTGACGCCCGACTACACCATCGGTTGCAAGCGCATCCTGATTTCCAACGACTACTATCCGGCGCTGGCGCGCAGCCACGTGAAAGTGGTCAGCCAGGCCGTCACGCGGGTCGAGGCCGATGCCGTGGTCACCGCCGACGGTGTCCGCCACCCCGTCGACTGCCTGATCTTCGGTACCGGCTTCCAGGCCACCGAACCCCTGCCCCGGGGCCTGATCATCGGACGCAACGGCCTCGATGTGCTCGATGCCTGGGCCGACGGCGCCCATGCCTACCTGGGTAGCTGCCTGCCGGGCTACCCGAACTTCTTCATGATCATCGGCCCGAACACCGGGTTGGGGCACAACTCGATGATCCTGATGATCGAGGCCCAGGTCACCTATATCCTTCAGGCCCTTGCGCAAATGCGCAGCCAGTGGATCGAGACTCTGGAGATCAGGCCCGAAGTGGAAAGTCGCTACAACGAGCGGCTTCAGCAGCAGCTCCAACGCGCGATCTGGTCAACCGGCGGCTGTCGCAGTTGGTACCTGGACCCGCGCACCGGCAAGAACACCACCCTCTGGCCCGGCTCGACCTGGCGTTTCCGTCAGGTCACGCGTCATTTCCAGCTCGGCGATTACAAGGTTTCTGCCCGGATATCCCCAAGCCCGGAACCGGCTCCCGTTCAAGCCCGATCCCCCGGAGGCCACCCATGAAGACCTTCGACGGTAAAGTCGCCGCCATTACCGGGGCCGGTGCCGGCATGGGCCGCGCCCTGGCCATTGCCCTGGCCCGCGAAGGTTGCCACCTGGCCCTGGCGGACAAGAATCCCCAGGGCCTGGCACAGACCCTGGAACTGGCCCGGGCCGCCGCGCTACTACCGCTGCGCATCACCACCCGGGTCCTCGATGTCGCCGAACGCCAGGCTCTGTTCGACTGGGCGGCCGCCACGGCGGCCGAGCATGGCGGCGTCAACCTGGTGTTCAATAATGCCGGGGTGGCCCTGTCGAGTACCATCGAAGGCATGAGCCAGGAAGACCTCGACTGGATCATCGGGATCAACTTCTGGGGCGTGGTCCATGGCACCCAGGCCTTCCTGCCTTACCTCAGGCAGACCGGCCACGGCCATATCATCAACACCTCCAGCGTGTTCGGCTTGTTCGCCCAACCGGGGATGAGCGCCTACAACGCCAGCAAGTTCGCCGTGCGCGGCTTTACCGAGTCCTTGCGCCAGGAACTCGACCTGATGGACATCGGTGTCTCGGCCACCTGCGTGCACCCTGGCGGCATCAAGACCGATATCGCCCGTTCCAGCCGGATCAGTGACAACGTCAAGGGCCTGCTGATCGACAACGAGGAACAGGCCCGGGCTGATTTCGAGAAACTCTTTATCACCGATGCCGACCAGGCGGCCCGGACGATCCTGCACGGCGTGCGAAGAAACCGTCGACGGGTGCTGATCGGCCGCGACGCCCATGCCCTGGACCTGCTGGTGCGCCTGCTGCCCAGCGCCTATCAGGCCCTGGTGGTGTTCGTCACCCGACGCATGTCGCCCTCGGGCAAACGCAAGACCCGGCCCGACGCCAGTGACGCCGGCGGTCTCAATTGAAAGGAGTGCCAGCCATGCTGCCTGTACGCCGTGATGTCCGTGTCGACCTGCCCGCCGAGCGTGCCAAGGACTGGCATGCCCAGGGCCCGTGGGTCACGCATTTCTTCAATGCCCTGTCCTTGCTGTTTCCCTCCGGCGAACTGTTCTTCATGGACAGCGTGCGCCATTACCGGGATCGGGTGCACGACCCCGAGCTCAAGCGCCAGATCCAGGGTTTCATCGGCCAGGAAGCCATGCACAGCCGCGAGCACTTGCGCTACAACGACATGCTGCAAGCCGCCGGCCTGCCGGCGCACAAGCTCGATCGACGGTTGCGGATAATCCTCGACTTCCAGAAAAAGCACTTCCCGCCCGCCTTCAACCTGGGCATCACCATTGCCCTGGAGCATTACACCGCAATGCTCGCTGATCTGATGTTGCGCGACCCGAGCCGCTTCGGCGACTCGGTCGAGGGTTATCGGCAGATGTGGATGTGGCATGCGCTGGAGGAGACCGAGCACAAGTCAGTGGCCTTCGATGTGTGGAATGCCGCGCTCAAGCCGGGACCGGGGCGCTACCTGATCCGTGTCGGCAGTATGCTCAGCACCACGCTGATGTTCTGGCTGGTGGTGTTCGACTTTCATGTGCGCCTGCTGATCGCCGACCGCAAGGCCGGTCATCCGCTCAAAGGTTGCTGGTCCATGCTCAAGTACCTGTTCGGCCGCCACGGTGTGTTCCCGCGTATCGCCCTGCCCTGGCTGGATTACTTCAAGCCCGGCTTCCATCCCTGGGACCATGACAACCGCGAGCATCTGCAACGCATCGATGCCCTGGTCGAGGCGATGGATAAGCAGCGCCCCTGATAGCCTGTCAGTCAGGCTCCACAGGCTGGACCTGACTGGCGGTATCGATACTCACCACCACCGACAGCCCCGGGCGCAGCCGGTCGATCTCCTCCTGCCCCGGGTCGACGATGATCCGTACCGGCACCCGCTGGGCGATCTTGACGAAGTTGCCGGTGGCGTTATCGGCCTGCAGCAGGCTGAACTCCGAGCCGGTCGCCGGGGCAATACGCTGTACCCGGCCAGAGAAACGACGATGGTTGAGGGCATCGACGGTAAAACTCGCCGCCTGCCCCACCCGCACATCCGCCATCTGGGTTTCCTTCATATTGGCGATCACCCAGTGCCGATCCGGCACCAGGGCCATCAACTGCGCGCCGGAGTTCACATACGCCCCCAGGCGCACGCCGATCTGCCCCAGTTGGCCGTCCCGGGGAGCGGTGATCCGGGTATTCGACAAATCGATCCGCGCCAGCTCCACCGCGGCCTCGGCGTTGGTCACCGCCGCCTCCAGTGAACCGCGATTGACCAACACGGTTTGCAGGTCCTGGCGGGAAATATCCAGCGCCGCCTTCGCCTGGGTCACCGCCGCGTCCGTCTGGGCATGGTCGGCACGGGTCACGTCGAGTTCACGCCGGGACACCGAGCCATCGGCGATCAGCGCTTCGTTGCGCTTGAGGTCGGCGCTGCTCTTGAGCACCTGGGCCCGGCTGTTGTCGAGGGCCGCCTGGCGCTGGGCAATGGTTGCCTCGGCGCTACGGCGCTGCTGCAGGTTGTTGGCCAGGGCGGCCTTCTGCACGTCCAGTTGGGCCAGGGCCTGGTCCAGTCGCTGCTTATAGATACGGTCGTCGAGGCGCACCAGCAGGTCGCCGGCCTTGACGAACTGGAAGTCCTGCACCGGCACTTCGTACACATAGCCGCTGAGCTGCGGACCGATCAACGTCACCTGTCCGCGCACCAGGGCATTCTCGGTGCTTTCGATAGCGCTGCCGAACGGCGGCAGCTGCCAGGCATACAACACGATCAGCACACCGGTGAGGGCAATCGCGGCAAAGCCCAGGGACGAGACGATCCGCACCCCCAGGGACCTTGGTTCGGTGGACGAAGCGCCGGCCGGGGTGACCCCTTCGGGGGTGGCGGCAATGGCATTGGTCGTGGTCGCAGGTTCGCTCATCGTGAAGGGGCACCGCTGGTGAGAGTGGGAGACGGGGCGTTGCGGGCAATCTTCCTGTTCATGCTGAGCAACCACAGGCTGCGGGCGAAGATCCACAGCATGGTCAGGACCGCGATCACCGCAATCAGCATGAACACATCGTTATAGGCCAGGATATTCGCTTCGCGGGTCGCCGACGCGGCCAGCGCCTGCATGCCCTGGGTGGTGCGCGCCGACGGGTCGAAAATCACCCCGGCATAGGCCGCGCTGCTGCTTTGCAGGCGTGCGGCGACCTGCGGATCGATCAGGGTCAGGTGTTCGACGATGCTGCTGGAGTGGAATTTCTCCCTCGCCACCTGGAAGGTCCCCAGCAACGCGGAGCCGATCAAGCCGCCGAGATTGTTGCAGATCCCGAACAACACCGAAAAGCTCACCAGGTTGCGCGGGTTGGTCACCACGTTGCGGGTGCCCAGGGCCATGGTCGGGCCGAGGAAAAAGGTCCCGCCGAAGGCCAGCAGGAACTGACTGGCGTACATATTGGCCGGACGCGTCAGGTTGTTGGAAAAGCTGTCCATTGACGAGCCGACCGCCATCAGCGCCAGGGAAATGATCAGCGGCTTGAGCAGATGGTCAGGGTGAATGGTCAGGGCACTGGCCGCCAATCCGGCGATGCTGCCCAGCAGCATCACCCCATAGAGGCTGCGCATCTGTTCGCTGCCCATGTTCAAGGCCTGGAGAAAGCCCACCGCGCCGGTGGACTGCTCCGAGAGCACCATGCGGATCAGGATCACCGCCAGCCCCAGGCGGATCATCGCCCCGCTGCCCAGCCAGCGGGTCATCAGCATCGGGTTGCTGCGGTTGTGTTCAATTGCCAGCCCGGCGAGGATCAGCACGATCGAGGCCGCCGAGGCGATGCCGATCCAGGGTGCTTCCAGCCACCAATCGATCCGCCCCAGGGACAGCACCGCGCAGAGCAGCGCCACGCCGGTAGCGAGGATGGCAAAGGTCAGGAAATCGAGTTTTTCAAAGGTCTTGAAGCGATCGCCCGGCGGCAGCTTGAGCAGGAACACGCAGCCCAAGGCCGCCAGGGCCAGTCCCAACTCGAACAGATACAGCCCACGCCACTCGGCGATCTGCAGCAGGTCCTCGGAAAACAGCCGGGCCAGGGGCAGCGCCAACTGCGAGGTGCCCAGCCCCAGCACCAGGGCCTTGAGCCGCCATTTCGCCGGAAAAGCCTGGATCATGTAATACAGGCCCAGGGAACTCAGGGCCGCGCCGACCATGCCGTGGGCCGCACGCACGGCAATCGCCGAACTCAGGTCATTGACGAACAGATGGCCGAAGGTCACCAGCGCATAGAGCACCAGGAACACCTCGGTGAAGGCTCGCAAGCCGAATTGCTGGCGAAATTTCACCAGCAACAGGTTCATCGAGACATTGGTCATGACATAGGCCGCCGGCAACCAGGCGATCTCCGCCGTGGTCGAGCCCAGGGCGCCTTGCAGGTACGGCAAATTGGCGATCACCAGCGAATTGCCGAGGCCGCCGGTCAAGGCCACCAGCAGTCCGACCATGGCATAGGCCCAGCGCCTGGGCGTGGAATGCAACGGCGTCGACGGCGATCCGGGCAGGCTGGGGCGCTCGTGGGGCTGCCAGTCGTGCGGCGCGTATTGGTTCATCGGGGCCTTGCTCCAAACACCGGAAGGCGACTCTTATTTGCGCGGCCACACAGATTACCTGAATCGCCGCTGTCTATTGAGCAAAAACAACAGGTCGTTCATCTCTTCTTCATAGGCTTTTCACATTTGGGCGTTTACCGTAGAATCCTGCCCGCGCTTCGGGCCAGGGAATTGATAAAAATCATGAACATAACGCTGCAATGCAGCTTTGACATTTCATTTTTTTAGGCTTAAATCGCCGCATGTCTTTTATTACCCCTGTATCATCCCACGGTCATGCCTCTATGCTTGTCCGCATAAAAGGTATCGTTCATTGTGCCCGAGCGTTGAGTCCGGCATGCTATCGGCTGGCTTGAAGCATCGCCGCACCATTGAAACCATTCTGGAAAGAAGCCTTTGAAACCTTATCCAATTCAGCGCGTGTCGATCGTTATCCCGGTCTATAACGAAGAACAGAGCCTGCCAGAACTGTTGCGCCGCACCGAGGCGGCCTGTTCGCAGTTGACCCAGGATGTCGAAATCATCCTGGTCGACGACGGCAGCCGTGATCGCTCCGCCGACATTCTCCAGGAAGCCGCCGAGCGTGAAGGCAGCCAGGTCATCGCCGTGATCCTGAACCGCAACTACGGTCAGCACGCCGCGATCATGGCCGGCTTCGAGCAATCCACCGGTGATGTGGTCATCACCCTGGACGCCGACCTGCAGAACCCGCCGGAAGAAATTCCGCGTCTGGTGGAACAGTGTGCCCTGGGCTTCGACGTGGTCGGCACCGTGCGCAACAATCGCCAGGACTCGGCCCTGCGCCGCTGGCCGTCGCGCCTGATCAACATGGCCGTGCAACGTTCCACCGGCGTCGCCATGAGCGACTACGGCTGCATGTTGCGCGCCTATCGCCGGACCATCGTCGATGCGATGCTGGCCTGCCGCGAGCGCAGCACCTTTATCCCGATCCTGGCCAACAGTTTTGCCCGGCACACCACCGAAGTACTGGTGCAGCACGCCGAGCGCGAGCACGGTGACTCGAAATACAGCCCGATGCGCCTGATCAACCTGATGTTCGACCTGGTCACCTGCATGACCACCACGCCCCTGCGGCTGTTGAGCATCATCGGTTTCACCATGGCCGGTCTCGGCGCCCTGTTCGCCATCCTGCTGGTGGTGCTGCGCCTGATCTTCGGCGCCGCCTGGGCCGGTGACGGTTCGTTCGTGCTGTTTGCTATCCTGTTCGTCTTTACCGGCGGCCAGTTCATCGGCATGGGGCTCCTGGGTGAATACCTGGGCCGCATGTACAGTGACGTGCGCGCACGTCCGCGCTTCTTCATCGAGAAAGTGCTGCGTAGCCAGCCGTCTCCTGCCAGCGCTGCTGGTGATACCCCTTCTACTACTACCTCCAATCAGGTCGCACCATGAATCCGAAAGTTGTCGTCTTCGCCTATCACGATATTGGTTGCACCGGCATCGAGTCCCTGCTCGCCGCAGGTTACGACATCGCCGCAGTGTTCACCCATGCCGACGACCCGAAGGAGAACGCCTTCTACGGTTCCGTAGCGCAACTCTGTGCTCGCAAGGGCATTACCGTGCACGCCCCGGAAGATGCCAACCATCCTCTGTGGATCGAGCGCATTGCCAAGCTGAGCCCGGACTACATCTTCTCGTTCTACTACCGCAACCTGTTGAGCGAAGAGCTGCTGGCCACCGCCAAGAACGGCGCGTTCAACCTGCACGGCTCCCTGCTGCCGCGCTACCGCGGTCGCGCACCGGCCAACTGGGTGCTGGTCAACGGCGAAACCGAAACCGGCGTGACCCTGCACCGCATGGTCAAGCGTGCCGATGCCGGTGGCATCCTGGCGCAGAACCGCGTCGCCATCGACCGTGCCGACACCGCCCTGACCCTGCACACCAAGCTGCGTGACAGCGCTGCAGCCCTGCTGGGTGAAGCCCTGCCACAACTGGCTGCCGGCAAACTGAGCGAAACCGCCCAGGACGAGTCCAAGGCCACCTACTTCGGTCGCCGTACCCCGGCTGACGGCAAGCTGGTCTGGAAAAAGCCTGCCGAAGAGCTGTTCAACCTGGTCCGCGCCGTGACCCAACCTTACCCGGGTGCCTTCTGCGCCGTGGGCGAGCACAAGCTGATCGTCTGGAGCGCCGAAGTCGTCAAGGGCAACGAAGGTCAGGCCCCTGGCCGTGTGATCAGCGTCGACCCATTGCGCATCGCTTGCGGTGAAGACTCCCTGGTGATCAAGGCCGGTCAGCGCAACGACGCCGGCCTCTTCCTCAGCGGCCCGCAACTGGCCAACGAACTGGGCCTGGTGGACGGTTCCTTCCTGCGTGGCGCCGAGTCGGGCCGCAAGCCACGTCGTACCCGCGTACTGATCCTGGGCGTCAACGGCTTCATCGGTAACCACCTGTCCGAGCGCCTGCTGCGTGACGACAAGTACGACGTCTACGGTCTGGACATCGGCTCCGACGCCATCGAGCGCCTGCGCAGCCACCCGAACTTCCACTTCGTCGAAGGCGATATCAGCATCCACTCCGAGTGGATCGAGTATCACATCAAGAAGTGCGACGTGGTCCTGCCGCTGGTGGCCATCGCCACCCCGATCGAATACACCCGCAACCCGCTGCGCGTATTCGAACTGGACTTCGAAGAAAACCTGAAGCTGGTTCGCTACTGCGTCAAGTACAACAAGCGCGTGATCTTCCCGTCGACTTCCGAAGTCTACGGCATGTGCCAGGACGAGAACTTCGACGAAGACACCTCGAACCTGATCGTTGGCCCGATCAACAAGCAGCGCTGGATCTACTCGGTCTCCAAGCAACTGCTGGACCGCGTGATCTGGGCTTACGGCGCCAAGGGCCTGAACTTCACCCTGTTCCGTCCGTTCAACTGGATGGGTCCACGTCTGGACCGTCTGGATTCGGCGCGTATCGGCAGCTCCCGTGCCATCACCCAGCTGATCCTGAACCTGGTGGAAGGTACTCCGATCCGTCTGTTCGACGGCGGCGAGCAGAAGCGCTGCTTCACCGACATCGCCGACGGCATCGAGGCCCTGGCCCGTATCGTCGACAACGAGAACGACTGCTGCAACGGCCAGGTCATCAACATCGGTAGCCCGGACAACGAAGCCAGCATCCGTCAGCTGGGCGAAGAACTGCTGCGTCAGTTCGAAGCTCACCCGCTGCGCAGCAACTTCCCTCCGTTCGCCGGTTTCCGCGACGTGGAAAGCAAGGCGTTCTACGGTACTGGCTACCAGGACGTGTCGCACCGCAAACCAAGCGTCGAAAACGCCAAGCGCCTGCTGAACTGGGAGCCGACCGTCGAGATGAGCGAAACCATCGGTAACACCCTGGACTTCTTCCTGAAAGAAGCCATGCTCGAAATCGCGGACAAGCGCTGATGCAGGCTGGACTTCGCATCGATGTGGACACCTATCGCGGCACCCGTGAAGGGGTACCGCGGTTGCTGGAACTGCTCGACGAGGCCCAGGTCAAGGCGACGTTCTTCTTCAGCGTTGGACCGGACAACATGGGGCGCCACTTGTGGCGCCTCATCAAACCCCAGTTCCTCCTGAAGATGCTGCGTTCCAAGGCTGCCAGTCTTTATGGCTGGGACATCTTGCTGGCCGGCACTGCCTGGCCAGGCAAGCCGATCGGTCGGGATCTGGGGCATCTGATGCGCCAGACCCTGGCCGCCGGCCATGAGGTCGGCCTGCACGCCTGGGATCACCACGGCTGGCAGGCCAACGCCGGGCGCTGGAGCGAAGCCGAACTGATCGAACAGATCCGTCGCGGCGTCGATTGCCTGAGCGATATCACCGGGCAAGCCGTCGAATGTTCGGCCACCGCCGGTTGGCGGGCGGACGAGCGTGTCGTGCAAGCCAAGGAGCATTTCGGTTTTCGCTATAACAGCGACTGCCGCGGGCACGGTCTGTTTCTGCCACGGTTGGCGGATGGCAGCCTGGGGACCCCGCAAATTCCCGTGGACCTGCCTACCTTCGACGAAGTCGTGGGTGCGGATCTGGCCGCGAAAGATTTCAATGCGTTCATTCTCGACCGGTTCAGTCCGGCGCGCCTGAATGTCTACACGATTCACGCAGAAGTAGAAGGGATTCTGATGGCAAACGAGTTTCGCCAGCTCCTGGCCCAGGCCAAGGCGCGCGATATCGAGTTCCAACCCCTGGTCAATCTATTGCCGGCCCAACTGGACCGCCTGCCCGCAGGGCAATTGGTCCGTGGCACCCTCGGCGGCCGTGAAGGCTGGCTTGGGGTACAGCAGGGATGACCAGGCGCTGGGCTTTGCCGTTGCTGTTTCTCGCTTTTCTGCTGTTCTACCTCCTGCCACTGGTCACCCATGGCATGTGGATTCCCGACGAAACCCGCTACGCCCAGATCGGCCAGGAAATGCTCCGGCACGGCCACTGGGCGTCGCCGCATTTCATGGACCTGCGCTACTTCGAAAAACCCATCGCCGGCTACTGGATGATCGCCATCGGTCAGGCCATTTTCGGTGAGAACTTTTTCGGCGTGCGTTTCGCTTCGGCCCTGAGCACCGGGCTGAGCGTGCTGCTGGTCTATCTGATTGCCGGACGCCTGTGGAACGACGAACGCAAGCAGTTTGCCTGCGCCGCGTTGTACATGAGCTTCGGCCTGATCGCCGGGCAAGCCGGGTATGCCAACCTCGATCCGCAGTTCACCTTCTGGGTCAACCTGAGCTTCGTCGCCCTGTGGTTCGCCATCGACGGCAGTACCCCACGGGCACGCCTGTGGTCTTGGGTGGGCCTGGGCCTGGCCTGCGGCATGGGTTTCATGACCAAGGGTTTCCTCGCCCTGCTGTTGCCGGTGCTGATCGCCCTGCCCTACATGATCTGGCAGAAGCGTTTTCGCGAACTGGTGGTTTATGGCCTGGTGGCCGTGGTCGTGGCCACGCTGATCAGCCTGCCCTGGGTCCTGGCGGTTCACCTCCAGGAACCGGACTACTGGCGTTTCTTCTTCTGGCACGAGCATATCCGTCGTTTTGCCGCCGAAGACGCGCAACACACCCGGCCTTGGTGGTTCTACCTGCCGATGATCGTGGCTTCCAGCCTGCCATGGGCAGTGCTGTTCCCGGTGACCCTGAAGGACGCCTGGCGTACCAAGGGTCAGCGCATCACCGTGTTCCTGCTGCTCTGGCTGTTGCTGCCACTGGCGTTCTTCAGCCTCAGCCGCGGCAAGCTGCCGACCTACATCATGCCGTGCCTGATGCCCCTGGCGTTGCTGATGGGGCATTCGCTGATGGATCGCATCAAGCTTGCCCAAGGCCAGGTTCCTCGTCTCAACGGCCTGCTCAACCTGGTGTTGGGCCTGGCGGGACTGGCGGCACTGGTGTATTTCCAGATCAAGCAGCCGTTCTACGATAACGAGCCGTTGCACCTGACCCTGCTCTGCGTGTTCATCGGCAGCTGGATCCTGGTCAATCTCCTGCCCCTGCTCAAGCCGCTGACCTTCTGGGCCACCCCGGCGCTGGGCATGGGCATGCTGGTATTGCTGCTGCCGGCGGCGATGCCGAACGTCATCGTGCACAACAAGATGCCCGACCAGTTCATCGCCCACCATGCCGAAGAGTTGAGCCAGAGCCGCCACTTCCTGAGCAATGACCTGGGTGCCGCTTCGGCGCTGGCCTGGCGCATGAAACGCAGCGATATCACCCTCTACAACACCCAGGGTGAATTGCAGTACGGCCTGGGTTATCCCGAGACCGCCGGTCGCGCTCAGGATCTGAGCCAGATCCAGGCCTGGATGGACAACGCCCGGCGTGAAGGCCAGGTCGGTGTGGTGATGCGCGTCAAGGATGAGGACGAACTGCACGAGATCGACCTGCTGCCCAAGGATCATGTTCGCTATGAAGAAGGCAACATGGTTATCCTGATTTTTTCGAAGACCACCCCATGACCCTGATCTTGTTGCTCAGCGCTTGCTTGCTGACGTGCCTGGGCCAGGTCGCGCAGAAGTTCGCCGTCGAAAGCTGGCGCGGCCCGGACCTGGGCATCCTGCACAAACTGCGTTCGCCCTGGCTGTGGCTGGCCCTGGCCAGCCTCGGTTTCGGCCTGCTGGTCTGGCTGCTGGTCCTGCAACGGCTGGAGGTCGGGATTGCCTATCCGATGCTCAGCCTGAACTTTGTCCTGATCACCCTGGTGGCGCACTACCTGTTCAAGGAGTCGATCGACACCCGCCATTGGTTGGGCGTGGCGTTGATCATCGCCGGTGTGGTCCTGTTGGGGCGTCACGTATGAGCCAGGCTCGCGGTTTTACCCTGGCCACCGGCAGCGTCCTGCTGGTCAGCGGTGCCCAGTTGGGCATGCGTTGGAGCATGACCCGCCTGCCGGAACCGACACAGTGGCTGGACGCCCTGATGACTCAGGACGTATCGTTACTCGCCTTGGGTGTAGTGGCGGCATCGATCCTCGCCTACGCCCTGTCCATGCTTTGCTGGCTGGCCGCCTTGCGCGACCTGCCATTAGGCCGTGCCTACTCGTTGCTCAGCGTCAGTTACGCGCTGGTCTACCTGCTGGCCGCCGGCCTGCCGTTTTTCAATGAAAGCTTCAGTCTTTCGAAATCGCTGGGAGTGGCCCTGGTCATTCTCGGCGTGCTAACGATCAACTCTCCACGTATACCCCGTCCTAGGGACTCCGTATGAAAATCAGCGTAATTGGTAGCGGTTATGTCGGTCTGGTGCAGGCGACTGTGCTGGCCGAAGTCGGTCATGATGTCGTCTGCATGGACGTCGACCAGAACAAGATCGACTTGCTGCGTAAAGGCCACATCCCCATCTTCGAACCAGGGCTGGAGACCATGGTCAAGAGCAACCTGGAAAGCGGCCGCCTGCACTTCACCAGCGACGAAAAGCTGGCGATCGAGCATGGCCAGGTGCTGTTTATCGCCGTCGGCACGCCGTCGGACGAAGACGGTTCGGCTGACCTCAAGTACGTCCTCTCGGTGGGCGATGCCGTGGTCCGTCACCGCGTCGATCCGCTGATCCTGGTGGAAAAATCCACCGTTCCGGTAGGCACCGGCGACACCCTGCGCGCGCACATTCAAGCCGCCCTGGACAAAGTCGGCCGGACCCTGGAATTCGATATCGTCTCCAACCCGGAATTCCTCAAGGAAGGTTCGGCGGTGGAAGACTGCCGTCGTCCGGACCGGATCGTCATCGGCTGCGAGCGTGAAGAAGTCCGCGAAGTGATGCGCGACCTCTACGCCCCGTTCAACCGCAACCATGACCGCATCATGTTCATGGACCTGCGCAGCGCCGAGCTGACCAAGTACGCCGCCAACTGCATGCTGGCGACCAAGATCAGCTTTATCAACCAGATCGCCGAACTGGCCGAACACCTGGGCGCGGACATCGAAGCCGTGCGTATGGGCATCGGCGCCGACCAGCGCATCGGTTACCACTTCATCTACCCGGGCTGCGGCTACGGCGGTTCGTGCTTCCCGAAAGACATGCGCGCCCTGATCCACAGCGCCCAGGCGGCCAACTGCTCGAGCGACCTGCTGCAAGCGGTCGAAGCGATCAACGAGCGTCAGAAGCACAAGCTGTTCGACCGCCTGAACGCGTTCTACAAGGGTGACCTGAAAGGCAAGACCTTCGCCCTCTGGGGCCTGGCGTTCAAGCCGAACACCGACGATATGCGCGACGCACCGAGCCGCGTGCTGATGGAAGCCCTGTGGGCGGCCGGCGCCCAGGTTCGCGCGTTCGACCCGGAAGCCATGCAGGAAACCCAGCGCATCTATCCGGATGAGCCGGGCCTGTCGCTGATGGGCACGCCGGAATCGGCACTGGTCGGCGCCGATGCGCTGATCATCTGCACCGAATGGCAGCAGTTCAAGGCGCCGGACTTCGAACTGATCAAGCAGCGCCTGAAAGCGCCGGTGATCTTCGACGGCCGTAACCTGTTCGACGCCAACCGCATGCAGCGCAAAGGTTTCACCTACTTTGCGATCGGTCGCGGTGCGTCGCTGGACCTGCCGGTGACCCGTCACGGTCTGGAATGATGCCCTGACCCTTGCATAGGGTTACTGAGCAAACAAACGACGCGGTCATTTCGAAAAAATGACCGCGTTTTCGTTCCTAACGGGCTTGCCCGTTGTTTTAGGTCCACGGCCGTGACATTGACGTCCTCATCCCGTAACACCCTGAATCGCCAATCCCTCGGCCTGGGCCTGATCGCCCTGCTGCTGTTTATCGCCGGCGTCTATCAGCAAGCCGCCATCGGTTTCGACTCGCGCTTCGTGCTGTTCGCCGAGGAAATGCTGCGCCATGGTCCGAGTTTCTTCCCGACCACCTATGGCGAGCCGTATCCGGACTATTCGGCATTTTCCACCCTGTTGATCTGGTTGCTGTCGCTGCCGTTCGGCTCGGTCAACGCCCTCGCCGCCTGGCTGCCGAGCGCCCTGGCCTCGGCCTGGATCGTGGTGCTGATGTACCGGCTGGTGGCCCCGCATTCGCCCCGTTGGGCGCTGCTGAGCATTGCCTTGCTGTTGCTGACCAATAATTTCCTGATCGAAACCCGCGCGGTGTCCCTCGACCAGATGCTCGCCGCCGTGTCCCTGGCGGTGTTCTACCTGGGTTATGCCGCCAAATACTACGGCGCGCCGAAACGCAGCGTGCTGCTCCTGGCACTGCTGGTGCTCGGCTTTGCCATTCGCGGCCCCATGGGCCTGGTGATCCCCACCGGCATGCTGTGCAGCTTCTACCTGCTCAGCGGTCAATGGCGCCGGTTGTTCGTGTTTGGCTTCCAGGCCCTGTTCCTGCTGGCAGCCTGCATCGGCCTGCTGTTGTGGCTGGCTTCGCTCGATGGCGGCCCGGCCTTCCTCCAGGAAGTGATCCGTATGCAGTTCACCGGCCGCATGGACGGCTCGGCGGGCTCCAGCGGTACGCTGTATTACTTCAGCAGCGCTTTTGGCAACTACGCCCTGGCTTATCCATTGGCCGTGCTGGTTCTGGTTGCCATTCTGGCAACCGGTCGCCAGCATCGTGGGCCGGCCTTGCAACTGACCCTCTACGCGGTCGCGGCCGGCTTGATCGTGATGCTCGGCCTGTCGGTGCCCCAGGCGAAAAAAGCCCGCTATATCCTGCCGATGGTACCGATGGCGGCGATCATTGCCGCCTATCCGTTCCAGGTCGGGAAAGGCCGTCTGTTTGCCTGGCTGCGTGGGCTGATCCAGGGTCTCTGGTTGATCCTGCCGGGCCTGCTGATTGTCGGGATGTTCATGTTGCACCGGCGCTTCCCTGAAGAACTGCCAACCCTGGGCGTCGCGCCCTATCTGGTCGGGGCCTTGCAACTGATCGCCGTGGTGGCGTTGTTCAACGCCCGCTGGCGCGCGCTCGGGCTGGCCGGTTGTGCGGTGCTGGCGCTGTGGAGCAGCTATATCCTGATTGTCGAGCCGACCGAACGCGTCGCCTACGATACCCGCGCCTTTACCCAGGCGACCCAGCAGTTGATGCAAAAGGATCCTGCGCCGCTGGTCATGCACGCGGTGGGCAAGGATGGACGGGCGATCAAGTTCATGGTCAATGCCGAGGGCGATCTGCAGCCGATCTTCACCGAAACGCCTGAGCAGCTTCAGGGCGTGGCGCGACCGGCGTGGGTGATGATGGGCAAGGATCAGTATGACGCACTGAAAGGCACGGCTATCGGCGATCTGACGCCAGTACTCAGCCAGCGGTTCGACAAGAACGATTATGTGTTGTTGAAGCTACCGTAGAACCTGTGGGAGCCTGGCTTGCCAGAAAGGCTTTGAGCGATCTTAAGGGCCTTTTCGCGGGCAAGCCCTGCTCCTACAGTTCGGTGTCGTACACAAGATCAGCAAACGACGACTCACTGTAGGAGCAGGGCTTGCCCGCGAAGCTTTTGGCGGCCTGGAGGCTGCTATCGTTTCCTGTATTACAGCATCAGGCGATAACTACACTCGCCCCCTTCAGCACATCCAGCCCTACCCCCACCAACGTCACCGAATCCGACCCGAAGGTCAGCACAGTGTCGTGTCCCACCACCTTGGCGTGGTCCTGGATAGTGTGTCCCTGGGAATCGGCATACCCCATGAACACCAGTTTGTCGGAAGCCTGGAAGCCGGTGATCTTGTCCTGGCCGAACGATCCGTTGAAGCCGTTGAACAGGAAGGTATTGCCCCCGCCCTTCGCATCCATCAGGTCATTGCCGGCACCACCGATAAACACGTTCCCCCCCTTGATCGCGCCAATCAGATGATCGTCGCCGCCATTACCCAACAGCCACTCCCCCGAAGACTTCGCCGTCAGGGTATCGGCCCCATCGCTGCCGACCTGCGAGTTGACGTAACTCCCCTCGGACAAGCTCTGGTTGCCCACCACATGGGCCACGTCCTTGTTGAAGAACACCAGGCTCGACTCCTTGCTGACCAGGGTGCCGATATTCTGGGCAATGGTGATCCCGCCGCTGGCATCACGGATATACAAGGTGCCGTGGCCGTCATTGGCGATATCGAAGCTGGCCAGGGATTTCTGCAGATCGAAGGTGTTGTTGCCCTTGCCGCCGAGAATGATGTTGTAGCCACCGTCATCGCGGAAGGTATCGTTACCGCCGCGTCCCTCGATGTAATCGTTGCCACGCCCTCCCTTGAGCAGATCGTTGGCGTCGCTACCGATGATAAAGGTGCTGCCACTATGGGTTTCGGCATTGCGATTGAGATCCTGCACCCAGGTCTTGTCCCGCGCCGGATCCGACAGGTTGGCGACGATGATGGTCGAGTCCTTGCTGGTCAGGTTGTAGAACTGCGACCCCAGCACCCGATTCAAGCCATCGCCATAGGCCGTCGGCAGATGGGAAATCCAGGTGGCGACGTTACCGATGGAAAACGGCAGCACATTCCAGGCATCGGACGCGTAATGGTCGTTGAAGCTGACGATATTATTGGTCGCAGAGGCCTTGTTGGCATCGTGCACACCCAGGGTTGCCAGGGTCAGGTTGGAGCCGTCGAGGGCGCGGAACACCGGGTCGTTTTCATAACCGATATTCAGCACCTGGGTGCCCGGGCCGCTCTGGGTCGGTGAAGCAAAGGCGATGTAGTTGGCATCCTTGTAGAAACCACCCCAGTGGTCCTTGCTCAGGTCGGCCACGCTGTTGACCGCCAGCCCGCCGAGGCTGTGGCCGCTGACCAGCACATCCTTGCCGGAAAGACCGTTGGCCGCGGCAAAGGTCGCCACGCTCTTGAGCAGGCCTTCGAAGGCATTGGCGCTGTAGTTCTTCGCGTAATCCTTGGGTCCGATGGCCGCCAGCAAGTCGTTGATCGCATCGCCGATGGTGTCGCTGATCTGGCTTTCCCGCGGCCCGCTGGTGCCACGGAAGGACACACCGATCTCGGTCAGGTGCCCGCTGGCGTCGTACTTGCCGAGGATTTCCGCCTGCGCCGTGGTGTAGCCGGCCTTCTCGCCATAGAAGGTGCCGCGGGCATCGGTCTTGCCGCCGTAGCCCAGTTGCGCGGCACTGATGGGTGTCCAGCCGGCGGCCTTCACCGCCGCCAGCGCGGCTTTCTCCGAGTCCGGGTTCCAGGGGATCCCGGGGATGACCCCCTGGGCATCCGTGCCGCCGATCAGGGCCTTGACCAGGGTCGCCGGCAGGCCGAGACCGAAGCCGTTCTGCTGGTAGCCCACGGCAAAGCCGTTATCGAGGTTGTGGTAGGAGTACAAGGTGATCGCCATTGCATCGGAATACAGTGTTTTCGAAGCCTCGGCCCCTAGGTTTTTATAGTCAAACACACCCATGGTATTGCCTCCTTGCTGGTTGGAATCATTGTCGTATGAAGGCCTCATCGACCCTGGCCAGGTCGGTTTCGCGCAAAGTGCCCGCGTAGTAATGCAATTTGGTCCAGGCCATCAGGTAGTCGTAGCGCGCCTGGGCCAGGTCGCGCCGGGTGCTGTAGAGCTGCTGCTCGGCGTTCAGCGCATCGAGGTTGACCCGCTCGCCACCGAGGATGCTCTGCTTGGTCGAGACCACCAGGGCTTCGGCCGAACTCAAGGCCTTCTGATAGGCGCGCAACTTGCTCACCCCCGACAGGCAGGCACTGAACTGACGACGCAGCTCGATCAGGGTTTCGCGGGTCTTGCCGTCCAGTTCGTATTCGGCCTGTTCCAGATTGGCGCTGGCCTGGCGCACCGACGCCGAGACGCCGCCACCGGCGAACAACGGCACGTTCACCTCGAAACCGATGGTGTTGGTGTCGTAGCGCTGGTTGTAGGTGTTGCCGCTGTCGGACTCGCTCTTGCGCACGCTGGCGTAGGCATTGAGCTTGGGCAAGTGCCCGGCGCGGTTGCGCTCCACTTCATAATGGGCCACTTCCAGGGCCTGGCGCTGGGACGCCAGGGTCGGGTTGTTCTCCAGGGCCATGGCGTGCCAGGTGTCGAAGTTGGCCGGCTCCAGGGGAAACGACTGGAAGGTCCGGGCCAGTGGCGCCAGTTCGGAAACATCCACCGACGCTACGCCGATCAGCGCCCCCAGTTCACGCAGGGCGGCATCCTGTTCGTTGCGGGCTTCGATTTCCTCGGCGGTGGCCAGCTCGAAACGCGACTCGGCTTCGAGAATATCGGTGCGTGTGCCCTCGCCCTGGCGGAACAGATGCTCGTTCTGCTGGAACTGCTCCCCATAAGCTTTCTTGCGGGCCTGGGCGATCTCGATCTGGTCCTGGGCAAACAACGCCTTGGTGTAATAGGTCAGGACCCGCACCAGCAGTTCCTGGCTCTTGCCGCGAAAGGTTTCATCGGCGAACAACGCCTGGGCCACGCCCTTGCGGTAATTGGCGTAGGCCTCGTAGTCGATCAGCGGTTGTTGCAGCATCAGCGTCGAGCCCGAGCTGGTGTAGTGACGGTCCTCGTGGGAGTTGCCCCGTTCGCTGAGGTAGGTGGCCCGCGAATCGTTACGACCCTGGTTGTAGTTATAGGAAATCTTCGGCAGCAGGCCGGCCCGGCCAATGGCGCGGTTTTCCTGGCCGGCATCGCGCTCCTTGAGCGCGCCGAGGAATACCGGGTCATTGCGCAGCGCCTGCTCATACACCTGGAACGGCCCCATGGCCTGGCTGCCGGTGCTGACCAACAGGGACAGCGTTGCCACGATCATCGACAGTGTCTTCATTCGGTGAAACATCCTATTGCTCGGTCAGCGCGGAACCCGCGCGGTCCAGCAGGGGTTTGAACAGATAGTTGAGCAGCGAGCGCTCGCCGGTCCGCACGAACATCTCGGCGGGCATGCCCGGCTTGATCACCAGCCCGTGGAGTTTTTCCAGGGCCATGTCGCTCACCGACGTGCGCAGCACGTAATACGGCGCGCCGGTCTTCTCATCGAGCAACTGGTCGGCGGAGATCAGGCTGACTTCGCCGGGCACCCGTGGCGTGCGGCTCTGGTTGAAGGCGGTGAACAGGATGTCCACCGGCAGATGGCTGCCGACCTTGTCCACCAGGTTGACCGGCAGGTGCCCCTCGACTTCCAGGCGTTCGCCCTGGGGCACGATCTCCAGCAGGGTTTCCCCGGCACGGATCACCGCGCCTTCGGTGTGCACGCTGAGGTTGACCGCGATGCCCTCCGCCGGCGCGACGATCTCGCTGTGCTGCAAATTGAAATCCGCCGAGCGCAGCTGCTGCTCCAGGGTCAGGCTCTTGAGCTGGGCCTCTGCCAGTTGGCCGCGCACTTCCTTCTGGTACTCCTCGCTGTGCTGGGAGAGCTTGAGACGCGACTCGACAATGCCCTGCTCGACCCGCCCGCTTTCGCCGCTGTTCTGCGCCAGGTCCTGTTGCACCTGGGACAGCTGGCGCTGGTAGTCCAGCAGGCGGTTGCGCGGGATATAGCCGTTGTCCGCCAGGGGCTTGAGGTTGTCCAACTGGCTGCGCAGGGAGTCGGCGCGGGCCAGCATGTCGTTGCGCGCGCGACGCATACCGGCCAGTTGCGAGCCGGCGCCGTCGATACTGGCGCGAATACCGGCCTGCTCCCGGGAAAAGGCTTCGCGACGGCTGCTGAACAGTTGCCGCTGGCCTTCGAGCACCAGCGCCAGGGGCGGGTCGGCCTCCGCGCTCAACTCGGGCGGAAACACCACCCGGGGCAGGTTGTCGCGCTCGCTCTGCCAACGCGCCTGGCTGGCCCAGGCCATGCGGTACTGGGCCCGCAACGATTGCACATCGGCCGACAATTGCGTCTGGTCGAGGCGAAACAGCGGCTGGCCCTGATGCACCACTTGCCCTTCGCGCACCAGGATCCGGCTGACCACGCCGCCGCCGAGGGATTGCACGGCCTTGCGCTTGCCGGATACCACCACGGTGCCCTGCACGGCAATGCCCTGGTCCAGCGGCGCCAGGGCCGCCCAGAGAAAGAAGCCGCCGGCACCCAGGAGGGCCAACAACCAGCCCATACGGGCAAAGAACCGGGCATCACGTTCCCGGTATTCAACAGGGGTACTGATCTGCATTGTGCTGTCCTTGCTCATGCGCCGCTACTGCGCGTCGGCGCGGGATACTGTCGGCTCAGGCTGACGCCCGCCGGGGTGGCTGCCTCGCGGGCCGGTTGCGGCGCGGGTTGGGCGCCGGCCGACAGTGCCTTGAGCACATCGGCACTGCTGCCGAAGGCTTGCAGGCGGCCTTCGTTGAGCACCAGCAACTTGTCCGCCTGGGTCAGGGAGGTGGAACGGTGGGTCACCAGGACCACTGTGCTGCCCCCCGCCTTGAGCAGGGCAATCGCCTGGGTCAGGGCGGTTTCCCCGACCACATCGAGGTTGGAATTGGGCTCATCCAGCACCACCAGGCGCGGGCCGCCATACAACGCGCGGGCCAGCGCCACCCGCTGCTTCTGCCCGCCGGACAGGCCGCTGCCGTCTTCTCCCAGCAGTGTGTCGTAGCCCTGGGGCAGGCGCAGGATCAGCTCGTGCACACCGGCCTGACGTGCCGCCTCGACCACTTTCGCCGAGTCGACCTCGGCAAACCGCGCGATATTTTCGGCAATGGTGCCGCTGAACAACTCGATGTCCTGGGGCAAATAACCAATATGCGGACCGAGGTCGTCGCGGTCCCAGCGGTGCAGGTCGGCACCGTCCAGGCGCACGGTGCCGCCCAGGGTCGGCCAGACGCCCACCAGCACCCGGGCCAGGGTAGACTTGCCCGAGCCCGAGGCACCGAGCACCCCCAGCACCTCGCCGGGAGCCAGGCTGAAACTCACCTGGTGCAGGGTCGCGACACGCTTGCCCGGCGGTCCGGCGCTGACCTGTTCAAAGGCCACCTGGCCCTGGGGAGCAGGCAGGCTCATCTGGCCTTCTGTCTCGGGGAACTCACGCAACAGGCCGTCCAGGCGCTGATAGGCGAGCTTGGCCGTGCTCCACTGTTTCCACACCGCAATCAACTGGTCGATGGGGCTGAGCACCCGGCCCATAAGGATCGAGCCGGCGATCATCATCCCGGCGGTCATCTCACCCTTGATCACCAGCAGCGCCCCCAGGCCCAGCACCAGCGATTGCAGGCACAGGCGCAACATCTTGCTCAGGGAAGTAATCACCGCCCCGGTATCGCTGGCGCGGTTCTGCCGTGCCAGAAATCGCGAGTGCACCTGGAACCAGCGCCTGCGCAAGGCCCCGAGCATGCCCATGGCCTGGATCGTCTCGGCGTTGTGCAGATGACTGGTGGCCAACTGAGTCGAGCGTTGCGAATAACCGCTGGCTTCGCTCAAGGGCTTTTTGGTCATGGACTCGTTGAGGCAGGCCAGGGCGATCAGCAACAAGGCCCCGACACTGGCGAACACCCCCAGCCAGGGATTGAACAGGAAGATCACCAGCAGGTAGATGGGAAACCACGGTGCGTCGAAAAAGGCGAACAGGGCCGGGCCGGTGAGAAACTGGCGAATCTGCGTCAGGTCGCCGAGGGACTGGCCGGCATGCCCTTCGCCGCGCAACAGGTTGCGCTCGAAGGCCGCCTGGTAGACCCGCAGGTTCAAGCGCCGCTCCAGGGCGCTGCCGATGCGGATCACGATAAAACTGCGGACCACTTCCAGCAGCCCGATAAAGGCAAAGAACCCCACCACCATCAGGGTCAGCATGACCAGGGTGGTTTCGTTCTGGGAGGTCAATACCCGGTCATAGACCTGGAGCATGTAAATCGAAGGCACCAGCATCAGCAGATTGATCAACGCGGTGAAACAACCGACGCTGAGCAACACACTTTTATAATCGCCGAGCACACGGATCAAAGGTGTCCCGGACATCATTTTCGGCGGGTTCATCTCTCTTCCTTGAAGTTTACGCACAGCCGGATACGCACCTTTATTCGATGGCCGGCGAGCCGCTCGGGAATATAGGTACTTTCAATAGGAGTCGTTCTTTAGCGACGCATAAAGACTGAACGAGAAAACAACTAACAGGCACAAGGCATCAAGTTGCCGTTTAATCGATTTGCACCTGGATGCTCAGGGCTTATCGCGCACCAGTACCAGAACGCTTCCATTCTTCAAACGCACTTCATAACGATCCGCCTTCTGCCGATTGAGATGGACGATGCCAGTCCCTTCGGCGCCATACAGCCACAGGCCATCGGGGGTCGGTTCCCAGTTGGCCGGGCGTTCGCCCAACCAGCCGGCGATGCACTCCAGGTCGCCACTCAGGCGCGGTGACTGCAACGCCAGGTCAAGCTTGCAGGCCTGGGGGTTCTCACCTTCAGGGTACATCCGCCACTGGCCGACAAGGGCCTCGGGGCTGGTCATGAGCAGGCTGCTCGCCATGGTGACTTCTCCAGAAAACGCCAGAAACGCAGCCATCAGCCACGTCGAATAGGTACTGCGAACAAAGCTCTTGATCATGGGCATGGACTACCTGGCCAGAGGGCAGCGCTGCAGCGCTGCCCCTACCGCATCAACTCAAGCCACGATATCCGTGACCGCTGCCTGACCCACGGTGGTCACCAGGAAATCGGCGACGCCGTGCCCGGAGAAGTCCACCGCCAGGGTACCCAGGTTGGTGCCCGAGGCATACGTCAGTACCGCATCGCCGGCATGGCCGGTGAACGCGTTGACGAAGGTCAGGCCCGAACCATGGGTGATCCCGGACAGATCGATCTTGTCCTGGCCACTGGTGAAGTCCATGATCCGGTCGGCCGCTTTCGGCGCCGAGTCGGAAACGGCGGCGAACACGAAGGTATCGTTGCCCGAACCACCCCAGAGCTTGTCGGCACCGCCAGCCCCGTAGAGGATATCGTTGCCGGCACCGCCACGCAGTTCGTTGGCCGCATCGTTGCCGATCAGCAGGTCGTTGCCCGAACCGCCGACGGCGTTCTCGATCGTGACACCCTGGGCAATGGAGATATTACCCACCATGCCGCCAACGTCGGAGAACGAGCCGTCATGCAGGTTGATCTTCTGGTTCTGGGTGAACCCGGAGAAGTCCAGGGTATCGTTGCCGCCGCCGTCCCAGACCGAGAACACCAGCTTGTCCGAAGACGAAGTGGCGCTCAGGTAGTCGCGACCGGCATTGGAGTTGAACCCATAGGTGGTGTCGCCGGAACGGGTGCTGTAGTTGGCGCCGTAGAGTTTCTGGATCGCCGCGATATCATCCATCAGCGGGCCCGAGGAATAAGCCTCGACCCCGCCTTTGCTGAAGTTCTGGCTGGTGTTGCTTTCGCTCCAGTAGCTCATGACGCTGTAGCCGCGGGTGTCCTGTCCATAGGACGCGTCATTGTAGGTCGGGTTGCCTTCGCCGGCGTTGTAGTCGCCGGGATGAGCCAGGCCGAGGGTATGGCCGATCTCATGGGTCAGGGTCTGGCGACCGTAGTTGTTCAGGCCAGGCGTCTTGTTGACGTTGTAGCCGCTACCGGTCAGGTACCAGGACTGGCCGTCGTAGCCAGGCTCGGTTCCCGGCAGGAAGGCGAATGCCGCCGCGCCTTCCTGCCCGCCGCTGTAGTTACCGAAGGTCATATGACCATCGCCACCCTTCGCCGCCTCCGTGAAGGTCACATTGGCCACGTCCGCCCAGGATTGCATGGAGAGCACGGCCTGCGACTTCTGCAGCGCGCTGAACTGGCTGAACCCGGTGACGCCCAGACCGCTGAAATTCGAGGTCTGGGAAGTCAGGAAGGTATAGGTCAGTTCGATCTTGCCGCTGCCGTCCAGATCGTGCCAGGCGGCACCGTCACGCAGCAGTTGCGTGGCGGCCTGATCGACGGAGTAGGAGGGTTTGCCATTGACCGTGAGATTACCGCCACGGTCGTATTGATGGCTGAAGCTATCGATCTGGTTAAAGGCGGAACTTGTCCCGTTGGCCGCCAGTGCCGCATCAGAAGAAACAATAGCTTTGGTTTTGACTTTCGACATAAACACACTTCCTTGTTTGCAAGTGAAACAGTTTTTGTCAGATAGCGACAATCCCTTGGCGAGATCATCCTATCACTCGCCCTTTTTGAAGGCAGCGAGAAACTGACACAATTTGAAATCAAACGTCCAGCGCTTTTTTGATAACAAATCCCATAAACACCGAAAACACCTACAAACGCTGGACAACGCCATGAAAGTTTTTTCTGACAGTAACGGCCGACTCCCGCAAGCAGACTTTCGGAAAACTTCAAGTCGCAAGAATGCATATGGGAAGTGCATCAATAAATGACCAGCCAGTCACTTTTATACTTATAAATTTCCCGGTCGACCACTCGTTCTCAATGCATTCAGGACAACTTCGCCGCTTAACGCCGATACCGCTGTTCCATCGGCCGTGTTCATGTCCTCGCCGGCCAGCAGGGCATTGATGATCGCCTCCTCCACCGCTTCGGCGGCCGCCAGGAACAAGGGGGAAATATGATCGTTGTTGAGCATCGCCAGCGGGCTGCTGAACGGCAGGTCCTTGCGCCCGTAGTCGGCGGGTGGCAACTGGTCGTTGCCGGTGGCGAAGGCCAGGAAGATATCGCCGCTGGAGTCCTCGGTGCCGCCGCCGGTGCGGGCGATACCGATGGAAGCCCGTTGCGCCAGGCGCTGGCATTGATGGGGCAGCAAGGGTGCGTCGGTGGCGAGAATCACCACGATCGAGCCCATGCCCGGGGTGCCACGACGGGCGAAAGGCGACGGGATATCCAGCAATTGGCGACCAACCGGATAGCCATCCACCCGCAGCTCCTGGCGCTTGCCATGATTGGCCTGGACCAGCGCGCCGACGGTCCAGCCGCCCTGCGCTGCCGACAGGCGCCGGGATGAGGTGCCGATACCGCCCTTGAATTCATGGCAGATCATCCCGGTACCGCCACCCACCGAGCCTTCGGTCACCGGACCGGGCCTGGCATCGGCCAGCGCTTCACGGACCTGCGCGGGGCCGACATGCTGGCCCCAGATATCATTGAGCACCCCGTCATAGGTTTCCATCACCACCGGCATGCACCAGTACACCGCCGGGTCCGCCAGGCTGTCGCGCTCGTCGGCGATCAGCGCATCGCGCACCACACCGACGCTATGGGTATTGGTGATCGCCACGGGCGTGGTCAGCAGCCCGGCTTCGCGAATCCACTCCAGGCCCGTGGCATCGCCATTGCCGTTGAGCACATGGCAACCGGCGAAACAGGGCTGCTGCCGCGCCGCGCCGGGCCGTGGCTGGATCAGCGTCACGCCGGTGCGCACCTGCTTGCCGTCGATCTCGGTCTTCAATGTACTGTGGCCGACCCGTACACCGGGCACATCGGTGATGGCATTGAACGGCCCCGGTGTTCCCAGGCCCAGGGTGATTCCCCATTCACGTGCGCGCATAATCCCTCTCTGTCCGCGGGTTTGAAATGTGCGGCCACTCTAGGCGCTCACTTCCCGCTCGCCAATTCCCCTATCGGGGTACTGTCGAGCCCGTGCACGGATCTTCTAGACTGCTACCCGGCCGCCAGCCTCTACTGAAGCACTGCAGATTGACCACGACTCCAGGAACCCCATGTCCAGCACCGTCAACCACTGGGTCGACCTGAACCAGGACCGCGACACCGGCATCGAAACCCTGCGCGCGCGTTTCCAGGGGCATACCCATGCCTACGATGCCCACTGGCACGACAGCTACCTGGTGGGTGTCACCGAACAAGGCGTGCAGCAGTTCAATTGCCGGGGCACCCGCTACCAAAGCCTGGCAGGTAACGTCTTCCTGCTCGAACCCGGCGAGATCCATGACGGCGACGCACCCACCGACGGCGGCTTCACCTACCGCACCATCTATCTCGACCCACACTGGCTGGAACGGGAACTGAGCGCGCTGTTCGAGGAAGCCCCGGCGGGCAGCCAACTGAGCTTTGCCGCGACCCTGGCCACCGACACCCGCCTGGCCCAGGCCACCAGTGCCGCGTTCCAGGCCATTCACACCCAGGAATTGCGCATCGTCCGGCAAAGCGCCCTCGACCGTTTGTTCGACAGCCTCACCGACCATCTGCACTGGCGCGCCCGCTACCGCGAGGACCCGCGCCTGCCACGGGTTGCGCAGGTTGCCCGCGAGTACTTGCACGCCCATCTGCAACATGACCTGAGCCTGGATGAGGTCGCGGCCGTCTGTGGTGTCGACCGCTTCCGCCTGACCCGAGCCTTCAAGGCCGCCTACGGTCTGCCGCCCCACGCCTACCTGGTGCAATTGCGGGTGGCCAAGGCGCGGCAACTGCTGTCCCGGGGCGAAACCCCGGCGAACGTCGCCATGACCCTGGGCTTTGCCGACCAGAGCCACCTGGGCCGCTGGTTTGTCCGCGCCTACGGGCTGACGCCCGCCGCCTACCGCAAGCGCTGCTCAAATCTTCCAGACGCCTGAGGCGGCGCGCGGGAAGATCGGTTGATCGATCTTTCAGTGGAGCCCCTCCCCATGTTGTCCAGCCTTTCCAGCTTCCTGCCCTTTGTGCTCTTCGCCATCGTCGCCTCCGTCACCCCCGGGCCGAACAATATCCTGGTGCTGAGCAACAGTGCCCGCCATGGCCTGGCGGCAGCCCTGCCGATCATCCTCGGCGCCGGTGCCGGCGCGGCACTGATCGTCCTGCTGGTGGGCAGCGGTGTCGGTGAATCGCTGGCACAACGGCCCCAGGTCCGCACCGGCATGCAATGGCTCGGCATCGCCTGGCTGAGCTACCTGGCCTGGCAGATCTTCAGCGCACCGGCCAGTGCCATCGACCCTGATGCAGCTCCGGCCAAACGTCTCGGCCTGTTGGGCGCGGCCAGCCTGCAACTGATCAATCCGAAGGTCTGGATGATGGCCCTGGCGGTGGTCGGCGTGTTCGCCGGCAGCGGTGCCGAACGCCAGGCCCACGTGCTGTCACTGTCCCTGGTGTTCTTCCTGGTGTCGCTGCCATGCATGAGCCTGTGGGCGGTACTCGGTGTCGGCTCCGCGCGGCTGTTTCGCTCGCCCCTGGCGATGCGGCGGTTCAATCGCTGCATGGCGCTGCTGTTGCTGGTTTCAGCCTGGCTGAGCGTGTTGGTATAACGTCGGGGTCGCTGCAGTGCAAAAGCCGGTCGCACTGGTGCGCTTTTGCCAGCAGCCGGCTGCGTAACGTGGCCGGACGGTGCATGAAGACACCGAACTCCACAATAAACGACCTGCCGCGAGACCTGCGTATCATGAAAAGACTGTTCAACAGCTGTCTGTTCCTCTGCGGTACCGCCCTCCTGAGCACCAGCGTGCTCGCCTCCGAAGACGCTTCCTGCAAGACCGTGCGCATGGGCGTGGTCAACTGGACCGATGTGATCGCCACCAGTGGCATGGCCGACGTGCTGCTCAACGGCCTGGGTTATGAAAGCAAGCAGACCAGCGCCGTGCAGCAGATCATCTTTGCCGGGATCCGGGACAAGCGCCTGGATATCTTCCTCGGCTACTGGAAGCCGGCGATGGACAAGAACATCGCGCCTTTTGTCGCCGCCAACCAGGTCAAGGTCCTGGCCCAGCCCAGCCTCTCCGACGCCCAGGCCACCCTCGCCGTGCCGCAATATGTGGCTGACGCGGGCCTGAAGACCTTCGCCGATATTGCCAAGTTCAAGGACAAGCTCGGTGGCAAGATCTATGGCATCGAGCCCGGCAGCGGCGCCAACACCACCATCAAGACCATGATCGATACCGACCACTTCGGCCTCAAGGGTTTCAATCTGGTGGAGTCCGGGGAAGCCGGGATGCTCGCGGCCGTGCAGCGGGCGGTCAATCGCAAGGAGTTCGTGGTGTTCGTCGGCTGGACCCCGCACCCGATGAACATCAATATGAAGATCACCTACCTGACCGGCAGCGAAGATGTCTACGGGCCTAACGAAGGCGCGGCCACCGTGTCCACCGTCACCGCCCCGGACTACGCCCAGCGTTGCCCGAACGTGAACAAGCTGCTGGAGAACCTGACCTTCAGCGCCGCCCAGGAAAGCCAGTTGATGGTGCCGATCATGGAGCGCCAGACGCCCCAGGACGTGGCCAAGAAATGGCTGCGCGATCACCCGGAAGATCTGCAGAAGTGGCTGGCCGGCGTGACCAGTGTTGATGGCAAGGACGGTGTGGCGACCGTGCAGGCCAGTTTGAAATAACACCCATTGTAGGAGCGGAGCTTGCCCGCGAAGCTTTTAGCGTCCTCACGGGCCTCTTCGCTGGCAAGCCAAGCTCCTACAGGTCCATGGAGTGCGCAAAATCTGTATCCGACGCCGAACTGTAGGAGCAGGGCTTGTCGGATCGCCGCACCGCCGCGAAGAGGCCCTAAAGATCGCCGCCACAGGTTCTCCTGACACCTCGTACAGAACTGAGACTGCGCATGACCGATTACCCGCTCTCCCCCGAACTCAGCGCCTTTGTCGCCAAGACCCTCGATCTCAACGCCCCGGACAGCACGATCAATGGCCTACGCCTTGGCTACAGCGCTATGTGCCGAGCCTTCACCCCAGCACGCCCGGCGAACATCAGCGTCAGCGAACAGTTGATCGGCCAGGTGCCCGTACGCCAATACCGTCCGACTTCAGCAACACCCGCCAATGGCTGGCCCGGCGTGGTCTACCTGCACGGTGGCGGCTGGGTGGTCGGCGACCTCGACTCCCACGATTTCATCACCGCTGAACTGGCCTCCCGGCTCAACGCCGTGGTCATCGCGGTCGACTACCGACTGGCACCGGAACATCCCTTCCCGGCGGCCTTCGATGATTGCCTGGCGGTGTGGCGCGGTTTGCAGGACAGCGCCGCAACCTGGCAACTGGACCCGCAACGCATGGCGATTGCCGGCGACAGCGCCGGGGGCAATCTCGCCGCCGCCGTATGCCTGGCCCTGCGCGATACCGGCCAAGCGCAGCCGCGGCTACAAGCCCTGATCTATCCAGGACTGGGTGGCGACGACCGACTGCCCTCGCGCATCGAATGCGCAGACGCGCCGCTGCTCGGCGCCAGCGATGTGCACTGCTACCACGCCTTGTACCTGCCGGGTTCGGCCACCCCTTCGGCCTATGCGATGCCGTTGCAGGCCACGGACCTGCGGGGCCTGGCCCCGGCGTTTATCGCCGTGGCGCAATTCGACCCCTTGCGCGACGACGGCGTGGAGTACAGCGAACGCCTGCAAGCGGCCGGTGTAAGTGTGGATTTCCATCCCGGCCACGGCCTGGTGCACGGCTGCCTGCGCGCCCGGGGCAGTGCACCGGAGGTCGATCTGCTCTACGAAAAACTCCTCGCCGCCCTGCACCACTCCCTGGACCTGTAGCAAAAGTTACTTGACGACTGACCTTGCCTTGAGTTCTTCTGAAACCGGTTTCAGTGCCAATGCACCAACCGCCTGCCGACAACTCCAAGAAAAGGTTTCAGGCCGTGAACAGTTTTTCCGCCGCCCAACGCAGCCGCGTGACCATGCTCGATGTCGCTGAACGCGCCGGGGTCTCCAAGGCCAGCGTGTCGCGTTTTATCGGCGATGACCGCGCCCTGCTTTCCGAAGCCATCGCCCTGCGCATCGAACAGGCGATCAGCGAATTGGGCTACCGCCCGAACCAGATGGCCCGTGGCCTGAAACGCGGCCGTACGCGCCTGATCGGCATGCTGGTGGCCGATATCCGCAACCCTTATTCGATTGCCGTGATGCATGGCGTGGAAACCGCCTGCCGCGCCCACGGCTACAGCCTGGTGGTGTGCAACACCGACCGCGACGACCAGCAGGAGCGCCTGCACCTGGCGGCGCTGCGCTCGTACAACATCGAAGGCCTGATCCTCAATACCCTCGGTCACCATCTCGAAGAATTGCAGGCACTGCAACGGGAAATGCCGATGGTGCTGGTGGACCGCAGGGTCGAGCACCTGGGCAGCGATCTGGTCGGCCTTGATAATGGTGCCGCCGTACGCAGCGCCGTCGAGCACCTGGAGCAACAGGGTTACCGCGACCTGATGCTGGTCAGTGAACCCCTTGACGGCACCAGCTCGCGGCTGGAACGGATTGAACACTTCAATCTCGAAATCACCAGGCGTGATGCCCTGAGCGGCAGCATCGGCCATACCGGCGAATCATTGCGACATCAGTTGCAGGATTTCCTGGCGGCCCCCAGTGCCGGACCCAAGGCGCTGTTCTGTGCCAACGGCATTGCCGCCCTGGCCTGTGTCCAGGCCCTGCGCGAGCTGGGCTGCAATCTGTTCGACGATATCGGCCTGATCGCCCTCGACGACCTGGAATGGTTCCCCCTGGTAGGTAGCGGTATCACCGCCCTCGCCCAGCCCACACAGCAGATCGGCGCCAGTGCCTTCGACTGCCTGTTCAAGCGCCTGCGGGGTGACAAGGGCGCCGCCAAAGCCCTCGATTTTCCCGCGCAGTTGATCGTCCGTGGGTCCACCCAACGTACAAGATTTGCCTGAGACGCAGCGGAGCCTGGCCTCCGCTGTAAAGCCTGCCAAAAAATGAAACCGGTTTCAGAGGTACAACAACAATGAAAGAACAGCTGTTTCCCGTCTCCATCAGCCTCTCCAGTTACGGCGCGACGCTGGTTCGCGAACGTGGCCAGGAAAGTTTTATCGAACTGCTGGCCGAGGCCGGCGCCAGTCGCATCGAAGTACGCGAAGAACTGCTGACCAACGAAGATCCGCAGCGCTTTGCAACCCGCGCGACGGCCATGGGCCTGGAGTGTGCCTACTCGTCACCCCTGGAATTGTGGCCCGCGGGTCAGTCGCGTCCCGACCCGCAGTTGGCGGCTACCCTGCAACGCGCCGAAGCCTTTGGCGCCCGCTGGCTGAAAGTCTCCCTGGGCTACTTCAGTGAAAACTGCGACCTGTCGGCACTGGCAGGATTGTTGTCGGCATCATCAGTCCGCTTGCTGGTGGAGAACGACCAGACCACCCAGGGCGGCCGAATCGAACCCCTGCTGCGCTTTTTCGATCAGGTCGAGCAACAGCAACTGCCGGTGAAAATGACCTTCGACATCGGTAATTGGCGCTGGCAGGACCAATCCGCCAGCAGCGCCGCGCGCCTGCTCGGCCGGCATGTCGACTACCTGCACTGCAAGGCCGTGGCCCTGCGTGCGGACGGCAAGCTCGTCGCCCTGCCACCGAACGCCGTTGACCTGGAACAGTGGGAACGTTTGCTGGGCCAGATGAGTCAAGGTTTGACCCGAGCCGTTGAATACCCGCTGCAAGGCGACGACCTGCTGGCCGTCACCCGCGAACAGGTACGCACCCTCGCCCGCCTGGGCCACTCCATGGAGGAAACAGCCCATGCCTGAAATCGAAATCCTCTCGTTCGGTGAGACCATGGCGATGTTCGTCGCCGAACAGACCGGCGACCTGGCCCGGGTCGGGCACTTCCACAAGCGCATCGCCGGCGCCGACAGCAATGTCGCCATCGGCCTGGCGCGCCTGGGCTTCAAGGTCAACTGGCTGAGCCGGGTCGGCGCCGACTCCCTCGGCCGTTTTGTGATCGACACCCTGCAAGGCGAAGGCCTGCACTGCGATTACGTCGATATCGACCCGGGCTATCCCACCGGTTTTCAACTCAAGTCCCGGGAAGACCAGGGCCAGGACCCGCAGGTGGAGTATTTCCGTCGGGGTTCGGCCGCCAGTCACCTGTCAGTGGCCGATATCCGCCCGGAGCTGCTCAAGGCCCGGCATCTGCATGCCACCGGGATTCCTCCTGCCCTCTCGGCCAGTGCCCGCGAGCTGTCGTTCGAGCTGATGACACGCATGGCGGCGACCGGGCGCAGCGTGTCCTTCGACCCCAACCTGCGACCGAGCCTGTGGCCCAGCGAAAGACAGATGATCGAAGACATCAACGCCCTGGCCGCCCTCGCCCATTGGGTCCTGCCGGGCTTGGGCGAAGGCCGCTTGCTCACCGGTTACCAGGCGCCGCGGGATATCGCCGCCTTCTACCTCGACCAGGGCGCCGCCGTCGTGGCCATCAAGCTCGGGGCTGACGGCGCCTACTACCGGACCCATCGCGACGAGGGGTTTGTCGCCGCGGTGCCGGTGCAGGTCGTGGTGGACACGGTCGGTGCCGGTGATGCTTTCGCCGTTGGCGTGGTCAGTGCGCTGCTGGAGAACCACAGCGCGGCCCAGGCCGTGGCGCGCGGCAACTGGATCGGCGCCCAGGCGGTGCAGAGCCGCGGCGACATGGAGGGTTTGCCGACCCGGGAACAGCTGACAGCGGCACGCCGACCCGCGCCCGTCGGCTAAGCAAGACCGCGTTTTCCGAATGCCACCTGCTGCGACAAAAACAACAAGCTCAGGAGCCACACCATGCACACGCTGAAACTCGCCACCCGCCGCTGGTGGTACATCATGCCCATCGTTTTCATCACCTACAGCCTGGCCTACCTGGACCGCGCCAACTATGGCTTCGCCGCGGCCTCGGGCATGGCCGCCGATCTGCAGATCACCCCCGGGCTGTCGTCGCTGCTCGGCGCACTGTTCTTTCTCGGCTACTTCTTTTTCCAGGTGCCCGGCGCCCTCTACGCGCAGAAGCACAGCGTGAAGAAGCTGATCTTCGTCAGCCTGATCCTCTGGGGCGGCCTGGCCACCCTCACCGGCATCGTTTCCAACGCCTATATGCTGATCGGCATCCGCTTCATGCTTGGCGTGGTCGAAGCCGCCGTGATGCCGGCGATGCTGGTGTACCTGTGTTATTGGTTCACCCGTGCGGAACGCTCGCGGGCCAATACCTTCCTGATCCTCGGCAACCCGGTGACCATGCTCTGGATGTCGGTGGTCTCGGGTTATCTGGTGCAGCACTTCAGCTGGCGCTGGATGTTTATCGTCGAAGGCCTGCCGGCGGTGATCTGGGCCTTTATCTGGTGGCGCCTGGCCGATGAGCGTCCAGCCCGGGCGAGCTGGCTCAGCGCGCAGGAAAAGCGCGACCTGGACAGCGCCCTGGCCGCCGAGCAGGTCGGCATCAAGGCGGTGAAAAACTATGCCCAGGCCTTCCGCGAACCCAAGGTGATCATCCTTGCCCTGCAGTTCTTCTGCTGGAGCATCGGCGTCTACGGCTTTGTGCTGTGGCTGCCGTCGATTCTGAAAAGCGGCTTGAAGATGGACATGGTCGAAGCCGGCTGGTTGTCGGCCTTGCCCTACCTGGCCGCGGTGATCGCCATGCTCGCGGTGTCCTGGGGCTCGGACAAGCTGCAACGGCGCAAACGTTTTGTCTGGCCACCGCTGCTGGTGGCGTCGGTGGCCTTCTATGCCTCCTACGCCCTGGGCGCGGAACATTTCTGGTGGTCCTACAGCCTGCTGGTGATCGCCGGTGCCTGCATGTACGCGCCCTATGGACCGTTTTTTGCGATTGTCCCGGAGATCCTTCCAGCCAACGTTGCCGGCGGTGCCATGGCTCTGATCAACAGCATGGGTGCCCTCGGTTCCTTCGGTGGTTCCTACCTGGTGGGCTACCTGAACAGCGAAACCGGTTCGCCGGGGGCTTCCTACCTGCTGATGAGCGGCGCCCTGCTGCTGTCAGTGATCCTGACCGTATTCCTCAATCCCGGCGCCAGCGATCGCGCAGCCCCCAAGGGCTTGCCGACGCCCCGTGCGCTGTCCCATCCCTGAACCCTGTCGAGCGAACCCGATGAAAAAACCGGTTGTGTTGTACAAGAAGCTCTCGCCCTCGCTGATGGCCCGCCTGCATGAGCACACCCAGGTCACCCTGATCGACGATCTGGGTGACAACGGCCTGGCGCAACTGCGTGCCGCCTTGCCCGAGGCCCGGGGCCTGCTCGGTGCCAGCCTGAAGCTGGACGCCGCACTGCTTGACCTGGCGCCACACCTGGAGGCCATCGCCAGCGTCTCGGTGGGGGTCGACAATTACGACATCGATTACCTGACCCGCCGACGGATCCTGCTCAGCAACACGCCGGACGTGCTCACCGAAACCACCGCCGACACCGGCTTCGCCCTGATCCTGGCCAGCGCCCGACGGGTGGTGGAACTGGCGAACCTGGTGCGCAACGGACAGTGGACGCGCAATATCGGTCCGCTGCATTTCGGCACGGATGTACATGGCAAGAAGCTCGGCATCATCGGCATGGGCCGTATTGGTGAAGCCCTGGCCCAGCGCGGGCATTTCGGCTTCGGCATGCCGGTGCTCTACCACAGTCACTCGCCCAAGCCTGAAGTGGAACAACGCTTCAATGCGCGCTACCTGGGACTGCACGAACTGTTGCAGGAAGCCGACTTTGTCTGCCTGACATTGCCCCTGACCCCTCAGACCGAGGGGCTGATCGGTGCCGGGGAATTGGCCCTGATGCGCCCGGAAAGCATCCTTATCAATATTTCCCGGGGCAAGGTGGTGAACGAGCAGGCGCTGATCCAGGCCTTGCAGAACCGGCAGATCCGTGGCGCCGGCCTCGATGTGTTCGAGCGCGAACCCCTGGCGCCGGACTCGCCGTTGCTGAACCTGGCCAACGTGGTGGCCACGCCGCATATCGGCTCGGCCACCTTTGAAACCCGTGAAGCCATGGCACGCTGTGCGGTGGACAATCTGCTGGCAGCCCTGGCCGGAGAACGACCGGCAAATCTGGTCAATCCCCAGGCCTACCCGCACTGACAGCCGTGCCGGTAGCGAGCGTCGCCGAGCCCTGGCAACGCTCGCAGCGTCAGATCACGAAGCGCGCGACCATGGCATTGAGGTCCACCGCCAGGCGCGACAGCTCATGGCTGGCGGCACTGGTCTGGTTGGCACCAGCGGCCGACTGGGAAGCCAGGTCGCGGATGTTCACCAGGTTGCGGTCCACTTCGCGGGAGACCTGCGCCTGCTCTTCCGAGGCACTGGCAATCACCAGGTTGCGCTCGTTGATCAGGTTGATCGATTGGGTGATCTGCTCCAGGGCCACACCGGCGGCACGGGCCGTTTCCAGGGTACTCTGGGTCCGCTGGTTGCTCTGTTGCATCGATTGCACGGCCTGACCGGTGCCATTCTGGATACCGGCAACCATCTGCTCGATCTCCTTGGTCGACTGCTGGGTACGATGGGCCAGCGCCCGCACTTCATCGGCCACCACCGCAAAACCACGCCCGGCCTCGCCCGCCCGTGCGGCTTCGATAGCGGCATTGAGGGCCAGCAGGTTGGTCTGTTCGGCAATCGCGCGGATCACATCCAGCACCTGGCCGATATCGCGACCCTGGGTGGCCAGGCCTTCGATCAGCACCGAGGTGCTTTGCACGTCCTGGGTCATGGCCTGGATCGCCTCCACCGTCTGCACGACACGGTCGCGTCCGTCACGAGCCGCCTGATTGGATTGCTGCGAGGCTTCGGAGGTGGACACCGCATTGCGTGCCACTTCTTCCACCGCACTGGTCATTTCGTTGACCGCGGTGGCCGCCTGCTCGATCTCGTTGTTCTGCTGCTGCAGCCCGCGGGACGACTCTTCGGTCACCGCGCTAAGCTCTTCAGCGGCCGACGCCAGCTGCGTGGCGGAACCAGAGATTTGCTCGATGGTCTTGCGCAAGTTGCCTTGCATCTTTGACAACGCGCCCAGTAGGCGGGCCGGTTCATCCTTGCCTTCAATGGCAATGGCCTTGGTCAGGTTGCCACCAGCAATGGCTTCAGCGGCTTCGACCGCCTGGTTCAGCGGCGCCACGATGCTGCGGGTCAACAACCAGGCCAGCAGCACGGTCGCCAGCGCCGCCACCACCGAAACCAGGATAATGCCGAAACTGGCATTGCTGTATTGCTCACCGGCCTGGGCCGACGCAGCCTTGGCCCCGGCCTTGTTGATCGCCACCAACTGGTTGAGCTGCACGCCCATCAGGTCAGTACCGGCCTTGATCTGGTTATTGATCAGATTACGCATCTCATCGACCTTATCCTGTCGCGACAGCTCCAACATCTGGCTCTGGTCCCGGATATAAGTGTCGAGCGTGCCCGAGAACTCCTTGTACTTGGCCAGCTCATCCCCATCAGCAGGCAAATCGGCGTAGCTCTTCACGTCCTTGCGAACTTTGTCCACCAGGGCGGCAACCCGCGTATCGGTGTCCTGCAGGGATGCGGAGTCACGGTTGAGCAGCAGGCGAAAAGACAGGATGCGCATACGCAGCACGTCTTCGAGCACATTGCCGAGAAACCCGACGCTAGGCAGTTGATTCGTTTCCATATCAATGGATGCCTGGCGAATCACCGTCATACGGGTCTGGGAAAAGACCCCCAGCACAATCACCAGCAATGCAATAAATGCAAAACCGAGAAACGCGCGGGGAGCGATATTCATATTTCGTAGGGACATGGGCTGCTCTCTATAAGGCTTGAGGACTACTAGCTTCCATGCCGTAAACCTGTCAGATAGCAACTGGCCATACCGACAGTGTTGCACCACTCTTTTCAGTGACGGTGGGCTTACAACTGATTATCGGCAGAAGTTGTGAATTTATTCAGGGGGAATGAAAAAATATTTCACTTTATGACTTGGCATGGCGAAATATTTCATCACCGATACAATTGGCGCCCTACGCGCTTAAAATTATGGCTATAAGCCACTAACTGTACAGGCATGTTCAATGATCTGAAGCGGTAACTTGTGGGAGCACTGAACTCCCACAAGCGGAGCAACAGTTATAGCGAATCATTCTCCGGTCTTGATCTTGCTCCACAGCCGCGTGCGAATGCGATCGATATTCAATGGCATCGCTTCCAGGGCAAACAGCTTGCCCATCATTTCCGAGCTCGGATACACCTTGGTATCGGCCTTGAGCGCCGGGTCCACCAGGCTATCAGCCGCCGCATTGCCATTGGCGTACTTCACATAGTTGCTGATACCGGCCATCACTTTCGGGCGCAGCAGGTAGTTCATAAAGGCGTAACCGGCTTTTTCATCCCGGGCATCGGCCGGCATGGCGACCATATCGAACCAGATGGCGGCACCTTCCCTGGGAATCGAGTAGCCGATATCAATACCGTTCTTCGCTTCCTTGGCCCGGCTTTCAGCTTGCAGGATATCGCCGGAGAAACCCACCGCGACGCAGATATCACCATTGGCCAAGTCACTGACATATTTCGAGGAATGGAAGTAAGCCACATAGGGACGCACTTTCATCAGTAAGGCTTCGGCTTTTTTATAGTCCGCCGGGTTCTTGCTGTGGTGCGGCAGGTGCAAGTAGTTCAAAGCGGCCGGGAGCAATTCGGGGCCGTTGTCGAGTATCGCCACCCCGCACTTCTGCAGTTTCTGCATGTTCTCGGGCTTGAAGATCAAGTCCCAGGAGTCCACCGGCGCGTTATCACCGAGCACCGCCTTGACCTTGTCGATGTTGTAACCGATGCCTGTGCTGCCCCACAGGTACGGGAAACCATGTTCATTGCCGGGGTCGTTGACCTGCAGCGCCTTGAGCAACGCCGGGTTGAGGTTCTTCCAGTTCGGCAACTGGCGCTTGTCGAGCTTTTTCAGCGCCCCGCCCTCAATCTGCCGGGCCATGAAATGGTTGGACGGGAACACCACATCGTAGCCGGACTTGCCGGTCATCAACTTGCCATCCAGGGTCTCGTTGCTGTCATAGACGTCATAGGTGAACGCGATCCCGGTCTCCTTCTGGAAGTTCTGGGTGACGTCCGGGGCGATGTAATCCGACCAGTTGTAGATCTTGACGGTCTCGGCCGCCTGGCCGAGGGAGGCGACCAGCATCAAGGGAGCAAGGGACATGCGGATCATGAGTCGATTCCTGTGTGAGTTTTTGTTGGCAGGTTCGGGCGATCAGAGGATCAGAAAATCAGTGCATCGGTCTTGTGATGGATGAGCCGGCGCCCAGGCGCCGGTTACTGCATGAAACCCTCCATAAAGCCGGCAACGCTGCTCGCCAGCTTGCGGCGCCAGGGCGGCGTATCGGGGTCGGCCAGGGTCTGGTCCTCATGGACAAAGCTGCGGATGATCGCGTTGTAGCCCAGCCAGCGGCAGGGTTCCGGCTCCCAGGCTTTCAGTGCCTGGAGGCCCCCCTCGCGGATCACCCAGGGTTGCCGGACCCGTTCGCTGTCCTGCTCCAGGATCAGGTCGGCCAGGGTCCGCCCGCCGAGATGGCTGGCACCCACGCCCTCGCCGCCATAGCCTCCGGCCAGGGCCAGGCCATTGGCAGGGTCGCAGAGCATGTGCGGCTGGAACCGTCGCGACATGCCCAGGTTGCCGCCCCAGGAATGGCTGATGCGGACCTTCTTCAATTGCGGGAACAACTCGCCGAACAGGTAGCGACGCAGCTCGATTTCGCTGTCGGTGAGGTCGAAGTCATGCCGTAGCCGGCCGGCAAAGCGATAGCCGCCGCGAGCACCGAAGATCAGCCGGTTGTCCGCCGAGCGTTGGCCGTAGGTGACCTGGCGACTGCTCTCGCTGAAGGCCTGGCCCTGGCTGAGGCCGATTTCGTCCCAGGTCGCGGCGGACAAGGGTTCGGTGGCCACCAGCAGGCTTTGCACCGGCAGTTGATAGCGGCCCAGGGGCGGCAGCGTCACCGAGTAACCCTCCACGGCCGGGACTACCCAGCGACTGCGAATCTGCGACCGGGCCGTGCGCAAGCCGCCAGAGCGCCAGTCGGTCACCGGGGTGTTTTCGAAGATCCGCACACCCAGGCGCTCGACGGCCCGGGCCAGGCCGCGCACCAGCTTGGCCGGCTGGACCGTGGCGATATGGGCGGCATGGATGCCGCCGTAGGGCCGGGCGACCCGAATCTGCCCGGCCAGTTGCTCGGGCCCCAGCCAGCGGTAATCGCTCTCGTTGAGCCCCTGCTTGTAGAGTTTGTCCAGGTAGGTCCGCAGGCTGTGTTCCTGCTCGGGGTAACGCGCGGCGCAGTACAACGCCCCGGCCTTGCGGTAGTCGCAGTCGATGCCTTCGCGATCGATCACCCGCTTCACTTCGTCGGGGATGTCATGCAGCAAGTCGAAGGACGCCCGCCGCTGTTCCGGCGACAGCCCGGCCAAAAGACGGTCTTCGCCCAGCAGATTGCCCATCACCCAACCGCCGTTGCGCCCCGACGCGCCGAAACCGGCGGTCTGCGCCTCGACAATCACCACATTCAATTGCGGGGCCTGGCGCTTGAGGTAATAGGCGGTCCACAGCCCGGTGTAACCGGCGCCGACAATGGCCACATCGACATCCAGGTCCTGCTCCAGGGACGCCCGTGGCGTCAGCGGCTCATCGAGCTGATCCATCCATAAACTGATAGTGCGCCATGCTGGCATTCCAGACTCCACAACCGGTAACAGATGGTTGCGATCCTAGTGCCAGTGCTCAGAGGCTGTCTTGCGCGCGTGCACGCAGAGAAATTTCCTTGACGTAGGCCTTGGGCGACAGGCCGGTGTGCTCGCGAAAGCACTTGTAGAAGGCCGACAAGGAATTGAATCCGGCGGCAAAGGCCAACTCATCGATACGTAACGGCGGCACGGCCTTGTCCAGTGCAGCCAGCAGATGCTGCAGGCGCGCCTGGTTGACGTAGCGGTAGAAACTCTGGCCGAGCACCTGGTTGAGCAGATAGGAAATCTGATTACGGCTATAGCCGCACTCCCCGGCTACCCGTTGCAGGTCCAGGTCGGGGTCCAGGTAGGCTTGCTGGCGCTGGAAATACTGTTGCAGGTCATCCGCCATAAAGCTCAGTTGCCGCGGCGACAGGCCCAGGCGACTGGTCGCCGCGCGTCTACCGCCAGTGGTCGTGCTGGCGACCTGTTCGCGCACCAGGGACGCGTATTCATTCACGCGCCAGATCAGGCCGTCACGCACGGTGATCGCCTCGCTGGAATGAAACGATACCAGGCCCTCGCCGCCACGCAGGGTCATCTGGTACTGGATAAAAGCGGTATTGCCATCCAGACGGATGCGATCGCTATGTTCGAGGGCTTCATCTGATTCGCGCGGCATGCTCGATCGTACGTATTCGCGCAGCTCTGAAAGGCCCAGGACACGGTTCTGAAAGAAGTCGTGGTACTGGATCTGGGGATGGTACAGCGCCATCACCCCGTCAAGGTCGCGGTGTTTCCAGCACAGGTGGTAACGCAAAACGGTTTCGCCGGTCGCCCGGGTCTGCTGCGGGCCGTCATTGTCGTCGGACATGGCGCACTCGAACCAAGATTAAGAGACATAGATCAAATTACACGAAAACAATCGCCGAACGGCTTGAAAAAACTCTCTTGCGCTCGTTGAACGGATGCTATTTTTAAGCCTTGTGCTGGTGGGACCATGAGGTCCCGCCGTTCCTACCCGCGAGCAAAAGGAAGCGCTCAATGATCCAGGTGGGCAACATGAGTAGAGTCTTCAGCAAGGTGACTTTCCCCAACGCATGCCAACTGATGCGCTGGCATTTTCATCCCATGGGCTTCGAAGCCAGCATGGATGCGCCGGGCAGCATGGTCGCCCGGCTATTCGACCGGGCCAGCGGCGAAACGCTGATCGCCATCGCCGGCATTCCTTGCGCCACGGTGATGAACGCCGCCGATGTGGAGCGGATCATCGAGGCGGTCGAGGATGAGCTTGAGGCCTTTGTGCCGCCCATGGGGCTGCGGGCCGTCAACTGACTCAAAGGCGACACCTGACCTTGTGGGAGCGGAGCTTGCCCGCGAAGAGGCCCGCGAGAACGCTAAAAGCTTCGCGGGCAAGCTCCGCTCCCACAAGTTTATAGGGCGTGTTCAATCCCCTTTTACAGTTCCATAGATAAGCGCAACCTTCAGCGCTTGACGCGTAAATCGGCGAAAAACGCTTTGTCCCCCGCCACCCGATCCGAGGCCTTGGGCCCGTTCGCGGCCTGGCCGTCCTGCCCGTCCAGATACCAATAGCAATGCTTTACCGCCCGGGTGATGCCGACATAGGCCAGCCGCAGGATCTCGTCCTTCTGCGCCTTGTCGTAGGCCTCGGCATCGCCATCCTCCCCGAGCCCGGCCATGCGATAGACCTGGTTCTTGTAGGGTGAACGGGTCAGATGCAGGCAGTCGCCCAACAGGAACACCACATCGGCCTGCAGCCCCTTGGCGCTGTGATAGGTCAGTTGCTTGAGCCGTCGCTGCTCGAAAGGCAAGCTAGAATCAACATTAACTACAGAAGAAATATGCTCATTAATCAGTAACTTATCGCTACTTTTTCGAAACAGCATCAAGATGCTTTCGCCACGCCGGTAGTGCTCTTCCAAACGTTTGGCCAAACCGGCATCGTCCCGATCCAGCACATTGACCGGCCACAGTTCCTTTGGTTCGCCGCTGGCCTTGGCCTTTTTCCCGGCAATCGCCGGTGCCGCGCGGACAATATGCTCGGCCGCATCGATGATGTGCTGATGACTGCGATAGTTGTCACTGAGCATGACCCGGGTGGTCGCCGGTGACGGGAATTGCTTGCCGAATTCCATGAAGTACTTGGGCGAACTCCCCCGCCAGCCATAAATCGACTGCCAGTCATCGCCGACGCACAACAGCGATGAATGCCGGGCCGCGCGACCGACCTGCATCGCCGGGCCACGGCGGCGGATCTCCCGCAGGCTGGCCCGCAACCAGGAGACGATCTGCGGTGAAACGTCCTGGAACTCGTCGATCATCAGGTGCGACAACGGACGCAATAGCTCGTCACTGAGCAGCGCCTGGTTTTCCGGGGTGTTTTCGCCGAACAGCGAGAACATGCGGTTATAGGTCATGATCGGTGGCGACTGGGCCAGCAGATGGGTTTCGAGGGCCTTCCAGAACAGGCTCAGGGCTTCGAAGAAGAAGCGGTCCGGATCGTCCTGGGCGAAACTCATCCGCGCGACGGCGGCCGGCACATCCAGACCCAGGTTTTCGATAAAACCGGCGGCCATCACAAAACAGTCGAGCAGCGGTGCGGACGCCAGTTCACCCTTGACCTTGTAATCGAAGCCGGGACCGGCGGTGGCATTACCCGCCAGGGACGACAAAACGCATTTAGCTGACTCGTAACTATCCAACCATATCAATGGCTTACGGCAGAAAGCTTGAAACAAGGTGCGTTTTACCGCCCATTCGGCGCGCACCGTGAGCTTGGATCCGGGACGGCTGATCTGCGGACTTTCCCGCGGATCGAAGCCAAGTACCACCCAAGCCTCCAGCTCGGCAATGTAACCATGGCAATGGAACGGCGAACCGTTGATCTCGATGACCTCACGGTCCGGTTCAATCCCGGGAATCGGCCAGGCATCCGCGCGAAACCACAGGTCCTCCAGGGTGTCGCACAGCTCCTCGTCGCGTTTGGACGCCAGCTCGGTGACTGCCATGCGCTTGCGCACATCCGGGTGGTCCTGGTCCAGCTCACGCAGTTGCAGAGCCTGCTTGTAGAGCGGCACCAGCACTTCGCGAAAACGCGGATTATCGGTGTGCAAACGTTGATAGCAGGCATTCAACTGCTGGCGCTGGGCGTCGTTGATCCGCAGGTCGAACGGGTTGCTGTCGGCGCCTTCCTCGGCGAACAGGCTACGCTCACTGAGGTTCTCGAACGCCTGCAACTGACCGAAGCCCGGCAGGCTGCGGACCATGGGCAGGATCCGCGAGTGAAAGGTGCGTACCACCTCACGGGCATCCCGAGGGCTGAGCACATGCCCCCAGAGACCCATGACCTCCACCAGCTTGGCCATGAAGTCCTTGCGCGACTCACGGGTAAAGGTCACCACGGTCATCGCGTCCAGTTCAAAGCCCAGGTAGTGGGTCAGCAGCAGGATGCGCAGCACCAGCGAAGTCGACTTGCCGGCACCGGCACCAGCGATCACCGACGTCGAGGGTGTGTCACTGAAGATCATTTTCCATTGCGCCGCACTGGGCTGCGACTGGGCAGGCAGGAGCCGAGCCACATCGGCCTTGATCCGCTTCTTCAATTCCGCCGTCAGCGGCAGGCGCCAATCGTCGAACAGATGGTCGTCGACCCCGGGTGCGCGATGTTCTACCGGACGCGTATCGCGGATCAGCAGGACCTGGCGTCCCTCCTCCAGGCCGTCGCGTCGCCCCTCCTCATAACCGTACTCGAGGCCGGCGCCATGGCCGCTACGAAAGCCGTCAGCCTGGCCCTGCAACCAGGACGCCACGTGCTGGGCGCGCAAACGACTCAGGCCGCCGCCCAGCAACTTGGCCAGCAAGCGCTTGAACAGGGGCAATTGAGCCAGGGAGGAAAGTTCGGCAGGCGGTTCGGGTGTCGGTGATGGCACGCTGACTCCAGGTAGGCGACGGTCTGGGCGAAAGGCCTATGGTCGCTCCATTACGTCCCGAGTTCTAGTCAATTGCTTTTCGATCAGCCATTTAGGCGACGAATTGAAAGTCCAGAGAGAACTCAAACAATCGAATAAACAGATTGATTTAAGGCATTTTTTACGCTTTTTATCGATATCTATTTAATAGATGATCGCTGCCATCAACCACCGGTTACCGTCCTGCCCCGGCTCCTGCCGGCCCATGACGAACCTGAACAGGAGAAGACTCATGCTGCAACTTCGACCCTTCAAGACCCTGGGCGGCGCTCATCATGGCTGGCTGGATGCGCACCACCATTTTTCGTTCGCCGAATACCATGATCCGCAACGCATGAACTGGGGCAACCTGCGGGTCTGGAACGACGACGTGATCGCACCCGGCACCGGTTTTCCGAAGCACCCGCACCGGGACATGGAAATCATCACCTATGTCCGTGAAGGCGCCATCAGCCACGAAGACAACCTGGGCAACAAGGGCCGTACCGAAGCCGGTGATGTGCAGGTCATGAGTGCCGGGACCGGGATCGCCCACAGCGAGTACAACCTGGAATCGACGCCGACCAAGATCTTCCAGATCTGGGTGATTCCCAACGAGGCCGGCTCGCCCCCGTCCTGGGGCGCCAAGCCGTTTCCCAAGGGTGAACGTGGCGAAGGTTTCGTTACCCTGGCCAGCGGCAAGAGCGGCGACGACCAGAGCCTGCGGATTCGCGCCGATGCCCGCCTGGTGGCGGCCAATCTGAAGGCTGGGGAAAGTGCCGAGTATCGCCTGGACAGCGGTCGTCGGGCCTATCTGGTGCCGGCCACGGGGGTGATCGAGGTCAATGGCCTGCGTGCCGAAGCCCGCGACGGGGTGGCGGTGGCCGACGAGCAGGTGCTGCGGGTGACCGCCGTGCAGGACAGCGAAATCATCCTGGTGGACCTGGCCTGATTCGCTGATCGGCAAAACCAAAAAGGGGTGAACGACAATCGTCGTTCACCCCTTTTTTACGCTGCAAACGCAATCAACTGTGAGCTGGCTTGCCAGCGATAGCGATGTAGCATTCACCACCGCTATCGCCAGCAAGCCGGCTCCTACAGAAACCGTGTTCAGCTCGGTGAAATCGCCCCATCCACCAGCACCTGGGCTTCTTCCACCAGGCGCTTGAGGTGATCGTCACCGATAAAGCTCTCGGCGTAGATCTTGTAGATATCCTCGGTGCCCGAAGGACGCGCGGCGAACCAGCCGTTCTCGGTCATCACCTTCAACCCGCCAATGGCCTGGTCGTTACCCGGCGCATGGCTGAGGATGCGCTGGATCGCCTCGCCCGCCAGTTGCGTGGAGGTCACCTGCTCAGGTGCCAGCTTGCTCAGCAGGGCCTTCTGCGCCGGGGTCGCCTTGGCATCGACCCGCACGGAGAACGGCTCGCCCAGTTCATCGGTCAGGCCGCGATAGATCTGGCTCGGATCACGCCCGGTGCGCGCGGTCATTTCCGCCGCCAGCAAGGCCGGGATCAGGCCGTCCTTGTCAGTGGTCCAGACACTGCCGTCCTTGCGCAGGAACGACGCCCCCGCACTCTCCTCGCCACCAAAGCCGAGGGAACCGTCGAACAGGCCGTCGGCGAACCACTTGAAGCCCACCGGCACTTCGTACAGGCGCCGGCCCAGGCGTGCCGCAACCCGATCGATCAGGCCACTGCTGACCACGGTCTTGCCAACCGCAGCATCCGCGCGCCACTGCGGACGGTTCTGGAACAGGTAGTCGATGGACACCGCCAGGTAGTTGTTCGGCGCCAACAGGCCGCCGGACGGGGTGACGATGCCGTGACGGTCATGGTCAGGGTCGCAGGCAAAGGCCACGTCGAAGCGTTCTTTCAAACCGATCAGGCCCTGCATCGCATGGCTGGAGGATGGGTCCATGCGGATCTTGCCGTCCCAGTCCACGCACATGAAGCGGAAGGTCGGGTCGACTTCGGTGTTGACCACTTCCAGGTTCAGTCGATAGTGCTCGGCAATCGCCGACCAGTAGCGCACGCCGGCCCCGCCCAGGGGGTCCACGCCCAGGCGCAGGCCGGAGGAACGGATGGCATCCAGGTCGATGACATTGATCAGATCGGCCACGTAGGTGTTGAGGTAGTCGTGGCGATGGGTGGTGCTGGCCTTGAGCGCCTGCTCGTAGCTCACACGCTTCACACCGGCCAGGCGGTTGGCGAGCAGTTCGTTGGCCTTGGCCTCGATCCACTTGGTGACATGGGTATCGGCCGGGCCGCCATTGGGCGGGTTGTATTTGAAGCCGCCGCTTTCCGGTGGGTTATGGGACGGGGTGATGACCACGCCGTCCGCCAGGCCCGAGGTGCGACCGCGGTTGTAGCAGATGATCGCGTGAGAGACCGCGGGCGTCGGCGTGTACTCGTCGGCGGCGGCGATCATGGTGTCCACGCCATTGGCGGCGAACACTTCCAGGGCGCTGGCGCCGGCCGGCGTGGACAACGCATGGGTGTCGATGCCGACAAACAGCGGACCGTCGATCCCCTGGGCCTGGCGGTACAGGCAGATGGCCTGGCTGATGGCCAGGACATGCCACTCGTTGAAACTCAGCTCGAGCGAAGTGCCACGATGCCCGGAGGTGCCGAAGGCCACACGCTGGGTGGAGATCGCCGCATCGGGCTGGCCGGTGTAATAGGCCGATACCAGTCGCGGGATATCAACCAGCAACTGTGCCGGTGCCGGCTTGCCCGCAAAAGGACTGAGTGTCATGCAAAACCTCTGGAGATGGATGGTACGGGGGAAGACGCGCAGTTTACTGGCAGTTCGACACTGACGTTAAGGGTTCTATCCGTTGGCGCGAAGATTTTCCATGGGAAACGCGCTCCCCCGTGAGAGGAAGCGCGTCTCTTGATCAGCGCAAATGATGCGGCGCGTTAGCGCGCCCGTGCTTTCATTTCGCCAAGGGCGGCGACCTGATGATTTTTCAGGTCATAGCGCAGTCCTGCAATCAAGTCGGAGATGGCCCGACTGCTGTCAAGCTTCGATGCCTGGATTCCGGTGACCATAAGGTCGATCCGTTCGGATTTTCGGTCGAAGACTCTGACCGTCAACGACTCGTCCGCCCCCAGGCTGCATTGGCAGCGCGTGGGCAGGAAACTGCTCTCGATGATGTTGCGTAACTCCAACGTGGACAATACTTGCATGGCGACTCTCTCCTTTATGTGAGACGGCCAGGTCTTTGGCAGAACAGCCAGGGTTAGCCATTCACATCTGCGTTTCAAGCGGGCGCCCGGTCCAGCCATGGAGGACGACACCGATATTCAGATTAGGCCTTTTCACACAGCTCGTTAAGGTTATTCGTCCGACAATCCGACACAATGACCCTGCACTCAGCGTGCCGAAACAAGATGAATTATTGTTTGTTGGAAAAATCAATGCGTTAAGGCGCTAATAGACCCGCGCGTCCATGCAAAATGCATCAAATGCCTTCTAGGATCGTGCCGTTTGCCGGTATCGTGGCAAACGCCCCTGGCCTGGACCGGCATCCAGCGCCAGTGTCATTAGGCACCGTGCCGCCACCGCATCCATCAAACGAGGGAGTACCCCCTCATGACAGGGCAACGAGAGCTCATGAATTCGACGACTATCGCCGCAACCTTCCTGCTGGCGCTAACCACCACCGGCGTGTTCGCCGCCGACAAAGCCGACCTGGCCCCCTTCCCCAAGGCCGAAGACGGATTCACCCGCTCGGTCATTCGCGTGCCGAAGATGACCAAGGACTCCGACCATCGGGTCGAGATCATCGCCGGCAAGGTCATGCCCGTCGATTGCAACACCAAGCGCCTGGGCGGCAACCTGGACGAGAAAAACCTCGAGGGCTGGAGCTACTCCTATTACCGCCTGGAGAAAGTCACCGGGCCGATGTCCACCCTGATGGCCTGCCCGCCCGGCAGCAAGACGAAAAAAGACTTCGTCCCGGTGATCGGCGAAGGCTACATGCTACGTTACAACAGCAAGCTGCCCCTGGTGATCTACGCGCCCGATGACCTCGAGATCCGTTATCGGATCTGGACACCGTCCAAGCTGATCAAGCCCGCCAGCCCCGAATAAACCGTTCTGGCTCACGCAGCCCCGCCCAGGGCTGCGCGTTCGGCAACGTGGCGCAAACTGTCGAAGTTGATATTGGCCCCCGAGTTGACCGCCACCAGGGTCTGGCCGCGCAGCCCATGGGCCGCCACGTACTGCTTGATGCCCGCCACCGCCAGCGCACCGGAAGGTTCGGTGATGGAGCGGGTATCGTCATAGATGTCCTTGATCGCGCTGCACAGCTGGTCGTCGCTGACGGTGATGACCTCATCGACATACTCACGACAGATTTCAAAACCATACGCCCCGATCTGCGCCACGGCCACGCCGTCGGCAAAAGTCCCGACCTTGGGCAACACCACCCGCTCCCCCGCCCTTAGCGCCGCCTGCAGGCAATTGGAGTGCTCCGACTCCACGCCGATGATGCGCACCTCCGGCCGCAGGTATTTGACGTAGGCGGCGATGCCGGCGATCAACCCGCCGCCGCCGACCGGAACGAAGATCGCATCCAGCGACCCGGGATGCTGGTTGAGCAACTCCATGGCCACGGTACCCTGCCCGGCGATCACATCCGGGTCATCGAATGGCGAGACAAAGGTGTAGCCACGCTCCCCGGCCAGTTGCAGGGCATGGGCCAGGGCAAACGGAAAGCTCTCCCCGTGCAGCACGGCCGTGGCTTCACGACTGCGCACGCCCTGCACTTTCAGTTCCGGTGTGCGGGTGGGCATGACGATGGTCGCCTGGATCCCCAGGGTTCGCGCCGCCAGGGCCACGCCCTGGGCGTGGTTGCCCGCCGAGGCCGTGATCACGCCGCAGCGTCGCTGGGCCTCGCTGAGCTGGACCAGCTTGTTATAGGCCCCACGGATCTTGAAGGAGAACGTCGGCTGCAGGTCCTCGCGCTTGAGCAGGATCTGATTGCCCAGGGCCAGGGATAACGCCGGGGCCACTTGCAACGGGGTACGAATCGCCAGGTCGTAGACCGGCGCGGCAAGGATCTTGCGCACATAGTCGCCAAGCAAATGGCTATGGGTGGCAGGTTCCTGACTGAGGGTAGCGGTGCTGGGCATGGCGGTCTCCGGGTGATCGTTTGGCCTCGGAGACAGAAACAAAAAACCCGCCTCGGAGGCGGGTTTGGGTAACAGATACAGGTCAGCCCGCCAGATAAGGAATGGCGGTAATAATGCTTGGCTGAGAAAAGCGCTGTACGGAAGTCATGTGTCGACGTTATCCGGGCACCACGGCCAAGTCAATGCCCGGATGCATCGATTACCAGGCCTGGCCACGGCGCTTGAGCTCCAGACGCCGGACGAACTCCTCGAGCACCAGGCCGTACAGGTCATCCTGCAGATAGGCGTCCTCGGTACCGGCGTCCATGTTCGGGTTGTCGTTGACCTCGATCACCACCACCTTGTCGCCGGACTGCTTGAGGTCGACACCGTAGAGCCCGTCGCCGATCAGGTTGGCGGTCTTGACCGCCAGCTCCACCACCGCCCGTGGTGCTTCGTGAACCGCCAGGGTGCGGCATTCGCCGTTGATGTCCTGGCCCTTGGCCTTGTGGTTGTAGATCTGCCAATGGCCCTTGGACATGAAGTACTGGCAGGCGAAGATCGGCTTGCGATTGAGGACACCGATGCGCCAGTCGTATTCGGTGTAGAAGAACTCCTGGGCCAGCAGCAGGACCGAGTGTTCGAACAACTCGGCGGTGGCCTCCAGCAACGCCTGCTGGCTTTCGACCTTGATCACGCCACGGGAGAAACAACCGTCGGGGATTTTCAGCACCAGGGGGAAACCCAGCCGATCGCCGACCCGTTCGAAATCTTCCGGTCGTTCCTTGTAGAGAATCTCGGTGGCGGGCATGCCCAGCTTGTGGCTCTTGAGCAGGTCGGTCAGGTAGACCTTGTTGGTACAACGCAGGATCGAGGTCGGATCATCCATCACCACCAGGCCTTCGCTTTCGGCTTTCTTGGCGAAGCGGTAGGTGTGGTTGTCGACGCTGGTGGTCTCGCGGATCAGCAAGGCGTCGTACTCGGCGATACGCGAATAATCCTTTTTCTCGATCAGTTCGACATCGATGCCCAGGCCCTTGCCGACCCGGATAAAGTTCTCCAGTGCCTTGGCATTGGACGGCGGCAGCGCCTCCTGGGGATCATGCAACACCGCCAGGTCATAACGGGCCAGGCGCCGCGAACGGGGCACGCGCCAGATCTTGCGACTGAAACTGTCCAGGGACTGGGCAAAGTGATCTTCCTGATCTTCGCGCAACTTGTGCAAGGTGCCCGACTTGACCCCTTCGATATGCCAGGCGTTGGTCTTTTTAAACTCGACCAACAATATCGGACAGGGAAAAACTTCAAATAACTGACGCGCCAGATCCTGTAATGGTTCAATCACCGTACTGCCAAAATACAAGGTCAGGGTAAAGCCTTCGGTGCCTTGGTAAAGTTGATGGCCCAGGGCTTTATCGAGGGTTTTGTCGAGATCGTCCAGGGCCAGGCCGTACAGCGCCTTGCGGGTCAATTCGCTGATGGTGCGCACCGACGGAATGACCTTGTGCCCTCTCGCCTCGGCCAGCAACGAGCAGTAATAGCCGTGGCCCAGATACTTGTAGCTGCGGCACAGGTTGATCACCTGGACACGCTTGCCAGGCTCATTGCCCCGGGTCTGCTCAAGGTACTCCTGGGCCGTGACGATGTCTTCGCTGGGAAAATAAGAAGCCCAGTCTTCCTTGCGCTCCACGATAATAACCAACTGACTGCCGGGACTTGTTGAACTTGACAAAATACTTGTCGTGGTTATTGCTGTCAGTGCAGTTTGCTCGGATACTTCGCGCCAATGACCTTGTACCGCTGACATAAAAACCGACCCCATGGAAAACAAGACACTTCCTATTAAGCACGAAGTTTTTTGAAAGTCCCGTTTCGTTACACAACTTTTACGGTGGTTATATGGATCTTGTCTTTCGCATTGCCACGACCGATGATTTGCCCGCCTTGCTGGAACTGGAAGAGCACTGTTTCACCACCGACCGGCTGACCGCCCGCAGCTTCCAGTGGATGGTCAGCCGTGCCCATGCGCAACTGATGGTCGCCCAGCAAGCGGACGGTCGACTGGCCGGCTATGCCCTGGTGCTGTTTCATCGCGGTACCTCCCTGGCGCGCCTGTACTCCATCGCCATCGCTCCCCACGCTCGCGGCACCGGACTGGGCAAGGCACTGCTGCAACGTAGCGAAGCCTGCGCCCTGGAGCATGACTGCGCCTACCTGCGCCTGGAAGTACGCAGCGACAACGCCGCCGCCATCGCCCTTTACGAACGCAACGGCTATCGCCGCTTCGGGCGGATCAGCGATTACTACGAGGACCACGCAGACGCCCTGCGCCTGGAAAAACGTATTCTCGAACACCGCGACAGCCGCGACCTGCAGGTTCCCTACTACGCCCAGACCACCGAGTTCACCTGTGGACCGGCCTGCCTGCTGATGGCCATGGGCGCGTTGCAGCCCGGGCGCAGTACCTCGCGTCGGGAAGAGGTGCAGATCTGGCGCGAGGCGACCACGGTGTTCATGACCTCCGGCCACGGCGGTTGCAGCCCCCAGGGCCTGGCATTGGCCGCCTGGCGCCGAGGTTTCGCGGTGCGCCTGCAAGTGAGCATCAGGGGGCCGCTACTGCTCAACGGTGTGCGCAACGAACATAAAAAAGACGTCATGCGCCTGGTCCACGAGGGCTTTGAAAGCGAGTTGGCGTCAACCGATGTCGAGCAGGTGTTCGGCGGCCCGCTGGACCTGCCACGCCTGCTGGCCGCAGCGGGACAACCGCTGGTGCTGATCAGCAGCTACCGTCTGACCCGCTCCAAGGCCCCGCATTGGGTGATCGTCACCGACTGTGATGAAGAATTCGTCTATCTGCACGACCCGGATGTCGATCACAGCCAGCATCGCCAGCCATTGGACTGCCAGCATCTGCCGGTCAGTCATGCCGAGTTCGACAAGATGAGCGCCTTCGGCAGCAGCAAGCTGCGGGCGGCGGTGATTGTCTATCGAAGAGAGCAGCAATAAGCTGGGAGCGATACTCAGCGTTGCATATTCGGATCGCTGCGGGTACCGGGACTGATTGGCACCGCCATCGGTGCCGACTGATCGCGCGGATAGCCATTCTGGATCGCGCCGTTTTCAATGGTCGCAGGCCGTGGCGTCGGCAACGTACTCGGACCGCGCAAGGGCGGTGCGCTGGACACCGAACCCTGGCGACTGTTTGGATTGGCGCGGCGAATCGGGCTGTTGTAGGGGTTGTCGCTGTTGGGCAGGTTTTGCGCCAGCAACCGCGGCGCGCCCTGGGGAGTACCTTCGGCAGGAAGGGCAACGACCAGAAGCCCGACGACCAGCAAGGCTATCGGAGCGAAGACCAGTCTGTTCATGACGCCTCTCTTCAAGGGTGAGTTCGTTATGGGGGTTGGACAACGCCTCGCCCCATAATATACCCGCAACCGCCTCGAATTCAGTGCCGCCGTGGCACAGCCGGCCGCCTTACTGTCGGCCCAGCCCTGCCAGCAGGCCACTCAGCGCCTGGGGCGCCAGTTGCAATTTGGTCCCGCGTTGCGCCGCCTGCTCGATATCCGGGATCAGCAGGCTGGTATGGACGTCACTGTCATAGAGCATCAGATCCTCGCCGCTGTGTTGCAACACCAGCCGCTCGGAATCGGCACTGATAACCGCATCACGGCTCTGCGCGTCAATGACGATCTGTCGATAATGGCTAAGCAACCCACGACCCAGTGGGTAGTGATGCACGCCATGGCTGTGGCCGGAAACCATCAGGCACTCGGCCTCCTCCAGGACCGGCAACGGCTCGCCGTACGCCGGACTGCTGTGATCGAGCTGCAGGATCAGGTTGCCTTTGGACAAATGGACAAAACTGTAGCGCCCTACCGGCGTCGCCTGCAGATTGTCCAGGCACCACAATTGCCCACTGTCTTCATCATGGATATAACCGCCCGCCTGGCCTGCGGCCTTGCCCAGGTAAGTCAACTGATGGTCTGCCTGCGGACCTTGGGCACAGAGCAGCTCCGCGCTGTCCGGCAGATACCAGCCGGGGGCCTGGCCCGGCTCGGTCAGCAATCGCACGGCCGGCGGCAGATCGTAATGCTGGCGCAACGCCGCGATTCGCTCGCTGACTTGCGCGAGCTCTTGATGTGCCTTGATCCGCAGCGCAATCAGAACCGCCCGCTCCGTCAGGGTGGCGGCAACCGGCAGCAGGACCATGACCCCGTCGCTGCTTTCCAGGTGCAACCGGGTCCCTTGCCGCTGCCCCCTGATCCACCGCTGCGGCGCCTGCCAGGCCATCGCATCGGGGGCCGCTGGTGACGGGAGCAACTGCTCGTCGAATGCCAACCCGGTCTTGGCCGGGAGCAGGGCCTGGCGATAGAGCTGTTGGCTCTCGCCATCCAGAATCCAGGCATGGTGGTCATCGGCGGTCAGTCCCAGATAGGTCAGGGCCTGCCGTCCATCAAGATTGCCGCCGCCCTGCACCAGCCGTTGCGCGGCACAGTCATACCAGGCGCCGGTGGTTTTTCCCGCGAGCCCTCCCAGCCCCCATAACGCCAGGTTGTCGAGTCGTGCTGGCGCCGTACTGGCCAGCCGTCCGAGCGCCGTCGCCAGATCTTCCCGGTGGCCGACGACCCAACTGGCAACCACGCCCGCCAGCCGCGCAGCGCCACGGTCCAACAGCCATAGGCATCCCTCCGTCGTCAGGGCCAGCCACGGTGACTGATCGCCGCCCCGGACAGCACTGACCTCGCTGAGGTCCACCGCCGTAGCCAGCATCCCGCTCATGCCTTCATCGGCCTGGAAGTAAGCCCGTCGCGCATGTGGGTCGTAGAAGTAGAAACCCGGCTTGTCACCCCCCGTCGACCCCACCAGCGAAAGGTCCCGCGGCAGGGCCGCGCCCAGATTTGCCCGCACCACACGCGGCGGCTGGTACTCGCTGTTGAAAACCAGCCACTCGCGCTCTGTCGTCTGCCCCAGGCTGGCGGCGCAGGTCACTACTGGCGCGCAGATGGCGCTGACTTGCCGCTCGGTCATCCGTTTTAGCGGATCACGCCAGTGTGCAGCGGCGGATAGCAGGGCCAGACTGTTTTCGCCGGGGTTGAACAGTTGTCCGACCCGATGGATCGCCAGCAGTTTCAGCGAGGCCTCTTCGACCTGATAAATGTGCTCGACGGAGCAGTCCGGCAACAGCTCTTCAATCGCCAGCAGGAGTTGACCATCGCGCTGCACCAGGCTGCTGTGGGTGATGGTTCCGGCAAAGGTCCGCGGCCGGTACTGGACCAGTACCTGTCCCGTGGCGATTGCCACCTGCCAGACATCCGCGTCCCGGTAGAACCAGGCCTTGTCTTCGACGATACCGCCCAACTGCGCCTGGCCGAGAAACTCGCTGGCCTGCGGATAATCGGTGTAGATAAAACGGTCCTGGCTCACCTGATAGAACGCCCTGCCGGTGTCCTGCCTGGCCGGGCGATAATGATCAACCGTCACGAAGGGTTGGCTGTGGGGTGAATGGCTGGTCAACTGCTTGAGATGCGCATGCAGGGCCTGCCAATCCGCGAGTACACTGCCATCGGCCTCCAACAGGCTCAGTTGCTGGTTCTCCCGGTCGACGGTAAACAGTTCGCCACTGGCGTCGATCAACGAAATCTCGCCACAGTTCTCCGCCAGGGTTATCACCAGGCTCCCCACCTGCAACTGACTGCCGTCGAGGCGTATCGTGGCCTCCTTCAATTGCCGGGCATCCAATGTCCAACGGCTGTTCGCCGTGCCACTCAGGGAAATCGACACACCGTCCAGCAGACTGAGACGGTAATGACCGCCCTCACCCTCCAATTGATAGGAAAGCTTGCCCTGCAGGATATCCGGCAGCGCGGGCACCAGGATGTCACGGTCCTGGGCGTCCAATAACACCCTGACCGGTGTCTCCACGTACTCCGGTATAATCCGCCGGACAATCCGCTCGCCGGGGAAGGCGTAGAAGTCAAAGTCGAATCGATAGTCTTCCTCGAGCCTGCGCAACACATCAAAACCGTAGTCGTGCCGAGTGGTGGCAAACGGCAGGATCATGTATTCGTAATTGAGGTACGACTTCGGGGTCATGGGTAGCACCAGGATCGCATCGCCGGGGGCGAAGCTGACCTCGGCCTGGCGATAACCGATACCTTCGCGAATATTGATCGCCTGGCTCTTGTCCAGGTTCGCTCCGCGGCCTGGCCACCAGAGGAAGTAGTTGCTCCTGCCGGAGCCGGTCGAGCCCCTAGGGTCGTTGCGGTAAAGGTATTGGCTGCCCAGGGTCAGTTGCTGGCGACGCAGATCCAGTGCGCTGATCACCGCGCCCGGAATGGACTCCATCAGGGGATGCCCGGGGGCCTGGACATCCGCCCCATGACCGGTGCTGTTTTTGCGCTCCACGCGCCGATAGCCGCCCTGGCGATAGGCGCTATCGAGACCGGCAAAATAGCTACCCACCTGGGCGGCCTCCTCGGCCACGGCACTGAAGGCCTGGGCCAGGGCGGTGAAGCCGATACCCAGGCCAGCCACGGGTGCCGCCAGCGCGCCGGCAAAACCCGAAGCGGAGGCGGCACCGACGATACCGGCATTCGCCGCCATCGAAGCGCCAAGACTGAACACGCCGAGGGCCAGTCCGGCGCTATCAAAGGCCAGTTGGGTGGCGAAGACCGCACGCTGGGCTTCATTCTGCGCCTGGGACAACTCGATGACGTCCAGTACCACGCTGCCCAGGTTCAAGAACAGGCCAACGCCGGCATTGAGCCTGGAGAGCGACGACATCACATTGAGGGACTGCGCCTCACTGAAAAACGCCTGGCCCTTGCTGATCGCCAGTGCCGAACGAAACAGGTGCACGACTTTCGCCACATCCATGACCGTGCCATGGACAATCTGCGCCGTATTGAGCCAAGCGTGCACTTGTAGCGAGCAGCCCAATACCCCCGTCAACTCGCCGCCGGCCGCCTCGGTGCGACTCTTGTGGCCAAACCAGGCGAACAGGGTCTGGACCATAAACAGGGCATTGAGCCCATCGGCGGCCTCCCCTTCGGTCGCGTCGACCTGGCCCGCCAAGGGCTCGCCCGCCCCCTCGTGAGCCTGCGCGACCCGGGTCAGTTGCCGGTTGTAGTCCTGCATGAATTCAACCACGCGGCGGTCCGTCAAACGCAGTACCCGGGTCGGTTCTTCAGGATGCGCAACCTGTACGAATTCCAATCGGTACTCGCCGCCCTTGGCAGCTTCCTCCTGCTTCAGGCTGTGCCAGAGCGGCAGCCATTCGCCCGCGGACAGATTATTGTCACGGTACAATTGCTCCATGCCTTGCTGAAAGCCTTGCGCCCGTGTCACCACGCCGAGCCGCTGTTTCTTCAGCTCCAACTGAGCCAGTTTTTCATCCAGCGTCTCCGTCAGCAGCAGGCTCTCGTCATACCCGGTTTTTCCTGGCGCGACCAGCGCCATCCAGGCATCGCCGCTGCGACGCAGAACCATCTTGGTGTCCGTGAGGGTGACGCCCCGTTTGCCGCCCTGCGGGTTGACGATAATCTTCGCCGAATGGGCCGCGACGGAACGTACGGAGAGTTTTTCCCGATCCAGGCCGTGTACGAACGCCTGTATATAGCTGCTGGTTTCTGTCAGCTCGTTATCCACCAGCGCACACCCCACCAGGCTGATATGTTCCGGCGCGACAGCTCGCGCCCGCACCTGCCCGGACAGCAAAGGATGGTCCAGTAACTGCCTGAGGCCTTGCGCCAGTTCGGACGGCAAGTAACCCGCCAGGGTCCGCTGCCCGGCGGCATCGTCACGGCCATGACCCACCGCCTGCAAACGCCAGTGGTTTTTCCCCTGCCGGTTCAATTGGCCGATCCGCGCCAGCAGCGCATCCTGGCCTGGCGCGAAGCGCAACTGGCCCGCGACATCGAGCTGGAGCAACAATGAATCCGAAGGGTGTTTACCGGCCAGATCAATCGCCGCCTGCCTGACCGTCCGATTATCTTCAAGCTGAACGACCAGTTGGTAGTCGAACCGGCTGGTACCCTCGCCTTCGTTGGATACCGCCAGCGCCGGCAGATCCCACTCGCCGACTTCGTCCCGGTTCAGTACGCTGTCATCTTGCGAAAGAGGCTCTCTGTTCTCGTCGTCAGAGGCTGACGCCGACCACTGCTCGACATTCGCCCTCTGCACCGCCTCGGGGTCGTAATAATCCTCGTCACTCCAGCCGACCAATACTTCACCGGGAATAAAACCGACCCGTTTCTCGATATCATGCATCGCAACCACGAAATCGCGAAGACGATTGTTTAATGCTTCGGGTGTACTGGAGGTCGCCACAACATTGCGCAACGCCAACAGATAGGATCGTTTATTGTTACTCAATCGCGCATGCCGGGAAACCTGGTAACCACGCTGTTTGAATCCCTGCTCCTTCGCCTCACTGAAGTCATTGATAATCAGGACCTGCGCACCCTTTTCAACCGCTCGCGTCACATAACGATCGACTTTCTCATAAAACTCTTCAACGCTTAGATAGCTATTACTGAAATGCCCGCTGAGCAGGATCAGATCACCTGGCCCCAGATCGGATCGCGCAAACAACTCCCAACCGTCACCGTTCAGGAACTCGGTGCTGTCGAGATTCCCGCCGTGGAGCCGACTGATAAAAAACAACTTTCTTTCATTGGTGATCAAAGGAAGAAAATTGACCCGGTAATGTTCCTCCGCCGTCAGCAAGGACAGAGGCAAGTGCAACCTGTACTCTGCCGAGGAGACTTGGTTGATGGTGACCGCACTAGTATGCTTGGCCGCATTCTGCATGACATAAAACAACGCGGCGACCCGTGTCCTGGCGGTTAATTGACCAATTTTCGGCACCGCCGGCTCATCAACAATCACCTTGCCATCTTTCAGCGAGATCAATTCAGCCAGACTGTCTTCAAAATAATCCTTTACCGCCTGACGAAGATTGTCCGCCCGATCCTGCCTGACAAACGCCTTGAGCTTTTCCCGCCGTCTTGCTTGTTCCGCCTCTTTTTTGGGTAAAGGGACGTCATCCGGAAAAAGGCGCTCAAAACTCATTGAGAGGTTGTCGTCGAAATCAAAGCCATGCTGGCGGCTGATCGCCAGGAGATCGGACTTGATCTCCTGGACACCCCTGACGACGCCCTGCGGATGGCTGACCACCTCGCTCTGGGTCACCGCGATCAAGGGATTGATATCGTTGACGATGATTTTGCCCTTGAACCCCAGCGCCCTGGCCCAGTTCGAATAAACCCCCGAGCCGGCCATGGGTTCTATCACGCGGGTGACCACAGGTGCAGGGGTACCCTCTGACTGGCGGTGAAGGATATCGGCAATCAGTGCGCCATCCACCTGCTCCAGTTCGGTGGCCACACTGCCCGGCATGCTGAAAAAAGGCAGGCCACGCAGATCAATCCTGAGGTCCATCTGGCTGAGCGCCCGGACCTTTTCCGCGCGTGTTCCACTGCTATCGCGCAGGCGCTCTTTCACCTTGCGCCAGAAATCGGGATCACGTTTGCCGCCGCGGCCCATGCCGGTCACCGGATAAGCGGGATGCCGGGTGTTCCAGTTCGAGGCAGTGGTCAGATAGTCCTCGTAAATAGAACCTTTCAAGCCATAACTACCGTAGTGGTAGCGATCACGCAGCCAGCCACGGAACTCGCTGATCCGGCTTTCCACCTGGGCCGGCGTATAGCCGCTCAAGACCCCTTCCGCACCCGCTACGCCGAGGACCAGGATACGGGCATGACCGTTCATGAGCGCGGGATCGCCAAGCACCGGCGCATAGCCCTGTCCATTCAGTCGAAACCACACCGTGGGCTTGTCGGGATGCTGCAGTCCGAGTGAGCGTATGGCGTCGGCAATCCCTGGGACCTCGCCGAGTTCCAGGATGATCTGGCTATCAAAGGTTTCATTGGCTTCGTTGTAGCGCTTCGATTGCCCCCAGAGGGCGAGGCGGGTCCCGAATGGGCTCGGCTCATTACTTTGTGTCGAGGTACCGGCTTCATTCCCCTGGATCCTGGGGCGTCCGCCCTCGTTCCCGAGGGCCGAACCGGGTCTTTTCCTCGATCCGCTGCTCCCGTTCCCATCCACACCGTCCCTGGTTGTAGCCGCTCCAACACCCATGTACCGCCTCCAGAATCATGATTTCAATTACGGGGACGTATTGTGCTGAGAAGCGTTATGTCTCAAGTCGTACATATGTATAGACATGGCTCTGTGCTGGGCCTCACAGACAGACACTCGCCGACAGCCATGTAACTGTCGTCATCCGTATGCGACAATAGGCCCAATGTCTGGAATGAATCCCGCCTTTAAATTGCACAGCAGCTCGGACACAGCGTCGGATGCTGCTCTTTACGTACGCGCGCTGGCTGAACTCTAGCGGTGACCGGAGCGAGATGGAAAAGCTCCTGAAATGCCCAGGGAATGGCCCAAGCACCCCATCAGCAGCGCGTAACCCCTTGATAGGTAAAGTAATTGATCTCCACCGCAAATATCACCATGCAGTTCGGCGCCAAGCCGCTCTTCGAGAACGTCTCGGTCAAATTCGGCGCCGGTAACCGCTACGGCCTGATCGGCGCCAACGGCTGCGGCAAATCGACCTTCATGAAAATCCTCGGCGGCGACCTCGACCCGTCCGGCGGCCAGGTCATGCTGGAACCGAACGTACGCCTGGGTAAACTGCGCCAGGACCAGTTCGCCTACGAAGAATTCAGCGTACTCGACACCGTGATCATGGGTCACGAAGAGCTGTGGAAGGTCAAGGCCGAGCGCGACCGCATCTACTCGCTGCCGGAAATGACCGAAGAAGACGGCATGACCGTGGCCGAGCTGGAAACCGATTTCGCCGAGATGGACGGCTACACCGCCGAATCCCGCGCCGGTGAATTGCTGCTGGGCCTGGGTATCGGCATCGAGCAGCACAACGGCCCGATGAGCGAAGTCTCCCCGGGCTGGAAACTGCGGGTGCTGCTGGCCCAGGCGTTGTTCTCCGATCCGGAAGTGTTGCTGCTCGACGAGCCGACCAACCACCTGGACATCAACACCATCCGCTGGCTGGAAAACATCCTGACCCAGCGCTCCAGCCTGATGATCATCATCTCCCACGACCGTCACTTCCTGAACAGCGTCTGCACCCACATGGCGGACCTGGACTACGGCGAGCTGCGCCTGTTCCCGGGCAACTACGACGAATACATGACCGTGGCGACCCAGTCCCGCGAGCAGTTGCTGTCGGACAACGCCAAGAAGAAAGCACAGATCTCCGAGCTGCAATCCTTCGTCAGCCGCTTCTCGGCCAACGCCTCGAAAGCCAAGCAGGCCACTTCCCGCGCCAAGGCGATCGACAAGATCCAGCTGGCCGAAGTCAAGCCATCGAGCCGCGTCAGCCCGTTCATTCGCTTTGAACAGACCAAGAAGCTGCACCGCCAGGCGGTCATCGTCGAGCGCATGGCCAAAGGTTTTGATGGCAAGACCCTGTTCAAGGACTTCAGCTTCCAGGTTGAAGCCGGCGAGCGCGTGGCGATCATCGGCCCGAACGGGATCGGCAAGACCACCCTGCTGCGCACCCTGGTCAACGAACTGACCCCGGACGCCGGTACCGTCAAGTGGACCGAAGCGGCCGAACTGGGCTACTACGCCCAGGATCACGCTTCGGACTTCGAAGACGAATCCAATCTGTTCGACTGGATGGGCCGCTGGACCAAGGAAGGCGAACAAGTGGTTCGCGGTACCCTCGGCCGCATGCTGTTCTCCAACGACGAGATCCTCAAGTCGGTCAAGGTCATCTCCGGTGGTGAGCAAGGCCGCATGTTGTTCGGCAAGCTGATCCTGCAAAAGCCGAACGTGCTGATCATGGACGAACCGACCAACCACCTGGACATGGAATCCATCGAGTCCCTCAACCTGGCGCTGGAGAACTACCCGGGCACGCTGATCTTCGTCAGCCACGACCGTGAGTTCGTTTCATCCCTGGCCACCCGCATCATCGAACTGAGCCCAAGCGGCGTGATCGACTTCAGCGGCACCTATGACGACTACCTGCGCAGCCAGGGCGTGGTGTTCTAAAAAACTATGGGAGCCGGCACGCCGGCTCCCATAGAGCACACAAGAAATTAGTTAGCCTGCTTTCTTTTATCCTCCCATCCCGCCATCATGTTCGCCTCTAACCGCCCGCCCGCGAACGAGCCTTCATGTCCGCCCAGCAACCTCCCAGACCGACCAGCAACCTGACGATCACCCTGCAGATCGTTTCCATCGTCTTCTACACCTTCATCGCCTTCCTTTGCATCGGCCTGCCGATTGCGGTGTTGCCCGGTTATGTACACGGACAACTGGGGTTCAGCGCGGTGATCGCTGGCCTGACCATCGGTTCGCAATACCTGGCGACCCTGCTCAGCCGCCCCATGGCAGGGCGCATGGCCGACGGTATCGGCACCAAACGTTCGATCATCTATGGCCTGTCGGGCATTGTGCTCAGCGGCGCGCTGACGTGGGTCTCGACACAAGTGCAGCACCTGCCACTGCTGAGCCTGGGGATTCTGATCGGTGCGCGCCTGCTGCTGGGGATCGCCCAGGGCCTGATCGGCGTCGGCACCATCAGCTGGGGCATTGGCCAGGTCGGCGCGGATCAGACCGCCCGGGTCATTTCCTGGAACGGCATCGCCTCCTACGGCGCCATCGCCATTGGCGCGCCATTGGGGGTGCTGATGGTCGAGGATTACGGCTTCGCCAGCCTCGGCATCGCCTTGTCGACCCTGGCCCTCGGAGCGCTGCTGCTGATTCGCAACAAACCTTCGGTGCCGGTGATTCGCGGTGAGCGCCTGCCGTTCTGGGCGGTGTTCGGGCGTATCGCGCCCTATGGCGCCAGCCTGACCCTGGCCTCCATCGGCTATGGCACCCTGACTACCTTTGTCACCCTCTTCTATCTCAGCCGCGGCTGGACCGGTGCCGCCTATTGCCTGACGGTGTTCGGCACCTGCTTCATCCTCGCCCGGCTGTTCTTTATCGGCTGCATCAACCGCTTCGGCGGTTTCAAGGCAGCCATCGCCTGCATGAGTATCGAGACCCTGGGCCTGGTGCTGCTCTGGCTGGCGCCTTCCACCGGCGTCGCCCTGGCCGGCGCGGGCCTGGCGGGGTTTGGCCTGTCGCTGGTGTATCCGGCGCTGGGTGTGGAGGCGATCAAACAGGTGCCGAGTAGCAGTCGCGGCGCGGGCCTGAGCGCCTATGCGGTATTTTTCGACCTGGCACTGGCCATCGCCGGTCCGGTGATGGGCGCGGTGGCCTCGAACCTGGGCTATTCGTGGATTTTCTTCACGGCCGCACTCCTCTCGGTCGGCGGCCTGTCGGTCACGGTGCTGCTGGCACGTCGCGCGGCCGCCCACTGACTCACTGATCGGCGGTCTGCATCCCGCCATGGCTCGGCGTACTGAGGGTCTTGCTGAAGAAGCGCCCGGCTTCGTGGATCAGGTCGCGATGAATATCCTCGCGGTTGACCCCTTCGGCATCGGTACAGAGTCCCGGCGTGGCCTGCAGTTGCTCGGGGCCGCACGGCGCCATGAAGACGAAATGCCCGGCCCCGGCGATCAGCTTGAACTGCGGCGCCACCGGCAGCTTGCGCGCCAGGGCGGCGGCATTCTTGTCCGGAAACACCAGCTTGTCGTCACCGCCGCTGTACATCAGTACCGGCACATGGACACCGGCCAGGGTATGGCGGCCGAACATCAGGCTCAGCGGCGCCATCAGCAACAGCGCATGCACCCGTGGATCGGCCACCGGCTGCAGGTCATCGCGGTCGACAATCAATTCGCCCTTGGTGTTGCAGGCATCCTTGTCATCCGGACGCTGCTGGCAATAACGACGCAGACGCTCCAGGTTCGGCTGGGCGCCGGCCAGGATCAGCGCGGTTTCGCCGCCCGCCGAATAACCGATCACGCCGACATTCTCGGCTTCGATAAACGGTGACAGGGTCGAGTCGCCGAGGGCGGCGGTGATGGCTTCGGAAATCTGCATAGGCCGGCCATAGAGGTTGCTCAGCGTCCCCAGGCGGCTTTGATCCTTGTAGTTGTCGCCCGGGTGCAACACCGCGACCACGATAAAGCCCTTGCGCGCCAGGGAAGTGGCCAGGTCGTGCAGGGCCAGGGGCGTGCCGGTGTTGCCATGGGACAACATCAGCAGTGGATAGCGACCAATGGCAACCTTGACGTCTTCGCCGGCCTGGATCGTGTAGTTGCCGATCCGGCTCGTGTGCTCACGATCACTGGAAGGATAGAAGGCAATCGCCGACATCGGCTTGAGATCCAGCGGATCGAGGAATATCAGACGATGATAACCGACGCTCCAATGAGCGGGCGGCGCAGCCTGCACCGTCAGGAGGCTGCTGGACAAGCAGATCAGTAACACTGCACAAAGACGCATCATGGGGATGTCCACCTTTGCTGCGTAATTAGCACGCCAATTCTCTTCAATTCCCTGAAGCTAAAGCTCTGGAGAGGGCTTTGACTGATTTTCGAGGTTTTTCAGAGCACCTATGGTTGATCGATGCTTGCATAAACCGAGCCAAACCTGAACAGCCAGACGCAAAAAACTCCGTACTCTGACCATTCATAATGATCAGAGTACGGAGTTTAATGGGTGTTCCCGAAAGAAGCTCGCGCGTTTACCAAAGCTTTACGCGGTGGCGAACAGCTCTTCGCTGATCCGCGCCTGCGCGGTGCTGATGGCCTTGGCGCGGACTTCTTCGCCGTAACCCAAGCCATGGGCGCGGACGAATTCGATATCGGTGATGCCGAGGAAACCGAACAGCACGTTCAGGTAGTCTTCATGGGCTACGCCGGTAGGCATGCCGACATGCAGGCCGCCGGAAGTGGAGACGATCACCAGTTTCTTGCCACCCGCCAGGCCTTCAGGACCGGCTTCGGTGTAACGGAAAGTCTTGCCGGCGACGGTGATGCGGTCGATCCAGGCCTTGAGTTGGGTCGGGATGCTGAAGTTGTACATCGGTGCCGCGATGACGATGGCATCGGCGGCGAGGAACTCTTCGATGGTCGAAGCACTGAGTTCGGCTTCGTGGCGCTGGGCGGCGTCACGCAGTTCGGCAGCGGTACCGCCGGCGACCAGGGTCAGGCTGGAGAAGTGGCTGATGGCGTCGCTGGCCAGGTCGCGGTAGGTCACCACGGCAGAAGGCTCGGCGAGTTTCCAGGCGTCGACCACCTGACGGCTCAACTGACGGGAGGCGGAGTTGTCGCCCAGGATGCTGGAATCAATGTGCAAGAGTTTCATGCGGGATCTCCAAGTGAGGATCGCCACTGGGCGATCAAGTTGAGATAATCCTACAGGCGAAACCAATAGCCGATTAGACAGCTTGAATGTGATAGTTTGTCCCAACCATAGAACAATCGAGTCACGCCCATGCAGGACCTCAACGATCTCTACTACTTCGCCAAGGTGGTCGAAGCCGGCGGCTTCGCGGCGGCCGGGCGTCTGCTGGGCATTCCCAAGTCGCGCCTGTCGCGACGCATCGCCGAGCTGGAAGAACGCCTCGGCGCGCGCTTGCTGCAACGCACCACCCGCCAGCTGAAACTCACGGCGGTCGGCGAGCGCTACCTGCGCCATTGCCAGGCGATGCTGCTGGAGGCCGAGATGGCCGACGAGGCGGTGGCCAGCATGTCCAGCGAACCCCGTGGACGCTTGCGCGTCTCCTCTCCGGTGGGCCTGGCCCAGGAGTTCATGCCCTGGGTGATCTCCAGCTTCCTGACCGCGCACCCGCTGGTTCAGTTGGAAGTGCTGATGGTCAATCGGCGGGTCGACCTGGTGACCGAGGGCGTCGATGTCGCCCTGCGGGTCCGCGAACAAGGCGACGAAGACCCGTTGCTGGTGACCCGCCGCCTGCGTCAGGCGCAAACCTTTATCCTGGCGACACCGGCCTTTCTCGAACAACACCCCATCAACCAGTTGGACGATCTCAGGAATGCACCCGTATTGGGCGCCCTGGAGGCTGATCGGCTGGTGCACCTGAGCCTGATCAACGCCGAGGGTGAAAAACGCGAACTGACCCTCGAGGCCCGACTCGGAGTCGACGACTTTGTCGTGCGCAAGGCCTGTGCCCTTGCCGGCCTGGGCTTTACCGTCCTGCCGATGCTGTATTGTGAGCAGGAGTTGGCCAACGGCACTTTCGTGCAGATACTCCCGGAATGGTCCTTGCCCGGCGGCTGGTTGCAGGCCGTCTACCCCCATCGGCGCGGCGTACTGCCGGCGGTGCGGGCCTGGATCGATCATCTGGCTGAAGTTTTCAAAGGTTGCGGAGATAGAACACTGTGAAAGGATCAAGCCTGAGCCGGGAAGACGTCGCGCAGTTCTGCCTGACACTGCCCGGGGCGCGGGAAGACTACAAATGGGGCGGCGTGCGGGTATTTTCCATTGCCGGCAACAAGATGTTCGCCGTGCAAGGGCTGCGCGGCGACTCCCTGGCCTTCAAGGTCGACAAGGAGCTGTTCCTCGGTCATGTCGACCGTCCGGGGATCGGGCCCGCGCCGTATCTGGCCAGGGCCCACTGGATCATCATGGACACACCCTACCCGCTTGGCCGTGACGAACTGCAAGGGTTGATCCAGCGTTCCCACCAACTGGTGGTGGCAAAACTGCCCAAGCGCGTCCAGGTCGGCCTGCTGTTATAGAAACGACAGGTGCACCAGGCTGGTGCCGAGGAACAGGTAGTCGATCCAGAACACCTGGTGCAACAGCACGATCAACCAGAACACCAACTGAAACGAGACTTTGCGGGTCTTGTGCCGAAACACCTGCTGGGCGATCAGCGCCCCCGGCCAGCCGCCCAGCAGCTCGATGGCGTGGAGGACCTTCTCCGGTGTACGCCAGCTTTCGTCGCGAGCCTTGCGCTTGTCGCTCCAGTAGAGAAAAAACGCCAGCAGGCTGACCAGTCCGTAAGCCCACAACGGTGCCGGGGAGCCACCGCCGAGCCACATCTTCAGCGCGCCAAATCCAGGCAACACGCAGAGCACCAGCAGCACCGCCAGCTTGAGCTTGAGATGCCGGACCCGGCCGCCAGCCTGGCGGGTACGTTCCTCGTTACGTGGCGCCCTCATCCGTGGCTCGACCAGTCGACCCAGCCGAACTGCCAGGTGGCCAGGATCACCAGGCCGAAAGCAATCCGATACCAAGCGAACGCCACATAGGTGTGGCTGGCGATGAACTTCAGCAAGCCGCGCACGGCGATCATCGCGAAAACAAAGGACGTCACGAAACCCAGGGCAATCACCGGCAAGTCCGCCATCTGGAACTGATGGCGGAAACCGTAACCGGAATACACCGCGGCGGCGACCATGGTCGGCATCGCCAGGAAGAACGAAAACTCGGTGGCGGTCTTGCGCGACAGCCCGAACAGCAAGCCGCCGATAATGGTCGCACCGGAACGCGAGGTGCCGGGGATCATCGCCAGGCATTGGGCGAAGCCGACCTTCAGGGCATCTTTCCAGGTGATCTCATCCACCGTCTCGGCATGCACCACGTGCTGGCGGCGCTCGGCCCAGAGGATGATCAAGCCGCCCACCACCAGCGCGGCGGCGACGGTGATCGGGTTGAACAGATAGGTGGCGATAACCTCCTTGAACAACACCCCCAGCACCACCGCCGGCAGGAACGCCACCAGCAGGTTGAGGGTAAAGCGCTGGGCATTGCGCTGCGTCGGCAGGTCCCGGACCACCGAGAACACCTTGTGACGAAACTCCCAGACAACCGCCAGGATCGCCCCGAGCTGGATAATGATATTGAAGGCAATCGCCCGTTCCCCACCGAAATTCAGCAGGTCCGCGACGATAATCTGGTGCCCGGTGCTGGAGATCGGCAAGAACTCCGTCAAACCCTCGACAATACCCAGAATCACTGCCTGTACGGCGGTCCACAGATCCATTATTCCCCCATGCTGCCGCACACCCCGCGCGGCACTTGAAAAATTCGACGCTCGATCAGTTGCCCATGACAACAGGTACACAGCGTGCCGCACCACTTGTCGTCAAAGCGTAAAAAATGCCTGAAAAATCAAACATCAACTCAGGTTTGTCAGTTTCGGGCCGAGATCCTATCAGACACGTCTGTTTGTGGCTGCCAGGAAAGTAGCCAAAAGCCTGCTGGGCAGGAGCGATAAAACCTGTTTGGATGCAGATTGGCGATGATCACAACAAGAAGAAACAAGGAGCGGTGTCCTCATGAATAGTTTGCGAAATGTGTCGATCAGTCGGCGGTTGTGGCTCATCCTCATCGTCGCCATGGCGATGCTGCTGACCCTGGGCCTGTTGATGCTCCAGCAGATCCATGACGACCTGTACCAGGGCAAGGCGCAGAAGACCCAGCACGTGGTCCAGGTCGCCAGTGGCATCCTCAACTACTACCATGACCTGGAAACCGCCGGCACCCTCAGCCGCGAAGCCGCGCAGAAGCAGGCCATGAACGTGATCCGCGGCCTGCGCTACAACCAGACCGACTATTTCTGGATCAACGACCAGCGCCCGGTGATGATCATGCACCCGGCCAACCCCAAGCTTGAAGGCCAGGACCTGTCAGGGATCAAGGACCCGGACGGCTACGCCCTGTTCAACGAGATGGTCACCCTGACCAAGGCCAAGGGCGCGGGGATGATCAACTATCGCTGGCCAAAACCGGGGGCCAGCGCCCCGGTACAGAAAACCTCCTATGTCCAGCTCTTCGAACCCTGGGGCTGGATCCTCGGCTCGGGCGTGTACGTCGACGACCTGCAGGACGAGTTCTACGGCCAGGTCTGGCGAGCGTCGCTGATCGGCCTGGGGATTGCGCTGATCATGGCGTTGCTGGTGACGATGATTGCCCGCAGCATCGTGCGCCCCCTGCAGGAAACCGTGAACGCCATGGCCAATATCGCCAGCGGTGAAAGCGACCTGACCCACAGCCTCGATACCCACGGGCAGGATGAAGTAACGCAACTGGCCCGCCATTTCAACGGGTTTACCAGCAAGCTGCGCAGCGTGGTCGGTCAGCTCCAGGACTCGGCCACCGCACTCGGCCAGTCCTCCAGCGACCTGGGCAGCAACGCCACCCAGGCCCAGGCCCGCAGCCAGCAGCAATCGCAACAGATGGAAATGGTGGCGACGGCGATCAACGAAGTCACCTATGGCGTGCAGGACGTGGCCAAGAATGCCGAGCAGGCCGCCAGCGAGATGCGTGATGCCGAAGCCCAGGCGCGCCAGGGCCAACTGAATATCGACAACAGCCTGCAACAGATCGATTCACTCTCCGCCACCATCAACCAGGCGGTGGAGGTGATCCGCACCCTGGCGGCCGAAAGCACGCAGATCGGCAGCGTCCTGGAAGTGATTCGCTCGATTGCCGAACAGACCAACCTGCTGGCCCTGAACGCCGCCATCGAAGCCGCCCGGGCCGGTGAACAGGGTCGCGGCTTTGCCGTGGTCGCCGATGAAGTGCGCCTGCTGGCCCAGCGCACCCAGAAGTCCACGGCGGAGATCCAGTCGATGATCGAACGCCTGCAAGGTCATTCCGAAGCCGCGGTGAAAGTCATCGGCGACAGCAGCCGTGCCTCGCAACTGACCATCGAGCAGGCCGGCCTGGCCGGTGAGAGCCTGAACGCCATCGGCCAGGCCCTGCGTAACCTCAATGGGCTCAATGCCTCGATTGCCAGCGCCACCCTTGAGCAGTCCCATGTGGTGGAGGAAATCAACCAGAACGTCACCGACGCGGCGGGCCTGTCCCACAGCACGGCCCTGGCGGCCGAGCAATCGAGTGTCGACAGTGAAAAGCTCAAGAACCTGAGCCAGCAACTCAATACCTTGCTCAAGCAGTTCAAGGTCTGAGAGCGGGAGGGTACAATCGCCCTCCTTTTTTCGAGCCCAAGGAATTCCCATGCCCGCGCCCATGAAGGTCATTGTCCTGGCGGGGCCTGAATCCAGTGGTAAAAGCTGGCTGTCCGCCGAACTGCAAGCCCATTTCGGTGGCCTGGTGGTGGGCGAATACGTGCGTTATTTCATCGAGTCCAACCTGCGTGATACTTGCCTGGAGGATATCCCGGCCATCGCCCGCGGGCAGCTTGATTGGGAGGATGCGGCTCGCGCGCAGGCCCCCAAGCTGCTGATTCTCGACACCCACTTGCTGAGCAATCTGCTCTGGAGCCGGACCCTGTTCGGCGAATGCCCGGCGTGGATCGAACAGGCCCTGCAGGCGCGCCACTATGACCTGCACCTGTTACTGCGTCCCGAAGGCGTGGGCTGGATCGACGATGGCCAGCGCTGCCAACCGGAGCTGGGTGAACGCCAGACCTTTTTCGCCGCCAGCCTGGATTGGCTGTTACAGCATGGACAACCGGTAACGGTGATCGAAGGCGATTGGCAGGCGCGTCGCGAGCAGGCCTTCGCGGCCGTCGCCCGGCTGCTTGAAAGTGCCTGAAAACGCCGAAAACCCCAGGAAAATCGGGATCAGTGTCCATTTCTGAAACACCCGGTACACAGGCGAAGCCTCAAAATCAACGGTTCAGGCACGGCACTGCCCCAAGTGTTAAGCCCCTGATACACCTCCCCTGAAAGGCCCGTATTACCGCGTTGCGCCGAAATCTCCCCGTCTGCCCCCCTCGATACTGTCTCATCCGTGAAACAGCTTTCACGCGATTCATTTGCCTTCCAAAACAACCCATTGTTTTAAAAGGAAAAACAAAAAGCGGCACAGCTTCTGCTCTTTCCCTCTCAAACGCCAGGCTAGGGCCAGCGTACTGAAGAAGGAATGCCGTCATGGGGACTTTCACTACCGGCTTTACCCGCACCGTGCTGATCAGCTGCGCGATCAGTTCGATGCTCTGCCTCACGGCCCAGGCCGGTGGCAACGGAGTGATTGTCCTTGATCGTACCGTGCAACCACAGAGTTATGGCCGCCCGGCCCTACAACCTGATCCCAACCCCACCACGGTCAACGCCAACCCTTCCGCCGTAATCACCTCGACCACCGGCCAGGAACTGAGTGATGGCGATATCGCTGGCATCAGTACCGGCGGCTCCATTAGCCAACTGATCACCACCAATACCACCAGCATGCCCGGCCTGAACAACCCCAATGGCCTGCCAGGGATGACCGCCGGACACGGCGGCGGCAATGGCGCCAGCATCGCCAACACGATCAACCATGGGCTGTCGGCGGGTATGAACGCCCTCGGCGCCATCGGCAAGGGGCAATGACATGCGCCATTCACTGTTTCTTCTCGCCCTGTTCAGTAGCGCCGGCGTACTGGCCGACTCCGGTAGCCCGGTTATCGACAGCGCCACGATCAACAACAGTAGCCAGCAATACAACGGCAACGTGATGGTCAACCAGGCCGCCGGCGACCAGCAGCAACAGCTTAACAGCCGCGCCATCGCGGTAGGCACCAACGCCAGTGCCACGACCTCGCTGAACCAGAAAATCACCAGCGGGGCCAGTACGGCAATCGACGCCAAGGCCGCCATCCAGGGCAACTCTTTCAGTAACGGCAACGGCATGGTTGGGGTCAACCAATCCGCCGGTGCCAACAACCAGATGATCAATGCCGTGCGGATCAGCATCAGTGCCGCGCCGCAAAGCATCGACGACAGCGTCCTGTCCCAACAGAACGTGGCGCTGTCACCGAACTCGGACTCATCCACACCCTCCGGCAGTCGCCAGGTCGTTACCAGCGACCAGGCCTTCACCGGCAGCCGGGGCGTGATTCAGGTGAGCCAGAGCGCGGGGGTGGGCAACCGTATGGCCAACACCCTCAGTATCCGGGTCGCTGATTGACCCGTGCAGTGCCCATTAGAAAGTACCAACACTTAACTCAACTAATAAGCACGGAGATACACACCATGAAACCTACAATGGCTCTCAAACCACTGGTCTTCGCTCTGGCCGCCATCATGGCAATGGCCGCTCAGGCAGGCGGTGATGAAGGACACGGTCGTCGTCATCATGACCATGACAAAGGCCCGGACCTGGCGACCCTGCTGCAAATCACCGCAGGCGCCACCGCCTCGGTGAATGACACCCAGGACAGCCACGGCAACTCCGTCGTCAACGAAGGCACCCAGAACAACGGCAGCATCAACAGCTCGTTGAACAGTGCCAGCGGCAACATGGGCGCCAACGCCGCGGCCGGCGATGGCAACCAGCAGCTCAACGAAGCCGCGCTGGCCACCGCCGACGAAAGCTTCATCTTCGGCAGCGCCGTTTCCAGCACCACTTTGACCCAAACCAACCACAACAACACGGTCCTGAACCAATCCACCCAGAACAATGGGTCATTGAACAACTCTGGTAACAACGGCTCCGGCAACATGGGTGTCAACGTTGCTGCCGGCAACTTCAACCAACAGAAAAACGACCTGGCCATCGCCGTATCCGGCGGTCGTGTCGCGTCGGCAACCGGCGCGGCTACCCAGAACTCCAACGGCCTGCAAGTGGCCAACGCCGCGGTACAAGCCTACAAAGTCACCACCCTCAAAGCCACTATCGATATTGATGGCAGCTACAAAGGGACCTTCTCAGGCACCGAAAGCAGCGGCAAAGGCGGTTATGGCAATGACGGCTGGGGTGGCGGAGACAACGGCAAAGGGAAAGAAACCATCAAAGGTACCGAGATGGGGACTATCGACCTGAATGGCGTCGCCACCTATCAAGTGATGACACCTAACGGCTGGACCATGCCTGTGGTCAACAACGCCAGCATCAACAACTCGCTCAACAATGCCTCGGGCAATGTGGGTGCCAACGTGGCGGCCGGTGTCGGCAACCAACAAGGCAACACCCTGTCCATCGCAGCAGGCTGCCGCGCCTGCATGTAGTGGCAACAGTACTGAGAGCCCCGGAAACGGGGCTCTTTTTTCAGCTCTGAGAGGCGTATGACCATGCGTACTATCGCCCTTGCCCTCGCGCTTTTTCTCTCCATCCCTATTCAGGCCGCGACCATGGCCGTGCCCGGCCTGCCGGGTGCAGTGGTTTTCTACAAGCACGTACAAAGCATTCGCGAACGGCGTTTTTCCGACCTGGTCGAGCAGAAGACCGACTTCAGTTGTGGTGCCGCCGCACTCGCCACCTTGTTGCGCCAGGCCTACTGGCTGGACGTCAACGAAGAACAGATCATCAAAGGCATGCTGACCACCTCCGACCAGGAGCTGGTCAAGAAGCAAGGCTTCTCCATGCTGGACATGAAGCGCTACATCGAAAGCATCGGCATGCGCGCCAGGGGCTACAAGATTCCCGCCGACAGCCTGCCCAGCGTGACCATTCCGGTCGTGGTGATGATGGAGATCCGCGGCTACAAGCATTTCGTGGTGATGCAGCGCGCCGACAAGGACTGGGTCTATATCGGCGACCCGGTACTGGGCCACAAGCGCTACAGCAAGGCCGACTTCCAGAAAGGCTGGAACGGCATCATCTTCGCCATCATCGGTCCCGGCTACGACAAGAGCAACGCCTTGCTCGACCCACCGGCCCCGCTGACGGCCAAGAACAAGCTGGACACCTTCCACCCGGTCAAGGACGCGGAACTGATGGATTTCGGCTTTATCCAGAGCGACTTCTTCTAAGGTGAACTAAAAATAAAGGGGCAGGATGCTCCGGGAGCAGCACATGAAAAACTCACACTGGTTGATGGTCAGTTGCCTGGCACTCACCTGCCTGCCGGCACACGCAACCCTGCCCTTCAAGCCTATCGAACTGAAAGATTCAGAGATGTCCGAACTGCGTGGTCGCTACGTCATGCCAGGACGCATCATCAGTTTCGGCATTGTCATGCAAAGCAGTTGGACCAACGCCCGGGGCGACATCATCGGCGCGGCCACTTCCCTGCAAATCCAGCAATCGACTGTCAAGCCGCAGTTCTACGTCACCACCTTCAGCACCCAGGGCAACGGGGCGGCCCCCACCCAGGGCACCGGCACGGTGATCGGCGGTGCCGGCCTGAACGCCTCGGCGGGAGTGACCCAGGTAGTGCGTGCCGCTGGCGACGGCAACGGTGCCAGCAACAACGTGGCGATCAATGTCAGTGAAGCGAACCAGGTCCCGACCAGCCCTCAGCAAATGGGCCAGGCGCTCACCAGCGGCGGCAGCATTACCGGCTCCGGTGCCGCCGGCAGCGTCACCGTCTCTGCCGCGGCCAGCGGCGTGAAAATGCAGATACTGGCCAACAACAATCAGGGCAACGCGCTGCAACAGATCGCCCAGGGCGGTGTGTTGCAGTCCACTACCCTGCTGGGTGGCAACAACCTGGTCAACAGCATGACCCAACTCAATGTGGTGTTGCAGAACAACATGCCTACCGTGGGAGCACTGGATTGCAGCCTGACTCAACTCAAGGGACTACGCAGTATGGGATTCTGAACTACGCTCATTTTCGACCATTGGATGTCAGAAAAGGACGACTTATCTCATGTCTCTATCGCTCTCTCTACGCATGGCGGTATGTGTGGGTGCGCTCTTCCCGGCGACGATGCTGCAAGCAGCAACTGACCCCGAGGTAGAGGCCCTGAAACAGGAACTCCAGGAGCTGAAACAACGCTACGTACAACAGCAACAAGCGTTGTCGGTACTGGAACAACGGGTTCGTCAGGTCGAGGATCAACCGGCACCGCCACCGCCCAAACGCCTGGTCAAATCCCCGGCGGACCTGAAAAAGGGGCAAACGGTGGCGGCGGCCGGCGCGAGCGCTCCAGGCTCAGCGGCCAGCACGTCTGGCGCCTCTTATGGCCAGTCCCTCAAGGATGATTCAGCACCGGCCCAGAGTGTGTCCGACCTGTACAACGAGGCCAGCGGCTTCTTTGGCAATGGCAAGTTCAGTGTCGAGACGGGTGTCACGTATTCGCACTACGATACCCGGCAGCTGTTTCTCAACGGCTTTCTGGCCCTGGACTCGATCTTCCTCGGCAATATCAACCTGGATCGGATCAAGTCCGATACCTGGACGCTCGACCTGACCGGCCGTTATAACCTCGACAACCGTTGGCAGTTCGACATAAACGCCCCGATCGTCTACCGGGACTCGGTCTATCAAGCCGGAGGCGGCAACGGTGGCGCAGCCGGCACCACCGTCGAGCAAACGGTGAGACAGGACCCGGCCTTGGGCGACGTCAACTTCGGCGTGGCCTACAAGTTCCTCGACGAGTCGGAGAACTGGCCGGATGCCGTCTTCAGTTTCCGGATCAAGGCGCCTACCGGCAAGGATCCGTATGGCATCAAGTTCCTCACCTCGTCTCAAAGCACCAGCCTGACTTATCCGCAAAGCTTGCCGACCGGCAACGGTGTCTGGTCCGTCACACCCGGCATCTCGCTGGTCAAAACCTTTGACCCGGCCGTGCTGTTCGGCACCTTGGCCTACACTCACAACTTCGAGCAATCGTTCAACGATATCAGTGCACAACAGGGTGTGGTCGTTCCCGGCAAGGTCCAGCTCGGCGACAGCTTCCAGATCGGCGCGGGCGTGGCCTTCGCCCTGAACGAGAAGATGAGCATGTCCTTCTCGTTCTCGGACCTGGTGCAAAGCAGGAGCAAGCTCCAGCAGAGCGGTCAGAGCTGGCAGAACGTGATCGGCAGCGATGCCAACTCGGGGTTCTTCAACATCGGCATGACCATTGCCGCTTCGCCGAACCTCACCATCGTACCCATGCTGTCCCTGGGCATGACCCCCGACGCGCCGGACTTCTCCTTCAGCGTGAAATTCCCCTACTACTTCTGACGCCGCCCCATGGAAAAGGCCCGCAACGTGCAAACGCTGCGGGCCTTTTCGTTTCGCTCACCGCGCCCTAGCGGATCTGGTGCTTGTGCAGCAATCGATAGAAAGTCGGACGTGACACCCCCAGCACCCGGGCGGCCACGCTCATATTGTCGCTGTGCCGGTTCAACACATCGCACAGTGCCTGGTGCTCGGCACGGTGCACATAGTCTTCGAGGGTGCCCATGGGGGCGCTGTCGCACGGCAGGCTGTTCAAACCCAGGTCCCGGGCCTCGATCTGCCGCCCCTCGGCCAGCACCAGCCCGCGCCTGACCCGATTGGCCAGCTCGCGGACATTGCCCGGCCAGGCATGATTGCCCAGGGCGACCAAGGCCTCTTCACTGAAACTACGCGGCCGGCGCCCGGTTTCCTGGCTGTAGAAATGGGAAAAATGGTTGGCCAGCATCGCCACATCGCCATGCCGTTCGCGCAGTGGCGCCGTCATCACTTGCAAGACGTTGAGCCGATAATAGAGGTCCTCGCGGAAACGCCCGCTGCCGATGGCGGCTTCCAGATCGACATGGGTCGCCGCCAGCACCCGTACATCCACCGCGATGGGCTGGCTGCCGCCGACTCGCTCGATGTGCTTTTCCTGGAGGAAACGCAACAGATTGGCCTGCAACTCCAGGGGCAAGTCGCCGATTTCATCGAGAAACAAGGTGCCGCCGTTGGCCGCTTCGATGCGCCCGACCTTGCGCTGGTGCGCTCCGGTAAAGGCGCCTTTCTCATGGCCGAACAGCTCGGACTGGATCAGGTGTTCCGGAATCGCCCCGCAATTGATCGCCACGAATGGCTTGGCGTGTCGTTGGGACTGACGATGCAGGGTGCGCGCCACCAACTCCTTGCCGGTCCCGCTTTCCCCACGGATCAACACCGGCGACTCGGTGGGCGCCAGTTTGCCCAGCAGCTTGCGCAGCTCGCGGATCGGCCGGCTGTCGCCGAGCAACTCGTGCTCCGGCTGGTCGACATGGATCGAACCCTGGCCGCGCAAGCGCGCCATGCCGAAGGCGCGACCTAATGTCACCTGTACGCGGGAAACATCGAAGGGCAAAGTATGGAAATCGAAGAACCACTCGCACACGAAGTCACCGACGTTCTGCAAACGCAGCACTTCCTGGCTGAGGACCGCGATCCACTCGGTGCCGCTGCGGCTGATCAGGTCCTTGACCGCTTCAGGGCGTTCGAGATGAAACGGTTGCAGACGCAACAGACCGACATCGCAGGAACGGTCGAGGGCGGCGTCCAGATTGCAACTGTCGACATCCCAGCCGACGGTGCGCAAGCCAGGTAACAGGCGATGACAATCATCGCAGGGATCAACCACCAGCAGGCGTCTGAGCGGAACCGCTTCTTGCATGACTGATCCTTGGCGCCAGAGTTTTAAATATTTATTAGAAACAAGCAGTTGGCAAACCTGCCTGTAACACTAGCAAGAACTTGACGCAGGCTTGTACCGTTTGGTTATAACTTTGCCGATGCATAAGCCATAGATCCGGAAAGCTGCAAGCCAGAGCCTTCGGGCCACCGCTACTGGTTTGGCGGAGCGGACGTGGCCATACCGGGGCTTGAACTGAGTATATGAAAGAAAGTGAAAAAAACTTTATGACTTGTGTGACCTGATGCCCGCGATCGGACATCAGTACAAGTAACCGACCGAAACGGTGAGCCCAAACCGACGGTCCAGCGAAATTGTTTGGGCATACTTGAGAGAAAACCCATGAACGCCCCGCTCCGTATGAACGAAGCACTTCTGATGGCCGGCCAGGCCCTCAAGCCATTCCAATGTGTTGCCTGGGTGGCACAAGACAAAGGCGAACTGAGCCTGACCGTGATCGACCGGACCAACAACAGCATCGGTCGCCAGCAGATTCCTTGCAGCGCCTACTCCGACTCCGAGCAGTTGGTCAGCCTGCTGCAACAGGCCCGTGCGGAGTTGAGCCAGAAAGGCTACGACCTGCAGCCGTGGACATTGTCGGCCTGATAGCGCTCCAGAGAACACGCAAAACCTTGTAGGAGCAGAGCTTGCTCGCGAAGGCGGATTCATAGGCGCCGTAGCTCCAAGGTGTATGGCCGCTTGCAGCGGTTCGCGAGCAAGCTCTGCTCCTACAGTTGACCGCGTTCTCCCGCACGATCGCAGTGTCTTTCAGGGTGTCGAAAGCTCTTCGATATGCCGATACTGCGCGCCCAGTTCCGCCGCCAACCGCACGGCACGTCCCAGGCGGATCGGACCTTTTTCCAGGTCCACCAGCAACGCCTGGCAGTTAAAGACCGGCAAGCCCGACCAGGCTTTCAAACGCCCATCCGTCAGCAACAGCACCCGCTGCTGTTCAGCCGCAAAGCGTTTCTGCCGCTTGGCCAACCAATCCGCCGCTTGCGCCAGCGCTGCCTGCAAAGGCGTTCCGCCCCCTGCTCCCAAGTCCTCCAGCCAACCGCGTAAATCACTCGAAGCTTTCAAACCCTGAAGCTGCCACTTGGGCCGATCACCGCTGGCAGTCATCAACGCCAGGCGCGCCCGCTGCCGATAAGCATCGTCAAACACCTGCGCCAGCAAGCCCTTGGCCTCACTCAACGCATGGTGCCGGCGGGTCGAGGCCGAAGCATCGACAATCACCAGCCACAGTTCATGGGGCGAGCGGCTGCGCGGACGAAAGCGCAGGTCCTTGCGCAGACGCGGGCGCCCGCCCAGCAAGGTCTCCACCCAACTGATCGCACCGCTATCACCAGCCCTGCTGACGCCTTGACGCCCAGCGGACAAACGACCTGACCGAGGCCTGGCATCCGCCCCCGGTTTCAGTCGAGGGCGGATGCCTGGGGCTTTTTTGGCCAGCTCGGAATTTCCCGGCGCGCCCCCACCGGCAAGGCCTGGGCCGGCAGCTCACCCCATTGCCCCTGGCCCTCGCCGGGCTCGCTTGCCGACTGGGGCGCTGCCCCCGGATTCGAGGCCGGTGCCGAGGTTGGCGGCACACCTTCGCGACGACGATGGCGCAAGGCAAACTCGGCCACCGCCTCGATATCCTCCGGGGAGATCTGCCCGGCACCGCGCCAGGCCGCATGAGCCCGGGCGGCACGCAACCACACCAGGTCGGCGCGCATGCCGTCGACACCCGCCGCAAAGCAGCGTTCGGTAATCGCCTCCAGGGCCTGGTCATCCAGGGCGATCTCCGGCAGGCGTGCCCGGGCCTGGCGGCAGCGCTCGCGCAAGGCCTCCTGCGCCGGCGCCCACTGCTCGCAGAAACCTTGCGGGTCACTATCAAAATCCAGGCGCCGACGGATAATCTGCCCCCGCTCGCTCGGCTGCGGCTGGCCGCTGAGGGCTACGTTGAGGCCGAAACGGTCCAGCAGTTGCGGACGCAACTCGCCCTCCTCCGGGTTCATGGTGCCGATCAATACGAACCGCGCCGAGTGCCGATGGGAAATACCATCGCGCTCCACCCGATTGACGCCACTGGCGGCGACGTCCAGCAACAGGTCCACCAGATGATCGGGCAGCAGGTTGACCTCATCGACATAGAGCACCCCGCCGTCGGCCTTCGCCAGCACGCCGGGGGAAAACTGCGCCCGGCCTTCGCCCAAGGCCGCGTCCAGATCAAGGGTGCCCACCAGCCGCTCTTCCGTCGCCCCCAGGGGCAAGGTGACGAACAACCCGCTGGCCAACAGATCCGCCAGCCCACGGGCCAGGGTCGACTTGGCCATGCCCCGTGGGCCCTCGATCAGCACGCCGCCGATCTTCGGGTCAATCGCCGTCAGGCACAGCGCCAGTTTCAGGTCGTCGGCGCCGACCACGGCCGACAGCGGGAAATGCGGGGTATCGCTCATGGCTTGCACACCTCAGGAATCTTCTTCTATATCCAGCAGCAGGTTTTCCAGCGCCTCGCGGTACTCGCCGGGCTCGCTCCACAACCCGCGTTGCTGGGCTTCCAGCAAGCGCTCGGTCATATCCCGCAGCGCTGCCGGATTATGTTCGCGGACAAAGTCACGGGTGTCCGGGTCCAGCAGATAGGCATCCGCCAGCAACGCGTATTGGTGATCGTCGATCAGGCCAGTGGTGGCGTCGAAGGCAAACAGGTTGTCGACGGTCGCCGCCAGCTCGAAAGCGCCTTTGTAACCATGGCGCTTGACCCCGTCGATCCATTTCGGATTCGCCGCCCGCGAGCGGATCACCCGGTTCAACTCATCCTTGAGGGTGCGGATCTTCGGCAGGTCCGGCTGGCTGTGGTCGCCATGATAGCTGGCGGCCTGTTCGCCGCGCAGGGTTTCCACCGCCGCCAGCATGCCGCCCTGGAACTGGTAGTAATCATTGGAATCGAGCAGGTCGTGCTCACGATTGTCCTGGTTTTGCAGCACCGCCTGGACCTGGCTCAAGCGTTGCGCGAACTGTCCACGTGCCGCCGTGCCTTCATCCTGGCCGCCATAGGCATAACCGCCCCAGTTCAGGTAGACCTCAGCCAGGTCCTCGCGGCTCTGCCACAAGCGCCCGTCGATGGCGTTCTGCACCCCGGCGCCATAGGCCCCGGGCTTGGCACCGAAAATTCGCCAGCCGGCCTGACGGGCCGCCTGTTCCTTATCCAGACCTTCGGCTTGCAACTGCTCGCGCTCGGCGCGGACCCGGGCAGCCAACGGGTTCATATCCGCCGGTTCGTCCAGCGCCGCCACGGCCTGCACGGCCGCGTCGAACAGGCGGATCAGGTTGGCAAAGGCATCGCGGAAAAACCCGGACACGCGCAGGGTCACATCGACCCGTGGACGGTCCAGCAGGCTCAGGGGCAAGATCTCGAAATCGTCGACCCGCTGGCTACCCGTGGCCCACACCGGCCGCACGCCCATCAGCGCCATGGCCTGGGCGATATCGTCGCCGCCGGTGCGCATGGTCGCCGTGCCCCAGACCGACAGGCCGAGCTGGCGCAGATGATCGCCATGGTCCTGCAAATGCCGTTCGAGAATCAGGTTGGCCGACTGAAAACCGATGCGCCAGGCGGTGGTGGTCGGCAGGTTGCGCACATCCACGGAAAAGAAATTGCGCCCGGTGGGCAATACGTCCAGGCGTCCGCGACTCGGCGCGCCGCTGGGACCCGCCGGCACGAAGCGACCCGCCAGGGCATCGAGCAGGCCATTCATCTCCGCCGGACCACAAGCATCCAGGCGCGGGGCGACCACCGTCAGCAAGCCATCGATGATCAGCCGCACATCGGTCCACAACGCCGTGTCCGGCCAATCGATCCCGGCTTGCAACGCCCGCTCGATCAGTTGCCCTGCGTACAGTTCCAGGCGCTCGCGGCTGTCACCGGCGGTACGCCAGGTTTCCTCGCTGACGCCTTGCAACGACTCAGGCCGGGGCCCATTCCAGGGTTCGGCCAGGGCACAGTCCAACGGATCGAAGCCCATTTCAAAGGCCTTGGCCAAGGCCCGCAACAGGCTGGACTGGGCACCGCGCCCGTCGCCACGGGGAATCCGCAGCAAGGCCAGCAGCGTGTCGATGCGCAGGCGCCCGCTCGGCGATTCGCCGAACACATGCAAGCCGTCGCGGATCTGCGACTCTTTCAAGTCGCACAGGTAGGTGTCCAACCGGGGCAGCCAGATCGCCGCGTCGGCATCGCTGTCCAGGCCCGCGTCGAGTTGCAGTTCACGGTCGATCTGCGTCTCGCGCACCAGCTTGAGAATGTCACGCTGCAATTCGCGGGCACGCCGTGGGTCGAGCAATTGAGCTTCGTAGTATTCGTCAGCCAGCAACTCCAGATCCCGCAGCGGTCCGTAGGTTTCGGCTCGGGTCAACGGCGGCATCAGGTGATCGATGATCACGGCCTGAGTGCGGCGCTTGGCCTGGGCACCCTCGCCCGGGTCGTTGACGATAAACGGATAGATATTCGGCAATGGCCCCAGCAATGCATCCGGCCAGCACTGCTGCGACAGCCCGACGCCCTTGCCCGGCAGCCACTCCAGGTTGCCGTGCTTGCCGACATGGATCAGCGCATGGCTGCCGTAGGTGTGTCGCAGCCAGAAATAGAACGCCAGGTAGCCATGGGGCGGCACCAGGTCCGGGTCATGGTAGACCGCGCTGGCATCGACCTGATAACCCCGGGCCGGCTGGATGCCGACGAAGGTCAGGCCAAAACGCAGCCCGGCGACCATCATCCGCCCGCCACGGAACATCGGGTCCTGTTCCGGCCGGCCCCAGCGCGCGATGACCGCCTGGCGATTGGCCTCGGGCAGGCGCTCGAACATCGTCTGGTAATCGGCCAGCGCCATGCTTTGGTGACACGGCCGCAGGTCAAGGCTGTCGAGATCGTTGCTGACACCACCGAGCAAGGCCTGGATCAGCGCCGTGCCGCTTTCAGGCAAATCCTCGCTCAACGGATAACCCTGCTCCTTGAGCGCCCGCAGGATATTCAGCGCCGCCGCCGGGGTATCCAGGCCCACGCCGTTGCCGATCCGCCCATCGCGGGTCGGGTAGTTGGCGAGGATCAGGGCAACGCGCTTGTCCGCATTGGGCAGCCGTGCCAGATCGATCCAGCGACGGGCCAGTTCGGCAACGAAATCCATGCGTTCGGGCTGGGCGCGGTAGCAGACCACATCGCTCTGGCTGCGCTCGCTGCGCCAGGCCAGGTCCTTGAAGCTGATGGGCCGGCTGATGATGCGCCCGTCCAGTTCCGGCAAGGCGATATGCATCGCCAGGTCGCGGGGCCCGAGGCCCTGCTCGCTGGCCTGCCAGCCGGGCTCGTTGTCCTGGGCGCAGATGGCCTGGATCACCGGGATATCCCGGCGAAACGGCCGCAGATGGGGAGCCTCGGGGCTGGACTGGGCAAATCCGGTGGTATTGAGGATGATCGCGGCCGCCACCTCGTCCAGCAGATCCTCCACCACACTCAGGCAAGCGGGCTCCTTGAGACTGGCCACGGCAATCGGCAAGGGATTGAGCCCTGCCGCCTGCAAGCGCTGACAGAACACATCGACGAAGGCGGTATTGGCCGCCTGCAAGTGCGAGCGGTAGAACAGCACCGCCGCGACCGGTTGCCCGGCCTGCCAGTCGGCACGCCAGGCAGGCAGTCCGACGCTGCCATGGCGAGGATGATAGATCGCCGTGCGCGGCAAGGGTTGCGGCTCGGCCCAGGAGTAGTCGCGCCCCAACCAAAGGTTGGCGAGACAGCGATACAGGTCCAGGGCATTGCCCATGCCGCCCTGGCGCAGAAAATGCCAAAGCCGCCGGCCTTCCTCGGCGGGCACCGTGCTCAGGTCGCTCAGTTCCGGGTCCGGACGGTCGTCCCCCGGTACCAGGATCAGGGTCACCCCGCGCTCGGCCAGTTGCACCAACCGCTCGATACCGTAGCGCCAGTAACCGATCCCACCGTGCAGAGACAACAGAATGACCCGGGCGTGTTGCAGCACCTGGTCGAAATAGAGGTCGACCGAGGCGTGGTTCTGCACCTGCATGGGGTTGGCCAGGCGCAGACTGGGGTAATTTTCAGGCAGTTGCCGCGCCGCTTCGGCGAGCAATGCCAGGCTTGAGTCGCCGCTGCAGAGGATCACCAGCTCGGCGGGGGTTTGCCCCAGGTCGGCGATATTGTCATCCGATACAAAACCGCCGGGCTGGGTCCTGAGCAGATGCATGGGTCAGACAGTCAGCGCGGCGCGCAGGGTCGATTCGAGCAGCGCGGCATCCAGTTCCTGGCCGATCAGCACCAGGCGGGTGACACGTGGCTCGTCCGCCGTCCAGGCGCGGTCGAAATGCTTGTCGAAACGGCTGCCCACACCCTGGATCAGCAGGCGCATCGGCTTGTTCGGGATCGCGGCGAAACCCTTGACCCGCAGGATACCGTGCTTGACCACCAGTTGCGTCAGGGCGTCCAGCAGCAGACTTTCATCGGCTTGCGGCAGTTCGAGGGAGATCGAGTCGAAGGCATCATGATCGTGGTCGTCATGATCGTCATCGTGGTGGTGGTGATCATGGTGGCTGTGGCGACCGTCGATATGCTCCTCGGAACCGGCGCCCAGGCCCAGCAGCACGTCCAGGGGCAGGCGACCGCTGCTGGCTTCGATGACTTTCACCGCCGGCGGCAGCTCCTCGGCCACTTCCAGGCGCACCCGGGCCAGGTCTTCAGGGCTGATCAGGTCGGCCTTGTTGAGAATCACCAGGTCGGCGCTGGACAGTTGGTCGGCGAACAGCTCGTGCAGCGGCGATTCGTGGTCCAGGTTCGGGTCGAGCTTGCGCTGGGCATCCACCTGGTCCGGGAACGCGGCGAAGGTGCCGGCGGCCACGGCCGGGCTGTCGACCACGGTGATCACCGCATCGACGGTGCAGGCACTGCGGATTTCCGGCCACTGGAAGGCTTGTACCAGGGGTTTGGGCAGCGCCAGGCCGGAGGTTTCGATAAGGATATGATCGAGGTCGCCACGGCGCGCCACCAGTTCGCGCATCACCGGGAAGAATTCTTCCTGGACCGTGCAGCAGAGGCAGCCGTTGGCCAGTTCATAGACACGGCCATTGGCTTCTTCTTCGCTGCAGCCGATGGAGCACTGCTTGAGGATCTCGCCGTCGATGCCCAATTCGCCGAACTCGTTGACGATCACCGCGATGCGGCGGCCCTGGGCGTTGTCGAGCATATGGCGCAACAGGGTGGTCTTGCCCGAGCCGAGAAAGCCGGTGACGATGGTGACGGGAAGCTTGGCCAGTGTTTTCATCGGATGCCCTTTGGCAAAGTGGCGGGCATACGGGACGAGAACCGCGGCCCTTGGGCGCGGATGCGTTCGCCACCGGATCACCCCGCCCGGTTGTAGTGAGAAACGGTGACGAGGCAGGTCTCCTGGCTTACGGTCTGGCGGTCGCGCTTGCTCTCGAAAGCAGGCGAACCGGCCGGGCCTTGCGCCTTCCCGCCCGTAGGCAGTGGCATTGCAGGGCTATCGAACCGTTTACAGTTGCGGGGGCAGCCGCGGCATACCGCGTTCCCTTCTTAGCTTCGGCCGAGCGCCGAAGAACCTCGAAGCTGCAAGGCTACGCAGTGCGCCGGGGCAGGTCAATCGCGAGCGCCGCTGTGGTTTAATTGCGCCCCTTTTCCCGCCCTGCCCGTTTCAAGGAATCCTGTTATGAACGCCACCGACATCACCCAGGTCCTGGTTATCGGTTATGTCTGGCCGGAACCGCGCTCGTCGGCCGCCGGCGGGCACATGATGCAGATCCTCGAAAGCTTTCTCGAGGCCGGCTGGCGCATCACCTTCGCCAGCCCGGCCGTTATCGGCGAGCACAAGGCCGACCTGGCGAGCCTGGGCATCGAGGAATGTCGCATCGAGCTCAATAACAGCAGCTTCGACAGTTTTGTCGCCGACCTGCAACCCGACGTGGTGCTGTTCGACCGTTTCATGATGGAAGAGCAGTTCGGCTGGCGCGTGGAAAAACACTGTCCCGGGGCCCTGCGGGTGCTGGAGACCTCGGACCTGCAAAGCCTGCGCGATGCCCGCCAGCAACAGCTCAAGGCACGCCTGAAAGACGATCAGGACCTGAATGACTTCAGCACCCTGTTCGCCCCCGACCAGCGGCAGATGTTCGAACAGATGAGCGCGACCGATCAGGCCCAGCGGGAAATCGCCGCCATCTACCGCTCGGACCTGAACCTGATGATTTCCGATGTCGAGTCGCAGTTGCTGATCGAGCAGTTCAAGGTCCCGGCGGCGCTATTGCACTGGTGCCCACTGATGATCGACATGCCCACGGCGGCGTACCGCGATTTCGATGAGCGCGCGCACTTTCTCAGCATCGGCAACTTCCGCCACGCGCCGAACTGGGATGCCGTGCTCTGGATGAAGACCACGATCTGGCCGCTGATCCGCCAGCAGCTGCCCACGGCCCAGTTGCATATCTATGGCGCCTACACCCCGCCCAAGGCCACTGCGCTGCATAACCCCGCCCAGGGCTTTCATGTGATGAACTGGGCCGAGGACGCCTTGCAGGTCATGGCCGCGGCACGGGTGTGCCTGGCGCCGCTGCGTTTCGGCGCCGGGATCAAGGGCAAGATCCTTGACGCCATGCTCTGCGGCACACCGAATGTCACCACCCCCATCGGCGCCGAAGCCATGCACGGTGAGCTGCCCTGGGCCGGCGCCATCGAAACCAGCGCCGTCGCCCTGGCGCAATCGGCCGTGCGTCTCTACCAGGACCGTGCGCTGTGGCAGCAGGCCCAGGCCAACGGCCAGGTGCTGCTCGCCGCCCGTTATGAGCGTCGGGTCCACGGCCCGGCGTTGATTGCCCGGATCCAGGCCTGCCGCGAGGATCTGGCGGCCCACCGTCGGAACAATTTCACTGGGGCGATGCTGCGCCACCATCACCACAAGAGCACCCAGTACATGTCCCAGTGGATCGAGGCGAAGAACCGCGTCGACTGAGCCTCAGGAGGCACCGAGGAGCTGGCGGATCTCGATCAGTTGCGCCGGCTCGCCGGCCACCACCACATGGGCCGACAACGGAGGCAGTTGCCGGCCCTCCGGCGTGCGGCTGGGCCTGACGGAGAAGTTGACGGTAATCAGCGTGCCATCGGCAAAGGTCGAGCGTTGCAGCAGGCGATCCCCGGACAACACCTGGAAATCGTCCAAGGCCTGGCTGAACAGGCGCTCGTGCAAGGGCCGGAACACCTTGTCGTAGGCACTGATCAGCGGCAGGTCACGGGAAATCACCTGATCGTTCAGGTGATACAGCGGCGGCACCATGTACAGCAACTGCAGCAAGGCCGTGACATCACGTTCGCTGGAGAACTTCAGCGAGCCGTACTCCCAGTGATGGGTACTGACCAGGCTGTCATGCAGCGCTATCTGGTACAGCGGCAGGCGAAACTCGGCCGACGTCACGAAGCGCGCCACCTCCGGCTTGAGCGGGACCGCCTTGAAATACAGGTTGGGGGTTTCCGGCGGCCAATAACCGCCCAGGTAATAACGCGAGCGCTTGTTCTTGCGCATATCCGCGTCCATCCAGGCAAAGGGCTGGGTGGCAATGCCATGGCTGAAGGCGATGATCGGCGCATAGAAGGCCTGCCCGCCCTCGCTGCCCGTGACCAGGTCCAGCGCCTGGACCGGATACGCCAGGCGCCGGCGGCGCGCCTCGGCATCCTGCGCCTGGCTGGTTTCCCGACCCGGTGTGTAATCACTGAACTCGGGACCGGCGGCGTCGACATCGAGAAAATAGCTGTTCAGGCGCCCCGCCCGCGCCACGGCGCTGATCCGCCGCCGGGCATAGGCCTCGACGCTGCGCGGATTGACGAACACACCACGGCCATTGAAGCCCTGGACTTTCTTGCCCTGCTCGTCGGTATAACCGGCGGCGACCAGTTCATCGCCCATCTTCGCGGTCGCCCAACTGGCTTGCAGATTCGACGGATGCGCGCTGCCGTAACTGTCGTAGGCCGACACCAGGTAGCCGGCGGCCTTGGCCGCGTCCACCGCCTCGGGGTGCCAGAAGGCATCGCGCCAGTCATCGGCGCCCAGCCAGGCCCGGGCCAGACCCGCCCCCTGCAAGGCGGCAACGGTGTCCAGGGACAAACCACCACCCCAGCGCTCGGCCGGTGCCAGCAGATCACCAAAGGCCTCGCGCAACTGCTGACGCACCGTTTGCGCCCAGGCCACCTCGGCCAGGGGATCATGATTGCCGGGCAAGGGTGCCCGGGCCTCACGCCCGATCACCGCGAGCAACCCGGCATTGATCGCCCGGATCACCTGGATCCGGGCAAAAGGTGGGACCTGCCCAAAGGCACTATCGGCTTCACCCAACGCCAGCAGGAAGGCCTCTCGAGCCTTGAGCTCGAAGGCCCCCCAGAGCCTGGAGGCCAGGTGATCGCTGTCATCGCGGTGCTGGGCAAAAAAGCGCAGGAACTCCGGCCAGTGCAGGATATCGCCCGCCTTCAGCGGTCCGGCATCCCACAGATAGATATGCGGCGCGCCGCCCAGGCGGGCAACGTGGGGTTGAGTGTGGATTTTCTCGCGCAACGAGACGAACTGATCGTGATCGCGCAGCCACTGGCGGTACAGCCGTGCGCCGATCAGCGGTTCCCGCGGGCCGACGACGATGCGTACCCGGTAAGGCGCGCCGGGGGCCAGGCGATTGAAGGCATGGCTGAGGGTCGGCAAGGGCCGGGCGTTTTGCGCCTTGATGCCAAAGCTGGTGTTGAACGGCGTCTCGACGATCCAGGTGATGGAACAGTCCTTGCGCAGTTCGGTCCAGAACGGCATCGACAACACCCCATTGAGCCGGGCCGGCTGATAACGCCGCAGCAGCCAGTCGAGCCATTTCGGATCGTCGCTGGGGATATAGGCGCCTTCGCCAAAGGGAATCGCATGGGCTTCGATCGCCCCGTCCTCGACGGGCCTGGGCCACTCCAGCCGCCCCGGTTGTTCGGCCTGCACCGTGACCACCAGGGCATTCCCATCGACCCCGACCTCGATCCTGAAATCCTGGTCCGCCTGTCGGACCCGCCAGCGGTTACCGTCTCGCTCGATGACCTGCGCGTCCTCGTCGAAGGCCGCGGCGCTGAGCAAGGCCGGGAACCGATGTTCGTCGCTGTGGTGCAGGGACACGGCCAGGGTCGCCGGGTCGACGACAAAGGTCCCTGAACGATGAGGCAGGTAGACCTGGGAAGCCCCTTCGACGCTCAGGGCCAAGGTCCATCCGAGCAGGGTCAGCCAGATCTGCAGGCAGTGACGATCATTCATCCACCGCGGCGGCATGACCTTCATGTTGTCCTCATCGATTCAGGTGTGTAAACCGATGAACCTTAACTGACCGAGGAGAAAAGACCCTGTAGTCCGCTTCTCCTCAAGTCGAGTGAAAGCACTAAAAATCTGTGGATGTGGGAGCGGAGCTTGTCGGATCGCCGCACCGCCGCGAAGCTTTCAGCGGCCTCACGGGCCCCTTCGCGGCGGTGCGGCGATCCGACAGGCTCCGCTCCTACAGCGGCCGGCGCAACAGGTAACAGTCCATGATCCAGCCTTTGCGCTTGCGCGCGGCTTCGCGCACACGGCGAATCCGCTCGCCCACCTCGTGGAGCTTGCCGGCCACCAGCAGCTCGTCTTCGGTCCCCAGGTAGGCGCCCCAATAGATTTCCAGGTCCTGGTCGGCGAACTGGCTAAACGCGCAGCGGGCATCGAGCATGACCACCACATTGTCCAGATCAGCCGCTTCCAGCCGTCGCCCGGTGGTGATCAGCAGCGGCTCGCCGATACGATTCAGGGCAATCCGATGCTGCGCGGCCAGCACCTGGATACTGCTGATGCCCGGAATCACCTCGACGGCAAACGCCGGACCGCCCAGCGCACGGACCCGCTCAAGGATTCTCAGGGTACTGTCATAGAGCCCCGGATCGCCCCAGACCAGGAACGCGCCGCACTCATCCTCGCCCAGCTCCTCGTCGATCAGCCGCGCGAACAGGGCCGCCCGTTGTCGATGCCAGTGCTCGACACCCGCCTCGTAGGACGCCGCCGAGTCCTCGCGCACCGGATCGCTGACCTGGACCTGTCGGCAACCGGGCTGCTGGATGTAGCGTTCGCAGATGTCCTTGCGCAAATTCAACAGATCGTCCTTGGTCTCGCCCTTGTCCAGCAGGAACAGCACCGAGGCGCGATTGAGCGCATTGATCGCCTGGACGGTGATCTGCTCCGGGTGGCCGGGGCCCATGCCGATCAGCAGAAGGGTTTTCATGACTGGCGCTCCGGTTGTCTGACGCCTGGCACGTCCCCCTCTTGGGTACGGCGCAACTGGCGCGATGGCAAGGATGAGGGCATTATCGGAAAGCGCCCACAACAAAAAACGACAAGTAGCCAGGCATGACCCGAGCAGCCCGCGTCACCGACCCCTCCTACGAGCTGATGGACGACCACAACGGCCTGTCGATCATCTATCGCCAGCATGGTTTTCCCTGCCCCCTGGTCCGTTGGCATTTCCACAAGGAATACGAACTGCACCTGATCGTCGCCAGCTCCGGCAAGGTGTTCATTGGCGATTATATCGGCAACTTCTACCCACAGACCCTGTTCCTGACCGGCCCCAACCTGCCCCACAACTGGATCAGCCAGGTGGCCGAGGACGAAGTGGTGCCCAAGCGCGACATGCTGGTGAACTTCACCGACGAGCTGTTCGAAAGTGGCCATCTGGTGTTCGCCGAGCTGAAAACCCTGACGCCACTGCTGGAACGGGCCCAGTACGGCATCGAGTTCCGTTGCCAGCACACCGTGCGCCAGGCCACGACCTTGATGCAACGTATCGCCGACTCCCAGGGAGTCACCCGGCTCGGTCACTTCCTGATCCTGCTGGAGCTGCTCGGCAACTGTGACGATTACCAGTTGCTGTCGGGTGTTACCACACCACAACTGGCCGACGAGCACAATATCGACCGCACCAACCGGGCGGTCGACTATATTTTTGCCCACTATGCCCGGGAGCTGCCGCTGGAAGAAGTGGCCGAGTACCTGGGCATGAAGCCCACCTACTTTTCCCGGGTGTTCAAGCAGGCCACCGGCCGTTGTTTCGTCGAATTCGTCAATCGCCTGCGCATCAGCAAGTCCTGCGAATTGCTCGCGGACGGCGACAAGCCGGTGACCGATGTCTGCTTCGAGTCAGGCTTCAACAATATCTCCAACTTCAACCGCCGCTTCCAGCAACTCAAGGGCATGACGCCCTCGCATTACCGGCGTCTGGCGGTACAGCGCCTGACGGAGCAGAACCACGGCTGAAGCCGTGGTCGGCAGGTTACGCCAGGGCGGCAAAACCACGCTGCAAGTCTTCAATCAGCGAAGAAACCGCCTCCAGGCCGATATGCAAGCGGATCACCGGGTGCAGTGTCGGCCCGGCAAATTGCCGCTCGCTCACATCCACCACGGTCACCAGGCTTTCATAGCCGCCCCATGAAGCCCCCAGCCCGAACAACTGCAACGCCCCGATAAAGCGCTCCAACTGTCCGGGATCGGCGTCAGCGAACTCGAACGACAGCAGCCCGTTGCTGCCACTGAAATCCCGCACCCAAAGCTCATGATCCGGGTGCGTGGACAAGGCCGGATGGAACACCTGGCGCACCTGTGGCTGCGCCTGCAACCAGCGAGCAACTTCCAGCGCCTGGCGTTGATGCACCTCCAGGCGCGCCGCCAGGGTCCGCGCACCGCGCAGCACCAGGTAGGCATCATCCGGGCTCACCGTGTTGCCAAAGCTGTCGCTCATCCGCGCCAACGCCGGCCAGGCCGCCTCGGTGGTACAGACACTGCCCATCACCACGTCGCTGTGACCGCACAGGTACTTGGTCAAGGCCATGATCGAGATATCCGCCCCCAGGACCAACGGCCGGTACTGGTAGCCCGAACCCCAGGTGTTGTCGACCGCCAGCAGGATACCCCGTGGCTTGCACAAGGCCGCGATGGCCGGCAGATCGTTCAGTTCGTAGAGCAGGGAACTCGGCGACTCGCAATAGACCATACGGGTATTGGCCTGCAGACGCGACTCGATATCCCGGCCGTCCGCCGGGAAATAACCGACCTCGATGCCAAAGGGCGCCAGGAACTCCTTCGCCAGGCGCCGCACCGGGAAGTAGACGCCATCGGTAATCAGCACATGGTCGCCCGGACGCAGATAGGCCAGGAAGGTCTGCGCCACCGCCGCCAGCCCGGTTCCGAACAGACGCGTGCGATGGCCGCCTTCCAGCTCCGTCACCAGGTCTTCCAGGGCAAAGGCCGTGGGATTGCCCCGAGCGCCGTAGCTCAGGACCCGTTCGCTGTCGCGGCGACGGCGGGCGTCACGCATATCCGCCAGGTTGTCGAACAGCACGGTGCTCAAGCGAGTGACCGGCACGTTCACCGAACGCGGGCCGCTGCCCTTGAGGGTACGGGCCGCGTGAACCAGCCGGGTCCGCACATCCACGGGGGCCTTGGCCGGTGCCAGCGGTTTCAGGCTGGCGATTTCCGCCGGGGTCATCTGCGCCAGCAGGCCGGTTTCCCAGGCCAGGTACTGGCGTGCCGCGTCCTTGTTGCCGGAATGGCGGTCGTGGGTGAAAAACAGGAAGTCGATGCAACGCTCGTCAGGCAACACCGACGCATCGTTGACCAGCGTCAGCCCGGCCGCTTGCCAGGCCGACAGGTCCGCGCTGGAAAACCGCACCTGTTGGCGCTGGGCCTCGGGCAGTTCCAGGGCCGCCAACTGCGCCACGGCGATATCGTCCGCCAGCAGCACCAGGGGCCGCTCTTCGCCCGCGACTTCAGCGGCGAGCAACGAGCGGATCGACCAGCGCGAACCGGCCAGATGGGCCTTGCGAAAGGCCATGCTCGAACGCAGGTCGATCAGCACCAGCGCGTCTTCGGCCAGTTCACGGGACAGCTCCTGCGCCTCAAGCGCGGGCAACTCGGGCAACGGCAAGGCTCCCGCCAGCGGCAAGCGCAAACCGCTATACAGCCCGTCTTCCAGGACCCGGGCATCGTGCCCCAACTGGCGCAACCAACTGGCAACGATGGGCGCGCGCACGCCATCATCGTCGAACACCACCACCCGCGCCTGGCGCACACCGATATACAAATCGGTGGCCTGGATCAACTGGCCTCCCGGCGTGTGTTGCGCGCCCGGCAGGCTGCCGAGACCGAACTCCTCGGCACTGCGCACATCGCAGAGGAACAAACTGCCGTCACCCGCTTGTGCCCAGGCCGTGACCTGGGCCGCCGTGACCGTCGGCACCTCGGCACGCCGGGCCAGCGTGCGGGCCGCCTCGCGCTGCTGCTCGATACCCACCGGCGGCGCCACATCGCTGTAGCGTCGGGTACTGCCATGCTCCAACTGAAGATCGGCCAGGAACCAACCTTGCGTGCCGTTTTCCAGGGCATAAACCGGGTTTTTCACCCCGAGATTGATCAGCGTCTGGGCCCCGATAATGCTGCGGGTGCGCCCGGCGCAGTTGATCACGATCGGCGTCGACTCGTCCGCCACCAGGTCGTGCAGGCGATAGCCCAACTCACCATTCGGGCAGCAGACCGAGCCCGGAATGGTCATCTTGCGGTATTCGTCGAAGGGTCGGCCGTCCAGCAGTACCAAGGGTTCGCCCCGGGCCTGCCAGTCAGCCAGTTCGGTCGCGCTGATATGCGGCGTATGACAGGCTTCTTCCACCCATTCGCCAAAAGCCTTGGACGGCACATGCACGCCGGCGAACAACTGCAGGCCCGCCGCCTGCCAACCGTCGGCACCGCCCTGCAGCACATGCACCTGCTCATAACCCAATGCCTGCAGGCGTTGCGCGGCACGGGCAGCCAGTTCGCCGCCATCCTGGTCGTAGATCACCAACCGCACTCGCGGCTCGGGTGCCAGACGACGGACCTCCAGCTCCAGGCGGCTATAGGGCAAATGCACCCCGTGAAACAGATGGGCCTCACCGTACTGACCGTGCTCACGCACATCGAACAGGGCGATTTCCCGTCCGTCGAACAGCCATTGCTGCAACTGTGCCGGTGTAATGGTTTTACTCACATAAACCCCGCTTTCCAGTGAAGAGCTCATTCCAGCACCAACGAGCGCTCGCCCGCGGCCAGTTCACGGCCCCTGGCGTAGGCACGCTGCACCGCCGGACGGGCCTTGATGCGTTCGCGCCAGGCGTTGATCGCCGGGTAGTCGCCCAGGTCGAAACCCTGCCGGGCGGGCTGGATCCAGGGGAAGATCGCCATATCGGCAATGCTGTATTCACCCGCGACAAAGTCCTGCAGGGCCAGGCGTCGCTCCAGTACTTCATACAGCCGGGTGGCTTCGCCCTGCAGCAGGTCGAGGGCAAAGGGAATCGGCTCCGGGGCCTTTTCCCGGAACAGCTGCCACTGGCTCAGGTACGGCGTGATATGCCCCACCTGCCAGAATAGCCACTCCTGCACCCGTCGCCGCTCGCGACTGCCGGCCGGCGGGAGGAACTGCCCGGTCTTGTCGGCCAGGTAGTTGAGAATCGCCCCGGATTCGAACAGGCTCAACGGCTCGCCGTTGTCGGCCGGCCGGTGATCGACAATGGCCGGAATCCGGCCATTGGCACTGATCTGCTGGAACGCCGCTTCACGCTGCTGACCCTGGCGGATGTTCACCGGCAGCAGGCGATATTCCAACCCCAGCTCTTCGATCAGAATCCCGACTTTCAAGCCATTGGCCGTCGGCCAGTAATGGAGGTCGATCATGCCGCGTAGGCCTTGATCGAAGGCGCCATCTGCGAAGCGTTGTAGTTGAGGATACTGCCGTCGTCCTGCACGCCATAGCGACCATTGAGGGATTCCAGCGGACGCCCGTAGAGATGGAAATGCAGGGTCGCCTGCTCGCCATCGACACGGATGCTGTGCAGGTCTTCACCGAGGAAAGCGATGGAGGTGCCCGGCTGGACCACCACTTCGCGCTCAAGCTTGAGCTCGGCACGCCGAGGGTCGCTGCCGTCGTCACCGCGGGCATAGACGCGGTTGAGTTCCTGGCCCTCGACGGCACTGATCACCGCCCAGGTTTCGTGGTTGTGGGCGATGGTGTTCTTGCCCGGCAGCAGCGAGTTGAGGTACAGGGTCGGGGTCTCGCCATCGTCGTTCAGGCGATAGCGGAAGGCGGTACTCCCCTCACCCGCCACCGGTGCCGGAAAGGCTTCGAAGTTGAACAGGTCGCGGCGCTCGGCAAGGTCTTCCAACAGGGCGACGATCTCTTGCAAAGCGGCACGGTCAACACCGCGCTGATGGATGGCACGGATTTTCACCAGGAAAGATTCGATCACGTTGGCGCGTTCGGTGGTGCTCATGGGCAGGCTCCTTATCGGGTGGATCACGGTCAGACGGACAGGCTGTAGCGGCTGATATTGCTCAGCAAATACGGGTCGGGTTGCAGGTGGCGACGGCCGGCGTCGCCCAGGGCATGCCGGAGGAATTCGCGGGTGCGTTCGCTTTGCGGCTGCTGGAACACCTGGTAGGCGCTGCCGGATTCGACGATCAGACCGTTTTCGGTGAAATACACCTGATCGCTGATCTCCTCGGCAAAGCGCATTTCATGGGTCACCAGCACGCAGGTCATGCCCTCTTCGGTCAGCTCGCGAATCACCGTCAGTACTTCGCCGACGGTTTCCGGGTCGAGGGCCGAGGTCACTTCATCGAACAGGATCAGTTCCGGGCGCATGGCCAGGGCCCGGGCAATCGCCACCCGCTGTTGCTGGCCGCCGGACAGTTGTCCGGGAAAGGCGTCGACCTTGTGCTCCATGCGCACTTTGGCGAGCAACTGCCGGGCCTCCTTTTCGGCGTCGGCACGGCTGCGGCCCAGCACCTTGCACGGGGCGATCAGCAGGTTGTCCAGCACCGACAGGTGCGGGAACAGGTTGTATTGCTGGAAAACGAAGCCGACCCGCTTGCGCAACTCGATCAGCTCGGCCTCGCGGTGCAGTTGGCGCACCTCGGTGGCGCCGACGCGAATGGTCCCGCGCTGGGGTTTGAGCAGCCCGGTGATGCAACGCAGGATCGTCGACTTGCCCGAGCCCGAAGGCCCGATGATGGACACTGCCTGGCCACGCTGCACATCAAGGTCGATGCCCTTGAGCACCGCGTTGGCGCCGAACGACAGGTGCAGGTCGCGCAGGCTGACGAGGGGTTCAGTAGAAGGCATAGCGTCGCTCCAGGCGTTGGGTCAGACGGGAAATCGGGTAGCAATAGACAAAGAACAACGCCAGCACGCTGAAGTAGATCAGCACGGTGAAGCCGGTGCGGTTGACGGTGTTGCTGGCGATCTGCGCGGTGTCGATCAGGTCATGCACGCCCACCAGCGACGCCAGCGCCGTGCCCATGGTGATCACCGCGTAGAGGTTCATCCATGGCGGCAGCATGCGTTTGAAGCACTGAGGCAGGATGATCGAGCGAAACAACTGGCCGCGACTGAAGGCCAGGGAGCGCGCGGCTTCCCACTGGGTGCCGGGAATCGAGCCGATGGCCCCGCGAAAGATCTCGGCGACGTTGGCACTGGCCGGCAGCGCCAGGCCGACGGTGACTTTCAGCCAGTCGGGAAACGGCAGGTAGGTGCCGCCGATATGGATCTCGAAGGGAAACACGTAGGTGGTGAAGTAGATCAGCACCAGCCAGGGCGCGTTGCGAAACAGCTGCACCCATAGCCGTGCCGGCAGGCGCAGGATCCGCAGCGGCGACAGCCCCAGCGCACCGATCAGCAAACCCAGCAGCGAGCCGATGACAATCGCCAGCAGGCTGATCAGGATATTCTGCGCAAAGCCCACGGCCAGCGCCGGCGACCATTGCCACAAGGATTCAATGACCATAACCGGGCATCCTCAACCGCGCTTCCAACGCCCGGCCCACACAGTTGACGATAAAACTCAGTATCCCGAAAAAACTCAGCATCAGAATCATCAGTTCCAGCACGTTGTCGCTCTGGGTCCAGATCATGATCGAGGCGTAGGTGATATCACCGACGGCAATGGCCGAGGCCACGGCGGTCATCTTCACCAGGTCGATCAGGTTGTTCACCAGTGACGGCAGGGCAAAGCGCAGGGCCAGCGGCAACTGCACATTCCACAGCAACTGGCGACGACTGAAGGCCAGGGAACTGGCGGCCTCCATTGTCACCGCCGGCACCGCCTCGATCCCGGCGCGCAGGGCTTCGGCATGGAAGGCGCCCTTGTGCATGGAAATCACGATCACCACCCAGGCAAACGGCGTCAGCGGGTTGGCCGCGCCCACCGCCTGGGTCAGCAGCATGTTCAGCACCAGGAAGGCGCAGTAGAGCTGGACCAGGGTCGGCGTATTGCGCGTGACCTCGATAAATAGCCGCGCCGGACGCGACAGCGCCTTGTTCCCGCTGGTCAGCATCGCCGCCAGGGTGAGCCCCGCCAGCAGGCTGCCGATAATGGTCAGCACGCACAGCAGCAGCGTGGTCCAGGCCCCGTCGATCAGGCTGCCGCGTTGGTAGCCGTCCAGCAGGAAGCGGTAGTTGAGCCCCAGGTGGGCGGCCCACTGCACAAAGGTTTCCATCACGCCGGGCCCTCGCCCAGCCGGGCACAGGCGGCGGCAATCCGGCGGCCGGCCTCACGCACGCTGTCGGTGGCCGTGGCGATCGACAGACGGAACCACGGCGACAGGCCATAGGCGCTCCCCGCGACCCCGGCGACGCCCTCCTCCAGCAGATAATCCACCAGTTCGTTGTCGCTGCCGATGACCTGGCCGTCCGGGCGCAGGCGGCCGATCAGGCCGGCACAACGGACAAAGACGAAAAAACCGCCCTCGGGTTGCAGCACTTCGAGCCCGTCGACTTCGCTCAAGGCGGCCACCAGTAGATCGCGGCGCTCCTGATAGGCCGCCACTTGCGGCTTGAGGAAATCCAGCCCGCCTTCATAAGCCGCCAGGGCCGCCGCCTGACTGACCGACGAAGCACCGGACGCCGATTGCGACTGGACCACGCTCATGGCCGTGGTCAGTGCCTGGGGACCGGCGCCAAAGCCGATGCGCCAGCCGGTCATGGCATAGGTCTTGGACACCCCGCCCACCAGCAGGCAGCGCTCCTGCAGATCCGGCGCGACATTGAGCAGGTTCAGCGGCGCCTGGCCGTCGAAACGAATGTGCTCGTACAACTCATCGAGCAGCACCAGCATCTGGGGATGGCGGCGCAGCACCTCGGCCAACGCACTCAGCTCATCGGCACTGTAGACCGCACCGCTGGGGTTGCCCGGGCTGTTGAGGATCAGCCAGCGGGTGCGCTCGCCAATCAAGCCGTTGAGCTGCGCCGGAGTCAGCTTGCAGCCCTGCTCCAGGGTCGAGTGGATAAACACCGGTTCGCCGCCATTGATCCGCACGCTGTCCGGGAAAGACGGCCAGTACGGCACCGGCACCAGCACTTCGTCACCCTCGTCGAGGGTCGCGGCGAAGGCATTGAAGATGATCTGTTTCGCACCGTTGGCGATCACGATCTGGGGCACGTCATAGTCGAGGCGATTTTCGCGCTTGAGTTTGCGCCGCACCGCCTCGCGCAGCGCCGGTACGCCCGGGGTCGCGGTGTATTTGGTCGCGCCGGCGGCGATGGCCGCACAGGCCGCTTCCTTGATATGCAAGGGGGTATCGAAATCCGGCTCGCCGGTGGTCAGGTCAAGCACGTCGCGACCGCCGTCGCGCAAGGCCGTGGCCCGGGACTTGGCTGCCGCATTGGCCGACAGCGACACCTTCTGCACCCGTTTGGACAGTCGAACAGTCATGGCAGCACCTTGCCTGGATTGAGCAACCCACGGGGATCGAGGGCCTGTTTGATTCGGCGCATCAGGTCCAGCTCCACCGGGCTCTTGACCTCGGCCAGCAACGCGCGCTTGCGTTGGCCGATACCGTGCTCGGCGCTGATGGAACCGCCGTGGGCGTGGGTATTGCGATGCACCAGGGCGCTGAGCGCCGCGTAGTGGGCCATATGCGCTTCGACCGGCTGGCCGAGGCGCGCGGCGACGTTGTAGTGCAGGTTGCCGTCGCCGAGGTGGCCGAAAGTCAGGTTGCGCACGCCGGGGAAATGTTCCTGCAACAAGGCATCGGTCTCGCGGACGAAGTCGGCAATGCGCGAGATCGGCAGCGAGATATCGTGCTTCATATTGCGCCCCTCGCGGGCCTGGGCTTCGCTCATGTTTTCCCGCAACTGCCACAGCGCGGCGCTCTGGGCCAGGCTTTCGGCAATCAGCGCATCGGCCAGCAGATTCAGCTCGAAGGCCTCGCCCAGCACCCGTTCGAAAGCATCACGGGCATGTTCGGCGCTGTGGTTGTCGGACAGCTCCAGCAACGCGAACCAGGCTTGCGGTGCCTGGGCGAAGGGTTGCGGGTCATCGGGAAATTGCTGGCGCAACAACGCCAGGCAGGCGGCGGACATCAGTTCGAAAGCCGTCAGGTCGGCGCCAAAACCGGCGCGGGCATGGGACAGGAAGGTCACCGCCTGCTCCAGGGAGTCGAATGCCAGCAACGCAGTGCTCTGGGCCTTGGGCAGCGGAAAGAGTTTCAAGGTGGCGGCGGTGATAATGCCCAGGGTGCCTTCGCTGCCGATAAACAGGTCGCGCAGGTCGTAGCCGGTATTGTCCTTGCGCAGACCGCGCAAGCCGTTCCAGATATCACCGTCGGCGGTCACCACTTCCAGGCCCAGGGTCAGCTCGCGGGTATTGCCATAACGCAACACACCGGTGCCGCCGGCATTGGTGCCGAGATTGCCGCCCAGGGTGCAACTGCCTTGCGCACCCAGGCTCAGGGGAAACAGGCGCCCGGCGTTACGGGCCGCGTCCTGCAGGTTCTGCAGGATACAGCCGGCCTCGACGGTGACGGTGTCGTTGTCGGTATCGATCTGGCGGATGCGGTTCATGCGGTCGAGCAGCACCAACACGCTGCTGCCCGTGGCGTCCGGAGTGGCCGCGCCCATCAGGCCGGTATTGCCACCCTGCACCACCAGCGGCGCACCATGGTGGGCGCAGACCCGCACCACGGCGGCGACTTCCTCGGTACTGGCCGGGTGCACCACGGCGACGACCCGGCCATGGTAGACACGGTGCTTGTCGCTGAGGAACGCGCTCCCGGCGATGGAGTCCTGGACATGGGCCGCGCCCAGCAGTTGTTGCAACTGCGCGAACAACCCACTCATGGGAGCTGCGCCAGTGGAGCCGCATCCTTGAACTGCTCATGCAACTGCAGCAGCGCTTGAGAGGGCGGCATGCCGGTGCGCTTGCCCAGCTCGATCAGCCAGCCACTGCGGTGCCAGTCACGGACAATCGCGTCGAGACGGGCCTGGATATCCTTTTCGCCCTTGCGCACCCAGATCACCGAATTCGACGGGATCAGGTCGGTGGGCAGCGGGATCTCGTAGCCGGACCATTCGGCCTCGTCGAGCAGGCTGTGCATGGTCGGGCTGACGTGGACCGCGGCCACGCAGCCATTGCCGCGCAGGGACAGCAGCGATTCGGACTGGCTGCGGAAGGCCTTGATCTGCGCGCCATAGACTTCCTGCAATGGCTTGGTGAAGTTGCTGCCCTGGGAAACACAGACCGGCTTGCCCTTGAGGTCTTCCCAACGGGTGATGCCGGCGCCCTTGCGAATCAGCGCCGCGCCGCCGACTTCTTCGTAAGGCGTGGGCACATAGTCGAGGATCTCGGCGCGTTCTTCGGTGAACTGCATATTGGCGATCAGCGCATCGACCTTGCCCTGTTGCAGGAACTGCACGCGGTTGGGTGCCAGTACCGAGACGCTTTCCAGCTCCACGCCGAGGCGCTGGGCCAGGCCCTTGGCGAGCTCGACGTTATAGCCTTGATGGGCACCGGTGGCCGGGTCGATGGTGCCGAACGGTGGACCGCTGAGGATCACGCCGATACTGATCTTGTGCCGCGACTGGATCTTGTCGAGGGTGGCATCGGCCTGGGCCAGGGAGGCGAAGAGCGCTAGGGCGAAGGGTAACAATCTGAGCATGTAGAGTATTCCTTGAATGCAACATCGGTCTGTAGGAGCAGGGCTTGCCCGCGAAGCTTTTAGCGGTCTTACGGACCCCTTCGCCGCAGTGCGGCGTCCCGACAAGCCATGCTCCTACAATGAACGGGGCTGCCTGCGAATCGGCGTGAGAATCAACCCTTGAACTGGTTATGCAACTCCACCAGCGCCGGCGACTTCGGCGAGATCTGATTACGGCTCTCGGCCTCGATCAGCCAGCCGCTGCGGTGCAGGCCCTGGACCACCGTGTCCAAGCGCTTCTGGGTATCGACCTCGCCCTGACGGGTCCAGATCACTGACGGGGCCGGGTTCAACTCCGGAGTGATGGCGCGATAGTCCTGCCACTCCGGGTTGCCCGCCAGCAGCGGATTGATCAGCGTCGCATCGTGGACCGCCGCCACGCAGTTGTTGCCGCGCAGTGCCAGCAGGGACTCCGAAGAACTCTTGAAGGCTTTCAACTGCGCGCCCAGCTCGCTCAACGGCTTGACATAGCTGCTGCCCTGGGAAGTGCACACCGGCTGCCCCTTGAGGTCTTCCCAGCGGGTGATCTTGCTGCTCTTCAACACCGCCGCGGTACCGCCGACCTTGTAGAACGGCGTCGGCACATGCCCCAACTGGCCGTCGCGCTCCGGCGTCCACTCCATATTGGCGATCAGCAGGTCAACCTTGCCCTGCTGCAGAAACTGCACGCGGTTGGCCGGCAGCACCGGCACCAGTTCGACATCAACCTTCAGGTCCTGGCCCAGGGCATTGGCCAAATCGACATTGAGGCCCTTGGGCGCCTGGGTCGACGGATCGATGGAACCGAACGGCCCGCCGGACAACAGCACGCCGACCACCAGTTTGTGGCGCTGCTCGATCTTGTCCAGGGTGGTATCGGCCTGGGCCGCAGCCACCGCCCCCAACGCCAGCACGGCGCCGATAAAAGCAGGAAGCAGGCGTTGGCCCGGTGTGCGCTTGAACGACATGACTATCCCCTCGATGGCAATCGGCGTATCCCGACCTTGTTGACCTGCATGCTAGGGAGCGCCAGGGACGAACGGAAATTCAAATATCTAATATTGTTATAACTTTCTGGTTATTAGCTTTTGAGAAAAACGGCATATCCCCTGTTTACTGGGACTTTCAGCGTTAAGAATAATTTAGGCTCGCCAAATACATCAGCATCTGTAATCTATTGGCGATCGCCCTTGATATGAATTCGAGCCGCCATGCCCTCTCCGACCCTGGATCTGGAACTGCTTCGCACCTTCGTCGCGGTGGTGGACCATCACAGTTTTGCCGAAGCCGGCCAGCACCTGGCGCGCACGCAATCGTCCGTGACCCAGCAGATGCAACGCCTGGAACAGCAGGTGGGCGTCAGCCTGTTCCAGAAACAGGGCCGGCAGAAACAGCTGACCGAGCCGGGGCGGCAGTTACTGCGTCATGCCCGGCAACTGTTGTCGCTGAATGACGAGGCGCTCAATGCCCTGAAGGAAAGCCACTTGAGTGGCGTACTGCGCATCGGTTCGCCCCACGATATCGCCGACACCATCCTGCCGCCGATCCTCAGCCATATCGCCCGCTCGGCACCGCGCCTGCGCCTGGAAATCGATGTCGGCCGCAGCCCCTACCTGATGGAAGACCTGCACCGGGGCAAGATCGACATGGTCATTTCCACCCGCGAAGACTCGCGCCTGCAAGGTTTTGCCCTGCGCACCTCGCCGGTGTGGTGGATCTGTTCGGCGCAGTACATCCATGTCCCCAGCGAACCGTTGCCACTGATCCTGGTGGAAGAACCGAGTATCTACCGGCGCTATGCCATGGAAGCACTGGAGCGTGAGGGGATTGCCTGGCGCCAGGCCTACCTGGCCTCGAACCTGATCGGCATCAAGGCGGCGATTCGTGCCGGACTCGGCGTGACGCCGCGCAGCATGGAGCTGCTGGGGCCGGATATGCGGGTACTGGGGGAAAACGATGGCTTGCCGCGCTTGCCGGATGTGACCTATCACCTGTGGATCCGCCCCAACACGGTCAATCCACTGGTGCGCCGGGCCTATGATCTGATTCGTAGCAGCCAGGGGTTGTAGGCGCTCAAGCGCTCATTCTCCACCTCCACCGCCGCGATGACCGTCAGCCCGTAACCCAGGCTCACTGGTGTACGCCGGGGGGGCTGTCGATTGAGGACGCCTTGGCCACCATCGGCACGGACGGCACGCGCCTCGCCGAAGAGCTGGCACGCATCGGCTATGCCGGCGACCTGCAACCGGGAGCCATCGTCCCCCACGAATACCTGGAACTGCATATCGAGCAGGGGCCGATCCTCGAGGCGGAAAACACCTTGATCGGCGTGGTGGAAAACCTCCAGGGAATCTCCTGGCAACAGGTGATCGTGCAAGGCAATGCCAACCACGCGGGCACCACCCCTACCCGCTTGCGTCATGACGCCGGCTACGTCGCCAGCGCGGTGGTGGCCGAACTGCGCAAGATCGCCATGGACTCGGACGACACCACCCTGGCCACCGTCGGCTGCATGAATTTCGAGCCGAATGTGATCAACGTCATACCGCGCAAGGCCAGCTTCACCGTGGACCTGCGTGATCCCGATGAAGCACGGCTGGCAGCCGCCGAACAACGACTTTCCCGGTTCCTTGCCAAAATTTCGGAGGCCGAGGGCGTGCATATCAGCACCACACAACTGGTGCGCTTCCAACCGGTGATATTCGACGCCGGCCTGGCCGACGAGATCGAAGCCAGCGCCCAAAGTTTCGGCTTCAGCCACAAGCGCATGACCTCGGGCGCGGGCCATGACGCACAGATGATTGCGAGAATTGCCCCGTCGGCGATGATCTTCGTACCCAGCCGTGGCGGCATCAGCCACAACCCGCGCGAGCACACCGATGACGATCAGTTGATCAAAGGTGCCGAGGTGCTCCTGGATGTGGTCAACCATCGCCTGAACGTCCAGCTGTAGCACTCCCCGAAAACCACAGGCCACCGGCGTCTACGCGAAGCTGGTGGGTGAGTCCGCGGATTCGCTTCGGGCTCGCCAACAGGCGTGGTTGGCAAGCGCTTGAACGCCGTCGGCACTGGGCCGTTTCAGCTCAAACCGTCGCATCCGAAAGATGATTGGAAATAACGGTCCGATTTCTACCACTGGTCTTGGCGACATACAGTGCCTTGTCAGCGATATCGATCAAGTTCTCAGGCGTGTCCATTCTTGAGCCTGACAACGCACTGATGCCCACACTGATGGTGACGACTTTGGCCGGCGATTCATCATGTTGAATTGAACAACTCTCCACTTCAGTTCGAATTCTTTCGGCAATAATAAAGGCACCCACGTAGTCTGTATTCGAGAGGATGATAGCAAACTCCTCTCCTCCATAGCGGGCGGCCAGATCGCCTTCTCGAGTGATGTTTTTCTTGATAATGGTGCTCACCATCTTCAAACACTCATCGCCTTGAACATGACCGTAATGATCGTTGTATTTTTTAAACAGATCCACGTCGATCATGATCAGGGCAATGTCATCAGGCCTGCGTCTTGCCTTGTTGATCTCCGCACTGATAAACAAGTCAAACTTACGGCGATTCGGCAGGCCCGTCAGGCTATCCTCGAGCGCCAGTTGCCCGAGCGCCTTGTTGGCCTCGATATAATTTTTTTCAGAACGCTGCAAGTCCTTTTGCGCCTGAATCTGCTGGCTCATGAGTTTGATCAGCCGATAGCCAAGAACGCTGAGCACAATCAGCAATACCGATGAAATAAGAAAGCTGGCAAAGGATTCGTTACGCCAATCCGCCAGAACTTCACTTCTGTCAAAGGCCGCAATCACCACCAGGGGGTAGCCATTGACCCGCTGAAAGCTGATGACCCGCTCAACATGGTCAATAAATGACCTTATGGTAGCAGTGCCCGAGCTGATCTCAGGCCTCAGCAACGCAAAGACTTCCCCCGTTGAAATATCGGTGCCGATATCAGCGTCGTGAAAAGGTTTGCGTACGACGATATGCCCTGTGGAGGAAGTCAGATTGATCAGGCCATTGGCCCCCATGTCGATGCCGTCATAGAGACCGAGAAAGTATTTAAGATAGATCGTGGCTACTGTTACTCCGGCGAAACTGCCGTCCGGGTGATTGAGCCTCCGCGAGATGGTCATGACCCATTCATTTGTTGAGCGACTGCGTATGGAGGGGCCAATATAGGGCGCCGAGCTGGCATGATCGCGATGGTAGATAAAATAGTCGCGATCCGAATTGTTGACGCCCGGCGGAGTTGCGCCGTTTGAGTTGAATAACCAGCGCCCCTGCTCGTCATAAATAAAAAAACCATGGACTTGCGGCAGGCTTTTTTGTTGGTTTTTCAGTATCGCCCCCAGCCTTTCCAGGGTCTGCGCCCCGGTGCCCTCAACTTCCACTTGTCCCTGAATACCCAATATCACGGTGTCAACTTGAGTGAGCGTCGCCGCGATACTGGATGACAAGGCCTTGGAAAGGTTTGACATCTGGATCTCTTTGTCATGCAAGTGGTACTCCAAAGAATTGAACATCCCCCAGATGCTGATCGCGATCAATGAGATACAGACCGCTGCCACAAAAAGCACCACATGGCCGAGCTTGAGCTTGGCATTCGCCCATTCGGTCCTTAGAAACGAGGTCGCTTTTGTGATCATGAAACCCTTCCGTGTGGTTGAAATGATGTGATGTAGCTTATGCGATTTTCACCGACACCTCACATTTCTGGCCATGAGAGGCACTCACGATGCCAGCCCCCCTTCAGAATAGGCCCAAACCGTTGCGCCCGAAGGCGTTCAACTGCTCAACCGTGAAACGGCCCTTCCATGACGCTTCGTAGTGTTCAGGCGGAAAATCATCCGGCGACTCGCCGGCCTCGAACGCTCGGCAAACGTCCTTGGCATATTGGCGGTTTTTCGGGCACATCGGGGCTGCGGGCACATACATGACGTTACCCCAGCCCTCTTGATCCTCCACGGGCGCAACACTATGGATAACATCGCAGTGCCACCAAACTGAGTCCCCCGCCTGCATATCGGGGATGGGCGTCAGCCCCTGGACCAGCAGCGGATGCCACTGTTGCGAAACCGGCAGTACCTTGCCCGGCGCGACGCCACACAGCTCATCCTCCGGCACATCATCGAGCAAGGGACGCAGGAGCATGTAGGCCATGGCCTTGGGGATCGGCAAGGTATGCAATACACCTTGATCGGCGCGCATATCGGATAATGCGGTCCAGCCTTGAAAGGTCCTGAATGCGGAGCATTTCACCGTGTCTTTGTAGGCATACTCGTCTACCTCGGTACGATACGCGGCATCCCAAGGGTCGTAAGACTTGAAGTCATTGCGGTAGATTTTGTCGAAGACCTTCAAGTAGGCAGGATGCAGCCAGCGCTCCAACGCCCCCGAGTCGGTATGTGGCCCCAGCCCCCGGGAAGTGGTTCCGGGTGGACGACGGCGTACGCGATCCGGGTAAAGCGCGTTGATATCCGGGTTGAACCACTGCTGACCTTGGGAATGAATTTTCCACAGCCGGTTCAGAAATGACTGCGCGGTGCCCATGCGCGCATCCTGGCGCAGTTGCATCTGTGAAACCGACCAATAGATCGGAAAAATCTCCGGCCGCGAGGCCTCGAGGTTGCCAAAGAATTGATCGACCGGCCCGCGATAAATCCGGTCGAAGTCATTCTTGTCCAAGTACTCCAGAAGCCCCTTGTCCCATGCCAGGACCTGCTCTCTGGGGAAGTGATTTTTGATCACCAGACAGCCCCGGCGCCTGATTCCTGCAAGTTGCTCTTCGCTCACCTCACCCGCGGCGATGGCGTCAAATTCTAGGACTGGCCATCCGGAACCGGTCAGCGCCTCCTGCGCCTTGATCGAGGCGATCTCGGCCATAATGAACCCACAGACTTCGGCAAACAAGGACTCCACATCGCCTATCTGCGCGCGCAAGGTCTTTTTCATTTTGACGATGCTGTCCTTGTAGTTGTCCGGGAGCGCCGCGCTTTCGAATGCTTGATACTGATTCATGAGACACCTGCGTCTTATTGTTCGTACAGGCATCAAAACATTGGGCGGTGCTTGGCGGCAGCCACATTTCAAGCGTTGAGCAATACGATTCTGGCTTCCTTCCTTGCGCCCATGGCGCCATTCGATTAACGGCCTGACAGGTCGCCATGGGCAGGCTTATTGGAAATGGTGCCCGTGCCGCTGCCGGAACTCCGAAGGGGTCATGCCCTTTTGCGCCTTGAACTGCCGGTTGAAAAGCGCTTGGGACGAGTACCCCACCCGCCCGGCAATGATCGAAACGGCCACGTTGCCTTGCATCAACAACGCACAGGCGTGTCCGACGCGCAACCGGACGATGTACTCCAACACCGTACACCGCGTGTGCCTCCTGAACATTCGATGAAAGGCTGAAACGCTGACGCAGGCCATCTCCGCCAACGCTGAAAGACTCAGCGCACTCGCATAGTGGTCGTGAATGTAATCAAGGGCCCGATGGATACGAGCATCTTCGGTGATTGCAGTGAAGGCCTGAGTGCTGCAGGCGGGGGCAATTTTCTCGGCATGCACATCCCGGGCGAGCCTGTTCAGCACCGTCAGCAGTGAGATCAGCCGTTGCGTAGCGTCCTGATCCACCATCGCTTCGATGATAGGGCGCAGTTCGCCAGAAGCGGCGTCACTGAAACGCAGGGCATTCCGAGCGGCTACCAACAAGGCGCGGACAGCGCCCATCTCCGGGCACAGTTTGACCAGAGCCTGCACCCAAGCCTCGGAGAACCAGATGACCAAGGCAATGTGCGGTCCGGTCGGATCAATAAGTTCGGCGGAGGACCAACTGTGTGGGACGTTAGGGCCGATCAGGACCAGATCGCCATCGTCGTACAGCGCCACATCATTACTGATATAGCGATGCCCTCGACTGTTCAACGTGAGGGTCAGCTCGTACTCAGGATGATGGTGCCACTCAAAGGGTATCGCCTGCGCAAGGCGCCTGTTCAGCAAGGTCCAGGAAGTATCCGCTGCGCTGGGTACCTTCTCGAAACTGGGCTTCATGAACCATTACTGCCTTAGAGGGAAGTGAGCACGCCACAATCGTATCATTGGGCGTCACCAGTCACACTTCCCGCAGGCGCTGCCTGCTTACGATGACCTGATAGGCGCCTGAACAATGGCGGGATAGTCGTCGACGCTGTCAGGCCAAGGCGTCAACACCTTGAAGCCGTCATCGGTGACCGCCACCATATGTTCCCACTGGGCCGAGAGGGTCTGATCCTTGGTGACCACCGTCCAGCCATCGCTCAGGGTTTTCACATGGCGCTTGCCGGCATTGAGCATGGGTTCAATGGTGAAAATCATCCCGGCTTTCAGTGTCAGGCCCTGACCCGGATAGCCGTAATGCAGGACCTGTGGCTCATCGTGGTAGATCTTGCCGATACCATGGCCGCAGTACTCGCGCACCACACTGAAGCCGTCGCGCTCGGCAACGCTCTGAATCGCATGACCGATATCGCCCAGCGTCGCGCCGGGGCGGACCATGCGAATACCCGCGCACATGGCTTCATACGTGGTCTTGACCAGACGCCGAGCCTGCGGGCTGGGCTCACCGACGAAGTACATGCGGCTGGTGTCGCCGTACCAGCCATCCTTGACCACGGCGATATCGATATTGACGATATCGCCGTCCTTCAGCACCTTGGCCGAAGGAATGCCGTGGCAGACCACCTCGTTGACAGAGGCACACACGGTTTTCGGGAAGCCGTGGTAGCCGACATTACCGGGAATGGCCTTCTGCACATTGACGATGTAATCGTGGCAAAGCTGATCCAGCTCGTCGGTGGTAACACCCGCCTTGACGTGGGGCGTGATCATGGCCAGCACCTCGGCGGCCAGTTTGCCCGCCGCGCCGGACAGGGCTATTTCCGCCTGGGTATTGATCTTGACGTTGGTTTTCATTGCTGGGCTCCTGGTGCCGCATGGACCTGGGAGCCTTGGGAAAGATCGGCAAGCGCACACAGCTGCTTCAAATCGAGGCCGCCAGCCAGTTCGGCACGAATCAGCAAACGACTGATGTCGCGGTGATCCAGGTCGGGATACAGCTCCGCCAGCATGCCGATGCGCATCCAGTGCTCGGCCTGGGCATTGATCGAACGACTCAAGGCATCGCTGGCGACGCGCAGATGCTCATGCATACCCTCTGAAATTTTTACGATGCCCATCGACTTATCCAATATGAAATATATATGAATCGTATATTAGTCGATAACGGTGCGGGATCGCAATTTCATCGTGCGAGGTGACTGTCGCGCAGCCCATGTGTCAGTACGATCGCCCGCTCCAGGGCGCTTCCACAGGTTCCGCGACAGATCGCAAGGGGGGTAGAAAACTGCCCCCCCTGAATGGCTCTTAAAAACGTGCTTCGTCAAGATCGGCGATCAGCAGCGGCCCTGTCGGATGCCAACCCAGGCGTGCTTGTGTCTGGGCACTGGAAGCCGGCATATCCAGACTGACGAACATCTCCAGCCAGCCAAAGTGCGCCACGGCTTCCTGAGCCGTGATCGACACCACCGGTACATTCAGACCCCGGCCAATCGCCTCGGCTATTTCGCGACTGCTGACGCCTTCTTCGCCGACGGCGTGATAACGCGCCCCCGGCTCGCCTTTCTCCAGGGCCAGGCGGTATAGACGCGCGGCATCGAAGAGATGGCCCGCCGGCCAACGGTTACGGCCTTCACCCATGTACGCCGAGATGCCCTTTTCGCGCGCAACGGCAACAAGCGGTGTGATAAGGCCCTGCTTGAGTGTGTTGTGGACTTTGGGTAATCGCACCACCGACAGGTTGACGCCTGCTTCCAACAAAACATTTCCCGCCAGCTCGGACGCGACGCGTGGATTGGGATGGCTGGTATTGCAGACATCTTCGGTCGCCAGTACCCCATGTGCGGAGCTGCCCAACCCGGTCCCGGAGGTAATGACCAGGGGACGATTGGAACCCGCGAGTGCGGACCCCAGTGCCTCAATGGCACGCTTGTCCTTCTCGCAATTGGCGACAAACCTCGAGAAATCATGGTCGAAAGCCGTATGGATAACACCGTCGGCCTTCGCCGCACCGGCGCGTAGGCTCTCGGGGTCCTCCAAATCGCCGCGATGCACTTCAGCCCCTGCGTCGAGCAGTGCCTGTGCGCCCATCTCCGAACGGGCCATGCCAATGACCTCGTGCCCGGCCTTGAGCAGTTCAGGAACAATCGCCGAACCGATAAAACCGGTCGCGCCCGTCAGAAATATTCGCATAGCAGAGTCTCCTGGGTGGTTTCCCATTCACTATCGGAGCATTCTTTATCCCGTTAAAGTAGTGACGTTATCCTATTAAGATGACTAACAGGACTTCTCATGCCAGCCAATACGGGCAGCTCTCTCGGGGATTTTCTAAGAAGCCGCCGGGCACGTCTCGACCCTGCCAGCCTGGGCTATACCGGACGCAGGCGAACACCTGGTCTGCGCCGTGAAGAGGTGGCCCAGCGGGCCAATATCAGCCCGACCTGGTACACCTGGTTGGAACAAGGGCGTGGCGGCGCGCCGTCTGCCGCCGTATTGAAGCGGATCTCCAGCGCCTTGATGCTCACGCAATCGGAGCACGAGCACCTTTACATGCTGGCGCTGGGTCGGCCACCGGAAGTCCACTACACGCCTGTGGAAGGCATCAACCCCAGGCTGCAGCGCGTGCTTGATTCCCTGCCGGCCAGCCCGGCCATCATCAAGAGTGCCACTTGGGACATCATTGCCTGGAACCGGGCCGCCGCTGTCGTGCTGACGGACTACAGCACGCTGCCGGTTGGACAACGCAATATCCTGCGGTTCCTGTTCTGCGATCCGGCGGTCCGCGCCAAACAGCATGATTGGGAGAGTGTGTCGCGTTTTGTGGTCGGTGCGTTCAGAGCGGATGTGGCACGCGCCGGGTTGGTATCCGAGGTCAGCGAACTGGTGGACGAGCTTTGCACCGTCAGCCCGGAATTCGCAGCGTTATGGCGCCATCATGAAGTGCACGGTTATGCAGAGGGAGAAAGCGTAAAGCGCTTGCTGCACCCTGAACTGGGGCGCATCGAGTTGGAGCACTCGGCGTTTTCCATCGACGGTCGGCCGGATCTGGGCATGATCGTCTATACCCCAATCGACGACACCACAGCGGAAAAAATCAAGGTCCTGGTCGACCGTGCCTGAGGAGGCAGCAGTCGATCCAGGCAGCCCGGTCAGCGGCTTACCCAATCACCTTCGCATACACCGGCCGGTCGACATTCCCACCGGTCAGAATGATCCCCACCTTCTTCCCCTCCATGGCCCCACGCTCCTGCATCAACGCCGCCAGCGCCGCCGCCCCTGCCCCTTCGGCCAGGTTGTGGGTGTCGCTGTAATACACGCGCATGGCCTCGCTGACCTCCTCGTCCGTCACCGATACGATCCTCGCCGTACCCGCCGCATAAACCGCAAAGGCTTCGGGGATCGGCTTGCGCACGGCCATACCGTCGGCCAGGGTATTGGCCGACGCGGTTTCCAGTATTTTTCCGGCTTCGAAGGATAACTTCGCGGCGTCCGCTTCAGTCGATACCACGCCCACCACCTGGGTCTTGAGGCCCAGCACATCGCGGGCGGCGATCACCCCACAAACTCCCGATCCGCAACCGATGGGCACATAAACGGTGTCCAGGTCCGGTACCGCCTTGAACAACTCCAGCGCGTAAGTGGAAACCCCCTTGATCAACTCGGGATGGTACGGCGGCACCAGGTAGAGGCCTTGCGCCTCAGCCAGGCGCGCGGCCTCCTCACGGGCCTCGTCGAAATCCCAGCCAAACTCGACGACCTCGCCACCAAAGCCGCGCATGGCGTTGTTTTTCTCCACGGAATTGCCCCGCGGCACCACGATCAACGCCCTCAAGCCCAGCGCCCGGGCCGCCAGGGCGATGCTCTGGCCGTGGTTGCCGCGGGTGGCGGTGACAACGCCTCGGGTGTCCGGGTGGGTACGTTTGAGCCAGTGCATGAAGGTAATGCCGCCGCGCACCTTGAAAGCCCCGGTGGGGGTGTGGTTTTCGTGCTTGACCCAAACCGTGCACCCCAAGCGTTCGGCCAGCAATGGCCAGGCATATTGGGCGGTGGCGGGCATCACCTGGTACACCTGGCGGGCAGCGTTTTCGATGTCGTCGCGAGTCAGTCCGTGCATGGCTATTCTCTCTGAGGTTTTGCCCAGTCTAGGCAGACGCACAAGCTGCTGGCTTTCAGAAAATTGACCTGACCTTCAGGCGTGCCCTTCAGTAAGATGGAGCCTATGAATCGCCGAAACAGCTTGCCGTCACCGCCCCTGCGCGAACCGGTCCGTCGGGCCGAGGCCGGGCCGTGGGCGATCGAATTGCTACCGGCGGCCAGCTACGAAACCCGCTATATCGCAACCCAGGCCGCCGTTGGTTTTGCCTTCGACAGCCAGCGAGGCCAGCACGCAATTGGCAGCGACCGGATCCGCCCATTTGTCGCCACGCCCAACGGCCTGGCGTTCATACCACCGGGGTGTGATGTGTTTTCCGAATCGCCCAAGGGCGGTGAGTACCTGCGACTGATTCGCACCGACGGCACGCCGCTGGCGGGGGACCATGCGTTCAACAATCGCATCGATCGGCAAGCCATTGCCCTCGCCCAGCGAATGCGCAGTGCGCTGTTACGGGCCTCGGTGGAGGACGACTGGGAGACCTGGGCACTGGCCCTGGTTCAACGAGCGGCGGGAGACGATCGGTTGCCGGAACCTCTGCGGGGTTCGATGACTACCCAGCGGTTGCGCCTGCTCGATGAGTTCATTGACGCCGGGCTCGACGGGGCGTTGAGTGTGCAGGCAATGTCGGCGGTGCTGGGGTTATCCGAAGGCTACTTCATACGGGCGTTCAAGGACGCCACGGGCAAGAGCCCCCACAGCTACCTGATCGATCGACGCCTGGTCCGCGCCCGGGACCTGTTGCGCAACCCGGCAGAGCGCCTGGCGGACATCGCCCAGGCCTGCGGTTTTGCCTCCCAGGCCCATATGGCCACGGCGTTCAGGCAGCGTTTGGGCGTCAGTCCGCGAGACATGCGTGGGTGATCGGCTATCCGCGCGCTGGAAGGGACTGGTACAACTGTTGGACCGCCTCTTGTCCGTAGCGCCGCTCCAGCTTTCTGATAATGAAATGCCCGTGCGCCATGTCCTGGAAGTGGTTGATAAAGGCCAGGTTGATCAGCGCGCCGCCCACCGCGCCGATCGCCGGTATGGCCTGTGCGGCGGCCTTCTCCCCCACGTGGATGCTGAAGCGTTCGGCGATGGTGGCGATCAGCTTGAGTATCGAGCCATCCGACAGGGACTTCGCCAACGCGGCCCGCACGGTGTAATAACCGGTTTCCGAATCATCGTCCTTGGTTGATCGACCGCCGAGTGCAAAGACCGCCAGGCAAGCCTGTTTCGCTTCGTCGGTATCAATGCGCTCGTCATGGCTCCTGGCGATATCGGCAATGGAGCGCAGCATGATTGAAGTTGAGAGCGGCAACTCGACACTGAGCCCGGCAAAACCGAAAAAGCCGCCGACGCCCCCGCTGACAGCGATGCCGGTCTTGTGCCAGAGATTGGAAGGTCCCTCGCCCGGCCTATCCTTCATGGTAAACACCGCGGCATCGAGGGCCTTCACCAGTGCTGATTGAGTGATGCCGGCAATTCTTTTGGTGATGCTTTTGGGTAACTGCGCCAGTGCGACCTCGATGGGCATGCCGATAATATTCGTCAGCTTGGCGACGAAGCCGGGGTTCTCCAGCAGGTTCTTTGCACATTGCAGCTCATTTCGATCGTCTTCCGAGAAGCTCATCAATCCGTACTCGATACTGGGTTGGCAGGACAGCTACAGGACAAAAAGCTCCAGTGCATCCTTGTGGCAACGTGAGTATCAAAGTGCGGCCACCGTATGGAAAAGGCAAGTCATGATGCCATTTGCTGTTCTTCCTCTCGAATCTCGGCACTCATGTCATCACAGCAGTTGGACCAATCCGTCAGCCATCCAGGCATATCGGCCGGCTGCTCGGTCAGCCCCATCTCGCGGACGAACTCACCTGGAGCCACCGTGCCCCGGGCGGAGCGAAACAGACCGCGCATCACCACGGTACCGACCACCCGGCCCTTGCTCACGAAGCGGTGCTCCATAAAGCTCCACTTGTGGTCCCAGCCGAGAATCCTGCTGTGAATTTCAAAGGCTTCGAACAGCCGTAACTCGCGACGGAATTTGCCCCAGGTATCCCCCACGATCGGCACTGCCCGGTGACGCAAGGCGGCGCGATAGGCGCCACTGCGCAACACGAAGTCCATGCGCCCCACATCGGCCAGGTTGAAATACCGACCATTGGTGACATGCCGGTTGAGATCGAGATCAGACGGCCAGACACGCAGGCGGATGACGGTGGTGGCCAAGCCGTCAACGGGCTTGCGCCAAGGGCGACGGAACAACATGAGCAGAAGTCTGAACCACAGATTCATGAATACACCGATGTGAGGGAAAGAGCGGCGTACTTTACGGGGAGCCCGCTGGGTTACAGTAGGTGCATAAATGACTTATTTCATGCGAAAAGCGCAACTGGACCTTCATGCACATCACCCTGCTCCTGGTTGATCAATGCTCCGCCGCAAGCGCCACCCTGGCCCTTGAAGTGCTGAGTGCCGCCAACTTGTTCGCCGACAGCGCCAGCCCACCGTTCGAGGTGGTCTGTGCTTCGCTGACAGGTGCTGATGTCGCGGCATGGGGCGGGCAGAAGCTGCGGGTGGACCGGTCGATCGAGGCGATAGCCCATACCGATCTGGTACTGATCCCCGGTTTTCTTTTCACTCTGAAAGACGCCCTGCCGACCTTCGCCGATCATGGCCCATGGCTACGGCAGCAGCATGCGCAAGGGGCGGTGCTGGCGTCCATGTGCACGGCCGCCTTCATGCTGGCCGAGGCAGGGCTGCTGGACGGCATCCGGGGCACGACCCATTGGGCCTTTGCCGACCTCTTCCGTCGCCGTTACGCCAAGGTGCGCCTGGATGAAGCGCAGATGCTTTACGAGGACAATCGCTTGATCACCAGCGGCGGTGCGAGCGCCGCCATGGACCTTCTGCTGTTTCTGGTCCGGCGTTTCGCGTCGCTCGATCTGGCCCGCAAGTGCAGCAAGTATTTGCTGGTCGACAAGATACGAACCCAGCAGTCGACCTATGCCACGTGGACACCGCCAAAACTTCACGGGGATGCTGAGATACTGCGGGTTCAGAATTGGCTGGACGCGCATTTCCAGCAGCCGGTGCTGATTGACGACATCGCTCAACAATTCGCGTTTGGTGTCAGGAATTTCAAAAGGCGCTTCAAGGACGCCACGGGCTACCCGCCACTGCTCTATCTACAGACACTACGGTTGGAACGGGCAAAGCAGTTGCTCGAGTCGACTCGAATGAGCGTGGGCAGCATTACCAACGCCGTGGGTTACGAAGACAGCAACTCCTTTCGCCGGCTCTTCCAGCAGCGAGTCGGTTTGTTACCGGCCGCCTACCGGAAGCAATTTCAACCCGTTACGAACCACGCCTTCATGGAATGAGGGATCCAGGGGCCTGCTAGAAGACCGCTGAAGCGCGGCACAAACTGAGCATTGGTGTACAAAAAAGCATTGATTACTCAAGTGAGGCTGATAATACTCGGCAAGCGAAGACCCACGCCCAAGAGCATTCAAGCAAGGAGGCGCGAACCAATGCAGAGATTCAGTGTTCGCACGCTAGAAGAAACGGATATTGAAGCCTTGCTGAGATTCGAAACCCATAACCGTGAATGGTTCGAATCTCAAATTGACGCCCGTGCCCCTTCCTTCTACTCACGGCAAGGGGTTACCGATCATATTGAGCGCTATTTGTCCGACTTTGCTCTCGGTGCCTGGCATCCCTTTGTTATCGAAGAAGCCAGTGAGGGAATAGTCGGTCGAGCCAACTTGAAAAACATCAACTCACCAGAGGGTTGTGCAGAAGTCGGGTATCGGATTGATCAACGCTTTTGCGGGCAGGGACTCGCCACCCTGGCACTGCAGCATCTTATCCAGGAGGCACGGACGCACTGGAACCTTACGCAACTGCTGGCCATTGTCTACAAGAACAATATTGGCTCACAAAAAGTACTGAGCCGGTGCGGGTTTCTGCTTGAACATGAACTCGGTATGGACAAGACGAAGGATGAATATCTATTCATCCTTTCGCTCTAGAGACTGGCCGCAAAAAACAAAAAAGCACCTGAGGTGCTTTTTTGTCAGCACTATTTCAGCTGGATAACGCCGTCACCCTGGCCCGCGCCGCGTGCAGCTTTTTGTAGCTGTCGATCAGGCGCAGGTGCCGATCAAGCCCCTCCAGCTTCATGCTGGTAGGCGTCAAGCCGAAGAAGCGTACGCTACCCTCGACCGAACCGATCACGGCGTCCATCCGCGGGTTGCCAAACATCCGGCGGAAATTGACCTCGTAATCGCTCAATTCCAGCTCGTTGTCCATCTGCACCTCCAGCACCACATTCAAGGCCTGGTAGAACAACCCGCGCTCGACCGTGTTGTCGTTGAACTGCAGGAAGGTTTCCACCAGCTCTTTCGCCTCGTCAAATTGCTTCAAAGCGAGATAGATCAGCAGCTTCAACTCCAGGATCGTCAACTGACCCCAAGCCGTATTGTCGTCAAACTCGATGCCGATCAAGGTGGTGATATCGGTGTAGTCGTCCAGCTCGCTTTCTTCCAGACGCTTGACCAGGGCTTTGAGGTCGGCATCGTCGAGGCTGTGCAGATTCAGGATATCGGCGCGGAAGAACAGCGCCTTGTTGGTGTTATCCCAGATCAGATCGTCCACCGGATAAATTTCCGAGTAATTCGGTACCAGAATGCGGCAGGCCGTTGCACCGATATGCTCATACACGGCCATGTAGACCTCTTTGCCCAGGTCTTCAAGAATACCGAACAAGGTCGCGGCTTCCTCGGCATTGGAGTTTTCACCCTGGCCGGAGAAATCCCATTCAACAAATTCGAAATCCGACTTGGCACTGAAGAAACGCCACGACACCACACCGCTGGAGTCGATAAAGTGTTCCACAAAGTTGTTCGGCTCCATCACCGCGTGACTTTCAAAGGTCGGCTGGGGCAGATCGTTCAGACCTTCAAAACTGCGACCCTGCAACAGTTCCGTAAGACTGCGCTCCAGCGCCACCTCAAAGCTTGGGTGCGCCCCGAACGAGGCAAACACACCGCCAGTGCGCGGGTTCATCAGGGTGACGCACATCACCGGGAATTCCCCGCCCAGCGACGCATCCTTCACCAGCACCGGAAAGCCCTGCTCTTCCAGACCCTGGATACCGGCCAGGATACCGGGGTATTTCGCCAGGACTTCCTGTGGCACATCCGGCAGTGCGATTTCACCTTCGAGGATTTCGCGTTTTACCGCGCGCTCGAAGATTTCCGACAGGCACTGAACCTGTGCTTCGGCCAATGTATTACCGGCGCTCATGCCATTGCTGAGGAACAGGTTCTCGATCAGGTTGGACGGAAAATACACCACCTCGCCATCCGACTGACGCACATACGGCAACGAACAGATACCACGCTCTTCATTACCGGAGTTGGTATCGATCAGGTGCGAGCCACGCAACTCGCCATCGGGGTTGTAGATCGCCAGGCAATGCGGGTCGAGAATTTCAGCCGGCAGCTCATCCTTGCGGCCTGGCTTGAACCAGCGTTCGTTCGGGTAATGCACAAACGCCGCATTGGCGATGTCTTCGCCCCAGAACTGATCGTTGTAGAAGAAATTGCAATTCAGTCGCTCGATAAACTCGCCCAACGCCGAGGCCAATGCGCCTTCCTTGGTCGAGCCCTTGCCATTGGTAAAACACATCGGCGAATGCGCATCGCGGATATGCAGCGACCACACATTGGGAACAATATTGCGCCACGAAGCGATTTCAATCTTCATGCCCAGGCCGGCCAGAATGCCCGACATATTGGCGATGGTTTGTTCCAGCGGCAGATCCTTGCCGGCAATATAGGTAGCGGCGTCCGAAACCGGGCCCAGCATCAGCAATGCCTGGGCATCGGCATCCAGGTTTTCCACTTCCTCGATCACAAACTCAGGCCCGGTTTGCACGACCTTCTTTACCGTGCAACGGTCGATGGAACGCAAAATGCCCTGGCGGTCCTTGGCGGAGATATCCGCCGGCAACTCGACCTGAATCTTGAAAATCTGGTTGTAGCGGTTTTCCGGATCAACAATATTGTTCTGCGAAAGACGGATATTGTCGGTGGGAATATTGCGGGTTTCGCAGTACAACTTCACAAAGTAAGCCGCACACAACGCCGACGAAGCCAGAAAATAATCGAACGGGCCGGGGGCCGATCCATCGCCCTTATAGCGAATAGGTTGATCGGCCACCACCGTGAAGTCATCGAATTTGGCTTCAAGCCGAAGGTTGTCGAGAAAATTGACCTTGATTTCCATGCGGGATTACCAAAATAACGAGACAAATAATTGGCCGCCATTATCCGGTTTTTCAGTTGGAAGTCTTGTGCTTTCAATCGCCGCACTCAATGACTCGACGCACCTCCCAAGGCCTTCAACAGTACCGGATCATGTCCATAGATATCCGGGGCATAGAGCAAGGTTCCGTCACCAGCGACTTGCACCGTCCAATAACCGAGCAGGATCGGCACCGGCGCGACCAGCCTGAATTCATGGGTGGTGCCGCTGGCCAGCAACTCCTCGGTCCGTGCACGCTCGGCCGGGGTCAGCAGCAGGTCCCGCAGGTGCATCGGCTGCTCGACCCGCACACAACCCGAGCTGAAAGCCCGCGGCCCCTTGGCAAATAGCGGCTGGCTGGGGGTGTCGTGCAGATACACCGAAAAGGGATTGGGGAACCGCAGGACGATCTTGCCCAGCGGGTTCCGTGGGCCGGCCTCCTGGCGCAGCATGATATTGCCGGGCCGTTCCCAGTCGATGGCGTCCGCCGCCAGGGGATTGCCTGCACTGTCCAGGATCTGCAGGTTCTGCTGGCTCAGGTAGGTCGGATCCTGACGGATAGCCGGCAGCTTGTCCTCACGCATGATGGTCGGCGGCACGGTCCAGGTCGGGTTCAGGGTCAGCCGGGTGACCCGGGATTTCAATAGCGGTGTCTGCCGATCGGCACGTCCTACCTGAAGGCGTGTCTGCCACACCGGCGCGCCGTCGTGATAGACACTCAACCGGGCCGCCGCGACATTGACCAGCACCCCCTCTGGCTCCAGATCCGGTGCCAGCCAACGAAAGCGTTCAAGGTTGATGCGCAGCTGCTCGCGCCGTAGCGCCGGGCTGATATTCAGCTCGGTCAGGGTGCCTGGCCCGATCACCCCATCCCCCTGTAGCGAATGGCTCAGTTGGAAGTGCTTGACCGCGCTGCTCAGTTCCTCGCCGTAGGTTTTATCAGGACCGCCGGGCAGGCTTTCCAGATAGCCCTCGGCGAGCATTCGCTGCGCCAGTGCGGGTACCCGCGCGTCCTCCATGCCGGGACGCAGCAAGGTACCACCGGCGATCGCTTGCCAATGGGCCAATGGCTGCAGGCGCTGCGCCGCGTAGACCCGCCGCAGGCTGCGGTACAACTCGATATTCGGCCGCGCCTGATCAAAAGCCTGGGCCATATCCTGCAGCCCCGTCGCCGCCAGCGTCAGGACCTCGGCGTCGACGTCCCGGGTCGACGGCTGTGCATGCCAGAGCGGCTCGAAGCGCGCTTGCTGCAAACGACCGTAACGCAGGTCCTGCAAGGCTTGCAGATACTGCCGGCTGATTTCGACATCGGTACACAGCGCGTTGCCGGCTCCCGTGCCCTGGGGCAACGGGTAACGTGCTGGGTCCAGGCCGTCATCGGCCAACAACGGCAACTGCGCCTGCAAGGCCGACAGACGCCCGCTGACGGACCAGACAGGTGCATCATTCTGCGACTGGTAAAACGCCTGCAAACGCTGCTGCGCCGTCGCGTCCAACTGTGCGACCAGGCCCGGGCACTCGGTCGACAACTGCGTCAGGAACGACGGCAAAGGCATGGGCGGATCGGTGAGCAGGTCTTCTGCTGTCGCGACCAGTGGTGCCACGAGCAGGTAAATGCTCAAGTAATATGCGTGTTTTTTGAACAACGGCTTGACTCCAATCCACGGTCGTCGCATTGATAGTTCACAGCTGCAACAGAAGCGAAAAACCTTCAGGCAGCCTGTGACCACGCTGCCCGAAGACCGTTGGGAGGCGCGAGCCTGGATTGACGGCTGAGGCACTCTTCAACATGCTGACTTCTTGCTCCCGACTCTGCCTGATTATTCTGACCCTGGCTGCCCCCTGCAGTTCTGCCCTGGCCGCAAAGGGCCATGAACCGACGCTGTACCGCAGACTCGCCCACGCCGCGCCGGAACTCAACCCCCTGGTTCTGAAAAACGCCCTGAGCGCAATGCAATGTGCCATCAACAGCGGCCTCGAACAATCCGAGCGCCTGGCGGTGATCGACTACTCGCAACCCTCGACCAAGCGGCGCCTGTGGATCTTCGACCTGCGCAAGAAGACCCTGGTGCTGCGCGACCTGGTCGCCCATGGACAAAAATCCGGAGAGAACTTCGCCACCCAATTTTCCAATCAGGTGGGCAGTTATCAATCCAGCCTGGGCCTGTTCCGCACCCAGGAAAGTTACGAGGGCACCCATGGTTATTCCCTGCGCATGGACGGCCTGGAGCCCGGTTTCAATGACCGCGCCCGCGACCGTGACATCGTGATTCATGCAGCCGACTACGTGAGCCCCCTGTGGAGCAAGCGCGAAGGCCGTCTCGGCCGCAGCCAGGGCTGCCCCGCCGTCCGCCCGCAAGTGGCGCGGCAGGTGGTCGACAAACTCAAGGACGGCCAGTTCATGTTTGTCTGGTACCCCGACAAGCACTGGCTGAAATCCTCGGCCTATCTCAACTGCAAACCCCAGCAGATGGCCAGTGCCACAGTCCCCGGCGGTTGATCCCCAGGGGAAACAGCACCTCTACCTCGGATGGTCTTGGCGCAGCCTGTACTGCGCCACCAGCTTGTCCAGAAACCCAAAGAGTTTCTGGTTCATTTTCCCATAGTCATTGGCCCGAAGGGCTGCCGGTTGCTGGACGAAACGGCGGTCAGTGGCCTCCACGAGTTCGCTCTCCGACGCGGCAATAAGCCGCTCCACCACATCGAGGGTGAACTCCATATGGCATTGAAAGCCATACACGAGCGGACCGTATTCAACGATCTGCCGTGGGCAGCCTTCGCTATAGGCCAGGATCTTTGCGCTCTCGGTGAGACCGGGCATATCGTTGTGCCAATGCCCGACTTCCAGGGCATCGCCGAAATGAGCGACCTTGTCGTTGCCCTTCCCCGCCTCGGTGAGGGTAATCGGGTACTTGCCGATCTCTTTCTCGGGGCTGTGACCGAACCTGGCCCCCAGGGCCTCACCGAGCAGTTGGGCACCGAGGCAGACACCCACCACGGCCTTTTGCGCCGTGACGGCTTTGGCGATCAGCGCACATTCGGCGGCGGCGTCGAAGTGCGGACACTCTTCCCGGGTGGTGGCCGGTGACTGAGGACCGCCCAGCACCACCAGCAGATCGATGTTATCCACGTCCGGGAAAGCATGACGCTCATAAACCCGCGAGTAGCTTGCCTCATAGCCGCGTTCTTCAACCCAGGCCTCGTAGGCACCCGGCGACTCGAAGGCTTCGTGAACGACGAAATGGACTTTCATTGGAATTCCTCTGGTGACAGTCCCTGTTTGTTACCCATCCTCGAGGATGAAGTCCAGTCATCTTTCATCATGTGGGATGAGCCTTGCTGATAGCATTTTGCCGCATACCAATAAGTCGACAGGAAGCGCAGAACATGGAGCGGATTGAACCCACGATGGTCTTCACCCTCCCCCCGGAACTCCCGGATATTCCGGGCAGCAAGCTCATAGGAACGTCCAGGGCCCGGTTCGCCGTCAGGCCCAAGCGAGGGCAACGCGGTGCTGTTCTGCGCTCCATGCTCAGGAAAGGAGAGCTTTGCATCACCGATGAGGAAGTCGTACTCATCAAGTCGAGTCGCAGGCTGTTCCGACGTTCCACCGAAACGAAACGGGTCATCCCGCGCAGCCAGATCTTTGATGCCAAAATCATCAGAAAGTATGTCTATTTCGACATTCATGGGCCCGACGGCATCCAACACGTCTTCCTGATCGCATCCAGCCGCAACGCAGCACAACAAATCCTCGAATGGCTCCCCGGACACGCAACGCCTGCCCATGAGGCCGAGCAAATAGCCTTGTCCAGCTACTCCGAACGGATCCTGACGCTGGCACCGATCACATGGGTCACCTACGGGCTGATCGCGATCAACGTGCTGGTTTACCTCGCGATGTGCGCGGGCGGTGTTGGTGTCATGGCGCAGAACTTGGCAATGACCGTCAAATGGGGCACGAACTTCGGCCCTGACACACTGACGGGGCAATGGTGGCGCCTGCTCACATCGGTGTTCGTCCATTTCGGACTGATCCACCTGATGCTCAACATGTTCACGCTGTACCAGATCGGCCGACTGGCCGAGCGCCTGTACGGAAGCGGCCGATTCCTGATGTTGTATCTGTTTGCCGGTGTCACCGGCAGCATTGCCAGTTTGCTATGGCATCCGATGATCAACAGTGCGGGGGCGTCAGGGGCGATTTTCGGGGTGTTCGGTGGACTGTTGGTGTTCGTACTGAAATACCGCCACGAGTTACCGAAGTCGATTGCCGTACAGCAACGCGTCTCGATACTGGTACTCATCGGGTACAACCTGCTCTACGGTTTTACCCACCCGGGCATCGACAATGGCGCCCATCTCGGCGGCTTGCTGGGCGGCGTGTTACTTGGCTTGACCCTGGCCAGGTCGCTCAACCCGACAGCTCGCACAAAAGTGGCGCTTGAAAGCACCTTGTTTTCCTGTGCACTGGTACTCGCCGTCCTGATCGCATCGGTTTACCCGTTGGCGCGTTCCAGCGAGACTGCCCGTGAAGAGATTCACTTCAGGGCACTGGTTCTCAGCCTCGGCCCGACCGAGCAAAAAACCATGAAAGAGATGGCCGCGCTCCTGCGCCAACCTACGGATACGCCAGGCAAAAGAGCGATGATAGCCATCGCCATCTCACGAGAGGTCGTCCCGCAATGGAACAAACTGTATACCGCCGTTGACAACGCCCGCCTACCCGCCAATTCGCCGCAAATCGTGGTCAAGTCAGCCATGCTGCGCTACTTCGACGACATGCGAAAAATGTGTCGCCTGAGCTCAATCATGATCGCGCGCGAGCCCACGCCGGATCCGGCATTGCTGGCCCAGGTCAAGACGCTCAAGAGTGACTCGATGGAACAGATCGCCGTGCTTCAGCGACTGGCCGCGGCCAACAAGCAAGGTGGACGTCATTGAAAGCGGCCATCCCCGAGCCTGCTGATCACCAGCGGCACGCTCAACGCCGCAGGGAGGCCAATGAGCGTATCACGGGCCCGATGGAACCTTGAACAACCCGATCGGGTGAACACATTCACCGTCACCAGTCTGTCCATGATTGGCCGCCTCCAGGTTGCGGCCGGGGCAATCCCGGCCTATGTTCCAAGCGATACATTTATCTGCAACCAGCCGCCCCAGCCTGCTGTCCATCCAATACGAACGCCCCCCGTAACGAGGTGACACATGCCGAACAACTCCCGCCCCGCCGTGCTCGAACTGATCGGCAATACGCCGCTGGTGCGCGTCAGCCGCTTCGATACCGGCCCGTGCACGTTGTTCCTCAAACTTGAATCGCAGAACCCTGGCGGATCGATCAAGGATCGTATCGGCCTGGCTATGATCGATGCGGCCGAGCGCGATGGGCGCCTGCGTCCCGGCGGCACCATCGTCGAAGCGACTGCCGGCAACACCGGTCTCGGCCTGGCCCTGGTCGGCCGGGCCAAGGGCTATCGGGTAGTGCTGGTGGTCCCCGACAAGATGTCCACCGAAAAAGTCCTGCACCTCAAGGCCATGGGCGCCGAGGTGCATATCACCCGCTCCGATGTCGGCAAGGGCCATCCCGAGTACTACCAGGACGTCGCCGCGCGGCTGGCGCGGGATATTCCCGACGCGTTCTTCGCCGATCAATTCAACAACCCGGCCAACCCGCTGGCCCATGAAACCAGTACAGCGCCAGAGATCTGGGCACAAACCCAACACGACTTGGACGCCATCGTCGTCGGCGTCGGCTCGGCCGGCACCCTGACCGGGCTGACCCGTTTTTTCCAACGCGTACAACCGGACCTGGCCATGGTCCTGGCCGATCCCGTCGGCTCGGTAATGGCCGAATACAGCCGCAGCGGCACCATCGGCACCGCGGGTTCCTGGGCCGTGGAAGGCATCGGCGAAGACTTCGTCCCGTCGATTGCCGACCTGTCCAGCGTACGCAACGCCTATTCGATCAGCGACGAAGAAAGCTTCGATCATGCCCGCCAACTGCTGCGCGCCGAAGGCATTCTCGGCGGTTCCTCGACCGGCACCTTGCTGGCCGCGGCGCTGCGTTATTGCCGCGAGCAAACCGAACCCAAGCGCGTCGTCACCTTTGTCTGCGACACCGGCACCCGTTACCTGTCCAAGGTCTACAACGACCAGTGGATGAACGACCAGGGCTTGCTGAAGTACAAGCACTACGGCGATCTGCGCGACCTGATCGCGCGGCGTTTCGAGGATGGCCGGGTGATCAGCGTCGGGCCGGACGACACCCTGCTCACCGCCTTCCAGCGCATGCGCCTGGCGGACGTGTCGCAGCTACCGGTGCTGGTGGACGGCCAACAACTGGTGGGCGTGATCGACGAATCGGATATCCTGCTGGGTATGCATGACGACGCGACCCACTTCCGTTTGAGCGTGTCCAGCGTCATGACCAACAAACTGCAAACCCTGGCCCCCACCGCCAGCCTGGCTGAACTGCAGGCCGAGCTGGCTCGCGGGCTGGTGGCGATTATCGCCGACGCCTCGGGCTTCCATGGCCTGATTACCCGCGTCGACCTGCTCAATCATCTACGGAGATCCCTTGCATGAGTCAGCACGACAAGTCCGCCGCCCCCCGCGCCTTTGCTACCCGTGTCATTCATGCCGGGCAGTCGCCGGACCCGACCACCGGCGCGCTGATGCCGCCGATCTACGCCAACTCCACCTATCTGCAAGAGAGCCCCGGGATGCACAAGGGCTTCGACTACGGTCGCTCGCACAACCCGACACGCTTTGCCCTGGAACGCTGCGTGGCCGACCTTGAGGGCGGTACCCAGGCTTTCGCCTTTGCCTCCGGACTGGCGGCGATTTCCACCGTGCTCGAACTGCTCGACGCCGGCACCCATGTGGTCTCCGGCAATGACCTGTACGGCGGCACCTTCCGCCTGTTCGACAAGGTTCGCCAACGCAGCGCCGGGCATCGCTTCAGCTACGTCGACCTGACCGACCTCAACGCCTTCGAAGCGGCGCTGCAGGACACTACGCGGATGGTCTGGGTCGAGACGCCGAGCAATCCCCTGCTGAGCCTCACCGAGCTTGCCGCCATCGCCCGCATCTGTCGCGATCGCGGCATCATCTGCGTCGCCGACAACACCTTTGCCAGTCCGTGGATCCAGCGTCCGCTGGAGCTGGGCTTCGACATCGTGGTGCACTCCACGACCAAATACCTCAACGGCCACTCCGACGTGATCGGCGGCATCGCGGTGGTCGGGCAAAACCCCGAACTCGCCGAACGCCTGGGCTTCCTGCAAAACTCGGTGGGTGCCATTGCCGGGCCCTTTGACGCCTTCCTCACCCTGCGCGGCGTGAAGACCCTGTCGCTGCGCATGGAGCGCCATTGCAGCAACGCCCTGGACCTGGCGACCTGGCTGGAGCGTCAGCCACAGGTGGCGCGCGTCTACTACCCGGGCCTGCCGTCACACCCACAGCACGAACTGGCGCGTCGGCAGATGCGTGGCTTCGGCGGGATGATTTCGGTTGACCTGAAAAGCGACCTGGCCGGGGCCAAGCGCTTCCTCGAAAGCGTGGAGATCTTCGCCCTGGCCGAGAGCCTGGGCGGCGTGGAAAGCCTGATCGAACACCCGGCGATCATGACCCACGCCAGCATCCCTGCTGAAACCCGCGCGCAACTTGGCATCGGTGATGGGCTGGTGCGCTTGTCGGTGGGTGTCGAGGATGTCGAAGACCTGCGGGCGGATCTGGCACAGGCATTGGCACGGATCTAAACCCCGCCGCGCAGGCCACCTTCAATGAAAGTTGGTGGCCTGCCGCCTTTATTTTAAACTGCGTTTTCCATCGGGCTGATTGAGTGGCCCAGCATCCCCTGTAATGCCAATCCCCATCACGCCCCCTCCGCAGTCGGCGATAACAACATGATCGAAGTAACCGAAGTTTCCATTGCCCAGCTGCGTGCTGCGCTCGAATCCGGCCAGACCACGGCGGTTGAGCTGGTCCAGGCCTATCTCGCCAGGATCGACGCCTACGACGGCCCCGACACGCCTACCGCCCTCAACGCGGTAGTGGTTCGCAACCCCGATGCCCTCAAGGAAGCACAGGCCTCCGATGCTCGCCGGGCCAAGGGCGAAACACTGGGGCCACTCGATGGCATTCCCTATACAGCCAAGGACAGCTATCTGGTCAAGGGGCTTACCGCCGCTTCCGGCAGTCCGGCCTTCGCCAAGCTGATCGCCCATCGCGACGCGTTCACCATCGAACGGCTACGCGCCGGCGGTGCCATCTGCCTGGGCAAGACCAATATGCCGCCCATGGCCAACGGCGGCATGCAGCGCGGAGTCTACGGCCGGGCGGAAAGCCCGTACAACGCCGGCTACCTCACCGCGCCGTTCGCCTCGGGCTCATCCAATGGCGCCGGGACCGCAACCGCGGCCAGTTTCGCGGCCTTCGGCCTTGCGGAAGAAACCTGGTCGAGCGGACGTGGACCGGCTTCGAACAATGGCTTGTGTGCCTACACCCCTTCCCGGGGCGTGATCTCGGTGCGCGGCAACTGGCCGCTGACCCCGACCATGGATGTGGTCGTGCCCTATGCCAGGACCATGGCCGACCTGCTCGAAGTGCTCGACGTGGTGGTAGCGGAAGATCCCGATACCCGTGGCGATCTGTGGCGAATGCAACCCTGGGTACCCATTCCGAACGTGGCCTCGATGCGTCCCGCGTCCTATGGCGCACTGGCCGCCGGCACCGATGCACTCGCCGGCAAACGCTTCGGTGTGCCGCGTATGTTCATCAATGCCGATCCCGAAGCGGGCACCAGCGAGGCCCCGGGGATCGGTGGTCCGACGGGGCAACGCATCAACACCCGGGCTTCCGTGATCGATCTCTGGGAAGCCGCGCGCAAGGCCCTCGAAGCGGCCGGTGCCGAGGTGGTGGAAGTCGACTTCCCGCTGGTCTCCAATTGCGAAGGTGATCGTCCCGGTACGCCGACGGTGTTCACCCGGGGCCTGGTGTCCAAGGAGTTCCTGCACCATGAGTTGTGGGATCTGTCGGCCTGGGCCTTCGATGACTTCCTGCGGGCCAACGGCGATCCCGCGTTGAACCGTCTGGTAGACGTGGACGGGCCGAAGATTTTCCCCCACGACCCCGGCACCCTGCCCAACCGCGAAGGCGACCTGGCCGCCGGCATGGACGAGTATGTGCGGATGGCCGAGCGTGGCATTACCCCTTGGAACGAGATCAGCACCCTGGCTGACGGACTGCGTGGGCTTGAACAGACCCGTCGTATCGATCTCGAGGAGTGGATGGATCGCCTGGGGCTCGATGCGGTGCTCTTCCCGACGGTGGCCGACGTCGGTCCGGCGGATGCCGATATCAATCCGCAGTCGGCGGATATCGCCTGGAGCAACGGCATCTGGGTCGCCAACGGCAACCTCGCCATCCGCCATCTGGGTGTGCCCACGGTCACTGTGCCGATGGGCGTCATGGCGGATATCGGCATGCCGGTCGGCCTGACCTTCGCTGGCCGGGCGTATGACGACTCAGCGCTGCTTCATCTCGCTTCGGCGTTTGAATCGACCGGGACCAAGCGCTTGATCCCGCCTCGTACGCCGGCACTGGCGACAGGTAACCGGTAACCGGGAGATGGGATTGGGGCCGTGCGGGCTCCAATCCCCTTTCAACCCTGGAGGGCTTTTTTCAGGTAATAACGCTGGTGTCCGGGAGGGCAATCCGGCAACCCGGTCAAATCCTGCGGCACGGGGTGACATCACAATATCGGCGAGCCAAATCGGCGAAATCGCGGCATCCAGTGATCCATGATCTCAGCCGATGCCAGGATATGGTGCGCATGCCCGATCAACAGCCGGCGTGGCACAAAGCCGATATACCTTGAGTCCGCGCTGTCATCACGGTTATCCCCCAACATGAAGTAATGGTCGGCAGGTACCACAACAGGACCGAAATTCCGTAAGGCGCGTACCGTCGGCATAAACTGAACGGAGCGCTGACTCTTGTCCGCGCGTTCGGTCAGCTTGATACCCGGGACAGATTGACCAGAAGCGATCGGCTCGATGATGTCCTGCGCATTCAGGTAGGTTGCAGGGGTACCGTTGACCCACAGCACCTCATTCCTCATTTCCAGCGTGTCGCCAGGAATACCCACGATCCGCTTGATCAAGCGGATGCCATCCTTGGGTGAGGTGAAGGTCACGACATCGCCCCGGCGAGGATTATCAATCTTGACCAGGGAGATATCAGTGAGAGGCAACTTGAGGTCGTAAGCCACCCGATTCACCAGCACCACATCCCCCTCAACCAGGGTCGGGCGCATGGATCCGGAAGGGATGGGATTCCAATCGGCCAAGGATGTGCGGAAAACGCCAAAGCACAGCCAGAAAATAATGGCGTAACGGTACCGGCTCAACCAACGTCGCATACATCCTCGCAATACAGAAAGGGCTGCAGAGAACGCTCCTGGCATCCGCCAAGCAACCCAGGGTCATTTTTTGCCAACGTTTACTACAGCGCAAACAGCTTACATGAACAGCGCAGCGACTGGCGATGCCGGGCGAGGTCAACGGGGTCGTCCTCCACACGGAGATCCACCGACAATTGCGGGTAGAACTCCACAAGCTTGAGCGCCAACCAACATTCCGCCAGGGAGAACGGCACGCTGACAATCAGCCGGGCGCGAATGAAGCCGCCTTCAATCAGCACGCTAGAAAAGGCTCGATCAGCGTCGCGAACCACTCGATAAACATGCCGAGCCGGCGCGAGCGCTGTCGCCGATCAGGATACAACACCGAAACCGTCATGGGTGCCGCTCGGTACGCGGGCATGACTTCAACCAGAACCCCGGCCTCCAGCAGATGCCGGACATCGAACAACGGCACCTGGATCAGTCCCAGCCCGGCACAGCAGCTGGCGATATAGTTTTCAGCGTTGTTCACCACGACCTGGCTGGGCAGTGCCCGGGACTGTTCGACACCCTCGAGGACGTATTCCCAAGGTAACTCCTGGCCACCAATGGTGGGCGCGTAGCCGATGCACAGATGACCGTCCTCCAGATCATTGGGATGCTCCGGCACACCCCATTCGGCCAGATATCCCGGGCTCGCGCAGTTGACCAGTAGCACCTGCCCCAAGGGTTTTACCACCAGGCTGCTGCTCTCTGGCGTGCCGAAACGAATCACGCAATCGACCCCCTCCTCTATCGGATTGATGGCCCGATCAGTGGAGCCCAAACAGAGTTGAAGTCCTGGGTAGCGACGCAGCAAGTCGGGCAATGCCGGGATGATCAGGCGCCGGGCGATGCGACTGGGCGCATCGACACTCAGCCGCCCCAAGACGTGCTGCTGATGGGTCTGGAACAGTTGGTCGATATCATCGATATCCAGCAGCACCCGCCGTGCACGCTCCAGCAACTGGCTGCCGTCGGCGGTCAGGCTGACCTTGCGCGTGGTGCGATGCAGCAGGCGCGTGCCGACATCCGCCTCCAGTTTCTGCACAGCCGCGGACACCGTCGCCCGTGGCAGTTTCAACACCCGCGCGGCCTGGATGAAACTGCCCAGCTCGGCCACCTGAAGAAAGACCCGGTATTGCTCAATTCTGTCCATAGGCCGTCAATGCTTGAGGGATGCGTGGGCGTGCCGGGCTCGATAGCGCCTGACCACGCGTCCTTCGATGACACACACCACCAGCATCACCGCCGTGGTCAGCCAGCTCATCATCAGCAGGTCCGTGGTATAGGCGACGGGCACCAGCGCCAGCAGTAACAGCAGCCCGGCGAGATGGGATTTGGGCACCACCCGATACACCACACGCTTGTACAGAATGCTGCCGAACAGGTAGATCATCGGACCGGCCACAAGGGTAATGGCATCGACCGTCGACAGCTGCCCGTCGGGATGCAGCATCACCAGATCGTTACCCACAGCCGTGGTGATGATCCCCGCCACCAGAATGGCGTGGATATAGTGAAAGTAGGCACCGATACGGCCCGGATCGTCGGCGCTGGTGATGCGCTGCGTGGCGTCCTTGCCGGCGGTCCCGAAGTACAACCACCACATCGCCAGGGTGCCGAGGAACGTCGCTCCCAGGCCCAGCAGGATGGGCATCTCCCAATGCCCGGTTTCGCCCAGGACCGCGCCGCTGGCCAGCAGGGTTTCGCCCAGGGCGACAATCACGAACAACTGGCAGCGCTCGGCCAGATGGCCGCCTTCGATGGTCCAGTCACTCGTACGCGAACGTCCCAGGCCGGGGAAGGCGAAACCGAACATGGGCGAGATGTACTCGCACAACACCGCGATCAACCAGAGGCCAATGCGCAGCGGCCCGTCCACACAGGCACCGGCCACCCAGAACGCTGCGGCCACCACCACCCAGCCGAGCATGCGTCTGAAATTGGACGCCAGGGGATGCTCACGGGGCAGTTGCAACACGATAAAGCCCGTGCGCCCGACCTGTATCGAGACATAGGCCAGGGCAAAAACCAGTCCGCGCCCGACAAAAGCCTCGGGGATGCTGGCGGCCATCAGCAGGGCCGGGATCATCAGGGCAAAGATCAGCCCCCGTATCAACGGCGTCTCGGGATCGAACCAGTTGGTGACCCAGCCGGTGTACTGCCAGCCCAGCCACACGGCGAACCACAGGACCAGGGTCTCCATCACCCCGACCCCGGTCAGATGATTGAGCAGGCCGTGACTGAGTTGCGTCACGGCGAACACATACACCAGATCGAACATGAGTTCTTCGAAGGTCACCCGCGCATGATGGCCGTCGCGATGGCGAAGCAAAGGATGAGGCGCGTGCTGGTTTACGCTCATGTCCAACCCCGTGGCCTGGTAGTGTCGGGAAAAAGTGTCAACGCGCCTTGCCGGGGTTGCAATGTTTTTTATCGACTCACTTGGTGGTGTAGCCGCCGTTGATCAGGATCGTCTGGCCGGTGACCCACCAGCCGTCGCTGACCAGATGGCGAATGAACGGCACCACATCCGCGATATCCGTCAGCCCGGTATGGGAGAACGGCGACAGAGCCGCTGCGGTTTTATGGTAGTTGACCGCGTCCTGGCCTTCAGCCGGGTAAAAGAACGGGGTGTCCATGGGGCCCGGGCCTACCGCCGTCACCGAGATACCGCGTGCGCCCAACTCCTTCGCCGCGGCCCGGGTGAAGTGCTCGACGGGGGCCTTGCCACCGGCATAAGCCGCATAGAAAGGCGTGAACGCCCCCAGCAACGAGGTGACGATGGAGCAGATCTTGCCGTTGTCGTTGAGCTGTTTACCCGCCTCCTTGATAAAGAAGAACGCGGACTTGGCATTGACCGCCATCATCTCGTCGTACTCGGCCTCACTGATATCGGACATCGGCTTTTTCAAGACTTTGCCGACAGTGTTGATCGCAATGTCCGGCCGCCCCACCGCCGCCACCGCATCCTTGAAGAGTTTTTCCACCGCACCGGCCGTGGTCAGATCGGCCTGCAACGCCACGGCCTCGGCGCCCAAGGCCTTGATCGCCGCCACAGTGGCCTCGGCGTCCGGCTGGCTGGCGGCGCTGTTGTAATGCACCACCACAGCCTTCGCACCTTGTTGCGCCAGGTCCCGAGCGATAAGCCCCCCCAGATTCTTGGCGCCACCGGCGACAAGCACCACTTTACTTTTGATGGAATGGTCTGGCATGGCGTAGCTCCTGGCTGATGAAAGTACGCCACAGTCTAGAGAGGCATTGCGCAAAGATAAGCCAGTGAAGGCTGGATGAACTGTCCAGGTATTACGACCAATCCTCAGTGGCGAGCGGAGAAAGTCTCAGAAAGATCCCCGCACCTGAAAAAGCCATGACTCATCAGCCACTTCTATCGACCGTTATCACAAACACCTATTTTCCATAAAACCCGGCAATTTCTCGTCGGATTGCCCTACAAACCGCTCTATCTCAAGCCATTCAGCCTATAGCATCAAAACTGAAACATTGGTAATTTGCGCCGCACGTGATTACCCCCAGAGTTCTAATAATGAAAAAAGTCATACTCAAGACCACACTCAGCCTTGCCGTTACCCTCGCCTCCAGCCCACTTTTCGCCAGTGGTATTGCCATCAACGAACAAAGCATCAGCGGGATGGGCACCGGTTATGCCGGTCGTTCTTCTTCCGCCGAAGATGCCAGCACCCTTTACGGTAACCCGGCCGGCATGTCGCTGCTCAAGCGCGACCAAGTCACTGCCGGCGTCGCGGTGCTGGATGCCAAGACCGATATCAAGAACACCAGCGGCGGTCGCCCAGGTGGCACCAACGACGGTGATATGGTCCCGTTCACGTCCGTACCCAATGCCTTCTTCGTCAAACAGCTGGGTAACGGCTGGGCAGTGGGTCTGGGGGCCTACGCGCCTTTCGGCCTGATCACCGATTATGAAAGCGGCTTTGCCGGCAGCAACTACGGCCAGAAGAGCCAGGTCAAGGTTGTGACCCTGCAACCGACGGTCAGCTACGCCATCAACGACGTGGTTTCCATCGGTTTCGGTCCGACCTTCAACCGTATCAACGGCGAGTTGAGCTCCACGCTGCCGATCGGCAACGGCTTTGTCGACGTCAAGGGCGACGACACCGCGGTGGGCTACAACGTCGGTGTGATTGTCCAACCGACCGACACCACCCGCCTGGGCCTGACCTACCATTCCAAGGTCAGCTACTCGCTGGACGGCCACACCAGCGTCACCGGCCTCACCGGTTTCAGGATTCCCGACGCCCGCTACAAGACCTCCCTGGATATCACCACGCCAGAGAACGTGGACTTCTCGATCACCCAGAAACTGGATGATCAGTGGACCGTCTATGGCGGTGCCACCTGGACCCGCTGGAGCCGCCTGCAAGACATCACCATCAACAACCAGGGTGTGACCGGCCCGCTCGCCGGCCAGCTCACCACCAGCACCGAACCGCAGAACTGGCATGACACCTGGGCGTCGGCCATTGGCGTGTCCTACCGGGTCAACAAGGAATGGGTCCTGCGCAGCGGCCTGTCGGTCGACCAGGCACCGACCAACAACACCGACCGTTCCGTGCGCATCCCAACGGGTGATCGCCGTGTTGTCAGCGTCGGTGCCGGCTACAGCCCAACCGACGACCTGACCATCGACCTCGCCGTCTCCTACCTCAAGGAAGAAGACGTCAACATCAACCTGAACAACCCGCAGAAAGGCTCCTACAGCGCCCAGTACCAAAACAGCGCATGGGGCTACGGCCTGGGCTTTACCTACAAGTTCTGATTCACGGCGAGCTTGAAGCGCTCGATTGTTGGCTAGAAGAACCTGCAAGGTCTGATGCAGGTTGATGAGAGCCCCCCACACCCTGCGAAGGTCAGCTTTCGCGGGGTGTTTTGTTTTCTCAAGCCGATCAAGGAGCTGATACCATTCAAGCATTGACAAGCCGAGTAGGAAAATATGAATCGTCAAAAAAAGCTGAAGCAGTTATTCAAGGCCAACGCCAAAAAGGCCAGTGCCAAACTGGCCCCCAAGAGCAAAAACACATACATCAGTAAAGCTGACCGATTGAAACTGGCGGCTGAAGCCGGTCAGGACCCCATCATCTCCCCTGAAAGCTGATCGATAACGGGCATCACGGCATGCTCGGTAATCGCTCCAATCTGTCATCGACTAAAATCCACGGACCATTCCCCAATCGTGGAGACTCAAGATGACCGGCAAAAACACGATTTGTCTCTGGTACGACGGCACCGCCCTGGAGGCCGCGACGTTTTATGCCGAGACCTTCCCGGACAGCGCGGTGAGCGCCGTCCACCGTGCACCTGGCGACTACCCTTCGGGCAAACAGGGCGATGTCCTGACGGTCGAATTCAGCGTGATGGGCATCCCTTGTCTCGGGCTGAACGGCGGCCCGGTGTTCAAACATAGCGAGGCGTTTTCGTTCCAGGTGGCGACCGACGATCAAGCCGAAACGGATCGCCTGTGGAACGCGATTATCGGCAACGGCGGCGAGGAAAGCGCCTGCGGCTGGTGCAAGGACAAGTGGGGGCTGTCGTGGCAGATCACCCCACGTGTATTGACGACAGCGATCGCCAGCCCTGATCGAGCCGCGGCCAAGCGGGCGTTCGAGGCCATGATGGGCATGAGAAAGATTGATATCGCGGTGATCGAAGCGGCGCTGAAGGGTTAAGCCGTACGACTCGGGGCCGGGTGTTTGGATAGATTGGCAATCCGACTATGCTGAACGCTCCTGTCCCATCTGGAGCCCGTCATGACCATCCGCCGTATCGTCGCCAACCTGACCAGCCAGCACCCCGCCGAAGTCGCAACCTTTTATAGCGAGCTGTTTGATATCGCCCCGGTGATGGACCACGGCTGGATCGTCACCCTGGCCTCCGACAGCCAGGCCCTCGCACAGCTGAGCATTGCCAGCGAAGGCGGTTCCGGCGCGCCAGTTCCGCAGCTGTCCATCGAAGTGGACAACCTCGACGAGGTCTTCGAGCGGGCGCAACGTGCGGGTTACGAGATCCCCTACCCGCTGACCGTCGAACCTTGGGGCGTTCGGCGCTTCTTCGTGCGTGATCCACTGGGTACGTTGATCAATGTGTTGCAACACAGTGGCTGAACTTCATAGCATCCGGCGCAGCACCGGGTTGCCTCGGAACTGATGCCGCACCACTGCGGCCAGGTGCAATGCCAGCAGCGCGACCAGCATCGTGCAGAGCAGATGATGCAGTTGCTGAACCTCTGCCAGGGCTGGCACCGAGTGAAGCAACTGCGGCAATGGCATGATCCCAAGCAACAGCACGGGATGGTTCATCATCACCACACCGGTCAGCAGTACGCCACTTACGCAGAAATAGATCAGGGTGTGGGTCAGCTTGGCGATGCTTTTCTGCAGGTCTCGGGGGCCTGTCGGCTGTTCGGACGAGGCGCTCAGGTATAACCACAGGCGCCAGGCAAAGAGCGGAATAAACACCGTGGTTATTTGGGGATTGATGCTTTCCACCCACTGGCGAACGGGGTGATGCACGGGAAGCAAGGTCACACCAAAGCCGCTCAACGTAGCCCAGAGGATGACCAGCGCGGAGATCCAATGCAGGTAGATACGGGTGGTCGTGTAGGGCTTGGGGGGTGATTGCAAGACGGGGTGGTCCATAAAATCGTGCGGCGCCGATTAGTAAGAAGGATTTGCATTTCTATTTGCATTACCACAGTACTATCCCGCTATGCGCACTGCAAGGGTTTGGGCGCCCTACCCTCAGTGTTTGCTGGGTTTGGATGCTCTGCGTCAATGAAATCCCTTCGCCACAATCGGTAATACTCCTGGGCTTGTCGCTGTGAAGGCTGGGCACTAGCCTTTGAATGTCGCTGCTCATTCAGCGACCGTGCCTGGAAACCCGGCAAGAAATCAGGCGCTCGACGCCTCCATGGATTACGATGGCAGGCGTTTTTTTGTGCCCGCTTATCTGTGTCATGGCGGCTGTGCGCGGGAGACCTTCGGGTCTGCCGGGGTCCTGATTTCCCGGTTTCCAGCCTGCGTACAGCTGCCACCCTTCGCCTGGAAACTGTCAGTACCGATGCAAAACTGACCCACCGAAACAACCAGCTTATTGCTCCTGTCTGACGAACCTAAGACACGCAAAACCCGTCTTGATGTGCAGCTGTTGAACGGGTTCGACGCTCTCCTGAGTCCCGATTTTTTTAATAACGCCAAGCCCGCAGTAATGTTGGTCTCTGGTAAAGATGGGCAGGATGCCCGTTCTGGACTCACTCCAGAAGCCCGACTTCAGGATGTAAGTAGCCCCTTCCTGAGGCGTGAAGGAAAAAGGGATTTGACACACGCTATCCGCGAGTACTCGTCGGTACGTCAATACCAGCTCTTTGCCCACGGCTACCGGCGCTTCGATAAGACCGTCAGTGTTTGGCAATGGCGTGAAGCCCGCGTAACAACCTGATTCGTTGAAGGTCATGGCGTCCAGGGTGGTGCCATGTTCGTATGCAAGACGAACCGTCGCTGAAGGTTCGTCCGGCCGGGGGAAGAGATACTGCTGACCCTGAAGTAGTGAAGTACAACCGCTGAGCGCAACCGTTCCAGCTAACAGCGTATACCAGAAAAACTTGTTGTTCCCGTCCATCAACCGCTCCCTGATACCTTTTGAGCAAGCTTGCTCGTGATAGACGCCAACCAAGCTCAACGCACAGGATAGGCGATCATCTCCAACGGCTTGGACTTGGATTCGACCGTATAACGACCTATCTTTACCGAGGCCGAATCGCCGTTGGCCGGCCAGATGGCGTCGGCCTCTGTCTGAACCTCTTGCGTCGACAATTCTGGCGCGAGGGTTCGCAGCAACGCATAGGTCATGCAACGCATCAGCCGGAGCTGCTCCTTGGGTTGCATGAATTGCTCCCCTGTCGTCCATTGTGCTTTTACAACCCTTCCGTCTTCGTCCTTGGAAAACTTCATATCAACAGCGCCGTCCTGCACAAACATGGATTGCTGTGTCTGAGTGCCCGGTATCGAGTACGTCCCGGCACGAACATCCCTGCACGTGAAGTCCTCTTTAGCCCGCTCCTCCATGGCCTGTGACATTTCCCGAGGCGTTAATTCGAAAGACGGTGGCCTGACAAAGCCGCAGGTATAGACAAATTCGACCTTGTCGGGCCAACCCAGCCCGGCGTCATGCACCCGGTGAACGACCGCATCAAGGTAGCGCGGAGGATTGATGGAGCTGCACGTCAGAATCGCCCGGACCGTCTTGGTGACGGTGCCGTTGTGGTCGCTACTGACGGCGTAAGAGAAACTCGCCTGTTCGCCGAAGTCCTTTTTCAAGCCTTGGAGAATCTGCTTGTTTTGCTCGTCTGTGAGCATCGATGCCTGTGCCAGACGGAGACCATGGTAGAACCTTCCAAGCTTCGACCAATCGACATTGAGCCAGAGAGCAGCAGCTGACAACAGCAAAAGGATAATCAGTAAGGTACGCGTCCTGCGAGCCATAACGGGAAACTCTGAAGAGGAGCGGCCTGTATTGGCCAATGGGTTTCGGGTGTGAACGGGGGTCCATAGCAGGGGCCGCATGCTACTAATTAGCCACTGCCGTATTCAAGGCAATTCTACTGATTGTGCTGGTCTGGATAGTGCAGCAATCCGACCTATGTTGAACGCCTATGCACCGCCTTGAGTCCGTCATGACCATCTTTCGTATAGTCGCCCACCTGCCCCCCCCGCCGAGGTCGCAGTCCTCCAAAATGCCTCCTCGCCACAATCGGTAATAATCCTGACCTTGTCGCGGTAGAGACCGAACACTAGTCTTCGGTAGTCGCCGCCTATTCGGCGACCGGGCTTGGAAACCCGAAGACATAGCGCACAGGCGCTACCGGTCACGATTACAGGCATTTTTCGTCTGCAACTTTGCTGATGGCATCAGTGCGTGGGAGGACTCAGGTCCTGCCAGATCTATGCCTCCAGCTTCCAACCTGCGTATATCGCCTGGGACGAATGCGGTGGCTCTCACTTAGACGTAGGAGCTTTACCATGCACGTACTCGCTTCGCTCGACCTTCACACCTCGGACACCTTCGTAATTGCTGGAGGTGTCCAATGAACGACTATCCCCCGATCAAGACCCTCGGCGTCATTACCTTTGCCTCCTGCGGCGCGGGGGATCAGGAGTTGTTCCGAGTCAACCCCGATATTCCGATAAAGGACGCCATGGAATACGCCTCCAATCTGTTTTACTGCGCAAAGCACTTGGCCTTGGACGCTGCCATGGAGAAGGATGGGGAACGTTATGCTTGGGCGTCCCACTACCTTTGTGAAATGGGCAAAGCGGTGGTCGATGATCTGAACCAGAGAATACTGTCTCGCCAAAAGGCTTAGGCTGAGACTGGGCAGCCGGCGGTAGCCTTCAGGTTGCCGCCCTCCTCCGGCGTTTCGTCCACCGAGTACCACCAGCAGGCCATACATTGCTCATCCCATAACAAAAAAAGCCCCACAACCGAATCCGGTGCGGGGCAAAAAAATGGGTCGGTTGCGGCCAACCAAAGGAGCGCGATAAAAAGCGTTTACACGCCGACGTCAGATGCAATCCTGAGCCGCACGTTCAAAACTCGAAGGCAGAAAGTTCGACGCCAGCAAATGCCGCTCGTAGACGAACACCTTGCCACCCGTCCCAGCCTTGTGGGCCTCCAGCACGTTGTCCGCCGAGACCTTGCTCGTCACCACGATCCGGTAGCTGCGCTGGGTCTGCGAGACGGTCGGGTTCAACGCGCTGTGCTGCAATTTCGGTACGACGCAGTCGGCGTATTGGGCTGGGGTCTTGCTGGTCTGCAAGGTCAGGCTCGGGTCGTTCGGCGCGGAGGCACAACCGGCCAGCAACAAAGAGCCCAAGGCCATGGCAAGCACAAATGAAGGGCGCATCAATCTCTTCCTGAAAATAAGCAATGTGTTCGATGGCGGCGATTTTCCGGTTATTGTCGACAAAGTAGAACTTGCGTTTCGTGATGGTGAGTATTACGTCTAGCAATAGTTGTCCGCCGTGCAGGCAGCGATACACCCCATCACCACAATAAAAGACTCATAAGGAGGTCTCCTTGAGAACATTCGACCTGATCCGCGACGCCGTTTTGCCCGATTTCCGTGAGCGGGTGGCCGACTACCTCGTCCAGTACGAATCCGTACTGCTGGCCGAAAGCCCGGCCGACCCCGAGCTTCTCCAGGCCACCGCCAATCAGTTGCGCGGCTATTTACGCGGCTTGAACACCACCCGGGTGCTGGGCATGGCGGAGTGGGAGGAGCTGGATAGGCGGGTGGTGAATACCTGGCTTTAGCGGCCAAGTATAAGTGGTGCCTCACCCGCACAAGGCCCACGGCCTCCTCCTGCATTGAGCGCCGACAGACGATCAGCCCTTCCCGACCGCCTGTATACGCTCAACCACGCGACTGGCCAGGTCATCGGGGCGAAACTTGGCCAAAAAGTCGTCCGCCCCGACTTTCTTGATCATCGCCTGGTTGAAAATGCCGGATAAGGACGTGTGCAAAACAATATGCAGCTTCTGCAGCCGAGGATCATTTCTCACCTCCGCCGTCAGGGTGTAACCGTCCATCTCCGGCATTTCTATATCGGAGATCATCATCAGCAGATCGTCCGCCGGCGACTTTCCCTCGTCGAGCATGCCATGCAGGTAGTCCAGGGCCTGGCGACCATCGTTGAGCGCTATCACCTTCACCCCCACCGACTCCAGGCAGCGACTGACCTGCTTGCGGGCCACGACCGAGTCGTCCACCGTCAGTACCAGGAATTCGGGGGCCTTGGCATTGGTCTGGGCATCGATCACCCCCAGGGAGATGACTTCACTGGTGGGCGCCACCTCGGACAACACCTTCTCGACATCAATGATTTCCACCAGCCGGTTATCGATCCGCGTCACGGCGGTCAGGTAATGATCGGAGCCACTGCCCTTGGGTGGCGGATGAATGTCCTCCCAGTTCAGGTTCACAATATGCTCGACCGCCGAGACCAGAAAACCCTGGGTCTTGGTGTTGTACTCGGTAATGATCACAAACGCCGAGGCCATGTCCTGGACCCCAGGCAAACCGGTAGCCCGCGCCAGATCCAGGATCGGGATGGAGGTGCCGCGAATATTGGCCACACCGCAGACCACGGGGTGGGACTTGGGCATGATATGCAACGCCGGACAGGGCATGACTTCTCGCACCTTGAACACGTTGATGCCATAGAGTTGGTGTTCGTCGAAGCGGAACAACAGCAATTCGAGGCGATTCTGCCCCACCAGCTGGGTTCGACTGTTCACGGAATCCATCAGACCTGCCATCACCACCCCCTTGAGCATTCAATTGCCAATCCCCGCCAACACTGGTCGGGAGTGGTTGGATATCGTTGGTCCGTCACCTGCGCAGTGCTTCCGAAATGCGTAAACGCAATCAGGCGGATCGCGCAATAGAGGCCGTGAGCACTGACTGGCGTTAAAAAATCATCGCTGCATGCGTGCCCCTCCACCATCGGTGCATCCCTATTTTTGGGTAGGGATAACAGGACATAGGGTAGGAAATTCCCTAGAGCGTAGCTCGTCTGATCGTTCTCCGTCTGCAAGGGGCAATGCCATCACCGTTCGAACATGAAATTCCCGTCATCCACAAAAGCGTCATAAAGCCATCATGCAATATTGTTACAACCGCTGGCGTAGTTCCTCATTAAGAGCCCGACGCCGTGAACCTTCGTTTCGCCTTTCTCCGCAAGCCCTCCCAACGACCTGCCCTGCTGCGCCGCCTGAGTATCGGCAAGCGCCTGCTGGCCAGCTTCGGGCTCTGTGCCCTGTTGCTGGTCGCCCTGGGCGGGTTGTGCCTGACGGCCATGCAGCACATTCGCCATGACGGCGAGTTGATCGAGCAAGGACCGCTGTCGAGTATCGCCCAGGCCGACGCCATCGCCATCGACCTGGCCAAGATGCGCACCGAAGCCGCGCTGTTGCTGGTGTATGCCAACGACCCGGCCGAACTGACCAACCGCAAGATCAACTTGCAACAGCTCAGTGCCGAGGTGAACCAGGGGTTTACCGAGTACCTGGCCAAGGTTCCGGAAGGCACCGAACGGGACTCGATCAAGTTGCTGCAGGACGCTTCGCAGCAATTTGTCACCCTGTTCAAGCAGGCCATCGATCTGGTCGAGCAGAAGAAAATGAGCGAGGCCACCAACCTGTCCAACAACGACCTGGCCAACCAGGGCTCGATGATGGACATGCAGGTGCAATTGCTCCGCGAGCTGAACAAGCAGACCACCGCGCAGGCCCTGGAAAACACCGCCAGTACCTTCAAGAAGGTCCAGCTGTTACTACCGATTGTCATCGGCGTGGCGCTGGTGCTGATGCTGTTGCAGGCCTGGCGCCTGAGCGTGAGCATCACCCGGCCGCTGCGCCAGGCCTTGCAGGTGGCCAAGACCGTGGCCGCCGGCGATCTCAGTCAATTGGTAGTCGCCCATGGCCAGGACGAGGTGGCGCAACTGCTGCAGATGCTCGGCCATATGCGCGATCAACTGCACGCGGTGATCAATCAGATCGGTGGCGCCGTCGGCCGCCTGAACGCGGCCACCCAGGAGATGGGCGCGATCATGCATGACAGCGCCCAGGACCTGCACCAGCAATACGGCGAGATTGAACACGCCGCCACCGCCGTCACCCAGATGAGCCAGGTGGTGGAGGAAGTGGCGCGCAATGCGGTGGAGACCTCCAGCGAGTCCCGCAGCTCCAGCACCGCCGTGCGCGAAGGCCAGCAACAACTGGACGAGACCATGGCCGATATCAGCGTCCTCGCCGATCAGGTCGAACAGGCCAGCCTTCGTGCCCAGGCCCTGGCGGTGGAGACCCAGGGCATCAGCAAGGTGCTGGAGGTGATCCGCAGCGTGGCCGCCCAGACCAACCTGCTGGCGCTCAATGCGGCCATCGAGGCGGCGCGGGCCGGTGACGCGGGGCGCGGGTTTGCCGTGGTGGCCGATGAAGTGCGTGGCTTGGCGCAACGCACCGATGCGTCAACCCGGGAAATCGAAAAGATGATGGACGGTATTCATCAGGGCACCGGCGACACGGTCCTGGCCCTGGCCGAAAGCGCCGCCCAGGCCGGTCGCACACGCCAGCGGGCGCAGGTGGCCAAGGATGTGCTGGGGAGCATCTCCAGGTCGGTGGCCGGCATTGACGAGCGCAACCTGGTGATCGCCACCGCCGCCGAGCAGCAGGCCCAGGTGGCCCGTGAAGTGGACCATAACCTGGTACGCATCCGCGATCTGTCCATGCAGACCGCCAGCGGTGCGGCGCAAACCAGCAATGCCAGCCAGGAGCTGGGGCGTCTGGCAGTGGAGCTGGATGGGATGCTGGCGCGCTTTTCGCTGTAACAGGTGGCGCCGTAGGTCAGGCTGGGCTCGGCGCAGGAGCATTTCGATACACGCGAAACCCGTTGGAGGGGATCGCTTATCGGGCTAATCTTGCTCCTTGCGCCGTCCTGAACCTCAACTGGAATCCTGCCGGGTGATCAAACCGTTATTGCTGCTACGTCGTCGTTTTGCCTCCCTGCGCTGGCGCACTCGCGTAACCCTCTGGGCTGCCGCGACCCTCGCCGGATTACTGGTGGTGATGTTCGCCCGGCTGGCGGACCTTGCGCTGACACAATTTGCCCTGCACACCGCCGAACGCCCCTGGCTGCCCTTTCTCTACACGCCACTGGTTGGCATGCTGGTGGTGTGGATGACCACGCGCTTTTTTGTTGGAGCCCAGGGCAGTGGCATTCCCCAGGTGATCGCCGCCACCCGCCTGGCCCACAAGGGCGCGCCGGTCAATCACCTGGTGTCGCTGCGTATCGCCTTCGCCAAGATAGGCCTTGGTACATTGGCCCTGACCGGCGGCTTTTCCGCGGGACGCGAAGGCCCCTCGGTCCAGGTCGCCGCCTCGATCATGCATTTCTTTCATCGCTACCTGCCCAATGCACGCATCATCCGTAGCGAAGACCTGATCCTCGCCGGCGGCGCGGCGGGCATCGCCGCCGCGTTCAATACGCCCCTCGCCGGTGTCGCGTTTGCCGTGGAGGAACTGGGACGCAAGCTGGAAACCAGAACCAGTGGCGTGCTGCTCAGCACCATCATCCTGTCGGGCATGGTCGCCATCGCCTTGCAGGGTAACTACAACTATTTCGGTCACTTCAACGTTCAAGAGATCACACTCAATATCGCTATTGCGGCGCTGGCGACCGGTGTCGGCTGTGGGTTGCTGGGTGGTTTGTTCAGCCGCATGCTGCTGTGGCCCCAGCGCCATCGTCATTTCATCATCTGGGAGTGGCGCCGCACGCACCCGGTCTGGTTCGCAGGCGTCTGCGGGCTGCTGGTGGCGGTCCTGGGCTGGTTCAGCGGCGGTATGTCATTTGGCAGCGGTTACAGCATCACCACCCATATCATTGCGTCCGATACCGGCCTGCCTTGGCACGCGCCTGTCACGCGTTTCCTCGCCACCCTCGTGACTTATTTTTCCGGTATTCCCGGCGGCATTTTTGCCCCGTCCCTGGCCGTCGGCGCCGCCGTGGGGGCCAATGCCGCCGACTTTTTCGGCCTGGCCGCGCAGCCGATGATTGCCCTGTGCATGGTGGGTTTCCTGGCCGCCGTGACACAGTCCCCCATCACTTCCGCGATCATTGTGATGGAGATGATCGACAGTCATGGGATGGTGATCAGCCTCATGGCCGTCGCGCTGATTGCCAAGGCGGTCAGTTCACGGATGAGCCCCGAGTTGTACCAGCAGATGGCCCGGGGGTTTCTTCAGTCTTCGGACGATGGCAGCGCCTCTAAAAAAGAAACCCCATAACCCAGGGCTGGGTCGCGACGAGCCAGCAGGCCTCCATCGAGTCGTGTGGCACAGGGGATTTGCATCTCGCCCATCAGGTTCTTATCATCGCGCTGGGTGCGCTGCTGCATACGGCACAGCGCAGGTTAAAGCATAAACGTTGGTCGGGCCGCCAACGGAGAATTGCTGTGCCTGAAAGACACCCAGCGTTGCCTTCCATCCCTCGCCCGCAGGCTCTGACCGAACGCGCCTTGTCGGCCCTGGAGCGCTTCTCGCATATCGAAGCCGTCAGCGGCATCGTGCTTCTGCTGGCCGCGATTGCGGCCCTTATCTGGGCCAACAGCTCGGTCGCGGACTCCTACGAACATTTCTGGAACACCCCGCTCACCGTGGGCCTGGGCGACTTCACGGTCTCGCGCTCACTGCACTTTCTGGTCAACGATGGACTGATGACCATCTTCTTCCTGGTGGTAGGGGCTGAAATCCGCCAGGAGATCAAGGACGGGGCACTGGCCAACCTGAAGCTGGCCACCCTGCCCCTGGGTGCCGCCTTGGGCGGCGTGCTGATGCCGGCGATCATCTACACCCTGCTCAACCACGGTACCCCGGCAGCCAACGGCTGGGCCGTCCCCACCGCCACGGACATTGCCTTCGCCGTGGGTGTCCTTGCCCTGTTGGGCAAATCGATTCCAAGCGGGGTGCGCGTCCTGTTGCTGGCCCTGGCAATTATCGATGACATCGTCGCCATCCTGATCATTGCCCTCTTCTATGCCGCCAGCCTGGATTACCTGGGCCTGGTGATCGCGGCCGGCGGCCTGTTGCTGGTGCTGGTGTTTCAGCGGATGGGCATCGGCAAGGCGTATGCGTACCTGCTGCCGGGGGCTATTGTCTGGTTCGGGCTGTTGAAGACCGGCGTGCATCCGACCCTGGCAGGCGTGATGCTCGGCCTGATGACCCCGGTCAGCTCCCGGCCCGCCAAGGAACAGCCGCTGGAGACTATCGGGCGGACGTTCCAGGAGCTGATGGATCGATTTTCCGCTTCGGGCGATAGCCCACAGACCGTGGCCAAACCCCTGAAGCAACTCCGGCAGGCCCAGCGGGAAATGTTGCCGCCGGTCCAGCGCGTTCAGGCCGGGTTGCATCCGTGGGTGGCGTTCGGCGTCATGCCGCTCTTCGCGCTGGCCAACGCGGGCGTCAGCCTGCAGGGGGTCAATCTGGACGATGGGCTGTCCCTGCATGTGTTCATGGGCGTGATACTGGCGCTGGTACTGGGCAAGCCCCTGGGGGTCATGCTGGCCAGCGTGGTTCTGGTCAAGCTGAACATCTGCAGGCTGCCTGAAGGCGTGACCTGGAGTGGTGTCGCCCTGGTCGGCCTGCTGGCAGGTATTGGATTTACCATGTCGATTTTCATTTCGTCGCTGGCGTTTTCCGATCCGACGCTACTCTCGGCGGCAAAACTGAGCGTGCTCGCCGCGTCGTCCCTGGCGGCGGTGTTGGGGTTGCTCTGGGGGAGGACCCGGTTGAAAGGATGAATGGGTCGCCGGCGTCGGCAAGAGGGACGACTGGAGCCGCACCCTCGAGGCCCAACGTGGCCAAGGGCATTACGGCGTCACTTCCAAGGCAAGCGGATCGAGCCAGCAGCTCAACCGCTTGCCGCATCACGAAACGCGTCGGCGTTCAGTCCGAAGCGCTGCATCTTGTTGTACAGCCCGCCACGGGAGACGTTCAGTTGCCTGGCGGCGACGCGGACATTGCCTCGGGTGTCCTTGAGGGCCGCGATGATCGCGTTCATCTCATGGGTGCCCAGGTCCAACGCCGCCCGGGGCTCAGGAACACGGCCCGGTACCGGCGGCTGGAGCCGCTGCTTGATTTCAAGCGGCAGGTCGCCCGGCTGGATCAACTCGGTCATCGCCAGGTTGGTCGCGCGCTCGATGGTGTTTTCCAGCTCGCGGACATTTCCCGGCCAGTGGTAGGCCAACAGTATCTCCAGGGCCTCGGGGGACAGGTCCAACACCGACTTGCGTAGCGACTGGGCACAGCGACCGAGAAAATATCGCGCCAGCAAGGGAATATCCTCGCGGCGCATCCGCAGCGGCGGGACCGTCAGGTTGAGGACATTGAGGCGGTAGTAAAGGTCTTCGCGAAAAGCCCCATCGGCCACGGCCTGGCTCAGGTTGCGGTGGGTGGCGGCGATAATGCGCACATCGACCCGCTGGGATTTTTTCGCCCCTACCCGCGTCACCTCGCCCTCCTGCAAAACCCGCAGCAAGCTGACCTGGGCTTCGAAGGACATATCGCCGATTTCGTCGAGGAAGATGGTACCCCCATCGGCCAGTTCGAACTTCCCGGCCGAACCGCCACGGGCCGAGCCGGTAAAGGCGCCCTCGACATGACCAAAGAGTTCGCTCTGCACCAGGTCGCGGGGAATGGCGCCGCAATTGACCGCGACAAACGGACCGCTGCAACGCTCGCTGGCGTTATGGATCGCCTGGGCGAACAGCTCCTTGCCGGTGCCGCTCTCCCCCAGGATCAAGGTGGTGGAATCACTGCGACTGGCGATCCGGCCCAGGTGCAAGGCGTCCTGGATGGCCCGCGAACTGCCCTGGATGGTTTCGAAGGTGTAACTGGCCTGGGTGCCGATAATGCGTCGGGTAATTTCGCGGATACGGCGGTTCTCCCGCAGCGAAACAATCCGTCCGCCCTGCTCCAGTGAGCACACCGACACCAGGCACGCCAGGTGGCTGCGGTCAGGCAGCTCGAAGGTGCAGTCCAGATCCCGCAGTCCCTCGCCGCTGCGCAATAACATTTCGGCGGTCAGCTCGCTCTGCCCCAGGCGCTCGAACGGACTGCCCAGCAGGTCCCGGCCGACGCGAAACAGTTGCCGGGCATAACGGTTGAGCGCCTTGATGCAGCCGCGCTCATCAAGCACCACCAGCCCTTCGTTGAGCACCTCAAGGACGGCTTGTTGTTCATCCAGCAGGGCCTGCAAGGCCATCTGCCGCGACACGGCTTCGGCGGCCGCCTGCACGGTACCCAAAGTATGGAAATGGAACCAGCCCGGCTCCGCGGTCAGGGTCAGCATGGCCAGTGTCCGGCCCTGGGCATCGCGGATCGGTGCGGCGGCACAGTGCATGCGCCGTCGACGCAGGCCAGTGCCGAAATTCTCCTCGGCCAGCACGTACATCAGGCGGTCTTCGGCCAGTGCCAAGCCCGTGCAGTTGGTGCCCTGGACCGACTCCAGCAATCGGCTGCCCACGGGTGTGAGGTCCAGGCCGCAGAAATACAGGGTCGTTCCTTCGGCGTCCGTCAGGTTGATATGACCCCTGGGGTTGTAGGCCAGCAACCCGCGCATGACTTCCGCGGCGGCGGTGATCAACGCGCGATTGGCCGACAGCGTTGCGGTCAGAGCCTGCGGAGTCACCAGACGATACTCGCCGTCCTCGGGATCGAGACCGACACTGACACTGCGCCGCCAGGAGTCCCAGATCACCTGCCTGACCCCTTCCGGTCGATCCTGATGCCCTTGCCGGCAAGCCAACCAAGCCTGCTCCAGGGCGGCAATCGGCCCCTCGCTCAAGGATGCGGGACCCAAGGCGGTCAGATAGTCGAGATCCTGCGCACTGAAGGCCATCAGTTGTGGGTTCATCGCCATCGATATCCACCTAAATGTTCATATTTTTGACATGTCAGTATAGACATGTCATCCGATTGAACAATCACCTCAAATACTCATAGATAAATCCGTTAAATATCAAGTAGTTAAATATTGGCACAGCCTTTGCTCCCATGCCTTGTACCAGCCACGGCATTGCCTGCTGCCAAGCCCTATGAACAACAATAAGACGGAGTCATTTTTCATGAGCACATCCAAGATCATCCGCCTGGGACTTATCGGCGCCGGTCGCATGGGCAGCTTTCATGCCCAGACCGCCGCCCGGCACATTCCCGGTGCCTGCCTGAGTGCTATCGCCGACCCGGTGCCCGGCCAGGCCGCCCGCCTGGCGGCGGAGCTGGGCGGGGCACGGGTCTATACCGATCCACAGCAACTGCTCGATGACCCCGAGATCGACGCCGTCCTGATTGCCGCCCCGGCCCGTAGCCATGCCGAACTGGTGATCAGCGCCGCCCGCGCCGGCAAAGGCGTGTTCTGCGAAAAACCCATGGCCATCACCCTGGACGAAGCCGACCGCGCCATCGCCGCCGCCGCCGATGCCCGCGTCACGCTGCAGGTCGGCTTCAACCGGCGCTTTGCCAGAAGCTTTCGCACCGCCCACCTGGATGTGGTCGCCGGCCGTATCGGCACGCCGCAACTGCTGCGCTCGCTGACCCGCGACCCGGCGCTGAACAACCCGGCCGCCTCACCGCAGTGGGTGATCTTTCTCGAAACCCTGATCCATGACTTCGACACCCTGCGCTACCTCAACCCGGGCGCTGAAGCCGTCGAGGTGCATGCCATGGCCGATGCCCTGATCGCCCCGGAGTACAAGGACAAGGGCCTGCTGGACACCGCCGTGGTGACGATCCGCTTCGACAACGGCGCCATCGCCACGGCCGAGGCCAACTTCCAGGCGGTGTATGGCTACGATGTGCGCGGGGAAGTCTTCGGCAGCGCCGGCATGCTGACCATGGGCAACGTCAATGACTCGGACCTGGTGCGCTATCTGGCCGGCGGTATCCAGGCCGACACGCTGCGCCTGGACACCGACCTGCTGCGTGATGCCTACATTGCCGAGCTCAATCACTTTGTCGGCTGTGTACGTTCCGGGGAAAAACCCCTGGCCAGCGGCGAAGATGCCCGGGCGGCACTGGCCATTGCCCGCGCCTGTATCGAGTCCTTCCAGCAAGGTAAAACCGTACGTGTGCAAGGAGCCCATTGATGAGCTTTTCACCCTTCAAGCTGGCGATCAGCGCCGAAATGGTTTTCCTCGACCTGCCGTTTACCGAGCGCGTCAAACGCATTCATGCACTGGGCTTCAGCGCCGAAATCTGGGACTGGACAAAAAAGGACATCGCCGCCCTGGTCGCCACCGGTGCCGACTTCACCTCCATGACCGGCTATATCTCGGGCAACCTGACCGACCCCGAAGAGATCCGCCAGTTGCTCGACAGCGCCCGGGAATCCCTGGCCGTGGCCGCACAACTGAACTGCCCGAGCCTCAACCTGCATGGCACGGGGTTGGGCGACAAGGGCCTGCCGGTCAAACCGGTGGCCTGCACCACCGGCCGCATGTGGCTGAGCGCCTGCAAGACCCTGGAAAAAATCGCCCGCCTGGGTGAAGACGCCGGCCGGGTGTTTCTGCTGGAAAACCTCAACACCGAGGTCGACCACCCCGGTACCCCGTTCGCCCGCGCCGATGACACCCTGGCGCTGATCGAGGCTGTGGGGAGCCCGCATCTGAAGATGAACCTTGACCTTTACCACGCGCAGATCGGCGAAGGGAACCTGATCGAACTGATCCAGCGCGCCGGCCCCGCCATCGGCGAAATCCAGGTCGCCGATGTCCCCGGACGCAAGGAGCCCGGCACCGGCGAGATTCATTATCCGGCTATTGCCAGGGCCTTGTTCGGCATGGGATATACCGGCGTGGTCGGGCTCGAGGGTTGGGCCAGCGGCGACAGCGAAACGGCACTTGAGCGCTTTCGGCAGGCGTTCACGCTTGATTGAGGACCGGTACTTCCGGCGGATTCAACTTGCAGTGCGCTGGAGGTCTTCATGTTTGATCTTGATGAATTTCAACTCATAACAACAAAAGGAAAACCATCATGCGTCGCTACACACTGCTTTTTGCCACGCTGTTACTGCTCTTCAGCCAATGGGCCAGCGCCGGTTATCGCATCGGCGTCAGCATTGCCCGGGTTGACGACAACTTCATGACCTATGTGCGCAATGGCCTGGAAGCCGCCGCCAAACAGGAGGGCGTGCAGATCCAGTTCGAGGATGCCCAGGGCGATGTGGTGCGTCAGCTCAACCAGGTCGAGGGCTTTCTCAGCCAGAAGGTTGATGCGGTGATCGTCCTGCCGGTGGACACCTCCGCCACCGCCAATATGACCCGCGCTGCCGTCGAGGCGAAGACCCCGTTGGTCTACGTCAACCGCCACCCGGACGAACGTACCCTGCCCAAGGGTGTGGTCACCGTGGCGTCGAATGATATCGAGGCCGGGCAACTGCAGATGCGTTATCTGGCCGAGAAGCTGGGGGGCAAAGGCAGCCTGGCGATCATCATGGGCGACCTCGCGCAGAATGCCACCCATGACCGAACCGAGGGTGTGAAACAGGTGCTCAAGGACTATCCCGGGATCAAGATTGTCGAGCAGCAAAGTGCCGAGTGGCAGCGCAACAAAGGGATGGACCTGACCAGCAACTGGCTGTTGGCGGGCACCCACTTCGACGCCATTGTGGCCAACAACGACGAGATGGCCATTGGCGCCGCCATGGCCTTGCAGCAGGCCGGCAAGGCCAAGGGTGAGATTGCGATTGTCGGCATCGACGGCCTGCCTGACGGCCTCGCGGCCATCAAGCGCGGGATGCTGATAGCCTCGGTCTTCCAGGACCCCAAGGCCCAGGCGACCGTGGCGGTCCAGTCGGCGATCAAGATGATCAAGGGCGAAGCGGTTGAACCGGATGTGTGGGTGCCGTTCCAGCTGATCAAGCCGGAGCAGGTGGCGATGTTTGAGCAGCACTACAAGTAGTGTCGAATTGGAGGGTGGCGCAAGCCCCCTCCTTTGAATCACGTTCGCACTCTGCTCAAGCGCTTATGGTACAGATGCTCTGCGAAGGACCACACAGCAAAGAACGCAGCGAACGAAAATAAGAACCACGAGAAAAATTGGCCGGTTTTGTCGCTAACCAAGCGTTGCATTTTGATGCAGCTGGCTGCATCCCAACAACGCGCGGCACAGAACTCGATGCCATTGATCCGGCATGTCAACACGTTGCCTGCAAGATGGCTCAGCTCAATGGGCTGCCCCTTGAGCAGGCCGGATCTATTGCTGAAATTGCTCAGTCTGACGACTGAAAACACCTGATAGCTCCCGGTTTCCAGGTTCTTTGTCACGAGGTCCACACCGGGGCCCCGATGATAAGCTACATGGTTGAGCGTCCCATTGAACAACTTGACTGTCTTTCCTTGAAGACCAAAATCCGAATGGGACGGAAATAGCTGAAAGGGCAAGCTGAGTATGCATAGAACCATGCAGAACAAGGCGTAGCGCCCTGCTCCATTCAACGAGCTGTACCTGATCAAATCGCATTATCCCTTGCTGAATTTATTTGACCCAACGCTTAAGCATAAGTAATGGCTAGACAATATCAGACACAACATGGCCTACATGTGCGGCATTTGGCTTGATTCGCCTCCATCCGAAGGTCGTTCAGCAATCATTCAGTTTGATAGGACTTACGAATCGAGGCGCAGACGGCTTGGCGTCGCCTGCCAGACCTTGGGCGAAAGCAGCATGACCGCGACAAGAAAGGCCACCTGAGACAGATAGAAAGACGCCAGCCACTGCTGATTCAGCGCGACGTAGTAAGTGTTATGGGCAACGTCAGCCACGATAATCGCGGCGGTCAGGGCAATGCCGGCCCTGGGCTTGATGAATAGCAGCAGCGCGGCCAACGGATCAAGGAAGGTCAACGCGCCCCAGAACACACGACTGGCCCAGTGCGCACTTTCCCCATACCCGTAGTCCCAGAAGAATCCGTGCTGAAAATCTGCCCGCAAGTGGTTAGCGGTAGCGATCAACAGGCAACACGCGAACAGTATTCGGATGGCGAAGGATAACCTGGACATGGCGTGATCCGCGTTAGTGAAGTAAGCCCGACAGGATATCGGGATTGCACCGCTTCGGCAGCAGTGCTCGCTCGCAAGCCCCCCTCAGCGCTGAAAAGGCCAGTAAACGCACGATAGGCCTCGACGCCCCCGATGACTTTGGCCATACCTTCGAACGGCCCATCACCGACACCAAAGTCATCGAAGACCTCTATTGCGCCGACTTTGCCCATTTGCAAGACGTGTACAACCGCATCAATCAGGTCGACGTTGACGAAAACCCGGTATAGACCTAGGCCTCCAGCGCCGAAAGATAAAGCCGAACCATATCCTTGGCCTCCACCAGCAGCACCTGTTGCATGGCGGGCGCCTCCCCGCTGATCCGTCCCACGCCCTTGAACACGTTCAGCAGCGTCATGGCCACGGCCTTCGATTTGGCCGGGGCCAGGGACGGAATCACCTCACGCAATGCCACCTCGATACCTTCCACCATGGCCTTGCGAAACTGTTGCCGCCGGCTTTCGCTGGCCCCCGCGACATCCACCAGGTTGATGGCGAACTGACGCTCAGACTGCAGCGCGAGACTGAAGTCGATAAACGCAGAAGCCAGTTCCGACGCTGTCATGGTGCGGGCTTGCGCGCCCAGCTCAGCGAGAGATTCAAAGGCGTGCTCGACGTAGTTCATCAACAGCGCCTCAGCCACGGACTCCTTGGTCGGAAAAAACCGGTAGAGCGAGGCAATCGCCGTCCCCGAGCGCGCAGCGATCTCCGTCATTGTCGTCGCATCAAAACCCTTTTCCGTAAACAGCTCGACCCCAGCTTCCAGAATGGCCGCCACACGAATATGCCCTTTGGCACGTTTGGGCTCCTGACCCTTGGCGATAGGTTTTGTTGACATATGAGAGGATGTCCTTCACTATTTTTACTAGAGGATATCCTCTCATTCTAGCATCGCACCGACCCGAAGCAACGCCCAGCCTCCAGTCCGGTTTCATCAAGGGGTTTCCATGTCCAACGCAGATGCTCATCTCGCCATTTCCAGAACCGGCAAGCTCGCCTCGATAGGACAGTGGAGCGTGCTCCTGGGATTGTCAGCCCTGTTCGCCCTGGCCCTGACCTGGGTCGGCATTCCAGCTGCCTTGCTGCTCGGCCCCATGCTGGGCGCCGTCATCACCGCCATCACCTTCGTCAACACCCGGGTGCGGATTCCAGGGCTGGCCTCCGCCTTCGCCCAGGGCATTCTGGGCTGCATGATTGCCAGAACCCTGGTGCAATCGCTTGCCGGTGCCGCCATCGGCAGTTGGCCGCTGTTTGTACTGGGCGTGATCGGTGTCGTCGTCGCCGCCGGTTTGCTGGGCTGGGGACTGACCCTCCTGCGGGTATTGCCGGGAACCACCGTTATCTGGGGGCTGAGCCCGGGCGCCGCCACGGTGATGATCCTGATGGCCGAGAACGCCGGGGCCGACGCGCAACTCGTCGCCTGCATGCAGTACACCCGCGTGATCCTGGTGGCGGTCATCGCCACGCTGATTACCCACTTCACCGGTGCCGGCGTGGTGCATGAGGTGCATTCGGTCATCTGGTTTCCGAGCATTGACTGGCTACCACTGGCCCAGACCCTGGCCCTTGTGGCCGCCGGCCCGCTGGTCGCACGCCTGGCAAAAATACCGGTGGCCTCCCTGCTGGTGCCGATGATCGGCGGGATCTTCCTCACGCATCAGGGCTTGATCAGCATCGAGATCCCCCATTGGTTGCTGGCACTCGGTTATGCGGTTATTGGCTGGCGGATCGGCCTGCCCTTCACCCGACCACTGGTGAGGTACGCCCTGAAAGCCTTTCCGGCGATCCTCGCCAGCACCCTGGCGCTGATCGCGATCTGTGGCTGCCTGGCACTGGTGTTCGTCTTTGCCGCCGGCATCGACCCGCTCACCGCTTACCTGGCAACCAGCCCGGGCGGCGCGGATTCCGTCGCGATCATCGCCGCTTCCAGCCACGTCGACGTGCCCTTCGTCATGACCATGCAGATGGCGCGCTTCGGCGTGGTGCTGCTGGCCGGACCGGCAATCGCGGCCTTCATCTCCCGGCGCGTCGCCCCGACAAGCCGCGCTACCGATAGCTGAAACCAGCAACCTTTATCCATGCCCAGCCTGAAGGTGATCCATGTCCATCACAGCGTTTTTTGCCGGTGTTTTTCTTTGCAATGCCCTTCCGCACATCGCTGCCGGATTGTGCGGTCAAGTCTTTCCCACGCCCTTTGCAAAACCACGAGGAAAAGGCCCCTCGTCACCCTTGGTGAATTTTCTCTGGGGTGCCTTCAATCTGCTGGTGGGCCTTGCCCTGCTGTCGAGACAGCCCGTGACTGTCGGCTTAAATTCGGAGTTCATCGCACTGATGGTCGGAGCCCTGGCGATCGGGACTTACCTGTCCGTGCACTTCGGCAAGGTTCGTGCGCCCTCCTCCCGAGCCTGACCCCTGGCGTCGCTCTTGGCGAAAAGAGCGGTGGCGCGTCCATCGCTTATTGCGCAGTCAGAAACTCACGATACAGCGCCGCCGTCTGCTCCGGGCGCTCGACCATCGGCAGATGGCCCACGCCGTCCCAGCACTCCAGGCGCGCATGGGGAATGCCAGCGATCCAGTTTTTTGCACTGGCCAGGGGGACCATGCGGTCTTCACGCCCCCACAGCAGCAAGGTCGGGACACGGATAGTGTTCAGCCAGGGCTCCATCCGCGGGCTGTCATGGAAGTCGTCGAAGATTTCCGCCAGTTCAGGACGCCGATCGATATAGGTCTGCGACTCCGCCGCCAGCAACACGCCAGGTATCCAGGGGGGCGAGGCCATGGTCATGGAGAAAAACCGATCGAACTCCGCCCGCGAGTGGATCAGAAAAGGGTTCCTGCCTTGCTTGACCAACTCTTCCACTTCATTGGGTTGCGGCAGGTTGACCCCCACCGGTCCCATCAACGCCAGGGACAACACCCGCTCCGGAAAATGCGCCGCCAGCCAGGTACCGACGTAAGCGCCCATGGAGCTGCCGACCACATGCACCTTGTCGATCCCGCTGGCGTCCAGCAGTTCGACCATGCGTTGCGCCTGGGTCGCGATACTGTAGTCGCCACCCGTTTCGAAACCACTTTTGCCGTGCCCGGCCAGGTCGGGAATGATCACCCGGTGGTCAGCAACGAAGGATCGCGCAAAGCGCAGCCAGAGGTTCTTGTCGGCACTGAAACCGTGGATCAGCAACAGCGGCGGCGTGTTGCTTTGAGTCCCGCCCTGGAAGGTCGACAAGGTCATCCGCTCAATCGCCACCGGGACTTCCTTCACCCGGGAGAGCCGTGCTTCCAGACTCGTGATCAGGTCAAACAGCAGACCTCCTACACGTGGATAGGTCCACCATCCCCATACGACGAGGAGGACGATCAGGGCAAGGATCAGGAACATCAACACGTCTCCGGAACAGGGTTGGCGAAACCAGTCTCCGCGCGACCGGTCGAGTCATAAAAACAGAACAGGCATCCGCCAGCAAGGTGCCTTGGCGGATCGGAATGCCAACGCTTGAGTGGCTTCTGATAGGCTGCCAGGCCGGACAATCCACACAGCCAGGCTCAGCCCCATGATCAATATCCGTGTCATGACGATGGACGATTACCAGGCGGTCATCGACCTTATGCGCAATACACCCGGCATTTCCCTGCGTGACGCCGACTCCCGTGAGTCGACCGCCCGCTACCTGGAACGAAACCCGGGGATGAGCTTCGTGGCTGAAGTCGACGGCGAACTCGGCGGTTGCATCATGTCCGGGCATGACGGTCGTCGGGGCTACTTGCAGCACTTGCTCGTGCTGCCCCGTTATCGGCGCCAGGGCATCGCCAATGCACTGGTCGAACGCTGCCTGTCGATCCTGGAAAGCCACGGCATCCTCAAGTGTCATCTCGACGTGTTCAAGACCAATGAGGACGCGGCCCGTTATTGGCAAAGCCAGGGTTGGCAGCTCCGGCAGGATATCGACCGCTATTCGTTTACCCGCTCGGGCAATCAGAACGCGTGACGCAACAGCTCAATAAACCCAGGGCAGCAGGCGCCAGGTGCGCGCACGATAAGCCTCGTACTCTTCGCCAAATTCGGCCTTGAGCAAGGCCTCCTCCGAGTGCATGCGCGCAATCAGCGGGATCAGCGTCAACGCCGTCAGCAACACCCCGACACCGGAGCGAAAGGCCAGTGCCCAGCCCAGCGAGTTGACCAGCAGCCCGAGGTAGCTCGGGTTGCGCAAAACCCGATAGAGCCCGGTGGTCACCAGCCGATGCCCCGGCTGGATCGCAACCAGCCCGCTGAAGCGCTTGCCCAGCACAAACACCGGCCACATCCGCAACACACCGCCAACGGTAAACAGCAGCACGCCGAGCCAACGCACGCCCTCACCACCAAAGGTCCACCAGCCCAGGCGAGCCGTCCAGGGCACCAGCCCCACCAGCAGCAAGCCGAGGGCGCCGATGACCGGAATCACCCAGCGATTGCCGCGATCCTCGCGCACGCCGGAGCTGAGGTTGGCTTCGGTAAACAGCGCCGAGCCCGCCAACAACAGGGTCACCACGGCGATCGCAAGCAATGCGGGTTGGGCAGCAAAGGCTGACCAGCCACCGAATCCCCACACCGCCAGCCCGAGATAGCCCAGCGTCGCCGCCACGCTGAAAAACGCCAAGCGAAGTGAGATTTTCATATTGCCCTCGACGGGATAAACCTGATGCTTTCAGTGTAGAAGCATTCGTCCGAGCCAGTGATCGGCAACGCTCTAGCCCGCGGTTTACACGAAGTCCCCGGAAATCCGACTTATTCCATAAAAGTATCAACAAATTCTTTTATATTCTTTTATTGTTTATTCATGGACTGCAAGACTCGGCACCAGAATCATCCACTAAGTGTTGAGATCACCCATGAAGAAATTGACTGCCCTCACTGCCCTCACCCTCGCCGTCCTCTCGGGATTGGCCCATGCCGACCGCCTGGAGGACATCAAGAAATCCGGCGTTCTGCGCGTCGCCTCGTTCGACAGCAACCCGCCTTTCGGCTTTATCGATGCCAAGAGCAAACAGATCGAAGGCCTGGACGTGGACTACGCCAAGGCCATCGCCGACAAGCTGGGCGTCAAGCTGCAACTGCAACCGACCAACCCGGCCAACCGCGTCCCACTGCTGGTCGCCAACAAGGTCGACCTGGTCCTGGCCAACTTCACCATCACCCCGGAGCGCGCCGAGCAGGTCAACTTCAGCATTCCCTACTTCAGTTCCGGCCAGCAGTTCATCGTCAAGAAAGGCACCCTCAAGTCCCAGGAGGACCTGAACAAATGGCGTGTCGGCGTGGACAAGGGCACGGTCAACGAAGGCGTGCTGCGCGAGAAATTCCCCGGCGCCAAAGTCATCGCCTATGACGACACCCCGTTCGCCTTCACCGCCTTGCGCAACGGCAATGTCCAGGCCATTACCCAGGACGGTCCGAAGCTGATCGGCCTGCTGGCCAACGTCCCGGACAAGGACAAGTACGAAGTGCCGCCCTTCACCATTTCCAATGACCTGATCGGCGTCGGCCTGCCCAAGGGCGAGACCGCCCTGACCGACCTGGTCAACCAGACGCTGGTCGAGCTGGAAAGCAAAGGCCAGGCGCAGAAGATCTACGACACCTGGTTCGGCCCGGACACCAAGACACCGCTGGCCCGCCTGTACAAGATCGGCGACAAGAGCTGATCGCCCTCCCTGTCGTACACCCACAGCCCGCGCGGTTTTCCGCGCGGGCTCTTTGTATTCTGGATGGACACCGTGATTGATGTTTGGTGAATTGCTGGGCCCGCATTACCTGAAATGGCTGTTCGATGGCTTTCTCCTCACCCTGGCCCTGTCCGCCGTGGTCTGCCTGGTGGCCACCGGGCTCGGCTTCCTGATCTGCCTCGCGCGTCTGGGCAGCTCGCGCCTGGCGTCCTGGCCAGCACGGGCCTACCTGGCGTTGTTTCGTAACACGCCGCTGCTGGTGCAATTGTTCTTCTGGTATTTCGGCCTCAGTGCCCTGCTGCCCGAAGGACTGGTGAGCTGGCTGAACACGCCCCATGAAGTGAGCGTGGCCGGCACTGAAATCAGCTGGCCGTCCTTTGAATTTATCGCCGGTTTCTGGGGGCTGACGCTGTATACCTCGGCCTTTATCGCCGAGGAGTTTCGCGCCGGCGTCGCCTCAGTGCGCCCGCAGCAACGCGAGGCCGGCGTGGCCATGGGTTTTCGGCCAGCACAGGTGTGGCGTTATATCGTCCTGCCCCAAGCCTTGCGCACCGCCCTCGGGCCGCTGCTGGGGCAATACATGAATGCGTTGAAGAACTCCTCGCTGACCATGGCCATCGGCCTCGCCGAGCTGTCCTACGCCTCGCGCCAGGTGGAGACCGAAACCTTCAAGACCTTCCAGGCCTTCGGCTTCGCCACCCTGCTCTACATCTTCAGCATTGCGCTGCTCGAAGCGGCCGGCCAATGGATCCGCCAGACCAAACGTTATCGCCAGGGAGCCGCATGACATGGACTTTTCCGTTATCAGCGACAACCTCGAGTACTTCCTGATCGGCGCCTACCCCGACGGTCCCTTGGGCGGCGCGGCCCTGACCCTGATGCTGAGCGTACTGTCCGGAGTATCCGCCGCCCTTCTGGGCCTGGTGCTGGGCATAGCCTTGAGCAGCCTGAAGGGCTGGCCACGGGGAATATTGATCGCGGTGCTGGGTTTCCTGCGGGCGATCCCGGTACTGATGTTGATCTTCTGGAGCTACTTCCTGCTGCCGATCATCTTCCACGTGGATATCCCGGCGCTGTTCACCGTGGTCTGCGCCCTGTCGCTGATCGGCGGCGCCTACCTGGCGTACTCGGTCCATGCCGGTATCCAGAGCCTGCCGGACGGCCAATGGGCAGCGGCCCGCGCGCTGGGCATGCGACCCGTCCAGGTCATGCGCCTGATCATCCTGCCGCAAGCCTTGCCGATCATGCTGCCGTCGTTCCTCAACCAGTGGATCTCGCTAATCAAGGACACCTCCCTGGCCTATGTGATCGGTGTCGGCGAACTGTCCTTCGTGGCGACCCAGGTCAGCAACCGGGTGATGGTCCACCCTACGGAGATCTTCCTGTTCGTGGCGCTGGTCTACTTTGTGTTCTGCTCCAGTCTCGACTTGCTGGCCAATTTCGCGAGCAGAAAGCAGACGGTGAAGCACGCTTGATCTGGCAACCCGGGGACTTAGTCAGTCCCCAGAAACTGCGTCAGCGATGCTCCCAGCGCATCGAACACCAAGGCAATACGCTGAACCCGTCGCATGTCCTGGTGCATGGCGATCCAGACATCCACGGAAAATTCCACCTGTCCGGGCAGTACGCGTATCAGTCCGTGACGTCGGGCCAGTTGGCTGGAACAGACGCCGATCCCCAACCCCGCGCGCAACGCCGCCAGTTGTGCGAGGTGATCATCGGTACGAACCAGCGTGCGCTGCGCCGTGCAGTCGAAGCCGCGCTCACGCAGAAACTGCAGTTCCACCAGATTGCGGTCAGGCCCGATCAGCGGATAGTCATCCAACTGCGCAACGGTATCCGGCGCGCCCTGCTCCGCCAGGAGTTCAGGGGTGGCATACAGGCCGACTTGCAGATCACCGACCTTGCGCGTGACCACCGCCGCTTCGGTCGGCCGACGGATACGCACCGCCACATCGGCCTCCTGCCGGGCCAGCGCCTGCAGACGGTTCGACACACTGAGCTCGACAGCCAGTTGCGGGTAGGTCTGGCGTAGCGTGCGCAACATGGGCGGCAATACCTCGACCCCGAGCAGTTTGCTGCTGGTCAGGCGCACCGTGCCGCCCGACAATTGCGCATCCGCCGACGCCGCTCGATTGAACGCGTTAGCCGCCATGGCCATGGCTTCGACATGGCTGATCAGGTCCTTGGCCATCTCCGTCGGCAGCAGACCCGCTGGCGAGCGGATAAACAGGCTGACGCCCACGCTCTGCTCCAACGCCTCGATCCGCCTACGCGCGGTGGCCTGCGCGATGCCCAGCAAACGGGCCGCCCCCGATAGACTGCCGGTGCGCAATACCGCCAGAAAGGCACGCTGGGTTTCCCACTGTAGCTGAGGCGCGTTCATACATTTCCTGTGAGCCGCTGGGCAATTTTGGCTAATTTTCTTTCGTGAGGCGCGGCCTCATGCTGGTCAAGCATATCCCACGGACACCCCGCTTCGTCCGCCACCTCTACCCTTGAAGGAGTTTTACCCATGCCACTCACTGACCAATGCCGCTGTCGCGCCATGAGCTACACCCAGGCTGATCCTGCCGGACGGGCTGCCCAGCTGGCCACAGGGCCAGACGCCAGTAGCGTTCACTAAAACATCAAGACGAAAGGAGGTAGTGATGAGTCGCCCAGTATTCGCCTACGGCAGTTGTCGCTGTGGCCAGGTCGCTTTTGAGCTGCACGCCCCACCGATCATCACCACGGCCTGCCATTGCACCGGCTGCCAGAAAATGTCGGCCAGTGCGTTCTCCCTCAGTGCGCTAGTGCCGAACGAGCAGTTCGTGATCACCCAAGGCGAGCCGGTGATCGGCGGCTTGCACGGGACAACGCGACACTACTTCTGCCCTCATTGCCTGAGCTGGTTGTTTACCCGCCCAGCGGGCAACGAAGCGATCGTCGGTGTCCGCTCCAGTCTGCTGGATAACCCAGGACAATTCGCTCCGTTCATTGAAACCTGGACTCGTGAAAAGCTGCCTTGGGTCACCACCGGGGCCGTGCATGGCTTCGAGGCGTTCCCCGAATCACAGGACTTTATAACGCTGGCGCAGCAGTATGCGCAGCGGCATCAGGCATAAGGATTCAAGCAAGGCGCTATTCAACCAGCAATACCAGCGCGATGAGCGACTGTCCGTGCTGCCCAATGTGCAGCGTCTCAGCTCAACTCTCGTGATGAAGCAAGTCATTCAGGATCGAGCCCTCGCGCTGTGATATCAGCGCCTGTCCGCTACACTTCTCGGCAAGACAAAACGCCCTTGAATCACACTCAAAAAGATTAACTAACACAACAAAAACACCCAAAAAGATGATTTCACTTTAATAAAATAAACCTAAACTACACAAAGCCATTTCAACCACATGGATGTGTTGTTCATGCTCACAAAAACAACTTCAGCTTTCAGCGCCAAGTGGGCGGATACCAAGCTCAAGATCAGTCATGTGATTCTCTTTGTGGCGGCGGTCTGTATCTCATTGATCGGCATCAGCCTCTGGGGAATCTCCAACTCCCTGGGGTATCACCTGCATGAAAAAGAGATCGAGATGTCAAACCTCTCGAAGGCCTTGTCGTCCAGCATAGCCGCCACCCTCACCCAAGCCGACACCGCAATACTCGGTGTCCAGGAACGGATCAACGTTGAAGGCACTGGGCCGGAGGAGCTGAAAAATCTGGAGATCATATTAAAAGCTCAACAAAAACGCCTACCACAAATCTATGGCTTTTCCATTTACGACGAACAAGGACGTTGGTTATTAAACTCAAACGATAGAAACCAATCCAACTTGAACAACTCGGACCGCGACTATTTCATCTACCATCGCGACCATGCCGGTTCCACTCCATTCCTGGGCCCTCCGATCCGCAGCCGCCTGACAAACGAATGGGTCATCACCCTATCGCGCAGGATCGATCATCCTGACGGCAGCTTTGCAGGCGTGGCAATAGCCACTGTCTATCTCAAATACTTCCTCAGCCTCTACGACAGCATCGACATGGGCAAGAATGGCATCATCAATCTCACCTCCTCGGCAGGGCAGATCATCGTGCGTCACCCCTTTCACGACACTGAGGTGGGTACGGACATTTCAAGCGGGGAGGTATTCGCCTTATTGACGCCGGGTGTCGCCTCGGGCACCGCAACAATAAGGTCATTTATTGACAATGTCGTCCGCATCATCAGTTTTCACCGCGTCGATGGCTATCCGCTTGTGGTCATCGCGGCTTTTGAAAGAGATGAAATATTGACGGACTGGCGTCGAGAGTCCCTTGCCAGTTTTATCATATCGTCCATATTGCTGCTTATTCTCGGCCTGCTGGGCTATCGCCTGATAAAAATCATGAGCCAGCAGATTCAAGCACAAAAAGAACTGCAATATTCCGAAAGAGCCTACATCGAGGCGAACAAGGCGCTCGGCCAACTGGCACTCGAAGATGGCTTGACCGGGCTCTCGAATCGCCGCAAGTTCGACCTGTTTATCGACTCGGAAATAAGTAAAGCCAAGCGCAAACCCGATGACCTCGCCCTCATCCTGATCGATATCGATCTGTTCAAGAAGTACAACGACCATTACGGCCACGTACAAGGCGATGAATGCCTGAAATCCGTGAGCACCCTGATCAAGAAAAATATCACTCGGGAACATGATCTTTCGGCCAGGTATGGCGGAGAGGAATTTGCCATCGTCCTCCCTGGTACCGATTATGTCGGCGCTTTTATCATCGCCGAGAAAATCCGAACAGACGTGGAGCGCAGTGCCATTCAACACTGTGAATCACCGGCCAAGGTCGTCACCATCAGCATTGGCATCAGTGCCTTGTCCGGATCAAAGGCCGACACCCCCGAGCAGTTGATCGATATCGCTGACAAAGCCCTGTACGTCGCAAAATCCAATGGCCGAAACCGGACGGTTATTTCCAACAATCTGTCCAGCGCCCTGGCCTGATGGGCTTCATCGGCGGCACGCTGCCAGCACTGCAGCTTGACTCAGCCCTGCCAGCCCAACCCCAAGGCCTTGTGCAACGAAGCAAAATCCTTCAGCAATTCACTGTCCCCGCTCACTCGATTCTGCTCGGCATCAAAGCGCGTGCGCTCGGCATTCAGCCAGTCCAGGGTGCTGGCGGTACCGGCGTCGTAGCGTTCTCGGGTCAAGCTCGCCGCGCGGGCCGATGAGGCTTCGATATCACGGAGCAGAACCACGTTTTCACGCTGGTGGCCGTAGCGCGCCAGGGCGGTATCCGCGTCGCGCAACGCGCCGAGGACCACGCCACGGTAATGGGCCCGGGCTTCGTCGACGCCGCCTTCGGCGCTGTCGACATCGGCTGCCACACGACCGAAGTCCAGGGCGTTCCAGGTCAGGCGCGGGACCAGCAGCCAGGTGGCGTTGTCCGTGCGCACCAGATGCGAAGGCGCCGCGGCACTGAAGCTGAGATCGCCCGTCAGGGATAACTTGGGAAACCAGTCGGCCTTTTTCTCGCCGACCTGCGCGGTGCTGGCGGCCAGTTGACGTTCGGCGGCACGAATGTCCGGGCGGGATTTGATCACCGCCGCCGGATCCGCGACCGGCACGCTGGCGGGGACGCTCGGCAACGCACCCGGTTGACCGAGCCGGCCGTCCAGTTCGCCCGGCTCCAGATCACAGAGCACCGCCAGTTGATCCAGCGACTCAATGATCTGCGCCTGCAACGGCAGGCGCTGCGCACGGGTGGTCTGCCATTGGGTGGTGACTTGTTCCAACTGCAATTGCGAAGCCACGCCACGGCTGCGGCGTTGCCGGGTCAGATCGACCACCTGGGCTTCCAGGCCCGCCGAGGCATCGACCAGGGCCAGGCGGGTTTGTTGGTCACGCAAACCGACATAGGCTTGCACGACTTCGGCAGCCAGTTGCACCTGGGCATCGGCCAGGCTCTCGGCCGAGGCATCGGCGCTGGCAGAAGCCGCCTCGATGGCGCGACGTGTACCGCCAAACATATCGACTTCCCAGCTGGCATCGAAGTCCGTCAGATACAGCGACAGCGGCCCGCGACCACCACTGCTCTGCTGCCCCGTCAGGCTGGAAAGGTCGGGAGAGCGCATACGAATCGCCGTGGCATTGGCACTCATCTTGGGCAGCTCGGCGGCCTGCTGGCCGTGCAGCCCGGCCCGGGCCTGACGCAAGCGCGCCTGGGCCACGCGGATATCCGAGCTGTCGTTGAGGGCGGTTTCCACCAGGCTGTCGAGTTGCGCATCACCCAGCTCATGCCACCAGTGGGCGACCGCCGGGGTGCTGACGGCAACCGGGTCCGCGTGGGCGAAACGTCCCGCGGCCACGGTTTTCTCTGCAACCGCGGGCGCGCCGTGGTAATCGGGGCCGACGGTGCAACCGGCGAGCAGGCCCACGATCAGGGCCGAAATCAGGGTTCTATCGATCATCGTGCAGGGCTCAGCGCAAGGGTCGGTTTCTTGAGTAAGAGGGCCAGGGGAATACACAGGGCCAAGGCAATACCCAGCAGGTAGAAACAATCGGTGAAGGTCATGACCGACGCCTGCAAGGCGATGTCGCGACTCAACTGGCCGACCGTCTGCAATTGCGCCAGGGCCTGGTCACCGCCCTGGCTCATGAAGGACGCCGTCTGTGCCGCCATATGGTCCTGGCCCAAGGTGCTGTTGGCCGTCAGCGATTCGCGAATCATCGCGTCGTGATAGCTGCTGCGCCGATCGATCAGCACCCCGGTCAGGGCCAGCCCGATGGAGCCGCCGATATTGCGCGACATGTTGTAGAGCCCTGCCGCCTCGCCTTTTTCGTGGGGCAGGACAGCCGCCATGGTGATCTGGTTGAGCGGCATCATCGCCAGGATCTGGGCGAACCCGCGCACCAGCTGCGAGGCGTCGAAATCATGGCCGACACTATCGACCGTCAGGTTCAGGCTCATCATGCAACTGATCACGAACAGCACCAGTCCGGTGCCCACCAGCCAGCGGCTGTCATAGCGCTGCATCAGCCGCGGCAGGATCGGCATCATCATGAACGCCGGTACGCCGGAGAGCAGCATGATTGCCCCGGATTGCTGGGCGTTGTAACCGGCAATGCTGTTGAGAAACTGCGGCAGCAGGTAGGAAATCCCATAGATGGCCGCCCCCACCGTCGACACGATCAGAATCACGCTGGCGTAGCGCGGGTTATGCATCAGGCTGAGCTTGATGATGGGCTGGCGGGCCGTGAACTGGCCGATGGCGATCAGGATAAAACCCAGCAACATCAGCAGGCTCAGACCGACAATCAGCGAGGACTCGAACCAGTGTTCACGCTGGCCCTCTTCCAGGATCACCGTCAGCGAGCTCAAACCCAGGGCCAGGCCAAGGATGCCGATCCAGTCCGCCTTGATGAACTGTTGAAGGTCGGCTTTTTCCGGGCGGATGCCGGTCCAGAGCAAGGCGATCAGCGCCAGGCTGATGGGCAGGTTGAGAAAAAAGCACCAGCGCCAACTGGCGTTCTCGGTCAACCAGCCGCCCAGTACCGGCCCCATCAAGGGCCCGAGCAAAACGGTCAGGCCAAACATCGACATGCCGATTGCCATCTGGTGCCGGGGCAAGCGGGTGCCGATGATGGTCTGTGCCGTGGGGATCATCGCGCCACCGGCAAAGCCCTGGCCGACACGCGCCAGGATCATGCCCGTGAGGCTGCTGGACATGCCGCAGAAAAACGAAAACAGCGTGAAGGCCATTGCCGTGCCCATCAGGAACCGGCGCAAGCCGAAGACCCGGGTCAGCCAGGCCGCCAGCGGGATCATGACGATCTCCGACATCAGGTAGCCGGTGGCGATCCAGGTGCCTTCCGTGCCCGAGGCGCCGATCTGCCCCTGGATCTGCGGCAAGGCCGAGTTGGTGATGGAGATGTCCAGCGTGGCCAGCAAGGCACCGAGGGAACCGGCCGCGACCGCGATCCAGTCGGTCACCGAGGCATTGGCCTCCTGCGGCGCGCCCTGCGTGGTGGCGGCCGTCGCGGCGTTAGCCATGGTGGCGGGTGTCCACGTCGACGGTCACCGACAGGCCCGGCATCAGCACCGCGCGCGCCGACTCCGGCACATCCAGCTGGATACGCACGGGGACCCGTTGGACGATCTTGGTGAAGTTGCCGGTGGCGTTCTGCGCCGGCAACAGCGCGAACTGCGAACCGGTGCCGGGCGAGAGGCTGTCGATATGCCCGCTCAGATCTTCACTGCCCAACGCGTCAACGTGCACCGTGACTGCCTGGCCAGGTTGCATATGGTGAATCTGGGTTTCCTTGAAGTTGGCCGTCAGGTATAGCGCCTGCACCGGCACCACGGTCAGCAGGCGTGTACCGGGCTGGGTGAACTGACCGACCCGCACACTGCGGTCGGCCACCCGGCCGGCCAGGGTGCTGATCACCGTGGTGTCGTCCAGGTCCAGCTGCGACTGCCGGGCACTGGCCTGGGCCACCGCCAGTTGCGCCTGGGCCTGCTGCAATTGTGCCTTGAGTGTGCCGATGCGGGTTTCGGCCGCGCGCAACGAGGCTTGATGCGCGGTCAGGCCGGTGCTGGCCTGGGCCAGTTGATTGTTGAGGTCGGCCAGATGTTCTTCCGTCTCGGCACCGGAACGGGCCAGTGGCGCGTAACGTTTGACCTGGGTCTGGGCGTGTCGCAAGTCGGCGTTGGCGCCGTCCAGTTGGGCGCGAACCTGGGCAATACTGGCCCCCTGCTCCACCAACTCGGCTTCGGCCCGGGCCACATCGGCCTGGTGCGAGATCACGGTGGCCTGGGCTTCGTCGAGCGCCGCCTGATACTTGCGCGGGTCCAGGCGCACCAGCGGCTGGCCGATACTCACGGTTTCGTTGTCACTGACCAGCACTTGCGCGACATACCCACCGACCTTGGGCGCCACGGTCATGCTGTCGGCCTGCAGGTAAGCGTCATCGGTGCTTTCAATAAAACGCCCGCTGAACCACCAGTGCGCGCCCCAGCCGGTCAGCGCCAGCAGCGCGACAACGCCGACCCCGATCAAGGCTCGTGGCGGCTTGTTGCGACGCTCGGAAAGATTGCTGTCAGCCACGGGCTCAAGGCGACCGTGTTGACCGATAGGCTGATCGACGGACATGCCGCACTCCAAAATATTCCAGTTGGTAAAAAATGCGGCGATGGCGAATTTATGTCAAGTGATATAATTTGTCCGGGCATTCTTTTTCCAGGCTTACCCATGGCACGACATCGACCAGCAAATGAAGGCGGCTACCAGCGCGGTGAAGAAACGCGCCTGCGGATTATCGAAGCCGCCGTGGACCAGTTCGCCACCCATGGTTTCGAAAGCGCCTCGACGCGCCAGATCGCAGCCGCTGCCGGGGTCAATGCGCCGGCGCTGCAATACTATTTCGACAACAAGGAAGGGGTTTACCTGGCCTGCGTCGAGCACATCCTCGCGCAGCTCTGGGCACAGCTGACCGACGAGGTCTCGGCCGCCGAAGCGGCGCTGGAAGATCCCCACGCCGATGACCGGACATTGATCGAGCGTTACCTGGATATTCTTGGCGTCTTCCTGTCGTTCATTCTCGAGACGCCGGAATCCGCCGACTGGCGTCGCTTCATGGCCTGCGAGCAAGCCGGCCTGGGTCCGCCATCGGCCGCCAAGCTGATGGAGCAAGGCCTCAATCAGCGGTTGTCCCACGTCACCCGCAGCATCGTCGGGCGCCTGACCGGACGGCCCGCCGATGACGAAGCCACGATCATCCGGACGATGGCCCTCAACAGCCAGAGCATCGTGTTTCGCGTGAAGCGCGCGCCCGTCCTGCGGGCGCTGGGCTGGGACACCATCGACCAGCAACGCATGGAAACCGTGCGCAACGTGATGCTGTCACAGAATCGCCTGACACTGCTGGCGCTGGTCAGTGAGCGCGACGCGGCAGGCGCGGAAACGGCGCAGTGACGCCTTTAACGAGCCTGTAGGCCAAACGCGGTTGCCAGGCTCTTTGCGCCTTTCGGCGTCAGATTCAGGGCCCTGGAGTCGAGATGGCGGTTCACCCAGCCGCGCTTGAGCAGCAGGTCCAGAAGGGCTGCGCCCAACGCACCGCCGATATGGGGTGAGCGCTCGCTCCAGTCCATGCAGGGATAGGCCAGGCGTCGGCGTTGGCGCGACACGGCCTCGATATCGATGCCCAGACGCACCAACGACGCGGCGCCCGTTTCCGTGAGGACATAGTCCTTGCCCTGCTCTTCGATCCAGCTCGCCTGCAACAAGGCGTCATGCAGTTTGACCGCGACTTCCCCGGCGATATGGTCATAACAGGTCCTGGCCCGCTTCAAGGCCGAAGGCGTGCTGGGCTGAAACGGCGTCATGCGCCGATCAGTCAGCGATAACAAGGCCTCCAGCGCATGCGCCACCTGGGGATTGGCCAATCGGTAATAGCGATGCCGCCCCTGGACCAGCATCTCCACCAGCCCCTGCTCACGCAAACGCAAAAAATGGCCGCTGGCGGTGGACGCGCCGATATCGGCCACGGCGGCCAACTCCGTGGCCGTGCGCGCGTGCCCATCCAGCAGGCTGCAAAGCATCCGCGAGCGGGCCGGATCGGCAATCGCACCGGCCACCGCCGCCAGGGAAAGATCAGCCGCTTCGACATCCATAGTTCACTCCTTTGCGAAGTATCGCGGTTTTTTCATCATCATACTGATGCCAAACCACTTGAAGGGATTCACCCATGCAGCAATCGAATTTTTTTGGCCGAAAGGTCGTGGCGGCGACCTTTGTGATGGCGGTATTCGGCTGGGGGATCGGCTTCTACGGTCCGCCGATCTTCCTCTACGCGGTGATTCAGCGAACCGGCTGGTCGCTGCCCTTGTGCTCGGCCGCCGTCACCCTGCACTTTCTCGCGGGCACCCTGGTGGTGGTGAACCTGCCCGTCTTGTACAAGCGCCTGGGCCTGCCCCGCACCACTGTGCTCGGATCGATCCTGCTCGGCATCGGCGTTTATGGATGGTCGGTAGCCGATCAACCCTACCAATTGCTCCTGGCCGCACTGCTCAGTGGATTGGGCTGGGTGACCATGGGCGCCGCCGCCGTCAACGCGCTGATCGCCCCATGGTTTGTGGCCAAGCGTCCGGCGGCTCTGGCAATGGCCTACAACGGCGCCAGTATCGGCGGGGTGATCTTTTCATCCGCGTGGGTGTTCCTGATCGACCGGATCGGCTTCACCCAGGCCGCGCTAGGGGTTGGCCTGGTGTCGATAACGACGATTGCCGTGCTGTCGATCAAGGTCTTCAAGGTTCGGCCTGAAGACCTCGGGCAATATGCCGATGGGGCGGATCAGCCACCTGAGCAGCCGACCGTCTCCCCGGGTAGCAAGGCAACCTCGCTATGGTGCAATCGTCGATTCGTGACATTGGCGGCCGCCATGTCCCTGGGATTGTTCGCCCAGATCGGGCTGATTACCCACTTGTTCCTGCTGTTGGTCGATCACGTCACAGAGGCAAAGGCCGGCCTGGCAATGGGCCTGGCAACGGCAAGCGCCATCGCCGGCCGGTTTCTGGTCGGTTGGCTGATGCCACCCAATGCCAACCGGCGCACCGTTGCCTGCCTGAGCTATGGCTGCCAGTTGCTCGGCTGCCTGGTCATGACCGGATTAGGCAGCTTCCCCGACCTGCTGTGGCTGGGGGTCAGCCTCTTTGGCGCTGGGATCGGCAACGCCACCTCCTTGCCGCCGCTGATTGCCCAAGCGGAATTCCCGCGCCAGCAAACACAACGCGTGGTGACGCTGATCGTCGCCACCGCCCAAGGCTGCTATGCCTTTGCGCCAGCGTTCTTTGGTGCACTGAAGTCGCTGGGCGGGTCCCATGGCGAACTGCTGCTGTTGGGGCTGGCGGCCGGGGTCCAGGGGCTGGCGATATTGGCTCTGGTGGTGGGTAACCGACATTCGGCTCAAAAAATTCCGGAATTCAGCCGGCCCTCACACTGACGGCGGCTTTGACCGGGTCTACTTGCTGCAAGCCGCCGAAGTGTTGAGCTCCATGGCCGTTGTCGTCCTCTTCGTGGCGGTTACCGCTCGCCGGTTTCATCAAGAAAGAAACCACGCTGTGCTAGTTTTTCCACCACTCACCAGCAGCACTGGTTTCACCTACCAAACGTTGAGATAGAGCATGTCACGAGCTTTTCCCGGTACAGCAACATGGGTCTTCGGCATCAGCGCAACATTGCTCAGCACCTTCTCGTGCGCCGCCTCGACTGTCGCCGCCTCACCTCAGATCATGAACCTCTGCCAGCCCGCTGCCACCAGCCCATCCGCCAAGCATCTGCTGGCTGCCGCACAAGGACATCTCGGCGATGGCATCCACGCCCTGCCCCATCTGCATACGGAAGGTACCCTGCCGAACCAGGGCATTCGCGAGCAGAGCATCGCGGCGGAAAAGGATTGGCCGGTACTGCGCCAGGCGGCCCTGGCCTGGCGCCTGAGCGCCGACCCGCGCTATCTGCAGCAGGTCGACGAAGGGCTTGCCGCCTGGACCCGCACCTATCAGCCGGACTTCAATCCGATTGACGAGACCAATCTCGATCAACTGATCGATGCCTACACCCTCACTGCCAGCGCACTGCGTCCGGAAACGCGTGAGGCCAGCCGTGCTTTCCTGCGTCAACTCGGGAACGGCTATATCGCGCAGATCCAACAGTTCCATGGCTCGAAGAGTAGTAAAAATATCAATAACTGGCAGAGCCATCGCGTCAAGCTGGCGACCCTGGCCGCCGCCGCGTTGGCCGATCACGCCATGTTGGAGCAGGCCTTCCAGCTGTTCCAGCAACAGGTGGCGGACAATCTCCTGCCGGATGGTTCGGTGTTCGACTTCAGGGAGCGCGATGCACTGCACTACGTGGTCTATGACCTGGAGCCATTGGTTCAGGCGGCCCTGGCGGCCAAGCCCTACGGTGGCAACTGGCTGACTTACACCGCCCCCACCGGTTCCTCCCTGGTCCGTTCGCTCGATTGGCTGGTGCCCTATGCCAACGGTCAACGCAGCCATCAGGAGTTCGTGCATACCAGCGTGAAGTTTGACCGCGACCGTGCCAACGTCGGAGAGGCCGGGTACAGCGGCACCTGGGAGCCGAAAAGCAGCAACAAACTCTACTGGCTCGCCGCGCAACTGGATGCCCGTTACTTGCCCCTGGCCCGGCAACTGGCACCCAACCCCCAGGACTGGATCGGAGCCTGCTACTTGAAGTAGACAGGACACTTTCGACTTGGCGTCGAACGATTCAGGTGTCGGTAAAGAAAATCGTCTGACGGGGCCATGCGTTATGTCCGTTAGGCGACATTCATGGACTTATTGGCGTTAGTCGGCAATCCATAGACAGGCTAAAGTCCCTCTACTGTTTCTGGCTTCTGGATGACCCACCTGATGACTCGCCCTCGTTTCCTGCCCGATAACTTCACCCTGACCCTGGTCAGCGTGGTGCTTCTCGCCAGCTTCCTGCCCGCCAGCGGCCAGGTCGCCGTCGGTTTCAGCTGGTTGACCAATATCGCCATTGCCCTGCTGTTCTTCCTGCATGGCGCCAAACTGTCGCGCGAATCGATCATCGCCGGTGCCGGCCACTGGCGCCTGCACCTGCTGGTGTTCAGCCTGACCTTTGTCCTGTTCCCGTTGCTGGGCGTCGCGCTCAAGCCGCTGCTGTCGCCGCTGATCGGCGACAAGCTGTATATGGGCATGCTCTACCTCTGTGCCCTGCCAGCCACGGTGCAGTCGGCGATTGCCTTCACCTCCCTGGCCCGGGGCAATGTGCCGGCGGCGATTTGCAGCGCGGCGGCGTCGAGCCTGTTCGGCATATTCCTCACCCCGTTGCTGGTGACCTTGTTGCTGGATGTGCACGGCAGCGGTGGCTCGACCCTCGATGCGATCCTGAAGATCAGCGTGCAACTGCTGCTGCCGTTCATTGCCGGGCAGATCGCCCGACGCTGGATCGGTGCCTGGGTGGGACGTAACAAGGCCTGGCTGAAGTTCGTTGACCAGGGCTCGATCCTGCTGGTGGTCTACAGCGCCTTCAGCGAAGCGGTGAACGAAGGCATCTGGCATCAGATCCCGCTCTGGGACCTGGCCGGCCTGGTGGTGGTCTGCGGCGTGATACTCGGGCTGGTGCTGCTGGCGTCCACCGTGCTGGGCAAGGCCTTTGGCTTCGACCAGGAAGACCGCATCACCATCCTCTTCTGCGGCTCGAAGAAAAGCCTGGCCACCGGCGTGCCGATGGCCCAGGTGCTGTTCGCCGGCAGCACCATCGGCGTGCTGATCCTGCCGCTGATGCTGTTCCATCAGATTCAGCTGATGGTCTGTGCGGTGCTAGCCCAGCGTTATGCCAAACGGCAGGAGTCGGTGGCTGAGCTGATGGGCCAGGTCGATCCTTGATGGTTTTGTCGGCTTTCGCGACCCGGCGGCCTATACGGCAGAAGCCTTGACGGCAACGCTGGCTGCGGACTTGCCGACCTGCAAGATATAGCCTCCCGACAATGGGCGGCTTTATTTTTTATTCTCGTCGAAATCTCGACGCGACTTCTCGATCTCATCCAGGTTATTGGCGGCCCAAACCCAAACGCCACAAAACGCCGCGCTCAAGGTCACGCCTAAAGAAGTGAGGGTGTACTCGACTTTCGGGGGAACCACGGCGTACACCGTACGTTGCACCAATCCATCACGCTCCATCGCGCGCAAGGTCTGAGTCAGCATTTTCTGGCTGATGCCCTCTACCCGCTCGCTCAAACGAGTGAAGCGCAAAGGTTTTTTATCAATCAAGGCCTCAAGGATCAACATCGTCCATTTGTCCGCGACACGACCGATAAGGTCCGTCACCAACGATGAAATACGCGGATCTATGTCTACCGGGGGAGTCAGGCTGGAATAGAACCGCGCCGCCGCAATCTGCTCCTCGGTAAAGTTCGGAATGTCCCTCATCTTTTACACTCTCCGCCGGGTAAGTATCTAACGTTTGGGTGCCTTCTTTCATTTGGATAGTGTATCGCCCATGCTGGCCGCTCGTATCAAAAAACGAGGGCTAACCTGATGAAAATGAATAACCGTGTTGTCCTGATTACGGGCGCAAGCAGTGGGATCGGACTCGAACTGGCCCGTCAATTGATGGCGCTAGGGAATACCGTAATTATTACCGGGCGCGATAGGGAGAAGCTCAACTCAGTCCAAGCGTTACTGCCTGGCATACACACTTTTCAAAGCGACGTGAGTGACCCGGAGAGTATTCGCTCATTATTTCTGAACGTCAGCGAACAATTCGCCAATCTCGACATACTGATCAACAATGCAGGTGTGATGCGTAATATCCGGCTGAAGAACGAGTTCGAGCTCGTCAACCTGACCCAGGAAATAGACATCAACCTGAATGGCCCGATATGGATGATCCAGCAGTTTCTTCCGCTGTTACTCAAACAGCCGGAGAGCATGATCGTCAATATATCCTCCGGTCTCGCGTTTGTTCCCTTCCCCGCCGCGCCTATCTATAGCGCAGCAAAATCCGCACTCCATGCGTATACCCGATGCTTACGGGCGCAACTGAAGCAGTCCAGCGTCTCGGTTGTCGAGGTTGCTCCGCCGGGCACTGAAACCCCGTTATACCGAGACGAGTTTGCTCAGGAAATGAAGGGTACAAAAGGCATGGAGGTGGCGCTTCTGGTACGACTTGCAATCAAAGGGATAGAGGCCGGAAAGCCCGAAATCCGCCCAGGTCTCAGCAACGTACTGAAGATCGCAAGCCGAATCGCACCCGCTAGCATTTTCCGGCAGATGACCAGGATGAGTCAGCTTTTCGGCTGATTCGTCACACCGAACGGAATATGCACGGAAGGCACGACCGCGCTGGCCGACTTCAGGTGCCCCGACTGGTCGTCGAAGAAGATGTGCGGTTTCAGCACCGCCAGCACCCGACCTTTCTCGATGCCGCCGAGGAAAAAAGCGTCGTTGGCCATGACGCCCCAACTCTTCAGCGTATTCAGCGCCCGTTCGTGGGACGGCGCACTACGGGCGGTCACGATGGAAACCCGCAGACGGTTCTTGTACTCGGCGTTCTGCGCCTTGTATTTCTCTTCCTCCGACTGGATCTTCGCAATACGCACAAAGAACTCCTTGAGAGGTCCCGGATTGTGGGGCTGCGCGACATTCTTCACTTCATGGGCGTGAAAACCCACCAGCCCGGACGCCTGCATCACCGACTCGGATTCATCCCCCGCGAGGACGCCATCAAAGTCGAAGGCGATCCTGAGGGTATCGTCATCCTCGTCATCATCGGATTTCGAGTCCATCACCTGACCCGCCGGATACCCGGCCTTGATGGCGGCATCCACATCGGTCTTGTCGGCCGAAAGAAAGAGCGCAATATTCAAGGCCGGGATGTACTCGTAGGGCGACTTGCCCTGCATGAAGATCGCCCGCGTCATGCCCAGCCCATAGTGATCGATGGTTCTCATCACCCGCAGCCCCGTGTCCGGATCGTTCTTGGACAACAGCACCACTTCCACCAGGGGGTCTTCCGGATCGGCGCTCAGATCATTCAGAGAGAGCAGGCGCTTGATAAAAGGAAAGGCGATACCCTTGGGCAACGGCTCGTCCAGCTTGCGCTCCTGGAATTTCCGATACTCCTCCTCCCCCTGACTCTTGAAGACCGCATCCGAAGCACTGAGGTCAAACACAGCGCTCGATGCCACGCCAATCACCAAGCGATTATCCAGCTCATAGGGCATAACCAATCTCCATCGTCATGGCGACATACTATCAGTAACCGTCAGTCGATGGCCGTGACCAGCCTGCCACCCGGCACCTAGGAAAAGAATCGATTCTCCGGGCGTGGTAATCCGAGATTTTCCCGCAGGGTCGTCCCCTCATATTCGCGCCGGAAAATGCCCCGTGCCTGCAACTCGGGAACCACCTTGTCGACAAAATCATCCAGTCCGCCCGGCAACCAGGAAAACATGATGTTGAAGCCGTCACTGCCCTCGGTCTCCAGCCATTGCTGCATCTCATCGGCAATGCTCCGGGCCGTCCCCACGAACGACAACCCAGCATAACCGCCCAGGCGCTGGGCCAATTGACGGACCGTCAGTTGCTCGCGATCAGCCAGGGCCAGCACCCGTTCGCGGGAACTCTGGCTGCCATTGGTTTCGGGGATTGGCGGGAGAAACCCGTCCGGATCAAACTTCGTGGCGTCGACCCCCAGGGCCACCGACAGCGAGGCCATCGCACTCTGCTCATGCACCAGGCTGTCGAGGTGCGCGCGGATTCGCCGGGCCTCCTCTTGCGTATCGCCCACCACCACAAAGGCCCCGGGAAGAATCTTCAGGTGTTCCGGGTTGCGACCGATCAGCTGCATGCGGCGCTTGATGTCGGCATAAAACGCCCGGCCCTCCTCCAGAGTGCCGGGCGCGACAAAAATCACCTCGGCCGTTTCAGCCGCCAGCTGGCGTCCCGGCTCGGATGAGCCGGCCTGGACAATCACCGGCCAACCCTGCACCGGGCGGGCGATATGCAAGGGTCCGCGCACGCTCAGATAACGGCCTTTGTGGTCCAGGGTGTGCAATTTGTCCGGATCGAAGTACACGCCGCTGTCGGCATCGCGCACAAAGGCGTCATCCGCCCAACTGTCCCACAACCCGGTCACCACATCGTAGAACTCCCGCGCCCGGGCGTAACGCTCATCATGGGAGAAGGCCTGCTCCAGGCCAAAGTTCAGGGCCGCATCGGGGTTGGCGGTGGTGACGATATTCCAGCCGGCGCGACCGTTGCTCAAATGATCGAGGGAAGCGAACCGACGGGCGATATGAAACGGCTCGTCATAGGTGGTCGATGCGGTCGCCACCAGGCCGATATGTTCGGTGGCCTGGCTGAGGGCGGACAACAGCGTGAAGGGTTCGAAGGAGGTGGCGGTATGACTGCGCTTCAAGGCTTCGATGGGCATATTCAGCAAGGCCAGGTGATCGGCCATGAAAAACGCATCGAACCGGGCGCGCTCCAGGCTTTGGGCGAAACGCTTGAGGTGGGTGAAGTTGAAGTTGGCGTCGGGATAGGCGCCAGGGTAACGCCAGGCGCCGGTGTGGATGCTGACCGGGCGCATAAAGGCGCCCAGTTTGAGTTGACGTCGTGCACTCATGGGGAACTCCATCGTCAAGAAGATTCCCGAGCATCGACCGGACGAGCTTTTCCTGTCCAATAATCAAACGTGCTGGCTTATGCCATTGCGCTGCGGCCTTAAGCCGATTTAATGCGAAATGATCCCATGGTCAATCGCATATTTGACCAGGGCCGCGGGCTTGTCGATGTTGAGCTTGCGGCGGATGCTCAACCGATGGGTCTCCACCGTGCGCACGCTGATATCCAGTTCGCGGGCCATTTCCTTGTTGTTCATGCCCTCGACCATCTTGCGCAGCACCTGGCTCTCGCGCGGTGTCAGCTCGTTATCGGCGGGCTTGTCGGCGATCAGCCGCTGGGCGATGGCGGCACTGTAGAAGGTCCCGCCGCTGGCGATGGCTTCAATGGCGGCAATGATTTCCCGTGAAGGGGAATTCTTCAGCACATAACCACTGGCCCCGGAACGCACGGACTCACTGACATACTCCGTGTTGTCGTACATGCTCAGGACCAGGATCCTCAACAACGGGTAGGTTTTGCTCAACACCCGGGTCAGCTCGAGTCCGTTCATGTCCTTCAGGCCGATATCCACCAGCAGCAGGTCCGGCTGGCAGCGCCGCACCATCTCCAGCGCCTCGGCGCCACTCTCGGCTTCGCCCACCACTTCCAGGGCGGGCATGATCGCCAGCAAGGCCTTGATCCCATCCCGGACCAGGGAGTGATCGTCGACCAGGGCGACGCGGATTGGGTAAACCAGGCTCATCAGGGGCGTTCGCTCTTGTTATGGGCTGTCAGTACTTTGTAGCGGGCATCTTAAGCGGCAGCAGCACATCCAGCACACTTCTTCCCGGCATCGACGCCAGCTCCAGGCGCCCGCCAAAATGCTCGACCCGTTCACGGATATTACGCAAGCCGATGCCGGCGTGACGCCGCTCGACCTGGGCGACGTTAAAACCGATACCGTCGTCGATCACCGTCAGCCTGATGGACTCGGCGGACCCGTGCAGGGTAATCGAAACGTTGTGCGCCTGGGCATGGCGTTCGATATTGGTCAGGCCTTCCTGCACGATACGAAACAACGAGACCGGCAGCCCATCGGCCAACTGGCAATCGAATTCATTGTTGTCGTAGGTCACCAGCAACCCGCTGCGCTGCTCGAACTCGGCGGCGAGCTGACCGATCGCCGCCGCCAGGCCCAGGGTATCGAGCAAGGACGAGCGCAGATCATGGGAAAGACTGCGCACCTCGCCAATCGCCTCCCCCAGGCGCTCGACGGCCTCTCGCAAAATACCCAGGCCCCGGTCCTGCCCTTTCTCCAGCACATGACTGGCCAGCTCGAACTGAAACTTGATGGATACCAGGACCTGGCTGATACCGTCGTGCAGCTCACGGGAAACCCGCGAGCGCTCCTCCTCCTGCAAACTGACGATGCGCTGGGTCAGACGCTGAAGCTTCTTGTCCGCCAGGCGATGCTCGCTGACGTTCAGGGTCATGCCGCTGGCAAAGACCAACAGCACCGCCACCAGGGCGACCGCGGCAATCGCCAGCATGGTCTTGCGGATGCCCTGGGCCACCTCGTCACGGGCCTGCAGGGTGGCGCGCTCAACGTCCTCGAGGTAAATGCCGGTCCCGAGCATCCAGCCCCAATTATCCAGCATCACCACATAGGCGAGCTTGTCGGTCACCTGCCCTGTCGAGGGCTTGTTCCAGGCGTAGCGTTGAAAGCCCTCCCCGGATTCGGCACTTTTCAGCAAGGCCTGGATCACCGGCAGGCCGTGGGGGTCCTTCATATCCCAGAGGTACTGGCCCACCAGCTCCGACTGTCGCGAGTGCATCAGGCTGCGGCCCTGGCGGTCGTAGACGAAAAAGTAGCCATTGATCCCGAAGCTCAGTTTGCGCAGTTCTTCCAGCACCTGCTGCTGGGCATGGGCGTCCCCCTTGCCGTCGTCATAGAGCGGCGCGATCAGGCTTTGCGCCATGGCGACGTAGTTTTTCAGCTCCGCACGCTTGCTCGCCAGAATACTGTCTTCGATCAGCTGCGCCTGCTGATCGCCCAGTTGGCGGTTCAGGGAGATCACCAGCGCGCAGATGACCGCGATAGCCAGGACCAGGGGCAGGATCCCCAGGGCAACGATTTTATGCTTGAGCTGCATGACGAATTCCAGGGACTCTCAGTAGAACTACGTAGAGGCTGCGTACGTAGTCGTGCGGATACTTTTGTTGACCGCATCCACGGATATTGGGCCAGCTCCGCACCGCGGACACAATTATAAAAATTACCGCCGCAGTCTACCGACTGTTGGCAGGAGACACGCAATGAACCGTCTGGCTAAACACCTTGTCTGGTTTGCCGTGGCTGTCCTGGGAGCATTTGCGCTGAGTGTCGTGGCCCTGCGCCGCGGCGAAGCCATCAACGCCCTCTGGATCGTAGTCGCCGCAGTCGCTATCTACCTCGTCGCATACCGCTACTACAGCCTGTTTATCGCCAACAAGGTGATGCAGCTCGACCCCAGTCGCGCCACCCCCGCCGTCCTCAACAATGATGGCCTGGACTATGTGCCGACCAACAAACACATTCTTTTCGGTCACCACTTCGCCGCCATTGCCGGCGCGGGGCCGTTGGTCGGTCCGGTATTGGCGGCACAGATGGGCTACCTGCCCGGTACGCTCTGGCTGATCGCCGGCGTGGTGCTGGCCGGTGCCGTGCAGGACTTCATGGTCCTGTTCATGTCCACCCGCCGCAACGGTCGCTCCCTGGGGGATATGGTCCGCGAGGAAATGGGCCGCGTGCCGGGGACCATCGCCCTGTTCGGCTGCTTCCTGATCATGATCATCATCCTCGCGGTGCTGGCGCTGATCGTGGTCAAGGCCCTGGCCGAGAGCCCATGGGGCATCTTCACGGTGATGGCGACCATCCCGATCGCGATGTTCATGGGCATCTACATGCGCTACATCCGCCCGGGCCGCATCGGTGAAATCTCGGTTGTCGGCGTGCTTCTGCTGCTCGGCTCGATCTGGCTCGGCGGGCAGATCGCCGCCGACCCGGTCTGGGCCAAAGCCTTCACCTTTACCGGGATCCAGATCACCTGGATGCTGATCGGCTACGGCTTTGTCGCCGCGGTACTGCCGGTGTGGCTGATCCTGGCACCCCGCGACTACCTGTCGACCTTCCTCAAGATCGGTACCATCATGGCCTTGGCCATCGGTATCCTGATCACCATGCCCGTGCTGAAAATGCCGGCGCTGACCCAGTTTGTCGACGGCACCGGCCCGGTCTGGAAAGGCGGCCTGTTCCCGTTCCTGTTCATCACCATCGCCTGCGGTGCGGTCTCCGGTTTCCACGCGCTGATCGCCTCCGGCACCACGCCCAAGCTGCTGGCCAGCGAAGGCCATGCCCGCTACATCGGTTACGGCGGCATGCTGATGGAGTCCTTCGTCGCCATCATGGCGATGGTCGCCGCCTCGGTCATCGATCCGGGCGTCTACTTCGCCATGAACAGCCCGGCGGCCGTGGTGGGCGCTGATGCAGTGAGCGTGGCGCAGACCGTCAGCAGCTGGGGCTTCGCGATTACTCCAGACGCCCTGCTGGCCGTGGCCAAGGACATCGGCGAAACCACCGTGCTGGCCCGTGCCGGCGGTGCACCGACCCTGGCGGTCGGTATCGCGCAGATCCTCCACCATGTGCTGCCGGGTGAAAACACCATGGCGTTCTGGTACCACTTCGCGATTCTGTTCGAGGCGCTGTTTATCCTGACGGCGGTGGATGCCGGTACCCGGGCGGGACGTTTCATGCTGCAGGACCTGCTCGGCTCCTTTGTCCCGGCGCTCAAGCGCACCGAGTCCTGGACCGCCAACCTGATCGCCACCGCCGGTTGTGTGGCCATGTGGGGTTACTTGCTGTATCAAGGCGTGATCGACCCGCTGGGCGGCATCAACACCCTGTGGCCGCTGTTCGGTATCTCCAACCAGATGCTGGCCGGTATCGCGCTGATGCTCGGCACCGTGGTGCTGATCAAGATGAAACGCCAGCGCTATATCTGGGTGACCTTGCTGCCTGCCGCCTGGTTGCTGATCTGCACCACCAGCGCCGGCTTTATCAAGCTGTTCGATGCCAACCCGGCCATCGGCTTCCTCGCCCTGGCGAAGAAATACAGCGTCGCGCTGGACGCCGGCCAGGTGATCGCCCCGGCCAAGGACATCACCCAGATGCAGCACGTGATCTTCAACGCCTACACCAACGCCACGCTGACGGCACTGTTCCTGTTCGTGGTCTTCAGCATCCTGTTCTATGCCATCAAGGTCGGTGTCGCGGCCTGGGGCAGCAAGGAGCGTACGGATAAGGAGTCGCCTTTCCAGGCTATTCCGCAGGCTTGATCGAGGATTGCCGACGTAGATGAAAAAGGCTCCGTATCGAAAGATACGGAGCCTTTTTCATTGATCCGCAGCCAGCACAATACCACCGGGCACATTGGCAAAGCCGCCCTCCCGCGTGGTGTTGACCACGCGCTCCAGCAGATAGCGCGCCGGGGGTTTGCCGACCGCCTTGCGGAACATGGTGACAAACCCGCTGGAACTTTCGTAGCCCAGGTCCAGGGCAACCGCCTGCACACTGTCACCCCGGGTCAGGCGTCGCAGTGACAGGATGATATGCAACTGTCGGCGCCAGCGACCGAAACTCACGCCGGTTTCCTGCAACAACAGCCGGCTCATGCTCCGCTCGCTCATGCCGATACGCGTAGCCCATTCGCTCATCGGCACCTTGGCCGAAGGCTCGTCCAGCAGCCGCTGCGCCAGTTGCCGTAGTCGCCGGTCTCGCGGCATGGGCAAGTGCAGGTCTTCCACCGGAGCCTCGCATAACTCGTCGAGCAACGTCGCGACCAGACGGGCATCGCGCCCCTGCTCGTCATACAGATGTGGCAGGCTCACCGCCCGCAGGATCAGTTCCCGCAATAGCGGCGAGACCGCAAGGGTGCAACAGAATCGAGGTAGATTGGCGACGGCCTCAGGCTCGATAAACAGGCAGTAGCACTCCGTTTCGCCAGAACTGCGAGCCACATGCAGCATGCTGCCCGGGATCCACACCGCACATTGCGGCGGCACGATCCAGACCCCGTCCTCGACCTCGCAATTGAGGATGCCGCGTACCGAATACAGCAGTTGTGCCTTGCGGTGCTGGTGCTTGGCATGCTCCCAGTCTTCGGAGACCAGGGAAGCATTCAGGGCATAAACGGGACGGGGAATGTTATCGACATCCCGTGAGCCCGCCAGATCGTCGGATGAACGTTGCATCAAGGAAATTGAACCTCGGGTCTGAAGGAACATTTGGCCGTTTTGAAAAATAGTGTGACCATATTGTGCAATGACGTCCAGTCGAGGGCTGGGTATCGTGTGGGTGATCCTATTGAGTACCCAGGAGTACGGACATGCGGGTCGATGCCACACAGTTCCCGCGGGTCTGGATACACACGGGCCGATCCACCTTGACCTAGGTAACCCCCATGCACCTCGTTGCCATCAGCACCGTTGAAATCCACGCAAGAGACAGTTGTTCAACAGCCCTGCAGGCTCGACTGAACGCATTGGTTGAAACCTTGCAGAACCTCTCCGGTTGCACCTCGTACAGCCTGACGCGCTGCTCTTCGCGCCATGACGTCTGGATCATGACCGGCTACTAGAACGCGTCGGCGACCATGGAAGCGCATTTCAGCCTGCCTTGCCTGGCGGACCTGTTCGCCCTGACGCTGGAGCGACTCGCCGATACCCTCAAGTTCGGGACCTTTGTGCTTGGCGCTCCCGACGCAGGGGAAAACAACGCCAGCAAGTCGGGGCAAGCTGCTTCAAAAACCCAAAACCGCTCAGTTTTCGTGGACTGAGCGGTCTTGGGGCTGCCTCACGACAACTCGTTCAGGACTCTACCTCTCGCTCACGGGCACAGCCCTTGTGCAATTCGGCCGCCAGCTTCTCTTCGTCCAGCGCCCCTTCCCACTTGGCGATAAACAGCGTCGCCACACCGTTGCCGATCACATTGATCAACGCCCCGCCCTCGGAAATAAACCGGTAGACCCCCAGTACCAGCACCAACCCCGCCGCCGGGATGACATCCAGGCTGCCAAGGGTCGCCGCCAGGGTGATAAACGCCCCGCCGGTGATACTGGCCGCCCCCTTGGAGGTCAGCAGCAGAATGAACAGCAAGGTCACCTGGTGCCAGAGGTCGAGGTGGATATCCAGCGCCTGGGCGATGAAAATCGCCAGCACCGTCATGTTGATACAGCTGCCATCGAGGTTGAAGCAGTAACCCGAAGGCACCACCAGGCCCACCACCGATTTCTCGCAGCCGAGGCGCTCCAGCTTGCCCATCAAACGCGGCAAGGCCGACTCCGAAGACGAGGTGCCCAGCACCAGGAACAGCTCGTCGCGAATGTACTTGAGGAACTGCCACAGGCTGAAGCCCGCCAATCGCGCCACCAGATTGAGCACCACCAGGACAAAAAACAGCGCCGTCACGTAGTAGCAGATCAGCAAGTTGCCATACGCCCCAAGGGAGCCCACGCCGTACTTGCCAACCGTAAAGGCCATGCCGCCGAAGGCCCCCAACGGCGAGACGTACATGACGATCCGGACCATGCGGAAAAACGCCTGGGCCACCAGGTCGATCAGGTTCAGCAGCGGCTTGCCGGCGGCGCCGAGCATCTGCAAGGCAAAGGCAAACAGGATGGAAATGAACAGCACCTGGAGGATATCGCCCTCGGCGAAGGCGCCGAACACGGTACCGGGCACGATATGGGTGAGAAACCCCACCACGCTCTGTTCATGGGCCAGCTTGCTGTAGCCGTCGATGGCATGGGCATCTAGGCTCGCCGGGTTGATATGCATGCCGGTGCCGGGCTGCATCAGGTTGACCCCGATCAATCCCACCACCAGCGCCAGGGTGGTCAGCACCTCGAAGTACAGCAACGATTTGAACCCGACCCGGCCGATGCGCTTTAGGCTCTGCATGCTGGCAATGCCGCTGACCACGGTGCAGAAGATAATCGGCGCAATCAGCATCTTGATCAGCTTGATGAAGGTGTCGCCCAGCGGCTTCATTTCTTCGCCGAGGCTGGGGTAGAAATGCCCGAAGACAATGCCCAGCACGATCGCCAGCAGCACCTGTACATACAGATGGCGAAACACCCCGCGCAGCCTTGAAGGGCGCGGTTTTCCTATTGTTATTGTTGTCATGGGTCGACCTTCTTGTTAGGGGGTGAAGCCGTTACGAGACGAGGTTGATCAGGTTCCCCGAGTAGTAGCCGTGCAGGTTGCCGAGGATGCCGTCGGCCAGGCGTTGCAGACTGCTCTGGCTGGCCCAGGCCACATGGGGCGTGACGATCAGGTTGGCATGGCGCTGGGTGAGCAAGGGGTGGTCAGCCGTTGGCGGCTCCTGGCCCAGCACATCGAGGGCCGCGCCGCCGAGGCGGCCGCTGTCCAAGGCGGCGAGCACCGCCGCCTCATCCACCAACGGCCCGCGGGCGGTATTGATCAGCACGGCGCCGGGTTTCATCCGTGCCAGCTCCGCGGCACCGATCAGATGGCGGGTGTGTTCGGTCAGCGGGCAGTGCAGCGAGATCACATCGCTTTGCGCCAGCACCGTTTCAAAGGCCTGGTAACCCTTGCGCACCGGGATCGCACCACGGTGTTCGGCATAGAGCAACTGCATGCCCAGGGCACTGGCCAGACGGGCCGTGGCCTGGCCGATGGCGCCTTTGCCGATGATACCCAGCACGCTGCCCTGCACATCGCGGATCGGCGCGCGATGGACGCAGAAGTGCCGCGAATCCGGCCAGTCGCGCACGGCGGCGGCCTGGTAGGCGAACAGCTGCCGGCGCAAGGCGAAGATCGAGGCGATCACCGACTCGGCGACGCTTTGCGCCGAGTAGGCCGGGACATTGCACACCGTTACGGCGAAATCACGGCAGGCCACCAGGTCGATACAGTCGTAACCGGTGGCGGCGACGCAGATAAATCTCAGGTTGGGCAGTTGCTCGAGTTCGGTCCGGCCGATGCGGACCTTGTTGGTGATTACGGCATCGGCATTGCGGGCAGCTTCCACCACCTGCTCCGGTGTCGTGTCGGAACGGTCCTGCCAGTCCGTCACCCAAGCTGGACGTGCAATGCCCACGGGCAGACTGGCGCTGTCGAGAAACACCACCCTCATACTGCACGCTCCGGCTGCACGAGCTCGGAAATCTCGATCAGGTTCAGGTCCGGATCACGCACGTACACCGAGCGAATCGGCCCGGTGGCTCCGGTACGCAACACCGGGCCTTCGATAATCGGCCAGTCGACACGGGCCAGATGGGCAATCACCTGGTCCAGGGGGATCGAGGCGATAAAACACAGGTCCAGCGCCCCCGGCACCGGCAGGTGCGCCTTGGGCTCGAACTCGTGACCGCGCACGTGCAGGTTGATTTTCTGCTGGCCGAAGGCGAACGCCTTGCGCCCGCCAGCAAAGGTCTGCACCTGCATACCCATGACCCGCACGTAGAAGTCTTCGGCGGCCACGGGGTCGATCGTGGTCAGCACCAGGTGGTCAAGATGGTCGATCATGGTTGCAACTCCTGGGTTCGGGTCGATGGCACCTGTTTTTCCAGGCTGGCGACATGGGCGGGTATCGGGTGCAGGTCCAGGCGCTTGCCGGCCTTGAGGATCTGGCTGGGAATCTCGTGGCCGACCAGCCCCGGCAACTGCGCGGCTGCGGCCAGCACGCGGTCCAGGTCGACCCCGGTGTCAAACCCCATCAACTGCAGCATGTGCAGCAGGTCTTCGGTGCAGACATTGCCGCTGGCCCCCGGCGCGTAGGGGCAACCGCCGAGGCCGCCAAGGGAGGCGTCGAAACGGTCGACACCGGCCTCGATGGCCGCCAGGGCATTGGCCAGGGCCATGCCACGGGTATTGTGGAAATGCAGGGTCAGCTGCAGCGCCGGAAAACGCTCGCGCACCGCACGAGACAGCGCCTCGACCTGGCTCGGGTAGGCCATGCCGGTGGTGTCGCACAAGGTCACCCCGCGGGCGCCTCGTTCGGCAAAGCGCTCGACCCAGTGCAACACTTCCCCCACCGGCACATCGCCCTGCATCGGGCAACCGAACACCGTCGACAACGACACATTGATCGCCACCGGTGCCTGGCCGATCACACTGAACACTTCGCTGAGCTGGGCAAACGACTGCTCGCGACTCATGCGCAGGTTGGAGCGGTTGTGGGGTTCACTGACCGACATCACCAGATTGGCTTCATCGATAGTGCACGCCAGGGCCCGTTCGGCGCCGCGCACATTGGGCACCAGCACGGTGTACTCCACCGCCGGATTGCGGCGGATGCCATGCATCACCGCTTCGGCGTCCCGCAGCGCGGTAATGGCCTTGGGCGAAGTGAACGAGGTGACCTCGATCTTGGCGAAGCCACACTGGCTGAGGGCATCGATCAAGGCAATCTTGTCGGCGGTTTCGATAAACCGTGCTTCGTTCTGGAAGCCGTCACGGGTGGCGACTTCCTGCAGGAAAAGACGTTGCATGGGCATTCCTCGGGTTCAAATGATGCCGCGCTGGCGCCAGTCGGCCTGCTGCGCGGGCTCGATGCCAAGCTGGTCGAGAATCTCGCGGGTGTGCTGGCCGAGAGTGGGTGCCGGGCGCGCTACGCGGCCCGGTGTGCTGCCCAGCTTGGGCACGATGCCGGGCAAGGTCACTGGAGTGCCGTCGTCCAGTTGGCTGTCGAGTAGCATGTCGCGCGCCCGGTAATGCGGGTCCTGGGCGATATCGGCCGCGTTGTAGATCTTGCCGGCCGGAATCCGCGCCTCGGTCAGGATCGACAGCACTTCATCGAGGCCCAGCCGCGCGGTCCATTGGGAGATGGCGGCATCGATGCGCTCGACCTGCAACACGCGGCCGTCGTTCTGCGCGAGGTCGGGATCACTCGCCAGATCACGGCGGCCAATCACTTCCATCAGGCGTTGATAGATGCTGTCGCCATTGCCGGCGATCAGGGCAAAACCGCCGTCGCGACAACGATAGGCATTGGTCGGGGCGATTCCCGGCAAACTGCTGCCGGCGGGTTCACGCACGGTGTTGAACACCGAGTATTCGGGCAGCAGGCTTTCCATCATGTTGAACACTGATTCATACAGCGCCACGTCGATCTGCTGGCCTTCCCCGCCGTTCTGTTCACGGTGACGCAAGGCGAGCAGAATCCCGATCACCCCGTGCAGGGCCGACAGCGAGTCGCCGATAGAAACGCCGACCCTGACCGGCGTGCGCCCGGGCTCGCCGGAGAGATGCCGCAGGCCGCCCATGGCTTCGCCGATCACGCCGAAGCCGGGCCGGTCACGATAGGGTCCGGTCTGACCGTAACCGGAGACGCGCAACATGATGAGTCTGGGGTTCAATGCGTGCAGTGTGTCCCAGCCCAGCCCCCAATTTTCCAGGGTACCCGGACGGAAGTTCTCGATCAGCACATCGGCATCGGCCACCAGTTGGCGCACCACCTGCTGCGCCTCGGCCTGGCGCAAATCCAGGGTCAGCGAGCGTTTGTTGCGTGACTGCGCGGCCCACCAGACGGACGTCCCGTCGTGCAGCAAGCGCCACTTGCGCAGCGGGTCGCCGGTGACTGGCGGCTCGATCTTGATCACATCGGCGCCAAACTCACCGAGCATCTTCGCCGCAAAGGGCCCGGCGATCAGTTGGCCGAGCTCCACGACCTTCACACCTTGCAGAGGTAAATCCATGGCGTTTTCCGTTCTTGTCGAGTACTTGTGACAGGGATAATCGACACAAACCCGGCAGATGAAAATTTCATATTTCGCCACTATCCTTTCCAAACTGGAAAGCCTTGGACTCCTTTGATGATCAATCCCCTGCATTTCGACCTGCTGTCCTTGCGCCTGCTGATCTTCGCCGCCGAGGCCGGCAACCTGACCCGCGCCGCCGACAAGGCCAATATGACGGTCTCGGCGGCCAGCAAGCGCCTGGCCGAGCTGGAGCGCACGACCCAGTGTCCGTTGTTCGTGCGGTTGCCGAGGGGGCTTGAACTGACGGCGGCGGGACAAGGGATGGTCGAGCACGCCAGGACGATTCTTGAAGGGGTCAACCGCATGGCCTCTGATGCCAGTGATTACTCGGTGGGCGTGCGCGGGCATATACGGCTATTCGCCAACACCTCGGCGGTGGTCCAGTTCCTGCCGGGTGACCTGACGCTGTTCCTGCACGCCAACCCCCACGTGCGTATCGGACTGGAAGAAGCTCTCAGCGAACCGATCATTCAAGCCGTGGAGAACGGACGCGCCGATATCGGTATTTTTGCCGATAACGTGCCGGCCGAGGGGCTCTACACACTGCCCTATCGCAACGATCGCCTGGTGCTGCTGGTGCCTGTCGGCCATGAGCTGGCCAATGCGGGCCGTGTGTCCTTCACGGACACGCTCGGCTTCGATTACGTAGCGCTCAATCAGGGCAGCTCGCTGCTGCGCCGGATCAACGATGCCGCCGTGAGCGCGGGCAAGGTCCTCAAGGTACGCATTCAGGTCAGCAGCTTCGACGGTATCTGCCGCATGATCGAAGCGGGTTTGGGGATCGGGATATTGCCGTTGCAGGCGGTACGGAGCGAACTGCTCGGCACTCGCCTGATAGCCGTCGACCTGAGCGATGACTGGGCCCGGCGCACCTTGTTTGTCGGGGTCAAGGACGCAGCGCAACTGGCCCCGGAGGCGGCCAAGTTGTTTGAGTATCTGAGCAGCGCAGAAAGGTAAACCGCCGGTCGTGCTGGAGAAGTAAGCGCGCGCCCACAAAAATGCCACTCAACCGGGTGGCGTTTGTGCTGACGACCGGTGCCAGAACGCAGACGCTGGGCGCTCCCGCCAGAACGGCGGCATTCGCATTGGCCACGGACCTGCTTGCCGGTATTGAGGATTCAGAGAAGGGATAGATCGAATATCCCGGAGTGTCCCTCGGAAGGCAGGTGTCTTTTGTGGTCTATAGTTCCTACCGGATCAGTTGATAATCTCTTTCGCACGGACGCTACAAGGCCCCGTCCTCGAGCCATCACCCCGTCGGATGCCCGCTAGCCTAGAGTGTTGCTACAACGCAGGGAGCACAGCATGTCGATCCAACGGACAAACGGACTGAGGTCGGCTTCCGGTAGCGCAACGCCCGTCGCCCCCCCTTCCGAGCCCCGTGGCAGCCTGTTCCGGCGAGTTCTGGAACCGATCAAGGAAGCCTACATTTTATTCCCGCTGCTGGCCGCCCTGCTGGTGCTGGCCATCTGGTCGGCCACCCTCTACCTGATCAAGATCGAACAGACCCGGGCCCAGCGCAACGCAGCCACCACCAGCCTGGAGATCAGCGCTACCTACGAAGCGCAGATGTTGCGCGCCGTTCGTGAAATTGACCAAACCCTCAAGCTGGTCAAATACACCTATGAGACCGAGGGTGAGCGTAATCCCCTGCCCAGACTCAAGGAACGGGCCTTGTTGCCGCCAGCTCTGTTGTTTGACGTCAGCGTGGTCACTCCGGACGGTGAACCCGTGGCGAGTACTCGCGCCAACGAAGCGGGAAATATCACCGAACCGGATGAACAACAGACGCTGCGGCACAACGATACGCTGTTGATCAGTCGCCCCTGGAAAAATCCGCTGACGGGGGAATGGCGATTGCGCTTCAGCCGTCGGCTCAATGCAGCGAACGGCGCGTTCTCGGGCATTGCCCGGGTCGAAGTCGATGCGGCTTATTTCGTCAGCAGTTATGACGACTCGAAACTCGGCGAGCGGGGCGTACTCGGACTCCTGGGCACCGATGGCATCTTCCGGGTACGCCGCAGCGGAGAGTCGGTGCTGGCCGGCGATGCCGTCGACTACGCGACACTGGCGCCCAATACCGAGGACACCCAGGCGCGGCTCTCGACCAATGCCTGGGATGGCGTGCAACGCTACACCAGTGTCCGCCAGCTGTATGACTTTCCCCTGGCGGTGATTGTCGGGTTATCCGCCGAAGAACGCCTGGCCGCCGTGACCCGGCAAGCGCAGACCTACCTGTGGCGAGCCGCCGCCGGCAGTCTGCTGCTGGTGCTTCTGGCCGGCCTGCTGAGCCGCATGAACTGGCAGCTGGCGCAAAGTCGCTTGCGCGCCGCCGAAGACAAGGTCGCCTATGCCGAGCGCGTCGAGTACCTCGCCTACCACGACGGTCTCACGGCGCTGCCCAATCGCAGCCTGTTCAGCAAACTGTTGAGCCAGAACATCAGTGAAGCGCGCCGTGATCATCGGCAACTGGCGGTGCTGTTCCTCGACCTCGACCGCTTCAAACACATCAACGATACGCTGGGCCACCATGCCGGCGACCAACTGCTGCAGGAAGTCGCGGGCCGCCTCACGGCCTGCCTGCGCGCCAGCGATACCGTCGCCCGCCTGGGTGGCGACGAATTCGTGGTCCTGCTACCGGAGCTGTCCGAGGCCAAATATGTGGCGGACACCGCGCAGAAAATCCTCTCGGCCATCGCCAAGCCTTTCAAGCTTCAAGGACAAGAGTTCCGGGTAACCGCCAGCGTCGGCATCAGCCTCTATGCGCAAGATGGCCTGGACGAGCAGACGCTGACCAAACATGCCGATATCGCCATGTATCAGGCCAAGCAACAGGGTAAAAACAACTTCCAGTTCTACTCCGAGAAACTCAACGCCGAGTCGCTGGAACGCTTGACCCTGGAACTCGGCTTGCGCCATGCATTGGAACGTAACGAGTTCCGGCTTCACTATCAGGCCAAACGCGATATCCGTAGCGGCCGGATCACCGGCATGGAGGCCCTGTTACGCTGGGAACACCCGGACCTGGGGCTGATAGCCCCCATGCAGTTTATCCCCGTTGCCGAGGAAACCGGTTTGATCGTGCCCATCGGCAAGTGGGTGCTGAGAACGGCCTGCCTGCAAAACATCGCCTGGCAACGGCAGGGGCTGCCGCATCTGGGGGTTGCCGTGAACCTGACGGCCCGGCAGTTTGTCGATGACAATCTGCTCACCGACCTCGCCACGATACTGACAGAGACCGGCATGGAGCCCGGCCTGCTGGAACTGGAGATCGCCGAGAGCCTGCTCATGCAGGATGTCAAAAGAGCGCTGCAGGTGTTGAACGGCCTGAAAAAGCTGAAGATCCGGATCGCCATCGATGATTTCGGGATTGGCTACTCTTCGCTCTCGGCACTCAAGCAGTTTCCACTCGACTCAATCAAGATCGATCGCTCGTTTATCCGTGACGTCACCAGCGTGGCGGAAGACAAGGCCCTGACCGAGGCCATTATCGCAATGGGTCGAACCCTCAGCCTGACCGTGGTGGCCCAAGGCGTGGAAACCCGCGAACAGGCCGATTTCCTGCGGGACAACGCCTGCGACGAATTCCAGGGTTTCTACTTCAACAAGCCGGTGCCCGCCGATCAGTTCGGGGTCTTGCTCCAGGCACAGGCAGCCAACAAGACCCTCGGCAGGTAACCCCTCATTGCGGGTCGGGAGGAAGCGCCCTGACGCTGGCATCCACTTCACGGGACTCGATATAGCCGATACTGTCGGGATTCCCGGCAATCCGTTTCTTCACTTCCGCGCTATTGGCTACCGCTTCCGGCGGCTGGCCCCTGCCGGTAAAAATGATTTTCGACCAGTGCGCCTTGAGCTGCGCGGCCGACTTGCCGGTGAAGCTGGTGTAGAACTCATCACGGGTTGCGGAGCCTTCCGTCTGGTCGATCGGAGTGACCGGCTTGCCGCTGGGGAAACGATTGGTCTTGCCCAGGAAGATGTCCGCCACCTGATTGCGCGTCAACGCCTGCACCGGGCTGGCAGCGGCGACAACCACCACCACATCGGCCATGGCAAGCGTGCTGCCCAGGCACAGGGCGAACCCTGCCAGCGTGCAACCGGCACGTTTGAGACACCGCAGGATCGGCGCCATCAGAAGACAAAATCGACAGCGAGGCTGAGCAGATTGAACGAGCCTCCCGGCTCATAGCCCGGCTGGAGATTGACCAACGGACCACTGGCGTTACTGTCTAAACGCGTGTGATCGTACTGCAGTTTGGCGTCCATATTCTTCGTGAAGTCCCAGCGCATGCCGACGGACAGGGTCTGCTGGCCGCTGCCCGATGCCAGTTGGGTGTTGAGTGCGCCGTTAAGGCCAGCCGCGACGCTCGCGAGGTCTGGCGATAAACCCGATGTCGTCAGACCCGCGCTGGACGTTTCGCTGACCGTCTTGGAGCGGGCGTAGGTGACATAGGGTGTGAAGGTGTCAATTCTATAGCCACTGCTGACATACCAGGCGTTTATCGTCCCTATTGCCGAATGGCTGTCGATATGCCCCCATTCGCCCATGACGAACCACTTGCCTGGATCATAGATGGCCCCCACGCCGATAAACTCAAAGGGCTTGCCCTTGACATCATAACGGTCGGCTATCGCATTGCCTTGCGCACCGAAGTCCCTGAAACCGTCGAACAGTGGATTGAACGACTCCACGGTCACGTGGGTTTTCTGGTAGGTGACGCGGGTGGTCAAGTCCCCGTATTCAGTCAAATTGGAAATGCCCCACGCGTCCCTGCTCAAGGTCCTGCCGGTGTTGGCGGGCATCCGGAAATCGCCCTGGCCGACATTGCCCTGCACGGTATTGGTCAGGTCACCGAAGTGCAGCCGGTAGCTGAGGTCAAGGCCATCGGTGCTGGTGACCGGTATCAGGCTATAGACCTCTCCCGGCGGGCGTACCCATGGCAGGGTGTAACCCACTTTGCGGCTGTCGGAGAGCAGGAAAGCCGGCTGCACCGTGCGACCGGCGCGCAGGCTGAAATCGGGCGTGAACTGGTATTTGAAGTTCGCCCATTCGAGGGTGGGACGGTAGCTGTTGTCGTAATTCTGCTCCGAGATGACCTGCACCACGGCCGAGAGCTGCCGGGTAAAGTTGGCCGTTACCTGGGCGCCGATCAGGCTGTCGACATCCGCATCCCAGCTACGGGTGTGACCGGCACCGTTGGGTTTGTAGATGCTGGAGGTGAAGTCGGCGTTTTTTTCGCTGGAGTGAACAATACCCGCAGTGCCGAAACTGCTCAGGGAAAACGTGGGCATCGTGGCGTCGTCGGCCTTCACGGTGGCGGTATATAACGTCATCACGGCCAAGGCCAGCGTATTGAGTGCGAGCCTCATGGGTTCAATGCAACCACAACAGGGGATGCGAATACATCCGGGCACGCTTTCGCTCGGGAACACGCTTGGCGATTGACTGATGAAGTGTCGAGGAGGACTGCGGCCATTCGTTCTATTCCTTGTAACGTTGGCTCAATAAAATCCAGCGATACCACGAGCAAAATTGTAGACGACAAAACCCCATACGCCCGGGTTATGCAGCCGCTGCCGGGCTCGAAACCTGGCTGGGCAGTTCCAGGGTGAAGATTGCCCCTTGTCCCGGCCCGTCACTGTGGACCTTCAATGCCCCGCCCATCTCCATGGCCGCCAGGATGCAGCTGTGCAATCCGAAACCATGGCCGTCTTTGCGCGTGGTGAATCCGTGGGCAAAAATCCGTGTCAGATTCTCCTCGGCAATCCCCTCGCCATTGTCGATCACCTTGATGACCAGGGTCTGCTCCGGCAGCATCTCGGTATGCAGGGTAATCAGCGGAGGTCGATCGGCTGGATTGTCCATCGCGCCGCCGGCATTTTTTATCAGGTTGACCAGGATCATCAGCAAGCGGTGCTTGTCCAGTTGCAAACAGGGCGTTTCGGCAAACTCTTTCACCACGGTGACCTGGCGGGCAGCGAGGAAACTGGCATTCATGCGCAGGGCATCCTCGATCAACTGCGGTACCTGTACGGCCTCGGCAAGACTGGATGCCCCTGAATAAGACTGCTGGGCCGCGACGATTTCCTTGATGTGATCGATGCTCTGGGTCAATTGATCGAGTTCGTCGGTCATGCTCTTTTGTTCGAGCGCCAAAGCGTCCACCAACTGGTTCAGATAGCCCGGAAGCAGCTTGCCTTTCTCGTCCTGGGAGATGAAGTGACCCAGATCCTCGGCATGCTCGTTCATCAACTGCACCGCTTTGCTCAGCCCCAGGGCTTTGCTGGTGCGCAACTTGCGGGTAACCACTTCGGCGGAGACATTCACGCTATTGAGCACATTGCCCACGTTATGCAGGACATTGGTGGCGATTTCCGCCATCCCGGCCTGACGCGCAATGGCGACCAGCTGGGCCTGGGCTTCGGCCGTGCGCAAGCGGCTTTGCGCGAGCTGCCAGCTCATCCGGCTCAGCAGGCCGACCAGCAACACCAGCAGCAGGCTGCCGCCCGCGGCCCGCCACAAATAGGTATGCGCCTGACCGGTCACCGTGGCCAGTTGTTCTTCTTCAGACAGCCCGACGATCACTGCCAGGGGCAGGTCATAGAGCTGACGGGCGCTGGTGTAGCGGCGCACGCCGTCCCAGGTATTGGTCGCCAACAGCGCTTGGGTGTCATCGGTGTCCGGGACCAACGCCGCATAATCCACCGCATCGCCGGCCAGCACCGCATCGCCGCTTCGGCGTACCCGAAAAATGCCGTCGGTACCCAACAAACCAAGGACGCCATGGTCGCCGAGTTTCGAGGCGTCATAGCTGCTGACAAAATAGGCCGCATCGACCTCGACCCGGGCGATGCCCGAAAACCCACCGTCCGGCGCATTCAGCCGGCGGCTGAAACGCAGCCGCCATTCTCCCGTCTGCGGTTTTTTCCAGGCGTGACTGATCAACAGTGTGTCGTCGTGCTGCAGTGCCTGTTGCTCATCCCGGTCCGAAATGGCTTCCGTATCGTTGGCCCGCGTACTCGCCACCAGCCCGCCGTCCGGGTTGACCACACTGACGTCAAACAACAGGGGCGGCGGCAATAACGCCCGCTCCTTGAGCCTGGGCAGTGGATTACGCTCGCCTTCGGCCTCATAGGTGTATTTGACCAGCTTGAGGGTTTGATCGATTTCGTGGACGGCACGCAACATCTGGGCCTCGTAGGTGGCACCGATCTCCAGGCTGGCCGTGCTTGCCCCGCGCTGCGCCCGTGCCAGCTCACTGCTGATGAGGTGCAGCGTTGCCGTCCAGATGACCAGCAAAAGGACAGCGGCCAGCAGCGGAAACAGGATATAGGCTTCCTTGACCTGATCGAGCCCACGCTGGAAAAAACTGCGGGTGGTCCTGGCAATGGCGGCCGCAGACCTGGCAATAGTGGGAGCCGACCTCAGTCCGTCTGGTCGTTGGATCGACATGCTGTGCTCCCTGCGTTGTACCAACACTTCTAGGCTAGAGGGCATCCGCCGGGGTTATGGCCCAAGGAGCGGGCTGGAGCTCCTTGTAGCGTCCGTGCGAAAGAGATTATCAACTGATCCGATAAGGACTATAGATCACAAACCGGGTAAGCGAACCCGCCGATCAAGCGCAAAACTCATTACACCACCTCACTAATGATGTTCTTGACCCCACCTTTATCCGAGTTTAACAACCCAATAAATTGCTCCCACTGCCTGCCATCATGCCGATGGGCAGGTCACTGGAGACTTGTCATGCCTTTTGTCAGCGTGCGCATAACCCGCGATGGCGTTACCTCGGAGCAGAAAGCCCAGGTGATTGCCGAAATCACTGAAACCCTGCAACGGGTGCTCAACAAGCGCCCGGACCTGACCCACATCGTGATCGAGGAAGTCGACACCGATAACTGGGGTTACGCCGGCATCAGCACCACCCAATACCGCCAGCAACTGGCGCAGAACCCGTCATGAACGCGCCCGTCAAGCTCGACTTCATCTCCGATGTGGTCTGCCCCTGGTGCGCCCTGGGCGTGACGGCCCTGGAACAGGCCATCGCCAACCTGGCCGATGAAGTCTCGGTCGAGTTGACCTTCAAACCCTTCGAACTGAACCCGGACATGCCGGCCGAAGGCGAGCACGCGGTCCGGCACATGATGCGCAAATACGGCCGCAGCGCCGAAGAAGTCGCCGCCGGCAAGCAGATGTTGATGACCCGGGGCGAGGCCATCGGTTTTCAGTTCGACCTGGAAAAACGCAGCCATTTCTACAACACCTTCGATGCCCACCGCCTGTTGCTCTGGGCCTTGCAGGAAGGTCGGCAGCTCGAACTGAAGCGAGCCTTGCTGCGCGCCTATTTCAGCGACGGGCAGAACCCGAGCGACCGCGAAACCCTGGTGCGTCTGGCAACCGAAGCGGGACTGCAGGCGGCGCCTGCCCGTGAAATGCTGGCCAGCGACGCGTTCGCCGACGAAGTCCGTGAACTCGAGGCTTTCTACCGCGCACGCGGCATCAACTCGGTGCCGGCCATGATCCTCAACGGCCGTCATCTGGTGTCCGGCTCACAGTCGGTCGAGTACTACGAACAGATGCTGCGGGAAATCGCCTCCGCCACTGCTTGATTGATCACGCCCTACCCCCTTACTTTCCATCGAGGTTTCATCATGAGCCATGCAAAAAAAGTCGTTGTGATTACTGGCGCTTCCCAAGGGATCGGCGCGGCGCTGGTCAAGGCCTACCGTGATCTCGATTACCGGGTGGTTGCCACAGCCCGCTCGGTCAAGCCGTCCACAGACCCGGACATCCTCACCGTCGCCGGTGACATTGCCGACCCGGCCACCGCCGAGCGCGTCATCCGTGAAGGTGTCGCCCGTTTTGGTCGTATCGACAGCCTGATCAACAACGCCGGGGTCTTTATCGCCAAGCCGTTCACCGGCTACACCCACGAAGACTATGCCAACGTGCTGGCGGTGAACCTGAATGGTTTCTTCTACATCAGCCAGCTGGCGATTACCGAAATGGAGAAACAAGGCAAGGGCCATATCGTCAATGTCACCACCAGCCTGGTGGATCACGCCATCGACGGGGTGCCGTCGGTACTGGCCTCGCTGACCAAGGGTGGGCTCAATTCGGCGACCAAGTCCCTGGCCATCGAGTACGCCAAGCGCGGGATCCGGGTCAATGCGGTCAGCCCCGGGATCATCAAGACCCCGATGCATGCCGAAGAAACCCATGAGGCGCTGGGCCGCCTGCATCCGGTCGGGCGGATGGGGGAAACCAGCGATATCGTCCAGGCGATTGTCTACCTGGAGTCTGCCGGGTTTGTGACGGGTGAGATCCTGCATGTGGACGGTGGGCAGAGCGCCGGGCACTAAGCACCTGAGCTGAAGAAGAACGCCTCGACCTGCAGGATTCGGGGCGTTTTTATTGGAGGTCGACGGCCAGGCTCAATCCATGTTGGGTAAAGGACTCCGTTGGCCGGCGTTCTGAAAATCGGCAATCTGCTGCCACATCGCAAGCGGATTGGAATACATGGGAAAGTGGCCACACTGCGCGATGGGGGCCAGCCGCACGCCTTCGGCCTGGATATGCGAGAGATAGGACAACGAGGCGTTCTGTTCGCCATACATGAACATGCGCGGACATTTCAGGCCGAGAAATTTGCCCATCAGGTCAGCGTTATCGGAAAGCTCGACCATTGACTGGAAGATCCCACGCACCGCGCCGGCCCGCACCTTGTGTCGCAAGCTGGCCGAATATAGCGCGCTGGCATACGCCGGAGCCTGGCGGGTACGCTCGATAAACGCGGCAAAAAAAACCTCGGGATCGTCCGCCGGATAATCGACGATCTGTCGGCTGAGAAAGCAGTCTTCCGGGGCAATATTGCCCTCGATATCGACGAAGCTGAGTATCCGCTCCGGGAACTGATGGGCCAGCATCAGCGCGGTGAGTCCGCCCATGGAGTGACCGACCAGATGGAAGCGCCCGATACCGAAATGCTCCAGCACCTGCAAGGCCGTCTGCAGCAGGAAAGGGATGGAGATCCTCGATAAATCACTGCACTGGCTCTCACCGCAGCCCGGCGCGTCGTACGCGACAAAGGGATGACCGGAAAAGGCACCCTGCAGCACGATGTCGGCGTAGTCTTCCTTGGTCGAGCCAAAACCATGCAGGAAGACAATGGGTGCCAAGTCACCCTCACGATAAATGGCCGCCACGTTCAGTTGAACCCCTTCGACTGTAAGAGGGAGCTGCGTATGGGTGAATGTTTCCGGTGAGGGCACGGAAGTAACTCCTTGAACAAAAGGTTTTCGCACGGACACGAATTGCCGACGGTACGGGCGACAATCTCAAGGGAATCAGGTTTTCTGTAAATTCCTGATTCAGGAAGGTTTTCATACGCAAAACCTATCAGCCTTGAACAACACCCCGCTCACACCTTGGCCTGGAACCGGGCGACCAGCGCTTCGACCAATGGATTGGGTCGGCTGGTATTCCAGGCCATCGCGGTGGTGACCACCTGCAACTTCTGGCTCAGCGGCCGGAACACCACATTGGCGGGAGCCAGCTTTTTCAGCGACGCCGGTACCAGCGCAATACCTTGGCCATAGCTGACAAAGGCGATCTGCGACGCGACCGAACGCACTTCATGCAAGACACGCGGGGAGAAACCACTGGCCCGACAGGTCGCAATCAGGTTATCGAAATACACCGGGCTGACCTTCCGAGAAAACATCACCAAGGCTTCGTTGGCCAGACTCGACAGACTGATACGCGAACGCGAGGCCAATGGGTGATCGACGGGCAATGCCACCACCAGACGATCTTCCGTCAATGGCAGTGACCGGATCGACGCCCCCAGATCACCGTCCAGCCGGGCAAACGCCAGATCGATATCCCCGGCCTCCAGCGCCGGGACGGCTTCAACGCTGTCGATTTCCCGCACCGACACCGTGAGGTGCGGGTATTCACGCTTCAGTTGTTCGATCAGCCCCGGCAACACGTCAAACATGGCCGTTGAAATCGCGCCGATGGTCAACAGGCCCGACTGCCCCGCCACCGCCTCTTCCACGGCCAGTTCCAGACGTTCCAGTTGCTCGGCGAACTTGCGTACCGCCGGCAGGATCGCGGCCCCGACCGGGGTCAGTTTCGCACCCCGTCGCGAACGCTCGAAGAGCGTGACCTTGAGCGCTTGTTCCAGGACCTGGATCTGCTCGCTCAACGGTGGCTGGGACATGCCCAGACGCTTGGCGGCGCGGCCGAAATTCTGTTCCTCGGCAACCGCCAGGAACAACCAGAGGTGACGAATCAGACGAAAATTGATCATGGTTTATCCATAGGTTCAGCGTATCAAACGCTTCTGTGATTAGTAATATACCTATCAAACCTCCTCGCCGACACTGGGCGCCTCCGTCACCACAGGGGCTCCCCCATGACCCACAAGAGTTTGCTGGAACGCTTGGCGGCGCTGGACACCAACACCGTGTCCGATGCGCTCGATTTCCTCGGCCTGCCCGGTGCCACGGTAGGGCTACGTCCGCTGTGGAAGTGCCCGAAAATCGTCGGCCGGGCCAGTACCGTACAGCTGGCCCCCAAGTCCGATAAAACACCCACCGTGCACCTGATCACTCCGGTGGTCGAACAGATCGACAGCGACGATCGGGTGCTGGTGATTGCCGGCGGTCTCGAAGGCATTTCCTGCTGGGGCGATATCCTCGCCAATGCCGCGTCCGCCAAGCAGGTACGCGGCACGGTGATCGACGGTTTCAGTCGCGATATCGACGGCAGCGCAGCGATCGGCTACCCGGTCTACGGCCGTGGCGTCACGATGATCAGCGCGCGCAATCGTGTGGTGCAGGTCGATGCCGCCGTGACAATCAACGTGGCCGGCGTGGCCGTCAGCGAGGATGACTATGTGATCGCCGACAACTGCGGCACGGTGTTCGTCTCCACTGTCCACATCGACAAAGTGCTCGACCTTGGCGAACGCATTGCCCGTCGCCAGGACGGCATGGTCGAGGCCGTGCGCAACGGCCGCTCGGTGGCCGAGGTGATGCATGACACCCAGTTCGAAGCCATCCATGTGGAGCACAGCCGATGAGCCCGGAAGACCGCCAACTGGTCGCCCTCTTCGAGGGACTCGACACCCCGGGCGTGTCCGATGCCATGGACAAGCTCGGCCTGCCCGGCCAATGCCTCGGGATCGCGCCCCTGGGCAATTACAGCCAGGTGATCGTCGGCCCGGCGTTCACCGTGCAGTACGTCACGGCCAGCGTACCGCCCGGCACCGTGGGTGACTTTATCGAGGACGTGGCGCCCGGTGACATCGTGGTCATCGACAACGGCGGGCGCACCGACTGCACGGTCTGGGGCGACATCATGACCCAGTACGCCGGCGCACGACGGATTGCCGGCACCGTCATCGACGGTGTCTGCCGAGACGTGAACAAGGCGCTGGGCGATGGCTACCCGATCTTCAGCAAGGGCCGCTTCATGCGCACCGGCAAGGACCGCGTACAGGTTCAGTCAGTCAACCAACCGGTGTCCATCGGCAGCGCCCGGGTTTGCGCCCGCGACATAGTGGTCGCCGATGCCAACGGCGTGGTGATCGTGCCCCGTGCCCGTGCCGTCGAAGTAGCGGCCTGTGCCCGCCAGATCGAAACGGTCGAAGCCGAGATTCGCGCCCTGATCAGCCAAGGCAAAACCCTGAAAGAAGCCAGGGCCGCATTGGGTTATCACAACCTGCAGAGGAAAGTATGAGCATCGATATTCAACGCCTGAACCGGCGCCTGGCCAGCGCGCAACCTTCGGCGACCTACCGGATCATGGACCGGGTGGCGGAACGGCGGGCGCAAGGCGCAACGATCATTTCACTCTGCGCGGGCGAACCGGACTTCGATACGCCCGCGCATGTACGCGCAGCGGCCACTGATGCCATCGAACACGGCCACACCCGCTACACCCAGGTCGCCGGTGTCCGTTCGCTGCGTGAAGCGGTGGCCGCCAAGTTCCGGCGCGAGAACGGCCTGGACGTCACCTGGCAGGACACCCTGGTCTGCAACGGCGGCAAACAGGTGATCTACAACGCCCTGGCGGCCACGCTGAACGAGGGCGACCAGGTCATAGTACCCGCGCCCTACTGGGTCAGTTACCCAGAGATGGTCCAGCTGTGCGGTGGCGAAACCCGGATCGTCGTCTGTGATGCCGATACGGGTTTCAAGCTGACTGCCTCGGCACTGAATGACGCGATCACGCCGCAGACCCGCTGGCTGATCCTCAATTCGCCGTCCAACCCCACCGGCGCAGTGTACAGCCGGGAGGAGCTCCAGGCACTGGCCGAGGTATTGCTGGCCCATCCCCAGGTGCTGATCCTGGCCGATGATATCTATGAACACCTGATCTTCGACGATCAAGCCTTCCATACCCTGGCCCAGGTGGAGCCACGGCTGGCAGCGCGAACCCTGACCATGAACGGCGTCTCCAAGGCCTATGCCATGACCGGCTGGCGCATCGGCTTTGCCACCGGGCCACGCTGGTTGCTGGATGCCATGGAAAAGCTGCAAGGGCAACAGACCTCGGGGGCGAGTTCGGTTTCACAACAAGCGGCACTCGCGGCACTGGAAGGCCCCAAGGACTTCATCCAGGAAAGCCGGGCGGTTTTCCAGCGTCGTCGCGACTTGATGGTGGCACTGCTGAATGACATACCAGGACTGGAATGCGTGAGTCCGGCGGGCGCGTTCTATGCTTTTGCCTCCTGTGCCGGCCTGATTGGCAGCACCTCTCCCGCAGGGCGAGTACTGCACAACGATGAAGATATCGCCCATGCGCTGCTGGATGAAGCGGATGTCGCCGTTGTGCAGGGCAGCGCGTTCGGGTTGGGGCCTTATATCCGTATCGCCTATGCCTTGGATGACGATTCGCTGCGTCAGGCCTGCGATGCCATTCGCCAATTCTGCGGTGCCCTGGATCGATCCCGAACGGGCGCCGCCAATCCAGGTACTCGAAGCTTTTTACCCTCGGTCTGATCTAAATCAAGCCTCTCAATCCCATTCACGGTGACAGTAAATAGCCGTGTTTGTACGGCGCCGTATCGATTGGAAGTCGCAGTCGGGAAACCCGACCTTGTCAGGACTGGCGAATCGATCCCACTTTCCCGGGCAACGCAAGTGTCTTGGCGCTTGCTTCCCCCGGCTCACCCAAGAGGAGATGTGACGATGGCTAATAGCGTAAAAAAAATGCCGCTGCATAGCGAAGACAAGACCAGCCACCACCCGGTAACGACTGATCTGTGGCGCCCTCTGGAAAAACTGCGGCAACAGGTGGACCACCTGTTCGAAGACTTCACCCACGGCTCCGGACTGCCGTCCTTTGGACGTGGCCTGTTCGATGTGGAGCCGTTCTGGCGTCGGGAACTGATCACTCACGCAATGCCTGCCGTGGATATCGTCGAGAAAGACAAAAGCTTCGAAATCACCGCAGAACTTCCCGGCATGGATCAGAAAAATATTGAGATCAAACTGTCCAATGGCAGCTTGATCATCAAAGGGGAGAAGAAAGAGGACAAGGAAGAAAAAAGGAAGGGGTATCACATGACCGAGCGCCATTACGGCAGCTTCGAGCGTGTCTTCAACTTGCCGACGTCAGTCGAGGCGGAAAAGATCGAAGCCAACTTCAGCAAAGGTGTATTGAGTATCTCCTTGCCGAAGAAAGCCGACGCCATGAAGGCGGAAAAAGTCGTACCGATCAAAGGCGACTGAACAGGTAGGTACTTCGCCCCTGCCGGAATACCGGCAGGGGCTTTTTGCTGCTTGCCAATCGGCAGACGAACGCCGATATCGAACAAGCCTTGATCGACAAGGGCTGTAGGGTAAAGCAACAACCCAGCCTCCCTGGCCGGGTGGCACAACCGTCGTTACTTGCGAGCGGCTTTTTCCAGCATGCGATTGGCCCGTTCGTTGGCCTCGTCAGCCGTGCGTTGCGCCTGGGCGGCGGCAGCCATTGCCTGCTCGGCCTTGGTGTAGGCCTCATCAGCTTTTAAGCGGGCCGACGCGGCATTGTTTTCCGCGGAGTCCAGGCGCGCATCCACTTCACGAGCATGTTGATGACTGCAACCCGCGGTTGCCGCCAGCATCACGCCCAGTACTGCAACAGACAGGAACTTGTTCATGGTAATGCCCTCGGTAAGTGCACTTGAGAAATCAGATGGTCCGGAAAGTATCGGGGCTGAAGAAAACCGAACTCTGATCTTTATCAACTAACGGCGCGAATGTCGGACACAACCCTTCGCCCAAAGGGCAACACCCGTGGACCGCAGATCCAGGCATTTTTGATATAACTCAATGATTTCCCAGCCCCAAAGCGTAGAACTCGGAAGTGGCCGGTCTGTTGCGCTGCGTCATGAACGACGAACCCCAATAGCCCGGCGTTGAAAATACCGCCCTCTCCCCTCTTTGCTCCCTGGGCCAAGGTCATGAAAAAGACTCATCAGTGGAACCTGTCGTATTTCTTCATCGCCTTGTTGGCGTTTGCCGCACTGCAGATGTTCCTCGGTCAACAACACCCCGTGGAAAGCCTGCCCTACAGCCAGTTCCTCCAACTGCTGGACGCTCACAAAGTCAGTGACTTGCAAGTGGAAAAGGATCAGATCAGCGGCAAGCTGCAAGAACCCATCAATGGCCATGATCGATTCAGCACGGTACGCGTCGACCCCGCCCTGGCGACCGAACTGGCACAGTCCAATGCCACCTTCTCCGGGGTCACTGAAAACACCCTGCTCACCGGCTTGATCGGCTGGCTGCTGCCCTTTGTCATGATCATGGTGGTCTGGCACTTCCTGTTCCGCGGCATGGCCGAGAAGCAGGGCCTAGGCGGAATGATGAATGTCGGCAAGTCGCGGGCCAAGGTCTTTGTCCAGCGCGATACCGGCGTGACCTTTGCCGATGTCGCCGGTATCGACGAGGCCAAGGCCGAGCTGGTGGAAATCGTCTCCTTCCTCAAGGACAAGGAACAGTACTCGCGCCTGGGCGCCCATATTCCCAAAGGCACGCTGCTGGTCGGTCCTCCGGGGACCGGCAAGACCCTGGCGGCCAAGGCCATTGCCGGTGAAGCCGGCGTACCGTTTTTTTCCATCTCGGGGTCCGAATTCGTCGAGATGTTCGTTGGCGTCGGTGCCGCCCGGGTCCGTGACCTGTTCGAGCAGGCACGGCAGGCCGCCCCCTGCATTATTTTCATCGACGAGCTGGATGCCTTGGGCAAGGCCCGCGGTGTGGGAACCCTGGGGGGCAACGATGAAAAAGAACAGACCCTCAATCAGCTCTTGGCGGAGCTGGATGGCTTTGACCCCCGCGAAGGGGTGGTCCTGCTGGCGGCGACCAACCGCCCGGAAATTCTTGATCCCGCCCTGCTGCGCGCCGGTCGCTTTGATCGGCAGATCCTGATCGACCGTCCCGACCGCAAGGGACGCCTGGCCATTCTCAAGGTCCACCTGCAGAAAATCACCCTGGACCCCGGCACCGATGCCGAGCGAATTGCCGATATCACCACTGGTTTTACCGGGGCCGACTTGGCCAACCTGATCAATGAAGCCGCAATCGTCGCCACCCGCCGGGCAGGCTCGAGCGTCAACCTGCAGGACTTCACCAACGCGGTAGAACGCATCGTCGTGGGCCTTGAACATAAAAGCAGCCTGCTGCATCCCGAAGAACGCCTGATCGTGGCCTATCACGAGATGGGACATGCCCTGGCTGCCGCGACCCTGCCCGGGATGGACCCGGTGCACAAAGTGTCCATTATCCCCCGCGCCGCCGGCTCATTGGGCTACACCTTGCAGCGACCGACCGAAGACCACTTCCTGATCAGTTGCCAGATGCTCAAGGATCGGATTGTGGTGCTGATGGCCGGACGCGCGGCCGAATACATCGTCTATGGCCAGATCTCCACTGGCGCGGCCGACGATCTGGCACGCGCCACCGATATCGCCCGGCAGTTGATCACCCGCTTCGGCATGAGCGCCGAGCTCGGCCAGTCGGTACTGGAACGGCGGTCTTCCACCTATCTGGGTGAACATCTGCCTGGCATGGGCGAAAAAGACTACTCGGAACAGACCGCCCGGGAGATCGACCTGGGTATTCGCGTCTTGCTCGATGAAGCCTACGCACGTGCCCAGGCGCTGCTCAAGCAGCGGCGCGCCGATCTGGATAGCGGCGCCAACCTGCTGATGGAAAAGGAGACGCTCACGCCCGAGGAGTTCCCCGCCCTGATGCCGTCGGCCTGCGAAGCCCGTCATGTTATCGCCCTCACCGGCCCATCGGGTCAGGCCGTGGGCGGGACGACGCCCCTCTTCGAGCGGCACCGCTGAACAACATGGGCGGCTGATCTGGGGTCGCTGCAACATCACTGCTTCAGGAGATTCGTCATGCATGCCATGGTCCTGCACGCCCCCGGCCAGCCCCTGCAATCGGAGGAACGGCAGATTCCGCATCCCCTGCAAGGGCAACTGCTGATCAAGGTACTGGCCTGTGGCGTGTGCCGCACGGATCTGCATCTGCTGGACGGAGAACTGCCCCAGGCGGTGCTGCCCAGGGTGCCCGGGCATGAAATCGTCGGTGAAGTGATCGCTGTCGGCAGCGATGTCGCCTCCAACTGGGTCGGCCAGCGGGTCGGCGTGCCCTGGTTGGGCTGGACATGCGGGGAATGCGAATTCTGCCGCTCGGGCCGGGAAAATCTCTGCGAGCAAGCGCAATTCACCGGCTGTCATCTGGACGGCGGCTATGCGCAATACACCGTGGCCGACGCCCGATTCTGCTTTGCCCTGCCCGAAGGCATGAGCGCGACTGAAGCCGCGCCCCTGCTCTGCGCCGGCTTGATCGGCTTTCGCGCCCTGCGCCTGGCCGGCACGGCGCAACACCTGGGTCTCTACGGCTTCGGCGCGGCGGCCCATCTGGCAATCCAGGTGGCGCTGGGCCGGGGACAGCAAGTCTATGCCTTCACCCGGCCCGGAGACACCGAAGGCCAGGCTTACGCTCGTGCACTCGGCGCGACCTGGGCGGGCCCTTCGGACCAGCCGTCCCCCCATCTGCTGGATGCGAGCCTGATCTTTGCCCCGGTCGGTCCGTTGGTCCCACAAGCGCTGGCCTCCACGGTCCGCGGGGGCTGTGTGATCTGCGCCGGTATTCATATGAGCGATGTGCCAGGTTTTCCCTATCGGCTACTGTGGGGCGAACGCTGCATACGCTCGGTAGCCAATCTCACGCGCGACGACGGCACGGCATTTTTCGACGAAATCCGCCGTACACCGGTACATTGCGACGTCACGGTTTTTCCCCTGGCCGAGGCCAACCAGGCCTTGGCGCAACTCAGGGCGGGAGCGGTCAAGGGGGCAATCGTGCTGACCCCCTGGCCAGCAACCGAGCAGGATCACGATGCGCTCCAGCGAGTTGTCATCACCCTCTGAAAATATCGAAAGGCTCGATTCTCAGGACCTTGCGGATACCCACATAGCTGGAGACCCCGGCGATCAGGAGCACCATGACGAAGGCCAGCCCGAGGTTCCAGAACGTGATGATGGCCGCGTAGTTGGGCAGGTTGGAGCGCGCCACGGAGATCATCAGCGTGACCAGGCCGATGCCCAGTCCATAACCGGTCATCGCCGTGAACGTGGCCATGAACAGGATCATGTAGATCAGTTCACGGCTCTTGGCGCCAATGGCCTTGAGGGCGGCAAACTTGTCCAGGTTTTCCAGGATAAAGGTGTAGAAGGTCTGGCCGGAAATCGACAGACCGACCAGAAAGCTGATGACTGTCATCATCAGGATATTGGTGCCTACCCCGGTCTGATAGATGTAGTAATTGGCGATGCGCTGGTTGAACTCGTCCTTGGTCAGGGCGATGTACCCCAACTTCGAGACCTGTTGCTTGATCTGGCTCACGGCCGCTTCATCGCGGGGATCCAGGAGGATATAGGAGATGGTGAACCGGGTGGTCGGCAGGTATTCGATGGCGCGCCGGTAGGTGGTGTAGAGCGTCGGCACCCCGGTCAGGCCGCTGGTGAGGACCTTGGCAATGCCGACAATGGTGCCGCGATGATCATTGAGCTCGAAGGCGGTACCTATCCTTGGGTTCTCCAGCTTCGAAAACTCGGCATCGTGGACCATGATGAACGCGTTTTCGGCGTAGATATCCTCGATGGCCCCCTGCTCCAGTAACGGCCGGCCGAACAGGCTGGTGTCATCCAGGCCGATCACACTGACAGACTGGTAAGTGCCGCTGGCCAGCCGGACCTGGGCGCCGCCGATGAAAATCGGCACGGCATAGCGGACCTGGTCCATGCTGCGCACTGCATCAAGCAGGTAATCCGGCAGCGGGATGACGCTGGTCGGGGTGTTCACGGCCGGGTCCAGGATCCACATCGCCGCACCGATATTGGTCACCGTCGAGTAGGCCCGGTTGAGGATCCCGGCAAACATCGCCGTCATCTGCATCATCAGGAATACCGAAAAGGTAATACCCACCAGCAACGCGGAAAACTTGGAGCGGTCATTGACCAGGAGTTTGAAACCTATGCGCAGAATGCCGAAGTGTTTCATGGGCCGGGCCTGCTGCCGGTGGCGTCGACTCGGTTCCACCAGCCGCCCCCCAGGGCAACGAACAGGCCGACGGTGTCCTGATGACGTTGGGCAAGCGCCTGCAAATAGGCGATGTTGACCTGATGCAGTTGCACATCGGCGGCCAGCAGATCCAGATAGGTCACCAGGCCCGAGCGATAGTTGGCTTGCAACAACCGCAAGGCCTCTGCGGAGGCGGCCTGGGCTTCGGCTTGCTTTTGCAAGGCCTGGGCATCGAACTCCAGTGCCTTGAGGGTATCGGCGACCTGGGCGAAAGATTCCAGCACCACTTCCCGATAACCCGCCGCGGCCTGCTGATAGGCATCGATCGCGGCCTTGCGGCCAAACCACAGGCTGCCACCCTGGAACAGCGGGATATCGATCGACGGCCCGACACTCCAGAAACGCCCGGCACCGGCGAACAATGATCCGGGGCTTGATCCGGCAGTGCCATAGGTGCCAGTCAGGCTGAAGCTGGGAAACATCGCCGCCGTAGCCACGCCGATAGCGGCGCTGGCCTGGTGCAGCTGTGCTTCGGCGGAGAGGATGTCCGGGCGCTGGCGGACCAATACCGAAGGCAGGCTGACGGGGAGATCCTTGGGTAACGACAGCCCGCTCAACTGGATGTCCGGGAGTTTGACTTCGGACGGTACAACGCCTTCCAGGGTGGCCAGCAAATGCTCGGCCTGGCTGACTTTCTGCCGCAGGGCCGGCAACAGCGCCTCGTTGCTGGCGATCAGGCTTTGCAAGCTGAGGATCGCCGAATACGGCGTCGTACCACTGCGTACCTGCACCTGGGTGGTTTGCAACTGCTGCTTTTGCAGTTCGATCAGTTGTTCGGTGGCCTGGATCTGCGCGGCATAAGCCGCGCGAGCAATGGCGGCATTGACGACATTGGCGGTCAAGGTGAGGTAAGCCGCCTGGGTCAGCCAGGCCTGATGATCGACCTGGGCCTGCAGGCCTTCCACGGTTCGACGTTCGCCGCCGAAAATATCCAGGGTGTAGCTGATCGTGCCACTCAAGGTCACGACATTGAAGATCGAGCCCTTGGTACCCAGTCCTTGCTGGATGGGTGCGCTGCGCTCACGATCGGCGCCCGCGTGCACGTCCAGGTGCGGGTAGAAAACCCCATAGCCGGCCATGAGCGTATCCTGGCTTTGCCGCAAGCTGGCCTCGGCTGCCCGCAGGGTCATGTTGTTGGCAATCGCCTGATGGACCACCGCATCCAGCGAAGCGGACTGGAACAGCCGCCACCAGTCAGGCGCGACCTCGGCCCCCGGCAAAAAGCGCTGCGCCTGCCCTTGGGCGGCCACGGTGGCGCTGATCGGATCGCGAATATAACCCTCCTGTGCCGGGGCCGCCGGACGTGAGAAATCCGGACCGAGGGTGCAAGCGCTGGTCAGCGTCAACAAGCTGAGGACCAGCCAGCGGCCACAGGGCCGCATCGGGCGAAACACGCGCGACTGGTCCATTATTTCTGCCCTATGAAAACATCCACCAACTGCCCCGGGTACACCATCGGGAGGTCTTTTTTCTCAAAGCGGAAAATCACCGGCAAGACCCTCAGGTCGACTTTCTCCTGGCGCTGATCGGACAACTCGATTTTCGGCGAAACATAGGGCTGCACCCGCACGAACTCCAGCGGCACCTTGATCTCCGTGCCATGGATCTGCATCTGCGCGCGGATATGTTCAGGCGCCGGCAAGCGGGCAATCAGGATCTCGTCGATGTAACAGCGCACGGCCAGATGATCCTGCTCGGAACTCATGACCAGCAACGGCGTGAAACCCTCGGTGTAGGTGTTATAGGCGCCCTGGGACGACACATAGCTGCCGACGGTGCTGTTGATGGCCAACACCACCCCATTCGCGGGCGCCTTGATCGCATACTGCGCCAGCGTCGCCGCCGCGGCCTTCAACGCCGCCTGGGCCTGGGCCGCCGTGTCCCTGGCGGTATCGAGGGTATCCTTGCTGATCGACTTGGGGTCCATGCCGTAGGAGGCCAGACGCTTGTTGTACTGGTCCCGGGCAGTGCTCAGATTGGCCTGTGCCAACTCGAAATTGGCCCTGGGCACGGCATCGTCAAGGGTCACCAACGGCATCCCCAGGGTCACCTTCTGCCCCTCGTGCACCAACAGTTGCGTCACTGGCCCGGCCACCTGCGGGTAAATCACGATGTCGGAGCCGCCGGACTGTTCACTCTCGATAATGCCGTTGGCATAAATCGCGGTCTCATAGGGACTGCTCGCCGGGGCGAAGACCGGCGGCGGCGTCTGTGGAGTGCGCCCAAACAGATAGGCGGCCACCAGGCCGGCCAGGACACCGAGTACGGCCACACCGAACAGCAGACGGTTTTTCATGAGGCGACCCGTTCCAGTTCGGTGATGCGCCCGTCTTCCATGTGAATGATGCGATCGGCGTACTCGTTGATCCGCGCATCGTGGGTGACGATCAGGATGCACCGCTGCTGGTTGAGGATATGGGTCTTGACGAAGGCGATGATCATTTTCCCGGTATCGCCATCGAGGGACGCGGTCGGCTCGTCGAAGATCAGAATCTGTGGTTCGCCGACAATCGCCCGGGCAATGGCCACCCGTTGTTGTTCGCCGCCGGACAGCTTGACCGGCAGAATATCCCCGCGATCCTTGAGGCCGACCACTTCCAGGCTGCGCCGAGCCCGGACAATGGCATCGTCCCAGTCGTGATGCTGGAGAATCAGCGGAATCGCCACATTCTCGGCGGCGGTCAAGCGCGCGAAGAGGTGATAGTCCTGAAACACGAAGCCAATGTTATTGAGGCGCAGCTCGGCCAATTGGTCAGTGCCCAGGCTCCAGATATCCTGGCCATTGATGGTCACCGTGCCGGCATCGGGGCGCAGGATGCCGGAGATCATGCTGAGAAACGTGGTCTTGCCACTCCCGGAAGGACCGACGATAAACACCATCTCGCCAAACCCGGCGACCAGTGATACCTGGTTGACCGCCTGCATGCGCGCATTGCCTTCGCCAAACCATTTGCTCAGGCCGTTTGAAACGATCGCCGGATGCGTTGTAGAAACGACTGGAGTGGTACTCATGATCTCTCCTGCCCGGCAGGCCAAGGTATGGAAATGGCTACGCGGTGTTTGCCAGCCTTGGGTACATCGGTTGTGACGGCGCGCTTTCCCGGGGCTCCGTTGGAAACTCTAGAGGGTGTGGCAAGTATCTGGCGCCCTTGCCAATGCCCCCTGATCTTTATCAACAAATGGCCATCTATCGGTCTACAAAAAGCACTGTTGATTTAGCTCAATGATTTTTCGTCGCCCCAGGGTAGAAAGCACTGATCGGTACCAGGCCCGAGGATGGTAGGCGATCATTTTTCTTCCATTGCTGGAGGCCGGCCATGCTGGCAGTCACCCTGATCAATACACTGGCCGTCATCGTCGTCGTGGTGATCCACTACGAGTGCCTGTTACGGCTGAACGACTGGCTGCCCCGACTCAAGCTCTCGAATCGTTTCAGGATTGTCATCGGGGTATTCGGCGCGCTGGTGGCCCACGCGGCGGAAGTCTGGTGCTTCGCCCTGGTCTATTACCTGATGGTCAGTTCCGGCAAATGGGGAAGCCTGGAGGGCAACTTCGATGGCTCGTTCATGGACTGCGTGTACTTTTCCTTCACCACCTACACCACGATCGGTTTCGGCGACATCTCCCCCGTCGGCCACCTCAAGTACCTGACCGGGCTGCAGGGCCTGACCGGCCTGGTGCTGATTTCCTGGACCGCCTCGTTTCTGTTTCTCGAAATGCAGAAATACTGGAAGAACAAATAGCCCTCGAGGCCGCCGTCAGGCTCCGGACTTGATTTTCATCAAGTCCGAAACCCGAAGTTCAAGCTCAATGACATGGCAGGTCGAGCATCAGGTTGTCGGTTGTCACCGGCTCTCCAGGCTGATGCCGCCATTGATCCATGACCTCTTCGCAGAGTCCTCGCACCATGACCGACACCCTTGAGTCCCCAGCCATTTCCACCAAGGCCTTGCGCAAATGCTTCGACCACTTCGTGGCGCTCGAAGGTTTGGACCTGCAAGTGCCCCATGGCTGTATCTTCGGCCTGCTGGGTCCCAATGGCGCCGGCAAGAGCACCGTTATCAAGATGCTGACCACCCTGCTCGACCCCACCTCCGGCTCGGCAACGGTGGCCGGTTTTGATATTGCCCGTCGACCGATCGAGGTCCGCCGCCATATCGGCTATGTGCCACAGATGCTTTCGGCTGACGGAGCATTGACCGCCATTGAAAACTTGAACCTGTCGGCCCGTTTGCAAGGCCTGCGCGGCGCCAAAAGGCAGGCGCGGGTGAAAGAGGCGCTGGCGTTCGCCGGGCTTGAAGAGACCGCATCGAAATTGGTCCGGACCTACTCCGGCGGCATGATTCGCCGCCTTGAAATCGCCCAGGCCACGCTGCACTACCCACAAGTCCTGTTCCTCGATGAACCGACCATCGGCCTCGACCCCATCGCCCGCCGGACCGTATGGGAACGCTTGCTGCAATTGCGCCAGAGCAAAGGCACCACCATCCTGATCACCACCCACGACATGGAGGAAGCCGACGTGCTTTGCGACGAGCTGGCGATTCTTCACCAGGGGCGCCTGGCCGTCGTCGGCAAACCCGCTGAACTCAAGGCGCAGGTGGGCAAGCAGGCCAGCCTGGACGATGTGTTCGTTTACTTCAGTGGCGTCAGTATTGAGCAGGGCGGCAACTATCGCGGTACTCGCGAGAGCCGCGATGTCGCTCAGAGGTTGGGATGATGAGCCTGTTCGATTACCTCAATGAGACATTCGCGGTCTGCAATGCCGAGGTGCGCAAGCTGATTCGCGACCCCACCGAGTTGCTGTCGCGAGCCGTCCAGCCGGTGCTGTGGCTGGCGATATTCGGGCAGGTTTTCAGCCAGGTACGCGGCATCCCCACGGGCAACCTGCGCTACCTGGATTACATGGCGCCGGGCATCCTGGCGCAAAGCATTCTGTTCAGCGCCATTTTCTACGGCATCGCCATTATCTGGGAGCGTGACCTGGGTATCGTCCACAAGCTTCTGGTGACCCCGGCGCATCGTAGCGCCCTGATCATGGGCAAGGCCTTTGCCGCCGGCCTGCGCGGGCTGGTACAGGCGATCGTGGTCTATCTGGTGGCCATCGCCTTGAAAGTCGAAATCCGCTGGGAGCTGCTGCCGATCCTCACCGTTGCCGCGGGGGTGTTCGTCGGCTCGTGTATTTTCTCGACCTTTTCCCTGGTGATTGCCTGCATCGTCAAGACCCGGGAGCGCTTCATGGGGATCGGCCAGGTCCTGACCATGCCGCTGTTCTTTGCCTCGAACGCCATTTACCCGCTGGAGCTGATGCCCGGTTGGCTGAAAGTTGTCGCGGTCTGCAACCCACTGACCTACCTGGTGGATGCCTTGCGCGGCGGCATGATTGTCGGCGGCAACAGTGTGTATGCCTTGAGTACGAGCTTTGCGGTAATGCTGTCGGTTTTCGCCCTGCTTTTACTGCTGGCGGCCAGGCTTTATCCCGGATTGGCGCGCTGAGAAAACATTCATCAAGGCACTCGGGGTCTTCTGACATAGATCAGATTCCCCCCCGTGCGCCACTCCTATGCTCGACCTGACAATCACGGTACCGGCAGGGGCTGAAGATGAAAAAGTCAGGTTTGATCGCTCAATGCTTGTTGGTGGCAGCCAGCGCTTTTCTGTTGCCCTCCACCCAGGTCATGGCGAATCCACAAATGCCAGCGTCAGGGGGGATGTTCAAACTCCATTCGGAGTTCGACTGGATCAAACATACCCAACTGACCCTTGACGATCTCAAAGGCAAACTGAATCTGAAAGCGGAGCAATTGCCGGCCTGGGAGACCTGGTCGTCAGGGGTCCTGGCCGATGCCAAGGAGCAACTGAAAAAGGACAACGGCGAAGGTGAAAAGGACGCCGCCGCCCCGAAGGCACTGGTTGACCAGACCACGCCGGAAAGAATGGCCAGGGGCATAGAGCGCCTGCGCGCCCAGACCCAGTGGATGCAGGCCCACCTGGTACGCCTGGATGCGGCGCAGGTGCGTACCCAGGCCTTCTACGACACCTTGGCCGCCGAACAGAAGACCATTTTCGATCTGTTCTGGACAGTGATGCACCACCGGGCCTCCGCCGCCGATGGTTGGCAGATGCCCATGCAATCGCTCACCCCGGCGCAGGAAGAAGACCGCGACGAAACCGTCGAACAATAAGCGCCACTGAACGTTCCATTATTGGACAGAGATCATGAATATCGATTCGGTAAAACGTTGCGTTCTCGTGGGCATGCTTGTGATCGCTACCAGTCTCGCGGTACCGGCCAGCGCCGCACCGCGCGGAGGCGGTTATCGAGGCGGCGCGGGTTGGTGGGGGCTGGCGCTTGGCCTGGGCCTGGGTTGGGAGGCGGGACGTCTCAGCGGCCCGTATTACGCTCCGGCTTATCCGGTCTACTACTACCCGGTCCCTGAGTACTACTACCCGGATATCCCGCCCTCGGTGGTGATCGCAGCACCGCCGGTGGTCACCGCGCCTGCGACGCCCTCTGCGGCAAACTGGTATTACTGTCCGTCAGCCAAGGGCTACTACCCCTATGTGCGCGAGTGTCCTGAAGGCTGGCGGATGGTGCCGGCGACACCCCCCGCGCCCAAGTAGGAGCAACGGTCTGATCGCCCGGTTCAGCCAATCCAGCGGATCTGCGCCTCGTTGCGCTGGACCGGGGCCGGCACGGACTTGGGATGCCCCAGGATGATCGGCGCAACCGGCAACCATTCGGCGGGAAGACCCAGCAGGCTCTTCCCCTCCGGCGTATCGAGAAAACGCTGGGCAAACCCGATCCAGCAACTGCCGAGCCCCTCGGCATAGGCGGCGAGCATCAGGTTCTCGGCAGCCAATGCGCAATCTTCGACCATCCACTGGCCTTGGGTGCTCCCCGAAATCAGGATGAGCACCGGTGCCTGATAGAAGATCTGGAAATCCGCATCATTAAGCACCGAATGGAAGTGCTCGGACAGGGTTCCCGCGGGCATGGTCGCGAGCATATGGGCCTTGGCCTCGCGAGAGATCCGATCCAGCAACGCCTGATCACGTATCACCGTGAACGTCCACGGTTGCTGGTTGACCGCGCTGGGCGCCTGGATGGCGGCATTGATCAAGCGCTGAATAAGCGGTTCGTCAACGGCTTGCGTGGTGTATTCGCGTATCGAGCGACGGCCCGAAATCGCCTCATCGATATTCATGAACGTAGACCTCCGATAGTGTCCTTTCACACAGTCGCGCGGCAACGATGAGCTAACCTTGATATAGATCAAGTCAGCACTCCGGACAGTGCCATGTCACACGGCTTTGACTTTCATCATATGGACGCGGCCGGACTCGACACACACTGAATCCGCCTCGCATTCGCGAGACGGATGACGCGAGTGAGCGTGACTTGCGCAGGAGCGCTCAGATGTGCGGTAAATTCATGGTGTGTGTCGTGCTGGCGGGTCTCTGCGCACTGGCCTGGGGCACGGACGGCGTCACACCGCCCGCGGAACCCCGTGTCGCGATTCTGGTTTACCACCGTTTCTCGGAAACGGCGGACGACTCGATGACCGTGCGCATGAGCACCTTCGAAGCCCAGTTACAGGTTCTGCACGAGCGTGGCTACCAGATCGTGCCGCTGCGTGAGGTGGTCGACTGGCTGCGCGATCCCCATGCGACGCTGCCGCCGAAGCCGGTGGTGATCACGGTGGACGACGGGCATCGTTCGGTCTTCGAAAAACTGCTACCCATTGTGTTGCGCGATCGCTTTGCGGTCACGCTGTTCATCTATCCATCGGCGATCTCGAACGCTTCCTATGCGCTGACCTGGGAGCAATTGCGGACCCTGAAGCAGAGCGGGCTGTTCGACATCCAGTCGCACACCTACTGGCATCCCAATTTCAAGGTCGAGCGCAAACAGCGTACGCCCGCCGACTTCCAGCAGTTCGTCCGCACGCAACTGGACAATTCACGTCGCCGTCTCGAGGCTCAAACGGGCGCGTCTATCGACATGCTCGCCTGGCCTTACGGCATCTACGACGACGAATTGCTCGCACTGGCCGCCGAAGAGCACTACGTGGCCGCCTTCACCCTCGACGCCCGCAAGACCGACCGCCACGCACGGCTGCTGGCACTGCCGCGCTTCCTGATGATCGATGCCTATGGCGCCAAGGCGTTCGCCCGCCTGCTCGGCGAACCGGATACCCCGACGACACCCGCAACGGGGAACACACCATGACCCTCCGTTCCTCAAGGCGATACGCGATTGCGCTACTGCTCACCGTCGCCACCCTGCTGACAGGCCAGGAAGCCCTGGCCGTGAGCGGCGTCGTGCTCGACTCAAGCACGCAGGAGCCACTGGTCGGCGCAATCATCACCACCTCGGCCGGCGTCACCCGCACCGATGAGCACGGGCGCTTCGAGACCGCCCAGGCGGCCACGAGCGTCGGAGCTCGCGCGCCCGGGTACCTGCGTGCGCAAGCCCAGGTGTCCGACGAAACGCCCATCACCCTCCTATTGACCCCATTTCGTCCGAAAGCGGTCTATCTGTCGGTATTCGGCGTGACCAGCGCGAGCCTGCGCAACCAAGCCGTCAGCCTGTCCCAGAGCACGGTCATCAATGCCTTGGTAATCGACGTCAAGGGCGATCGCGGCCTGACGCCCTATCACAGCGCGGCCCGCGAGAAGAGTGGCGCCACCGCCCATCTGGCCGAGCGCGCACCGCAGGTACAGGACTTTCCGGCACTGCTGGCCAGGCTGCATGCGCAACACTTGTACCTGATCGCGCGCATCGTGGTGTTCAAGGACGACCCGCTCGCCAGCGCGCATCCGGAATGGAGCGTGCACACCACGCAAGGCGCGCCATGGCGTGATAACGAAAAGCTGCAATGGATGGACCCGTTTTCCCACGACGTCTGGCAGCACAATCTCGATATCGCCGAGGAGGCAGCACAAATGGGCTTCGATGAAGTTCAGTTCGACTATGTGCGCTTTCCCGACAAGGGCGGATTACACTTTGCCCAGCCGAATACCCGGGGCAACCGGACAGCGGCGATCGTCGGTTTCCTGCAAGCCGCCCGCGCGCGACTGGCACCCTACAACGTATTCGTCTCCGCCGACATCTTCGGCTATGTTTGCTGGAATCTCGACGACACCGCCATCGGCCAGCAACTCGAAACCCTCGGCGCACCGCTGGACTATATTTCGCCGATGCTCTACCCATCCGGTTTCACCTGGGGACTGCCGGGGCTGAGCAACCCGGTCACCGATCCCGGCCAGATCGTCAGGCGCTCCCTGGCGGAGGCCGTGAAGCGCACCCACCTGCCAGGCGTGCGTTTTCGCCCGTGGCTGCAAGCCTTTCGCGATTATGCCTTCGATCATCGCGTATTTGACGCCGCCGCGATCAGTGCCCAGATAAAGGCCGCCGACGCCGCCGACAGCGATGGATGGATGTTATGGAACCCGCACAATCACTACGCCGCCGCCGATTTGCCGCAACGTTGATCGGGGCACTGAAAGGCTCGGTGCTCCTCGCCGGCCTGGCAACAATACAGATCGCCGGGGCCGCCGACCTCGATGCGGCCGCTCGCCTGCAAGCCGCACGGATCGTCGAGGGGCAGATCGCCGCCGGGCGTATCCCGGGGGCCGTCGTGCTGATCGGGGACGCCAGCCATGTGTTCTACCGCCAGGCCTTTGGACAGCGCGCCACACTACCGGCCCCTGAGCCGATGACGCTGGACACCGAGTTCGACCTCGCCTCCCTGACCAAAGTCATCGCCACCACCACGGCGATCATGCAACTGGCCGAAACCGGCCGCCTCGACCTGGATGCCCCCGTTGCACACTATTGGCCGGCCTTTGCGGCCCACGGCAAGGACACAGTGAGCGTGCGTAACCTGCTGGCGCACACCTCCGGGCTACGCGCGGACCTGCCCGCACGCCCCGCTCAGCCCGGCCGCGAAGGCGTATTGAAGGCCATCGCCGCAGAGTCTCCGCGCAGCGCACCCGGTGAACGGGTCATCTACAGCGACCTGAATTTCGTGGTCCTCGGCGAACTGGTCGAGCGGATCAGCCACCGTTCGCTCGATGCCTATTGCCAAGCTTATATCTTTGCTCCGCTCGGCATGCGCGACACGCTCTTTCTCCCGGACGTCGGGCGAGCGGCACGCAGTGCCCCGACAACCCCGGACAAGGCCGGCATGCGCCAGGGCCGCGTGCACGATCCGACCGCCCAATGGATGGGTGGTGTCTCCGGCAATGCCGGGCTGTTTTCCACGGCGGACGACCTCGCCCGCTTCGCGCAGATGCTGCTGAACGACGGACGCGTGGGCAGCACGCCGATCCTGCGACCGCAGAGCATTAGCGCACTCGCCACGGCCGCCTCGCCCCTCGCGAGCCCGCCGTGGCGCGGACTCGGCTGGGAACTGGCCGCCCCCTTGGTACCGAATCGTGATCGTCTACCGCCCATTGGCATGCTCGGCCACACCGGATATACCGGCACGGGTCTGTGGATCGATCCCCAGACACACCAGTTCATCGTCATCCTGAGCAACCGCGTGCATCCGAATGATCGCGGTGACGCGCGCCCGCTGCGTGCCCAATTGCTCGCGCTGCTGGCCAGCCGGGCGACACCGACCAGCACCGCGCAAATCGCTCGATTGCAGCCGTCGGCATGGCCGGCGTTGCAGGCCGCCACTCAGTTGCCCACCTCGACCGGCCCGGTGCGGACCGGTATCGACGTACTGGAGGCGCAGCAGTTTGCAGCACTGGCCGGCCTGCGCGTGGGCCTGATCACCAATCGCAGCGGCTTCGACGCCAACGGCCGGCGCACCGTCGACGTGCTCGCCCATGCGCCAGGCGTCAGGCTGACAGCACTGTTCTCGCCGGAGCACGGGCTGAACACCGATCTCGACGAGCGGGTCGGCGACACCCTCGACAGCGCCACGGGTCTCACCGTCCATAGCCTCTACGGTGCGACACAGCGCTTCCCGGCCGGCTCGCTCCAGGGGCTGGATGCGCTGGTCTTCGATATCCAGGATGCCGGCGTGCGTTTCTTCACCTACGAGACCACATTGGGCTACGCACTCGAAGCCGCGGCGGCACGAGGCATACCGCTGTTTGTCCTGGACCGGCCCGATCCACTCGGCGGGCAGCGCTTCGGCGGGCCGCTGCTGGACAGCCGCCACACCTCTTTCACCGGTTATTTCCCGCTTCCGCTGCTCCCCGGCATGACCGTCGGCGAACTGGCAAGTCTGTTCAACCACAACAAGCAGATCGGCGCGGACCTGCGCGTCGTACCGATGCAAGGCTACCGCCGCTCCATGACCTTCGCCGACACAGGCCTGGGCTGGGTGCCGCTCTCACCGAACCTGCGCACGCTGCCGCAACTGGACCTGTACCCGGAAGTCGGCTTGCTCGAAGGTGCGAATTTGAGTGTCGGACGCGGCACAGCACATCCATTCGAATGGATAGGCGCCCCCTGGATCGACGCCGGCCGACTGGCAGACAGGCTGAATGCACTGGATACAGGCATGCATTTCGAAAAGATCGATTTCGTCCCCACCGAGTCGACCTGGCGCGGTCAACTCTGTCATGGCGTCAGCATCGTGCGCGACACCACCGCCGCTCCGCGTCCCGTCGCCAGCCTCGGCTTGACGCTGCTCGCCACCCTGCACGCGCTCTACCCCGACACCTTCGATCTGGCGGCGACCCGGGCGTCGGTCGGTTCACAAGCGGTGTGGCAAGCGATCCACGACGGCGCGGCAGCGGACGCGGCGCAAGCGCTCGATGCCTCGTCCCTTGAGCGCTTCGCGCGACTGCGCCAGGAGAGTTTGCGCTATTGAGCGAGCCAGCCATCTGGGTAACGGCAGCGTCACCGCCATCCTATACAACGCTTAGCAGCCATCCGAGCAAGCCACAGCCGAGGACGACCAACCACGGCGGGACCTTCCAGAACATCAGGGCGACCAGGGCCAGCAGCGCCAGGCCGAAGTCCTGAGGCTTGAATATTGCGCTGCTCCAGACCGGGTTGTACAAGGCCGCCAGGAGCAACCCGACCACCCCCGCGTTAACCCCGGCAAGCGCCGACCGGGTGCGCACGCTGTGCCGCAGGCGCTCCCAGAATGGCAACACACCGATCACCAGCAGGAACGAAGGCACGAAAATAGCGATGAGGCACAGCGTCGCGCCAGCCCAACCCGAAGGCTGGACGCTCATGGAGGCCCCGAGAAAAGCCGAAAAGGTCAGGAGCGGGCCCGGAACCGCCTGCGCCAGGCCATAGCCGGCGAGAAACGTATCATTGGCGACCCAACCATTGGGTACCGTGGCCGCCTGCAGCAACGGCAGCACCACGTGCCCGCCGCCAAAGACCAAGGAACCGGCACGGTAGAAGGCGTTCACCATGGCAAGCCAGGGTGAAGGCCAGACCTCGATCGCCAACGGCAAGCCAACCAAGAGGGCGAAGAACAGCACCAGCGAAATCAGCCCGGCTTTGCGACTGACCGAGATCGGCAAAGACTCCGCCGCCCGACCTTGAGCCGGTTTGAACAGCAGCAAACCGATGACAGCGCTGCAGACGATCACTCCGATCTGCCCCCAGGCATTGGGCCACAGCAAGGCGGCGCAGGCAGCGAAGGCGGCAATGGTCACCCGAGGCACATCGGTGCAAAGATTGCGCGCCATGCCCCAGACCGCTTGAGCCACCACGGCCACCGCGACGATCTTGAGGCCGTGCAGCAGGCCACTGGGCAATGCACTTCCCCAGATGGACATCCCCTGGGCGAACAGAACCAGGACGATAGCTGACGGCAAGGTGAACCCGGCCCACGCAGCGACAGCCCCCCGAAGCCCGGCACGTGAAAGCCCCACGCCAATGCCGACCTGGCTACTGGCGGGCCCTGGAAGAAACTGGCACAAGGCGACCAGATCGACATAACTCTGCTCGCTGAGCCATTGGCGTCGAACCACGAACGCCTCGCGAAAATAGCCCAGATGCGCAATCGGACCGCCGAAAGAGGTCAGCCCCAGGCGCAAGAACACCAGGAACACCGACCATGCGGAGTCAGGCTTGCCGCCCATGGCATTAGGTTCTACTGACAATCTACAGACTCCCAAGCTGGCCACTGTGATTCAGCGGTTATCCGCTGGCTGGCCTCTCAAGTCTCGCAGCAGTACAGAAGAAATATCCAGTGCCATCGACCACCCGCCTGGCAATCAAAGGTTTCAGTCTATGTGTGTAGGCGAGCCTTACTGTTTGACCTCAAGCATGTCGAACCCCTTGGGGCGGTGCCACTGATCCGAAATCCATCGGGGCCTGACACCCGACACGGAGCCTATTGCCGGAGCCCCTTACAAGGACCTGTCACGCCGGGCATCGACCCGCTGCAGGGTCATGCTCGGCGTCTCATCGAACAGCTTGCGGTATTCGCAGGAAAACCGCCCCAGATGGCTGAACCCCCAGCCCATCGCGATCACCGAGATATTGTGGGCCGAGCGATCTTCAAGGATTTCCTGGCGGACACCCATCAGGCGGTATTTCTTCAGGTAAGCCATGGGCGACATTTCGAAGTACTTCCTGAAATCTTCGAATAACTTGAAACGCGACACCCCGGCGGCGGCCTCGATATCGTCGAGGTTCAGCGCGTCACGGGCATGGGCATGAATGAAGTCCTTGGCGCGAACCAGGTAGTGCGGCAGCTTGATGCCCAGACGTTCGCGCAGCTCGGTGGAGTAGTTGTGCGGCTGGGACAGGATCAGGCCCTTGAGCAAGGCGCTCTCCAGGTCACGATTGAACAGCAGCTGGCCGTACAGCTCACTGCGCTCCATTTCCTCGATAAAGTGCCTGACCGTGCGCCACCACGAGGCAACGGACCCGGTCACCGCATCCATTTCGGGCTCGAAACACAGCGGGGTGTCCAAGGGATGCTGCAACATGTCTTCCAGGGTCTTGCGCATGGCACTGCGGGTGATGACCACCTGCAGCTTGCGGCAGTCGCCGGTGATGCTCAATTGCTGGCTCTGGTTAGGCGAAACGATGACGCCATGATCACGATCAGAGCGTAACAGCACCCCGCCCCTACTCAGTTCCTGCTCACCGCTCAAGGGCAGGCTCAGGCTGTAGCTGTTGAAGCTGTCGACGTCGGTGACGCCGACCGTGACATCGGTGCCGTACTCGATGATGCCCAGGGTGGTCGACATCGATTTGAGCACGTTGCCACTGTGGTGGAACTGGATGCTGTCGGGTTTGCTCGCATAGAGCAAATGGGGGCCGCAGATAGCCGACATCCATGAGTGAGCGCCGGCCAGATCGAAGCGATCGGCATGGATGTCTCGAAAATGATGTTCGGGTTTGCTACTCATCGGCGTTACTCAACAAGGCTTTTATCGGTACGCGCTCTGACGGCACGTTCGCGGGTATAGAAGCAATCCCCGCGCCAAGTCATCGTTACATAATAGGCGGGCGGCGGGTGTCATCCCGTGAGCAGACGACCTTGTTTCCGATATTTAGTGGGCGATTACCGGCCACAAAATTTCCGGACTGTCTTCGCCAACTATGCGGATAGACCGCAAGGCTGGCGGCCACTTTAAATGCAGGTACCGATTCGCCCGATGAAACAGGTACCGACTCATGCATTATTCGAAAAGCGTCGCCCAATGGCAGACCTTCATCCAGGGTTGCCTGGACTTCCGTCCGGTGGAAGGCATCTACCGTATCGCCCGGGAAATGTTCACCGAGCCTGAACTGTTCGATCTCGAGATGGAACTGATCTTCGAGAAGAACTGGATCTACGCCTGTCACGAAAGCGAGATCGCCCACAAACACGACTTCATGACGATGCGTGCCGGTCGCCAGCCGTTGATCATCACCCGTGACGGCGAAGGTCGCCTCAACGCCCTGATCAACGCCTGCCAGCATCGCGGCACGACCCTGACCCGCGTCGGCAAGGGCAACCAGTCGACCTTCACCTGCCCTTTCCACGCCTGGTGCTACAAGAGCGATGGCCGCCTGGTCAAGGTCAAGGCGCCGGGTGAGTACCCCGAGGGTTTCGACAAGGCCACCCGCGGCCTGAAAAAAGCCCGTATCGAAAGCTACAAGGGTTTTGTCTTCGTCAGCCTGGATGTCGACGGCAACGACAGCCTGCAAGACTACCTGGGCGACGCCAAGGTGTTCTTCGACATGATGGTGGCGCAATCGGCCACTGGCGAGCTGGAAGTGCTGCCCGGCAAGTCGTCCTACACCTATGACGGCAACTGGAAGCTGCAGAACGAAAACGGCCTGGACGGTTATCACGTCAGTACCGTGCACTACAACTACGTCGCCACGGTGCAGCATCGCCAACAGGTCAACGCCGAAAAAGGCACCGCTTCGGGCGACACCCTGGACTACAGCAAACTGGGCGCCGGCGATGCCGAGACCGACGACGGCTGGTTCTCCTTCAACAACGGCCACAGCCTGCTGTTCAGCGATATGCCCAACCCGGCGGTGCGCCCTGGTTACGCCACGATCATGCCGCGCCTGATCGAAGAGTATGGCCAGGACAAGGCCGAGTGGATGATGCATCGCCTGCGCAACCTGAACGTCTACCCGAGCATGTTTTTCCTCGACCAGATCAGCTCGCAGCTGCGGATCATTCGTCCCCTGGCCTGGAACAAGACCGAGATCCACAGCTTCTGCCTGGGAGTCAAAGGCGAGTCGGATGCCGATCGCGAAAACCGTATTCGCCAGTTCGAAGACTTTTTCAATGTCTCCGGCCTCGGCACCCCCGACGACCTGGTGGAATTCCGTGAAGCCCAACGCGGCTTCCAGGCTCGCCTGGAGCGCTGGAGTGACATCTCCCGCGGCCACGACAAATGGGTCACCGGGCCGACCCGCAACAGTGAAACCCTCGGCATCGAACCGGCCCTGACCGGAACCGAGTTCACCCACGAAGGGCTCTACGTCAACCAGCACGGCAACTGGCAGCGCTTCCTGCTCGAAGGCCTGGCGCGCAAGGCCGCCGAAGAACAACCCCTGCAACTGCGCGAGGTGTAAGCATGAATTCGCAACTGCAATACCGTGTCGAGCAATTTCTTTACCGCAAGGCCGAACTCTGCGATGCCCAGGACTGGGACGCCTACCTCGAGCTGTTCAGCGAGGACAGCGAGTTCCACCTGCCGCAATGGGACTCGGAGCACGTCTACACCACCGATCCGAAGAAAGGCATGTCGCTGATCTACTACGCCAACCGCGGTGGCCTGGAAGATCGGGTATTCCGCCTGCGCACCGGCAAGGCCGCCTCGACCATCCCGATGCCGCGTACCTTGCACATGGTCAACAATGTGCGCATCGCGGCGCTGGAAAACGATGAGCTGGAGGTCAGGGTCAACTGGCAGACGCTGTACTACCGCATGGCCACTTCCGAGCAGTTCTACGGCCGCGCCACCTACCGCCTGCGGCCCGACGGCGAGAGCTGGAAGATTACCCGCAAGCATGTGCTGCTGCTCAACGACACGATCAATTCAGTGCTCGATTTCTACCATTTGTAAGCCACGGAGTACGCGCCATGAACCACAAAGTGGCTTTCAATTTTGCCGATGGCAAGACCTCGTTTTTTGAGGTCAAGGCCAACGAATTGCTGCTCGATGCGGCCCTGCGCAACGGTGTGAACATTCCCCTGGATTGTCGCGAAGGTGTCTGTGGCACCTGCCAGGGGCGCTGCGAATCCGGCCAGTACACACAGGACTATGTCGACGACGAAGTGTTCAGCGAAACCGACCTGGCGCAAGGCAGGATGCTTTCGTGCCAGACCCGCGTGCAGTCCGCGGCATCCTTTTACTTCGACTTCGATTCAAGCCTGTGCAATGCCGGCGCCACCCAGCGCATACAGGCCGTTATCGCCAAGGTCGAGCAGGTTTCCGGCAGCACCGCAATCCTGCATGTCGACGCCAGTTCCAGCGAGCGCTTGCTGGACTTCCTGCCCGGCCAATACGCGCGCCTGAAGGTGCCCGGCACCGATGCCTGGCGCTCCTACTCCTTCGCCAACCGGCCCAACCCGGGCAATCAGCTGCAGTTCCTTATCCGGCTGCTACCGGATGGCGTGATGAGCAACTTTATCCGCGAACGTTGTGAACCTGGGCAAGCGCTGGAATTCGAGGCCCCGCTGGGCAGTTTCTATCTGCGCGAGGTCAACAAGCCGCTGGTGATGGTGGCGGGCGGCACGGGCCTTTCGGCGTTTCTCGGCATGCTCGACGAGATTGCCGACAGGGGCGGATGCCAACACCCCATCAAGCTGTTCTATGGCGTCAACCAGCACACTGATTTGTGCGAACTGAGTCGCCTGGCGGACTATCAAACCCGCATCGAAGGTTTCGAGTATCACCTGGTGGTCAGCCAGCCGGCGGCGGAATGGCCAGGCAAGACAGGGCGAATTCCCGAACACTTTGATCGCCAGGCCATGAACGCCAATCCATTCGACATTTACTTGTGTGGTCCGCCGCCGATGATAGAGGCGGTCAAAACGTGGTTGACCGAACAGGATGTCGACGGCTTTCATCTCTATTACGAGAAGTTTATCGACAGCAACTCGGGGACCTGACCAGCGACCGCGCTGCCGAGCCCGACCTGTTCAAGGTAGGCCTCCAGCATCGCCTCCTCCCCGGACGCGATAATCGCCCCAATGTAGCCATCCGGCCGCACCAGCAGCCAATCGCCGACCGCCGGATGATAGGCGTCGTGAAAGTGGCCTCCCGAGTCGAACACGTCACCGTGCGGACCGAAAACATGGATATGCAGGCCCGGGCGTGGTTGCACCGAACCACGCTCGACCTGATAGCCCAGCAGCGTCCAATGCCCGCCTCGGAACAGTTCGAACAGTCGGCTCGATTGACCGGCGGCCCCCCGGACCGGGGCATCCGGGGCACGGTCGCCGGCGACCACGCCGCTGGCAGATATGGCCTTTCCCAGCGCAAGCGAGGACTCGGGATAACCGATATCGAGCTGGTGCACTTCCCGGCCACGGCGCATCTGGCCTCGGGTCTGGGCATCGAGCAGCCTGGTTGCCAACCCGAGCATCGCGGCCGCCACAGGCCGACGTTCTTCCTCATAGGTATCGAGCAAGGTATCGGGCGCCCCCTGCGCCACCGCCGCCAGCTTCCAACCCAGATTGTAGGCATCCTGCACGCTGGTATTGAGGCCCTGGCCACCGGTCGGCGGATGGATATGCGCGGCATCCCCGACGAGGAACACCCGATCGACGCGGTAGTGATCGGCCAGCCGAGCGTTCATGTTGTACGCCGATGCCCAGGACACGGACTGGATCCGGATATCGTCGCGTCCTGTACGCTCCGCCACCATGGCTGCCAGCCCTTGCACGCCAAGGTCGACATCGACGTCGAGCGGAATTGGCCCCTGTATCTGGAACATTTCGGTCCCGGCGAGCGGGCAAAGAAAAAGCTGCCGCTGCATGTCGCCATCGTTGAAACAGTGCCAGACATCCCGCGCAAGCCCCGTCAGCAGCACATCGGCGACGATGGCGCGAACGCCCAGGGTCTTGCCCGGGAAGCCGATGCCAAGGGCATTGCGCACAAAACTGCGACCGCCATCGGCACCCACCAGCCAGCGCGCGCGCAGACTCTGTTCGCCCTTCGGGCCTGAAAGCTGCGCCGTAACGCCGTCCGCGTCCTGCTCGAAAGCGACCAGCTCACAACCGAATTCAGGCTGCCGCCCCAGCTCAAGCAGACGCTCGCGCATAACGCCCTCGGTGAGGAATTGCGGCACCATCAGCGGCAGTTGATAAGGCTCGCCCGGCGTAGTGTCATTAGGTTCCATAAGATCGGAATCGCTGTAACCGCCATCGTCGCGGTAATGCCGTTGAAGCGGGTACTCCCCACCCGCCGCGACGAGCCGATCCAGAATGCCAAGATCCTCGAACACTTCCTGGGTCCTGGGTTGAATGCCCTTGCCACGGGAACCGCCGAACGGGCCATCCATTTTCTCGATCAGGCGAAAGGAAATCCCCCTTCGCGCCAGGTCAATCGCCAACGTCAGACCCGCCGCCCCCGCACCACAGATCAGTACATCGACTTCACACTGCGCTTTCATCTCGACCTCAATATGTGTAATTTGCACATATCAGTGTTAGCCCGGAGGGAAAATAGTGTCAACAAAAAATGTGCAAAATACACATATCAATACTCGGATTCGTGAGCTTCATGGGGCATTGGTCGAGATTGTGGGCGTTATGAACCGCCCACAGCGTGACGAAGCGATGGTTCGAGAAGCCGGTATCTCCCTCGAAGGCGCACTGTTCCCGCTGCTGGTCCTGGTTGAACGGCTAGGCCCTATCGGCGTTGTCGAGTTGGCTGATCGCGTGGGACGCGACTACACCACGGTCAGCCGGCAGGTGGCGAAACTGGAAAGCCTCGCCCTGGTCGACCGCCAGGCGAACGCGAACGACCGCCGCGTCCGTGAAACGGTCATCACCGAGAAAGGCAAGGTGATGACCGATCGGATCGATGAAGCACGTGAAAGGCTTGGGCAGGCCATTTTCGCAACCTGGGACGACCAGGATGTGGCAGACCTGGTGCGCCTGATGCGCCGGTTTGCCGATGAGCTCAAGGGTGATGGTTCGGCTGACTCGGTGAGCGCCGACTGATCGAGTCAGCGCAAAACAATGACTGGCGGATTACCTGGCTGTCACCGGTTCACAGGTTGAGCCGACGGGCATTGTGCCGAGGCTGGAGGCTGTCATTCCACACCCGACGTATCTGCTCCTTGAGCATCAGCGCCTCGTCCCAACGGTTACTGATCTCCAGCCCATCGGCTCCGGTAATGGCGTACGGCGGTGGCCCCAGCTCACAAGTGAAGGACAGGCTGGCCGGGGTATTCGGACGGCTCAGCCAATCCTCGATCCCATAGCGCCACCAACCCAGGAAACGCTCCAGCCAAGGTTGATGCAGGGCAAAACCCAAGGGCACCTGGACCTGCTCGCAACTGGCCACGCGACCATGGAAGCCCCAACTGTGGTGCAGGATCGTCCGGATCTGCTGGTCGTCCTCGGCAGCGGCCGGCTCCGGCAGTTCGCGACCAACGACATAGTGGGACAGATCAGCCAGCAATTGGAGATCCGGCATCTCGGCGAGCAGGTCGAGGGTGAACAACAGGTCACTGGTCAGTCGGTAACGATGGGTTTCCAGGAGAATCGGAAAATCCACCTGCTCGGCCAACCGTTGCCAGCCCTCGATCAGGTGGACCGCCTGGGACAGGGTTCGCGGGCGCACGTCCGCCTGCAAGGTGAGGTGATGGCAGCCATGGCGGCTGGCAACCTCCAGCGCCGCCGCCAAGTCATCCACCGTGCGTGGAAAGGCCTGGCCTTCGATCTGCAAACCAAGCCCCCGGGCAGCGGCGCTCAGGCGAGTCGCGTGTTGCCCGATCCAGAAATGATCGGTGACGCCATCAAAGCCGGCAGCGGCAATTCGCTCCAGTTGCGCCTCCAGGGACAGGTCGCATTGGCCACGGTGATCGAGCATTGCCCACAGCGACTGAAACACCAGAAATTCACGCATATCAACTCCGCAGCAAGGGTTTGAGAGGCACGCCGGGATCGGCCAGAAGGTGCGCATCCAGGGGCGCTCGAGTGGCAATCAGGCGCTCGCACAACTTAATGTCCTTGGCGACGCTGTTGCCCGGCCCCCAGGCGCAGGCCCCTTGCAAACGCCGCTCTGCATCGAGGTAGAACAACAGGAAAGCGCCCCCTGGAAGCGTCCGGCTGACACTCGGTTCGCTACCGGTAATCACCCCGACGGTCTGCAGTCCCCAGTCGTACTGATCGGACCAGAAACCGGGAATCTTCTCGAAAGGCAACTCGGCGCCCAGCAGATTGAGCGCGGCATGACGGCCCTGGGCCTCGGCGTTACGCCAGGTTTCCTGGCGCTGAAAAGCCCCTTGCGGATGCAGGCGGAACTCGCAGACATCCCCGGCGGCGAAGACATCCGGCGCGCTGCTGCACAATTGCGCATCGACCCGAATCCCCTGCCCCACTTCAAGACCCGCAGCCCTGGCCAGTTCAATATTGGGTTGCATGCCGATGCCCACCAGCAGCAGATCACAAGGCAAGCGCCGGCCATCCACCAGACGCACCGCCTCGGCCTGCTCGCCGCCCTCCACCGCCTCGATCACCACCCCCAGACGAACCTCCACGCCCTGGCTTCGATGCAACGCCAGCAAAGCCTCGGACAAGCGCTGGGGAAGTACCCGCGCGGCCAGTCTCGGACCGGCTTCGAGCAGAGTCACGTGGCAGCCAAGGGCCCGGGCGCTGGCCGCGACTTCAAGCCCGATAAATCCACCGCCGACAATCACCAGCCGTGTCTCCGGACGTAAGCCCTCACGCAAGGCCATAGCCTCATCGTGGGTCCGCAGGTAAAGCACATTGCGCCAGTGTTCGGGAACATTGGGCAGCCGCCGCGCCCGACCGCCGGTGGTCAGCAGCAGACGGCCATAGGGCAGCCAGCCACCGTCGGCCAGTTGCAATCGATGCCCCTGGGTATCCAGGTGTTGCACGGTGGTGCCCGACAAGTGCTCGATCTCCAGCCCGGCCAATTGCGAACGGTCGCTCAAGCTGTAATCGCCCAGGGCCTGGGCTCCCAGCAGCAGGCCCTTGGACAGCGGCGGACGCTCGTAGGGCGGATGAGTTTCATCGCCGATCAGGATCAGGCGTCCGGAGTAACCTTCGTCGCGCAGGGTCAAGGCGGCCCGGCCGCCCGCATGTCCGGCGCCGACGATGACCAGTGGAGCGTTGCCAATATTCATGACAGAACCTCCGTCCGCTCAGTGGGCAATGGCCAACAACACCCGGCCCGCCTCGACCCGCACCGGGTAGGTCTTGAGGTTGACGCACACCGGCGCCCCCAAGGCCTTGCCGGAGCGGTAATCGAAGCGCCCATTGTGCTTGGGGCATTCGATGACATGCTCCATCACCAGGCCATCGGCCAGGTGAATGGACTCGTGGGTGCACAGGCCGTCGGTGGCGAAAAACTCGCTCTCGGCCGAACGGTAGACCGCATAGCTATGCTGGGCATGGTCGAAGCGGATGACATCTTCTTCATCGATATCGTCCACGGCGCATACGTCGATCCATTGATCTGTCATGACCATCTCTCTTGTTGTTCTGAATGAAGGAAGGGGCCGGCGTCAGCTGGTGGCCAAGGCCCGGGCTGGAGCCTGTGCAGGCTGCGGGACCGGCCGCTGAATGAAATAACCCGGGTCCTTGCGCTGGCGCCAGACTGTCGGGAGTACCTCCCTGAGCGCCGCGAACAGGCTGCTGTAAGGCGGCGGACAATCGTTGCGGATCGCCTCGTGCAACTGTGGCAAGGCGTGGTACGGCACCATCGGGTACATATGGTGCTCGAGGTGATAGTTCATGTTCAGGTAGATAAAACGCAGCAGCAGATTCATATGGATCGTGCGGCAATTGCTGCGGTGGTCCAGGGTGTCCTCGGCCAACCCCACGTGTTGCGAGAGGCCGAACAGGTAGGACAGCCAGCCGCCGTACAGGGTCGGCAAGCCGATGAACATCAGGGGCAACACACTCTGCAGGTACAACGCAGCCCCCACGGTCAGGCCGTAGATGACCAGCCAGATACGGGCACAGGCAATCACCTTGGGCCACTCGGATTCGGGAATGAAGGTCTTCTCCTGAGGGTCCATCCGTCCCAGGGCATGCCGCACCACCGAACACCACGTTTTGTAGGCATGAGGCAGGGCAAACAGGCTGAGGAACATCTTCGGCAGGCTGGGCGGCCGTGGCTCGACGATCTCCGGATCACGGCCGACGACGATGGTATCGGTGTGATGCCGGGCATGGCTCCAGCGCCAGACATGGGGCTCGAACATGATCATGAAACTCGCCAGTTGATAGACAGCATCGTTCATCCAACGGGTCTTGAAGGCGGTACCATGACCGGCTTCGTGCCAACGGGGATTGGCGGCCGTGCCGTAGAGCACGCCATAGGCGAAGAAGAACGGAATGCACAGGTAGGAACCCCAGAACCAGTAGCCGCCCCAGCCCGTCGCAACCAGTGCCAGCAGCCAGATCGCAGTGTCGCGCAAGGCCGGGCCGTCGCGACGTTGCATCAGTTCCTTGAGATGTTTACGCGGTATCGGCGATTGATACCATTGGCCCGAGGCCAGGCCCTTTTCCACCGCGCGGGCAGCTTCGGGGCCGGTCAGGCGATAGTCACGGGATGAAGCTCGGGGGGCATGGGTAAAGGTCGCGCTTGGTTCGGGCATCTTCTTATTCTCCGCAAGCTGGGTGATTTCAGGCGCTTGCCTGGATGTGGGATCACATCGCTGGAGGAAAATATAGGGAGCCGGGAAATGCTCCTCAATCCCTTGCACTCATTCCCTATCAAGCTATCATCCGGTCCCTGTAGCGCTTGATAGTTTTCTATCAAGGCACTCCTGAGGCCTGCCATGAACTCGCGTGTACGCCCCACCATCGCCACCGTCGCCGAACAGGCCGGCCTGAGTGTCGCGACCGTCGACCGAGTGCTCAATGCCCGCGCCCCGGTCAATCCGCAAACCGCCGAGCGAGTGTTCCAGGCGGCCGAAGCCGTCGGCTATTTCGCCGCCCGGCTGATCGGCCAACGCATCCGCGAACGACGTCCCAGCTACCGTTTCGGCATTCTCCTGCTCGGCACCGCCCAGGCCTTCTACGGCAACCTTGCAGCGGCGATCAACGCAGCGGCGCAACGCCAGCCCGACGCCAACCTGAGCTGCCAGTTCGACTACGTCTTCGATCGCAGCCCCAGTGCCATCGTGGCCCAGATCGAACAACTCGCGGTGCAATGCGACGGCCTGGCGGTGGTCAGCTTCGCCCACCCATTGATCAACGCCTGCATCGCCCAGATCCGTGCCGCCGGCGTACCCGTGGTCGCGCTGCTCTCGGATATCGACGAAGCCGCACAGGAGCCTTATGTCGGCCAGGACAATCACGAGGTGGGACGCACCATGGGCTGGCTGGTGGCGCACACCTGCGGCGCGCGCCGGGGAAGCGTCGCCGCGCTGCTGGGCGGGCACCGCTTTCTCGGGCACCAGGCCCGCATCGACGGGCTGCGCAACTATCTGGCACAGCACGCGCCGGGGCTGAAAATGCTCGAGGCAGTGATCAACCTGGACAATAACGATCTCACCGAGGAGGTCGCCCTGGACCTGCTGGCGCGCCATGACGATCTGCGCGGCCTGTGCGTGGTCGGCGGCGGTGGCGACGGGATCATCAGTGCCCTCGCGCAACAACCCCGGCCACCGACCTTGTGCAGCATCCTGCCGGAGTCCACCGAATGTTCGCGACAAGCACTGGAGCAAGGCCTGATCAGCCTGGTAATCGACTCACAGCCGCCGCTGTTGGCACAGGCCCTGATCGAACTGATGGTGGAGCTGCAAACCCGGCCGGACTTCGATCCGCTTCGCCAGCGCATCCATGTGCCCTTGCAGATCATGACCTCGGAGAATGCTCGAAGCTGATTGGAACAAGATCCTTCTTGCAGGCTGATGAACCGCCTATTAGACAGCAGCCTGCCGCCCCTGTCTGTCCCTTGAAACCCCGACAACGACTGAAAAGCCGCCCCGGACAACCCTTGCGCAGAAGGCTTCGACAGCCATAAAGGCCAATGGCCATAGGGGGGTTTGCCAGGGTTTCCCTCCACCTGAAAAGCCTACAGCTTGCGTCCCTATTTCCCAGTACAGACGTAGGATAAAACCTTGAGATTGAATGTCGGATATCATCGACTGATAACGGCGCCCCCAGCATGGAGCTACTTTTCGAACAATCACTATCAGGGAAGATAACAGCATGAAGCTGACGCACGACCTCACCCACGGCCACGATCCGTACCTTTACCTGCGCCTGGGCGAACTGGTTTCCAGCGCCGCCGAGGACGCCTTTGCCGAGCATATGCTGGCGTTCGTCAACAGCCTGGTGCCGATTCACGGACTGGACCTCAGCGAATGGACCCTGGATGCGGACCGGACCCGTATCGGCCCGAGCAAATGCCTCGGCAGCGCCGGCCAGCCCCACGACCTTTGCGCGCCGGACACGCTGCCCCATCCGCTGCTGCAAAGCGTCATGGAGATGGAGGCGCCATTGCTGATCCAGCTCAAGACACCGCCGAGCCCGCAACACCCACGGCGCAGCACTCACCAGTGCCATCTGGTGTCGGGCAGTGGCGATCTGCGCTGGGTCATCTGCGTCCATCGCCTGGCGAGTTTGCGGGCGTTCTCCGTGGCTGAGTTGACGCTGCTCAAGAGCCTGTCCGATACGTTGCTACCGCTGGTGGCGCACCGTGCACAGCTGCTTGCCCAACCCGGGACACGATGGACCGGCACCACGCAGGCCGACTCGGAGCTGGAGTCCCTGCATCAGGCCTTCAGCGGAAGGCTGGCGCAGGATGCGGTCAACCTTTCCGCGCGCGAGCAAGAGGTTTGCCTGGGCCTGCTGACCGGTATCACCGTATCGGAAATGGCCCAGCGCCTGAACGTCAAGAACAGCTCGGTGGAAACCTACCTCAAGCGCGCCACCACCAAGCTGGGGGTCAGTGGCCGGCATGGTTTGACGCGCTGGATGGCGTTTGTGCCCAGCCGGGCGAAGCATGTATCTGCGGTTGCAGAAGATATGCCTGCCGTACCGGAGGCCAAGGCCGGGACACGAAAGGATCACTATGGGTGAGCCCGGCATCCCTACTCATCGCTCACCTCAATCTCGAACATCTGCTTCATTGCGTCGACGATGAAGTCGATAACCGCTCGAATCATCGGCGAATTACGCAGATCGGCGTGCATGACCAGCCATATGTCGCGATGGAAAGCCTCACCCTCGAACGGCAATCGTTGCAGGCCAGGCTCCTCCTCGCCCATGAAGAGCGGCAGGCCAGCCACACCGATCCCCGTGAGCGCCGCCACTTTCTGCGTACTGAGGTCGCTGACTTCACAGACGATCGGTCGATGAGCAGCGACCGTCAGCATCCATTTCTGATGGGGCATATCCGCATACTGTGGGTCATAGATAATGAAACCCCAATCATCCGGTTGCTGTGCATGCGGGTAGTCACAGCTGGCGTACAGCCCGAAGGGCATCCGGCCCAATCTTCGCGTGACATTGCGCGGCTCGCTCGGGCGGAACAGCCGTACCGCAATGTCCGCCTCGCGCCGTCCCAGCGAGACGCTCTGTACCTGGCTGGCAATCGACAACTGGATGCCCGGGTACTGCTGACGAAATACCCCCAAGTGTCGGGCGAAGAAATTGCTGGCGAGCACAGGGGGAACACTCAGGGTCACCCTCCCCGTCATCGACGGCTGTTCGGCGCGCGTTACGCGCTCCACGGCGAAGGCACTCGCCTCCATCTGTGTGGCCAACTCGAACACCTGCCGGCCCAGGGCCGTGAGCCGGCAGGCGCGCGGCAAGCGGTCGACCAGACGCACTTGCAACTCGGTTTCCAACGCGCCCAGACGTCGACCAACCGTGGCGTGGTCGACTTTCAGTTGCCGTGCCGCTGCGGAAAGGCTCCCGGTCTGGGCCACGGCGATGAAATAACGCAGGTTTTCCCAGTCAAACATCGGTGCATTTTCTCCAGTTAACTGTGCAGGTTTATGGAGTATTCGAACAGAAGGACCGTCCTTACGCTAGAGGCTTTCCATGTGAAGGAACCTCCCATGTCCAGCCCGATCCGCTCGCACCCCGGTTTAACCCAGGTGACCACCTGTCTCGGATTTGTCGTCGTGCTGATCGATGTCAGCGTCGTCAATGTCGCGCTCGATGCGCTACGTCTGGCGTTCGGCGCGAACGTCCTGGACCTGCAATGGGTGGTCAACGCCTACGGCTTGGTATTCGCCTCTTCACTGCTGCTGGCCGGGGCGCTGGGGGATCGCTTTGGCGCCAAGCGGGTGTTTATGGCGGGATTCGCCTTGTTCAGCCTTGCCTCTGTCGGTTGCGGCCTGGCGACTTCCCTGGCCGCCCTGATCGGTTGGCGAGTGGTGCAGGGATTGGGTGCCGCGCTGCTGGTGCCCACTTCGCTGTCATTGCTGCGCCAGGTTTTCGAGGACCCGGTTGCCCGCAGCCGGGCCATCGGCTGGTGGGGCGCGGGTGGTGGTATCGCCTTGGCCGCGGGTCCGGTACTCGGCGGCGTGCTGATAGAAAGCTTGGGATGGCGCAGTATTTTCCTGATCAACCTGCCCATCGGTCTGATCGGTCTCTGGCTGACCGCGCGTCATGCTCCCGCCTCTGTAGCACAGCACGAACGCAGCCTTGATCTACCCGGACAAGTGACCGGTGTACTTGCGCTGGGAACGCTGACCCTGGCCCTGACCGAAGCCACCGAACTGGGTTGGTCCAGTCCGACTGTCCTGGGCGTGATGGGGTTGTGCATCGCCTTCAGCGGCGCCTTTCTCTGGCTGGAGGCGCGCAACCCCGATGCGATGCTGCCGCTGGAGTTGTTCCGGGATCGGACAGTCAGTAGCACGACCGCCATCGGCTTGATCATCAACCTGGTGTTCTACGGAATGGTCTTTACCTTCAGCCTGCTCTTCCAGTCGATCTGGCAATTGACTCCGCAACGCACCGGCCTGGCCTTTCTGCCAATGATGGCGGTGCTGATGCTGATGAATATCCTCGCAGGGCGACTCGCCGAGCGCCTGAGCGAGCGGGTCCTGGTGATGGCGGGACTGACGGTTTCTGCCTGCGGTTACGCCCTGATGCTGCCCGCACTGGCGGCGCAGTCCTACACGCTTCTGGTCGTGCCGATGCTCCTTGCCGGCAGTGGAATCGCCCTGGTGATTCCAACAATCACCCAGGCGGTACTGACAGCAGTTCCTGCAAACCGTGCGGGCGTCGCCTCCGGCCTGCTGAATGCGGCGCGACAAGTCGGCGGAGTGATGGGGGTGGCGCTCTTTGGCGGCTTGGTCCGGCACTCGCAGCCGGCGCTGTTTATGCTCGGTATGGAGCAGGCACTGATTGCCTGCGTGGTACTGCTGGCGGTGAGCATTGTTACGGGGTTCCTTGGCTTGAAAAAGAACCCCGCTCAACGCCTTGCCGGTAGTCGTGCCGGCGCCTGAAGACGTGAACTTCAGCCCTGGGCCTTCGCGGCCGCCAGGTAGGGTGCCAAACGCCGCCCCATTTCCTCACCGAGTGCCTGCAGCGCGCTCATGGGGCGGACCATGACTTCGAACTCGACGATCTTGCCGGTTTCGTCGAAACGAATCATGTCGATGCCCTTGAGCTGTCGCCCCGCCACCTCGGCACTGAATTCCAACACCACGCTGAGGCCGTCAGCCGTAGCCAGCTCACGATGATAGGTGAAGTTTTCAAAGACCTTGATGACCGTGCCGAGGATAGTCGAGACCACCAGTACTCCAGGGTATGGGGTATGCGCCATAGGAGAACGGAACACCACGTCCGCCGCCAACAGTTCGGGCAAGGCGGCCAGGTCGCCGTGGGCGACCATGTCATGCCAGTGTTGCAGCGACGCGGCGGCTTGCGGGTGAAGCTTGAGTTCGGACATCTTGCGTTCCTCGGTATCGTTATTGTTCTGGAGTGCATTCAACGTTCAGCGGACCACCGCGAGCCCTGAAGGTATCGAGGATTTGCGGAGGGACTTCGACCTTCATTGAACTGTGCGGTGCAGCCTTATACCCTAGCCGATTAGAGCTTATGTCAAGGATAGTCATGCGCGTTATTGTAATCGGCGGTTTGGGCAACTTCGGAGCGCGTATCTGCCAACGCCTCGCACAGGAGCCCGGTTTGACCGTGATCGCGGCCAGTCGCAGCACTGGCGGGAGCGTCCATGGATTCAGCTCCGGACAGACCGTAACCACCCTCCCCCTTGATATCCATTCCATCGATTTTGAAGCCCGTCTCGCCGAAGCTTCGCCGGGTTTGGTCATCCACTGTGCCGGCCCCTTTCAGGGCCAGGACTATCGCGTCGCAAAGGCGGCGTGTGCTGCCGGCGCACATTACCTGGACCTCGCGGACGGTCGGGACTTTGTCGAGCACTTCTCAGCCAATGTAGACGCGCAGGCAAAAGCCGCGGGGGTGCTTGCCATTTCGGGAGCCAGCAGCGTGCCCGGGTTGTCGTCCGCAGTGGTCGATCACCTGGCCAAGTCCTTTACCCGCGTGGATAGCATCAGGACCGTTATCGCCCCCGGCCAGCAGGCCGCACGTGGCATCGCCACCATCAAGGCGGTGTTTGGTTATGCCGGGTTGGCCTTTGCGCGTTGGAATGGCGGCGCATGGCGCAAGCAATACGGTTGGCAGGACATCCGGCGCTTCAGCTTCGTCGGCCTGGGCCCACGCCTGGGAGCGGCGTGCGATGTGCCGGACCTGGCCCTGTTTCCTGCCCGATACCCGGGCGTGCGCGATGTCGAGTTCCATGCGGCGCTGGAACTGGGGATTCAGCATATCTGCCTCTGGTCGGCAGCCGCCTTGCGCCGACTTGGCGTGCCATTGCCGATCGATCGATGGGCGGCTCGGCTGGACGCACTGTCCGCGCGGGTGCTTGATCCGCTGGGCAGCGATAAGGGGGCCATGAAGGTTCAAGTACATGGGGTGCTTGAGGGTGGCAAACAAGGTTGTTTGACTTGGCAGTTAACCGCACCGGGCGGGAACGGGCCGGAGATTCCCTGCATGGCGGCGGTGCTGCTCGCCTGCAAGTTGGCGAAGAACGAACTTCGCCTGACGGGAGCGTTCCCGTGCATGGGGTTACTGGAGTTGGAGGAGTTCGAGGTTGAATTCCAACGCTGGAAATTCACGTCTGCCGTTGTCGAGGAAGCGCAATGAAGCAACGTCGAATCAGCCTGATCATGCCCTCCTCGGCCGCCGAGGCGTTTGAGGCCTTTCACAACCATAGTGTGCGTCGGCAGTGGGATACGTTGCTGTCCCATGCGGCGGTCGAGGGTGGGGGCAACCACCCTTACATCGGTGCGATCACGATCAACCAAGGGCGTGGTTGGAAACGTCTGTTTGCGTTGCGTACGCGGTTCGTTAACTACCTGCCTGCTCAAGTGGCGGCAGCGGTAATTGTGGAACCGGCGGGATGCTTTGAGTGGTGGGCCGCCTCAATGCGCCATCGTGATATTGACGATGCAACCTCGGAGCTGATTTATACGTTTAGCGTCCGGCTGCGACCACGGTGGTTGGGGTGGGTGCTGGATCCGCTGGTCAACCGGGTGTTCGAATGGGAAACCCGGCAGCGGTTTGCGGCGATGGCGGCGTACCTGCGGGGTGTTACCAAGGAGCGTGGGGTGTGAGGGTCGGCTTTCGAGCCGAAGCGAGCGGAAACCATGGCCCCGGTCGCCGGCATTTGAAATGCACGGCATTGCTCGATAGAGTCGCGCCCCGATCCGGCCAAAGGTGCCGGATGCTCGTGGTGAAAAGGGGTTGCCGTTGAACGAACAGACATTGTCCATGCGCCTGGAGCGCGTGGCGGCGCATGTGCCCGCAGGTGCGCGCCTGGCCGATATCGGCTCGGATCACGGCTACCTGCCGGTGGCGTTGATGCGCCGTGGCGTTATCGCGGCGGCGGTGGCCGGCGAAGTGGCATTGACGCCGTTCCACGCGGCCGAACGCACCGTGCGCGAGAACGACCTGGAGCAGCGGATCAGCGTGCGCCTGGCCAATGGCCTGGCGGCAATCGAGCCGGGAGACGGGATCACGGCGATCAGCATCTGCGGCATGGGCGGCGAAACCATCCGCGACATCCTCGACAGCGGCAAGGCACACCTGAGCGGCCAGGAACGCCTGATCCTGCAGCCCAACGGCGGCGAGCAGCCACTGCGCCAATGGCTGATGGAGAATGACTACGGCATCCTCTGCGAGGAACTGCTGCGGGAAAACCGCTTCGACTACGAAATCATCGTCGCCGAGCGCGCCGGACCGGTGATGTACAGCGCCGAGGAGCTGTACTTCGGCCCGTTGCAGATGCAGGCACGCAGCCCGGTGTTCCTGGCCAAGTGGCAGCGCGTGTTGCGCGAGAAGCAGAAGACCCTGACTAACTTCGCCCGGGCACGGCAGGCAGTGCCTGAGGAGAAGGTGCGGGATGTTGCCCAGCAGGCTCGGTGGATTACAGAGTTGCTGGCTTGAGTCTGTTCTCTCACAAAAGCCAGGCATTTCATCGAGTCGTCCTTATATCACCGGTCAAAAAACCGCTAATCCACAAATGCATCACCGACGACTCAAAAGGCATTACAGGTCAGCTGAAAAATATAGCGTTGGTCGTAAAATTTTCTACCCGCCAATGCTTCAATGGCATCCAACTGTGAGGGACTAAGATCGTAGCCTTCATCTCCACGCTGAGGAGCGGACCACGCCATAACTGCTGATAATTGCTCCTCGCAGTCGTCAGGAAGCTCAATCTCAAAGGCCATCAACTCGGTTTCTTTATCGAATGCTTCGATTACGTATCTCAGGTTGTCAACCAGCCTGTCACTGCCTATCCCTGCTTCGGTGTGGGTTGTGCGTAGCACTTAATCTATCTCTCCAGCTACTACGCCGATGAACAGATCCAGATCGTTGGGTAACGGTTCCTTGACAACAGAAGCAATCTGCTGGACCACGTCGCTGGTTAGCAGCAACTCCCCATCACTTTCCTCCGCTAAGCTTTTCCAGCCCAACACATCCATGACGACCTGTTCAAACTCAGGAGCGACATCAAGATCATATTTCAAAGAGTCATCATCATGATCTCCCGATAAGAAACCAGTTATATACAGATGCATTCCCGCCTCTCTTGTTTCAACACAAATCGCATGTAACACCTGACGAATACGGTCAGGCACGACGTACGCCGATGAACAAATCCAATTCCGTAGGTAGTACTTCATTAACGACCGCAGCAATTTCTCTCACCTGCTCGGATGTCAGTAACCATTCACCGTCAGGACTTTTATCAAATCCATCCCAGCCAAGAACGCCCATTATTGTCTGCTCAAAATCAGGCTGAACCGTCAGGGAGTACTTCAACGAGTCATCCTCGTTATCGCCTGCCAAAAAACCGCTAATCCATAAATACATTATTAACCTCGCAATTTACTTAGGCGTGACTCTTCCTGGCTTTGCAGGGTCTATCTGCTCGCCCGTTTCGTGGTTGAACTCACCGAGATGTTTACCTTGTTTGTTATACATCTCGATAGCCCCCGTTTTGCTATCCCACTCATAGATTCTTCCTTTGCGGTCTTTCCATCGTGCACGTTTCCCTCCTCCGCCCTGAACACTGCTTTTGGCTTTCACAGAAACGGCATCTGGAAATGCAGGCAACTCTAACGGCGGCATGTGGTACTTCGCCCCTGTGCCACCAAACGGCTTCGAAAATACTACATAAATCGACTTCAACCCGGAATCGAGCGGGAACGTAATGATCCGGTCGCCAAGGGTAACGTCGTCAGCGACGGGATAACCGTCGATCTGCGAATCCACCCCTTCCTCAATGGGATGCACGAGGATGCTGCCCATCGGCGCATCCGTATGTTCCGGGAACTTCAGCTCGGGGGTGAGCAGCGGGCCACCGTTGGGTGTCCAGAGCAAGGTGATGCCATCGCCCAGATGGGCTTCCAGCGTACGGCCGTCGGCCCGCCATTGGGCTTTGACAATACGGACGCTATCGTCCCCGGAAGCCCCGGTGTGAATACCGTAAAGCTGCAACGCCCCCTCGGCGTCGTGACGAAACTGGAAACGCACACGGGAAGCCGCAGCCGCCATCTGCCGCAGTTCGTCGTCGCTGTACAGGGTGCCGTCCCCCATGCGGGCGGGGAGCATCCCGGCGATAAAGACCGTGGCACCACCACCGGCCACCATGGCGCTACGCAACATCCACCGGAAGCCCTGCTGGACGATGCCGCCTCCGGCGATTCGACCTAGGGCCGCATCGGCTCCCAACGTGGCACCAAGCACGGCGGCCCCCGCCGGAATCGCCTTGGTTTTCGACACCATGACCTTGCCGAAATGGGAGGCCGGTTCCGTAACCGTGCCCGCCTCCGTACAGCACCAGTTTGCGGGGTCACAGGACTTGGCAAAGATCGCGCCTTGTGACGGTTTCGGCTGCGGCCATGGATCCTTCTTGAGGGGGATCTCCGGAGGCGCCGGGGCGGGGTCTTTCTGTTCGACACCACCGAAGCAGCCCCAGCTTTCGGTCCGCCAGTCAGGCTCCTTGCACCAGGAGCATGGCTGGCCGGGCCGACAGAAGAGACAATCTTTTTTGTCGCGTCCGAAAAAATCGTTGCTCCATTTCAAACCCATGTTCCTTCGTACTGGTTCGGAGTACGAAGGAACATGGAGGAAGTTTTTACGGCGATAAAGCCCCTGAAGAGCATTTACAAAATGCCCTTCAGCACTTACAGATTGGTCCTACTTCAGACCTCCGGTTGACGCTCGCTTACCCGCGAAGCTTTTAGCGTCCTCACCCAGCAGACCCTGTGGATCACCGCGCCTGGCTAAGCACGGTCCAGGTTTCGTACGAACAGGATTACTATGAATGAGCGGAGCACATCTATCTGGCAGGACGGTCAGAGGGTGCTCGTGACCTCTCACGGCGGTCAGTTATTTCAGCCTCTTGCAAGAGAACTCTCTTTCCATTGAGTGAAGTTTCCTAGAAAATCCTGACCGCTTGTTTGCGCCTGCTCTCGCGGCTAGGCTTCAACTCGTCACTGCTCATCAGTGATCGGGTTTAGTAGCCCGCCGTTTGACTAGGCGCAATGCGTCCCCTTCTGCAAGGCACGTCTCTTCGGCCTTCGCTTTATGGTGGCCGTGCGCAGGGCGCCTTCGTGCGCGCCGGGCCTAGTCACCGGTCTACTAACCTGCGTTCGGCCGCCACCCATTCAATCGTTTAGTAGCGATGGTTGCGGCTCTCTTTGTTGACTGACTTGGAGTCACGCCACATGTTCAAACCTACCCCCAATCCGCCTGTAACACCCAGCGTTGAAATCATCGACCCTCGTATCGCCGACCGGGCTTTGTCTCACTACAACCTCGGTCCGGATGCAGGCTCGAAAGCCGCCCCAAAAACTGTGTTGCATGGTCATCTGCCTGACCCCAGGAATCAGGAAGACGCTCTGGTCAACGTCTACTCGATTCTGCAATCCGCTGCGGCCACGGCCTATGAACACGCCGATAACCAAACCGGTTCAAACCGAAAGGTGGCGATGGGTGTGGTGCATCTGATTGAGCTGGCACAACTGAGGATGGACTCGGTGCTCGATGGGCAGGCAGCCGGCGCCAGCGGCTGACATCGTTCTGCGGACAAACGGGAAGCCAGGCTTCCCGTTTTGTTCTCACGATTCAGATCTTCGGTTGCTCGCTAGGTTCTCAGTTGCCAGCCGTAGACCATTGAACCACTGATTTCATCCCAATGACTGCAATCGGCCAGAAGCGGTCATTTGATGTGACTACTGAGCTCAAGGTGATTAAAACTCCTCCAAGCGTTTGTCTTCCGCTGATCGCCATATGGACATCAGGCACTGTCCGAGGTACGGTTCAATTGCTATGGCAATCCGCCATCGTTAAGTGATGCCTAGAGGGATTTAGAGTGCACGTTAAATCGATCAAGCTGATCAACTTCAAAAAATTTCGCAACGATCTCCTAGAATTCAACGATGACGTCAACATTTTTGTCGGCGACAACAATGCTGGTAAAAGCACAATCCTAGAAGCGTTAGAAATTGTGCTCAACTTCAGCCATCGTGGACGGCCCTTCAACGGCGAGTTCTCCCCTGATCTTTTCAATCAAGATGCCGTCACTCGCTTTCTCGCTTCAGACTTGAGCATTGAGCACCTGCCTAGCCTGATCATCGAAGCCTACATTGACGGTGTGCCTGAATATCGAGGCTCGAACAACAGCCTCAAGGCTGACGCCCAGGGCGTAGTCGTACAAGCCTGTTTCGACCCGTCGCTGGAGGCCGTTTACAACAGCCATCTACTGACCAAACCGAACTTCACCAGCATTCCGATTGAGTTCTATAAGGTGGAATGGCTTGATTTCGGCTGGAACCCGATAAAGCCGATCGCCAAGAAGTTCAAGGCACTTTACATCGATCCCACACGCATTCACCCCACCATGGGGAAGAACCAGTACATTTCGAGCATCCTCAACACCGCGTTGGTCAAGGAAGAACTCGTCAAGCTAACCCTCAATTATCGTGAAAACCTGCAGGTGTTTAACAACTCCGGGGAGGTCAAGACAATCAATGCTAGCCTTGATGCGGGTCACCTTATCACCGATAGCAAGCTCACAATTGCAGCAAGTACATTACCAGCGGGCTCCATCCAGACCGGCCTGCAGCTTGAGGTAGATAATGTGCCGTTTCATTTTATCGGCAAGGGCGAACAGAGTAATGTGCAGATCAAACTTGCCATTCAGAATAAATCCCATGACATCGATCTAGTGATGATGGAAGAGCCCGAAAACCATCTGTCTCATACCAATCTGAACAAGCTGGTGCACTACATCGAAAACCAGCGAGGAGACAAGCAACTGTTCTTGACCACCCACAGCTCGTATGTGTTGAACAAGCTGAGCATCGACAAGATTTGCCTTGTGCAGTCAGGATATAAACGGCTGCATATGCTAGACGCGAAAGTAGTAAAAACTCTCAAACGTCTTCCTGGTTACGATACTTTACGGGTGGCACTGTCGGGCAAGGTAGTCCTAGTTGAGGGGCCGTCGGACGAACTGGTTCTCAAGAAAATCTACCAACGAAAACACGACCGGCTGCCTGAACAGGATGGTATAGATATTATCGTGGTACGCGGTGTGGGGTTTAAGACGTTCATTGAAGTGGGCAAAGAGATCGGCACCAAGATCCATGTGCTCAGGGATAATGACGGCGACTATAACGGTAACGTTGTACAAGGACGCTTGAAATATGCTGCGTTTCCTAATATCCAGTTGTACTCGTCGAAGAACGACGCCGAATTTTCACTTGAGCCAGCCATGATTTATGCCAACGCAACTGACATCAAAACTCTTGACGCCTTCGCGAAGGAAGTCTTGTCGACGGAAACCTTCAATATCTACAACAAAGAGGTCACACTGGAGGATCGAAGAGAGAATCTGATCGATTGGTTCAAAAGCGTAAAGGGCAACGGGAAAGGCGCTCGAAAGGTCGATTCAGCAATAAAACTGTTCGATGGCACACTGGACTTCAAGTACCCGGTATTCCTGGACGAGGTGCTTGATTTTGCCTAACGAACTTTGGATCGCGGGCGCCGGGTCAGGTAAAACGCACAAGATCATCACTGAAGCCATTGAGGTTATTGAGGCTGGTGGGCGGGTGCTTGTAGTCACCTACACGACCAACAATCAGGCAGAGCTACGCGCTCGCTTTGTTGAGCTATACGGTGCTAGCAGTGAGCGCTTCGTCGTAAAGGGGCTATTCTCTTTTTACCTGGAAGATATGGTACGTCCCTATCAGAGTGAGGTGTTTCCAGATCGGATCGCGACTATCTCGTTCACTGAGAACAACCCTCACTTGATAGCAGGCACGACCTACTACATTGATGGCAGAGCTGAAAAATTAGAAGACGGCACGATCAACCCGCTGCATTACCTGACATCCTGTAAAACTCAGGCGTACTCCGGATTGTTGGCAAAGCTTGCGACGCTCATTGCGAAGCTATCCAAAGATGCATCTGCCAAGCGGCTGAAAGAGATTTATCAAAGGGTCTTTTTTGATGAAGTGCAGGATTTAGTCGGTTGGGACTACGACGTGATCAAATCACTCAACAAGGTCATGGTGGACTCGATCTGCTGTGTGGGCGACTTCCGGCAGACAATATACACCACGACGTTCGGCCATAAGGCTCCGCAGACGCCTCAACAGAAGATCGATTATTTCGTTGGAAAAATGAGGTTCGTAAAGCATTCGATGCCGAAGAATCGCAGGTGCATCCAAGAAATCTGCGATCTCTCCGACACGATCCACCCGGGGCTTTATGACAAGACAATATCGGGTGTCGAGCAAGTGCCTGACGAAATATCGCATCACCATGGCACCTTCATAGTGAAGCAATCTCAGGTTAGCGATTACCTCTCAGCGTTTCAGCCCCAAGTACTGCGCTGGTCGTCAACCACCGGCACTGGATATCTACCGAGGAACCTTCGCTGTTACACGTTCGGTTCCTGCAAAGGCTTAGGCTTTGACCGGGTACTTGTGATACTGCCAGATAAACATCTGAAGTTTGTTGGCGGGGATGTCAAGGTATTCGACAAGGATAAAACGGATGAATCGCGGAACAAGCTATACGTCGCGATCACTCGTGCGCGCTATAGTCTGGCCATTCTCGTCGAGGACAAGAAGGTGAAAGGGCTCCCTTACCCTGTTTGGGATGGCGCGCGCGCAGCAGCGTTTGAGACGTAATTCGCAAAGCTGACTACTTATAGATGTTAGCGCACACACGTTGACCAAAGTGGTCTGTAACAACGCTCTGGGACTATAATGTCCTCATGGCTTAACCAGCTTCACTGTAGCGAAGTGTTGAATGCATTGATCGATACGCCCTAAAAGAGGGTTGAATCCGGAAAAATTTATTTTATGCTTGTTAGGAGCCACAACCTTGCTCGCAAAATACTCTTTGCCGTACTCAGTATCGCTATCAGTCTTATTTTGCTTATTAAATACTTTCCCTCCAAGTTTTGTGGCTCTGATTTTTTTTGTGAACAAATCTTCAATTGAGCTTTTATCACCCTTGCCTTTCAGTGGTGTAAGCACAATGTAAAGATTGTGTACAACATGTATGAACTCTGCATTCCGAAAGTCGGTAACTGGTAAAGTAACAGGGAAAACTGTCGGGTTGTACCTTTTGCCTTTTAAAGCACCTTCAATCTTACCAAATCCGTCGTCATTATCTAAAATAATAATAACAGGATACGTCGGCATGGGCGCTTTGTAAAATTTAAAATGCTCATCGTAATCTAATATGAACTCTTTTAAATATGGTGTTCCACCGTAGAGCTCAAGGAGGAATCGCGTTCGGTTAGTATAATTGATAAAGTGAACTAGGAGTTCGTATGGGTCATTTCCGGACTTGGCCTTAGCTAGGCTTGGGAACGCAGCTGCACGTTTATTAATAGCAGCTTTCAGGTAGACGTTGTCTGTCTTTCCCTCGCATACAATAGTGGGCTTGGTATTGCCATAAAAATGCTTATAGAAAAGAAACCTGCTGAATGTACGCTCTCTTCCATTAAGAAGTTTTCTAGTTTTCAATCCGTGTTTCGAGAGCTCATACTCTGGATTCAAGAGCGGCTTGCTTCGCTTTCGATTAAAGAAATCGATCTGGTCTATAAAACTTAGCTTCCCCTCCAATACAAAAATATTACCAGCTTGTGGTGGATTTGAACTATTTTCTAAAAATTTGCCAGTTTGGAATAGCGCATGACACTGAGACTTAACGGTGCGCCAATATTCAGATTTGGTTCCGGGTTTTTTGTTGACAACTAATCCTGTGACATCTTGACGAGAATCTTTGTATTGAATTCTGGTTTTTGCAGGATTAACACTAAACCCAGCACGCTTGATTTCCGCTGCGAGTCTACTTCCAATAATGTATCCAGATGCTCGGTCCGACGTTAAATTATTCGGGAATTCTTTTTTTCGCGTTGAAAAGGTGATGTCGTCAGCATATCTAGTATAAGTGCATGAATTATCCCGCGCCAACGATGCCAATCTAATGTCAAGCGAATGGGTTATCAAATTTGTTATAATTGGAGAGCACGGGCTTCCTTGAGGAAGTTTATTGTCGTAGCAAGCAATTTGAGCAATTACTGTCGCTACGGCCGGATCAAGCTGAAAAGTCTTGTTTGATATGAAATAACCTCGGACTCTGCCAAAATTAAACTGGTCAAAAAAATCCTTCAAATCAATGTTTAAGACGTTTCTTTGGTTAAGATGCATTATTGCATTTGTTAAGATTGATCGGTCGCGCACAAAACCATGTGAAAGAGTCGACTTAAATTTTGGCCCCTTCGAAGTATTTATTTCCTGAATGCAATCTTGCAGTAAAGTGGAGAGAGCGCTCTGAATCGACTTCAGCTCATCGGATGGAGCATAGATCGTACGTACCCCACCACTTTTTTTCGGGATGGTGAAACTCGTGTATTGAGTTGTTGGTTTTAGTCTGTAAAGAATATTTGTCAGAAACGAAGCATCAATACCCATCAGCAATGCAAGGTCTGGCTTAGTCTTTGCTAGGCGCAAGGCACTGATCTTTTTCATGTATTGACTTTTTTTGATAAAGGAAAGGGGCTTACGGGCACTCCTACGCACTGTGCCAGGACCGTCAAGAAGCGACAAGTCACCACAAGGGCAATCCTTTCGGACAATTTTTTCACTGATCGCGATGCGCGATCCAAAATCTGCCCGTAAGCCGAGCACGAGATTAACAAACTGTGGAATCCGAAATCAATCTTTGAAAAAGGGCCGATTTAGTCTGATAACCAAGACTTTCACCGCCTTCCTAAGTGGACTCTAGGGATATGGCTGTACGTCCGCTTCTGGCCGATTTCTGCCTGCCGCCACCGACTGCTATGGGTTGTGGATTCAACCGGTCGACGCAACAGATTCGGCACACGCTGATTGTGCTCGGGCATGCAGTGGCTTGGGCAGCGAACGCCCGTAGTTGCTGGCTGTAACGCCTGTTCTTACCTGCTTGCAGAAATGCATAGTGGGCATTGAATGGCATGGTTTGGCGTATGGTTTGCCCCATTTTTTTCCCATCCGCCCCCTCGATGTCGCTGACTCCCTCTCGATCTCATAGCCACACCAGGCAAGCCCAGACGATGGGTAATATTTCGCGATAGACCGCTCTCGGCCGGCCAAAAGCAGTCGTTCACGAGCGACCGTTTTCTCCCCAATGCAGCCGGTCAGGCTTTATTACTTTACCTGATCGGGACAATATCGGCAGTGATCTGCTGGACCCCTGACAGAGTTCCACCCAAGGACAATTTCTCGGCGACTTTTTCGGCAGACAGCTTAGTTTTGTAGCCCTTGGCATCACTTGGGTGATTCGAGGCTGCCATGCGCTTGCCGGTCTTGACGACGTACAGGCGTCTTGTACCAAGCTTCAACTCAAACCATACGATCCAATCGCCACCTGAAGCCTTTGAAGGATCAGGGACAGGCTCCCAAGACAATGAGCCATCGTCGTGCTCGATGACCGCTATAGCAGAGGCAAGCGCGCTACCACGCCGTTTCGCTGACGCCCATGCTTGGGCTGCGGTCTCATAGCGCACCGTACTTTCCAAGCATGTGACCCAGACGCTCGGCGACGCACACACAAGAAAACCTCCCTCTAAACCACTCTCCACTGCGTAACCAATTATTTTGCCCATTTAAGTACCTCTAATAGTCCGTTATGCCTGTTTACGATGCTCTTGATTCAGCCCTCGTCGGCAGAGAACGATCCAAAACAGACTGCCATCAAAGAAACCTCTAGCGACTAAAAAAGTTGGAGGCTTCCGGCGGGTAGCCGCCGAGAGCTATGTTCTCAATTTCATCCCTTATTGGGCGAGCCAGCTGAACACAGTGAGATCGGACCATCCTCCCGCTGGACGGGCAGGTCTCGCCGGACGAGATGGTCGCGCAGGTCTGGCCGGACGCGCGGGGCGAGCGGCTCTAGAAGCACGAGCTGGTCGGGCAGGACGAGCGGTTCCTGCTACCTGTTCGTTTGGATTCCACAGGACCGGCTTTCCAGCGTGATCCATGCATAACAGCCCACGGACCGCTCCCAGCCAATTACCGCTTTCTGCAGACCAAGCCTGGTTATTTGCAAGGTAGGCAATCCAATTCATGTCTGAATCGAAAATATGCCGCCCCGGTTCAATCCAAGCCATCAACTCACAATTCTGATCGAATAACGGATAGAGCATGATGATCTCCCTCATATTGAGTCTTTGATGCTAGCAGTACGCTAGCGCGGCGGTGGAGAAGGAGAGAGATTTCTGCTTAAGCGCCCCTTTGTTGGTGCTTTCTGAAACGTCTGCTATTGGCCGATTCTGTTGAAAAAGTCGGTTTCGGTTTTCACGACAGAAAAGTACGCGTCTGAAATTGAAATCCGCGTTTCGAGCAGAGGGTTCAGGACTCGGATTTCACGTAGGAGCGTGCAAAAAACGTTTACACCGCTCAATGCATGGACAGTCAGCCCGGGTCGATTTTTTCAACAGAATCGGCCGTTAGCTGCACTTCAGCTTCCTGTCAAAAGCGGATGATTGTGACGACGGCTTAATATCTGGACACCCTAGGCGCTGACGTTCCACGCACCTCGGGTGATCAGGTTGGGCGCTCATAACCTTCGCCGCGAATGCACGTCATACAGCGCCGTCGCATGCTTATAACTTCTTGACGGCCATCATGATTTTATAGTTCTGCTTCCACTGTCCATCAGTAGCAAGGCTTTCAAATCCGCTACGACAGGTGATCTCATATGGGGCGCTGTCGAGACAAGCAGGCCAGTCTACATAGGTTGATCTCTTTTCTTTGCCTTCTGTCCAGATGTCGACGAGAACAACAGCGTATCTGTGCTCTATCTTGAAATCTCCGAGCCCGCGCTCCAGCATTTCGTGGTGAGGCTGATGTGACATTCGCTGAATATCGTGCTTCGTTTCGACAATTTTCTTGTTGAGATTTGAAAACCTTTTGGACTCAATGAGAAAGCAGCTTTTTCTGACTTTATCGAACACTATCGCGTCAATATGTAGCTTTTTTCAGCACTTAAGGGCGCTTCGTACCATGCAAACGCCTGGTCACCAAGCACCTGCTCCAACGCGCTGGCAAAATTATTGGTCAGGTTTCTCTCCGTAAAACCTGTGCTCTTATGCGCAGGGTAATAGTTGTTCAAGATAAAGCTGTATTTGATGACGGTATTATCGAACGCAGTCTGCAAAGCCCATTGAATATCGGTCACTATAAAATCTCCATCAATATCGAGTGCAGGGTGGCTTGACGCCGCACCTGAAATACCAGCTGCCTGAGGGCGTACAGTGAGCATGTATGCCTTGGTGGACAGGAGAGCTAGAAAAAACGGTCTGGGGGGATTAGGTCGCTAGTATGGTTGACCTCAGATATTTGCCAGCAGCGACTAAGCCTCATCCACGTTCCACTGTTTTCCCGCCAACCCGGAGTCGATTTCATTGTCACCGTTGCGATGGAGCAGCGTGAAGTTTTTCAGGCCAGACGAGCCCTAGTGGCCAGAAGCACGACGATAAAAAACCACACAGGCTACGCGCTCAATGCAGAAGCCGAAACCAACGGTGGAATGCTACGTCGACCTTCCTCGGTGAATTTCGCCACTCCCTCGTCGAGTGACAGCTCTTGGCCGATAGCAGCCTTTTCCATATGCATCTATAACCCATCAAAAACAAGGGGTTGTAAACACCAAATCCACCCAGCCGCCTTCAGCACACCCCACCAAAGAAACAAAATGTGACAAATCGATTCCGACTAGCCAACAAGACACCCCTACAAAATTATCGGATACTTCGCACGCTTTCATGGTCCATGACCGACTGAGCAATGCTCCCCCCTTCGTTAGGCTTGCTGGGTCACAGGCATACCTGTGACCGGGTGTCAGAACCTGTAAACCTCACGAAGGCGCGGTAGCGCCGTAGCGATGGAGTCGGCGTTTTTTACGTTTGGCTGTTTCGCTCATATGGTGGACCGCGCGGGGCAGGCTTCGGCCTGGCCGGCGTTCCTTCGTGAGCCGGATTCTGACCCCCGTGCGGTCCGCCACCCCAACCGCGTCAGATCGGCGGGTGTCGGTTCCTTAACCTCACGAAGGAGATAAGGAGAATGGCCTATCCCCCTTTCACGCCCGGGCACCGCCAGTTACATCGGGTGTTAATCCGCCCCAATCACGGAGCCACGCTCCATGATTGATCGCACACTGCTCTCACGCCTACCCACACCCACGTTGATCAAACTCGCCTCCCTGAGCCCCACCGAAGCGGTCGATCATTTACGCCACGCCGCCCGGCTTTGCCTGGACGGTGCCCGAACCCTGGCCTTTCAGGATGACCAGCAGCAGAAGCTGGCCGACAAACTGATCAAGGACGCCATCGCCCTCTACGACATGGCGATCCTGCGACAACGTGATCCACCCTCTCCCGCTTCAACCACCACCATCAGCCTCAACGCCTGCGCCAATGCCTCATCGCAAAGCCCCACCCCTTGGGACGAGCAATTCGCCCAGGAAATCGCCAGTGGCGGACGCTGTGCTGGGCTCTGGCTGGACCGACGCGCCACCCAACCCTTGTGGTGGCAACTGACCCAGGCTCGCCGGGGCTATCCGGAAGGTGATCGACGCGATGCCTTCGAAGCCGGGTTTCTCCGGCATCTACAGCAACGCCTGATTACGGCGCAATACCGGACCTCGCGCAGTCCACCGCCACGCTGATCCTGGAGGCGGCAACGTTCGCGTTGCCGGCCTCTTTTTCAAGGCCCGCAACTCACCACCCCTGCCCCTCAAACCGATATTTCTGCGAGGTCGACATACTGCCCCCGCTGACACGATTGATCAGCTTCATCTCATCCGCCATATCGGCCACGAAATAGGCCCTCTTCGCCCAAGGATCACAGATGACGGCGTCGTTGTTCCAGGTCGTGGGGTCTTGCAGATTGGTCTGCGCGCTCCGGCCGCAGACGACGAAGACGTGATCAGGGCCCGCGTAATCGGCCTCCACAACCCCTGTAATCGCGCCGCTTACCTCTGGGCCCTGATAGCCTTCCATTCCCACGTGGTTTTGCAGGGACATCAGTTCGAGCGGCGCGATCCCGGTACTGGCGAGCATATCGAACGCGAGGCACGCCTGTTCCTCGCAGTTTCCCGCTCGTGACGCCCGCGCCGCAGCGGCGACCGCCTTTACATAGGGCTTCCCTTCGAAGCCGAAGATGCCGTCGTCAATATACGACTGGCTGAGCACCGCGTGTCGTTGCTCAAGCACGGCATTGCCATGGGTCAAGGCGTCTCCAGGGCGATTGCTCGCCGCGATGCCCAACGCCTTTATGCCCTGCACCACCACGCGAGCTGCCTGTAGAAATACATACATGTAAATCACCTCCCTTGACCGACCGCAGGCTTTCCCTTTCGTAGGGAGCCGTCGCTTGACAGAAAACCAACCTACTAGTAGGTTTACCCCATCCAACAGCCAGCAGGCTGACTCAACCCCCTCTCACGGGGCCGAGTATATCCAGCGTTGCGCGGTAATTTTATGGAATTGTCTATGAACACAGAACTGTCCCCGAAGGCGACCGAAATTGCCGAGTATGCCCAGTCATTGCTGGCTGTCGGGGGCTACAACAGCTTCAGTTATGCGGATATTGCCGAGCGGGTGCGTATCACCAAGGCCACCATTCATCACCATTTCCCCAGCAAGGCCGAGTTGGTTCGCGTGGTGGTCGCGCGGTATCGCGAGCAAGCACGGGAAGGCCTGGCGGCGCTCGCTCGGCAGGTTGCCGATCCATTGGCACAGCTCAATGCCTATGTCGGTTACTGGTCCACCTGTATCCGTAGTGGCAGCTCGCCGTTCTGTATCTGCGCGATGCTGGCCGTCGAACTGCCGACGATTCCAGAAGAAGTCGCGGCCGAAGTTCGCGGGCATTTCCAGGACCTGACCGACTGGCTCACATCGGTCCTCGAAAAGGGCACCGCCACCGGGCAGTTTCACTTGCAAGACAGCTCGACGATCGAGGCAAAGGCGTTCATGGCCAGCGTGCATGGAGCCATGCTGGCCGCGCGTGGGTTCGGCGATCCAGAGACCTTCCAGGCGCTGGTTCAATTGTCCATCAGCAGGCTGACTTCCACCCGCTGATCCCTACTGAGAAGACTGGTGAAGACCGGTCTTTTATTTTGCCCTCACACCCAACCAACTAGTAGAGAGACACATGCCATGACTCATCCCATATCGACTTTAGGCGCCATTCATACCGTTATCAGCCTGATCCCCATGATTGCCGGCGCCTACAGCTTTATCCGCTATTACAAGATCGACCCGAAGACCCGCGCCGGCAGTCTCTACCTCATCAGTTTGACGCTGACGATCGCCACGTCCTTCGGGGTCTCCAGTACCGGTGGTTTAAATGCCGGGCATGCCTTTGGCATCATTGTGCTGCTTGCCGCCTACGCCGGTGCGTGGGCGCCAGCAGTGAGTTTCCTGGGACGAGCTCGCCCGTATTTGAGCGCCTTCGGGCTGTCGTTCAGTTTCCTGCTGTCATTCGTGCCCGCCACCAATGAAACCCTGACCCGCCTCCCCGTCTCGCATCCGATTGCCGATCATCCGATGGCGCCCGTGGTGCTGAGCACGCTGCTGGTATGGCTAGGCTTTTTCATCGTGGGGTTTGCTGCGCAATGCCGGCAGATTTATTCGCGGAACAAGGTCTCGGTACGGACATAAAGCGGGATCATCAGACGGTTACGCGGCTCAAGCACGGTATTGCTTCGGCATCAGCGCCAACAGCAATCCCAACGAGCCGCATACCAGCAAGGTCAGGCCCAACGCCTGGGACCACGCCGCCAGCAGCATCCCCACACCAATCAGCAAGTAATACAACAAACCGAACAGCGCACCGGCGGTGCCCAATCGATCACCGTAGTTCGAGAGTGCCGAACCCAGGACATTGGGAATCGCCATGCCGAACGCCAGCACCACCAGTTGCATCGCCAACACAAACAGCACGCTGTCCTGCAGCAGCCACACACCCACACCACCCGATAATCCCGACAGCGCCGCCACACGGATTAACCGGGCACTGGTAAAACCACGGCGCAACAGGCGTTTTTTGAACCAGGCACCAAGGCCCGACCCCAAGGCCAGAACCACGCCGCTGTAACCGAACAGTTGCCCACTCAAACCGAGCTTTTCAAACATGAACGGTGCGAGGCTGTAGTAGCTGAACAGGGCAATGTTGAATACCGCCACCAACAGCGCCGAACGCCAGAGATCCAGGTCCTGCACCATGCGCCACAGCGTCTCGAACAGCCCGACAGTGACCAGGTGCTTCGGCCGGGTTTCTGGCAGTGCCCGCCAGGACCACAGCCCCAACCCCAGAGATAACAGCAACAGACAACCCAATACGCCTCGATAACCAAAGGCCTGCACCAGACTCGCCCCGCCGAACAGTCCAAGTGCCGGACTGGTGGCCAGCGCTATGCCCACCAGCGAAAACACCTGCGCCAGCTCCAAACCGCTGAAGCGGTCGCGCAGCAGGGTCTGCGTGACCACCGAACCCACTGCCGCGCCAAATGCCGCCAGCACCTGGGCGACCAACAAGGCCTCAAAGGTACGCGCAGCCAGCGCCAGTATCGACGCCATGGCGTACAACAACAGCCCCGCCAGCATGGCCGGCCGCCGTCCGATCCGGTCACACAGCCGCCCCCACACCACCACGCCGAAAGCGAAGGACAGGAAGTACACCGACAGGGTTTGCGCCGCCTGTTGCGGCCCCACGGCAAAGGCCCGACTGATATCCGCCAGCGCCGGGCTGTAAAGGGTTTGCGCGATTTGCGGGAACATCAACAGGGCAATCGCCAGCCCCAACCACTTTGTAGACTTCATCGCGACTTCACTCGCCAGAAAAACAGGCGGCCAGTTTGAAGCGTGCCAGATGTCGTATTATCAAAACTCAGACAACTAATCATTGAAATCGGACAATCGATGGCCTGGCTCGACACCCATGACGCTTTCAACCCCGACCGATACCCCGCGCCGGTCATTGGTATCGCGTCCACTCTGGGGGACCACGACTCTGGCCTCCATCAACATCAACGCGGTCAGTTGCTGTTTACCCATAAGGGCTGCACGCGCATCACGCTGGCGCGGCACCTGTGCCTGCTGCCGCCCTCCCGTGCCGCCTGGATCCCCGCGGGCGTGAATCATCGCGCGGTGATGCAGCAGACCGTGGACTATCGATCGATTTATCTGTCTGCCGAGTTGTGCGCCGAACTGCCACAACAGGTTTGCGTGATCGAAGTCACGCCGCTGCTGCGGGCAGTCCTGGAACCCATCGCCATTGCCGATTTCGACACCGATTGGCGACAAGGCAAATTCGTTCATTTGCTGGGGTTGTGCCTCAGCGAAATTCGTGACGCGGTGCGCCAGCCCATGCTGTTACCGCTGCCCCAGGACAGACGTTTGAAGCCGCTGCTGGCCATGCCCGAACAACTGCCACCGACCGTTCAGGTACTCGAGCAGCAAATCGGCGCCAGCAGCCGGACCATCGGTCGCATCTTCCAGCGCGAGACCGGCATGAGTTATCAGCAATGGCGGCAACAGTGGCGGTTGATGCGGGCCATCGAACTGCTGTCCACCGGCCGCAGCCTCAGCTACAGCGCCTTCGAGTTGGGCTTTTCCAGTGACAGCGCGTTTATTGCGTTCTTCAGGGACCTGACCGGCACGACACCGGGGGCGTGGCTCAAGTGACCCAGATGGCGGCACCACGACCTGCGCATTAGCGGAGCTATAACGCCAAGGCGTCCGCTCCGGCAACAATGCGAAGCGGCGCTGCCGGGTCATTGGCAGCACGCCACACCGCTTCGGCCACATCGCGCGCCAAGGTGATCTCCGACGACTGAGCCCATTGTGCAAAGACGTTCTTCGCCAGATCGGCATACGCCTCGGGGATGAGTATTCGCGCCTGCGCGTTTTCACCGAAGCGTGTTTCAGGCGCCCGTCCCGGGAGTACCAGGCTCACGCGGATATTGAATGGCTGAAGCTCCAGGGCCAGCGACTCGGTAAACGCATTGATCGCCGCCTTGCTCGCGGTGTACACGGAAAGCAGCGTAAGGGGCTTCAAGGTCACGCTCGACGTGACGTTCACCACCGTGCCCGCCTTGCGCTGCCTGAACTGGGGCAGCATCGCCTGGGTCAGTGCGATGGTGCCGAAGGTGTTGGTCTCGAAAATATCGCGAACGGCGTCCATCGGCGTACCTTCAAGGGCGCCGAACATGCCAATCCCGGCGTTGTTGACCAGCACATCGACGGGGCCCGCGGCCTCTACCACCCGCTGGATACTCTGCGGGTCGGTCACGTCGAGCGCCAGCACACGCAGGTGCTCGGAGCTTGGCAACAACTCCTCGCGCGGCGTGCGCAGGGTGGCGATGACTTTCCAACCGTGGTCGAGAAAGTACCGGGCGGTTTCAAGGCCGAAACCGGATGAGCAGCCTGTTATCAGAACGGTTTTCATCAATGACTTCCTGCAGGTGATAGGCGGTACGGAAACGATACGGCCGCGCATCCGGACTTGCTACACTCGAAAGTCCATATCTCATTCGCAGGAGTCCTGCCGTGATTGATCCGTTATCGGAAGTCGTCAGCCTGCTCCAGCCGTGCGCGCCGTTCTCGAAGCTCGTCAGCGGCGCGGGTCACTGGCGTGTTCGCCGATCGGAAGCCGGACAGCCTTTCTACTGCGTGATCCTCGAAGGTACGTGCCGCCTCGCGGTTGAGGGACGCGAGCCGATCGAGCTCCAGGCCGGCGACTTTGTCCTGATCCCCTCCTCGCCGGGGTTTGCGATGTCGAGTCTTGAGCCGCCGCCCGAGGACGTTGAGACAGCACCCGTCGCGCAGCTCCAGGGCGGGTTCCGGCTGGGTGTACAAGGCGGGCCGCACGAAGTGCTGGTGCTGGTGGGGCACTGCGTCTTCGGCTCGCCGGACGCGGCTTTGCTGGTGTCGCTGCTCCCGCGGTTGATCCATGTTCGCGGCGAAAAAAGACTCACCACCCTGGTTCAACTGGTGAGCGACGAGTCCCGCGAGCGGCGGCCGGCGCGGGAAGTGATCCTGGAGCGCCTGCTGGAAGTGCTGCTGATCGAGGCCCTCCGCTCCACGGCGGGACCCGCCACCTCACCCGGCCTCTTGCGTGGGCTTGCCGACGAACGCCTCGCCGTGGCGATCAGACGAATGCACGAAAGCCCGACCCAAGCCTGGACGATTGCGCAGTTGGCGAAAGAGGCCGCCCTCTCCCGCTCGGCTTTCTTCGAGCGCTTCAACCGCGCATTGGGGACAGCGCCGATGGCCTATCTGCTGACTTGGCGCATGGCCCTGGCCAAGAATCTGCTACGCCGCAAGGAAGCTGGCCTGGCGGAGATTGCACAACGCGTCGGCTATAGCTCGGCGAGCGCGTTCAGCGTCGCCTTTACCCGCCATGTCGGGCTGCCGCCCACGCGTTATGCGCAGAACGAGGCGGATCCACTTATGGCCGGCTGAGGTTGTCCGTGATCGCTGTCATCACCATGCTGCCTTCGTCCACGCAGCGCTCGGTGTCACGCGCCATGACCCATTGTGCAAACGCCTCACTCGGCAGCGGGACCGAGAACAAATAGCCTTGCCCTACCTCATAGCCCTGCGCCACGAGGATATCGCACTGGGCGACCTGTTCAATGCCTTCAGCCACCACGTGCAAGCCAAGCCCCTTGCCGATACCAATGACAGACTCACTCAGGGCGCGGCAGGAAGCATCGCGCTCCAGGTCGTCGACGAAACTCTTGTCCAGTTTCAACTCGCTGATCGGCAGGCGCCGCAAATACCCCAGGCTGGAGTAGCCGGTGCCAAAGTCATCAATTGCCAGGCGCACGCCCAAGGCGTGCAAATCACGGAGGGTTTGCTCGGTGCTGGCGCTATTGGACAGCAAGACGCCCTCGGTCAACTCCACACACAGGTCGCTCGGCTGCAAGTCGCAATATTGCAATTGCCGGTCGATCAACTCGGCCAGATTACGGTTGTGGAAGTTGATCGGCGACAGGTTGATCGACAAGGAAGGGATCCCCAACCCTTGCCGACGCCACTGCGCCAATTGCTCGCACGCTTGCTCCAGCACCCATTGACTCAGCGCATTGATCAGCCCGCACTCCTCGGCCAGAGGAATGAACCGGTCGGGGCCGATAGGGCCCAGCGTCGGATGCACCCAACGCGCCAGCGCTTCGGCCCCCACCAGACGTCCGCTGCGCAGATCCACCTGCGGCTGATAAGCCAGATACAGCTCATCGCCGGCCAGGGCCCTGCGCAAGTCCGTCTCCAGCATCAAGCGCTCCTGGGCGGTCTTGTTCATCTCCTCGAGAAAAAAGCTGAAGCTGCCGCGTTCGACGCGCTTGGCCTGGTACATGGCGATATCGGCGCAATGCAGCAGGCTTTCCATATCCTGCCCGTCCCTGGGGAACAGGCTGATGCCGATACTGGCCGACAACACCACGCAAGTCCCGGCAACGGTGGCCGGGACACTGAGGGTCAGCAGCAGCCGCTCAAGAAAGAATGTGACCTGGGTGGCGCCCATCCGTGGCAACACCAGCACGAACTCGTCCCCGGACAAACGCCCGACAATGTCCGACTCCCGCAGCACACTGCGCAGCCGTTGCGCCATGACTTGCAGCAGTTCGTCCCCCGAGGCGTGCCCCAGGGCATCGTTGATCTGCTTGAAACGGTCCAGGTCGACAAACAATACCGCCAGTTCGGTCTGCTCTTCAGCCGCTTCAAGCAGGGTCCGCTCGGCCTGGGCCAGGAGGAAATTGCGATTGGGCAAGCCGGTCAGGGCATCATAAAAGGCCAATCGCAGAATGGACTGCCGGGCCTCTTCCCGCTCCAGGGCCAGCAGGCACAGGTGGATACCTGCCGTTACCAGATGGGTATGAAGAGGATCCGGTCCGCGGGACTCCCGGAAGTAGAGCGCAAAGGTCGCCGCGACCCGTCCCGCGGCGTTGCGGATCGGAACCGACCAGCACGCCTGGAAAGCCAACTGTTGAGCCAGGGCCCTGTAGTCGGCCCAGAGCGGGTCGTGGTGAATGTCCGTCACCAGAACCGGCTCGCCCCGGTAGGCCGCCGTGCCACAGGAGCCACTGGCCGGACCGGCTGACAGGCCCTCGATCGCCCTGGAGTAATCCGGCGGCAAGCCCGGGCTGGCCAAGGGGTGGAGGATTCCGTTCTTGTCCACACTGAGGATCGAAACAGCGACCTCGGGGGCAATGTGTTCAATCTCCTCACACAGCAAGGTCAGCACGCTCTCCAGCGACGCCTCTTTCAACAGCGCGCCGATGATCTTGTCCTGCAACACCTCATGCAGCTTTGTCCGGGTAATGTCGGTCAACACGATCACGATGTTTTCGACCTTGCCCCGGGCATCGAACACCGGCGTCGAGGAAACATGTAGCCACAGCCGTTGGCCATTGCGCTTGCCGATCAGCGCGCTGGTTTCATTGGATTGACCGCCGAGGAGCTTTTCCAGCACCTGCTGTGCATTCGCCTTGGCTTGGGTACCCGGGGTAAAGAATATCAGCAGTGACTGACCGATCACCTCTTCACGGGAATAGCCCAACAAGCGAACGAACCCGTCATTGACATAAATGAGGTCTCCATTCGCATCGGCGATACAGGTGGCCGAACGGGTGGCATTGACGGATATCGAGAGCAAGCGGTGCTCGATGTCCTTCAAGCGCGCCTGGGTGATGTCCTTGAGAAAGGCGGCGTAGAGAATGCGGCCCTGCAAGGTGATTTTCGAGATGGACAACGAGCCCCAGCGCTCTTCGCCATCCTTGCGCACAATACGCAGATCCCGGCTGCTGCCGACTATCTTGTTGACCCCGGTCTCGCGGTTGGCGCTGATAAAACCGTCATGCTGGGCATAGACAGCCAGGGGCACCAAGGTATTGACGTTTTGGCCCAGTACTTCGCTGCGCGGACACCCCCAGAGCTGCTCGGCCGCCCCGTTGAAGAACACCACGCAATTGTGATCATCAATGACCACCACGGCATCAATTGCCTGCTCCAGTGTCTGCACGAAAAAGGGCTCCGCTTCTTCGCCACTGATCAACCCGACGCTAGAGTCCATTTCTCTTACCACTGTATACCTGTAATCACCGCCCTACGCCCTTGGGAGCACGTAAGGCACCAGAAGCGCGACGCTGTCTTTACAACCGAGTGTACGACTCTCTCACCCAAAGCACCTCGTGTCAGGCACTGCGATGAAAACAAGCTGGACGGATATAATCCGCTCCTGGGGTGTCAGTTTAACGGTTTCGTGTATTTCCGCTGTGAAACACCCGAGTTTTTTAAACAACGTCGTATATTCCGGCCTCGCCGGATCGCCCCAATCGAGTGCGAGCCGCCCCAACCCGGAGCATCTCTCAAGGATGGGCGGTGCAAAGCAACCGAACTCAGCCCCGGAAAATCCGCTGTATCTCGCCGCTTTCCCCCCTTGAGCCTGGCGTTGGAGAAATGACCATGATCTGGCACGCCTCTCGCAAGGAACAGGGCGTGCAGGAGTAGCGCGAGCTAGACGCACCACAATTTGCAAATAGTTGGCTAGGGTTCCGGCTCGCTGAAAAGCGAGTGACTGGTCCGAGAGCCAACGACCTCCAGTTGAGGTTACACGGCGGGATAAAAGCCCGGGAGACAGACCACCTATTCATACAGGTGTCGCGCTGCTCCCTGTCCGCCCATCCTCAACTGGAGTCTTACCATGCGAAAACCCCTTCTATCCGCCCTCCTCGCCGCCGGTATTGCCCTGCTGGTCAGCCTGCCTTCCAACGCCGCGGCCAAGACTGATTTCAACGTCTGCTGGACGATCTATGCGGGCTGGATGCCTTGGGAGTATGCGCAAGCCCAAGGCATCGTCGACAAGTGGGGCAAAAAATACGGCATCCACATCAAGGTCACCCAGCTCAACGATTACGTGGAGTCGATCAACCAGTACACCGCCGGCCAGTTCGATGGCTGCACCATGACCAACATGGACGCCCTGACCATCCCCGCCGCCGGTGGCGTGGACAGCACCGCGCTGCTGGTCAGCGACTTCTCCAACGGCAACGACGGCATCGTCATCAAGGGCAGCGGCAAGACCGTCGCCGACCTCAAGGGCATGAACGTCAACCTGGTCGAACTTTCGGTCTCCCATTACCTGCTGGCGCGCGCACTGGACAGCGTCGATCTGCAGGAAAAGGACCTGAAAGTCGTCAACACGTCCGACGCGGATATTTCCGCCGCCTTCAACACCGACGCCGTCCAGGCCGTCACGACCTGGAATCCCATGCTCGCCGACATCAAGGCCAAGCCGGGGGTCACCGAGGTGTTCGACTCCAGCAAGATCCCTGGCGAGATCATCGACATGATGGTGGTCAATACCCAGACGCTCAAAGACAACCCCGCACTGGGTAAAGCCCTGACCGGCGCCTGGTTCGAAGTCGTGGCCTTGATGGGCAGTCAGTCCGCCGCCGGCGAAGCAGCCCTGGAACATATGGCCAAGGCCTCCGGCACCGACCTGGCCGGTTTCAAGGCGCAATTGGCGACGACCCAGCTGTTCCGTACACCGCAGCAGATGCTGGACTTCGTCAACAGCCCCGAACTGCCGAAAACCATGGACAAGGTCTCTGGCTTCTCCTTTGAGCATGGCCTGCTTGGTCAGGCGGCCAAGGACAGCAGCGCGGTCGGCATGCGCTTCGCCCATGAGGTCACTCGCGGCGACAAGGGCAATCTCAAGCTGCGCTTTGACCCCGGCTACGTGCAGATGGCGGTCGACGGCAAGCTGTAAGCAGAGGACACGTCCATGCACCTGATCAATCGTCACCCTGATCGGCCCACACGCTTGTTGCTGGTGATCCTGCCCTTCGCCCTGTTGTTGTGTGCCTATTTTTTGGGCTCCGCGCAGCGGTTGGCAGACAACCCCAACGACAAGCTGCTGCCCAGCGCCGTGCAGATGACCGATGCGGTGAAACGCATGGCCTTCAGCGAGGACAAGCGCAGCGGTGGTTATGTGCTCTGGCAGGACACCGCGTCCAGCCTGCGACGCCTGGCCATCGGCCTGGGCGTCAGCGCCCTGGCGGGCCTGTGCCTGGGCATCGCCGCGGGCACGCTGCCGCTGTTCGGCGCGCCGCTGTCGCCGTTGCTGGTGGTGCTGTCCATGGTGCCGCCGCTGGCGATCCTGCCGATCCTGTTTATCGTCTTCGGCCTGGGTGAACTGTCCAAGGTGATGCTGATCGTCATCGGCATCACGCCGATACTGGCCCGCGACCTGGAACAACGGGCCCGGGAAATCCCCGTCGAGTTGCTGATCAAGGCCCAGACCCTGGGAGCCTCGACCTGGACCCTGATCCTGCGCGTGGTCCTGCCGCAACTGCTGCCACGGCTGCTGATTTCCCTGCGGCTGGTGCTGGGATCGGCATGGTTGTTCCTGATCGCGGCCGAGGCCATCGCTTCCGAAGATGGCCTGGGCTATCGGATCTTCCTGGTGCGCCGCTACCTGGCCATGGACGTTATTTTGCCCTATGTGGTGTGGATCACCCTGCTGGCCTGGCTGATGGACTGGGGCTTGAAGCAGCTCACCCGGCGTGCCTTTCCCTGGTACGAAGGAGCCCGCTCATGAGCTTTATCCAAGTCAACAATGTGTGGCAGCAGTATGGCGACCATGTGGTGCTGGAGGGCCTGAACCTGAGTATCGCCGAAGGCGAGTTCTGCACCCTGGTCGGTACGTCCGGCTGCGGAAAATCAACCTTCCTGCGGCTGTTGCTGGGCCAGGAAAGAGCGAGCCGTGGCGAAATCCTGCTCGACGGCCAACCGTTGGCCGCGGAGCCGGACCCGAGCCGTGGCGTGGTGTTCCAGCGCTATTCGGTGTTCCCCCACTTGAGCGCGCTGGACAACGTCGCCCTGGGCCTGGAACTGCCCCGGGCGCCGCTGCTGGGCCGGCTGTTCGGCCAACGCAAACGCGCCGCCCGCGAACAGGCGGCGGCGCTGCTGCACAAGGTCGGTCTCGGTCATGCCCTGGATAAATACCCGGCGCAGCTCTCGGGCGGCATGCAGCAACGCCTGGCCATCGCCCAGGCCTTGATCATGAAGCCACGGGTGCTGCTGCTTGACGAACCCTTCGGCGCCCTCGACCCCGGCATCCGCAAGGATATGCACGCCCTGCTGCTGGACCTGTGGCGCGAAACCCGGCTGACCGTATTCATGGTCACCCACGACCTCAGCGAAGGCTTCAGCCTGGGCACCCGACTGATGGTTTTCGACAAGGTGCGCGTCGATCCCCATGCGCCCTATGCCTATGGGGCCCGCATTACTTACGACCTGCCGCTCAACAGCAAGCGCAGCGAGGCCCAGGCGGCCCTCGCGACCTCGCTGGCGAGCGCTCTTCAACCGATCCTGGGACTGACCCCATGAATGACACTGCTGTTTTTGCCGACGAACGCCTGCCCGGCGGCGGCCACCTTTCTTTCGTGCTCAAGCGCGGGCAGCTACTGCGCCTGACCGACCTTCAAGGCGGCGCCAACGTCAGCCTGATGCTGTTCAACGCGCATGAGAAAACCGAGCGATTGAACCTGCCTGACAGTCTCAAGTGCCAACACACCGCCAAGCTGACGACCGGCCATTGCCTGTACTCGGACATGGGCCGGGTGCTGGCGGCCATCACCCGTGACACCTGCGGTTGGAGCGACAGCCTCGGTGGTGTGCTATGCGCCGACGAAGTCGAACAGAAGTACGGCCGCGGCCGCTACCAGGAGCTGCGCAACGGGTTCTACCGCAACGGCGCAGACAACCTGCTGGTGGAGATGGGCAAGTGGGGACTGGGGCTCTGCGATCTGTCCATGACCCTCAATCTGTTCAGTCGCGTCGACGTCGACGCTCACGGTGCCTTGCACTTTGTCGAAGCGCATTCCAAAGCGGGCGACTGCATTGAGCTCTACGCGCCGATGGACACCCTGTTCATCATCACCGCGCTGCAACACCCCATGGACCCCGCCCCTGAATACGCGCCCAAACCGGTGCAACTGACCTTTATGAGCGCCGACGCCAGCGTCGCCGAACACTGCCGGACTTCGCGCCCCGAAAACCTGCGCGGCTTCATCAACACCGACCGCCTGTTCGTTTGAGGACGACCCCATGACCACCCACCTGCATCCCGAATCAGCCGTCTACCGGGCCACCGTCCCGGCGGGCGAGCCCTGGCTCACCGAAGTGAAGGCCGGCCAGACCCTGCGCATCCTCGACCTCGAAGGCAACCAGGCCGTTGACACGCTGTTCTACAGCGCGGCCAACCCGCGCGAGCGTTACGACGTCCAACGCACCCTGCGGCGCCAGAACAACGTCTACCTGAGCACCGGCAGCGTGCTCTACTCCAATCTTGGCCGCCCCTTGCTGACCATCGTCGAAGACAACTGCGGTCGCCACGACACCCTCGGCGGTGCCTGCGCCCAGGAAAGCAACACCGTGCGTTATGCCCTGGACAAACGCCACATGCACAGCTGCCGCGACAACTACCTGCGCGCCTGCACCCACGATGGTCGGCTGGGCAAACGGGATATCAGCCCGAACATCAACTTCTTCATGAACGTGCCGGTAACGCCCGAAGGCGCCCTGACCTTCGAGGACGGCATCTCCGCCCCCGGAAAGTACGTGCAGTTGCGGGCCGAGATGGACGTGATCGTGTTGATTTCCAACTGCCCGCAACTGAACAACCCGTGCAATGGCTATAACCCCACCCCCGCGGAGCTGCTGATATGGGACTGAAACCCTGGCTCAAGCCCCTGCGGCTATGGCTGTTCACGATTTGCCAGAGTCGCTCGGGCCAGACGCTGCCTCGCAAGCGGCCTTGATCGCTGTCTGGGGACGACCCCGAGACCCTTTCGAAAAACTGTGGGACGACCCGCACCCCAGCCGAGGCGGACCAGCGCCGCCTCCAGGGAATCCGTCATGTTTGACACACTGTTGATTGCCAACCGCGGTGCCATCGCCTGCCGTCTCCTGCGCACCTTGCGCGAACTCGACGTCAAGGGCGTGGCGGTGTATTCCGAAGCGGATATCACCAGCCGCCACATCCTTGAAGCCGACCAGGCCTTGAGCCTGGGTGAAGGGGCCGCGGCCGACACCTACCTGGTGGTGGACAAGATCCTGGCCGCGGCCAAGGCCAGCGGCGCCCAGGCCATTCATCCCGGTTATGGTTTTCTTTCCGAAAACGCCGCCTTTGCCGAGGCCTGCGAAGCGGCCGGGATCGCCTTCGTCGGCCCGACGCCGGAACAACTGCGGCTGTTCGGCCTCAAGCACACCGCCCGCGCCCTCGCCCGCCAGCAGGGCGTACCGTTGCTGGAAGGCAGCGACCTGCTTGACAGCCTCGATGAAGCCCTGCGGGCCGCGACGCAGGTGGGCTACCCGATCATGCTCAAGAGCACCGCGGGCGGAGGTGGCATCGGCATGCGCGTGTGCCGCGACGCCAAGGAGCTGCAGGAAGCCTTTGAGACCGTCAAGCGCCTGGGCCAGAACAACTTCAGCAACGCCGGGGTGTTTATCGAGAAATACATCCAGCGCGCCCGCCACCTGGAGGTCCAGGTATTCGGTGACGGTGCCGGCGAGGTATTGGCCCTCGGCGTACGCGATTGCTCGGTGCAGCGACGCAACCAGAAGGTCCTTGAAGAAACCCCCGCACCGAACCTGCCCGACGGCATGGCCGAAGCCCTTTGCAACGCCGCCGTGCAATTGGCCAAGGCGGTCAACTACCGCAGCGCCGGCACTGTCGAGTTTGTCTTCGACAGCGACGATCAACGCTTTTACTTCCTGGAGGTGAACACCCGCCTGCAGGTCGAGCACGGGGTGACCGAACAGGTCTGGGGCGTCGACCTCGTGCGCTGGATGGTGCAGCTGGCCGCGGGAGACTTGCCGCCCCTCGGCGAATTGGGCGCCCGCCTGCGACCTCGCGGCCACGCGGTGCAAGCCCGTCTGTATGCCGAAGATCCGGGCAAGGACTTCCAGCCAAGCCCGGGCCTGCTGACGGCGGTGAAATTCCCGCCGGCCGATGGCCAGGCATTGCGTATCGATACCTGGGTCGAGGCCGGTTGTGAGATCCCGCCCTACTTCGACCCGATGATTGCCAAAGTCATCACCTGGGCCGAGGACCGCGAGCAGGCGCGCCTGCACCTGCACCGGGCGCTGGGCGAAAGCCAGCTTTACGGCGTCGAGACCAACCGCGACTACCTTCGCCAGATCCTGCTCGATGTGCCGTTCGCCAGCGGCCAGCCCTGGACCCGTTGCCTGGAAGCGCTGGTCTATCACGCCAACACCTTCGAAGTACTCAGTGGCGGCACCCAGACCAGCGTGCAGGATTATCCGGGGCGCCAGGGCTACTGGGCCGTGGGCGTGCCGCCTTCGGGGCCCATGGACAGCCGCGCGCTGCGCCTGGGTAACCTGTTGCTGGGCAACCCCGAGGGTTGCGCCGGTCTCGAGATCACCATGAGCGGGCCAAGCCTGCGCTTCAATACTGACGCCGTGCTGGCAGTGACCGGCGCGGTGTTGCCGGTGACGCTCGATGGCGCAGCAGTGGCAATGAATACCGCGCTGCGGGTCAAGGCCGGTTCGGTATTGAGCCTGGGCAGCATCGCCGGAGCCGGCGCACGCAGTTATCTATGCCTGCGCGGTGGCGTGCAGGTGCCGGATTACCTGGGCAGCAAAAGCACCTTCACCCTCGGCCAGTTCGGTGGCCATGGTGGACGGGCGCTGCGCGCCGGCGATGTGCTGCACCTGGCCCCGCTGACCGACGCAACGGCCGGCGCGGTGCTTGCCGGGCAACCGCCGCTGGCGGCGCTGCGCTCTATCCGCGTGATCTACGGCCCCCACGGCGCACCGGAATACTTTACCGAAGACTACATCCACACTTTTTTCAACACCGACTGGGAAGTGCATTTCAACTCCAGCCGTACCGGCGTGCGCCTGATAGGCCCCAAACCCGAGTGGGTTCGGGCCGACGGTGGCGAGGCCGGGCTCCACCCGTCCAATATCCACGACAACCCCTATGCCATCGGCGCGGTGGATTTCACCGGGGATATGCCGGTGATTCTCGGCCCCGACGGCCCCAGCCTGGGTGGCTTCGTGTGTCCGGTGACCGTGATCGAGGCCGACCTCTGGCAACTGGGGCAACTCAAGGCCGGGGACAAGGTGCGGTTCATCCCGACCAATCTCGCCCAGGCACGCCAACTCGCCACCGCGGCGCTGACCGCCGAGCCCCCCAGGGACGCCGCCGTGATCGGGCTGCAATCCCCCATTGTGCTGGACCTGGGCCAGGACGATACCCGCCTGGTGGCACGCCTGGCCGGTGATACCCACCTGCTGCTGGAGATCGGCGCCGCCGAGCTCGACCTGGTGTTGCGCTTCAGGGGCCACGCCTTGATGCAGGCGCTCGAAGCCAAGGCGTTGCCGGGGGTCATCGACCTTACGCCCGGTATCCGCTCGCTGCAGGTCCACTACCAACCCGAACAACTCCCCCTGGCCCACTTGCTGGAGATCGTGGCTGGCGAATGGGACGCGGTCTGTGCTGCCCGCGACTTGCAGGTCCCCTCTCGCATCGTGCACTTACCGCTGTCGTGGGATGACCCGGCTTGCCAGCTGGCCATTGAAAAATACATGACCACCGTGCGCAAGGATGCGCCGTGGTGCCCCAGCAACCTGGAGTTCATTCGCCGCATCAATGACCTGCCCGACCTGGATGAAGTACAGCGCACGGTGTTCGAGGCCAGCTATCTGGTCATGGGCCTGGGCGATGTCTACCTCGGGGCACCGGTAGCGACGCCGCTGGATCCCCGGCATCGCCTGGTGACCACCAAGTACAACCCGGCGCGGACCTGGACCGCCGAGAACTCGGTGGGTATCGGAGGCGCCTACCTGTGCGTTTATGGCATGGAAGGCCCCGGCGGCTACCAGTTCGTCGGGCGTACGCTGCAGATGTGGAACCGTTACCGCGAAGTGGCGGCGTTCTCCGGCAAACCCTGGCTGTTGCGCTTCTTCGATCAGATCCGGTTCTACCCGGTCAGCGCGCAGGAGTTGCTGCGCATCCGTCGCGATTTCCCCCTCGGTCGCTTCGACTTGAACATCGAGCACAGCCAATTGCGTCTGGCCGACTACCAGGACTTCCTGGCCAGTGAAGCGAGCAGCATCCAGGCGTTCCGAGACCGGCAACAGAGCGCTTTTTCCGCCGAAAGACGGCGCTGGATCGACAGCGGCCAAGCGCACTTCGAAAGCAGCGAAGCGCTTGTCGAGGCACCCGAAGAAGCGCCCTTGCCGGCTCATCAAACCAGCGTGGAAAGCCCCATTGCGGGCAACCTCTGGCAGGTTCAGGTCGCTGTCGGCAAGCGGGTCGCCGCAGGTGCGGCGTTGGTCGTGCTGGAGTCGATGAAGATGGAAATTCCGGTGCTTGCGCCCTGTGCCGGCATTGTTCGAGAAGTGCTCGTGCAACCCGGCTCGGCGGTGCGCGCCGGGCAACGGGTGGTCGTGATTGAGCCCGTCCCCCCTACAGGAGAAAAGCCATGAAAACCGATCTGCAACTGGACGTGCTGCGGGCACGCTACGCCAGCGGCGAATGCTCGCCACGTCGCCTGATCCTCGCCCTACGTGAACAGGCCGAGGCGTTGAATCCCGACTTCAATCTGTTCATCCACCTGCTCAGTGCCCAGGAGCTGGAGCCTTACCTGGTCGCCCTTGAATCCAGCACGATGGAAAGCCTGCCGTTGTACGGCGTGCCCTTTGCCATCAAGGACAACATCGATCTGGCGGGTATCCCCACCACGGCGGCGTGCCCGGCGTTCGCCTATACCCCGCAGCGTTCGGCGACCGTTGTCCAGCAGTTGATCGACCTGGGGGCGGTGCCGTTGGGTAAAACCAACCTCGACCAGTTTGCCACCGGCCTCAACGGCACCCGCTCACCCTATGGCCCCTGCCGTAACAGCGTGCTCGCTGAATACCCGTCGGGGGGCTCCAGCGCGGGCTCGCCCTTGACGGTGGCACTGGGTTTGACCAGCTTTGCCCTGGGCACCGATACCGCGGGCTCGGGCCGGGTGCCGGCGGCGCTCAACAACCTGGTGGGGCTCAAGGCGACCAGGGGACTGCTGTCCACGGCCGGGGTGGTACCGGCCTGTCGCACCCTCGACTGCGTGACGACCTTCACCGCCAGTGCCGCCGAGGCGAGCCGTTTGTTGGCGCTGATCGCGCAGCAGGATCCTGAAGATGAATACAGCCGCGCCAATCCCGCCTGGAACGATGGCACGGCGTTCGGCAGCGTGCGGCCGTTTCGATTTGGCGTGCCACGGGCCCGGGACCTGGAGTTTTTCGGCTGTACTGAAGGACCGGGGCTGTTTGCCGCCGCGATCGAGCGCTTGCAGGCATTGGGCGGCGAAGCGGTCAGTCTCGACCTGTCGCCGTTTCTTGAGGCCGCACGGCTACTCTATGAAGGTCCATGGGTGGCCGAGCGCTATAGCGTCGTCGGCGAGCTGGCGCAGGCTCAGCCAGATGCGGTACTGCCCGTGATCCATGCGGTGCTGGCCAAAGCCCCCCAGGTGAGCGGCGTGCAAACCTTCCGCGCGCAGTATCGCCTGCAGGCACTCAAGGCGCAGTGCGACCGCCTGATGGCCGGGCTGGATTGTGTCCTGACGCCCACCATCGGTCGCCCGGTGACCTTGGCCGAGCTTGCCGAAGAGCCGGTCCTGCGCAACGCCGAGCTGGGTTACTACACCAACTTCATGAACCTGCTGGACTATGCCGCCGTGGCCGTACCGAGCGGCTTCATGGCCAACGGCTTGCCCTGGGGGGTGACCTTGTTGGGTCGGGCCTTCACCGATCAATACCTGCTGAGCCTAGCCCATGCGTATCAGGGCGGCAAAAAACCTGCCCATGAGGCTCGCCATGATCAGGCCCGCCTGGTGGTCTGCGGCGCGCACCTTGACGGCCTGGCGCTTAACGGGCAACTCAAGCAACGCGGCGCGCGCCTGCTCGAAACGACCCGGAGTTCACCGGATTACCGGCTGTACGCACTGGCCGGCGGCCCGCTGAAGCGTCCGGGGATGGTCCGGGTCGCTGAAGGTGGCGTGGCCATCGCCGTGGAAGTCTGGCAATTGCCCAGCAGCGAGTTGGGCTCGTTCCTGACCGGGATCCCGGGCCCGCTGGGGTTGGGTAAGGTGCAGTTGGACGATGGTCGTTGGGAGACCGGGTTCATTTGCGACGCCTATGGCCTGGAGGGCGCCACGGATATCAGCGCTTGGGGCGGCTGGCGCGCCTGGTTGTCCGCGCAGTCCTGAGTCCATCGCCTGAACAAGCGCCCCGGCATCAGACAACACTGATCCTGGGACGCCCAATCCTGGCGAACGTCAACGCGGTGGAATTAAGCACCCGGGTACCTCCTCATCCGCCACCTGCTTGCTCTAACATAGCGCCTCCCGTCTCCCTCAAGACCCACCCAACGACCAGGAACCGCAATGTCCACCCTCAGCTTTCGCAATGCCGCGCCGTCAGACGCTGCGCGCTGCTATCAAATCGAGTCCTGCGCCTACGAAGGCGATGAAGCCGCGACCCTGGAGAAGATTGCAACGCGCATCGCCCAGTACCCGCAGGGTTTTCTGATTCTGGAGGATGGCGGCGAGGTCATCGGTTTCATCAACAGTGGCTGCGCCCACGAGGTGGTGATGTCCGATGAAGCCTTCAAGGAACTGGTGGGGCATTCGGCCGAGGCGCCGAACGTCGTGATCATGTCCGTGGTGCTGGATCCCGCGCAGCAGGGTAAAGGCCACTCCACACGGATGATGGACGAGTTCGTCCGGCGCATGAAGGCACTGGACAAGAAAACCATCCACCTGATGTGCAAGGAGCAGCACGTGGCGCTGTATCAGCGCATGGGCTATCGCTACGTGCAGCCCTCGCCTTCCGACCACGGTGGCATGGCCTGGCACGAGATGGTCATGGACCTCTAACGCCTGCTCGCCACGGCCTGAAGTCGCCCTCCCCGACCGCCCGAGGCCAGTTCACCCAACTCCGGCAAGTCAATAATCAGCGGCAAGCGCTCATGGCGGCCGACACCAACCAGGCCGCGTTAAAAACCAGGCGGCGGCGGCAAAAGGCGGCGAGTCAGAGGAGACCCGCCGCCGAATGACTCAGCAATTGCCAATACTGACGACAGTTGCTTGCGCCGTGTGGCGGCGAACCTTGAACCAGGCGGCATACAGCGCCGGAACGAAGAAGATGGTCAGCAGCGTCGCCACGGTAAGGCCTCCCATGATCGCAATTGCCATCGGCCCCCAGAACACGCTGCGCGTCAGCGGAATCATCGCCAGCACCGTCGCCAGCGCCGTCAGGAGCACCGGACGGGTCCGGTGGATGGCCGCGTCCAGTACCGCATTCCAGGGGTCGCGACCTTCTTCGATCTCGATCCGCACCTGATCAATGAGGATCACCGAGTTGCGCATGATCATGCCGCCGAGGGCGATGATGCCCAGGATCGCGACGAACCCCAGCGGCGCGTTGAACAGCAACAACGCCGGCACTACACCGATCAGGCCCAGTGGCGCGGTCAAGACCACCATCAACATGCGCGAGAAGTCCTGCAACTGAAGCATCAGCAACAGCAGGATGGTGACCAGCATCAGTGGCGCCACCGCCAGCAGTGCCTGGTTGGCCTTGTCGCTTTCCTCCACCGCACCGCCCACATCAATGCGGTAGCCCGAGGGCAGCCTGGCCTGAATATCCTTCAGTAGCGGCTGGATCTCCTGCGTCACCGATACGCCCTGCTCGCCATCCTTCACATCGGCGCGCACGGTGATCGCCATATCGCGATTACGGCGCCACAGCACCGGCTCCTCAAGTTCGTAGCGCACCTGCGCGACTTCCGACAACGGCACCACGGTGCCCTTGCGGGTGTAGAGGTTGATGTCCTTCAACGTGTCGAGGCTCAGGCGTTCTCCAGGCACGGCGCGGGCGACGATGTCGATCAGGTCCTCGTGCTCGCGCAACTGCGACAGGGTCGCGCCATTCATCACGGTCTGGGTGGCCAGCGATACGTCAGCCGGCGTGAGTCCCAGCGCGCGGGCCTTGTCCTGGTCCAACTGCACCTTCAGCGAACGCACCGGGTCGTTCCAGTCGAGCTGGACGTCACGGACCTTCGAATTCGAGGTCACGACGTGCTCCACTTCACGGGCAATCTTGCGCACGACCTGGGTATCAGGCCCGACAATGCGGAACTGCAGCGGGAAGCCCACCGGTGGCCCGAGTTCCAGCCGCGTGACACGGACCCAGACCTGCGGGAACTGTTGATCGGCCGAGGCCATCAAGCGCTTGCGAACCCGTTCCCGCGCCTTCAGGTCCTGGGTCATCACGACGAACTGGGCAAAGCCCGGATTGGGCAACTCCGGATTGAGCGCCAGATAGAAGCGCGGCGCCCCGGCACCGGTGTAGGCGGTATAGAACCGGACATCCTCGTCCTTGCCGAGCAGGGTTTCCATCTGCTTGACCTGCTCGGCCGTCGCCGCGAAAGAAGCCCCCTCTTTCAGGCGCAGGTCGATGACCAGTTCGGGACGCGAACTGCTGGGGAAGAACTGCTGCGGCACCAGCTTCAAGCCGCCCAAGGCGAGCAGCAGAGCACCCAGCGTCACGCCGATGACCACCCAGCGACGCTGGATGGCCCAGTCGATCATGCCGCGCAGCTTGCGGAAGAACCGGGTGTCGTACGGATCGCCGGCATGCTGGTGCTTGCCGAAATCCTTGGGCAGCATCTTGACCGCCAGGTAAGGCGTGAAGATCCCCGAACTGATCCATGAAAACAACACCGCCGCGCCGACAATCCAGAAAATGCCACCGGCATACTCGCCCGTGGTCGATTTTGAAAGACCGATCGGCATGAACCCGGCAACGGTGATCAGCGCACCGGTCAGGCGCGGCATGGCGGTGGACTGGTAGGAGAACGAGGCGGCCTTCACACGGTCCCAACCGGCTTCCATCTTCACCAGCATCATCTCGATGGCGATGATCGCATCATCGACCAACAGGCCCAGGGCGATAATCAGCGAGCCGAGCGAGATACGCTCCAGGTTCCAGCCCATCGCCAGCATCAACATCGCGACACCGCCCAGTACCAGCGGCACCGTGGCCGCCACCACAAGACCGGTACGCCAGCCCAGGCTGACAAAGCTGACAATGATCACGATGACCAGTGCCTCGATAAGCGAGCGCGCGAAGTCCCAGACGGCCTCTTTCACGGTGGTGGGCTGGTCGGCCACGCGCTCCAGTTCCACGCCATGGGGCAGCTCGGACTGCAGCTGGGCGACCGCGACTTCCATCGCCTTGCCGAGCTCGACGATATTACCGTCCTCGGTCATCGAGATGCCGAGCATCAGCACCGGCTGGCCGTTGTGACGCACGGTGTAGGTCGGTGGGTCTTCATAACCACGCTTGATGGTCGTGAAGTCGCCCAGCTTGATCATCCGACCACCGGCCGCGACAGGCACATTGCGAATGTCATCTTCGTTGGCAAACTGGCCACTCACGCGCACGACGACACGGTCCCCTTGCGTGTCAACCTGCCCTGCCGCTTGCAAGGCATTTTGCGCGCGCAAGCTCTCGGCGATCATCAGCGGCGTGATGCCCAGCGCAGCGAGGCGTTCGTGCGAGAACTCCACATAGACACGCTTGGCCTGCTCGCCGATCAGGTCGACCTTCTTGACCATCGGCACCTTCAGCAGACTGCGCTTGATGTCCTCGGCGGCATTCGACAGATCGGCGTGGTCGATACCGTCGCCCTTGACGGCGTACATCAGGCCGTACACGTCGCCATATTCGTCGTTGACCACCGGACCGGTCACGCCGTCGGGCAGCTCCAGGCGCAGGTCATTGAGTTTCTTGCGGGCCTGATACCAGGCCTCGCGCTGGTCGGCCTTCGAGGTACCGCCGCGCACGGTCAGCGTCATGCCGCCGTAACCCTGCCGGGCAAAGGTGACCACCTTTTCGAAGTGGTCGATCTGCTCGAACTTCTTCTCCATGCGATTCAGGACTTCATCCTGTATCTGCTGGGCGGTCGCGCCTGGCCAGGCGACGCCGGCGGTCATCGACGGCACCGAGAAGTTCGGGTCTTCGAGCTGGCCAAGCCGGGTGAAACTGAACAGGCCGGCCACCGCGACAATGAGGATCAGGAAGAGGACGATGGCACGGTGACGCAGCGCCCAATCGGTAAGGTTGAAATGGCTCATCGCGTCACCACTGCCTTCGTTTCAGGGGAAACCGCACCTGGCAGCGCTACTTTCAGGCCAGGCGCCATCTTCTGGACACCGGCGGTTACGATCAGCGCCCCGGCCGGTGGGCCGGAGACCAGCACCTCGTCATTTCGATAGCCCGACACCCCCACAGGTACCAGCTCGACGGTGCCGACCGGGTCCTTGCCCGTCGGCGTGACCACCCACAGCGCCGGCTGCCCGCCGCTTTGCGTCAGTGCGGTGGCCGGCACCGCCGCCACCGGGCGCCCGGTCATCTTGCGTTCGACCTCCAGGGTGGCGGTCGCCCCCAGGGGCAATGGTTGCGTGTCCAGGAGCTTCATGCGCGCGCGGTAGGTCCTTGTCTGCGGCGCGGCTTGCGGCGACAGTTCGCGCAAGGCCACCGCGAAGGTCTGGCCCGGAGCGCTGGCCAGTGAGGCCTTGAAGCCCGACTGCTTGAAGGCAGCCAGGTGATCCTCCGGCACATCGACGACGATCTCGGGCAAGCCAGGGTCGGCGATCGAGATCACCGCGGCCCCCGGCGTCACGACCTGCCCGACCTCGAAATGCACGGCCGTGACCACGCCGCTCCACGAGGCCCGCAGCACGGAGTAATTGAGCCGGTTGCGCGCCAGTTCGAGCTTGCGGGCCTCGGCCTCGGCGTTCGCCCGGGAGGTCTCGGCGCTGGTACGCGCACGCTCGTCATCGGCCACGCTGACCGAACCATCGGCCTTCAGCGCTCCCAGGCGCTGGTGGTCCGAGTCGGCCTGACGGGCCTGTGCCACCGCAGCGGCCCACGACTGCCGCGCCGCTTCCACGGCCAGCCGGTAGTCGCTGTCGTCCAGCGTGGCGAGCACATCACCCTCGTGCACGAACTGGCCGACCTCGACCTTGCGTTGGACGACCTTGCCGTCCACGCGGAAAGCCTGGTCCACTTCATGGCGCGACTGCACGGTGCCGACATAGCGGTTGGCTTCGCGGGCGTTGTCATAGCGCAGTTCGACGGTACGTACGGGCCGCGGCACCTGTACCGGCGGTTGGTCCGGACTGCAGGCGCAGAGTAACGCGGCGACGGCCATGGCACCGACGGCGGTAATAGAGTTATTCAAGACAGTTCCTCGTTGTAAGCGACGGGATTCAGGAAAGTGGACGCACGGCGCCGGCAGTGGCGGTGCCGGCGGGAGGCACGGACTCGAAAACCTGCCAGCCGCCGCCCAGCGCCTTGTAGAGCTGTACGCTGTCGAGCAGCAGACGAGTGTTGCTGTCGTTGGCGTTCAGACGCATCGTCAGGCGCACACGGTGCGCATCCAGCAGCGGCAACAAGTCGATCTGCCCCCGGTCGTAGAGCGATTGAGCCCGGCCCAGCGCGGAATCCGCGGCCACCACAGCCGATTGCAACGACGCCGAACGACGACGCTCCTGGGAAAGGCCTACCAGCGAGTTCTCAACGTCTTCGAGCGCACGGGCGATGCCGTCCTCGGTACGCAGCAGCGCTTCACGCTGGCCGCTCTCGGCAACCTCATTGATGGCCCGCGTGCGCCCGGCGTTGAAGAGCGGCATCGTCAGCAGGCCCGCCACATTGGTATAGCGGGCAGCGCCCAGCCCCACACCATTGAGTTCCAGGCCCTGGCTGCCGTAGGAAGCACCAAGGAACAGACGCGGAAACCATTCGGCGGCGGCCTGCTGACGGCGAGCGTTGGCCGCATCCAGTTGCGCCATCAGTTCCAGCACGTCGGGCCGGCGCTCCAGCAACGTGGCCGGCTGGCCGGGCTGCGGCTGAGGCACCACTACATCGCCGCGCGAGGGTACGATGGCGGCGGCATTGAAGGCCTGGTCACCGATCAGTACCGCAAGGCGATGGCGTGCCACCGCCGCCAGGGTTTCCAGTGGCGGAATCTGCCCACGCGCGGAGGCCGCGTCAGCCTCGGCACGCTCCACGTCGAAGACGGTTGCCAGCCCCACGCGCTGGCGTGCGGTGACCAGACGCAAGGTCTCGTCCTGCATCGCCGACATGGCCCGCAGGGTGTCGACCTGACGCTGCGCACCGACCAGCGTGAAGTAATTGCTGGCAACGTCGCTCATCACCAGCAGGCGCACACCGCGTACGCTGTGTTCCGCGGCCAGCGCCTGGGCCTGGGCCGCACTCGCGCCGGCCCGCAAACGGCCGCTCAGGTCCAGCTCCCACGAAACGTCCAGCCCCACGCTTGCGGTTTTGGTATCGGGATAGCCCGCCTTCGTGGCCGTGTCGTACCCGCTACTGCGGTCGATACCGGAGGCGGACCCGCTGACGCTCGGAAACAACCAGGAACGGCTGATGCTCTCGCCAGCGCGCGCGGCGCACAGGCGCTCGGAGGCGATCTTGATATCGCGGTTATCGCGCATCGCGCGGCGTACCAGATCGCTCAGCACCGGATCCTTGAAAGCCTCCCACCATGCGACTTCGGGCTCCATCCCCGAGGCCGCGGTCGCGGCGAACTTGCCCGGCAGGTCCACCGCAGGCTTGACGATGGGCGTGGAACAGCCCGCCAGGGCCAGCGCGATAGACATGGCAAGCGTCACCGCAGCGGCAAGGCCGCCCAGGCAATCGGCAGATGGGCGGGACGTCTGCCCGCCAGGGTGGATCAACGAAAGAAGGAGCTGAAGTCGCGACATCGGATTGGACTCGTAGGAATTCGAGGTGACGCCAGCATAGGGTCGGCCGCACGCCAAGTTGTCAGCCAAGCGTCGTGATTCGGTCGCCCTATGGAGCGTTCCATCGAGTAGGTGGGGTCATTCGGCGGCGGCATCCGCGGCACGCTCACCGGCTATCGATGCAAGGTCGTCGGCAATCGACGCCGACAGCTCTTCGACGGATGAGAACTCGCACTGGCGGCCGGTCACCAGATTTTCCAGGCGCCCGGCAAGGCCCCCCGGCGCGGCGTCGCTACGCAGCTTCAGCACATACGTGCGGCGGTTTGGATACTTGGATTCAGGATTCAGGACCATTGCAGACCACGGGATCGGAGAAGTTCGGCAACAGCCTAAAGCCATGCCCCGATCAAGTTGTCAGCAAAGGGTCGGCATCCGGTCGCCATGGGCACTGATGGTCGCGACCGGGCCGAAATCCGACAGCGCAATCACTGGCCGACTGGCCCGTTCGAAGTGCATCGCCAGGTCTGACGCGGCGACCGGCACGCCGAACGACCGCTCACGCTCAAGGGCGTCGCCGATCTGACGATGCAGGTGAATACGCAGCGAAAGCGGCGTGCGCTCGTACAGCACCTGACGCAGGAGCGCGTGGCGGAACGAGTAGGCTTGCGCGGACACCTCTGACCCATCGACCGTTCGTGACCGTGTCAGCCACACCTGCCCGCGAACCAGCTCCTCGCAGGCGTAAGCCAGCGAAGCGAGGTCACGCTCAAGGGCCAGCGAAAGCGTTTCCACCCGGAAAGCCCCCGAACATATCGCCGCCGCCGAGAGCAGATCACGCTCCTCCCGACCGAGCCTGGCGATCACATGATCGATGATAGATGCCAGATTCTCGGGAACCGTGAGGTTCGCCAGCCGGGCCTCGACGGTGGCGTCATCGTCCGCACGGTCCATCACTTCATTGAGCAACGACGAGACGAACAGTGGCACGCCGTCGGTGTGATCGTGCAGCGCCCGCACGAACCCTTCATCGCTCGCCAGTGAGACCGAACGCGTAGCGACATAATCGGCGATCTCGGTCTCCGAAAACGGATCGAGCACCACTTCTTCGCATAAACGCTGCAAACGAAGTTCGTGTCGCAACGAACTGAGCGGATGATCGAGCGCCACCACTTCGGCGACGCGAAAGCTCGCCACCCACATCAACCGCATGCGCCCGCGTCGCCGGGCGACGTAGTCGATCAGTTGGAGGGTGGCCCTGTCGCCCCAATGCAGGTCTTCGGTGACCAGCAACAAGGGGCGTTGCTCCGTGTAACGCTCCAGCAACTCGCCCATTTCCCGCAGCATGCGCTCCGGGCCGACACCGGCAAGCTCGTGCCGCAACGCCTCACGCTCCTGGGCACTACTCAGCCACGGCAGTTGAAACAGCCAGGTGGGTGCCACGCTCCGCAACAGTGCCGGCAGCGCCGGGTCGACGCGGCACAAACCGGCAATTGCTTCCAGCACCGGCAGGTACGGCTCGCCAGTACCGAGGGGCTCCACACAATGGCCGCGCGCGCAGGTGGCGCCGTCGAGACCCGCCATGAAATGCTCGATCAGCAGGGTCTTGCCGATTCCCGGCGCGCCAGCGAGCCAGAACATCGAGCGCTGGCCGCCTTGCGCCTGCACCCAGGCCCGTTGCAAGCGCGAAAGCGAAGCGCCACGGCCGATAAACAGCGGCGCTTGCGTGACGGCTTGCGGTGTTATCGCCAGGCTGGTCGGCGTCAAAGGCGTCAGGGACGGCGTGGCAATAAAGCGATAGCCACGCCGGGACACGGTCTCGATAAAACGTGGTGCTCGGGGAGAGTCGCCCAGTGTCGTGCGCAGATCGCTGATGGCGGTTTTCAGCACCGACTCGCTGACGAAGCGGTGTCCCCAGACCGCGTCAAGCAACGCATCCTTGCTCAGAAGCGACCCCGGCTCGCGCGCCAGCGCGCACAACAGGTTGAACGGCGTCGGCGCCAGCGCCACCGCCTCTCCATTGCACGACAGGCGAGCATTGGCCTCATCGAGTTCAAAATCGACAAAGCGGATCCGCAGTGGATTCGGATGACACAGCGCACGCACCACAGGCGACTCCTACAGGCTCAGATGAAGACAGTTATGCGTTCCATGCTGGCAAAAAGAGCGACCTCGATATATTGACACAATAATCAATATTGAAACAAACCTCATTTTTGCATAACCTCATGCTGCCTGACGATGAAACCCTCGGTTTCACTGCCAAAAAAACAACCACAACAAGGGCTCGGTATGAATAACAAGAAAGCCGGCACGCTGCCGCCAAGCGCAGTCGATGTATTGATCGTGGGCAACGGCCCGGTAGGCGCGACACTCGCGGCACTGCTGGGACGCTACGGCGTAAGGACACTGATCCTGGACAAGGCCCATGAGATCCTGCTGATGCCTCGCGCCATCGCCCTGGACAACGAGGCGCTACGCATCCTGCAACTCGCCGGGTTGGCCCAGGACGCTTTCGAGAAGATCGTGATCCCCGAAGTGCGGATGCGCTCCACGACCCTCGGGGATTTCAGTCGCGCCAATACCACCGGGAGCATTGATGGCCATCCCAAACTGGTGACGTTCTATCAGCCCGACCTCGAGCGGGCGATGCGAGAACAGGTCTCGCGGTTCGAGTCGGTGGTCAGCCTGGGTGGCTTCGAGCTCGAACACCTGACCGATGCACCAGGCTGCGTCATTGCGTCCGTCCGGGACCAGGAGGGCCAAGTCCACTCTGTTCGCGCCCAGTACGTGGTAGGCGCCGATGGCGCGAGCTCCAGGGTCAGAACCCTGATCGGCCAGGATTTCGAAGGGCAGACCTATGCCGAGGACTGGCTGATTGTCGATGCCGGCAATCGGCACCGGTCAGCGATCGATCACATCGAGTTCCTTTGCGATCCAAAGCGGCCCACGCCACACATGCCGGCGCCCGGCGGAAGGGAGCGTTGGGAGTTCATGCTGCAACCGGGTGAAACCCGCGAAGAAATGGAAAATCCGCAAAACATCGCTCGACTGATCGCCCCCTGGATCGATCCGCAAAAGCTGCAGATCGAGCGCACGGCGGTGTATCGGTTCCACGCGCGCTGCTGCAACCGCTTCAGCCAGGGGCGCGTTTTTCTTGCAGGAGATGCCGCTCATATCACGCCGCCCTTCGTCGGACAGGGCCTGGTCGCCGGCCTTCGCGATACCGCCAATCTGGCCTGGAAACTCGCCTGGGTCCTGCGCGGACAAGCCTCGCCCTCGATATTGGACTCCTATGACGAGGAGCGCCGCCCCCATGCCAAGGCAATGATCGACATGGCCAAGCTCATGGGACGCCTGATCATGCCCAGAAGCAAGCTGGGGGCCTTCTTCACCCATGGCCTGATGCGCCTGCTCGCCTTGATGCCGACCACCCGCAAGTACTTCGAAGAGCTGGACATCAAACCGAAAAACATCTTCAGGAAAGGCCTGTTCGCCCCTCATCGCCGTGGTGACAAGCTGGTTCGCGGAGGGCTCTTTCCCCAGGCCTGGGTTCGCAACGCCCAACAGCAGATCCACCTGAGTGACGATGCGCTTGGAGACCACCTGACCCTGATCGGATTCGGCATCGACCCGCTGTCGCTGCTCTGCGCCGAGCAGGTCGGGGCCTGGAAACGAACCGGCGGCAACTTCTTGCATATCGGGCCGTGCGGTCAACGTCCGGTGGGTGATTGCGCCTTTATCGAGGATCTGAACCATGGCATCCTGCCGCTGGCGGCCAAAGGCACGCTGGTGGTGGTACGCCCCGACCGCCTCGTCATGCACCATGCCGACGGCGCGCAGGCGGGCCATATGGTTCAAGCCTGCATTGATCTGATAACGGGCGACGACTGCATTGTTGAACGGGTTTCCATTACCATCAGCGAGCCCCCTCGACTACGAGCCTGAGTATGCCCTCCTCCTCCCCAGCACCCGCAGCGCCCCAGCCTCTCACGCGAGGCCACAAGAAACGTGAGCGCACCCGTCGCGGCCTGGTCGACGCAGCGCGACGCCTGGTCGCACGCAAGGAGGTGGGGGAGATCGCCCTGCTCGAGATCGCCGCGGAAGCGGAGGTCTCCAATGGCACCATCTACAACTACTTCCGCACTCGCGACGAAGTGCTCGAAGCCGTGGGCATCGCCATGGCCACCGAGTTCTCCGATGCCATTTCCGTCTTGAGCAGCGGATTGCACAGCGGTGCCGAGCGCCTTTGCGTCGGCGTGCGGATGTTCATCAACCGAGCCGGCGATGACCACCCGTGGGCCAGCGCGCTGCTGCGCATCATCCACTTCGGCGAGGCGACGCGCTCGCGACTGGCCGCCCATGTACTTGACGACCTGCGCCAAGGTCGCCGTGAGGGTGCTTTTGCATTCGAAGACGAAGGCATCGCCCTGGACCTGGTGTTGTCATGCACCACCGGGGCCATGCGCGCTGTTGTCGAGGGTCGTACAGTGGCGGAACACGATGTGCGGGTCGCCGAAATGGTCCTCAAGGCGCTGGGCGTCACGCCAGCCAAAGCCAGGAAAATCGCCAGCTTGCCACTGCCTGTTGTGAACATGGACACCTAGCCAGAAAACTGAACACCAATGTTCAAAATACACAAAGCCCGTCGATGAAAAAACGCCTCCAACACCGCAAAAACCCTTGGATAACGGACATAAACCGATAAAACGCGCTCTCCAGCTCAAAAAAACAATTGACCAACATTGAACACAGGTGTTCAATTGATTGTAAGACGACCCTGGAGATAAAGCGTGGAATCCCTGAATCCGGTACAGCGACGCATCCATCAAGCCGCCCTTCGCCTTTTTGCCGAGCGCGGCGCCATTGACGTGAGTATCAGCGATCTTGCAACTGAGGCCGGTGTTGCTCGCGGGACGATCTATAGCAACGTGAAAAGCATGGAGCAGCTGTTCGAAGCGGTTGCGGCCCATCTCAGCGCTGAAATGCACGAACGGGTCAATAAGAGTTTCGAGACCCTCGCCCAGCCTGCCCACCGTCTGGCCAATGGCATCCGCTTCTTTATCCGACGCACCCATGAGGAGCCCCAGTGGGGCACTTTCATTCATCGATTCGCGATGAGTAACGCCGCGCTGCGCGAGATGTTCGCCAGTCAGGCCACGAAGGACCTGTTGGAGGGGCACGCCAGTGGCTGCTACAGCTTCCGACAAGACCAACTGCTCTCGGTCATTACGCTGATCTCCAGCACTGCGCTGGGTGCGATGTTCCTGGTGCTGGAAGGTCATAGAACCTGGCGCGATGCGGGTTCCGACGCGGCGGAATTCGTACTCCGGGCACTCGGCGTGCCGGCACAGGAGGCTGCGAGACTGGCGAGCGAGGAACTGCCCACACTCCCGGCGCTCGACTAACCCCTTCACCACCGCTGTGGTTTTCGCCCCTGTTGTTTATGGGGCTCGGCGCTGCTTTGCCCGAAAAAAGTTCGGAGAACAATAATGAACGATAGCGCAGCACCTCGACTGAGCACGTTGCAACCCGCCCGGCATCCCACCCCGAGCGTCAAAGCTCAACGCCTCACCCATCTTATCTTCGAACGACCGGACCTTGATGAAGCGGCGCACTTTCTGAGCGACTTCGGTCTGAGCGTCAGTCACCGGGACACGGATACGCTCTATCTCCGGGCTGCCGACCCCAGCCCCTACTGCTACCGTATTCATCGAGCGGCCCAAGCACGCTTTCTGGGCTACGGGCTGGAAGTCGGCCGTCTCGGCGATCTGGATCACCTGACCCAGCTCCAGGGTGCTTCAGCTATCGAGCGGATCGAACATCCGGGGGGCGGAAAACAGGTCCGGCTGCTCGACCCCTCCGGCTTCATCGTGGAAGCCATCTGCGGACAGTCCTCAAGTGTTCCACTGCCGCACAGGGCCGCTCTTTCGCTCAATCTGGCGGATAAGCAGCCACGCATCAACAGAGCTCAACGCCCACCAATAACGCCCCCGGAAATATTGCGCCTGGGTCATGTCGTCATCGAAGTCGCCGATTATCAAGCCACCTGCGCCTGGTATACACAGCATTTCGGGCTGATCCCCAGCGATATACAGGTTCTCCCGGATGGCTCCCCCATCGTCACCTTCATGCGCCTGGATCGCGGTGAGATTCCAACAGATCACCATACCCTCGCCATTGCCCAGGGATTCACGGCGACCTACAGCCACAGCGCCTATGAAGTGGTCGATGCCGATGCACTGGGCATGGGACAGCGGGTCCTGCGGGAGCGAGGCTGGAAACATTCGTGGGGGATCGGCCGGCACATTCTGGGGAGCCAGATCTTCGATTACTGGCAGGACCCATGGGCAGACAAACACGAGCACTACTGTGACGGCGACCTCTTCACTGCCACACAGCCCACCGGCATTCATCCGGTCAGCCGCGAGGCCATGGCGCAATGGGGGCAACGCATGCCCAAGAGCTTTACCCAGCCCAAGCTGACACTGGGCAATCTGCGAATGCTGATGCGCAATCTGCGACGCAGCCCGGACTTGACGCTACGCAAGCTTATGGCGCTGGCCCGCCTGTTCGGATAAGTCCGCCTGTTCAGTACCACCCGACAAGTGCGCTGCGTGTGGCGCCGACGCCCTGGTGCAGGCCGCTCGCACGCCGACAACATGCCCTGCATGGGCCCAATACAACAACTAAGCCTGGCAAAAGTCGGGCAAACAATGCTTCTGGAGTGCCTTCAATGTCCGTTGTCCATATTGTCCGCTTCGAATACCAAAACACCGTCCAATGGGGCGTCATACGCCAGAACCTTATTACACCGGTTCCCGGAGTCTTTGCCACGACCGGCGAGTTCATCCGCCAGAACACCATCGACGATTTGCTTCAACTGAAAGGCATCGAACTGGCCAAGAGCGACGTCAAGTTGCTGTCCCCGGTGACCCGTAATCAGCAGTTCCTTTGCCAGGGTGCCAACTACCGTCAGCACATGATCGAATCGGGCATGAACCCCGACGCAAAGCACTTCAACATGATGTTCACCAAGGCGACCAGTTGCCTGGTGGCGGCCGACAGCGACCTGATCAAGCCGCGCAATGTCCAGTTCCTGGACTACGAAATCGAGCTGGGCCTGGTGATGAAACGCGAGATCACCGGCCCTGTCTCTGTCACTGACGACAATCTGCATGAATTCATCGCCGGCGTCGTTATTGTCAACGACTACTCGGCTCGTGACATCCAGATTCCACAGATGCAGTTCTACAAAGGCAAGAGTTTCCGTACCTTTGGCCCGGTCGGCCCCCACCTCTGCCTGCTGGGGGCCGAGGACATGCATTATCTGAAGGCCCTGCAATTGCGCCTGACGGTCAACGGCCAGATGCGTCAAAACGACAGCACCGCCAACCTGGTCTACGGCCCCGCGCAAACCCTGACCGAGCTTTCGTCCGTACAAGATCTTGCCCCGGGAGACCTGATTGCCACCGGCACGCCGGCCGGCTGCGCCTTGAGCATCCCCTCCCCCGGCAAGCAGCGCATCGCCGCCCTGCTACCCGAAGCCAGCAAGTGGAAACTGTTCCTCAAGGCCCAGGAGAAACGCTCCCAGTATCTCAAGCCAGGCGACAAGGTCGAGGCGCATATTCGTAGCGCCGACGGCTTGATCGATCTGGGCATACAACGCAATCAGGTAGTAGGAGAAGTCTGATGAGCGTGCAGAGCCTGGTAGACATCAAGCACCTGGAACAAACCCCGCTTTCAGAGCGCAATCTGGCCGCCAGCACCTATGAAGCCTTGCGCCGTGCCGCCGTCTGCAATCCTCAAGCGCCGGCGTTGAGCTTCTTCCCTGACGCCACTCACTTCACGCGTACCTTCGAATGGAATTATTCCCAACTCTTCGCGCAAATAACCCGCGCGGCGAATGCCTTCCACGACCTGGGCATCGTGCAGGGAGAAGTACTCGCCTTCGTCCTGCCCAATCTACCGGAGACCCATTTCACTATCTGGGGCGCCGAGGCAGCGGGCATCGTCATGGCAATCAACCCATTGCAGGAGGCGAAGCAGATTGCCAGCTTGCTGAACTCGGCCAAAGCCTCGGTAGTGGTGACACTGGCACCCACCCCAGATAACAATCTGTGGGCCAAGTTGGCTGATCAATTGAACGATCTGCCCGGAATCAGGCATATCATCTGGGTCAGCCTGGAACCCTATGTCAGCGAGCCTGAGCGCGACATGCTCAGAAGCTTGGCGCAGAGGGAGCGGGCCTTTCACGGTAATACCGTGATCCACGATCTGCGCGAGCTGATGGAAGCCCAGCCAGAAACTCACCTCAAGAGCGGCAGACACATCCGCCCTGAAGAGCGTTCTTCTTACTTCTGTACCGGCGGCACCACCGGGCTGCCCAAGATTGCCGCCCGCACCCATGGCTCGGAAGTATTCAACGCCTGGGCCATGGCCGCGCACTTACAACCTCGCCAGAGTGGCCAGGTGATCTTTTGCGGCCTGCCACTTTTTCATGTCAATGGACAACTGGTCACGGGACTGATGCCCTGGAGCCAGGGTGACCATGTCATCCTGGGCACGGCCCAAGGCTACCGAGACCCTGGCGTTATCCCGAACTTCTGGGAAATGGTCGAGCACTTCGGCATCAACTTCTTTTCCGGCGTGCCCACCGTCTACGCGGCCCTGCTAAGAAACAATCCACGTGCCTATGATCTGTCCAGCCTTCGTTATGCCTTGTGTGGCGCCGCCCCCATGCCGGTGGATTTGTTGCGCGAGTTCGAAGAGCAGACCGGGGTACATATCCTTGAAGGCTATGGGCTCACGGAGGGCGCCTGCGTTTCTTCCGTCAATCCGCCCCATGGCGAGCGACGCACCGGCTCCATCGGGATACGCCTTGCTTATCAGGACATGCGCGCGGTGCTATTGAATGAGGCCGGGGAATACCTGCGCGATGCCAATGTCGACGAAACCGGGCTGATCACGATCAGCGGTCCCAATCTGTTCGACGGTTATCTGGAAGAGGGTCACAACCAGGGACTGTGGATCGATATCGACGGCCGACGCTGGCTCAATACCGGCGATCTGGGTCGCCAGGATGCACAGGGCTATTTCTGGCTGACCGGACGCAAAAAGGAATTGATCATTCGTGGCGGGCACAATATCGACCCCAAGCAAATCGAGGAGGTGTTGCAGGCCCACCCTGCTGTTGCCTTGGTGGCCGCGATCGGCAGCCCTGATGCCTATTCAGGGGAAGTACCTGTCGCCTATGTCCAATTGAAGCCCGGCCAATTCTGCGGCGCCGAAGAGCTGCTGGCGTTCGCCAATCTCAGCATCAGCGAACGCGCAGCCATCCCCAAACGCATTGAAATACTCGAGGCGTTACCCCTGACTGCGGTCGGCAAGATATTCAAACCGGCCCTGCAGCAACGGGAAATCGCCAGCACGGTACAACTGGAGATTGAACATCTTGGACTCTCTGGCATTGCGGTCGACGTCGTACAAGAAAGTAACCGAGGACTTTTAGTTCGTATTCAATCCGGAGTTCACCAGAAAACCCTTGCCCCTCTGCTGGGGTGTTACAACTTTCAAGTTGACTGGGTTGACTGATAACGAGTGTATCTCAGCCCCCCTGAATAATACCCCCTGACATCAACCTGCCGGGGACTATCAAGTAACAGCCATTAAACCCATTGCCTCCCGCAAGTGCACTGGAAGGCAAAGCCTTGCCTGCGTCATTTGCCCACTGCAATCAACAAAAACAATAAAGAGGTGAACACCATGAATCAGAAACGTCGCGCAACCCCTTGTCTAAGCCCCCGTCAAACAGCTATTGACTGGATAAAACTGGGCTACACGGTTGCCCTGCTCGGCGCATCAACAACGGCACTGGCCAATGGCATTACGCTCAATGAACAAAGCACCAGCAGTGCAGGGACCGCCTATGCGGGACGCTCGTCATCCGCCTTGGACGCCAGCACGATATACGGGAATCCCGCGGGGCTGACCCAGTTGCCTCGCAGCGAACTGAGCGGTGGAGTCTCGGTCCTTGCGATCCAGGACAGCATCAGCGACTCCCAGAGCAATGCCACAGGAACGAGCAAGGGTAACTCCGTCCCCTTGTCCGCCGTCCCCTTCGCCTATTTTTCAACACCTCTTGACGAGGGTTTTTCAGCCGGCCTGGGGCTCTATGTTCCATTCGGTCTGGTCAACAATTATGAGAGCAGCTTCCAAGGTCGCTATTTTGGCGCCTATAGCAAGACCCAGGCGATCACCCTGCAACCGACTCTCGCCTACCGGGTCAATGATTACCTATCTGTGGGGGGCGGCCCGACGCTGAACCGCTTCGAGGCGAAGCTCCAGAACAACCTGGCCACCGGTGCCTTGAACAACGGCAAAGAGACACGGGTCACCCTCAAGGGCGATGACACGGCCATGGGTTATAACGTCGGTGTCCTGTTCGACTTGAACGACACAACCCGCTGGGGAGTGACTTATCATTCGAAGGTCAGCTACAACCTCAAAGGACAAACCGAGGTTTCCGACGCCCCAGCCGTTCTACCCCTGAATGGAAAATATAACGCCACGATCGCTCTGGATACGCCTGAATCACTGGACACCTCCATTACCCATCATTTCAATGATCGCTGGAGCGGATACCTGAGCACCGTCTGGACACGCTGGAGCCGTCTCGAGAAATTCGAGGCGATCAATAGCGGTGTTTCCGCGGCCGGGCAGAGTTTCGGTCTAGGCAGTGTCGGCGAGACATTGAACTGGCACGACACCTGGGCTGGCGCGGTCGGTACATCCTATCAACTTGACCCGCAGTGGTTGCTGCGCGCCGGTTACTCCTATGACCCCTCCCCGGTTCAAAACGCGGACCGCAGCGTGCGAATCCCGGTTGGCAACCGCAGCACCTTGACCCTGGGCGCGGGTTTTTCGCCGAATGCCGATATAACGATAGACGTTGCTTATGCTTATATCTGGGACTCCACTGCCTCGGTAAGAGAGTCGAATAACTCAGGCCTTCAACCGAGTTATAGTGCCCAATACGATAACAGTGCCAATGAATTGTCAGTGCAGTTGACCTATCGTTACTGATCTATTGACTCAATGAATCGCTGCATTGACACCCTGCTGATACTCCCGCGGCGTACAGCCGAACTCTCGACGGAACACCGTGTGCAGGTATTGCGCCGATTTGAAGCCGCAATTCTGCGCGATATCGGCAATCGCCGAATCCGTGTGTTCCAGTCCATTGGCCGCCGCCGCCAGTTTGAAGCGCAGGATCTCGTCGTGCACGCTGCAGCCGCGCACCGTACGAAAGTGCGACTCCAGCGATGAGCGCGACACGCCCACGTACGCGGCCACCTGCGCGGTCTTGATGCCCTGGCAGGCGTATTGGCGGATAAAGAGCAGCGCCTGCATGACGTAGGGATCGCCCAACGGTTGATGCAGACTCGAGGCCTGCACATTGATCGCATCCGGGGGGATCAGTATCTGCGTGCCCGTGGACGGCATGCCGTGCAGCATCTGGTGGAGCAGGTGCGCGGCGGTCCGGCCCATGGTCTCGGTGCCTTGGACCACTGAACTCAGCGGCACCCTGGTCAGGCTGCGGGTCAGCGGGTCGTTATCAATGCCGATCAAGGCCACCTGCTCCGGCACGGCGATCCCGGCGGTCAGGCAGGCTTGCAGCAACTGCCGGGCACGGGCGTCACTGACGGCGATGATGCCGATGGGTTTGGGCAGGCTTTGCAACCAGGCGATCTGCTGTTCGACGGCGCTGTCCCAGAGCGGCGCGCTGGTGCCCATGCCGCGATAGACCTCGACAGGCAAACCATCGCGTTTCAGCAGCCGGCGAAAGGCTTTTTCCCGCTCCTGCGCCCAGCGATTGGCTTGCGCTTCAGGCAGGCTGAAGCAGGCAAAGCGGGTCAACCCGGCCTCGATCAGGTGCTCGTAGGCCAATTTCATCAGTGCGTCATTGTCGGTGGCGACATAGGGAATGCCCTTCGGATAGGCGCGCGCATCCTGATAGGACCCGCCCACCGCCACCACTGGCAACTTGATCCCGGCCAGCGCCTCGCCGATCAGCGGGTCGTCGAAGTCGGCAATGATCCCATCGCCCTGCCAGCGCTCGATCCCTTTCAACCGACAGAGAAAATCCTCCTCAAGGAACAGGTCCCAGGATGCGCGGGTGCTGCTCAGGTAGTTGCCGATGCCACTGATAATGCCGCGATCGTAGATCTTGCTGCCGTTGAACAACAGCGCAATACGGTGGACGGGCGGGACGGTTTTCATTGTTTTGATCCTGGACCGGTCAACACAGACTAGGCGCGCAAACGACGAATCTCAATACTCAAAATCGCACTGCGCCTTGGTGATTTTCATAATTTGCAGCCACCGGGCCGTTGCTAGTATCGGGGTACAGCCAAGAACAACAAGGACATTCCAATGCCGTTCTTCCCCGTTGTCGACAAGATTCGCTACGAAGGCCCCAGCAGCGACTCACCCTTAGCCTTCCGCCACTACGACGCCGACAAGCTGGTCCTCGGCAAACCCATGCGCGAGCACCTGCGCATGGCGGCCTGCTACTGGCACACCTTCGTCTGGCCAGGGGCGGACATGTTCGGTGCTGGCGCCTTCAAGCGCCCGTGGCAGCACGCAGGGGATCCGATGGAGCTGGCCATCGGCAAGGCCGAAGCGGCCTTCGAGTTCTTCTCCAAACTGGGCATCGACTACTACAGCTTCCACGACACCGATGTCGCCCCGGAAGGCCACTCGCTGAAGGAGTACCGCAATCACTTCGCGCAGATGATCGATCATCTGGAGCGACATCAGGAACAAACCGGGATCAAGCTGCTGTGGGGCACCGCCAACTGCTTCAGCAACCCGCGCTTTGCCGCGGGCGCGGCCAGCAACCCCGACCCGGAAGTGTTCGCCTGCGCCGCCGCCCAGGTCTTCAGCGCCATGAACGCCACCCAAAGGCTCAAAGGGGCCAACTACGTACTGTGGGGCGGTCGCGAGGGTTACGAAACCCTGCTCAATACCGACCTGAAACGCGAACGTGAACAATTGGGGCGCTTTATGCGCATGGTGGTCGAGCACAAGCACAAGATCGGCTTCAAAGGCGACCTGCTGATCGAACCCAAGCCCCAGGAGCCGACCAAGCACCAATACGATTACGACAGCGCCACGGTCTTCGGCTTCCTGCACCAGTACGGGCTGGAAAACGAGATCAAGGTCAATATCGAGGCCAACCACGCGACCCTGGCCGGGCACAGCTTCCATCACGAGATCGCCACGGCCGTCTCATTGGGGATCTTCGGCAGCATCGACGCCAACCGCGGCGATCCGCAGAACGGCTGGGACACCGACCAGTTCCCCAACAGCGTCGAGGAGATGACCCTGGCCACCTATGAAATCCTCAAGGCCGGCGGGTTCACTAATGGCGGGTTCAACTTCGACTCCAAGGTCCGTCGCCAGAGCGTGGACGAGGTCGATCTGTTCCACGGCCACGTCGCGGCAATGGACGTCCTCGCCCTGGCCCTGGAGCGCGCGGCGGCCATGGTGCAGAACGACCGACTCCAGCAATTCAAGGATCAACGCTACGCCGGCTGGCAGCAGCCACTCGGCCAGGCGGTGCTGGCGGGTGAGTTCAGCCTCGAATCACTGGCCGAACATGCCTTCAGCCACGGGTTGAATCCGCAGGCCGTCAGCGGTCGACAGGAGATGCTCGAAGGCGTGGTGAACCGTTTCATCTACCCCTGAGGACGGGCGAACCCCGGCGTCGCGGTGACATTCTCACGACAAATCCATGCTCGCGGCGCCCTGCGACGCTCTACAGTTCCACCGGCAGCTTATTCATCGCCAGGCAGTGTCTTTCCAACAACAATAAAAGGACGCACCATCATGAACGCACTAAAACGCACTCTGCTCGCCAGCGCTCTGGCCCTGCTCTCGCTACCGGTCATGGCCGATGCCGCCCACCCGAAGATCGGTTTCTCCATCGATGACCTGCGTCTGGAACGCTGGTCGCGAGACCGTGATTACTTCGTGGCGGCGGCGGAAAAAATGGACGCCAAGGTCTTCGTACAGTCGGCCGATGCCAACGAGCAGAAGCAGATTTCGCAGATTGAAAACCTCATTTCCCGTGGTGTCGATGTGATCGTCATCGTGCCGTTCAACGCCACCGTGCTGACCAATGCCGTCGCCGAAGCCAAGAAGGCCGGGATCAAGGTGGTGTCCTATGACCGACTGATCCTCAACGCCGATATAGACGCCTATATCTCCTTCGATAACGAAAAGGTCGGCGAGATGCAGGCCAGCGGCGTGCTGAAAGCGGCGCCCAAGGGCAACTACTTTCTGCTCGGTGGCGCGCCCACGGACAACAACGCCAAGGTCCTGCGCGAAGGCCAGATGAAAGTGCTGCAACCGGCCATCGACAAGGGAGATATCAAGATTGTCGGCCAACAGTGGGTGAAGGAATGGAACCCCACCGAAGCCCTGAGCATTGTTGAAAATGCCCTGACCCGGAACAACAACAAGATCGATGGCATCGTCGCCTCCAACGACGCCACCGCCGGGGGTGCCATCCAGGCACTGGCCGCGCAGCAGATGGCCGGGAAAGTGCCGATCTCGGGTCAGGACGCAGACCTGGCAGCGGTGAAACGGGTGATCGATGGCACCCAGACCATGACCGTCTACAAGCCGCTGAAACTGATCGCCTCGCAAGCAGCCAAGCTCTCGGTGCAACTGGCACGTAACGAGAAACCCAGCTACAGCTCGCAATCCGACAACGGCAGCAAGAAGGTCGACACCATCCTGCTCACTCCGATCCCCTTGACCAAAGACAATATCGACCTGCTGGAAAAAGACGGGTTTTATACCAAGGCGCAGATTGCCGGACAGTGACCCACCGAGCTGTACCCTGTGAGTACCTTGCTATGTCCGACTACCTGCTGCAAATGAATGGCATCGTCAAATCCTTTGGCGGTGTCAAAGCCCTGAATGGCATCGATCTCAAGGTCAAGCCGGGGGAATGCGTGGGTCTGTGCGGCGAGAACGGCGCCGGCAAATCCACGCTGATGAAAGTCCTGTCGGCGGTCTACCCCCATGGCACCTGGGAAGGCGAAATTCTCTGGGACGGGCAGCCGCTCAAGGCGCAGTCCATCAGCGACACCGAAGCCGCCGGAATCGTCATCATTCACCAGGAGCTGACCCTGGTCCCCGACCTGTCGGTGGCCGAAAACATCTTTATGGGGCACGAGCTGACGCTGCCCGGCGGGCGCATGAACTACCCGGCGATGATCCACCGTGCCGAAGCCCTGATGCGTGAGCTCAAGGTGCCGGACATGAACGTCTCGCTACCGGTTTCACAGTATGGCGGTGGCTACCAGCAACTGGTGGAAATCGCCAAGGCTCTGAACAAGCAGGCGCGCCTGCTGATCCTCGATGAGCCTTCATCGGCCCTGACCCGCTCGGAAATCGAGGTGCTGCTGGATATCATTCGCGACCTCAAGGCCAAGGGCGTTGCCTGCGTCTATATCTCCCACAAGCTGGATGAAGTGGCCGCCGTGTGCGACACCATTTCGGTAATTCGCGATGGCAAGCACATCGCCACGACCGCCATGGCGGACCTGGACATCCCGACGATCATCACCCAGATGGTCGGACGGGAAATGAGTACGCTCTACCCCACCGAACCCCATGCTATCGGCGAGGTGATTTTCGAGGCGCGCCACATCACCTGCTACGACGTCGACAACCCCAGGCGCAAACGGGTCGACGATATTTCGTTTGTCCTCAAACGCGGGGAAATCCTCGGCATCGCCGGGCTGGTCGGCGCCGGTCGCACGGAACTGGTGTCGGCGCTGTTCGGCGCCTACCCCGGCCGCCATGAAGGTGAAGTCTGGCTGGACGGCCGGCCGATCGACACCCGCACGCCGCTCAAATCCATCCGCGCCGGCCTGTGCATGGTCCCTGAAGACCGCAAGCGCCAGGGCATCATTCCGGACCTGGGGGTCGGCCAGAACATCACCCTGGCCGTGCTGGGCAACTACTCGAGAATGACCCGTATCGACGCCGAAGCCGAACTGGGCAGCATCAACAAGGAAATCTCACGCCTGCACCTCAAGACCGCGAGCCCGTTCCTGCCGATCACCAGCCTCTCCGGCGGCAATCAACAGAAAGCCGTGCTGGCGAAGATGCTCCTGACCAACCCCCGCGTGCTGATTCTCGATGAACCCACCCGCGGGGTGGATGTCGGCGCCAAGTATGAGATCTACAAGCTGATGGGGGCGCTGGCGGCCGAAGGCGTGTCGATCATCATGGTGTCCTCGGAGCTGGCCGAAGTGCTGGGCGTTTCCGATCGCGTCCTGGTGATCGGCGAAGGCCAGCTGCGCGGCGACTTCATCAACCACGAACTCACCCAGGAACAGTTGCTCACCGCCGCCCTCAGCTCTCCCGATGACCATAACAATAATGATCGGAAAACCGCGTAGATGAATCAGCTCAAACAACTCTTCACCCGCTACAAAATGCTCGCGCTGGTGATCGCCGTGGCGATTATCTGGCTATTTTTCAGTTGGCAGACCGACGGTGGGTTTCTGACCCCGCGCAACCTCTCCAACCTGCTGCGGCAGATGTCCATCACCGGGATTCTCGCCTGCGGCATGGTGCTGGTGATCATCAGCGGCGAGATCGACTTGTCGGTGGGCTCATTGCTTGGCCTGCTGGGTGGCCTGGCGGCGATTCTCGACGTGGTCTATCACGTACCGCTGTTGGCGAACCTGGGCATTGTCGCCCTGTGCGGATGGATGATTGGCCTGGCAAACGGCTTTATGACCGCCTACCTGCGCATCCCGTCATTCATTGTGGGCCTGGGCGGCATGCTGGCGTTTCGCGGCATTCTGCTGGGGATTACCGGCGGCACCACCATCGCCCCGGTATCACCGTCGCTGGTCTATGTCGGCCAGGGTTATTTGCCACACACGGTCGGGACAGGCCTGGGCATACTGCTGCTCGCCCTGACACTTTTCCTGACCTGGAAACAGCGCCGCAATCGGGCCCTCCATGGCCTGGCGGCACACTCACTGGTACGTGACGTCTTGCGCGTGGTGTTGATCGGCGCGGTGCTGGCGGGGTTCGTCCATACCCTGAACAGCTACGACGGGATCCCGGTGCCGGTGCTGCTTCTGCTGATGCTGCTGGGGGTGTTCAGCTACATCACCAGCCAGACCGTGTTCGGACGACGCATCTATTCGGTGGGCAGCAACATGGAAGCCACGCGCCTGTCCGGCATCAACGTGCAGGCCGTCAAGCTGTGGATCTTCGGCATCATGGGCCTGATGTGCGCCCTCGCCGGCGTGGTCAATACCGCGCGCCTGGCCGCGGGCTCACCCTCGGCCGGGACCATGGGCGAACTCGACGCCATTGCCGCCTGCTTCATCGGCGGCACCTCCATGCGCGGTGGCTCGGGCACCGTTTACGGCGCCCTCCTCGGCGCGCTGGTCATCACCAGCCTGGACAACGGCATGTCCATGCTCGATGTCGACAGCTACTGGCAGATGATTGTCAAAGGCAGCATCCTGGTGCTGGCCGTATGGGTGGATGTGAGCACCCGGAACGGGCGACGCTGAGTGCAGAGCCGACTCCCATCGCGCGATCACCATCGGGGCCAACGCGTTCCCCAGTACATTCAGGGCGGTAGTGCCCATGTCCATGATTCGGTAGACACCGGCGATAAATGCAATGCCCTCCAGCGGCAGCCCCGCACTGGCCAGGGTTGCGGAGAGAATCACGAACATGAATCCGGGCACTCCCGCCGCGCCTTTGGAGGTCAGGACCATGGTGACCACCAACACCGCTTGCTGTGACAGGCTCAGTTCTATCCCATAGAGCTGGGCAACAAACAGCGTCCCTATGCCGAGAAATAAAGACGCCCCATCGAGGTTGAACGAGTAGCCGACCGGGACGACAAAGGAAACCACCTCGCGTGGCACGCCAAACTTCTCCAGTTTGACCATGAGCTGTGGCATCACCGCCGCGGAGCTGGCACTGGAAAACGCCAGGACCAGTTCGTCCTTGATGTGCCGGATCAAGCCGAAAATCGAGATACCCGCCATCCGCGCAATACTGCCCAGCACCAGCACCGCAAACAGCACCAGGGCGATATAGGTGACCACTATCAGCTTCGCCAACGGCAGAAGGGAGGCGAAGCCGAAGTTGGCGACTGTGACCGCAATCATGCCGAATACCCCGATGGGGGAATAAGCCATCACCATCGACGTCACCCGGAACATGGCATCGCTCAGACCTTTGAAAATCGCCAGCACCGGCTCTTTACGCTCATCGGACAGGCCGGAAAGCCCCAGGCCGAACATGACCGCGAAGAACAGCACTGGCAGCAGGTTGCCCTTGGCCATCGCGTCCACGATGTTATCCGGGACAATGCCCAACAACAGGGCCACGGCGCCCTGATGTCCATTGCCGGCAGGCAGGGTGATGTTTGCCGCCTTGAGGCTGTGCAGATCCGTGCCCGCTCCCGGCTGCAGCAGATTGCCGATCACCAGCCCGACAATGATCGCGGTGGTGGTCACGGCAAAGAAGTAGAGGAGGGTTTTGCCCCCCATCCGGCCGAGCGCCTTGCGATCACCATGACCGGCGACGCCCACCACCATGCAACAGAACACAATCGGTATGACGATCATTTTCATCAGCTTGATGAACAGGTCTCCAGCGGGTTGCAGCAGGTTTTCCGTGAGCCAGGGGCGCGCTTCGGGTGCATGGTTGAGGACTACGCCGACCGCAATGCCGACGAGCAAGCCGATCAGGATCTGAACGACCAGAGGAATACGAGGTTTATGCATGTCCGTCTCACAGGTGATGTCAGTGGCAGGATCTTGTTTTCAAAGGGGAGGCAGCGCCCTCCCCCGACAGCTGTCGGCTCTAGTCGGCCGATCAGCGCAACGCTTCGCTGGCTTTCCTGATACGTGCGCAACCTTCCCGGATCAATGTCTCGCCGCTTGCGAAAGAGAGACGCACGTACGGGCTGAGGCCATATGCATCGCCGACCACCGTCGCAACACCGGCATCTTCAAGCCAGTAGCGAACCACGTCGGCATCCGTCTGCAGCACATAGCCCTGCGGGACTTGGCGACCAAGCAGCCCTTGCACATTGGCAAATACGTAGAACGCACCGTCCGGCGTCACGCACGTCAGGCCGGGGATACCGGACAACAAATCCAGCATCAGATCGCGGCGTTTGCGGTAGAGGCTTGCCATGGCGCGAACAGGCGCCTGGTCGCCGACAAAGGCCGCCACGGCAGCGGCCTGGCTGATCGAGCTGGGGCACGTGGTGGTTTGCGAGAGCAGCTTGCCGATGGCCGCGATCAGCCAGGCCGGGCCTGCGCCAAAGCCCAATCGCCAGCCGGTCATGGCATAGCCCTTCGAAGCCCCGTTCACAACCAGCGTCCGCTCCTTCAGATCGGGTGCTGCCTTGGGAAAGGAGACATGTCCGCCCTCGGTGTAGACGAAGTGTTCGTAGATCTCATCGGCCATGACCAGCACATGGGGATGACGGCGAAGCACTTGGGCGAGGGCTTGTAACTCTTCCAAGGTGTAGACGGCCCCACTCGGATTGTTCGGCGAGTTGAGGATCAGCCATTTCGTGCGTGGGGTAATGGCAGCGTCCAGCTGCGCCGCTGTCAGCTTGAACCCGTTGGTTTCATTGCCGACGATGACAACGGGAGTCCCGCCGTTCAGCTTGGCGATGTCCGGATACGACACCCAGTAAGGGGTATGAACAATCACTTCGTCTTCAGGGTCGAGGGTGGCCGCCAGCGCTTCGAAGATGATCTGTTTGCCACCGGCAGCCGCCACCACCTGATCGAGGGTGTATTCAAGGCCGTTGTCACGCTGCAGCTTGGTCACGATCGCCTTGCGTAGCGCTGGCGTGCCGAGTGTGTTGGTGTAGTGGGTTTCACCCGCCGATATCGCCGCTTTGGCAGCCTCCATGATATGCGCTGGCGTATCGAGGTCGGGCTCACCAACGGTGAAGTTCACGATGTCGCGACCTTGCGCCCGTAGCGTGGCGACCAAGGCATTGGCCGCTATGCTGGGCGAAGGGGCAATGCTCAAGACCCGCTGGGAAAGCAGTGCTGTGCTCATGGTTGCCTCACATCAGGCCGGCTTTGACGAGGGCATTGGTGATCCACGACTGTTCGATCGCTTGGGTCGCGATCTCTGCCTTCACCCGCTCTTCGTGTGCTTCGTGTTCACGGGCTTTCGCCAACACGCCCTCGGCGGCCTCTTGGGAGAACGCCACCAAGCCGTCTTCATCACCGACAACGATGTCCCCCGGGTTGATCACCATCCCGCCAATGGACACCGGCACATTGATCTCGCCCGGCCCCGTCTTGTAAGGGCCGCAGTGCACGACGGTCCTGGCGTAGCACGGGGTACTCTCAAAACACGCCACATCACGAATGGCGCCGTCGATGACAAAGCCGATGCAACCCCGTTGCAGGGCATACAACTTGATCAGCTCGCCGATCACGGCGTTGTTGGTATCGCCTTGCCCATCCACCACCAGCACGTGACCAGGCTTGAGCATCATCATCGCTTTGTAGATGTAGAGGTTGTCGCCTGGACGGGTCTTCACCGTCAGTGCAGTACCGACAAGCTTGCCTGTGCGGTTGTAGCGCGTCAGGCCACGGGCACCGATATGGCGCCCCATGTTGTCGCTGATATGAGGTGTCACGACAGAGGCAAATGCTTTGATCAAGGCATCAGAAGCAAGCACAGGCGATGGTTCGATACGGGTGCCTGGAAGTAACATGATATCTCCCGGTGTTATTAGGTGTGCTTTCACGAAGACTTGATCTTAGGGAGAATCAAAAAATACTTTTAGCGATATTTATCTATGTTTTAGCATCTCTTTTAGTAATCATATTTGCACCGCACCGCAGCCCACGCCTCCAGGATGAGCCCTATGCCCTCCCCCTTGCACCGCTGTCTTTCACTCCAGGATTTCGAGCCCCTGGCGCGACGCCTGTTGCCCGCTCCCCTCTTCGCCTATGTATCAGGCGCTGTTGAAGACGAACTCTCGGCCATCGCAAACCGGGCATCATTCCTGGACTACAGCTTCCTGACAAACGTGCTGGTGGACGTGGCGCACGTCGATACGTCGGTGAGGTTGCTTGGCGAAACCTATTCATCTCCGATCGGCATTGCGCCCATGGGTATCTCCGCGCTGACCAGCTACCGCGGCGATATCGTGCTGGCCCGCGCGGCGGCCCAGGCGAAGGTACCGTGCATCATGAGTGGCTCTTCATTGATCCGCCTGGAAGAGGTGATGGAGCAAGCGCCGGGTACCTGGTTCCAGGCCTATCTCCCGGGAGAGGGGAAACAGATCAATGCCCTGATTGATCGCGTTGCCGCAGCCCCTGTTGAAACCCTGGTGCTGACGGTCGATACGCCGGTAGCCGCCAACCGGGAAAACAACATCAGAGCGGGCTTTTCGACACCACTGCGTCCGAGCCTGGGATTGGCCGTCCAAGGGCTTCTGCATCCCCGGTGGTTGCTCGGAACATTTTTGCGGACCTTGATCGTTCACGGGATGCCGCACTTCGAGAACAATTACGCGACTCGCGGCGCACCTATCCTCTCAAGAAATGTACTGCGGGACTTTTCGGACCGAGGCCATCTCACCTGGGAGCATGTCATCGACATTCGTCGCCGCTGGAAGGGCAAGTTGATCATCAAGGGCATCCTGAACCCACGGGATGCGGTGAGGGCCCAACACATCGGTGCCGATGCGGTGATTGTGTCGAATCACGGCGGGCGGCAACTGGATGGGAGCGTCGCCCCCCTGAAAATCCTGCCGCGTATCGTCGAGGCGGTACCGGATATGACGGTGATGCTCGACAGCGGCGTGCGCCGGGGCACCGATGCCATGAAAGCCATGGCGCTGGGGGCCAAGGCGGTCTTTATCGGGCGGCCGTTCAACTACGCCGCGACCGTGGCCGGCGAAGCAGGCGTGCGGCATGCACTCAAACTCATCGGCGCTGAACTCAAGCGCGATCTGGGTCTGCTCGGTGTCGCCAGGCCCGAGGATCTGGGTGTCGAGAACCTGCTAGCACATTGAGTATTGTGGTTTGAGCGCTGTGATTTCTCCACGCTATCGATTGTTCGGCAATCATGCGGAGCACAGCGCTTTCCAGCTCGATTTCTGGAAAAAAAGTGATGTTATCCGAGTCTTAAGCAACCGAGGTCAGTTGTAGCCGCAGGCCAGAGGAACTCCCGGTGCCGGGGGATTGGCCTTGACCATGGAGCTTCCAGGCTTCAGTTAGATGCTTGGCCCGGGACGGCACCAATTTGTTGCAACAGGCCAAGGAGGTCGGGCTGTCCGCGCTCCTCGATGACCTTGCCATCCAGGAACCGATAGAAATTCATGGCCTGCACCTCAATTTTCCTACCGGTGGGCGCTACGCCGAAAAAGTGACCGAGGTGAGTCCCCCGCATGATAAAGCGTGCGGCGACCTTGTCATCCTCCGCAATAAGCTCCTCAAGCGTCCATTGGATGTCTGGGAAACCGGCGCGCATCATGGCAAGGATATCCAGATACCCTGCGGGCCCCTTGAGCGCTTCTGCTCGCCCCGGCACGTGGAAAATGGCGTCTGGAGAGACGATTTCGCGCGCGAGAGATTCGCCACCGTTATTGATAAACCCCAGGAATCGCGACATCGCGTCCTTGTTTTGATTGATGCTCATTTAAAAACCTCTTGGGAAAGACTGTTGACAGATGCGAAACGAGAAAAGGCATCCTGAACCTGTGCCTGCCTGCGATAAATACCTAGAATGAATCATCATTTGAAACGCAGGGTTTGTAATGGATCGACTCACAAGCTTGTCAGTCTTTGTGAAGTCTGTGGACTTGGGCTCGTTCAGTGCGGCAGGCGAGGCGTTACAGATGTCCTCTCAACGGGTTGGCAAGCATGTGCAAGCATTGGAAGCCCGCCTGGGGGTCCGCCTGCTCACACGTACGACCCGCCGACAGAGCCTGACCGACTTCGGTCGAGCGTTCTACGAACGGGCGCGAATCATTCTGGCTGAAGTGGATGCGGCCGAAAACCTGGCCGCCGAGACCCGCGCACTGCCGACGGGCAAGCTGCGCGTCAATGCGCCGGTCAGCTTCGGCATGCACACGTTGGCACCGCGACTGCCGGAGTTCATGAAGAAGCACCCCAAGGTCGACGTTGAGCTCACGCTGAGCAATCGCGCGGTTGATCTGGTGGACGAGGGGTATGACGTTGTGTTTCGCATCGGCACGCTTTCCGATAGCGGATTGATCGCTCGCCCTCTGGCGCCATACCGCCTGACGCTATGTGCTGCTCCGTCCTATCTTGCCGAGCATCCACCACTGAACAGCCCTCGGGACCTGCAAGTCCATGCTTGCCTGGGATTTACCCATACCGAGTTGCGCACACACTGGACCTTCGATGGGCCGGAAGGACGCGTTGTGGTCCCCGTGTCAAGCCGACTCATGGTGGACCACGGCGAGCCATTGCTCTGCGCGGCACTGGCAGGCCTGGGTATCCTGCTGCAGCCCGTGGAGTTGGTACGCGAAGCCTTGATCGAAGGTACGCTGATCGAACTGCTGCCGGAGTACAAAGTGCCGACGCGTCCGATGCACCTGCTATATGCCCCCGACCGTCGTGTCACCCCGAAGCTGCGCAGCTTTATCGAGTTTTCCCTGGACGCCTTCAGTTGATCGGACCGACCATGACGTCCATCAGGACAACTACACATCAAGCCATCGACTCAGCAGTTGCGTCGTCAACTGCGGATACTCGAGCGGTGGCAGATGTCCACATTCAGCCAGCACAACCAGACGTGAATGCGGTATGCCCCGATGGATTTCTTCTGACTCCACCGGCGGCGTGATCTCGTCGTTTTCACCCACCACGATCAAGGTAGGTACTGCAATCGTTTCCAGTACGGGTCGGTAGTCCGCGCGGTCGATAATTGCCTGTTGCTGCCGAACGAAACCGTCCTTGCCTATCGCGTGCGCCATTGCCTGGACGGTGTCCGCAACAGCGGTACCGATGCAACGGGGATGCATGAGCTTGGGCAAAAGTTGTGGCGTCACCCCCTTGAACCGGCCAAGTTCGGCAAGACTCAGCAGGCCGCGTCGCGCTTTGGCTCGGGCCTCATCATCCGGTCGCACCATGGTATCTATCAGGGCCAGTTTCATCACCCGCCCAGGCGCCCGGCGCATGATTTCCATGGCCACATAACCGCCCATGGACAAGGCCGCCAGTGCAAAACACGCAGGGGCCTCATCCAGTACTCGCTCCGCCATCTGCGCAATGCTGGCGTCGAGTGAGACATTGGGAATGCAGATGGGCCTGATGTGTTCCAGTGCAGCCTTTTGATGCGCCCATAGGCGCTCATCGCATAGCAATCCGGGGATGAGTACGAGTGGCGTATTGTTGAAGGCCAACGGGGGGCTCCCTCAAAAGGTGTTGGTCAAAGATGGTCAGTCATTGCAGGGGGCCGACGCACAGGGCAGACACATCAGCCAATGACTCAAAGCATGTATCCCGCCCAAATTTTTCGATCGACCAGATCAGCGGCAATTTTGATAAAGGCATCGCCAACAAATTTAGCTGCGGGACTGACGCGTCTGTCCGCCGGAAAAACCTGAACCAGTTTGCGCATGGGCACGGGATCCACCAGCGGCGCCGCGCACAGCTCGCCAGCTTCGACCTGCGAATAGATAGACGCCAGTGGCAAGGCCGTCAAACCGAAGCCATGGCGAACAAGATCGATCATCGCGCCGAACGAGTCAGCCTCAACACTGGTCTTGAGCTTGATCCCGACTTCCCGCGCACAGTTGTCCATGATCACGCGAAGGCCATGTCGAGCACTGGGCAATATCAACTGCTGCTCGGCCAAAGACTCGAAGGACACCGGCGTATCGATGCGCAAGTTGGCACTGGTGGGGCCAACCAGCAGCAGGTTCTCCATCATCACCGGCACGATTCGAAGCGTATGCAGCGGTTGAGGGTCGTAGGAAATGGCCAGCTCCAACTCACCGCGCTGAACCCAATCGAGCAAGTAACCGCTGAAGGCCGAAGAAAACCTGACGGCAAGATTGGGATGCGCCTCACGGATCTTGCGCACCAGCGGTACAGTGACAATCTGGGCAACTGTCGGCGTTGTACCGATGACAACCGTTCCGCGGAAAGACGACCTGCCACCGACGACCGAACTCCGAATCGACTCCATTTCCTCCATGATACGAGTCGCGTGAGCCAGCACTTCGCGGCCGACATCGGTAATTTCCATCCCGCGTCCGTGTCGTTCGAACAGGTAGGCGCCGAGCTCTTTCTCCAACATTCTGATTTGCCGGCTGAGTGCCGGTTGCGCGATATGAAGACGGTCCGAGGCTTTGCTGAGACTGCCCAGCTCGGCCACATGAATCAAGGTTTTGAGTTGAACAACATCCATTACCGGGCCAGTCAGCATCGAGTTCGGCGCGATATGCGCCGAAAGTGTTAATCAGTGTATCCGTATTTACAAGCCTTGGAGTGCCCTGCACACCACGCGCTGCGGGGCTTGGCGGCCTTCGAGCGGGCTGTATCCCCCTACCTGCCAGGGCTGCACGCCCAGCTATAGAATTTGGGTATATCAGTTAGGCCTGCTTGACGGCTTATTGCCCTTCTCACTCTGCGGTAGCGTGCAATCAACGTCAGCGCCGAAGAGCGCTCGACTCACTACAAGAATAAGATTCGAGGGCTCGCGCCATGATTTCCACCGTTTGTTCTGACCTGGCTTATTCGAGTTTTCTGGGCCACGGGCCGTTTGCCTCCCTCGTGCATCCTCCCTCCCCCTTCTCTTCAGAAAACCGGACAGAGAGCGGACTCACGCCTCTTCGTTAAGCCGATCAATCCATCGAGTCAGTCACGTCGGACACGCATTAGCGTGCGCCTCGTATCGCCTCGCCTTGAAGAAAGGGTGAACATCATGTCGACATCTATCACAGGCTCGAAAAACCACGTGGCCCAGACCGGCCCCGTGGATACCCCAAGCCGCATAAAGGCAATCATCGGTGCCTGCTCAGGCAACCTGGTGGAGTGGTACGACTTTTTCATTTACGCCTATACCGCCATCTACTTCGCCGCTTCGTTTTTCCCCAAAGGGGACACCACCAGCCAACTACTGGCAACCGCCGGTGTTTTTGCTGTTGGTTTTTTTATGCGCCCACTCGGCGGCTGGATTTTCGGCTGGCTCGCCGACACTCGCGGCCGCAAGGCCTCGATGATCATCTCGGTGTTCATGATGTGCGCCGGTTCGCTGTTGATTGCCATCATGCCAACCTACGACACCCTAGGGGTTGCAGCACCGATTCTGCTCGTGGCCGCCAGGTTGATCCAGGGGTTGTCGGTCGGCGCGGAGTACGGCACCGGCGCCACCTACATCAGCGAAATCGCGACACCCGGCCGGCGCTGCTTCTATGGCTCCTTCCAGTACCTCACCATCATCGCAGGTCAACTGTTGGCCTTGATGACCGTGGTCATTCTCCAGCAGACCCTCAGTGCCGAGCAATTGCACACATGGGGCTGGCGGATTCCGTTCTTCATCGGTGCCCTGAGTTCAATCGTCGTGGTGTATCTGCGGCGCTCGATGCATGAAACCGCCAGCAAAAAAGACATGGCCCGCAAAGATGCCGGTTCCTTGCGCGGCATGTTCAAACACAAACGGGCCGTCGCGCTGGTGGTGGCATTCACCATCGGCGGCTCGCTGTACTTCTACACCTTCACCACCTACATGCAGAAGTTCCTGGTGATCTCCGCAGGCTTCAGCCCGGAAACAGTCAGCTTCATCATGACAGCAGCCCTGGTCGGTTTCATGTTCTGCCAGCCACTGTTTGGCTTGCTCGCAGACCGTATTGGGATCAAGGCGCACATGCTGATGTTTTCAGGATTGGCCATGCTGCTGGTGGTTCCCCTGCTCTATTCCCTGCAGTCGGTCAAAAGCCCGTTTACGGCGTTCCTGCTGGTATTTGGAGGCCTGGCCATTGCGTCGCTCTACACCCCGATTGCCGGGATCGTCAAAGCCGAGCTCTTCCCCCCGGCGGTACGTGCATTGGGTGTGGGCTTTCCCTATGCCGTCGGCAATGCAGTGTTCGGTGGCACCGCCGAATACGTCGCCTTGTCGCTTCGATCACAGGGGATAGAGGAGTATTTCTTCTTCTACGTCGCGGCGATCGTAACCATTACGTTCATCGCCTCGATGTTGATGCCGAATCTGTCACGCTATGGGTATATCAGCGGCAGCGGTGAGATTGAACAACGTACCGGACTGCAAGGGCACACAAAACCGCATGTTGCCCGGGTTTGACGCCCTGCCCCTTACAAAGGGTTTTTGAAGGGGCCGAGACGATCCAAATGGATGTGAACGAACCCGGTCATCGCCGGGTTTCGCTTTATGGTTCGGCAGACTCGATGTATTTCATTAATAATGGATCACTTTTTCTCAATCGAGCCTGAGCAATGATCACGTTCAAGCAACTGGAAGCCATCTACTGGATTGTGGAACTGGGTAGCTTTGAATCCGCCGCCATGAAACTGAACATGTCCCAGTCAGCCGTCTCCAAGCGTATCCAGGAACTGGAAGACGCCTTTGACATGCCCATTTTCGATCGATCCAAACGCAGTGCGCGCCTGACGGAAAAAGGCACGGAGCTGTTCGAGCAGGCTTCGGAGATTCTGCGCCAACGCGATTACCTGCTTGAGCGCATCAGTTCCAAGGAGGTGCTGGTCCGGCGCTTTCGTATCGGCGTCACCGAACTGACCGCGATGACTTGGCTACCGGTGCTGATCGAGGGCATCCGCAGCGCTTATCCCAAAGTGGTACTGGAACCTTCGATCGAACTCAGCACCGAGTTGGTGGCGAAATTGGAGAACGATCAGCTCGACCTGATCATCGTGCCCGACATTTTTGCCGACGCCCGTTTCGTCAGCACCCCGCTGAGTTCGGTGGAGAACGCCTGGATGTGTGCGCCTTCACTGCATCAGGGCAACGGAGTAATGAATATGCAGGCCATCTCCTCGTACACCGTACTGACCCAGGGCGGTGGCTCCGGCACCGGGTTGATCTATGAGCGCTGGCTCGCCCAAAACGATGTCCGGGTCAACCGCACGATCAAAAGCAACTACCTGATCGCCCAACTGGGGCTGACGCTCTCCGGTATCGGCATCAGCTACCTACCTCGCCAGTGCCTCTCACCGCTGGTGGAACAGGGCCGGTTGCAGATCATCGAAACCGAGCCCCCATTGCCTCCCATCCACTACATCGCCGCACACCGTGCCGATCGCCTTCAGGGCCTGAGCGTCGAAGTGGCGCGTCTGGCGGCACAGTGCTGTGACTTCAGCCACATGGTGTTGTAGCCCAGCGCAAGGAGCGATGCTTTTGCGCAAGCGGAGCCCGCTACAGGATGGTCTTCCCCACGTCATGCAACCGGGCCTTCAGCCCGGTTTTTTTATGCCTGCGCACGCTATAAAGCATGCCTTCCACAGTGCACTCCCATCAATAAAAGCGATTTGTTGGCAGGAGTATTTGTCGCTTTTTTTGCAGAGTCACAATCACTACTTTGGCTGGACAACACCGATAGAAAAATAAGGTCCACCATCATGTCCCTGCCTGAAGTCATGAAACCTGCTGTGCGTAGCCATTACCGCTGGGTGGTTGCGGCCCTGATCTTCCTGATTTACACCATCGCTGCCGCCGACAGGGCCAACCTCGGTGTCGCCCTGCCATTTATTCGTAAAGAGTTCGATATGAGCAATGCTGAGGCCGGTGGCTTGGTTAGCATGTTTCTATTGGCTTATGCCTTGGCACAGATCCCTTCTGGCTTTGCCTTCGGCCGTTTCGGGGTCAGCAGGATCCTGCCAGGCGCCATGGTACTGACCTCATTGCTGACCGGCCTGGTGGGTACGGCCAGCTCGCTGTTTGCCCTTAAACTGTATCGCCTGGGCCTTGGCGTCGCTGAAGGTCCGCTGCCGATCAGCATGACCACGACTATCAACAATTGGTTTCCCCCGCGAGAAAAAGGTACGGCTTCGGGGATATTCCTGTCCGCCGTCAAGTTCGGTCCCGTGATCGTACCGCCACTCTGTGCCGTGATTATTTCGGTCTGGGGCTGGCGAGAAATCTTCTACTTTTTCGCCGTACCCGGCATCGTCCTCGCGGTGGTCTGGTATTTCATGGTCACCAATCACCCTTCCCGCAGCCGGTTCGTCAACGAAGCCGAGCTCAACTACATTACCGAAGAAACCGACAGTACCCAGACGGCCCAGCAAACCAGCCCCCAGAAGACCCCGGCATGGTTGGATAGACTGGATCGTCTCATACGGGCTCGTCATGAAGCCCCCCTGGAAACCAACAAGCAGGTGTTCGCCTCCTGGAACATCTGGGGCTGCGCCACCAGCTACTGCTTTCAACTGGGCGTCTCCAGTGTATTGCTGGCCTGGATTCCAACTTACCTGATGACCGTCAAACAATTCTCGATCATGAACATGGGGTTGGTATCGGCGGCGCCATGGGTGGGTGCGGTACTCGGGAACCTGATCGGCGGCTTCTGCTCGGATCGGCTGCTCGGTGGGCGGCGAAAACCCGGCATGTTGTTGTCGGCACTGGGTACATCGCTGATGATGTACCTGCTGATCAACTCACCCGCCGAACCTTTGCCCTACGGGTTATTGTTGATGCTGACCGGTGTCGTCCTCAGCCTGGGCTTCTCTTCCTACATGGTCTACCCGATGGGACTGACCACCAAAAAAACGTTCCCCATCTCCAACGCCATCGTGAACATGATCGGTCAATTGGGCGCCGCGGCCACGCCCTTCATTACCGGACTGCTGCTGGACAACTATGGCTGGAACTATGTCTTTGCCTGGCTGGCGATCGGATCATTTATCAGTTTCGTCCTCTTGCTGACCATTTCCGAGCCACGGGCGAGATCAAGTTCCCCTGGCTGAAGCCCCCTTGAATAAAACCGAGCCGCTCGTTTGAGCGGCTTGTTCATGAACGATGCTGTCATCACTGCGAGGAGTTACACATGTCCCCCCAAGACAGAGAATTGGTTGCACTGTTTGAAGGTCTGGATACGCCTGGAGTGTCCGATGCCCTGGACAAACTGGGTCTGCCTGGCCAGTGCCTGGGCGTGATGCCCCTGGATAACTACCGCCAAGTGGTCGTTGGCCCGGCTTTCACCGTGCGCTACGTCACCGCCAGCTGCCCACCCGGCACGGTCGGCGACTTCATCGACGACGTGGCGGAAGGCGATGTGGTGGTCATCGACAACGACGGACGCACCGACTGCACCGTCTGGGGTGACATCATGACCCAATATGCCGGGAGTAAACGGATTGCCGCGACCGTGATCGATGGTGTCTGCCGGGATGTCAGCAAGGCTCTGGGTGATGGCTACCCGTTGTTCAGCAAAGGCCGGTTCATGCGCACCGGCAAGGATCGGGTCGAAGTCGAGTCGGTCAATCAGCCGGTTTCCATCGGCCAAGCCCGCGTCTGCGCCAGGGACATCGTGGTCGCGGATGCCAACGGCGTGGTCATCGTGCCCCGGGATCGCGCCCGTGAAGTGGCTGCGTCTGCCCGCGCGATCGAAGCCGTGGAAGCCAACATCCGGGCCTTGCTCACTGAAGGAAAATCCCTCAGGGAAGCCAGATCGGCACTGGGCTACCACACCCTGCAACGCAAGTCCTGAGCGTCACCTGCACCGCGTTCCCTTTTGCCCTCACTGTGCCTGCCCACGACAGCGCAATGTGAGGGTTTTTTTATATCTGCAGGTGCATCTCCTGCGTCTTTACCAATAACCCGCTGGCGTGGTCACCTACCTTCCCTCGGATAAACGAAAAGGGTGAGCCACCACGTTTGTGAATGCTCACCCTCTTATCCTGCACCCGTGCCCCGAACGGATCAGACCGTCAGCGGTTTCTCCCCGACCCGATCCGACGCCCCCAGCACAGCACCGGCGCGTTCGGCCTCATCCTCGCTCACCAACTGCCCTTCCCACTTGGCCACTACCGCCGTTGCAATGGAGTTGCCCACGGCATTGGTCGCCGACCGGCCCATATCGAGGAAGGTGTCGACCCCCAGAATCAGTAGCAGACCCGCTTCGGGAATATCGAACTGGGTCAGGGTAGCGGCGATAACCACCAGCGAAGCACGCGGCACGCCAGCCATGCCTTTGGAGGTGAGCATCAGCGTCAACAGCATGCTGATCTGGGTACCGATGGACATCTCGATGCCATACGCCTGGGCGATGAACAATACCGCGAATGTGCAGTACATCATCGAGCCATCCAAGTTGAAGGAATAGCCCATGGGCATGACGAAACTCGAGATCCTGCGTTTGACCCCAAAACGATCCAGCGCGTGGAGAAGCTTCGGGTAAGCCGACTCGGAACTGGCCGTGGCGAAAGACAGAAGGAAAGCCTCTCTGATCAGCACCACCAATTTGAATACACGCCGCCCCAGAAACATCCAGCCAGCAAACACCAGCATCGCCCAGAGCACGATCAGCCCGAAATAGAAGTCGCGCATGAAGACCGCGAACTTGACCAGGATGTAGAGCCCGTTGACCGCAACGGTCGCGGCCATGGCCGCCATCACCGCCAGCGGTGCAAGCTTCATCACATAACCAGTGACCTTCAACATCGCATGGGACAGATCCTCAATGACATTCACCAGTCGCTCGGCCTTTTTTCCCAGGGAGGCCAAGGCGACACCAAAAAAAATCGAGAACACCACGATCTGCAGAATTTCGTTGGTGGCCATAGCCTCCGCGAAAGATCTGGGCACCAGGTGCGTGGCGAAATCCTTGAGGGTGAACACCGAGGTTTGCAGGTTGGTCACGCTGCTCACATCTGGCAACGGCAACCCCAGGTTGTGGCCGGGCTGCAGCAGGTTGGCCATGACCAGCCCCACCGACAATGAAAGCAATGAAGCCGTGACGAACCAGCCCAGCGCTTTGCCGAATACCCGGCCGACAGCACTGGCATCGCCCATATGCGCGATGCCCACCACCAGAGTCGAGAAGACCAGCGGGCCGATGAGCATTTTGATAAGACGCAGGAAGATATCCGAGACGATCGAGATGTAACCGGCCACCTTGGTGGCCATCGCCTTGTCCGGGAAGTTGAGGAAAATCATATAGCCGATAAAGATCCCCAGCAGCATGGCGATCAAAATGCCTGCCGCAGCCGGTAGCCTGTTTTTCATAGAGCACCTGTTGTTGTATTTCTGGAAATAGCCGGGAACAACATCCCTTGATCAGGCAACAGCCATCAAAGGACGGTGTGCAACCGACGAACTAAGGAATGAACAAGGCAAGTGCGAAATGCCGGTACCGGCAGACCGAGGGTGGATGCGGGTGAAACAGATCATGGACAGAGGACAGGACGGGGCAAGCCAACTGCAAGAGGCTGTTATACATAGGTGTAACCCTCGGATCTTATTGTTGTAGTGGCGTCGGCCAAGTGCTGTTACGACGTAGCCGAAAACTACCCTAGTCCTGCCTTCCTAATAAGAGCGGATCACGCTCTAGCTGATATGCCTAAATTGTATCGCCGTACACTAAAGCCTTGAACCTGGTCCTCACCACGGCAATCAGGTTTTATCCTTCCAATAACGCATGGCTATCGCAATTTCCCAATACCCAGCGACTCCACAGCCGAGCTATAGAAAATGGGCATATCTCAAAGACAAAAACGGTAGTCGTCGCTGCCTTCCATCCCTCCCAGAATGTGTGAAAACACAAAAGCAGCACCGCTTGGGAGACTGGCATGTCAACAGAAGCTGAACAAACCGTAGGGCCGGATTGGCAGGAGGACGTATTCCGCGTACTCAAGGCCCACGACGTCAAACATGTGGTCTTCGTACCGGATGCCGGTCACTCGGCCGCTATCCGTATGTCGTATGCCGACCCGGACATCAAAGCCGTGGTCCTGACCACCGAAGAAGAAGGGATCGGCTACCTCGCCGGTGCCTGGCTCGGCGGCGAACGGGGTGCGCTGCTGATGCAATCCAGCGGTGTCGGCAACTGTATCAACACCCTGGCGCTTCAGGTCTGCGCCGGCTTCCCGCTGCTGATGGTGGTCACCATGCGCGGCGACTGGGCCGAATTCAACGCTTGGCAAAACCCCATGGGTCAGGCCACCGAGGCCTCCCTGAACCTGATGAAGGTCATGACCTGGCGTGCCGATGATCCGAAAGACGTCGCCCCGCTGCTGCACGGCGCGGCGACCATGGCATTCAACGGTGATTCTTCCTGTGCCCTGCTGCTCGGTCAGCGTCTGATTGGAGAAAAGAAATGGGTCAAGTAAGCGCAAACCACACCCTGTGCCGTCGCGAAGTGGTCAAGGCTCTGCTGGCCGACCGCAAAGACGTGCTGGTCGTGACCGGCCTGGGGTCGGCGTCCTACGACGTCATGGCGGCCGGTGACCATGACCTGAATTACTACCTCTGGGCCGCCATGGGCAGCGCAATCACCGTCGGCCTGGGCTTGGCCAACGCCCAGCCGGACAAGTCGGTGATCGTGGTCACCGGTGATGGTGAACTGCTGATGGGCTTTGGCGCCCTGGCCACCGTTGCGCTGCAAAAGCCCGCCAACCTGACCATCGCCGTGCTCGACAACGGCCATTTCGGTGAAACCGGCATGCAGGTCAGCCATGCCGGCTTCGGTATCAAGATCGATCAAGTCGCAAAGACCTGCGGCTTCAGTTGGACCGATGAAATCCACGATATGGAGGGCGTACACAACCTGCGTGAGCGCTTCGCAACGCGTGATGGCGTCAAGCTCGCGACGATCAAGATCAAGGCGGAAAACCCGCCACGGGTGCTGCCGCCGCGTGATGGTCACTACGTCAAGAATCGTTTTCGCGCTGCACTGGGTTTCAACCCGATCTGATTGCTCTATGCCCGAACCCGCTCACGCAGGGCCAATGCCGTGCGTGACGCGTTGAGGAGAATAATAATGACTGACCGCAACTCTGAAGAACTCAATGCCATTCGCGAGGGTGTTCGTGCCCTGTGCGCTGAATTCGATGCCGCCTACTGGCGCAAGATCGATGAAGAGAAGGGTTTCCCCGAAGCTTTCGTCAAAGCCCTGACCGACGCCGGCTGGCTGTCGGCAATGATTCCCGAAGAGTACGGCGGCTCCGGCCTGGGCTTGGCCGAAGCCTCGGTGATCCTTGAAGAAGTGAACCGCTGCGGCGGCAACTCCGGCACGGTGCACGGCCAGATGTACAACATGTTCACCTTGTTGCGCCACGGCAGCGAGGCGCAGAAAAGCTTCTACCTGCCCAAGCTGGCCAGTGGCGAGTTGCGCCTGCAATCGATGGGCGTCACCGAGCCCACCACCGGCACCGACACCACCAAGATCAAGACCACCGCGGTCAAGCGCGGCGACAAGTACGTGATCAATGGGCAGAAGGTCTGGATCTCGCGGGTCCAGCATTCCGATTTGATGATCCTGCTGGCCCGGACCACGCCCCTGGCCGAGGTGCAGAAGAAATCCGAAGGCATGTCGATTTTCCTGGTCGACCTGCGCGAGGCCATCGGCAACGGCCTGACGGTGCAGCCCATCGCCAATATGGTCAACCACGAGACCAACGAGCTGTTCTTCGACAACTTGGAAATCCCCGCCGACAGCCTGATCGGCGAAGAGGGCAAGGGCTTTCGCTACATCCTCGACGGCCTGAATGCCGAACGCACGCTGATCGCCGCCGAGTGCATCGGCGACGGTCGCTGGTTTATCGAAAAAGCCAGCGCCTATGCCCGCGACCGGGTGGTGTTCGGCCGGCCCATCGGGCAGAACCAGGGCGTGCAGTTCCCGATTGCCGAAGCCCATATCGAGATCGAGGCCGCCGACCTGATGCGCTGGCGCGCCTGCGAGGAATACGACAGCGGCCAGAACGCCGGGGCCAGCGCCAACATGGCCAAGTACCTGGCGGCCAAGGCGTCCTGGGAGGCGGCCAATGCCTGCCTGCAGACCCACGGCGGTTTTGGTTTCGCCTGCGAATACGACGTCGAGCGCAAGTTCCGCGAGACTCGCCTGTACCAGGTGGCGCCGATCTCCACCAACCTGATCCTGTCCTACGTGGCCGAGCACCTGCTCGAACTGCCGCGCTCCTTCTAAGTGATCGGCGCAACAACCCGGCGCGTCAGCCCAGGCAGGCGCCGCTGGGGAGCCATGACCAGAGAGATAACACTCATGAGCCAACCCAAAGGTCCGCGTCCGCTCGATGGCATCACCGTCGTCAGCCTTGAGCATGCTATTGCCGCCCCCTTCTGCACCCGACAACTGGCCGATCTCGGCGCGCGCGTGATCAAGGTCGAACGTCCAGGCAGCGGCGATTTCGCCAGAGGCTACGACCAACGCGTCAACGGCCTGGCCTCGCACTTCGTCTGGACCAATCGCTCGAAAGAGAGCCTGACCCTGGACCTGAAGCAGGATTCCGCCAGCGAAGTGTTGGACCGCTTACTGGTCGGCGCCGACGTCCTGGTGCAAAACCTGGCACCCGGTGCGGCTGCAAGAATGGGGTTGTCCTTTGAGGCCTTGCATCAGCGTTTTCCACGTCTGATTGTGTGTGATATTTCAGGCTATGGCGTCGGTGGTCCCTATGAAAAGAAAAAAGCCTATGACCTGTTGATCCAGAGCGAAGGTGGATTTCTTTCGGTCACCGGTGGCCCAGGCGATGAAGCAATGGCCAAGGCCGGATGCTCGATCGCCGACATCGCGGCCGGCATGTACGCCTACACCGGCATCCTGTCCGCGCTGCTGTTGCGTGAACGCACCGGCGAAGGCAGCCACCTCGACGTGTCCATGCTGGAAAGCCTGGTCGAGTGGATGAACTACCCGATGTACTACGCCTACAACGGCGCACCGCCACCACCGCGCGCTGGTGCTGCGCACGCCACCATCTACCCCTATGGCCCCTTCCCAGTCGGTGACGGCACCACCGTGATGCTGGGGCTGCAAAACGAGCGTGAATGGCAGCTGTTTTGCGAGAAGGTATTACTTCAACCCGAACTGGCCAAAGACGAGCGCTTCTCTGCCAACTTCAAGCGTGTCGAAAACCGTAACGCACTACGGGAACTGATCATTGAGTCGTTCTCCACGCTCAACTTCGACGCCGTGATCGATCGCCTGGACCGCGCTCAAATCGCCAATGCACGAGTGAACAACATGCAAGGTGTCTGGAGCCATCCACAACTTGAGGCCCGAGGACGCTGGCGAACGGTTGAAACCTCTGCGGGCCCCATTCCAAGTCTGATCCCGCCCGGCAGCAACAGCGCGTTCGAATCCCGCATGGACGCCGTACCGGGCCTGGGCCAACACACCGAACAGGTGCTCAGGGAACTGGGGCTGGGAACGGAGCACATTGAACAAATGCGCGCCGCCGGGGCGATTTAGTCGCGACCTGATCATCCGCAGCCCGACTGAAACCATCAAAGATTTTCGAGAGAACACTGACCAATGAAGATCCTGGTAGCCGTGAAACGCGTGGTCGATTACAACGTCAAGGTCCGCGTCAAGGCGGACAATTCCGGCGTCGACCTCGCCAACGTCAAGATGTCGATGAACCCGTTCTGCGAAATAGCG